>NZ_SCUT01000029.1 GCF_004297265.1 Reyranella sp.
GAAGAAGCCGATCTTCGGCTATCTCGGAATGGCCTATGCGATGGTGGCGATCGGCGTCGTCGGCTTCGTCGTGTGGGCGCACCACATGTACACGGTCGGCCTGGACGTCGACACACGCGCCTACTTCGTCGCCGCCACGATGGTGATCGCCGTCCCCACCGGCGTGAAGATCTTCTCGTGGATCGCCACCATGTGGGGCGGCTCGATCCGCCTCACCATCCCGATGCTGTGGGCGATCGGCTTCATCTTCCTGTTCACCGTCGGCGGCGTCACCGGCGTCGTCCTGGCCAATGCCGGCGTCGACTACTCGCTGCACAACACCTACTACGTGATCGCGCACTTCCACTACGTGCTGTCGCTCGGTGCGGTGTTCGGCATGTTCGCCGGCTTCTACTACTGGATCGGCAAGATGTCGGGCCGGCAGTATCCGGAATGGGCGGCCCAGATCCACTTCTGGGTGACCTTCGTCGCCGTCAACCTGACCTTCTTCCCGATGCACTTCTCGGGTCTCGCCGGCATGCCGCGCCACTATGTCGACTATCCCGACGCCATGTCGCACTGGAACTACCTGTCGTCGATCGGTGCGTTCCTATCGTTCGGTGCGACGATCTTCTGGCTGATTTTCGTGGTCTTCGGCACGCTGTTGTACGGCCGCAAGGTTGGCGCCAACTACTGGGGAGAGGGCGCCACGACGCTGGAATGGACGGTCGACTCGCCGCCGCCGTTCCACACGTTCGAGGAACTGCCGCACATCTCGCCGACGGCGCATCACTAGGAACGGAGCGGAGGCGCCCCAGAAAGGCGCCTTCGCCTTGAAAGGCACATGAGCGACACCGCGCATACTTTTACGGACGGAATCGAGAGCGTCGCCGCGCCCACCCGCGTGCGCGACTACATCGATCTTCTGAAGCCGCGCGTGATGTCGCTGGTGGTGTTCACCGGCTGGATCGGCCTGGTGATCGCGCCGACGCACGTTCATCCGTTCAAGGCGGCGCTCGCCGTGCTGGCGATTGCCCTGGGTTCGGGCGCGGCCGGCGCCATCAACATGTGGTACGAGCGCGACCTCGACGCCCTGATGGCCCGCACGCGCAACCGCCCGTTGCCGGCGGGGCGTGTCGCGCCGGACGATGCGCTCGGCCTCGGCGTCCTGCTGTCGATCTTCTCGGTGCTGCTGATGGCGGTGTCGACGAACCTGGTGGCGGCCGCGCTGCTCGCGGCGGCGATCCTGTTCTACGTGTTCATCTATACGATCTGGCTGAAGCGCCGTACGCCGCAGAACATCGTGATCGGCGGCGCCGCCGGCGCCTTCCCGCCGATGATCGGCTGGGCCGCCGCGACCGGCGATGTCTCCGCCGTCGGCATCGCGCTCTTCCTGCTGGTCTTCCTCTGGACGCCGCCGCACTTCTGGGCGCTCGCGCTCTATCGCAGCGACGACTATCGCCGCGCCGGCGTGCCGATGATGCCGGTGGTGGCCGGCGCGCGCGAGACCAAGCGCCAGATGGTTGTCTACACCCTGCTGCTCCTGCCGGTCGCCCTGGCGCCGACCCTGCTCGGCGCGGTCGGCTGGATCTACGGTGCGGTGGCGCTGGCGCTCAGCCTGGGCTTCATCGGCCATTCCATTGCCGTGTGGCGCACCGCCGACGACGAGACTTCCTTCGGCGCGGCGCGCCGGATGTTCCGTTATTCGCTGATCTATCTTGCCGTCCTGTTCGCCGCTTTGCCGGTCGATCTGGTCGTGAGCCGGATCGCGGGATGAGTGCGGCCATGGCCCAGGATCGTCGCCCCGGCGATACCGACATGCACCGCCGCCAGCGCGGCAAGAACCTGTTCATCGCGGGCTTCCTCGTGCTGCTCGTGGTGGTTTTCTTCGCGCTGACCATCGTGCGCATGGGCGGTTACGGATGAGCGGGGCCACATCCGACACGGCGGCCAAGAACAGGAAGCTGGCGCGACGGCTGTTCCTCACGACGGCCGGCATGGGCGGCTTCGCCTACGCCTCGGCGCCGCTCTACGACCTGTTCTGCCGCACTACCGGGTTCGGCGGCACGCCCGTCGTGGCGCAGGCCGGCGACCGGCCGATCCTCGACCGCACGGTCAAGGTGCGCTTCGATTCCAACGTCGACACGTCCCTGCCGTGGCGCTTCCAGCCGCTGCAGCGCGAGGTCACGGTCCGGCTGGGCGAGGAGCACCTCGCCCACTACCGGGTGACCAACCTCTCGCAGCGGGCGGCCGTCGGCACCTCGACCTACAACGTCACCCCCGAAACAGCAGGCGGGTGGTTCAACAAGCTCCAGTGCTTCTGCTTCACCGAGCAGTTGCTGCTGCCCGGGCAGTCCGTGGACATGCCCGTGGTCTTCTTCGTCGATCCCGAGTTGGACAAGGATCGGCGCTACGACAACATCCGGACCATCACGCTCTCGTACACATTCTTCGAGGCGAAGACGGAACGGGCCAGGACCTTGCTCGGGAGCGTGCCGGGCAACGATATCGGAAAGGGTGGATGAACATGGCCGGCGGTACTCCCAAGCATCCCTATCATCTCGTCGATCCCAGCCCGTGGCCGGCGCTTGGCTCGCTCGCGGCCCTGATCCTGGCGCTCGGTTTCGGTTTCGCGCTGCATCCGGAGATGCTGGGTCCGGGCTTCGGGGCCATCATGAAGTCCGTGCACTGGTGGGGGCTCGCCCCCGGCCTGCTGCTCGTGATCGGCGTCATGTACTGGTGGTGGAGCGACGTCATCGCCGAGTCGCGCGTCTACCACACGGCGGTGGTCCAGCTCGGCCTGCGCTACGGCATGATCCTGTTCATCGCCTCGGAAGTGCTGTTCTTCGCGGCCTTCTTCTGGGCGTTCTTCGACGCGTCTCTCTATCCGGGCGCACCGAACCAGCCGGTCCGCACCGAGGCCACGGGCGGCATCTGGCCGCCGAAGGGTATCAGCATCATCGCGCCGTTCGACCTGCCGCTGATGAATACGCTGATCCTGCTGCTGTCGGGCACCACGGCGACCTGGGCGCATCACTCCATCATCGAGGGCAACCAGAAGGACGCCGTCCGCGGCCTGCTGTGCACCGTGCTCCTCGGCCTGGTCTTCACCAGCGTCCAAGCCTACGAGTACCTCCACGCGCCGTTCACGTTCAGCCAGGACATCTACACGTCGACCTTCTTCATGGCGACGGGCTTCCACGGCTTCCACGTGCTGGTCGGCACCATCTTCCTGATCGTCTGCCTGATCCGCGCCGCGAAGGGCCAGTTCAAGCCCAAGCAGCATTTCGGCTTCGAGGCCGCCGCCTGGTACTGGCACTTCGTCGACGTGGTGTGGCTGTTCCTGTTCTTCTGCATCTACTGGTGGGGCGCCGGCAAGGCGCCGATCGCCCTGCACTGACGCGGGCATACAGGCTATCTTGGAACCGCCGGGTGCTCCCCGGCGGTTCGTTTTTGGGGAGACGCGCTTGTCTGACTGGCCTCGCCAATCGCCGTTCGATGTCGCCCTGCGCGGCGCCTGCCCACGCTGCGGGAAGGGACGGTTGTTCACCGGCCTGCTGACCGTGGTCGATCGCTGCGATTCCTGCGGGCTCGACCTGCGCGGCAACGATGCGGGCGATGGGCCGGCGGTGTTCGTCATCCTCGGGCTCGGCGCCATAATCATGATACTCGTCTTCTGGGTCGAGTTCCGCTTCGAGCCGCCGTGGTGGCTGCATGTGGCGATCTGGCTGCCGCTCACCTTCGCGCTGGCCGTATGGATGTTGCGCTTCCTCAAGGCGCTGCTGGTTGCCCAGCAGTTCGTCCATCGCACGACTGAACTCGACGAATAGAGGAGACCCTATGATCCGGCTGAGGCCTGCTTTCTGGCCCACGCTCGTCTCGCTGCCGATCCTGGTGCTCTCGCTGGGGCTCGGTATCTGGCAGATGGAGCGCCGCGAATGGAAACGCGACATCCTCGATCGCATCGCCACCAACCAGGCGGCACCGCCGATGACGCTCGACCAGCTGCTGAGCGGCGTGCCGCTGCGCCATGAGTACGGGCGCGTGAAGGTCGTCGGCACCTTCGAGCACGGCAAGGAATTCTTCCTGGCCGCGCGCAGCCTGAAAAACAAGGTCGGCCTGCAGGTCATCGTGCCGTTCAAGACCGACGACGGCCGCATCGTCCTGTTCGATCGCGGCTGGGTGCCCGATCGCAATGCCGCGACCCAGGCTGCGGTGCAGCCGGCAGGCAAGGTCGAATTGACCGGCATCGTCCGCCGCTCCCAGATCAGGGCGCGCTTCGCGCCGGAGAACGTGCCCGAGAAGAATGTGTGGTTCCAGGCCGATGTGCCGCTGATGCGCAAGATGGCGGGGGCGGCGCCGGATCCCAAGCTCGACTCGTTCTTCCTCGAAGCCGATGCCACGCCCAATCCCGGCGGCGTGCCGGTGGGCGGGCAGACGCGGCTCGACATTCCCAACGACCACCTCCAGTACGCCATCACTTGGTTCCTGATCGCTCTCGCACTGGCTGGCGTCTATCTCGCCTATCACTGGGAGAACGGGCGCCTCGAGATCAACGGTCGCAGGAAGGGCCAATGATCGCCAACGATCCCTATGCCGAGCTGGAGCGCCGCTTCGCGCGGCTGAGCGCCCTCGGCCGCGCCTCGGCGATCCTGAACTGGGACCGCTCGACCATGATGCCGGACGGAGCCAGCGAGGATCGCGCCGACCAGCTCGCGACCCTGGGCGTCATTGCCCACGAGATCATTGCCGCGCCCGAGATGCCCGATCTCCTGTCGCGCGCCGAGGAGGGTGGGGCCTCGCTCGACCCCTGGCAGGCGGCCAACCTGCGCGAGATGCGTCGGTCATGGGTGCACGCGAGCGCGCTGCCGTCCGATCTCGTCGAAGCGCGCACGCGGGCCTGCTCGGCCTGCGAGCTGGCCTGGCGGTCGGCCAGGAAGAATGCCGACTTCAAGGCGTTGCTGCCGACGCTCTCCGAGGTGTTGAACATCATGCGCCGCGTCGGCGAAGCCAAGGCGGCCGCGCTTGGCACCTCGCTCTACGACGCGCTGCTCGACGAGTTCGAGCCGGGTGGACTCTCGGCGCGCATCGACGGTCTGTTCACCGAGCTGCGCGGGTTTCTGCCCGAGCTGCTGGGCCGCGTGCTGGAGAGGCAGAAGAGCCAGCCCGGACCGCTGCCGCTCGAGGGTCCGTTTCCCGTGGCGGCACAGCGCCGGCTGGGCGAGGAACTGATCCGCCGCATCGGCTTCGACTTCCACCACGGCCGCCTCGACGTGTCGGAACATCCCTTCACCGGCGGCACGGCCGACGATGTGCGCATCACCACGCGCTACGACGAGACCGACTTCGCGCGCGCCCTGATGGGCGTGCTGCACGAGACCGGCCACGGTCTCTACGAGGCCGGTCTGCCCAGGGCCTGGCGCCGCCAGCCGGTCGGCAATGCGCGTGGTATGACCCTGCACGAGAGCCAGTCGTTGCTGATGGAGATGCAGGCCTGCCGCAGCGACGCCTTCCTGACCTTCGCCGCGCCGCGCATGCGCGCCGCCTTCGGCAAGGACGGACCGGCCTGGACCGAGGAGAACATCCACCGGCTCTACACGCGTGTCGCGCCGGGATTCATCCGCGTCGATGCCGACGAGGTCACCTATCCGCTGCACGTCATGCTGCGCTATCGGCTGGAGCGGGCGATGCTGGCGGGCGACCTCGCGCTGGCCGACCTGCCCGGCGCGTGGAATGACGGGATGCGCGAACTGCTGGGCATCGTGCCGCCCGACGACTCGCTCGGCTGTCTGCAGGACATCCATTGGCCGGATGGCGGCTGGGGCTATTTCCCGACCTACACGCTGGGCGCGCTGGCGGCCGCGCAACTCTTCGCCGCCGCCCGCCGCGCCAATCCCGGCCTGATGGAGGCCATCGGGCTGGGCGATTTCGCCCCTCTGCTGGGCTGGCTGCGCGCGAACGTGCACGGCAAGGGCTCGATCGCGACCACCGACGAGATCCTGGTCGAGGCCACCGGGGCGCCGCTGGCCGCCGCCGCCTTCAAAGCCCATCTGGAAAGCCGCTACCTGCAGGCGTAAGAGGGACCCATGCTCGACCTTCGTCCGAACTGCGAATGCTGCGACAAGGACCTGCCCAACGGCGCGTCCGACGCCCTGATCTGCACCTTCGAGTGCACCTTCTGCGCCCACTGTGCGCAAACCCGCCTGGGCGGCCATTGCCCGAATTGCGGCGGCGATCTGGTCAAGCGGCCCACCCGCCCCGAGAAAGCCTTGGCCAAATTCCCCGCCTCCACGAAACGGGTTCGCAAGGACCACGAGGCCTGTCGGCAGGTCGCCTAGCCGGAGAAAACCTTTGCGTTACATCAGCACACGCCACGGCTCGCAGGGCAATCCCGCGCCGCTTGGCTTCGAGGACATCATGCTGGCGGGCCTGGCCCGCGACGGCGGCCTCTATCTGCCCGCCGAGTGGCCCCGGTTCGACAAGACCGAGATCGCGGCCCTGAAGGGGCTCGGCTACACCGACCTCGCGTTCCGCATCATGCGCCCGTTCGTCGGCGATGCTTTCGACGAGGCGACCTTCCGCCGCCTGATCGGCGAGGCCTATGCCTCGTTCGAGACGCCGGAGGTCGCGCCGCTGAAGCCGCTCGGCGATTCGGGCCTGCACCTGCTGGAGCTGTTCCACGGTCCGACGCTCGCCTTCAAGGATGTGGCGCTGCAGCTCCTCGGCCGCATGCTCGACCAGACGCTGACGGCGCGCGGACAGCACGCGACCATCGTCGGCGCCACCTCGGGCGACACCGGTTCGGCCGCCATCGAGGCGGTGCGTGACCGCAAGACCATCGACATCTTCATGCTGTTCCCGCACGGTCGCGTGAGCGAGGTCCAGCGCCGGCAGATGACGACGGTGCTGGCGCCCAACGTTCACAACATCGCGGTGCAGGGCACGTTCGACGACTGCCAGGATCTCGCCAAGGCCTGCTTCAACGATCTCGCATTCCGTGACCGACATGCGCTGACGGCCGTGAACTCGATCAACTTCGCCCGCGTCATGGCGCAGATCGTCTACTACTTCTGGGCGGCGCTGAAGCTCGGCGCGCCGGAGCGCCCGGTGGCGTTCAGCGTGCCCAGCGGCAATTTCGGCAACGTCTACGCCGGCTATGCCGCGAAACAGATGGGCCTGCCGATCTCGCACTTCGTGGTCGGCGCCAACAGCAACGACATCCTCGCCCGCTTCTTCGAGAGCGGCACAATGACGACCTCCGAGGTCGTGCCGACCTTGAGCCCGAGCATGGACATCCAGATCTCGAGCAATTTCGAGCGTCTGCTGTTCGACCTCTACGATCGCGACGGCGCCACCCTGGCCGATGCTATGACCGCGTTCCGCAGCACCGGCACCTTGAAGGTCGGTGGCAACGTGCTGGCCGGCGTGCGGCAACTCTTCGATGCGGGTCGGCTCGACGATGCCGGCACGCTGGCCGCCATGTCGGATTGCCTGAAGCGCTTCGGCGAGACGATCGATCCGCACTCCGCCGTTGGCTATGCGCTGGCGCAGCAGCATCGTCGCGACGCCGCCATTCCCATGGTCGTGCTGGCAACGGCGCATCCCGCCAAATTCCCCGACGCCGTCGAGAAGGCGACCGGCCGGCGGCCGTCTCTGCCGGCCCGTCTCTCGGACCTGCTGGAGCGCGCCGAGCGCGCCGACCGGATGCCGAACGACGTCGCGGCGCTGAAATCCATGATCGACGAACGCCGGGAGATGGCCGCCGCGCCCGCAGCCAGGAGCAAGGTGCGCACGTGAGCAATGTGAAGGTTACGACGCTGGCCAACGGCCTGCGTATCGCCGTCGACCCGATGCCCGAGGTCGAATCGGCCTCGCTCGGCATTTGGGTCGCCTGCGGCACGCGCCACGAGACCGCCGAGCTGAACGGTATGGCCCACATGCTGGAGCACATGGCGTTCAAGGGCACGCGCACCCGCAGCGCCCGCGCCATCGCGGAAGAGATCGAGAATGTCGGCGGCAGCCTGAACGCCTATACCGGCCGCGAGATCACCGCCTATCACGCCTCCGTGCTGAAGGAGGACGTGGCGCTGGGCGTCGAGATGGTCTCCGACATCCTGCGCAACTCGGTGTTCGACCCCGACGAGCTGCAGCGCGAGCGCGGCGTCATCCTGCAGGAGATCGGCCAGGCGCTCGACACGCCCGACGACCTCATCTTCGACCAGTTCCAGGAGACCGCGCTGCCGGGCCAGCCGCTCGGCCGGCCGGTGCTGGGCACGGCGACGACGGTCGAGGCGATCGGCCGCGACGATCTCTTCGCCTATCTTGCGCGTCACTACACCGCTTCCAACATGGTCCTGTCGGCGGCCGGCCGGGTCGAGCACGACCAGATCGTCGATCTCGCCGAGAAGCATTTCGGCTCGGTGCCGCGCACGCCGGCCAATGCCGAGCGGCCGGTCCCGCTCGCCTATGTCGGCGGCGACGGCCGCGAGCAGAGGGTGCTCGAACAGGCGCATCTCGTGCTGGGTTGCGAGGGCATCGGCTATCGCGACCCCGACTATTTCGCGCTGGCGATCTACTCGACCCTGTTCGGCGGTGGCATGTCCTCGCGCCTGTTCCAGCGTATCCGTGAGGAGCGGGGACTGGTCTACGGCATTCACTGCTTCAACACGGCCTATGCCGATGGCGGCCTGTTCGGCATCTACGCCGGGACCGGCGAGGACGATCTGGCCGAACTGGTGCCGGCGGTGTGCGAGGAGTTCGTGACCGTGGCCGATACGCTGAACGAGCAGGAACTGGTGCGCGCCCGCAACCAGATCAAGGCCGGCACGCTCATGGCCCTGGAGTCCAGCGGTGCGCGCTGCGAGCAGGCGGCGCGCCACCTGATCGTCCACGGCCGCACCATTCCCTACTCCGAGATCGTGTCGCGCATCGAGGCGGTCGACCAGGACGCCGTCCGCCGGGTCGCGCGCCGCCTCCTGCAGGGCGAACTCACGCTCGCCGCCCTGGGCCCGATCCACGGCCTCGAATCGCTCGACAAGATCGCCGGCAGGCTCGCGGCCTGATCGTCTTCATTGGAGCGCGCCACTCCAGTGGCGCTCGTGAATCACGAGAAGAGCGCCACTGGAGTGGCGCGCTCCATTTAGGCAGCGTGCGCCAAGTCGGGTTGGGCTGCCGTGCGCGGAGGAACGCCGATCGCGGCGCGGTCGATGGCGGTCTTAATCTCGGCGCTGCGGCGGACCAGATTGTAGCGCAGGCCGGTGTAGAGATTCATCGGGAACGGCATGGGGGCGTTGAAGTCGATGATCAGCACGACCCGCGTCTCGTCGGTCTGGTTCTTCACCCAATGCTCTCGCGTGTCGTCGAACACCAGCGGCTCGCCTTCCTTCCAGAAGAAATGATGGCCGCCGATCTCGATCCAGCATTTCTCCGGTTCGGTCGGCACGATCAGCGGGTAGTGGAAGCGGATGATGCCGGCGGCAGATCCCCGGTGCGGCTCGATCTCGGCGCGGCCGGCGAGGATGCTGAACAGCGCCGTGTGGACGCCGGGGATTTGCGCGATCGCAGCCATCGTGTCGGGCACCGCTGCGGCGTTCTCCGGAACGTCATGGCCCCACAGCTTCAGCAGGAAGGTGCGCCAGGCGCGGCCCGGCACGTAGAGGTCGCGCGGGTGGACCTCGTGCAAGGCGGGAATCTCCTCATGATGACTCAGGAGGTACTCGAGGTCGGCCTTGATCTTGGCGTGGCTCTTCTTCAGTTCGCCCAGGACGGGGAAGACCTTCATCGCGTCCTCGCCGCCCAGGGGCAGCTTCGGCATGTTCCGCAGGATCATGTCCGATAGCTTGAGGTTGAAATCCTCCAGCGGCTGCTGGGGAAGCCAGATGTGCTTGGTCAGATAGAATCTGCCCTTTTCGCCGACACTGGGTTTGCTAGCCGTTTCCATGGCCTATGTGCCTCGAGGACTTGCAATGGATGAATGTAATACGCCCGTTTGGCCGAATGGCGGCAGCTCTTCTGGCGACCCGGTGCGTGGCGGACCGTCTCAATTTCCTACGTCGATCTCCGGAAAGCATGCAACAATTCCGAAGAACCATTACTATAACTCAATATGTTCCGCTTTGCCGACGTCCCGTTGTCGCTGTCAGGGATGACCCGGATCACCGGGAAGCGCGTGTTTCTGCGTGCGCCGAGCATGGACGACTGGCCGGAATGGGCCGAATTGCGCGCCCGCAGCCGGGCATTCCTCACCCCCTGGGAACCGACCTGGCCCGAAGATTCACTGGCACGGGACCATTTCCGGCGCCGACTGCGGCAGCAGATCAAGGAATGGCGGGCAGGGGAGGCGTACGGCCTGTTCGTCTTCACCAACGAGGGCCGGCGGCTGGTCGGCGGAATCAACCTCAGCAACGTCCGCCGCGGCGTCGCCCAGGCCGCATCCGTCGGCTACTGGATGGGCCAACCCTATGCCGGCCAGGGCCTGATGACCGACGGTCTGCGCGCCACCCTGCCGTTCGTCTTTGACGATCTCCGGCTGCACCGGCTCGAGGCCGCCTGCCTGCCGCACAACGAGCCTTCCAAGGCCGTGCTGACCAAGGTCGGCTTTCATGAGGAGGGGCTGGCCCGGCAGTATCTGCGGATCAATGGCCAGTGGGCCGACCATCTGCTGTTCGCGCTGCTGCGGGCGGACTACGACGCGCTCCTGCGGGCGCCGCGGTAACGGGCCAAAGCCCCGACCCCAGGGAGGCATCCGTGCGCAATCTCACGCCGACATCCATCACCCAGGCCTTCGCCGACTATGCCCGCAACGCGCCGTCCGAGCGCGCGCGGACACTGCTGGTCTCCCTGGCCGGCCACCTGCACAGCTTCGTGCGCGACAACAAGGTGACGCAGGCGGAGTGGGGCGTCGCCATCGACGCGCTGACCCGCGCCACCGGGTTCACCGACGACAAGCGCAACGAATACATACTCTTCTCCGACCTGCTCGGCGTGTCCTCGCTCGTGGACATGGTGAACGCCGCGGGGAACGGCACGCCTTCGTCCGTGCTCGGCCCGTTCCATATCGAAGGCGCTCCCACGCTGCCCAATGGCGGCGACCTGTGGCACGGCCAGGTGGGCGAGCCGCTGGTCGTGAGCGGCCGCGTCCTCGACGGGCAGGGCGCGCCGGCAAAGGGCACCGTGCTGGCGATCTGGCAGAATGCCGGCAACGGCCTCTACGCCCAGCAGGACGCCGCGCAATCGCCGACCAACTATCATGCGCGCCTCGCCGTGGCGGAGGACGGCACCTTCGCCTTCACCACCGTGCGGCCCGTCTCCTACAAGGTGCCTGACGACGGACCGGCCGGCGACATGCTGCGCGTCCTGGGCCGCGACGCCTGGCGGCCCGCGCATCTGCACATGATCATCCAGGCGCCCGGCCATGCGCCGCTGATCACCGAGTTCTTCCCCGAGGATGACGCACATCTCGACGGCGATGCGGTGTTCGGCGTGCGCGCCGGCCTCGTCCTGCCTTTTGCCAAGGTGACCGACCGCGCCGCGCTACCTGCGAGCCTTGCCGCGCGCGACACGCTGCCCCTGCCGGTCTGGGCCACGCGCCTCGACCTGACCTTGCCCGCGGGTTGATGCCGCTCGTCCGCGTCCGCGACGTCTCCCGCATCTTCGCGAACGGCGTCCAGGCGCTGGGCGGCGCCTCGCTCGACATCGAGGCGGGCGAGTTCCTGAGCGTGCTCGGCCCCTCGGGTTGCGGAAAATCGACCCTGCTGCGCCTGATCGCGGGCCTCGCCGAGCCGAGCGCCGGCACGATCGAGTGGCCGCAGGGCAGGCCCGACCTGGGCTTCGTCTTCCAGGAACCGACCCTGATGCCGTGGACGACGGCGCTGGCGAACGTGGCCCTGCCGCTCAAGCTGCGCGGGGTGTCGGGCTCGGAACGCGAGGCGCGCGCGGCCGAGGCGCTCGCGGGCGTCGGGCTCAAGGGCTTCGAGAAGAGCTATCCGCGCGAACTGTCGGGCGGCATGAAGATGCGCGTCTCGATCGCGCGCGCGCTCGTCACCGCGCCCAAGCTCCTGCTGATGGACGAACCCTTCGCCGCGCTCGACGAGATCACGCGGCGCAGGCTGAACACCGACCTTCTGGAACTCTGGCAGCGCACGCATTTCACCGCCGTGTTCGTGACGCACTCGGTGTTCGAATCGGTGTTCCTGTCGCAGCGCATCGTGGTCATGAGCCCGCGCCCCGGCCGGGTGCGCTCCGAACTCGCCATCCCCGCGCCCTATCCGCGCAGCGAGGCCTTCGGCACCTCCGCCGACTACGCCGCCCTCTGCCGGCTCACCTCGGCACAGCTTTCGGAAGCGATGGCGGCATGAGGGCGTCAGTGACCTCGTGTGTGCGCAACCCCCTCACCCAGCCTCTCCCCCTAGCGGGGGAGAGGAGGAAGAAGGGAGCGCTTTTCGTGTCCCTCTCCCCCTTGGGGGAGAGGTTAGGTGAGGGGTCTCCCCGGTGAGCGCCCGCATCGTCGCCCCTTTCCTGACGGGCGTCCTCTTGTTGGCCCTGTGGGAGGGCCTCGTGCGCGCGATGGCGATTCCGCCCTACATCCTGCCGGGGCCGCTCCTGGTGGCGAAGACGTTGATATCGGACTGGGGCACGCTCTGGCCCGCACTCCTCGTGACGCTGCGCATCACACTCGAGGCCTTGCTGGCCGCGGTGGTGGTCGGCATCCTGCTGGCGCTGCTGTTCTCGCTGTCGCGCTGGATCGAGCTGTCGCTCTTTCCCTACGCCATAATCCTGCAGGTGACGCCGATCGTGGCCATCGCGCCGCTGATCATCGCCTGGGTCGACGACGTCAACGTCTCGCTGCTGATCTGCGCCTGGCTGGTGGCCTTCTTCCCGATCCTGTCCAACACCGTGCTGGGCCTGCGCTCGGTCGACCGCAACCTGCTCGACCTGTTCGGGCTCTACGGCTCGAGCCGCTGGCGCATGCTGGTCGACCTGCGTCTGCCGGCGGCTCTGCCCTACTTCCTGGGCGGCCTGCGCATCTCGGGCGGCCTGGCGCTGATCGGCGCCGTGGTGGCCGAGTTCGTGGCGGGCTCCGGCGGGAGGGAGTCTGGCCTCGCCTACCGCATCCTCGAATCGGGCTACCAGCTCAAGATCCCGCGCATGTTCGCGGCCCTGGTGCTGATCTCCGCGACGGGTATCGCGATCTACCTGCTATTGTCGCTGCTGTCACATCTCCTGCTGCGCCGCTGGCACGAAAGCGCGCTCGCCGAGAACGGGTGAGATCAAATGATTGCCGAATGGCTCGCCAAAGTCATCTCCGTCGACGTTCCGCGATGGGGCGGCTTTAAGCCATTCCCAAGCGCCGCCGGAGGAAAGGCCTGCCGATGGATGGTCTCGTTCATTCGTTGGACATTCTTTATCTGCGGCACGCCCTTTGCGATCTGGGCCGCCTGCGCCTATTTGCCTGAACCATGGGTGCGTGGTGTAGGGCAAGCCGCTGACTTGCATTTCTGGTCCTGGATCAAGACCACTGACTACGCCAGATGCACCAATACCTGCCGTGATCTGACGTTCGGCATGATCGCGCTTCCGGTCTCGTGGATCGTGACGCTCGTTGGCATGACTCGCTTGCGCTCGATTGCCGTCGAAATGGAAGAGCAGGAAAAAGACTGGCTGTATTCGCCGGTTTGGGTCGAGATGGCGAAAGCGGAAGTTCGGTCGTCTATGTTTAGGGAATACGGCACGCCGCTTTTCGACGGCAAAGCTGTCTTCTTTTTCTGCTTCTGGATCTTCTTGAGCTACCTCATGGCGGGAGAGATATGGACCCGTCCAGACTCCCCTCCTCGCGCCTTCACTGGTCTTCCGATAGCGTTCTTGACTGCGTTTTACAGCTTCGGCATTGCGGCGCATGGCATGCAACAGACGACGTACGAGACGCTCTCCCGGTGGCGGAAGAAGAACCAA
The DNA here is from genome assembly GCF_004297265.1 of Reyranella sp. Classification (GTDB taxonomy): domain Bacteria; phylum Pseudomonadota; class Alphaproteobacteria; order Reyranellales; family Reyranellaceae; genus Reyranella. Next base: position 13,930 of record NZ_SCUT01000029.1, read on the forward strand.
TCACAGTGACAGACGGTCAAATGGACTAACTCAGCGCAGCGCCGCGCGGCCGAGGAAGAACGACGCTGTCGCCACGCCGGCGGCGAGCAGGAGATAGCCCGCTTCATAGACGCCGGTGATGGCCAGTACCGTGCGGAAGAGGAGCGGCGAGAGGAGTGCGCCGCAGAAGACGAAGAGCTGTGTCGCACCGGTGAATTCAGCGGCGCGTCCCGGCGGGGCTCGCGAGGCGCTCTCGGCGATGAAGACGCCATTCCAGCCGACGGCGGTGCCGCCCAGGATCGTACAGACGATGTAGACGGCGCTGGTGGGCCAGGCGGGTGTCGAGAAGGACATCACCGTGGCGGCCATCGCGATGATGGCGCCGATGGCCGCCAGCACCGCCGACGGCCTGCGCAGCAGGTCGGCGAGCGCGCCCCAGAAGATGCGGCCGAAGGCGCCGGCGACCGTTGCTGCCGAGAGAAGCGCGCCGGCCAGCACGTAGGACATCTGCAGACCATCGACAGCATAGACGACGGTGAAGTTCACGACGATCGCCTGCGTGGCGGAGAACAGCATGCCGATGAAGCACATCGGCCGCAGGATCGGGTCGCGCCAGGCGAGTTGCAGCGGTTCGAAGATCTCAGCCAGCGTCGGCAGGCGCGCCGGGCCGCCGCTGCGTTCCTCGTCGTAGAGGCCGCGCAAGGGCTGCATGGCGATGGCGGCAGCAATCGAGAGGAGGCCGACCGAGGCCGCGGCCCAGCGCCAGCCGAAATCGAGGGCGAGGGTGGGCAGCACGGCGCCGCAGATTGCGAAGCCGACGGGCACGCCGCTCTGCTTCAGCGAGAAGGTGACGTTGGCCAGCCGCGGCGGCGACACGCGCGCCAGGATATGCGAGCTGGCGATGGTGAGCGGGCCGGAACCCAGGCCGACGATGAAGGCCGAGAGCGCGGCCATCGCCACGCCGCCCGTCGCGAAGACGAAGGAGCCCAATGCCGCGATGGTGAGTCCGGTCTGGATGAAACGGATGGGTCCCAGCCGGCGGGTGATCGTGCCGCCGCCCACGGTCGAGATCATCGCCGCGAGATAGACGATCGACACGTAGTAGGCGACATCCGCGGCGGCGACGCCGAACTCGGCGGCGGCGGCCGGCGCCAGCACCGAGGCCTGGTTGAAGACCATCGTCGAGATGACCTGGATCAGAGTCAGCGAGGCGAGTGCGGTGAGATAGCGACGAAGGTCTGTCGGCGCGGCGGACATGCGCCGGGACTATAGCGACCGCATCCAGGTGGGCGAGAAAACTCTCGATGAGAGGCGGTCAGGCGAAATTGGCCAGGCTCGAATTCCTAGCGCCCGCTGCGTCGTGCCGGCTTGCCGCGACCGCCGGAACCCGTGCGTACACCGCGGAAGACGCGGGAATGCTGCATCTTGCCGAGATGGACGCCGACATTGGCGCTGGCGGCCTGGCCCGGCAGCTCCAGCTCGTGGGCTTCGAGGCGGCGGATCTCGTCGCGCAGCCGGCCGGCTTCCTCGAATTCGAGGTCGGCGGCGGCGGCGCGCATGCGCTTCTCGAGCTCGGCGATGTGGGTGCGCAGATTGTGCCCGACCAGATGCACGTCGCCCGACACGCCGGTGTCGACCGTGTAATGGTCGCGCTCCGCGGTCGACTGCAGGATCTCGGCGATGTTGCGCTTCACCGAGGCCGGCGTGATGCCGTGCTCCTCGTTGTAGGCGGTCTGCTTGGCGCGGCGGCGGTCGGTCTCGGCCATCGCGTACTTGATCGAGTCCGTCATCTTGTCGGCATAGAGGATGACCCGGCCCTCGACGTTGCGCGCGGCGCGGCCGATCGTCTGCACCAGCGAGGTGGGTGAGCGCAGGAAGCCTTCCTTGTCGGCGTCGAGGATGGCGACCAGCGCGCATTCGGGAATGTCGAGCCCCTCGCGCAGCAGGTTGATGCCGACCAGCACGTCGAAGGCGCCCAGCCGCAGGTCGCGGATGATCTCGATGCGCTCCAGCGTGTCGATGTCGGAATGCAGGTAGCGGCACCGGATGCCGCTCTCGTGCATATACTCGACCAGATCCTCGGCCATGCGCTTGGTCAGCACGGTGACCAGCACGCGCTGGCCCTTCTTCGCGCAGTCCTTGCACTCGGCGATCAGGTCGTCGACCTGCTTTTCCACGGGACGGATCAGGACGGTCGGATCGATCAGGCCGGTCGGCCGGATCACCTGCTCGATGAAGATGCCCTGGGTGCGCTCCATCTCCCAGTCGCCCGGCGTGGCGCTGACATAGGTCGTCTGCGGCCGCAGCGCGTCCCATTCCTCGAACTTCAGCGGCCGATTGTCGATCGCCGAGGGCAGGCGGAAGCCGAATTCGGCCAGCACGCTCTTGCGATTGAAGTCGCCACGGAACATGCCGCCGATCTGCGGCACGGTGACGTGGCTCTCGTCGCAGATCAGCAGCGAATTCTGCGGGAAGTATTCGAACAGGGTGGGGGGCGGCTCGCCCGGCTTGCGGCCCGTCAGATAGCGCGAGTAGTTCTCGATGCCGGCGCAGGACCCGGTGGTCTCCAGCATCTCGATGTCGAACAGCGTGCGCTGCTCGAGCCGCTGCGCCTCGAGTAGGCGCCCGGCGCGGTTGAATTCCTCCAGGCGCTGCTTCAGGTCGGCCTTTATCTGGTCGATCGCCTTCTGCATCGTCGGCTTCGGCGTCACGTAGTGGCTGTTGGCGTAGACGATGATGTCGTTCAGCGAGATCGTCTTGTCGCCGGTCAGCGGATCGAACTCGGTGATCGAATCGATTTCGTCGCCGAACATCTCGAAGCGCCAGGCCTTGTCCTCGTAGTGGGCGGGGAACAGGTCGATCGTGTCGCCGCGCACCCGGAAGGTGCCGCGCTGGAAGGCATTGTCGTTGCGCTTGTACTGCTGCTCGACGAAGCGGCGGAGCAGGGAGGAACGGTCGATCTTCTGGCCCTTGTGCAGGCGGAAGGTCATCGCCTGGTAGTTCTCCAGCGGACCGATGCCGTAGATGCAGGACACAGACGCCACGATGATCACGTCGTCGCGCTCCATCAGGGCGCGCGTCGCGGAGTGGCGCATGCGGTCGATCTGTTCGTTGATCGACGAATCCTTCTCGATGAAGGTGTCGGTGCGCGGGACGTAGGCCTCGGGCTGGTAGTAGTCGTAGTACGAGACGAAATATTCGACGGCGTTTTCCGGGAAGAAGCCCTTCATCTCGGCATAGAGCTGCGCCGCCAGCGTCTTGTTGGGCGCCATCACCAGCGCCGGCCGTCCCTGGCTCGCGATCACGTTGGCCATGGTGAAGGTCTTGCCCGAGCCGGTGACGCCCAGCAGGACCTGGTCGCGCTCGCCCGCTTCGACACCGGCGATGAGCTGCCGGATCGCTTCCGGCTGGTCGCCGGCGGGGACATAGTCCGACACGAGCTTGAAGGGTTTCGGCGTTATGCCTTCGAGCTCCGGCCGTCGCTGGATGTACGGCATCAGGAGGGGGACCGCCGGAACCGCGAGATTCTTTGAGGGCATGACCTGCATTATATGATGCGCGCCTCGCGCTCCGGCAATGCTAGCGTCCCGCGGCGATGCCCGATCTGTTGAGTATTCCGTTCCTTATTTCCGCCGTCGTTGCCTGCATTGCAGGCATGGTGCGCGGCTTTGCCGGTTTCGGCGCCGCGATGCTGATGACGCCGGTCTTCTCGGCGCTCTACGGGCCTGCGGTCGGGATTGCGCTCTGCCTCCTGCTGGAAATCGCGGTCGCCCTGCCGCTCGTTCCGGGCGTCGTGCGGCTGGTCGACTGGCGGCGCATCGGCCTGCTGCTGCTGGCGGCGGCCGTCGCCGTGCCGCTGGGGACCCATACGCTGACCGGGGTCGAGCCCGAGCCGATGCGTTGGGCGATCTCGGCCATCATCCTGAGCGCGGTGACCCTGCTGGCCAGCGGCTGGCGCTTCCGCGGGCGACCGAACGCGGCGACGACGATTGCGGCCGGAGCGACCAGCGGCTTCCTGAACGGGCTCTCCGGCATGGCCGGCCCGCCGATCGCCTTCTACTATCTGGCGGGCAACGAGCCTGCGGCGCGTGTGCGGGCCAATCTCACCACGTATTTCGTCTTCGTCGATCTGATCGCGCTGGCATCGTTCGCGTCGCGCGATCTGATCGGATGGAACACGGGCGTGCAAGGCCTGTTCCTGGCGCCGGCGGTGATGTTGGGCGGCGTGGTGGGCGAGCGCCTGTTCCCGCTGGCCAGCGAGAAGTTCTATCGCCGCCTGGCGCTCGGCCTGCTGGTCTGCGTCGCAATCGGCTCCCTGCTGGTATAAGAGCACGGCATGAGGATCTGGGACAAAATCGTGGAGGGCATGAACGGCCTCGGCATCGCCGAGCTGCTCGGCCTGTCCTCGCCGCCGGCGGACGACGGCGGACATCCCGGCCTGCGCCAGATCGGCTTCACCATCGGCGTCATCGCGCTGGGGGCCAAGATGGCGCGCGTCGACGGCGAGGTTTCGGAGGTCGAGAGGGCGGCGTTTCGCGAGTTTTTCCAGGTGCCGCCGGGCGAGGAGGCGAACGTCGAGCGCTTCTTCGATCTGGCCAAGCGCGACGCGGGCGGATTCGAGACCTACGCCCGGCAGGTCGCCGCCCTGTTTCCCGATGCGCCCGAAATTCTCGAGAACGTGCTCGAGGGCCTGTTCAGCATCGCGCAGGCCGACGGCAGGATCGATGCGGCGGAAGCCGATTATCTGGCGAAGGTCGCGAGCATCTTCGGCCTGCCCAGTTCGCGGTTCGAACGCGCGAAAGCCGCCGCGCTGGGCGCGGTGGAGTGTGAGCCCTGTGTCGTTCTCGGCATCGATCCGCTGGCGACCGACGAACAGATCCGCGAGGCCTGGCTGCGGCAGGTCCGCGCCAACCATCCGGACCGGTTGATGGCTCAGGGACTGCCGGAGGAGGCGATCGCGGTCGCCAACCGCAAGCTCGCGCTGATCAACGACGCCTATGACCGCCTGCGCAGACAGCGCGGTCTCGTGCCGGCCTGACCGTGAAGCTCATCGACCTGCCGTCGCCCAATCATGCCCCGAGAGCGGACGGCGCGATCGTCGATATCCTTGTCCTGCACTACACGGAGCTTCCGTTGCGGGAGTCGCTCGACATCCTGCGCGATGCCACGCGAGAGCACCGGGTCAGCTCGCATTACGTGCTGGATCTCGACGGCACCGCCTATCGTCTCGTGCCCGAGGACCGCACCGCCTGGCACGCCGGCAAATCGTGGTGGCGTGGCCGAGAGACGTTGAACGGCACGTCGATCGGTATCGAGATCGTGAATCTGCACGGCGACCGGCACGATTATCCGCCCGAACAGATCGAGGCGCTGGTCGAACTGTGCCGCGGGATCCTGGTGCGCCATCCGGCCATCGAACCGCGCAACGTCGTCGGGCATTCCGACATCGCCCCCCAGCGCAAGATCGATCCGGGCCGGCGCTTTCCCTGGAAGCAATTGGCAGAGCAGGGAATCGGCCTGTGGCCGAAGGCCGGTGCGCGGCCGCTCGACGGCGATTTCCACAAGGCGCTCCAGCGTTACGGCTATGCGCCGCCGCTCGCCGTGCCGCCGAAGGAGATCGTGAAGGCCTTCCAGCGCCATTTCCGGGCGGACCGCGTCGACGGCATGATCGATCCCGAAACGCGCTCGCGGCTGGGTGGCCTGCTTGACCCGCTGGGACGGGCAGCCTAGTCAGGCGCCGGGTCAGACGGCCGGATGGCTGCGCTCGGGCGGGCAACCGCGCGGGTGAGGAAAGTCCGGGCTCCACGGAGACACGGTGCCGGATAACGTCCGGCGGGGGCGACCCCAGGGAAAGTGCCACAGAAAACAGACCGCCTGCCTGGTTCGCCAGGCCGGCAAGGGTGAAACGGTGGGGTAAGAGCCCACCGCGCGACCGGCAACGGAAGCGGCACGGCAAACCCCACCGGGAGCAAGACCAAATAGGGGCGACACGCCGGGCAACCGGCAG
>NZ_SCUT01000030.1 GCF_004297265.1 Reyranella sp.
CCCGTCCGTCCACGACGATGAACTTGCCGTGGTTCCAGGAGAAGCTGTTGCAGGATTCGAGCACCGTGCAGCTCCGCATCGCCGAGACGCTGACCGTCACACGGGAGCCCGGAACGCTGCGCGCCGTCTCGACGAGTTCCTTGAGGAACGCCGCGGCATCGACGCCCTCCGGCGGAAACTGGCCGATGAGGACCCGCACCTCGACCTTGCGGCGGCTGAATGCCAGCTGGGCAATGGCAGCCCTGAGCGCCGCGGTGAAGCGCCCGCTCGGCGCCGGCTGCAGTTCGACGATGTCGACGCTGTCACGAGCGCTTGCGACGAGGTCGTGGATCCTGACCGGCAGGGCGTCGGAATGGCCGAGGCACACTTTCCGCGCGGTGGTGCGACGACCCGGCGTGCGCGGCCAGATCGCGGCACAGGTGCCGCCGTTGCAATCGGCATCGGTGGCGCAGATCGGCAGGGAGATGTCGGGCTCGCACTCCTTGCAGCCCATGGCGAACCAGGTGAGATCGTCCGCCCGGCGTCCCCAACGGTTGGGCGTCTGAACCAGCCAGTCGACGGTCAGGGTGTTTCCGCGCGTCAGGTCGTAGGTCATTCCGGCAAAGGCCCCACTCGGGTCGCTCTTGGCGAGCTCTTGCCGGAGTTGCTGCAACGGATCGGGCGCCGAGAGGTCGGGCGGACGGATGTCGCGGTCGCGCATTAACGCGACGAGAGAGGCCGACGATCGCAGCAGCCCGAAGGCTCGCTCGGCCCGAGCGCCATCCATCGAACTGCTGGGCAGGTCCCCGCTGCAGGATCCGACGAGGACGAAGATCAGCAGCAACACGATGCGTCCGAACATGGACAGGGACTTAAACGGGCCGCAGACTGCCGCGCAATCGAAGTTCGCGAGAAATGGAATTCAGATGGGCGAAATGCTTCTGCAGACCACTGTCGTCGGTTCCTACCCCCAGCCGGATTGGCTGGTCGACCGCCAACTGCTGAGCAAGGGCGTGCCGCGCACCCGCGTGAAGGACATGTGGCGGGTCCCGGAGCCCTGGCTCGAACAGGCGCAGGACGATGCCACCCTGCTCGCCATCCGTGACATGGAACGCGCCGGCATCGACGTCATCACCGATGGCGAGATGCGGCGCGAGAGCTACTCCAACCGCTTCGCGACCGCACTGGAGGGCATCGACGACGAGAATCCGGCGGAGATCGTGAACCGCAGCGGCAGCCGGACTCCGGTGCCGCGGGTCGTGGGGAAGATCCGGCGGACGGGGCCGGTCGAGCTGCGTGACATGCAGTTCCTGCGAGCCAATACGGAGCGGCTGGCCAAGATCACCCTGCCCGGCCCCTTCACGATGGGCCAGCAGGTGAAGGACGAGTTCTACAAGGATGCCGAGGCGATGTGCATGGACTACGCCGCCGCAGTGAATGAGGAGGCGCATGAACTGGTAAAGGCCGGCGCCGACGTGATTCAGCTCGACGAACCCTGGCTGCGCAACAACCCCGACGAGGCCAAGCGCTACGCGGTGAAGGCGATCAACCGGGCGCTGGAAGGCATCACCGTGCCGACGGTCATCCATCTCTGCTTCGGCTATGCCGCCGTGGTGACCGGCCTGAAGCCCACCGGCTATTCCTTCCTGCCGCAGCTCTCGGACACGATCGCCCAGCAGATCTCCATCGAATCGGCTCAGCCCAGGCTCGACCTCGGCGTACTGAAGGACCTCGCACCAAAGAAAGTGATGTTGGGCGTCATCGACCTCAGCGACCCCGAGATCGAGACGGCGCAGAAGGTCGCCGACCGCATCCGCACCGGCCTGAAGCATATAGGACCGGATAAACTCCTGCCCGCGCCCGATTGCGGCATGAAGTACCTGCCGCGCGCCGTCGCCTTTGGAAAGCTCAAGGCCTTGAGCGAAGGTGCGGCGATCGTGCGCCGGGAGCTTTCCTAGGAACCGGCCTTGCAGGCCAGCGTGCCGTAGTCGCGCCGGCCGGCGATCGGTTCGACCGTCATGGTCTGGGGCGGCTTGACCGACCGCATCCAGGCATCGACCAGCAGCCTGTTCGAATCGGAAGCGAAGAAGAGGCAGCCGCGGCCCATACCGGCGATCCTGCCGATCCGCGCCTCCTGCTCCGAGCGCAGCCAGAGGCTGTTCTTCGGCGAGGTGATGCCCGAGAGCGAGCGCACTCCCCCCAGGAAATAGAACGTGTCGGGGTGAGCAACGAGATCATCGAACCTGTACGCTCCCAGTTCGACGGGCCGCCCCCCGAGGCGGTCGCGCAGCAGGCCGAAGAACTCCTCCACCTCGGCGAAATCAGGGTGGTTGCGAAAAGCCGCCTGCACCCGGGGAAGCGGCGAGTAGAGACCGGCGAGATCGGAAACCTCGCCCCGGTGGCTTCGCAACTCGGTATAGAGATCGAGCACTGCCGCCGACTCGCGCCAGACCGAACCGAGGCTCGCCGCGCGCCGCTCGACCTCGACCCGCGCTGAGATTGCTGCCTCGGCGATGATGGCCACCGAGATGATCACCAGAAGCGTCCGCGCCCTGCCCGGCTTCAGGCAGCGCCAGAGGAAGACCGGCAACATCAGCAGGAACAGCGCCAACAGGAACGACGGTCCTGCCAGATGGGAAGTGTCCGAGCGCAGCAGCGAAAAGAGATGCAGCACGAACGCGCCGACCGCCACGCCCGCGAACTTCGCGCAGAACTCCCGCGTCGACTCGTCGGCCGTACTCCACCGACGTCCGAGAAATGCCCCCAACAGGCCGAGCGCGAGCAGGAAGAGGAACACCAGAGCATAGGTGAGGATGAGATCCCTGAACTCGCCGGTCGCCCGCAGGTCCGTTTCCAGCCGCCCGTCCACGATGTTCCAGGTGAGCTGCAGACCGAGATTGTCGGACCATATCGAATTGGAGACGCCGGCCATCACCAGGCTGGACTTCGCATTCGCGAGGGCAACCACCTCGAAGAGGTGCGATGGTCCCACGAAGGCTGAGACCAGCATCACGAAGGTCACGCCACCCGCGACAACGAACAGGCCCGCGAACCTCGCGAGCCGCTTCGGCGACATTCCCGATGCCGGCCCGAGCAGGGCCAGCGAGAATACGAGCACCAGCAGGCCTCCGCTCAGGTTCTCCTGGCTGAGGAAGCCGCCCAGCCCCCAGAGCACCCCTCCAGGGATCGCCGCGTCCCAGCCGCGTCTCGCCGACCCCGCGCCCAGCAGCAGCCAGGCAAACCAAAGCGAAAGGATGGGAATCGCCACCCATCGGGTGAGCACGGCCCAACCGGCCAGATCGATCCTTAGGGCGGGGCTCGGCCAGAGAACCCAGCCGACGAGCCCGGCGACCGCCCAGCCGAAACCCAGGAACTGCTGAACGACGACGAAGAAGACGATGGCGCAGACGGCGTTGAGCAGGAGGTTGGCGCCAAGGAAGCCGTGGTTGCTGAAGTGCACGAAGTCCGTGAGAGCGCCCAGAAGCAGCTGGTTTCCGGGTCCGTACTGGGTCTGCGCCTCCAGATAGGGAATCGCGCCAAGCCTGATCTGCTGCAGCGCGCTCAGGTGAACGTGCGAATGAACGTCGTAGAACTTCGCGAGGCCGTCACCGCCGATTACGTCGGCGCCGCGCAGCGCCGGCAGACCGATCCAGCAGAAGGCCAACCCCATGATTCCGATCGCGCCCAGCAGCCGCACCGGCCATTTCGCCGCGGTCGGGGCCGGAGTCGGGCGGACGGCCGATGGCGAGCCCTGAACGAAGGCGACCCAGAGCCAGTGGAAGGCGATGAAGGCCGCGATACCAAGATAGCCGAAGATCAGCGGACGCTTGTCCATCCGCCCCCATTCGATGACTTCGTCCTGCGTCGAGATCGCTCCGGACGGAGCCAGCGCGAGATAGCAATAGGTCCCGACGGCCCCGAGGAGCCCCACGGCGTAAAGCAGTGCGCCGCGCCCCTCTCCGCGGCGCGTCGCCTCCCCATGGACCAGGGCGAGCGCCACCGCAGCAGTCGCCGCCCCAGCGGCCAGGAAGGCAAATCGCGACTGGAGGACGGTGACCTCCACCAGCATCAGCGCTGCGGCGACGAGACAGATCAGGCCCTGTAGCGGCGTCACGGCCGGGCCGTGGCCAGGAGGAGATTGCCGATGCCGAGGTGCTTCGCGCCGGCCTCGACGGCGTGCAGGGTGTGGGCCGCTCCGAGGCCGAACACAGCCGCGAACGGAGCGAGGCCCAGCGCCGTCCTGATCGAGACGTCGCGATAACCCGCCGCCGAGAGATGCTCGCCAAGCAGATCCCGACGGTACTTGTTGATGTGCTGCTCGACATAGCTCACCGGCGACAAGGCGTTGACGCCGAGTTCGATGAGGGGCCACAGCGACCTGTAATTGGGAGTCGTCACGACGAGGACGCCGTCGGACGCCAGCAGCGCGCGTGCTTCGGAGAGCAGTCGGATCGCCGCGTCCGGCGGCAGATGTTCGATCAGTTCCACCACCGTCACCACGTCGAAACGCTCGCCCGTCTCGGACAGGCTGCCGATCGGCCGGGTGGAAAACCGATGCGTCGCGCTTCCGTAGGTTCGTGTCGCGTAGTCGATCTGGGCGGCGCTTATGTCGAGGCCGAGCGCTTCGATGCCGGTCAGATAGTTGCCGATGAAGGTGCCGGGACCGCACCCGATGTCGAGAACCCGTCGCGGCGTGCCGAGTTGAGCCGCGACCGTCCGGAATTTCAGGTCGTGCCAACAGAAGCGTACGCCCGCTCCCTGCCGATAGACCTTGTCGTAGAATCCTGCCGGGATTCCCTTCTCATAGTCGTAAACGGCGTCTTCCATTGCTGCTTGTCAGGATCTCACGGCCTCGCACAGGGACGGGCCGCAGGACCATCGCTCCTGCAAGACCATCGGGAATCTCTTGGACCTCGGCAGAAGAAGTGGCAAGGGCCCGTCAGCGGGCGAGCCGTCCCTTCAGAACCGTCCCGGCGTAGGCGCCCGTCGCCTCTCCGTTCTCGAATGCCACTGCGCCGTTCACCAGGGTTGCCCTGATCCCTTCCGCCTTCTGGACGAGACGTCGTGCGCCACCCGGCAGGTCGCGCTCGACCGTGGGCACCGTCGGCCGGATGCGATCCTCCTCGAACAGCACGAGATCGGCGCGGTATCCTTCGCCGATAAGGCCGCGGTCGATCAGATCCCAGGCGGCGGCGTTGTCTCGGGTGATCTTCTTCACCGCCTCCTCGAGCGTGAAGGCGCCGCGCTTGCGCACCCAGTAACTGAGAAGGTGGGTCTGCAGCGACGAGCCCATCTCCTGGGCGACATGGGCGCCGGAATCCGAAAAGGTCGCCAGCGTGCGGTCGTGCTTCAGGATGCCCAGCACGTCGTCCGGCGATTCGTTCACCAGAGGCTGGACGTAAACCTGGTTCTCGTTTGCCAGCGACAGGTCGATCATGACCTCGACCGGATGCTGCCCGCGCGCCCGGGCGAGCTGCTCGACCGTGGGGTCGTCCCAGTCGACGCCGGTCATCGCGAACAGGTTGGCGTAGTCCGGCTTGCGCGGATCCGTGGTCGCCGCCCCGCCGCCCTGAAAGACGTTGTCGCGCGGCTTCATCCGGCTTTCCGCCGCCACCAGCTCGCGTCGCACCTCGGGATCGGCCAGCTGCCGCTTCTGCTCCTCCATCGGCAGGTCGCGGACCTTGCGCCAGGCCGGCAGCACATCGAACGGCAGATAGGACTTCAGAGAGAAGATCGCGTTGATGGACCGCGTCGTGCCCTGGCCGAACATGCGGCCACCGGCGGCCACGGTCTCGTCGATGTATCGCGTCTGGTAGGCCCAGCCCGTCGGATCGTCGCCCTGCTTGGTGGCCAGCACGCCGAACATGACCGGGCGCCTGTAGGTGAGCGCCAGTTCGCGCAGCCGCGCGAGGAAGGCCCGGTGCGCCGGGCCGCTTGCAACGTCGGGCCCCACCTGGAAGATGCCGGCATCGAGCTCGGCCATCGCCGCCACGATGCGGTCGATCTCCTCCCAGTCGGCGATGCGGCTGGCGACCGGCGTATTGTCCGGTGTCACGTGCGTGGAGGCGCGCGAGCTGGAGAAGCCCATGGCGCCGGCTCGCAGCGCTTCCTTCACGAGGTCGGCCATGCGGACCATCTCGTCCTCGGTCGCCTTCTCGGTGAAGGCCCGCTTGCCCATCGCATACATGCGCAGCGCCGAGTGGCCGATATACATCCCGTAATTGATGGCCTTGGGCAGGCGTTCGACGGTCGCGAGGTATTCCGGAAAGGTCTCCCAAGTCCAGTCGATGCCGGCCGCCATCGCCTCGGTCGGGATGTCCTCGACCGCCGAGAGGCAGCGCGCATAGAGGTCGCGATCCCCTGGCTTGCAGGGCGCCAGGGCGAAGCCGCAATTGCTCATCACGACCGACGTGACGCCATGCCAGCAGGAACAGCTGCCCAGCGGATCCCAGGCGACCTGCGCGTCCATGTGCGTGTGGCCGTCAATGAAACCCGGCGAGACGATCAGCCCGTCGGCGTCGATGGTCTTCGATACGGGCGCAGTAATGCGCCCGATTTCGGCGATCCTGCCGTCCTTGATGCCGACATCGGCCGTGAAGCGCTGCGCGCCGGAACCGTCGACGACCGTGCCGCCGCGGATGACGAGATCGTGGACCATCACAGGCGATCCTTGTTCTCGACGATCTTCCAGTAGGTGTCCTTGGCGGAGATCTTGCCACCCTGGAACGTGTAGATGTCGCAGCCCTGGTAGTTCAGGTCCTCGCCGTCGGCACCCTTGCCCCTCACCGTCCAGACCGAGATCGCGCGGTTGCCGGCGTAGATGTACTCCTTGTGGTCCCAGCGCATGTCGGGGATCACCTTGAACCGCTCGGCGAGCGTCCGGCGGATCGTCTCCTTGCCCTTGAGCGTGCGGCCGACCGGCTCGGGGCCGCGGGCCAGCCAGAAGGTGGCATCATCGGTGAAGTGGGAAACGATGCGGTCGACGTCCCGGCTGTTGAAGGCAGCGGAGATCGCCTTCATCAGTTCCGGCGTGGCGACATCGGCGTTTGCGGCATTAACGTCCGGCATACGAAACCTCCCTCGCTGGCTTTTGCCGACGATTGCAGGCTTCACACAACCCGGCAAGCGGACAACCACATCCGGCCCCATCCGTGCTAGCGTGTCCGCAATAAACGGGGAAACGCCAAGTGTACGACTACATCATCGTCGGCGGCGGATCGGCAGGCTCGGTCATGGCCCATCGGCTGTCGGCCCGGAGCGCCAACAAGGTGCTGCTGTGCGAGGCCGGTCCGGACACGCCGCCCGGCCGGGAGCCGAAGGAAATCGCCGACAGCTATTCCGGCACGGCCTACTTCGACCCGCGGTTCCACTGGACCGAACTCAAAGTGCATACCCAGGTCGTCAGCCACAACAACCCGCAGGAGAACCGCCCGCCGCTGCGCAAGTACGAACAGGCGCGCGTGCTGGGCGGCGGCTCCTCGATCAACGGCCAGATGGCCAACCGCGGCGCACCGACCGATTACGCCGAATGGGAGAGCCGGGGCGCCGCGGGCTGGAGCTGGAACGACGTCCTGCCCTATTTCAAGAAGGTCGAGCGCGATCTCGATTTCGACGGACCGCTGCACGGCAAGGACGGCCGCATTCCCGTGCGCCGCATCCCGCGAGACAAGTGGGCGGGCCATGCCCAGGCAGTCGGCCGCGCCTTCGAGGCCAAGGGCTTCAAGTACCTGCCCGACCAGAACGGCGAGTTCGTCGACGGTTATTTTCCGGTCACGCATTCCAACGCCGAGGAGCGGCGCGTCTCCGCCGCCATGGGCTATCTCGACGCCGAGACCCGCAAGCGCCCCAACCTGACGATCTCGACCGACACGCAGGTCATGTCGCTGCTGTTCGAGGGCACACGCTGCGTCGGCGTTAAGGCCCGGGTGGCCGGCAAGGAGCAGGAATTCCGCGCCCGCGAGGTGATCCTCTCCAGCGGCGCCATTCATTCCCCGGCCCACCTCATGCGCGCCGGCATCGGTCCCGTCGGCCAACTCGCCGAGCTCGGCATTCCCGTCGTGTCCGCCCTGCCCGGCGTCGGCCAGCGGCTGATGGATCATCCGTCGATCGCGCTTTCGTCGTTCATCAAGCGCGGCGCCCGCCTGCGCGAGCATACGCGCCGGCACATCCATGTCGGCCTGCGCTATTCGTCGAATCTGCCCGGCATCCCCAAGGGCGACATGTTCGTAGCCGTGGTCAGCAAGTCGGCCTGGCATGCGGTAGGCGAGCAGATCGCCTCGCTGCTCACCTTCATCAACAAGACCTATTCCGAGACCGGCCAGGTCAAGCTCACTTCGCGCGACTGGCGCAGCGAGCCCCTCGTCGAGTTCAACCTGCTGTCCGACAAGCGCGACCTCGACCGGCTGATGAGCGGCTTCAAGCTGATGGCCGCCGTGCAGATGACCGATGCGCTGCGCGCGGTGACCGACGTTCCCTTCCCGGCCTCCTACAGCGACCGGGTGCGTCAGATCGGCGTGGTCAACACGAAGAACAAGTGGCTGACCCGGCTGGTCGCCACGATGCTGGACGGGCCTGCGGCACTTCGGCGTTACATGATCGATAACTACGTGGTCGAGGGCTTCACTTTCGACCAGGTGATGAACGACGACGACGCACTCGAAGCCTTCGTGCGCAAGGCGGCGATCGGCGTCTGGCACGCCTCCTGTACCTGCCGCATGGGCCGCGACGACGATCCCATGGCCGTGGTCGACACTCAGGGCCGGGTACGCGGCGTGCAGGGCCTGCGTGTCGTCGACGCCTCGATCTTCCCCGTGGTGCCCTGCGCCAACACCAATTTCCCCACCTTGATGACGGCCGAGAAGATCTCGGAAGCCGTTCTCGCCGGTCACTGAGGAGTAGAGTCATGTCGGTCGTGCTGGGCAGCGGCGATCATCGTTATCGTGTGGTCGAGAACTGGGCGAAGCTCCCCGATGGCTGGGAATTCCGTGATGTCGCGGCCGTCGCCGTCGACAGCAAGGACCGGGTCTACGTCTTCAACCGCGGCGAACACCCGATGATGGTGTTCGACAGGGACGGAAACTTCCTGCGCTCATGGGGCGAAGGCCTGTTCAGTCGGGCCCACGGCATCCACATCGACAGCGACGACAATCTCTACTGCACCGATGACGGCGACCATACGGTTCGCAAGGTCTCGACCGACGGCAAGGTGCTGATGACGATCGGCGCGCCCAACCAGCCCGCGCCGTTCCTGAGCGGCAGGCCGTTCAACCGCTGCACCCACACCGCCCTCTCGCCAAAGGGCGAGATCTACGTCTCCGACGGCTACGGCAACAGCCGTGTTCACAAGTATTCGCCCGATGGGAAGCACCTGATGTGCTGGGGCACGACCGGGACCGATCCGGGTGAGTTCAACATCGCGCACAACATCGCCACCGACGCCGAAGGCTGGGTCTATGTCGCCGACCGGGAGAATCACCGCGTTCAGGTTTTCGACGGCAACGGCAAATACGAAGCCCAGTGGAACAACATGCACCGGCCTTGTGCGCTCTACTGTTGCGGCGGGGCGAAGAATCCGACCTTCATCATCGGCGAGCTCGGGCCGGGCATGCCGGTGAACAGCAAGCACACCAATCTCGGCCCCCGCCTGTCGATCGTCGACAGCAAGGGCAAGACGCTGGCCCGGCTCGGTGGCCAGGACGGACCCGGCGAACAGGCCGGCCGGTTCCTGTCGCCGCACGGCCTCGCGGTCGATTCACGCGGCGACATCTATGTCGGCGAGGTGAGCTACACCAACTGGCCGAGCACCTTTCCCGGCGCTCCGGTGCCAAAGTACCTGCGCTCGTTGCAGAAACTCGAGAAAGTCGTCTGAGGAGAATGGTAATGGTTGAACGCGTACTCGTCGTCGGTCCCAAGGACACCCTGTCCATGGTCGACGACCTCGCCCCCAAGGGCTACGAGATCGTCAAGGCGCTGCATAATTCGCCGGAGCAGAAGGCCGCCCTGCCCGGCACGCACTATTTCGTGGGCTTCATCCAGCAATATGTGACGTCTCAGCTCTACAAGGACGCGCCGAACCTGAAGCTCGTTCAGATGCTGAGCGCCGGCTACGACCGCGCCGATCTGGAAGCCGCCCGCAAGAGCGGCGTGCCGCTCTGCGCCAATGGCGGCGCCAACTCGGTCGCCGTTTCCGAGCACGCCATGCTGCTGATGCTGGCGGTCTCGCGCCGGCTGATCACACAGCACACCAACGTCACGGCTGGGCGCTGGCACGGGAACTCGCCGCCGACCGTCCACGAGGTACGCAACCGCGTGCTGGGCATCATCGGCCTCGGCACGATCGGCAAGAAGGTCGCGAAGCTCGCCCTCGCCTTCGGCATGACCGTCCACTACTACGACATCGCCCGCCTCAAGGAGGAAGAGGAAGACGCGCTCGGCGTCCGCTTCCGCCTGCTGCCGGAAATCCTGAAGCATTCGGACATCGTCTCGCTGCACGTGCCGCTGAACGATTCGACCCGGCACATGATCGGCAAGGACGAACTCGCCGCCATGAAGAAGTCGGCGATCATCGTGAACACCTCACGCGGGCCCGTGATCGACGAGAAGGCAATGATCGCCGCCCTATCCTCCGGCAACCTGTTCGGCGCCGGCCTCGACGTGTTCGACGAGGAGCCGACTCCACCGGACAATCCCCTCCTGAAGCTCGACAACGTCATCCTGACGGCGCACCTCGCCGGCCCGACCTTCGAGAGCAACGTCACCCGCCTGCGCAACGGCTTCGACAACGTCCAGAGGGTTGCCCGCGGCGAACCCGCGCTCTGGGTAGTGCCCGAACTGCTGGAACCCAGGAAATGAGCCGGATTGCCCGTAGAACTCTCCTGGGGGCGGCCCTTGCCGCCCCCTTCATCGCCCGCGAGGGCTTTGCCCAGGGCGACTGGCCCAAGGGCCCGGTCCGCTGGGTCGTTGCCTTCGCGGCCGGCGGCGCTGCCGACACGGTGGCGCGTAACATCGGCGTGCGCGTGAGCGAGATCATCGGCCAGCAGGTGATCATCGACAACCGTACCGGCGGCAATGCGGTCGTGGCTGCCAACGCCGTGCTGCAGGCGCCGAGGGACGGTCAGACCTTCCTGGTCGACGCCGCCAACCAGATCACCAACACCCTGCTGATGAAGGATTTGCCGTTCGACTATGCGCAGACCTGGTTGCCGGTCACCCAGCTCGCGAGCTTCCCCCAGGTCGTCGCCGTGAAGCAGGACTTCCCGTCGAAGACCGTCCAGGATTTCATTGCCGCTGCGAAGGCCAAGCCCGGCACGATCAGCTACGGCACCCCACCGGCGGCCGGCATGGCCCACATGGCCGGCGAGGAACTGCAGCGCCGGGCCGGCATCAAGCTGATCCACGTGCCCTATCGCGGCGGCGCCGACGCCGCGCGCGACATCGGTGCGGGCGCCGTCGATTCGGTGATCATCACCACCAATTCGATCCGCCCGCCCGTCGCCGCCGGCCGCGCGCGCGTTCTGGCGGTCACCAGCCTCAAGCGCTCCGTCGCCTTCCCTGACGTGCCGACCCTGGCGGAAAGCGGTTATCCGGGCTTCGACCTGAACGACTGGAACGGCCTCTTCGCCGCCACCGGCACGCCGCCGGCCCTGGTCGATCGCATGCAGGCCGTGGTGGCCGAAGCGATCAAGGATCCGAAGGTGAAGGAGCGCCTTGACCCGACCGGCGCCGATCTGGTCGCCAACACGCCCGCCGAGTTCCGGACCTGGATCGCCGGCCAGCGCGAGCTGCTCGGCAAGCTGATCGCCGAAGCCGGCATCAAGCTGCAGTAGGGCGAAGATGCCGCCAGCCGCTCTTGCCTATTACAGTGCACAGAGCGCAACGACCGATGCGGGCGAGCGCACGCCACTCGATATCGGCCTGCCGTCCGACATCGAGGCGCTTGCCGCGATCGTCCAGGGCCTCGTGATCGACAAGGATTTCATCGGTCTGTACGGGCTGGATCTCGACGGGCGGATGCGGCTCGGCGAGGTCGACACCCGCTATGCCTCCGACATCTACCGGCGACTGATCGAGAAGGACGATCGACCACTCGATGCGCCGCGCGAACCGGGCGCGCGCTTCGTCGGCAGTTGCCGGGACTACGCACTCCTTCTCTGTTCGCTGCTTCGCCACGTGGGCATGCCGGCCCGACTGCGCTTCGGCTTCGCGACGTACTTCTCGGGGAAGCCGGACACGTACAGCGACCATTGCGTCTGCGAATACTGGAGCGAAGCGCAGAGACGCTGGGTGCTCGTCGATCCGAATGTCGATCCGGTCGTGAAATCGAGGCTGGGCGTGACCGTCAATTCACTGGACCTGGCGCGCGACCAGTTCGTCGTCGCTGCCGACGGCTGGCGCCTAGCCCGCGACGGGAAGGTCGCGCCCGACCGGTTCGGCGTTCCGAGCATCGACATCCGAGGCCTTTGGTTCATCCGCGGAAGCCTGATGCGGGACCTCGCCGCACTCAACAAGGTCGAGTTGCTTCCCTGGGACTATTGGGGCCTGGCCGACCGAGTACCGATCGATGCGCTGCCGGAGGAGGAATTGCCCATGCTCGACGAGCTTGCGCAGGTACTCGACGCGCCGAACGAACTCACGCAGCTCCAGTCGACCTTCGCCCGGCCGGAGCTTGTCGTGCGCGACGCGATCCGGAGCTTCTCCCCGCTTCACGGAGAGACGAAAGTGATCCTTCGTTAGCCCCGCACCTGACGGTTCCGACGGCGATGCGGCACCATCGCCAGGGCACGTAACCGAAATATGCGCAATATCCGAAACGAACGAAGCGAAAAACGCCCCCTGGAGAGCGATTCCCGGTCTGCGGAGGCCTGAATACCGCAACAATCTGCGCATGAGACGTGCAAAATCACCCCCCCCTCCGCTCGGCCGCAGGAGCGGGTAACGCTCGAACCTGAAGTCACACTGCACTAGGCGGTCTGGAGCTTCAGCCGGTAGGTTTCTTCGAATTTCAGGATGGCCGCGAAGGAGATCGCCGCGGCCGCCATGATCATGAAAGCCGGGCTGTAGTCGTTCTCCGTCCGGTGGACGAGCCAGGTGGCGACCAACGGACTGAAGCCGCCGAGGACGCCCAGGGTCACGTTGTAGCCGAGCGCGATGGCGGTGCAGCGGATCTCCGCCGGCACGGCCTCCACCATCAGGGCCGGCTGGCCGCCGATGAAAGCGCCGACCGATAGCACGAAGCCGAACTGGCCCAGCAGGACGAGCGCGGGCTGGCCCTGGTGCATCAGCCAGAAGAACGGCAGCGCGCCGACGAAGCCCAGTGCCGCGGCCCCCAGCATCACGGGACGCCGGCCGTAGCGGTCGGACAGCCAGCCCATCAGGACCATGACCGGCAGCATCACGAACATGCTGGTCGAATTGATCGCCAGCGCCGTTGCGGGCGCAATGCCGTCGGCGAACTGCAGCCAGCTCACGATGTAGACGAACATCAGATAGAAGCCGACCGAGTTGAATACGGAAAGCGCGGCGAGCTTGACCAGCAGCGGGCCGTGGTTGCGGATCGTGTCGACCAGCGGCGACTTGGCCGAAGCCTTGCGCGGCGACTCATGGACATGTCGGCGCAGCACGACACCGGCGATGCCGACGACCAGCCCCAGCAGGAACGGCAAACGCCAGCCCCAGCTTTCCAGCGCCTGCTCCGACATCACGGAGGCCAGAAGCGCCCCCGTCGCCGAGCCCAGCAAGATACCACCGACTGCGCCGCAGCAGCCCAGTGCTCCGACGAAGGCGCGCCGGTCGGGCGGCGATTGCTCGATGATGAAGATGATGGACGTCGTGTATTCGCCGCCCACCGAAAGGCCCTGGATCATGCGGAGAAGCGTGAGCAGGATCGGTGCGGCGATTCCCAGCGTCTGGTAGTCGGGTAACACGCCGACCAGGAACGTCGGGATAGCCATGGCGGCCACGGAGAAAGTGAGCGCCGCGCGGCGGCCGAGCCGGTCACCGATGGCCCCGATCACCGCCCCGCCGATGGGGCGCATCAGGAAGCCCACGGCGAAGATCCCGAAGGCTGCCAGGACCTGGGCGACGGCGTCCTCGCTGGGGAAGAAGGCGCGGCCGATTGCGGCGGCAAAGTAGCCGTAGACCGCGAAATCGTACCATTCCAGCACGTTGCCGATCGCGCCGGCCGCAATGACGCGGCGCGTTTTCCCCTGCTCCATCCCCGCTCCCCCCGAGCCTCTGACCGGCCGAAAGATCAGCCGTAGACGAACGCCTTGTCCTTCAGGTCGATGGCCGGAAAGACGTTCTTCTCGTTCCAGTAATCCTGCGTGTGCTGCCATTCCGGCTTGTCGCCGCGCTTGGGCAGGAGATGCATGCCGCGCATCAGGTAGCCCGGATTGAAGTTCTCGGGATCGATCCAGGGCAACAAGGCCATGTCCTTGTCCTCGGGCCGCAGGGCGACCTCGACCTTGCGGGCCTGATGCTTGTCCATGTGGTCCAGCAGGCGGCAGACGAAATCGCCGACCAGGTCGGCGCGCAAGGTCCAGCTCGCGCGGAAGTAGCCGAACACCCAGATCATGTTGGGCACGCCGGTGAACATCATGCCGCGATAGGTCACGGTATCGGCGAAATCGACCGGCTTGCCGTCCACCGCGAAGGCGATGTCGCCCATTACCGACAGATTGAAGCCGGTGGCGGTCACGATGATGTCGGCCTCGAGCACCTTGCCCGACTTGAGCAGGATGCCCTCCGGCACGAAGCGATCGATCTCGTCGGTCTCGACCGAGGCCTTGCCGGAGCGGACGGCCTTGAAGAGGTCGCCTTCCGGGACGAACGCGATGCGTTGCTGCCACGGCCGGTAGCTCGGCGTGAAATGCGGCTCCATTGGAAAATCCGGTCCGACATGGGCGCGAACCCCGGCCAGCAGCTCGGCCCGCACCTTGTCCGATTCCTCGAAGGAGCGCCGGGTGAACACCGACTGGTCGTGCAGGATCTTGCGGCGCACGATCTCGTGGATCCATTCCTCGTCGACCTCGAGCTGGCGCAGCGTCTCGGCAAGCTCGATGGCATTGCGCCCGGGAATGAAATAGGTCGGCGTCCGCTGCAGCATCGTCACATGGTCGGCCTTGTCGGCCATCGCCGGGATGATCGTTGCCGCGGTCGCACCGGAGCCGATCACGACGATCTTCTTGCCCGTGTAGTCGAGATCCTCCGGCCAGGTCTGGGGATGGACGATCCGGCCCTTGAAGGTCTCCATGTCCTTCCATTCGGGCGTGTAGCCGACGGAATGGCGGTAATAGCCTTGGCACATCCAGAGGAAGTTGGCCGTGAAGCGGACAGCCTCGCCCGTGTCGGTGCGAACGCCCTCGAGGGTCCAGAGATTGTCCTTGCTCGACCAGGACGCGGATTCGATCCGGTGCCGGTAGCGGATATGCCGCGCCAGGTCGTTCTCTTCGATGACCTCGCCCATGTAGGTCTTGATCTCGTGCGCGGTGGCAATCGGTTTGCCCTTCCACGCCTTGAAGCGATAGCCGAACGTGTGGAGGTCGCTGTCGGACCGGATGCCCGGATATTTGTGGGTCAGCCAGGTCCCGCCGAAGCTCTCCTGCGTCTCCAGGATGACGAAGCTGCGGTCGGGCATCTGGTGGGTGAGATGATAGGCGCCGCCGATGCCGGAAATGCCGGCGCCGACGATGACGACATCGAAATGCTCGGTCCGCGTGGCCGCAGCCCGCGCAAGGGTGGTATCCGGCATGGGAAGGCTCTTTCCTCGCTGATATTCTGGCGACAGTCTTGCTTGAACATGAGTGTCGAAGCCAGCCCCCAGATGCCACGAGTCGAAACCGGCCGGAAACGCCGCAGCGCCCTATCAATCCTGGCCGTCCTGATCGGCCTCGTCGCCGGATTCGGCCTCGCCGAGGGTCTGACCCGCCTGCTCTTCCCCGCCTTCGATCCCTCCGGCCGCTTCGAATTCACCTATCCGGTGGGGTCCCTGCTTCTTGGCAAACCCGGCACGGAGGCCCGCCAGGTCAAGAACACCGGCGACTATGACGTCGCGGTCCACATCAATTCACACGGACTGCGCGACGCAAACGACGTTGCGACGGCGGGCTCGGACGACATCCTCGTCGTGGGCGATTCCTTCACCTGGGGCTGGGGCGTCGAAGCCCAGGACCGCTTCTCCGACCAGCTCCAGATCCTCACCGGCCGACGGACCTTCAACCTCTCGACTCCCACGGACATAGACGGCTACGCGGCCCTCCTCGACTATGCGAGGAAGCTCGGCTCCAGGGCCGGCCGCGTCGTCATCGCCATCTGCATGGAGAACGATCTCCATCTCTATGGAGATGCCCCGCAGGGCGGACCGCCGCCCGACAGTGGCAGCGCACTCAAGGAGTGGCTGGCTGGCCATTCGGCCCTCTATCTCCTCGCCGTCACCACAGTCCAGCAGACGCCGTGGCTGCGGGACCTCGCCGTGAAAGCCGGCCTGATCGTGCCCAACCTCGAGGGGATTGCGAAGAACGACTACGATCCCGCGATCATCGACTCTTCGGCCAATCATCTGAAGGAGATCGCGGAGCAGTATCGCACGCTCGTCGTGCTGATCCCTTCCCGCGCGCTCTGGGTCGGCAACTCCCGCTCCCGGGCCATCGAGGACCGCGTCCACACGGCCTTCATCGTCGCCTTGCAACGGCGCGGCATCGATGTGCTGGACCTGCAGCCTGTCCTGGAGGCACAACTTGCCCCACTCGCCTACCACTTCGCCAACGACGGCCATTGGAATGTCCGCGGTCATGCCCTGGCCGCCCGCGCCATAAGCCAGCATCTCGCCCGCTAACGGAAGAACGCCCATGCACGAAAAGGTCGACGTCCTGATCATCGGTTCCGGCGCCTCGGGGGCGGCGGTGGCCTGGAGCCTCGCCGACACCAAGATGCGCATCCTCTGCCTCGAGCAGGGCGACTGGGTGAAGCCCACGGATTACCCGACCAACGGCCGGGACTGGGAGGCCCGCCTGTTCGGCGACTTCGCCATCAACCCGAACCGCCGGGCTCGCGAGACCGACTACCCGATCAACAACGGCACTTCGCCCATCCAGGTCGTGAACTTCAACGGCGTCGGCGGCAGCACCATCATGTACACGGCGCACTATCCGCGCCTGCACCCGTCCGACTTCCGGGTGAAGACGCTGGACGGCGTGGCCGACGACTGGCCCGTCGATTACGCCACCCTGGAGCCGTTCTTTGCCGAGAACGACCGCGTGACGGGCGTCGCTGGCCTAGAGGGCGACCCGGCCTATCCGCATCATGCCCTGCCGATGCCGCCGCTGCCGCTGGGCAAGACGGGCAAGTGCTTCGGCGAGGCGATGAACAAGCTCGGTTGGCATTGGTGGCCATCGGACTCCGCCATCGCCACGACCGAGTATGACGGCCGTGCGCCCTGCATCAATCTCGGCCACTGCACGCCGGGTTGCGCCCAGGGCGCCAAGGCCAGCACCGACGTCACCTACTGGCCGCACGCGATCCGCGCCGGCGTCCAGCTGCGGACCCGCGCGCGCGTCCGCGAGATCACGGTCGGTCCCGACGGCCTCGCGACTGGTGCAATCTACTACGACGCCGAGGGCAAGGAGCATTTCCAGCCGGCCGAGATGGTGATCGTGGCCTGCAACGGAATCGGCACGCCGCGCCTGCTGCTCAATTCCGTGTCCGCCAGGTTTCCCAACGGCATTGGCAATTCGAGCGGGCTGGTGGGCAGGAACCTGATGTTCCATCCCTTCGCCCACACCTACGGCTATGTCGACGAGCCGATCGACGGCAATACCGGCGCGCAGCTCTCGCTGTGGAGCCAGGAATTCTACGAGACCGACAGGTCCCGCGGATTCGTGCGCGGCTACACCCTGCAGCTCCATCGCGGCGCCGGCATGATCGTCGATGCGATCGCCAACACCGCGCGCGGCTTCCTGCCGTGGGGCGAGGCGCATCACGACGTCTACCGCACCATCTTCAACCGCAAGCTCGGCCTTTCGGCGATCTGTGAGGATCTGCCTGAAGAGCACAACAGGGTCACGCTCGATCCGGTGCTGAAGGACAGCAATGGCATTCCCGCGCCGAAGATCGAGTACACTCTGGGCGAAAACACGAAAAAGATGATGGCCCACGGCGTTGCGCGGTCGAAAGAGATCCTCGAAGCGGCCGGTGCGAAGAATGTCGGGAGCGATGCGCCGATGCTCAATGCCGGGTGGCACCTGATGGGGACGGCCCGCATGGGCACCGATCCCGAGCGGTCCGTTGTCAACGAATGGGGCCGCAGCCACGACGTGAAGAACATGTTCATCGTCGACGGCAGCATCTGGGTCACATCGGGCGGCGTGAACCCGACCTCCACCATCCAGGCCCTGGCACTCTACATCGCCGACAACATCAAGCGGCGTCTCGCCGACGCCACGCTCTTCGACTGAGGCCCAACGTCATGACCTACGAGACCCTGACCGACGCCGAGACCCGCGACCTGCGCGCGCTGGCCGGCCTGATGATTCCCGCCAGCGCCACCCATGGCGTGCCGGGCGCCGACGACGATCTGATCTTCCCCGATATCCTGAGGAGCCTGGAACGCGACACCGCCGACGCGAAGACCGCGCTGCAGCAGCTCGTCACGCTGTCCGGCGGTGCCTTCTCCGATCTCACCGCGGAGCGCCGCGGCGAGGTCGCAGCCCGCTTCAAGCAGGAAGGCGGAGCTCCCCTCTTCGCCCTCAATCGCGTGGTACTGCTCTGCTACTACCGCGATGATCGCGTGATGCGCTCGCTCGGCCAGGAGCCGCGCTCACCCTTCCCCAAGGGGCATGTCGTGGAACAGGGCGACTGGTCCCTGCTCGATCCGGTGAGGACGCGCCCGCCGATGTGGCGTCGTGTCTGAGGCCGCCCGTCAGCCTTGGCCGCGGGCCTTCAGCACGTAGCCCATCGCCCGGAAGCTCGAATCCTTCTGGATCGCCGATGTGATCCGCGGATCGCCATGGGGATTGCTGAGGGCGTTGAGCACATCGGTCTGGGTCTGGCAGGACGCCGCCACATTGGCGGCAAGCGACTGGGCGCTGGTGCTGAAGGCGTCCGCGAGATGGACGTTGGCAGCCAGGCAGTTGTCGCGCGCCTCATAGGCGTCGTTGATGCTCTTCATCAGCTTGGGATCGGACAGGCCCGCGCCGGCCATGGAACTCGCCGCCTCGCAGCCGCTTAGCAGCACTGGAAGAAGCACCATGGCCGCCTGCAGGGATGTCCTCGTCGCCTTCATCCGATCTTCCCGTCTCGTAATATTACGCAACAAAATTACGCCGGGCCCGGCCTGTCAAGGCCAGGCCCGGATATCCGCTCAGTGCCGGCTGATCTCGGCGCGGCCCACCACCATGTGATGGACCTCGTCCGGGCCGTCGGCGAAGCGCAGATGACGCTGGTTCACGTACATTTCCGACAGAGGCGACCACTGGGAGATTCCGGTGGCGCCATGGATCTGCATCGCCTGGTCGATGATCACGCAGACCTTCTCCGGCACCATCGCCTTGACCATGCTGATCCAGACGCGGGCCTCGCGATGGCCCAGCACGTCCATCGCCTTGGCGGCCTTCAGGACCATGAGGCGCATCGCCTCGATCTCGATGCGGGCGCGGCTCACCAGCTCGAGATTCTTGCCAAGGGCGATCAGCTGCTTGCCGAAGGCGGTACGGGTAGAGCCGCGCTTGACCATCAGGTCGAGCGCCTTCTCCGCCGCGCCGATGGACCGCATGCAGTGATGGATTCGGCCCGGTCCCAATCGGACCTGGCTGATCTCGAAGCCGCGACCCTCGCCCAGCAGCATGTTCGAGGCCGGGACGCGGCAATTGTTGAACTTGAGGTGCATGTGACCGCGCGGCGCATGGTCGTGGCCGAAAACGGTCATCGGCCCGACGATCTCGAGGCCGGGCGTGCCGATCGGCACCAGGATCTGCGACTGCTGGAACTGCGGCGAGGCGTCAGGGCTGGTCTTGCACATGACGATCATGATCTTGCAGCGCGGGTCGCCGGCACCGGAGATGTAGTACTTCTCGCCGTTGATCACCCACTCGTCGCCAACCAGTTCGGCACGCGTGGCGATGTTCTTGGCATCCGATGAAGCGACACCCGGCTCGGTCATGGCATAGGCCGAACGGATCTCGCCGTTGAGCAGCGGCTTCAGCCACTTCTCCTTCTGCTCCGGGGTGCCGACCTTCTCGAGCACCTCCATGTTGCCGGTGTCCGGCGCGGAGCAGTTCAGCGACTCGGAAGCGAGCTGGTATTTGCCCAATTCGGCCGCGATGTAGGCATAGTCCAGGTTGGTCAGGCCGCGGCCGATCTCGGAATGCGGCAGGAAGAAGTTCCACAGGCCCGAGGCCTTGGCCTTGTTCTTGGCGCCCTCGAGCAGCTCGAGCTGCCCCGGGGCCCAGCTCCAGCGATCCTTGCGGCCCTCGCCCAGGCGGAAGAACTCCTCGGTGATCGGCGCGACGTTTTCGTTGATGTGTGCCTTCACGGCATCGAACAGCGGCTGCGCCTCCTTCGACATCGCGAGATTGTTCAGCTCGGCGTCGAGATCCGGGCGGACCGCCTTCTTGGTCGCCGCCGCTGCCTTCTGTGTCATTGAGGTTTCCTCGGGGTTCGTTCGATTCCAGTTGCAGCAATCCCTACAGGCCTGACATTTCCGGTCAATCCCCTGCAGCCACATTGCATCCAGGCCGGTGCCGCCGTGCAATTGGTCTGGCACTGCCACACCACCTCCGTCTTCAAATTTAAATATTGCGCCGACGATGCAATCATCATATGAAGCCTTCGGGAAGGGGCGAAGTGGGACGCGCTCCGAACTGATTGGGTGTGAAATGGATAGAAAAGTTGCGTGCAGTCTGGGGCTGCTGGCGACGGCATTTGCCGTCCTGTTGGTCGCGTATGCCCAGGCGACGGAAATCGCCGCGACCGCGCGGAGAGAGCCGTTCGTGAGCGAGCGAACGGTCGATGTAATCCCTTCACGGACGGGACAACTGCCAGGAACGGCACCAGGTGCTTCCCGGACCCTCCGAAGCAATCTCGTCAGCGACTGATTTTCAGTTCGGACCGGATGCGCGCAGCATTCGACTCCCGGTTGCACCCCATAGTGGCGCGCAAATTGCATTGATTTCTTGAGCGGCCGTCCATCGATCCTTGTGACTAGGAGATCGACGATGCTCAAGATCTACGTTCCAAAGGTGCTGAGTAGTGAGATTGGCGACTGGTGCAGCAGTATCTCGCTGGCTGCAGGCGTGCCAATTTGCTGGGGAAGTGACCACCTTGGCCACTATGTCAATGCGCCCAGTGCCGACTGGGTGACATCCCTGTCCGCCGCCATCGCCGATGCCTGCGAGGGCAAGTCGCCGAGCCTGAACTAGCTGCGGCACCCTTGAGGATCCTTCCCGTCGGAGCGAGGCCGGCGATCAACGACGCTCGCCCCCCCCGTCTGGTACGGAGGAAGACGGCGTCGCGGCGTGACGAGATAGTGGCGGAGGGGATGGGATTCGAACCCACGATACGGGTTATCCCCGTATAACGGTTTAGCAAACCGCCGCCTTCGGCCACTCGGCCACCCCTCCGCAGACCCGTTAAGACCCCGGCGACCATAACCCACGACGGATGCCGGGCGGTTCTAGCGGCCGGCCCCGGAAGTGTCAAACGAGCCCGCAATTTCGCGAGGTTTTACAGGCTCTTGGCGCAGCGACCTGAAGCGTGCGACGGTGTCGCCATGACCTCCAGCTCCATCGACATGCTCCAGCGCCTGGTGGCGTTCGACACCACCTCGCGCAATTCCAACCTCGACCTGATCAAGCACATCCGGGCCTATCTGGACGAACACGGCATCCGGAGCACGCTGGTCCCCAATGAGGAAGGCACCAAGGCCAACCTTTTCGCCTCGATCGGCCCCGAGACCGAGGGCGGCATCGTCCTGTCGGGTCATACCGACGTCGTGCCGGTCGACGGTCAGCCTTGGGAAACAGATCCGTGGACGCTGACCGAGAAGGCCGACGGCAACCTCTACGGCCGCGGCACCTGCGACATGAAGGGCTTCATCGCTGCCTGCCTCGCCCATGTGCCCGCACTCAAGAAGGCGAAGCTCAAGGTGCCGATGCACTTCGCCTTCAGCTACGACGAGGAGATCGGCTGCCTGGGCGCGCATGCGCTGGCGGAGAAACTGGTCGGCAATGTGCCGCGCCCGCAGGCCGTGATCGTGGGCGAACCCACCATGATGGGCGTCGTCAACGCGCAGAATGCCGGCGGCGGCATCATCGCCACCTTCACCGGCGTCGAGGCGCACTCCTCGATGACGCATCTCGGCGTCAGCGCCATCCATTTCGCCGGCGACTTCATTCACTGGCTGAACGAGCTGCAGGTCGAACTGGCCGGCCGCAAGCGCACCGACATCGATACCGTTCCCGGCCACACCACGATCAACGTCGGCATCGTGACCGGCGGCACTGCGGGCAACATCCTCGCCCGCGAATGCACGCTGAACTGGGGCTACCGCACCCTGCCCGGCGACGATCCGTGGGAGGTGCAGCGGCGCGCCGAAGCCTATGTCGCCGAGCTGCTGCTGCCGAAGATGAAAGCCAAGCATCCCGACGCCGACATCAAGATGAAGCGCCGCTCCTTCGTGCCCGGCCTCATGCCGCAGGAGAACGAGGAAGCCGCCAAGCTTGCCTTGCAATGGACCGGCGGCAACCGCACCTACGCCGTGCCGTACGGCACCGAGGCCGGCATCTTCCGCAGCCACGGCATCCCGACCGTGATCTGCGGACCTGGCGACATCTCGCAGGCCCACCAGCCCAACGAGTTCGTAGCCCGGTCGCAGATGGATGCCTGCGACGCGTTCATCGGCAAGATGATCGGCTGGGCGGAGCGCCAATAGGCAGCCCGCTCAGCGCCTCGCCTCACCCTTCGGTGCGGCGCGTCGTCTCGAACAGGAACCAGACGCGCTTCTCGGTCTCGTCGATCCAGTTCTCGATGAGGCTGGCCGTCGCGATGTCGCCGTGCTCGTCGCAGAGTTCGTGGAGCGTGCGCATGTGGACGCAGAGCTGCTTGTTATCGTCGCGCAGCTCCGCAAGCATGTCGAGCGGCGTCACATACTCGGCATCGTTGTCGAGGATGCGCTGCAGCCGGGAGATATGGCCGATCGAACGCAGCGTCGTGCCACCGAGCTTGCGCACGCGCTCGGCGATCACGTCCGTCATTGCGTCGATCTCGGTCGCCTGCTCGTCGAGCAGAAGATGGTAATCGCGGAAATTCGGGCCCGACATGTGCCAGTGGAAGTTCTTGGTCTTCCAGTAGAGCGCAGCCACGTCTGCCAGCAGGATGTTTAGCCCGCCACTCAGATCTTTGGTGGCGTTCTCGCCGAGGTCGGTCGGGGTGGCGAGCGCGGCCTTCTTGCGATCTTTGACGTCCTTGCTCATGGGCTGATCCTCCTGAAAAGGGATTGTGCGCGAACTCTAGCGCGCCTCAGCGAATCCGTCAGCCTGCGCAGACCGGCTGCTCGACCCGGAACACCTCGTGCTGACCGAAGCGTCTCGTATAGGTATCCACGATCGAGACGACCTTCGGCCGATGGGCCGGCGCGTCGAAGACGACGACCACCACGAGCTTCGTGCGCTCGGCTCCGATGACACCCGCCGGATCGCGATGCTGGCCGCGCGCATCGATCACCGTGAGGCCAGCCGGAAATTGCGGTGTGATGGTGTCTTCCAGGAACGAAGCCCATTCCGCATCGGTCACCTGCCCGCCTGCCGGCTTGTTGCGGCCGAAGTAGAGGTTCACCTCAACGGCAGGCTTGAGAGGAGCGCCACAAACCGGCGACGTCCCCGGCTGCGCGCACGCGACGATAGTCGCGCAGAGCAAGACTGCCCCGAGCGCTCCACGACAGGATCTGCCGACCATCTAGTTCAGGTACGGAACGGCCATGCCCTTGGTAACGGCGGGGCGGGCGTTCACGATGTCGTACCAGCGCTTCACGTTTGGGAACTCGGCCAGATTCACAGTGTGCCATTCGTGACGCGCCGCCCACGGGAAGATCGACATATCGGCGATCGTGTACTCCTCGCCCGCCACGAAGGCGTTGCCGGAGAGCTGCTTGTCGAGCACGCCGTAGAGCCGCTTGGCCTCGTCGACGTAACGCTTGATGCCGTACTCGATCTTGGTCGGCGCGGCCCGCAGGAAGTGATGGGCCTGCCCGAGCATCGGGCCGAAGCCGCCCATCTGCCACATCAGCCACTGGAGCGAATCGTAGCGCTTGGCGCCATCGGCCGGCAGGAACTTCTTCGTCTTATCGGCCAGATAGATCAGGATCGCGCCTGACTCGAACAGACTGTACGGCTTGCCGCCCGGACCGTCGGGGTCGACGATGGCAGGAATCCGGTTGTTCGGGCTGATGCGCAGGAACTCGGGCTTGTGCTGTTCGCCCTTGGAGATGTCGATCTTGTGCACGCTGTAGGGCAGTTCGCACTCTTCGAGCATGATGGAAATCTTCCGGCCGTTCGGCGTGCCCCACGTATGAAGCTCGATCATCTCTTCATCCCCCAATATTACTGAAGTTAGAAGGCCGTTCAGGCCCAGCTATCGTCGTCCCCTGCACCGCCACCGTCATCAAGCGAGGCGGCTTCGTAGTCGTCCTGTCCCTGCTGACCATCGGCATAGGCTTGCTGCTGCACCGACGAATCGGGCGGCAACAATTCGGGCGGCGTCGCGTCCGGGGTTCCGCCGAACGCCTGCTGCTGCTGGCCGCCGAACGGCCCGGGATTGCTGCCCATCAGATTGCGGATGCCTTCGAACAGCAGCGCGCCGCCGGCCACGCCCGCAGCCGTCATCATGGCCGTGCGCAGGAAGCTCCCGCCCGCGGCCGGCTGTTGCTGCGGCGAGACGGCGGCCTGTAAGGGCGAGCGCGCGGACGGAACCATCGACGCCGCAGGCGCGGGAGCGGTGGATGTCTGAGGCGCCGATGCACGTGGCGCGCCCCACGGGCCGATCTTCGGCGCACTGGCCAGGAAACCGGCCTCCGGTTGCGCCGCGGCAGCGACCTTCGCCTCGAGTTCGGCGATGCGGTCCTGCGCGGCCTTGAGCGCCTGCTCCTGCACCAACACGGTCTGCACAAGCAGATAGGCTGAAGCGGGCTGCTTCGACGCTCGGTCCCAGATGAACTGTTCGACCTCACCATCGCGCGGCTGGGATTCGAACGGCTTCAGCCGGTCGAACAGACCCGAGATCAGATCGCGTTCCTGCTGTTGCATGACAAGCCTCCCGCCCGTTCACGTTGGCGCTCCGCCAACGTGGTTGTCCGTCGGCGGAGCGTCAAGGGCGGCTAGTTCACCATCGCCTGGTAGACGAGGTCGCGCATCAGGAAGCGGTAACGCAGCCGTGCCTGTGGCGACTGCATCATGAAAACGACATACAGGCGCTCGCGCGGATCGTGCCAGAAGTAGGTCCCGTAGGCGCCGCCCCAGAAATAGTCGTTGGGCGATCCGGGCAGCGGGTTGACGCCCTGCACGTTGCGAACCGCGAAGCCGAGGCCAAAGCCCTGCCCCATGTTGGCGCTGGGCTCCAGTGCCTCGAAGCGGAACATGTCGGCGCCCATCTTGATGTCCGGCGGCAGCGCGTCGGCCGTCATCAGGTCGATGGTCTTGCGCGAAATCAGGCGCACGCCGTCGAGCTGGCCGCCGTTGGCAAACATCTGCAGGAAGCGCGCATAGTCGGCCGCCGTGGAGACCATGCCGCCGCCGCCCGAGCGCCAGGTGAACTTCTCGGTGACGTCCGGGATCGCCGGCACTTCGTTCTTCGGCCCCTCCTTCATCGGCTTGGCGCCACGCGCCTTCTTGTCGGCGCTGGCTTCGAACGCCGTATCGCCCATCTTGAGCGGCTTGGTGATGCGCTCCTCGATGAACTTATCGAGCGGCATGCCGGAGGCGACCTCGACGACGCGGCCGAGCACGTCCGTCGACATCGAATATTCCCACGTCGTGCCCGGCTGGTAGAGCAGCGCCAACTTGGCCAACTTGTCGGCCATCTCGGCATTGGTCTGGCTGCGATCCGCGACCTTCATGTCCAGATACGACTGCTTGACCGGATTGGCGCCGGCAGCGCCGTAGGTCAGGCCCGACGTATGGCGCATCAGGTCGTGCACCGTCATCGGACGGTACTGCGGCTCGAGCACCATCTCGACCGTGCCGTCGTCCTTCTTTTTCGGCACCGCGACCTTGGTATCGGCGAAGGCCGGTATGTACATCGACACCCGATCAGCCAGGGTGAGCTTGCCCTCCTCCATCAGCATCATCGCGGCCAGGGTGACGATCGGCTTGGTCATCGAGGCGATGCGGAAGATTGTGTCGTTGGTCATCGCGACCTTGGCTTCCTTGTCGCGGAAGCCGTAGGATTCGAACATCACGATCTTGCCGTTGCGCGCGATCAGGACGACCGCACCAGGCAGCTCGTTGTTCTTTACCCCTTCATTGAGGCGGTCGCTGAGACGCTTCAGCCGGGTCGACAGAAATCCCACTTCCTCCGGGGATTGTACCTTGGGAATTCCCTGTGCGGCGGCGGGCCAGGCCAGCGCGACGCCAAGTGCGGCCGCAAGGGCCGTCCGAATCATCGACATTTTGCAGTCTCCTCCCGAAGTTTGGATCATCAAAGCAATTGACCGGCGGCAAGCGCAAGCTTAACGAATGCATATCGACGGTCCTCCCTAACCGGAGGCTAACAGGGAATGCCGTGCCGCTCCCTTTTGGGAGCCAATCGGCAGCTGTACCCGCAGCTGTAAGCGGCGAGCGAGAGCCCATATGTCACTGGACTTCGGTCTGGGAAGACGGGCAGGAGCTACGACCCGCGAGCCAGAAGACCTGCCGGCGATAGCGTCGCTCTTCCGATGGACGGGATGATCCAACGGGACGGTCAACCGAGCGGTGACGCGCTTTGTGCGAACCGTTTGGGAGATCGTCCGATGACGTCGATCCGTGGAATCCTGCCTGCGCCCGTTTCCGATGCCCGACCTGCCGAAAGGCATTCCGGCCATCTGCACCGTTATGCGTCCACCCTGCTTTCGACTTCCGACCGCTGGGTGGCCGAACCGACCCCGACCCTCAATGTCTCGCTGCCCTTCCGCCGCGGCAGCTTCGCGAGCCTGGCCGAGGCGCTGGACTATGCCGCCCGCGGCGAGACTGGCCTCAACTTCTTCGATGCGCGCGGCCAACTGCTGAGCAGCCTCTCGTACCGGCGGCTCCGCTTCGAGGCGCAGTCCTTCGCCCGTCGCCTGATCTCCGCCGGCTTCGGAGCCGGCGAGCGGCTGGTCATCGTAGCGGATACCTGGCCGGGCTTCTGCGTCGCCTTCTTCGGCTGCCAGTATGCCGGCGTGGTGCCCGTGCCCGTGCCCGTCCCGGTCGGCCTGGGCGCCAAGGCGCACTACATCTTCCAGCTCCGCCGGCAGATCCTCTCTTCGCAGGCGCTGGGCATTCTTGCGCCGGACGAGCTGATCGACTTTGCGCGGAGCGCCGCCGAGGACACCACTGCTCGCCATGCCGGCGGCATGGCCGTGTTCGACGCCTTCCCCGAGGCCAAGGTCGATCTGCGGCCGCTCGGCGCGGGCTTGCCCTGCTACGTGCAGTTCTCCTCGGGCAGTACCCGCGCGCCGCTCGGTGTCGACATACGCCAGGACCAGCTCATGGCGAACATCGACGGATCGATCACGGCGCAGGGCTTGGACGAATATGACTCCGGCGTGAGCTGGCTGCCGCTCTACCACGACATGGGCCTGATCGGGTTCGTCCTGGCGCCGATGTGCGCGCAGCGCAGTGTCGACCTGCTGGCGCCGCGCGACTTCGCGCGGCGGCCGATGCAGTGGCTCTCCCTGATCTCGCGCCGCCGGGCGACCATCACCTACAGTCCGAGTTTCGGCTACGACCTGCTCACCCGCCGGGCGCAGACCGGACCGGTGGGCGAGCTCGACCTGTCGTGCGTGCGGCTGGCCGGTGTCGGCGCCGACATGATTCAGCTTCCCGTGCTGCGGCGCTTTGCCGACGCCTTCCAGGCCGCAGGCTTCGACGAGCGCGCCTTCATGCCGAGCTACGGCATGGCGGAGGTATGCGTCGGACTGAGCTTCAGCGCGCCGTTCGGCGGGGCCAGGACCGACAGCTTCACCGATCCGCAGTCCGGCCGAACCCGCGAGTTCGTGATCTGCGGCAGGGTGATGGCCGGACACACCGTCGAGATCCGTGCCGAGGACGGCACGCCGCTGGGCGAACGCCATATCGGGCGGCTGTTCGTCCGAGGGCCCAGCGTCATGCCGGGCTATTTCCAGAAGAACGACGAAAGCGCGGGCGTGCTGCGCGACGGCTGGCTGGACACCGGCGATCTCGGCTACTGGCACAAGGGCGAGCTGGTGATCACGGGCCGCGCAAAGGACCTGATCATCGTGAACGGCCGCAACATCTGGCCGCAGGACATCGAATGGGCCGTCGAAGCGCTGCCGCAGGTCGGACGCGGTGACGCCTGCGCCTTCTCGATCGACAACGGCGACGCCGAGAGCGTCGTGGTCATCGTCCAGGCCTATCCCAGCGAGCCGGCAGAGCGTGAGACGCTGGTCGGTGACATACGGCAGGCGGTCAAGGAAGCCGTGGGTGTCGACGGCCGGGTCGTCCTGATCAAGCGGCAACCCGGGCTGCCCCGTACCTCATCCGGCAAGCTGAGCCGCGCGCACGCCAGGTCGAAGTTCGCCGCCGGCGACTATTCGACCTGACATGCGCCGCCCTCTCCCCGATCAGGTCACCGCGATGGGGCCGCCATTCGATCCCGTCGCGCCCCTGATGGGTGCAGGCGAGAAGATGTAGGCGAACTGGTATTTGCGGTCGGCGATGAGTCCCGTGAAGTCCAGGTTCTCGTGATTGAAGATGCCGTTCTTCGCGATCAGCTCGGCATGCACCGGAAAGGCCAGGTCCTTGTTGGGATTGGGGACGACCTCGGTTCCCCAGGTGTCGGCGCCGGTGAGCGCGATGCCCTTGTCGATGAACCATTTGGCGGCCTCCAGCCCGATGCCCGGTTCGCCGCCGTTGAACTTGTCGTTGTTCTTCATCCAGAGCTTGCCCCAGCCGGTATTGAAGAACACGGCATCGCCTTCCTTGATGTCGGCTTCCTGCATGTTCTGCTTCTGCAGCGCGGCCTTGAGGTCGGCAACGGTGATCTCCTGGCCGGCCTCCATCATGGCGCCCTTGACGGCCTCGACGTCGAACAGATGGCCTCGCGTGAAGAAGGGCTTCACGTTCTCGATGCCGAGCTTCTTCATACCGTAGGCGGTGTTCATTTCCTGATCGGTGACCCCGTTGTAGTAGCGCATTTCGTTCTTGTCGCCGTCCTTGCCCATCTGGATGCCGATATGGGCCAAGCCGTCGAACTGGGTTCCAGTCTGACCGATCTCCGTCGTCAGGAACTCGTCGTTGTAGATCAGCCTGTTGGTGCCGAACGGGCCGCCGGTCGGGCTGCCGGGAATGCGCAAGGTGAAGGCGCGTTCGCCGAACTTCGGCATGGAGGATTCATAGATGCGGCCGATACGATAGACCTTGCCGTCCTTGATCAGCTTCACCGTGTCGAGGACCTTGGCCGGCGTCATGTAGTTCGAGGCGCCAGCCTGGTCGTCCTTGCCCCACTTCGGATGCGGCCACCAGGCCTTGTCGGTCAGCGCGGGCGCTTGCGCGACCTGCTGTGCATGCGCGACGCCAGCCACCACCGTGCCGGCGACGACGGCGCCGCCTATCAGCCCCGCCGTCAGGAACGAGCGGCGGTCCTCGTCTATTCCCGGCTGCGGCTGCTTGAGGTGTTCCTTGTCCTGAAGATATCTCGAGTCCATGGACGCTCCTCCTTTTATTGTTGATCTGCGAAGCGTCATACCCGCAGGTTGCATCGTCAAGCGGAAGCGGCATCGTTACTTTGTTACATATGCGTATGTGAAGGTGTCACGCGATGAGCCTGTTCGATCCCGACAAGTCAGCCGAGCGCCTGCCGGTGACGCTGATCACCGGCTTCCTCGGCAGCGGCAAGACCACCCTGCTCAACCGTGTACTCGGCGACCCGCGCATGGCCCGTAGCCTGGTGCTGGTGAACGAATTCGGTGAAGTCGGCCTCGACCATCTGTTCATGGAGCAGGTCGGGAGCGACATGGTGCTGCTGCAGTCGGGTTGCGTCTGCTGCACCATCCAGGGCGACCTGGACAACACCCTGCGCGACATCGCGCGTCGCCGCGCAAAGGACGAGATTCCACCCTTCGACCGGGTGCTTCTGGAGACGACGGGCCTTGCCGATCCCGCGCCGATCCTGCAGCTCCTGCTCAATCACCCGATGATCAGCCACGATTTCCGGCTCGACGGCGTCGTGACGACCGTCGATGCCGTGAACGGCACACGCCAGCTCGACGAGCATCCCGAGGCGCTGAAGCAGGCGGCCGTCGCCGACCGGCTGCTGATCAGCAAGACCGACCTCGCCGAAATCGCCGCCAGCGCCGGATTACGCGCGCGCCTGGGCGAGCTGAACCCAGGCGCATCGCTCTACGAGATCGTCCAGGGAGACATCGACCCGGCCCTGCTGTTCGACTCGGGCCCTTTCGATCCGTCGGGCAAGAGCGACAAGGTGCAGGCATGGCTCAATCCCGAAGCTCACGACCACGTGCACCGCGATCATCACGACCGCTCACGGCACAATGCACACATCGCCTCGTTCTGCCTCACCTTCGAGGCGCCGCTCGACTGGGACCTCTTCAATCGCTGGCTGATGGCCGTGCGCGCCGCCTGGGGGGACAGGCTACTGCGCGTGAAGGGTGTGCTAGACGTCGTCGGAGAAAGCCGGCCCCTGGTGATCCACGGCGTTCACCGCACCTTTCATCCCCCCACTCTGCTCACCGCCTGGCCCGACGAAGACCACCGGTCCCGGCTGGTGTTCATCACCCGGGACCTCGACCGCGCCGCGGTCGAGGCAAGCTGGGCGGAGATGCACGAAGCCGTTCTGCCCTAGGCGGCGTCCTGCTTGGGCAGGACGTCCTCGTACTTCTTGAAGCCAGGAAGCTCTTCGACCCGGGCCATCCACGCCTTCACGCTGGGATAGGGGGTGAGATCGATCGCACCCTCTTCGGCGTAGGCCACGTCGCCATAGACCGCGACATCGGCGATGGTCACCTCGCTACCGACCAGGAAGTCCGACTTGGCCAACGCCGTCTCGAGCACCTTGAGCGCATCGGTCGCCTGGTTCACGTACATCTGATGGACGTTGTCGTCGGCCTTCATGAAGCCGCGCTTGATCGCGCGCGGGCGATAGATGTTGGACGCCAGTCGGTCGAACTCCCAGAACAGCCACTCGCGCACGCGCGCCTTCTCCTCCGGCGTCTTGCCGCCCATCTTGCCGAACTTGTCGGCGAGATAGAGCAGGATCGAGCCCGACTGGCAGAGCTTGAGGTCGCCGTCGACCAGTGCCGGCACCTGCCCGAAGCGGTTGATGGCGAGGTAGTCCGGCTGCTTGTGCGCCCCAGCCCGCAGGTCAACATGCTTGTAGGCGAAGGGCTGCCCCATCAGCGAGAGGGCAAGTCCCACCTTGTAGGTCGGGCCGCTCAGCCAAATGCCGTAAAGCGTCATCTTGGACATAAATCCATTCCTCCAGTGATTCAGGCCCCGCAGCATCGCACTTGAGCGAGGTGGGGGTAAGCCTATATGAGCGGGCATGAAAATTTCAGCACGCGACATCGACCATCTTTCCGTGACCGCTTCCGATCCGGCGGATATCGCCAACCGGCTGGGCCGGCTGGGCTTCAATCTCACGCCCGAAGGCGTCGAGCCGCGTTGCATCTGCTTCCAACCGGATCGCGACGACATCCCGAACTATATCGAGCTGCTGCAGGACGATCCGGCGCAGGTTTCACTCGCACTGAACGTGGCGGAGCTCGAGGGAGAGGAGCGCACGCATGCCTGGGAAACCGAGGACGGCTTCGAGGTCGATGCCGGCGTCGTGGTGGGCGAGAGCGCAGGCCCCCTGCCCTGGTTCCCGGTGAAGCACGAGACGCCGGACGCCTTCATGGAGCCGGAATGGATCGTACATCCCAATGGCGCGCTGGGCATGATGGCCGTTCATGCCATCGCCGAGACGCCAAAGGAGACAGCCAAGGCGCTGAAGGCCGCCTGGGGCGCCACGGTCGAGGAGATCTTCGACGGCTGTACCGTCGTGAAGGCGGGTTCGGTCGAGCTGCTGATCTGGTCCCCGCTCGCCTTCCAGCTCGAATACAAGGCGCTCGAGATGATGCCACCGAGCGAGCTGCCGGCGGTCATCGGCGCCGCCATCGCCATCGAGCGCGCGCGTCCGCTTCAGGGCCTGCTCAGCGCCAACAACGTGCCCTTCGCCCTGGCCGAGGGTGATCGGGTCCTGGTCGCGCCGGAGCAAACCGGCGGCCTGATGATCGAGTTCATCCCGCAAAACTGACGCGGGTATTCAGGCGCTCGGGGGAATCAGCGGCGATTTGAACTGCAACGGCATGTGCCGGGGGCTGTCGCCGCCGCCTCTCCGCCAGCGGCCCGGCGTCATCCCGGTCTCGCGCTTGAACGCACGATTGAAGGCCGCCTCGGACTCGTAGCCGATGTCGCTGGCGATTCGGGCGATGCCGTCCTGGCTGTTGCGCAGCCGATCGGCCGCGAGCTGAATGCGCCACCCCGTGAGATACTCGATCGGCGGCTTGCCGAGCAGCTGATTGAAGCGCTCGCCGAGCACGGTGCGTGACGATCCTGCCTCGCGCGCCAGGATTTCCGCCGTCCAGTCCCGCGCCGGCGCACCGTGGAGGAGCTGCAGCGCCCGCCCGACCACGGGATCGTTCAGTGCGCCCAGCAAGCCCTTGCTGCCGGCCGGCAGCCGTTCGACATGACGACGCAGCATCTCGACGAACAGCATTTCCATCATCCGTCCGAGCGCAAGCTCCGCGCCGCGGTCGAGCAATTCGACCCTGGCCAGCAGATCGGAGATGACGGAGGCGATGCCCGAGCCGATCGCGTCATCGTGGGCCCGTTCGATCAGCACTTCCGGTAGCGACCGGAACATGGGCGAGAACATCATCTCGGCCGATTCGATGAAGCCGCAGACGAAACGTGTCTCTGTGCCGCCGCCGCCATGGCTGAACGTCCATACGCCCTCCTTCGGATCGCGCGTGACGATGGTTGACGCCGGCACGAGTTTCGGCGAGTCGCCGCGCCACAGCTTGTGCTCGGCAGCGTAGGGTAACAGCACAAGGTCGCCGGCCTCGAGTGCCCGGCGCTCGCCACCGGCCGTCTCGATCATGCAACCGCCGGACGCGATCAGATGAAAGACGCTGACGTGACGCAGATGCGCCATCGGAATCGACGCATCGTAGCGCTGCGGCGACAGGACGCCGAATGGCTCGGTGAAGCTCGCCTTGAGGAAGATGGCGCCCGTCAGCCTTACCGCGCGCAACATGTCGGCCAGCACCACTGCGGCCGGCGTCTCGGCAAAGGAAGGCGGCGTTGCAGACATTGTGTGATTTTCCCGCAAGGAAGATACATCGCCTCGTCGAATTGTGAAGGAGGCAAAAATGTCCGTACAGACTTTGCACAAGCTCGCCCCGATGAATTGGACAAACGAGCTTGTGAAAATCGCACCCCGGATCGCCGAGGAAGGCCGCGCTTGCGACGCGGAGAAACGCTATGTCGGCGCCAATATTGCCCTGCTTCGGGAGCATGGGTTTCTAGAGCTGGCAGTCCCGCTGGAACTCGGCGGCGGCGGCCTTTCGCGTCTGGAACTGGCGGCCATGCTTCGCACAGTTGCGCATCATTGCAGCGCCACCGCCCTGGTACTGGCCATGCATACCCATACCGTCGCGGCCGCAACCTGGCGCTGGCACAACCAGAAAGCTCCGGTCGATGGCCTGCTGAAGCGCGTCGCCGCAGAGCGCCTCCAGCTCCTTTCATCCGGCGGTTCGGACTGGCTCACGGGCTCCGGTACCGCGGAAAAGGTCGATGGCGGCTACAAGGTCAACGGCCGGAAGATCTTCGCCAGCGGCGCTCCCTCGGCCGACCTCTTCATGACCGGCGCGGTCGAGGAAACGGCGGACGGCCCGACGGCCTTGCAGTTCGGCATTCCGGTAAGGAGCACCGGCATCTCCATCGTCGAGAACTGGGATACGCTCGGCATGCGTGGTACCGCCTCGCACAGCGTGAAGCTCGACGAGGTGTTTGTGGCGGATGCCGCGATCGCCGCGCGCCGCCCCAGCGGCCTCTGGCATCCCTCGTTCCATCTGATCTCGATGGTCGCGTTCCCGCTGATCTACGCGGTCTACACCGGCATCGCCGAGGCGGCGCGAGACATCGCCCTCACGATGGCCAGCCGCAAGCGTTCCGCAGATGTCGTCGACGCCGTGGGTCGTATGGACACGGAGCTGACCGCCACGCGCATCGCGCACCGGAGCATGATCGCCTTTGCCGAGACCTCGCCTCCGGGCGCGGAGACCACGAACACGATCTTTATGCATCGAGCGCTGGTTGCCCGCAGCGCGATCAAGACGGTCGAGCTGGCGATGATCGCGGCCGGTGGCGAGGGCTACTTCCGCAGCACCGGCCTGGAGCGTCTGTTCCGCGACATCCAGGCCGCGCGCTTCCATCCGCTGCAGGATGGCCCGCAGCAGAAGCTGGCCGGTCGCGTGGCGCTGGGCCTGCCGATCGACGGTTGAGGTCTTGGACGTGCTTCAG
Organism: Reyranella sp.; assembly: GCF_004297265.1. GTDB lineage: Bacteria > Pseudomonadota > Alphaproteobacteria > Reyranellales > Reyranellaceae > Reyranella. Next base: position 34,746 of record NZ_SCUT01000030.1, read on the forward strand.
AACGCCGGAACCGGCGCCTGGGGCACGTCCTTCCAGAACTCGGGATCATGCCCGAAGAACAGGCGCGCGCCGCCTCTCTCCAGCACTTCGAGGCGGTCGAGCGAGGCCAGCATCTGGTCGCGATCGTAGACGAAGCGCGGCAGGCGGCGCTCGCGCAGGGTCCGGCAGAAGTAGCAGGCATCGCCGGTGATCACGATCTCGCCTGCTTCGGTGCGAACCTTCAGCGACTGATGGCCCGGCGTGTGGCCGTAGGTCGGGATGCAGACCACGGAGCCGTCGCCGAAGAGGTCGTGCTCGCCCTCGACTTGCTTCACCTTATGGCCATGGTCGAAGTCGGCGCGAAAGAAGCCGACCTTGGCGGCTGTCTCCGGATCCTGCGCCGCTTCCCATTCGCGCTTCTGCACGACCATCGTCGCATTGGGCACCAGCTCGTTGCCTCCGGCGTGGTCGAAATGCAGGTGGCTGTTCACGATGAAGTCGACCTTGCCTGGATCGCGGTCGATCGATTCCAGCCGTGACTTGATATCATCCTCGGGACCGTACTGCTCGAAGCCGAAGATCCGCGCGACCTGCGCGCCCATGCGGCCGGCCGCGTCGGTGCGGCATTGCGGGTGCATGCCGGTGTCGAACACCGCCCGGCCCTTGGGATGTTCGATCAGGTAGGATGGAATGGGCAGCGCAACCTGCCCGTCCTCGCCCTCGATCATGTCCTTGAGGCGGCCGACCAACCGGCCACAGGTCATGGCGTAGAGCTTGACGGTCATGGTCAGGCGTCGAGCGCTTTCTTCAGCAGCTCGTTCACGACCTTCGGGTTGGCCTTGCCGCCGGTCGACTTCATCACCTGGCCGACGAACCAGCCGAACAGCGTGGGCTTGGCCTTGTAAGCGGTGACCTGTCCCGGATTGGCGTCGATCACCGCCTTGATGGCGGCCTCGATGGCGCCGGTATCCGTCACCTGCTTCAGGCCGCGTTCCTCGACCAGGACGGCCGGATCCTTGCCCGTCTCCTCCATGGCGGCGAACAGATCCTTGGCGATGCGGCCTGAGATCGTGCCGTCGGCCTGCAGGTCGAGCAGCTTGCCGAGGTTGGCGGCGCTGATCGGCGAGGTCTCGAAGGTGGCGCCGCGCCGGTTCAGCATGGCGAAGAAATCGCCAGTCACCAGGTTGGCCGCCTGCTTGGCGTCGCGCCCCTTGGCGACGGCTTCGAAGAACTCGGCCGTCGCCTTCTCGGCCGTCAGCACGCCCGCATCATAGGGTGAGAGGCCGAAATCCTTGATGTAGCGGTTCTTCCGCGCATCCGGCAGCTCCGGCAGGGTCGCGCGGATCTGGTCGACATAATCCTGCGTGAAGATCAGCGGCAGCAGGTCGGGATCGGGGAAGTAGCGATAGTCCTGCGCATCTTCCTTCGAACGCGACGAACGCGTCTCGCCGCGCCCCGGATCGAAGTTCCGGGTTTCCTGCTTGATCTTGCCGCCACCTTCGATCACCTCGACCTGGCGGCGCGCCTCGTACTCGATCGCCTGCTTCACGAAGCGGATCGAGTTCACGTTCTTGATCTCGCAGCGCGTGCCCAGCTCGCCGCCTGGCCTGCGCACCGACACGTTGACGTCACAGCGCATGGAGCCCTCGTCCATGTTGCCGTCGCAGGTGCCGAGATAGCGCACGATCGAGCGTAGCTTGGTGAGATACGCCGCTGCCTCGTCGGCGGAGCGCATGTCGGGCTTGCTGACGATCTCCATCAGTGCCACCCCCGAGCGATTCAGGTCGACATAGGTCTGGCTGGGATGCTGGTCGTGCAGGCTCTTGCCCGCATCCTGCTCCAGATGCAGCCGCTCGATGCCGATGGTGCGCGTCTTGCCGTCCGGCAGATCGATCTCGACCGCACCCTCTCCCACGATCGGATCCTTGTACTGGGAGATCTGGTAGCCTTGCGGCAGGTCCTGATAGAAGTAATTCTTCCGGTCGAAGATGGAGCGCAGGTTGATCTTCGCGTTGAGACCGAGGCCGGTCCGGATCGCCTGCTCCACGCAGCGCTCGTTGATCACGGGCAGCATGCCGGGCATGGCGGCATCGACCAGCGACACCTGGGTGTTGGGGTCGGCCCCGAACGTCGTCGGCGCGCCGGAGAAGAGCTTGGCGTCGGAGATCACCTGGGCATGGACTTCCAACCCCAGGACGATCTCCCACTCGCCGGTTTCACCTTTGATGAGCGACATGACCGGTAAATAGCCAATGCCGCCCAGCTTGGCAAAAAAATCGATCCGTGCCCTGCTGTCCCGGAATTGGGGCCCCCGCGCGCCAGGAACTGATCCGCCGAGGTGCTAGGATGTCGAAACTCATCGAAGGTGCAGGGCTGGTGCGTTGCAAAGACAAGGATCCGGACGGCAATCTCCTATGTGTCTCCGACCGCCAGTGACGATTGAAATACGCGAGGCGGCGGAGGCCGATGCGGCTCAGGGCTGCGAGGTCATGCAGCGGTCCATCCGCGAACTCTGCTTCGCCGACCACCAGGGCAAGGCCGAAATCCTGGCCCGCTGGCTCGCCAACAAGCATCCCGATGCCTTCAAGGGATGGCTCACCCAGCCGGGCAATTCCCTCATGGTCGCCGTGGAGGACGGAGCGGTGCTCGCCGTCGGCGCCGTCACCGACCGCGGTGAGATCACCCTGAACTATGTCTCACCCGACGCCCGTTTCCGCGGCATCAGTCGGACCCTCCTCGCCGAACTGGAAAGGCGCGCAGCCGAACGCGGCAATACGATCTGCACGCTGACAAGCACGGCAACGGCGCGGAGCTTCTATCTCGCGAACGGCTATGCGGAAACAGGTCCAGCGCGCCACAATTTCGGCACAACATCGGGCTTTCCGATGCGGAAGATGCTGAAGTAAAAGCGTGGATAAGGGGCGGTCGCCGTCGGCGCCGCCCAAAACAAGACGTATCCGCAGGGAGGATTCTAGATGACGACCTTCAATCGCCGTACGCTGCTCGTCGGCACTGCCGCCGCGGCGCTGGGCGCACCCGGCCTCGCTCGTGCCCAGGGTGCGGCCGACTGGCCCAAGGGGGCCCTCAAGATCATCGTACCCTTCCCGCCCGGCGGCTCGACCGACCCGGTGGCGCGCATCATCCAGGCCAAGATGATCGAGAATACGGGCTGGAACATCCTCGTCGACAACAAGCCGGGCGGCACCGGGGCGGTCGGCTCGGCGATCGCCGCCAAGGCGGCCCCCGACGGCCAGACCTGGATGCTGACCTTCGACAGCCACATCCTGAACCCTGCCTTTGCGACCGGCCTGCCCTACAAGGATTCCGAACTCTTCAACGTCATGCTGATCGGCCGCACGCCGCAGGCGATCTGCGCGCATCCCGACCGGCCCTACAAGACCTTCGCCGAGGTCATCACCGACGCCAAGGCGCGGCCGGGCAAGGTCAATGTCGGTGTGCTCGGCGCCAGCCAGGCGCTTGTGCTGATGACACTGATCAAGAAAGAGAATGGCGTCGACCTCAACCTGATTCCCTACAAGGGCGGCGGGCCGCTCAACCAGGACATCCTGGCGGGCGTCACCGACGTCGCCATCGGCAGCCTGACCTCCTTCAGCCCGCACGTTCGCGCCAACAAGGTGCGCGCGCTGGCCGTCACCGGTGAGAAGCGCACGCCGGCGTTGCCCGATACATCCACCCTCATCGAGCAGGGTGTGAAGAGCTTCCCCTCCTACTCCTGGTGGGGCGTCTACGCGCCGGCCGGCACCCCGCGCCCGATCGTCGACCGCATGCATGCGGAGATCAAGAAGGCGGTCCTGGCGCCCGACGTGACGCAGAAGTTCGTCGACCAGTTCAACATGGAGATCCTGACGACCTCGCCCGAGGAGTTCGCCGCCTACCAGAAGAGCGAACAGGAGCGCTGGTTCAAGGTCATCAAGGACAACGACATCAAGGGGGACTAGTCACCCTCGACGATCGAGCCTTGCTTCCCCCGTCAACGGGGGAAGTGCCCTCGTCTTACGAGGGCGATGGGGTCATGACCCCTCCGCCCCTGCGGGGCACCTCCCCATTTGAATGGGGAGGTATCCGTCCTTCTCTAGGCTCGCGCGCCGCGGACCAAGCGGCCGGGCAGCGTGCCGGTCGCCTCGCCGTCACGATACGTGACCTGCCCCGACACGACGGTCGCGCGGTAGCCGGTTGCCCGCTGCAGCAGGCGCTTGCCACCCGCCGGCAGGTCCCACTTCATGATGGGAGCCTCGACACGCAGCCTGTCGAAGTCGATGACGTTGAGATCGGCCTTCTTGCCGACCGCCACGACGCCGCGATCGCCGAGGCCGACGGCCTTGGCATTGTCCTGCGTATGACGCTTCACCAGCCACGATACGTCGAGCCGGCCCTGCTTGCGGTCGCGGCCCCAGTGCTGCAGCAGGTAGGTCGGATAGGAGCCGTCGGAGATCAGGCCGACATGCGCGCCGCCGTCGCCGAGGCCGATCAGCGTGTGCGGGCTCTGCATCATCTCGCTGCAGCAGTCGAGATTGTAGGCGGCGTAGTTGGCGAACGGCGCGAAGATGAAGTTTCTGCCCTCGCCCTCGATCAGATAGTCGTAGATCAGTTCGCGCGGATCGCGGCCCTCGCGCGCGGCGCGGGCACCGAACGAGGTCTCCTGCGGCGGCTCGTAGTTGGGCGGATCTCCCAGCGGGAACATCCGATCGAAGTCGGTGAGGCGCTGCGCCATCTCCGAACGCAGCGGCTCGTGGCTCTCCTTCAGGATGCGGGCGCGGAAGGCCGGATCGCGCATGATCGCCAGCCGCTCCTCGACCGACTTGTTCTGGATCTCCTTGTAGGCGGCGCACATCGAGAACGGGATGCGGCTCGCCTGCAAGCCCTGCAGCACCCCGATCGGCCGCGGCGCCACCTGCGCCTTGGCACTGTGGCCCTTGGCGACCAGCCCCTCGACCAGGCCGAGCAGGCGGCGCCAGCCGTCGGGCCGCGAATGTCGCTGCGCCAGCGACACGGAGAAGGGCCGGCCGGATGCCGTCAGCAGCCGGTCCAGCATCTCGAACTCGCTCTCCGGGTTGGGCGTGTTGAAGTCGGAGATGAACTCGATGACGCCGCGGCCCGCATCCTTCATGCCGAGCGCGATGCCGAGCAGTTCCGCCTCGGAGGCGCGCAGCGACGGCGTCGGATCGCCCTTCACCGTGCGATGGTTTAGCGTGCGCGAGGTCGAGAAGCCCAGTGCGCCGTCGCGCATCGCCTGCGCCGTCAGCGCGCGCATCTGCGCCACCTCCTCCGACGTCGCTTCCTCCAGTCGAGCGGCACGCTCGCCCATCACGAAGACGCGCAGCGCGCCATGCGGCAGCTGGGCACCCAGATCCATGTCGCGGGGCTTGGCATCGAGCGCATCGAGATACTGGCCGAACGATTCCCACGACCAGTTGAGGCCCTCGTCGAGCGCAGCGCCGGGAATGTCCTCGACACCTTCCATCAGCTCGATCAGGCGCTGCCGATCCTCGATCTTCACCGGCGCAAAGCCCACGCCGCAATTGCCCATCACGGCCGTGGTGACGCCGTGCCAGCTCGAGGGCTGCAGGTAGGAATCCCAGGTGGCCTGGCCGTCATAGTGAGTATGGATGTCGACGAAGCCGGGCGTGATGAGCATGCCCTTTGCGTCGATCTCTTCCCGGCCCTGTCCGCTGACCTTGCCGACAGCGGCGATCCTGCCGTCCTTCATCGCGACGTCGGCTTCACGAATCGCCGCGCCCGTGCCGTCCGCAAGGTTGCCGCCACGCACTACGAGATCGAAGTCCGCCATGTTCGTTTACTCCCGGGGTTGCCGGAATTTTACGCCTTCGGGATGGATGCGTCTCCTGGGCAGCTTCTGGCCGAACTGCAGGACGAGCGCATCATTTCGCGAGACGACGCAAAACGGTGGGCATCAGTACCCCGCCGCGCGACCGCCGAACGCGGCCGCCTTCTCCAACGCCGCGGCGGCGCGCAACAGCGTCTCTTCGTCGAAGGAACGGCCGATGAGCTGCAGGCCGAGCGGCAGCCCGTCCTTGTCGAGACTCACTGGCACCGAGATGCCTGGGAGGCCGGCCATCGACGCCGGAATCGTGAACATGTCGTTGAGGTACATGGTCACCGGATCATCCATCTTGTCGCCCGCCGCGAAGGCGGCCGTCGGCGCGGTCGGCGTCAGCAACACGTCGCACGTCTCGAACGCCTGCTTGAAATCGCGCGCGATCAGCGCCCGGATCTGCTGTGCCTTCTTGTAGTAGGCGTCGTAGTAGCCGGCCGAGAGCACGTAGGTGCCGATCAGGATGCGTCGGCGGGTTTCCTTGCCGAAGCCTGCGCCGCGGGTGTTCTCGTACAGCTCGGTCAGGTCCTTGCCCGGCACGCGAAGGCCGAAGCGCACACCATCATAGCGCGCCAGGTTGGACGAGCATTCCGCCGGCGCCACGATGTAATAGGCCGGCAGCGCGTACTTGGTGTGCGGCAGCGAGACCTCTACCGGCTCGGCGCCGGCCGCCTTCAGCATCTCCATACCTTTGGACCACAGTGTCACGATCTCCTCGGACGTGCCGTCGACCCGATACTCCTTGGGGATGCCTACTTTCATGCCCCGGATGTCGGGATTGCGCGCCGCGGCAGTGAAATCCGGCACCGGCAGCGGCGCCGACGTCGAATCCTTCGGATCGTGGCCCGACATGACTCGCAGCAGCAGCGCCGTATCCTCGACCGTGCGGGCGAAAGGCCCGGGCTGGTCGAGCGAGCTCGCGAAGGCTACGACGCCCCAGCGCGAGCAGCGGCCATAGGTGGGCTTCAGCCCGACGATACCGCAGAAAGCCGCCGGCTGGCGGATCGAGCCGCCGGTATCCGTTCCCGTGCTGCCGGGCACCATGTAGGCGGCGACGGCCGCCGCTGAGCCACCGGAGGAGCCGCCCGGCACCAGCTTGCGGTTGTCGCCCCGGCGCTTCCATGGATTCTCGACGCCACCGAAATGGCTGGTCATGTTCGAGGAGCCCATGGCGAACTCGTCGAGGTTGGTCTTGCCGACCATCACCGCACCCGACCTCCAAAGGTTTGCCGTCACCGTGCTCTCGTATTGCGGCACGAACCCCTCGAGGATCTTCGATGCGGCTGTCGTCTGGACACCCTCCGTGCAGAACAGATCCTTGATCGCGAGCGGCACGCCCTCGAGCAGGCCGGCCTCACCCTTCGCCAAGCGCGCGTCGGAGGCTCTGGCCATCTCGCGCGCCTTGTCAGGCGTCTCGGTGATGAAGGCGTTGAGCGTGCGATGCTCGTCGAGCTTCGCGAGGTGCGCGTCGGCCACCTCGACGGCGCTCGCTTCCTTTTTGGCCAGTGCCGACGTGAGCTGGGCGATGGTGAGATCGGTAAGAGCCGCCATCGTCTACTCCACCACCTTCGGCACGCTAAAGAAGCCACCGGCATTCTTGTCGGCGGGGTCGATATACACCGCGCCACCCGGCGCGTTGGCCAGCACCCTGGCGGCGATACCGCCGTCGGTGACCTTGTCGGCGCGCATCGGAAGCGTGACGTCGGACACCGACGACATCGGCTCGACATTGTTGGTGTCGACTTCGTTCAACTGCTCGATCCAGGCAAAAATGCCCGAAAGCTCGCCGGCCAGCGGCGCCAACTCCTCCTCAGGAACCTTCAGACGGGCCAGCCGCGCGATGCGCGCCACGGTCTCCTTGTCGAGCGACATTCCAGCACTCCAAAACGCCCGGAAACAAAGCAGTATTCGCGGTTGGTAGCCGGTTTGCCCTGCAGGAGCAACCGACCAGGACGAACCGACTAGGACGCCGCCTTGGCTTCGTTCTCCGCGATGCGGCGGGCCGCGACCGCTTCAACTTCCTGACGCACGTCGGGCCGGCGCGCGAGGATCTTGTTGAAGTCCCGTTTTTCGAGGACGAGCAGATGGCAGTAGCCGTTGGCGATGACGTCGGCATTTCGCGGCTGCGACGTAAGAAGCCCCATCTCGCCGAAGAAATCACCCTCCTTCAGCGTCACCTGGAGGTTGCGCACGTGCACGACCACCTCGCCCGCGGCGACGAAGTACATGGCATCGGACGGTCCGCCGACCCGAATGATCTTCTCACCCGGGAAGGCAACCAGGGCGCGAAGGCGCTTGCCGACCTGAACGATGGTCTCCCGGTCGAGCGCCGCGAACAGCGACACGCGACCGATCATGGCCTGCAGTTCGAGGCCAAGGTCGAGCGGCGGGCGCTGGCTCACGGCGCCGCGCCGTTCGGCGAGTTGATCCCGGAGATCGTTGTAGACTTCTCTGCTGATGATGCCCTCGTGCAGCCGGCGGACATACTCTGCCGCCTCGAAACGAATCGCGGCCCGCTCGAGCTGTCGCTGCTGCACCGACTCCGAGTAACCGGGATACTGCAGCGAGAGCGCCCGGAGCGCGCCCTCCACGCCCAGTTGACGGGTACTTATCAGGCTAGCGAGGCGCTCCTCGGCGTCGTGTTCCAGGAGGTCGGCGATCGAGTTCGCGTTGAACACAGCGAGCTCACTCAACACGCTGAGCGACACCATCAGGATCTCGAAACGGTCGGCCAGCCGGTCGGTCAGCATACGCTCGAAGCCGAAGCGCCGATGCAGCCAGAGCGCGACGCGGAAGCCGTAGTTGGGCTTCGAAATCTCCTCGAGCCACTCCTCGTAGCCCTGAACCCCCTTGTCGCGGACCGTGTCGATCAAGCGGTCCGCACTTGCCGCCAGGATGGCCACCATGCGGCGTGACAGGATCTGCTGCTGGAACTGGTCCAGATAGAGTTCCTTCTCGCGTGTGCAGAGTGTCACCAGGCCGATCTTGACGCGCTCCTCGAGATCCAGCGCCAGGTCCGGCGGCACCGGCTCGACGGCAGGATCGCCTGCCGAGGCCGGATCGACGGCGAACCCGTCGGTGCGTTCATTGTGCTGGCGGATGATCTGCCGGAGATGCCGCTCGACATTGATGCGCGAGAGGGCAAGCACCCGGTCGCGCAAGGCCAGTTCGAGGCGGCTGAGCTTGTCGAGGCCGAACAGATGCATCACGAGCCCGAGGGTCGTTGCATTCACGAACAGGGTGAAGAGCACGAACAGGACGGCTGAAATGGCGATGAAGTCGCGGGTGGCCTCGGGGAGCCGCTCGTTGCCCGCGGCGACCATGGCCAGCACGATCGTCACCGCGCCACGCAGGCCACCCCATACCAGGATTGCCTTGTAGCGGCGGTTCACCGGCTGGACGAGCTTGAAGGTTTCGAGGACCGGCAGCATGCCGAATACGACCAGCGCTCGCGCCGAGAAGGCGCCAACCGCGACGGCCGCGACGCCCCAAGCATAGAGCCAAGTGATCTTCAGCAATACGTCGGCCGCCAGCATCGAAGCCAACACGAAGATGAGGCAGTTCGCCCAGAATTCGAGCTGGGCCCAGACCTGGCGCAGCGCCGTCCATTGCCGCGGATGGAGATGCGTCGGCCCGTAGGCCGCCACGGTGAGCGCGGCCATGACGACCGAGACGACGCCGGAAACGTGGATATAACGGTCGGCGATGATGAAGCAGAGATAGGTGAGACTTACCGTGACCGAGGCAATCGCGGCGTCGGACTCGCCCAACCGCGGCAGGATCATGATGGCCACCCGCGCCATGGCAAAGCCCAGCACCAGACCGCCGACGAACTCGCGCAGGAACACGCCCACGGCCGCCGTTGGATCCGCGGGCATGGCGGAATCGCCAGATGCGCGCGCCACCAGAATGCCCATGAAAAGGCCGAAGGCCGCGATCGCCACCGCGTCATTGAGCAGCGACTCTCCCTCGGCCAGGATCGACAGCCGCTTGGGGGCGCCAACGTCGCGGAAAATGCCGATGACCGCCGCCGGATCCGTCGTCGAGACGACAGCACCCAGCAGGAGGCAGATCACGATATCGATGCCGGTCGCAAAATGCACCACGCCTGCAACACAGGCGATGCAGACCAGCACCGCGACAACGGCCAGCAGGAGGACAGCGTGGATCTCGTCCATCAGGCGCCGCACGTCGATCGTCAGACCAGCTGTGAACAGCAGCGGTGGGAGGAAAAGCGGCAGAAACACCTCGGTCCCGACTTCGAGCTTGTCGAGGCCGACGAAAGCGTCGGAAAGGACTCCGAGGTGAATGCCACGGCTGATGATCCACGACCCGAGAAAGCCCATGCCCATGCCGGCAATCGCCAGCAGCACGGTGTGCGGCAGGCGGAATCGCTCGGCGAGGGGCACCAGCACACTTACGACGGTGAGGACGATCGCAATCGCCAGCAGGGCATAAAGAGTATCTGTCACCTTGTCCGAGCACCTTTCCGTCAGGCCGTGTCGACCCGGTCCGCTGCACACCTTATAACCTTGGCCATGGCTCGCTTGGCAGTCCTGATTCACGGCATGTGGGGAACATCTGGCGTCTGGCATCATTGGCGCCCGGTCCTCGATGAGCGCGGCTGGCAAACGATTGCACCCTCGCTGAGGCACCATGACGTGCCGCCGGAAGCAGCTCCCGATGAACTGGGCAAAACAAGCTTGCTCGATTATGTCGCCGATCTCGAGAAGATGATCCTGGCTCTCCCGGAGAAGCCAGTCGTGATCGGCCATTCGATGGGCGGGCTGCTGGCGCTGCTGTTGTGTGCCAGAGGCCTGGCACGGGCCGGTGTCCTGCTCACCCCTGCCCCGCCCTCGGGCACTCTTGCGATCAGGCCGTCCAACGTGATGGCCTTCGCCCAGATCCAGGCGCGCTGGGGATGGTGGCGAAAGCCCCACAGGGCGAGTCTCGGCGAGGCGCTTTCCTACACCTTTAATACCGCGGATCGCGCCATGGGCGCGAAGGAGCATTCGGCGTTCGTCCACGAATCGGGACGTGCACTGCTCGAGATCGCCTTGCCCTGGCTCGATAGGGCCAAGGCCGCGACGGTCGATCCGCGGCGCGTGACAGTGCCCCTGCTCTTCGTCGCGGCCGGAAGGGACAGGCTGGTACCGCCCGGCGTCGTGCGGCGCACCGCGAAGCAATTCGCCCACGTCGCCGATTATGCCGAATTTGACGGCCAGGGACATTGGGTGCTTGGACAGCCGGGGTGGGAGCGCGTTGCGGATCACGCCGAGGCCTGGCTCAAGGCCAAGGCGTCCTGAATGCCGCTCATCGACTTTCCCGAACTCAAGGCACTGCTCGTGCGCGACGGCCGTTTGATGGCGCTCGACCTTGGCAGCAAGACCATCGGCATCGCGACATCCGACGTGATGAGAATGCTGGCGACGCCCCTCACCACCCTGAAGCGCACGAAGCTGGCGGCCGATCTCGCCGCCCTCGCCGAACTCGCGCGCAAGCACGACGTCAAGGCGCTGGTGGTCGGCCTGCCTCTCAACATGGATGGCACTGAGGGCCCGCGCTGCCAGTCCGTGCGTCAGTTCGTGACCAACATCCACAACCATGGTGCGCCGTCGCTCGCCGGTCTTCCCATCGTCTTCCAGGACGAGAGACTCAGCACCGCGGCGGTGACGCGCGGCATGATCGACGACTACGACATGACGCGCGCCAAGCGCGCCGAGCGCGTCGATGCTGCTGCCGCTGCCTGGATTCTGGAAGGCGTGATCGCGCGACTGCGCTGACCTTTGTCAGGCTCGCGAGTACGGACCCTAAGTTCAGCCGAGCGAATAAGTCTGCACTACGGACGCATACTTCGCGCCATGCAACCATGTTGCGTTGTTGCAGCTTCGCGCGTACTTCAGTTGCGACTTACATGAACGATGAGGAAGGGCGAGCATGAAGATCAAGTCGATGGCCTTTGATGACTTGGTGGTGATGCGGGCGCAGATCGAAGCCGAGATCGAGACGCGTATTTCAAAGCAGCGCATGAAGTTGATCGAAGCTATTGCGGACCTTCGTGGAACTGTCCCCACCAGGGGCGGCTCGGAGCGTCGCGGCAAAGCGCATCCCCTCAAGGGAAGAGAGCTGCCGCCCCTTTATCGCAATCCGAAGAATGCCGAAGAAACATGGGCCGGTCGTGGCAATCGCCCGAGATGGCTCACGGCGGCACTCAAGAGCGGAAAAAAGCTGGAAAGCTTTCTCATCAAGTAGGGCGAAGACTATGCCTTGGGTCGTGGCGTCGAATACGCCTTAGGGGCAGAGCGGCGCTGGCCTTGGGCGAGCCAATGGCTCGGCGTCGAGCGAGCGGAGAAAGGCCACGAGATCGGCGCTCTGCTCCGCCGTCAAGCCGAGCGGCCGCACCAGCGGGATGCCGTCGCTGTGGAGGCGATCCGGACTTACCTCCGAATAGTGCCTTACAACGTCTTCGAGGGTCGCAAGGCTGCCATTGTGCATATAGGGGCCGCTGCGGCCCACCTGGCGCAGGCCGGGCACACGAAATTCCCCGAAGTTCGTATGCTGGCGTTGGACGTGCCGCGTGCGCCGGGTGTTGTTGCCGGTGGCATCGTCATTGTACTTGCCGAGCAGGTTGAAGGGGCTGGCCGCCAGCCGCCCCAACCCGCCGAGGCGACCGGGGTCGACCTCTCCGGGCCGTACGAAGAACGGAATCCCGATGTCGCCGAACTCGCCGCTCGTGAAACGCGGACCGAGATGACAGAGGTTGCAATTGGCGTCGCCGATGAAAAGTTTGAGGCCGCGCTGCGCGGCAAGCGGATAACGCGATGCCCCTTCGCGATTGCCGGCCACGAGGGCATCGCGGAAATCATCGAAGGGTGTGCGCGGACTGACCAGCGTCGCCTCGAAGGCTGCCAGGGCCTTGGCCGTGTCGACCAGCAGCCGCTCGTCGTCGGTGCCGGGCGCGCTGCCGAACGCCTTTTCGTAGCCGCACGCGAGCGCAGCGTCGCCGCGCAACAGTTCGGCGGCGCGCGCGGGGCCGCCGTTCATCTCGCGCGGATCGAGCAGTGGACGGATGCTCTGCGCCCAGAGCGAGTCGCCTGCTCCGTCCCAGCCGAACCAGTGGAGGTAGCCGATGTTCCACAGCGACGGCGTACGGCGGTCGAGTTCGACCGTCCCGCGCGCCCTCGCGAGGCCGTCGCTCCACTCGCGGCCGGCCTGATGGCAGGTGGCGCAGCTCACGCGGCCATCGCCGGACAGCCGGGGATCGTTGAAGAGATGCTCACCGAGCAGGATACCGGCCGGCGTACCCGACACCTTGTTCGAGGGATCTCGCACCGGCGATGGCGGCCACGGGCCGTGTTTCTCCACGGTCCTGATCTCCTCGGGTGTCCAGTCGAGCAGTTGCTGCGCGAAGACGCCGCCGGCCCAAAGGCCCAGCAGCGACAACAGCAGCAGCGGGAACCGGATCACTTGAGGATGATGTCGTGCGTCAGGCGCTCGCTTTCCTCGCCTGCGCGCACGTCGAAGGTGATCTCCCAGCGGCCGGGCATGTGGAACAGCATGCCCTCGGCCCTGAAACGGCCGTCGCCCTTCGCCACGATGTCGGGCCGGTAATTCATGCCATGTCGATGCTCGGGCATGTTTGCATCGACGGCCAGCAACTCGGCCGGCTCGCCGCTCTTGGTGCATACGTTGAGGACCAGCGCGAACGGCTCACCAACCTCGATGCGCAGTGGATCGGGACGGAACGCCAACAGATAGTGATCGGAATAGATCACCCAGCCCGTCCCGCGGCCAAGGTCGAGCGGGCAATCGGCCCAGGCCGGCGTCGCGAGAAGAAATCCCAGCAACGCGACGGCCAGCTTCATTGCGCGCTCCCGAACAACCGGTCTCCGTTTTCGTAAGCGATCTTGCGAGCGACGTCAGGCGGCAGGTCCGAAAGCCACTGCCGCGACCAGCGGGCATTCTCGATCACATAGTGCCAGCGCTCCGGCGTGAAGGTGTCGCTGCCCAGCACGAAGCGGTCGGGAAACTCGATGAAGAGATCGCGCCAGCCCGGCGCCACCTTGCCGTTCGAGACGTGCGATGTGAGGAAAGCAAGGTCGCACCACAGGGTCGGATACCGGCGCAGCATCTCGCGCACCTTCTCCGGTCGTTCGAAGCCCGAATGCGCCCACAGGACCTTGGCACCCGGGTCCTGCTGGAAGTGCCTAGTCACGGCGTCGGCATCGGAATGCGAGTGCAGGAAGAGCCCGTACTGTTTCGCGAGCTCCACCACGCGCCGCACGTTTGGCAAGTCGGCATCGGCGCCGTAGATGTGGAACTCGCCGATCGCCCTGTACCTGCGCTTCGACAGCAGGTCCTCGAGATAGGGAATCAGGGTCGGATCCTTCGCCCAAGTCGATATCTCGCCGCGCGAACGATAGGGCCGCAGCTCCGGCACGATCAGTCCCGGCGCCACGTCCTGAAGCATCCTGGTGCCGTCGTTGTTCGAGCTGGACACCATGGCGCGCTTGATACCCGCCTTCTTCAGGATCTCAACGACCTCACGGGGCGGCACGACCGACCAGGCATCGTGGCTGTAGTGCATGTGGGCGTCGAAGATCGGCAGCTCGTCGGCCGCCCGCGCGGCGGACATGCCGGCGGCTGCCAGGAGAAGAAGGACCAGGGCAAGGAAGCGCATCGTTGCTCCGTCAGCGACCGGCCCTTGGCGGGCAGGCATAGTTGAAGCTAATCGAGATGCGTTCGCCGGAAAAGTGCGCGGGCGGCACCTCGTGGCGCAACCAGCTCTCGAACAGCACAAGATCGCCGTCATGCGCCGCCACGCTGATGAAGGCGCGATAGGCCTCCGGCGCATCTGCGCGGCGCGGCGGTGCCGCCATCTGGTAGCCGAGCCGAGGATCCTCGAACTTGATCGCCCCCGCGCCGTTGGGCACCGACACGTAATAGGTGCCGCTGACGAACGAGGTCGGGTGGATGTGCATGGAGTGGACCGTGCCGGCCGGCATCAGGTTGGCCCAGCAATCGGTCATCGCCAATGCGCGGCCGGAAAGATCGTAGTGGAGGTCGCGCGCGAACGTCTTCACATGGGGATCGATGCGGCGGCGGAGCCGATCGAACAGCGAGGAAACGAGGTGCAGCCGGTCGAGCGAGCCGTAGGAGGTATAGCCGCCGAGATAATGCTTGGCCGACCAGCGCTGTCCCGCCGCGTCCGAAGCGGCGAGCGACTGGCATTCGTCGGCGAGATCCTGGTTGAAGCGCCGCCAGCGCCGGTCGACCAGCGACTCGCGATAGACAAGGGTCGGAAAAAGGGCACGGCTCGTCATCCAGCAATTATCGATGATGCGGCGATCGCGTGCTATGTTTTCCGCATGCTGACCGATCATCAAATCGAGACCTACCGCCGCGACGGCTATCTCGTGATCCCGCGCCTAATAGCGGGAGAACAGCTCGCCGAACTGCGCTCGCTCACCGATCGCCTGGTGGCGGATGCACGTGGCATCTCGGCCAACGACGAGCTCTATGATCTGGAGCCCAGCCACAGCGCCACCATGCCGAGGGTGCGCCGGCTGAAGCCGGCCATCTTCAAGCGCCACGCCTTCTTCGGCGCGCTCGCACGCGACCCCAAAATTACGTCCCTGCTCGCGCAGCTCATTGGACCGTCGATCCGTCTGCACGGCGGCAAGCTCAACATGAAGTCGGCGGGCTACGGTTCGCCGGTCGAATGGCACCAGGACTGGGCGTTCTATCCGCACAGCAACGACGACGTGCTGGCGACCGGAATCTATCTCGACGATTGCGACGAGGCGAACGGCCCTCTCATGGTGGTGCCCGGCAGCCATCACGGCCCTGTCCACGACCACCATGCCAACGGCCGGTTCTGCGGCGCGTTCGATCCGCAGGCAGCCGGCATCGACATCGCGAAGGCGGTCCCGCTCATGGGCCCTGCCGGTTCGATGACGATCCATCATGCGCGGCTGGTGCACGGCTCCGCGCTCAACCGTTCCAATCGCCAGCGCCGGCTCCTGCTGCATGAATATGCGGCCGCCGATGCTTGGCCTTTGATGGGGGTAGCCGACTTCGACGAGTTCAACAGCCGCATGGTGCTGGGCGAGCCGACGATCGAGCCGCGCGTGCGGCCGGCGCCGGTGCGCATGCCCCTGCCGCCGGCCGATCACCAGGGTTCGATCTACGAGAACCAGCGGGGATCCGGCCGCCGCTTCTTCGCGACCTACGAGGAGCAGCCCGCTCTTGCCGGCTAGGACCGCGCGCTCATGATCACGCGGCGGCGCGCACTGGTGGCCTCCGGCCTGCTGCTTGCCGCGCCCTGTGCGCACGCCCAAGACGTTCGGTGGGCCGACTGGCTCGGCACCTATTCTGGCACCGCCCGCTTCTACCGCTCGATCCCGCTGGAGGACATCGTCCCGCCGCCGACATCGCCGCGCGAGGAATACGACGATGGCCGGCCCTTCGTGATCCAGTTCACCGTGCGCAGCGTCGATGGCAGCCCGGGCGTCTGGCTACGGATCGATAGCGGGCCGATGCAGACCGACGAACTCGGTGAAACGATGCTCTTCGGCCCCGTGACGAACGGGGTGGCGATGCTGCGTTCGGCCGATGCGCGCGCCCTGCCGCGGTCGGCCAGCCTGACGGTGCGGCCGAACCAGCTCGGCACGGAGGCGCTGTTCACCCACGCCGACGGCAGCTTCTGGCGCCGCTACTTCACGGCCACCTTCACGCCGGCGGGTGCCGACGTGATCCTTTGGGTCTTCGATGCCACCGGCACGCGGGCCCGCACCTGGCGCGGCTCAACGGTCCGGCGAGTTTGAGGCTCAGGCCGGCCGCGGTCCGACATATGTCGATTGCGGCCGGATCAGGCGCCCGCCCTTCTCCTGTTCGAAGATGTGCGCACACCATCCGGCAGCGCGACCAACGGCAAACAGGGCGGTGAAGGCGCTGCGGGGCACCTCGAGCGCCTCCAGCAGGAGCGCGGTGTAATATTCGACGTTGGTGTCCAGCCGCTGCTTCGGCTTGTGCTTCCGCAAGGCTGAAATGGCGCTGCGCTCGACCTCCACCGCAAAGGCCAGACGACCTGCAGTCTGCGGCAGCGTCGCCACCGTGTTCTTCAGCACGTCGGCTCTCGGGTCGCGCTTCTTGTAGACGCGATGGCCGAAGCCCATCAGGCGCGTGCCCTTGGCGAAAGCGTCGTCCAGCCACGCCCCGGCCCGCTCCGGCGACCCGATCTCGTCGAACATGTCGAGGACGGGACCGGGTGCCCCGCCATGCAGCGGACCCTTGAGAGCGCAGAGCGCGGCCAGCACAGAGGAAATCAAACCGGCCCGCGTCGAGGCGACGACCCTCGCCGTGAAGGTCGAGGCGTTGAACCCGTGATCGGTCACCGTGGCGAGATAGGTATCGAGTCCCTTCTCGAACGCCGCATCGGCGCGCCGGCCACGAATCATGCGCAGCAGATCCTGCGCCGTCGTGAGCGTCGGATCTGGTGCGAGGGCAGGCTTCGAGTCGGCCGCCCGCAGCAGCGCCGCCAGGAAGACCGGCAGCGCACCACAGACCAGATAGTGGTGCGGCAGGGGATCCGAATCGGGCAGCATGCCGAGGCCGACCCTCAGCCCCTCGACGGGATTGAGCCCTGTGGCGGCGTTCAGCAGTTTCGGGACGTCCGCGAAGGCGCGCACACGCGCCGCGGCCAGGCCGGCCTGGACCGCCGCCTCGTCGCCGCCGCCCTCGGCAAAGCCTTCCCAGAGCAGCGCCGCCACGCCCTCGAATCCGCGCGCCCGGACGAGGTCTTCGATTGCCTGTCCGCGGACGATCAGCCGACCGGCCTCCCCGTCCACCTCGCTCATCACCGTGTCGGCCACGATTACGCCGTCGAGCCCGCTGTCCACTCGTGTCTGCAGCATCGCAATCTCCTTGCTGGTACGCGCCCAACATTCGGTCCAGCATATGTATTGTCAATATTGACTGATTTAATCCATAATAAGACATGGCTACGGAATGGCTCAGTTCGAAGGAAGCGGCGCAACGCCTCGGTGTCTCCGCCGCCACGCTGTACGCCTATGTGAGCCGCGGCCTGCTGCGCTCCGAAGGCACCAACGGGCAGCGCGAGCGGCGCTACCGGGCCGATGATGTCGCCCAGCTCAAGCGTCGCCGCGATGTCGGCCGAAAGGCGGAATCGATCGCCGCCAATGCGCTGGACTTCGGCACGCCCGTTCTCGAATCGTCACTCACGCTGATCGAGAACGGTCGCCTGTTCTATCGCGGCCAGGACGCAGCGCGGCTGGCGCGCAACAGCTCACTCGAGCAGGTCGCGCAGCTTCTCTGGGATTGCGACGACCGGCCCTTCGCCGCCCGTAACCTGCCGCCGATGTCGGCGGCGCTACGCAGCGCCTGGCAGGCCGCCTCGGCACTGCCACCGGTCGATGCCTGCCTCGTACTGTTGCCGGCGGCGGCGCGCTGGGACCATCCGAGCTGGGTCGAGGATCGCCCCGCCATGCTGGAGACCGGCGCACGTATTCTCCGGCTGCTGGCGGCCGCGGTGACCGGCCAGCCGCTCTCCGACCGGCCGATCCACGAGCAGGTGGCCGCGGCCTGGAACGTCCCGGCGGAGCACGCGGCGCTGATCCGGGCCGCGCTCGTCCTCTCGGCCGACCACGAGTTCAACGCCTCGGCGTTCGCCGCCCGTGTCGTGGCGTCGACCGGCGCCAATCTCTACGCCTCCACGATGGCTGGTCTGGTTGCCGTCAACGGCCCGCGTCACGGTGGCCAGACGCGACGGGTGGCAGGCCTGCTCGCCGATCTTGAGGAAGCAGTCGACATCGAAGCCGAGCTGGCGCGTCGGGTGCGCGAGCGGATCTACATTCCGGGCTTCGGCCACCAGCTCTACCCGGACGGTGACATTCGGGCCGCCGCCCTCTTCGCCATGATGCGCGAACTCGCTCCCGGCGCTCCCCAGCTCGCCTTCGCGGAGCGCGTCGCGCATGCCGTCGAGCAGCAGATCGACCGCAAGGCGAATGTCGACTTCGCGACAGTCACCCTGGAACGCGTGCTGAGCCTGCCCAGGGATTCGGCTCTGGCGCTCTTCTTGCTCGGCCGCACGGTCGGCTGGATCGCGCACGCGATCGAGCAGGCCGCGCATGGCGCGTTGATTCGTCCGCGCGCCCGATATACGGGTCCGCGACGGGGAGCGTGAGAGGCCGTCGCATGAAGGATGCGCTCATCATCATCGACATGCAGAAGGCCGCGTTCGTCGACGCGACACCCAAATACGATGCCGCGGGCCTGGTCGGCCGCCTGAACCGGGTCGCCGCCGCCGTCCGCAATCGCGGTGGCGCCGTCGTCTTCATCCAGCACGACGGCCCGCCGGGAGATCCCTTCCATCCCGACATGCCCGGCTGGCCACTGATCGACGAGCTGGCTCGTCGCCCGACCGACGCCGTCATCCGCAAAACATCCTGTGACGCCTTCCTGCAGACCTCGCTCGAGGAATTCCTGCGCGCACAGGCCATAGACCGGCTGATAATCACCGGCTGGGCCACCGACTATTGCGTCGACACCACCGTTCGAAGCGCCCTGGCGCGTGGTCACGCGACGGTCGTGCCCTCGGATGGTCACACCGCGTCGGACCGCCCTCACCTGCCAGCGGTGAAGATCATCGAGCATCACAATGCGATCTGGGCGGACTTCATTGCACCGCGTGGACCGGCCTTGGTACGTCCCTGCGCGGACCTCCTGGACGCCTGAATTTGATCTCGACGGTTATCCACCAAAACGCTTTCTTGCGAGGGTCGCGCGCACGTGCTTAACGTCGCGCTTTAGTGACAAACAAACGCGCGGGCGTGCCGAGGTTGCCCCACCTTCTCGGCATCGAAGGTCTTTCGCCTGAAACGATTTCGGGCTTGCTCGACCTATCTGAAACCTACATCGACCAGAATAGGTCCGTGGACAAACGGCGCGACAGGCTCGCCGGCCGCACGATCATGAATCTGTTCTTCGAGAACTCGACGCGCACGCGGACGAGCTTCGAGGTCGCCGCCAAGCGGCTGGGGGCCGACGTCATCAACATGGATGTCGCCACCTCCTCCGTGCGCAAGGGCGAAACCCTGCTCGATACGGCGATGACGCTGAACGCCATGCGGCCCGACGCCATCGTCGTGCGCCATCACGAATCCGGCGCCGTCAATCTCCTGTCGCAGAAGGTCAACTGCGCCGTCATCAACGCCGGTGACGGCCAGCACGAGCATCCCACGCAGGCTCTGCTCGACGCGCTGACCATCCGACGACGACGCGGCAGCCTGGAAGGTCTCCTGGTGGCGATCTGCGGCGACATCATGCACAGCCGCGTGGCCCGCTCGAACATCCACCTTCTGCAGATCATGGGCGCCCGCGTGCGCGTGGTCGGGCCGCCGACCCTGATGCCGACCGACGTCGACAAGATGGGTGTCGAGGTCCACTACAACATGAAAACCGGCCTGAAGGACGTCGACATCGTCATGATGCTGCGGCTGCAGACTGAACGGATGCAAGGCTCGTTCGTCCCCTCGATCAGCGAATACTTCCATTTCTTCGGCCTCGACCGCGCCAAGCTGCAATACGCCAAGCCCGACGCGCTGATCATGCATCCCGGCCCGATGAACCGCGGCGTCGAGATCGATTCCGAAGTCGCCGACGATCTCGACCGCAGCGTCATCCACGAGCAGGTCGAGATGGGCGTCACCGTGCGCATGGCCTGCCTCGACGCCTTGATCGGCGGGCAGCGTAATCAGATCGGGAACGGGGCATGAGCGGCAAGATCGACAAGCTCGCACCGCCGCACGCCGGCTCGACGGCCTATATCAACGCCCGCATCGTCGACCCGACCGGCAACACCGAGTATCGCGGCGCCGTCCTGATCAGCGACGGCAAGATCGCCGACTTCGGCCCCAATCTCTTCGCCTCCGGCGCGCCCTACGGCATCCAGTCGGTCGACTGCCGCGGCTACTATCTCGCACCCGGCCTGGTCGATACGCGCGTGCATACCGGAGAGCCCGGCGAGGAGCACAAGGAGACTCTGGAGAGCGCCGGCGCTGCGGCGGCCGTCGGCGGCATCACCTCGATGGTGCTGCTGCCCGACACCGAGCCGCCGTTCGACGACGCGTCCCTGATCGAGTTCGTGGCCCGCCGCGCCCGCCAGGTCAAGCTCGCCAACATGTACGCCTACGGGGCACTCACCGTGGGCCTCGAAGGGAAGGAACTGGCCGAGATCGGCCTGCTGGCCGAGGCCGGCGCCGTGGCCTTCACGGATGCCGACCATGCCGTGGGCAGTGCCCAGGTGATGCGTCGCGCTCTCTATTACGCCAAGACGTTCGATGCGTTGATCGTCCACCTGCCGCAGGAGCCGACGCTGTCCGGCGGCACCATGACGAGCGGCGCGATGGCGACTCGCCTTGGTCTCTCGGGCAACCCACCGCTCGCCGAAGTGATGATGGTCGAGCGCGACATCCGGCTGGCCGAGATGACCGGCGGCCGCATGCATCTCACCAAGATCTCGACGGCAGAGTCGGTCGAGGTGATCGCTGCCGCCAAGGCGCGCGGCCTCAAGATCACCTGTGATACGGCCGCGCCCTACTTTGCGCTGAACGATCTCGCCGTCGGCGACTACCGCACCTTCGGCAAGCTGGTGCCGCCGCTGCGTGCCGAGAAGGACCGGCTGGCGATCGTCGAAGGACTGAAGGACGGCACGATCGACGCCATCGTCTCCGATCACCGGCCGCAGGACCAGGATAGCAAGCGCGTGCCCTTCGCCCAGGCGGAGCCGGGCGGCATCGGGCTCGAAACCCTGCTGCCGATCTCGCTCGAACTGGTGCACGGCGGTCATCTCACCCTGCCGCGGCTGTTCCAGCTCCTCTCGTCCACGCCGGCGTCGCTGTTCGGTCTGCCGGCCGGCAAGCTCGCAAAGGGCGCGCCGGCCGATCTGGTCCTGTTCGATGCCGACTATGCCTGGAAGATCGATCGCGACGATCTGTGGAGCAAGACCAAGAACTCGCCCTTCGACGAGCGCCCGGTGCAGGGCCGCGCCCTTGCAACGATCGTCGGCGGCCGGACGATCTACCGCGACGACAGCTTCGCAGCGGCGGCCACAGCCGCCTAACCGATGCCTTCAAACGGCCATCTGGTCTGATATGGTCGTTTCCGTCTTTAAACGGGGAACCGATGATGCTCCGGCACTCACTTCTTCTCGGCGTCGCGACGGTCGCGCTCGCCGGCACGGCCCACGCCCAGCAGCGCGGCGGGTCGCGTGACGACCTTCTGGATGCGCTGACGCGCCATATCCAGATCTGCAGCGAGATCACCGAGACCCAGGCGCGACTGTCCTGTTACGATCGCCTGCAGACCCAGGTTGGCGGCGTCCAGGCCCCGGCGGCGGCACCCGTCGCCTCGACGCCTGCCCCGACGCCCACCCCGACGCCGACGCCGCTGCAGGCGACGCCCACGCCTCTTTCACCGATGCCGAGCACCGGGTCCTCCATCAATTCCGCGCCGCTCACGCCCCAGCCGCTCGGTGTACCCGGCGGTGGCACGGCGACCCTGGGCAGCCCCCAGCCGCTCGGCGCGCCCGCATCTTCCGGCCCGGCGCCCTACGATCCCAACGCCGCCTTCGACCCGAGCCAGTCCACCTACCGGCCGCCGGAGGCCATGGGCCCGAAGCCGCAGCCGCAGGCCCGCCGCAGCGGGCCGCGTCCGGTGCCGAACTTTGCGACGCCACAGCCGCTGGTCACGATCGGTGCCAACAACCTGACCTACGGGCCGTCACGCTACTGGCAGGTCACCATTGTGCTGAAGTCCAACGTCCAGCGCGCGATCGATACGCAAGCGGTCTGCACTTTCATGAACGGCAGCCGCGCGCTGGAGGACGCCTACTATGGTCCGGTCTCGATCCAGCCCGGCGAGCAGATCACCACCGAGCTGATCGGACCGCCGACCACGGCCTATGTCGACTCGACGAACTGCAGGCTGCTAAGCCCGTAGGACGCGGCGATGGTCTCGACCCTGATCCTGATGGCTGGCCCGTTCCTGATGGGCTACCTGATGGGCTCCATCCCGTTCGGATTGCTGCTGACGCGCGCGGCCGGACTGGGCGACATCCGCAATGTCGGATCCGGCAATATCGGCGCCACCAACGTGTTGCGCACCGGCCGCAAGGGACTGGCTGCGGCAACCCTGCTGCTCGATGCCCTGAAGGGCGTGGTGGCCGTGCTGATCGCCGACCAGGTGGGTCAGCTCCCAGCCGTCGGCGCTGCCGCGGGCGCTGTGCTGGGCCACATGTTCCCGGTCTGGCTGGGCTTCAAGGGCGGCAAGGGAGTCGCCACGACGCTCGGGGTAATGTGGGGCCTGTCGTGGCCGGTCGGCGCGATCGCTTGCGCCGCCTGGCTGCTGTTCGCCGCCGCCTTCCGCTACTCCTCTCTGGCCGCCCTGCTCAGCGTGGTGATCGCCGCGATCGCCGCCTGGTTCCTGACCGACCCGCGGGCCGCGATGCTGCTCACCCTGCTGGTTCCGCTCGTGTGGGTCCGCCACCATGAGAACATCGCGCGCCTGCTGAACGGAACGGAGCCCAAGATCGGGCAGGGGAAGAAGCAGGCGGCCTGATCACTTGCGGGCCGCCTTGCCCTCGTAGCGCTTCGTCCATTCCGCGAGGATTCGCGCCCGGTTTTCCGACGCCCAGGCAAAGTCGTTCCTGATCATCGATTCGGCGACACCGGCCGGATAGTCGGGAATAGTGCTGGCGATGCCCGCGATCGCGACCTGGCTGACGAACGACGCATAGAGTTCGTTCGCCTTGCGACTGGCCGCGAAATCCATGAGGCGTCGCGCCGCCTCCGGCTTCTTCGTGCCGCGCAGGATGGCGGCGGCATCCATGTCCCAGCCGCCGCCTTCCATCATCATGAGCCCTTCGATCGGCGCCCCCTTCTGGCGGGCGCTGGCAGCCGCCAGTTCGTAGGAAATGCCGACCGGGAACTCGCCCGACGCCGCCTGGCGGCAAGGTCTCGTGCCGGAATGTTCGTAGACCGCGATGTTCTCGTGGAGTCTGTCCATGAACTCCCATGCCTTGGCCTCGCCGAACATCTGGATCCAGGCCGAGACATGGAAGTAACCCGTCCCCGACGAAGCGGGATGCGGCATGGTCAGCTTGCCCTTGAAGCGCGGGTCGAGCAGATCGAACCAGGATCGCGGCTTCGGCAGCGACAGCTTTTGCGCCTCGATCGTGTTGAAGCACACCGCCGCGACCCAGGCTTCCATCCCGACCCAGGCCGGGGGATTGGCGGGATCGCGAAAGGCGGGCTTGATCGCGGCCAAGTTGCTGGGCGCATAGGGCTCCAGCAGGCCACGCCGGTCGAGCAGCAACATCGATGTGACGGCCAGTCCCCAGATCGCGTCGGCGCGCCGCTGTCCCTGCTCGGCCAGGATCTTCGCCGTGACGACGCCGGTCGAATCACGATTCCACTGGATTTCAATGTCGGGATTCTCGGCCTCGAACGTCCTCTTGAAGTCGTTGAGGTTCTCGATCTCGAGGGTCGAATAGACTTCGAGGCGCGTCCGATCCTGCGCCGCCGCGGACGTCGCGACCAACAGGCAAACGACTGCCGCCCACCATCTCGTCATCGCTCGTTCCTTCGCAGCAAGAAGTTCATGGCTCATATATCCATCCGGCCGATGCAGGTCGCCGCCATTCCTGTCATAGCAGCGGCGCATGAGTGTTTCCTCGTCCCGCGGCCTGCCCTGGGCATTGATCGGCGCCGCCTGCCTGGGGTCGTTTGCCGCGACGTCGAGCGGGACCACGCGCGCCCCTTTCCTGCTGGAGATGTCCCACGACCTCGATGTGGCGATGCCGCTCGTCGCCAATCTCGTTTCTTTGACAGCTACGGCCTGGGGCATCGTCTCCGCCCTCGGCGGCTGGATGTCGGATGTGATCGGCCGCCGGCCGATCCTGATCGCCGCGCCCTTTGCGCTGGCCCTCACGCTGGTGGCGCAGGCCGCGGCAGGCTCGTTCTTCTGGGTGGCGGTCTGGGCGGCCGTCGGCGGGGGCTGCGCCGGCGCCTTCACCGGTATCGTCTTTGCCGAAGTCTCCGCGCGCGTGCCGGATAGCCAGCGGGGCCGGGCGCTCGGCTGGGTCATGAGCGGCCAATCCCTCACCCTCGTGGTCGGCATCCCGATGGCGGCGGCCGTCGGCTCGATCTTCGGCTGGCGCGGCTGGCTGCTCTGCGTCGCGGGCCTGTCGATCACCGCCGTGATCAGCCTGTTCCTGACCGTGGGCCGCGGCAGTGCCGGCCACACGCGTGCCGCCGGCACGCGGCCCTCACTGCGAACGGCTCTCTCCAGGCGGGTGCTGGGCCTGCTGGGCACCGGCGTCGCCGAACGCATCTGCTACGGGCTCGCGGTGGTCTACTTTGCCACCTTCATGCAGGTCACCTATCACATGACCCTGATCGAACTCGCCCTTCCCCTGGCGGTGTTCGCGCTGGGCAATATCGCCGGCACGGTGCTGGGCGGCCAGCTCGCCGACCGGCTGCGCGACCGGCTCCTCACCTTCGCCGTGGCCATGGCGCTGTCCGGCGTGGCGGCGCTGGTCCTGTTCACCTGGCATCCGGGCCCGGCCGTTTCGGTGGCCGTGGGCTTCGTCTACGTGCTGTTGAACGCACTCGGACGGCCATCCTACATGGCCTCTCTCGCCTCCGTGCCGGAGGACGTGCGCGGCACCGTACTCGGCCTGAACGGCACCTCGGCCAGCGTCGGCTGGATCGGGGCCGCCGCCCTGGGGGCCGCCATGATCGGCTCGGCCGGCTTCGAGGGCTTCGGCCCGCTCATCGCCGTGCTCGCCCTGGCCGGCGCCATGGGCGCGGTGCTCAGCCGGCGCAGCCGCTCCTGAAACCGATTGCTACTATTGGTTGTTTTACAATCATGGATTGCCCGCCTATCGTCGCCCCATGTTCGACGGCCCCCATCACACTGAGATCACGCCGGCGGAGCGTCGCGCCCGGCTGAGGCTGGCGCGCAGTGCGCGGATCGGCCCCGTCACCTTTCACGAGGCGCTGGCGCATTTCGGATCGGCCCTCTCAGCCTGTGCCACCTTGGCGACCGTTTCCGAGGCCGCGATCGAGCGCGAAGAGCAGGCGCTCGCCGACCTCGGCGGACGCTTCCTGGTGGTGGGTGACGAATCCTATCCCGCCGCGCTGGCCGCCCTGCCCGACGCGCCGCCGGTCCTGTCCGTCCTCGGCGACCCCACTCTTCTCAGTCGGCCGATCCTGGCCATCGTGGGCGCCCGCGAGGCCTCGCTGGCCGGGCGCCAGTTTGCTGCCGAGCTCGCCGCTACACTGGGCGCAGCCGGCTTCGTGATCGCTTCGGGTCTCGCTCGAGGCATCGATGCGGCCGCTCACGACGCTGCCCTCGACAGCGGGACGGTCGCCGTGCTGGCCTGCGGCGTCGATCAGGTCTACCCGCCCCAGAACGCCGCCCTGCAAGACGCGATCGCCGCGCGCGGCCTGGTCCTGAGCGAAGTGGCCCTGGGGGCGCCGCCCATCGCCCGCGCCTTCCCGCGCCGCAACCGGATCGTGAGCGGCCTCTCGGCCGGCATTGTGGTCATCGAGGCGGCTGCCCGGTCGGGCTCCCTCATCACCGCCCAGCGGGCGGCCGAGCAGGGCCGGGAGGTGTTCGTGGTGCCGGGCTCGCCAATGGACCCGAGATACGCCGGATCCAACAGCCTCATTCGGGATGGGGCCATTCTGGTGCGGGACGCGAACGATATTCTAAGCGTCCTGGGTTGCCCCAAGGCGACGACCCAACATCTTGAAAAACCGACCGAAATGCCCGCCGACACAGCTTCCGCACGGATCATGCAGGCCTTGGGCTCTGTACCCACTGCGGTTGACGAACTGGTGCGCCGGTGCCAAGTGTCCGCCGCCTCCATGGCGGAGGTCCTCATGGCTCTCGAGCTGGAGGGCCGCTTGGAGAGGCACCGGGGTAACCGCGTATCTCTGATTTAGATCAGTGATTTAGCTCCGGTATTGAATGTCGAACTGGAGCATGCACCGGCGATGGACGTACTGGTCGTCGAGTCCCCGGCCAAGGCAAAGACCATTGGGAAGTATCTGGGCCCCGGCTACACCGTGCTGGCCTCGTATGGTCATGTCCGTGACCTTCCACCCAAGGATGGCTCGGTGCGGCCGGACGAAGACTTCGCCATGGATTGGGAAGTCGACGCCCAGTCCCAGAAGCGCATCGACGCGATCGCGCAGGCGGTCAGCAAGGGCGGCAAGCTCTACCTCGCGACCGACCCGGATCGCGAAGGCGAAGCCATTTCCTGGCATGTACTCGACGTCCTGCAGCGCAAGAAAGCGTTGCAGGATGTCGACGTGAAGCGCGTCACCTTCAACGCCATCACCAAGAAGTCGGTCCTCGACGCCGTCGCCAACCCGCGCGACCTCGACCAGCCGCTGATCGATGCTTACCTGGCACGCCGTGCCCTCGACTACTTGGTGGGCTTTACCCTCTCCCCCGTCCTGTGGCGCAAGCTGCCCGGCAGCCGCTCGGCCGGTCGCGTCCAATCGGTGGCGCTGCGGCTGATCTGTGAGCGCGAGTCCGAGATCGAGGTCTTCAAAAGCCGCGAATACTGGACGGTCGATGCTTATTTCGGCACGGCCAAGAAGCAGGTGCTGAAGGCCCGCCTCACCCACCTCGACGGCCGCAAGCTCGAGAAGTTCGACCTCGACACGAAGGAACGCGCCGAGCAGGCAAAGCATGCGATCGAGCGCCGCGCCTTCGCGGTCTCCTCGATCGACCGTCGCCAGGTTCGCCGCAATCCGCCGCCGCCCTTCATCACCTCGACCCTGCAGCAGGAAGCCTCGCGCAAGCTCGGCCTCGGCGCCGCCACCGCCATGCGCATCGCCCAGCGCCTCTACGAAGGCGTCGACATCGGCGGTGAGACGGTCGGCCTCATCACCTACATGCGTACCGACGGCGTACAGCTGGCGCCCGAGGCGATCGGCCAGACCCGCCGCCTGATCGAGACCAAGTACGGCGCGTCCTATGTGCCCGCCAGCCCGCGCATCTACACGTCCAAGGCCAAGAATGCCCAGGAGGCGCACGAGGCGATCCGGCCGACGGATCTCTTCCGCACGCCGCAGGACGTCGCGGCCTACCTGGATAAGGACCAGCTCGGGCTCTACGAGCTGATCTGGAAGCGCACCGTCGCCAGCCAGATGGAGAGCGCCGTGCTCGACCAGGTGACGGTCGACATTGCCAGCGGCGACAAGACCGTGCAGCTGCGCGCCACCGGTTCGGTCGTGAAGTTCAACGGCTTCCTCGCCCTCTACGACGAGGGCCAGGACGACAAGAGCGACGACGAAGAATCGGGCGCGATCCTGCCCGACGTCAGCGAGAACGAGGCGCTGGAGCGGCGCGAAGTCGTGCCGGAGCAGCACTTCACCGAGCCGCCGCCGCGTTATTCGGAGGCGAGCCTTGTGAAGAAGCTCGAGGAGCTCGGCATCGGCCGTCCCTCGACCTACGCCAGCATCATCGAGGTCCTGCAGCGCCGCAACTACGTGCGCCTCGACCGCAAGCGCTTCATTCCCGAGGATCGCGGCCGCATCGTCACCGCGTTCCTGCAGACCTATTTCCCGCGCTATGTCGAGTACGGCTTCACCGCCCATCTCGAGGAAGAGCTGGACGATATTTCCAGCGGCAAGATCGACTGGCACGAGGTGCTGCGCGAATTCTGGAAGGCCTTCTCGGCCGCCGTCGGCGAGACCAAGGAACTCAGGGTCAAGGAAGTGCTCGACAAGCTCGACGAGGAGCTTGGCCCCCACTTCTTCCCGGCCAACGACAATGGCGGCAAGAATCCGCGCGACTGTCCGTCCTGCGCCAACGGCCGGCTCGGCCTGAAGCTCGGCAAGTTCGGCGCCTTCATCGGCTGCTCGAACTATCCGGAATGCCGCTTCACGCGAAAGCTCGGTATCGTCGATGCCGACGCCGATGCGGCGAGCGGCGAGAATCTCGACGGCCCCAAGATCCTGGGCGTCGACCCGGCAACTGGGAAGCAGGTCACCCTGCGCAAGGGTCCCTACGGTCTCTACGTCCAGCTGGGCGAACCCGAGGGCAAGGAGAAACCCAAGCGGCAGTCGTTGCTGCGCGACATGACACCGGGCGACCTCACGCTCGAAAAGGCCCTGGCTCTCCTCTCGCTGCCGCGCGAGCTGGGGCCGCATCCCGAGGATGGCGAAACCATCCTGGCGGGCGTCGGCCGTTTCGGCCCCTACGTGAAGCACGGGCCGAAATACAAATCGATCCCGTCGGACGAGAGCGTGCTCGACATCGGCATGAACCGGGCGGTGGCCCTGCTCGCCGAGGCGAAGACCCCGCGCGGTCGCGCCGCCGCCAAGCCGATCCGCAGCATCGGCAAGCATCCGTCCGACGAAGCGCCGGTCGAACTCTATGACGGCCGCTATGGCCCCTACGTGAAGCACGGTGGTGTGAATGCCACTGTACCGCGCGACATCAAGCCGGAGGAACTGACGCTCGACCAGGCGATCGCGCTGCTGGCCGAACGGGCCGCCAAGGGCGGGGGCAAGAAGCCGAAGGCGGCCAAGGCCAGGAAGACGGCGCCAGAAGCCGCCAACGACGCCGGCGCCAAGCCCAAGGCGAAGAAGGCGGCCGCAAGGAAAAAGCCTGCCGCGAAGAAGAAGGCGGCGAAGGCCAAAGACAAGGACAATACGGACGACACCCCGCCCCGCACCGGCACCGATG
The DNA here is from genome assembly GCF_004297265.1 of Reyranella sp. Taxonomy (GTDB): domain Bacteria; phylum Pseudomonadota; class Alphaproteobacteria; order Reyranellales; family Reyranellaceae; genus Reyranella. Next base: position 64,366 of record NZ_SCUT01000030.1, read on the forward strand.
GCTAAGGGCAAGGTCCCGACTCGCGACGAACTGCTGGCCTTCATCCGCGAGAGCGAAACGCCTGTCGGCAAGCGCGAGATCGCCAGGGCCTACGGGCTGAAGGGCGACCAACGCATCGAGCTCAAGGAACTGCTGCGCGACCTGCGCGACACCGGCGAGATCGCGCCGGACCGCGCCAAGACCTTCCGTGACCCGCAGGCCCTGACCGAGACCGCCGTTCTCGAGATCGTGTCGGTCGACGATGACGGCCACCTGCTGGCCGTGCCGCGCCGCCACGATGACGAGAAGGACGGCCCCGCGCCGCGCATCGAGGTCGTGCCGCCTTCATCGCGCACCGTACCCGCCCCGGCCGTCGGCGACCGCGTGCTGGCCAGCTTGAAGCGTCGTGGCAAGAACGCCTACGAAGCCAGGATCATCCGGCGCCTCGGGAGCGGCCCGAAGAAGATTCTCGGCCTCTACGAGGAACCCCAGGGCCGGCACGGGCTCGGCCTCGTCACGCCGACCGACCGCAAGCTGCACCGCGAGTTCGACGTTCGGCCCAACGACAGGAACGGCGCGCTGCCCGGCGACATCGTCTGGATCGAGGAGACCGGCGGCGCGCTGGTACGGCGGGCGCGTGTGGTCGAGCGCATCGGCCCGATGAGCGATCCGCGCACGGTCAGCCTGATCTCGATCGCCGCCAACGACATTCCTGTCGACTTCCCCGAGGCCGCGCTCGCGGAAGCCGACAAGGCCAAGGCCGCCCCGCTCGGCCACCGTCTCGACCTGCGCAGGGTGCCGCTGGTCACGATCGACGGGGAGGACGCGCGCGACTTCGACGATGCCGTTTTCGCCGAGCCCGATCCCGCACATCGCGGCGGCTGGCGCATCCTCGTGGCCATCGCCGACGTCGCCTGGTACGTGCGCCACGACCGGCCGCTCGACCGCGCCGCCTATCGCCGCGGCACGTCGGTCTACTTCCCGGATCGCGTCGTGCCGATGCTGCCGGAGCAGCTTTCCAACCACTGGTGCTCGCTGGTGCCGCACGAGGACCGCCCGGTGCTGGTGGCGGAGATGTGGATCGACGGCCAGGGCCATCTCAAGCGCCACACGTTCCATCGCGCCATGATGCGCTCGGCCGCGCGCCTGACCTACAACCGGGTGCAGCGCGCGATGGATGGCACGCCGGACGCCGAGATCGAGCCGCTCATGGCCGAGGTCGTGCAGCCCCTCTACGGCGCCTACCGCGTCCTGCTGGCGGCGCGCGAGGCCCGCGGCGCGCTCGACCTCGACCTGCCCGAGCGGCAGGTGACCTTGGGGAAGGACGGCCATATCGCCACGATCGGCGTGCGCGAACGCCTCGACAGCCACAAGCTGATCGAGGAGTTCATGGTGTTGGCCAACGTGGCGGCGGCCCAGGCTCTGGAACAGCGCCATGCACCCTGCCTCTACCGCGTCCACGACCAGCCCGACCTCGCCAAGCTCGAAGCCCTGCGCGAATTCCTCGGCACGCTCGGCATCAAAGTCCCGACCGGTCAGCGGCTCCGCCCGGCCGACCTCAATCGCGTCCTGCATGAGGTCGCCGGCAAGCCGGTTTCCGAGTTGGTCAGCCAGACGGTCCTGCGCAGCCAGAGCCAGGCCGTCTACAGCCCCGACAATCTCGGCCATTTCGGCCTCGCTCTCGCGCGCTACGCCCACTTCACCTCCCCGATCCGGCGTTTCCCCGACCTCATCGTGCATCGGGCCCTGATCGCCGCCTACGGACTGGGCGAAGGCGGCCTCTCCGCCGAGGACAAGGGCCGGTTCACCGAGTTCGGCGAGCATCTGTCCATGTGCGAGCGGCGCGCCGTCGCCGCCGAACGCGGCGCCATGGACCGCTACGTGGCAGCGTTCATGGCCGGCCATGTCGGGGGCGTCTTCCCCGGGCGCGTCAACGGAGTGACCCGCTTCGGCCTCTTCGCCACGCTCGAAGGCACAGGCGCCGATGGGCTGATCCCTATCCGCTCCCTCGGCCAGGAGTTCTTCCGGCATGACGAAGGGCGGCAGGTCCTGATCGGCGAGCGCACCGGCGAAACCTTTGGTCTGGGCGACCGGCTGCAGTTGAAACTCGTCGAGGCCGATACGGCCACCGGCGGCCTGCTGTTCGAGATCGTCGACGTGATCGAGCGGGTCGAACGGCAGCCCGCGCCGCGGCATTCCCGCTCACCCTCCGGCAGGGAGCGCAGCGGGCCGCCGCGGCGTCCGGTCGCGCATCGCGGCCCGTCACGGGACAAAGGGTCACGCCGACGCAAGTAGTTGCCGAGCGCATCTTATCCATCATGGATGAGGAGTACGCCCCGGTCGATTTCTGGACCGCCCTGCTGAGGGGCTGGCGCGGTCGTTGCCCGCGATGCAACAAGGGCCATCTTTTCAGCTCGTATTTGAAGATGAAGGGCCATTGCGAGGCCTGCGAGCTGGCGCTCGAACCCTATCGCGCCGACGACGCCCCCGCCTACTTCACCATCTTCACTGTCGGCCACATCGTCGTGCCGCTGGTCCTCCTGGTCGAGCGCTGGGGTGCCGAGCCACCCCTCTGGGTGCATGCCCTTCTGTGGCTGCCGCTCTCTCTCGCACTCGCCCTGATTCTGCTGCCGCGGATAAAGGGCGCCGTAATTGCGCTGCTTTGGGCGCAGAAGGTCGCCGCGCCGAAGCCCGTGACCGGGAGCCTGGACCCCTCGGGCTGAACGACGTGGCCGCCCGCCGACGGCCTGTGCTATTGTGGTGGCTGCCGCGTATGGAAGTGCCTCAATTCCCTTTTCTGCGTTCGATGCTGCCGCGGGCGGCCGCGTCGCTCGTTGCCGCCTGCCTGGTCGTGTCCTGCGCGACCGCCCCCGACACGCCGAGCAGCCAGGCCGACGGTCGCAGCCCCGCTGCCGGCGATGTCGGCATCGAACGGGTTGTCCTCCAGGCCTACCGGGCCATCGGTGACCGCCATCTCTATGAGCCCAACTTCCGCAACCTTTCGGTCGAGGCCTATCGCGGCTTTGCCAGCAGCGATTCCACGCTCGTCCTGGAGGCCAGTGACAGCAGCCTCACGGTGAAGCGAGACGGCAAGGAAATCGTGAGCCGACCCGCCCCTTCCGATACGGCGGACGGTCGCGCTTGGGGCAGCGTCCTGACTGAACTGATGGCCGGTTCCATCGACGCCTCACCCGCTCTGCAGCAGATCGACCGGCAGGTGCTCATCCGCCAGGCGATGACCGCCACGACCAAGCAGCTCGACCGCAACAGCCGCTACGCCGACCCCGACGAAGCAAGGGACAACCGTTTCCAGCGCGACGGCGGCGGCGGCGTTGGCATCACCGTCGAGCGCACCGACGAGAAGAAGATCCTGATCCGCGCCGTCCAGGAAGGGTCGCCCGCCGCCAAGGCCGGCGTCCAGATCGGCGACCAGATCCTGGCGATCGATGGCGAATCGATGATCGACCGCCCGCTTTCCGACGTCGTGGCCAAGCTCCGCGGCTCGGTCGGCGCGCCGGTGACCATGACCGTGCTGCGTGCCTCCACGGGTGCGGAGCTCGCCCTGCCGATGAAGCGCGGCCGCATCGTCCCGACCACGGTGGTCTACGAACGCCGGGGCGACGTCGCCCTGATCCATCTGACGGGTTTCAACACGGCAACGACCGACAATCTTCGCGCCGCCCTCGACAAGGCCAAGGCCGATATCGGCAAAGACCTCATCGGCATCATCATCGACATGCGTTCGAACCGCGGCGGCCTGCTCGACCAGGCGCAGTCGGTCTCGGAGGCCTTCATCGCGGACGGCACGATCTTCTCGACCAATGGCCGCCACCCCGACAGCAAGCGCACCTATCGCAGCGCCAACGGCCGCGCCGCCACGGGACAGCTCCCGATCGTCGTCCTGATGAACGGCGGCTCGGCCTCCGCAGCCGAGATCGTGGCGGCCGCGCTGCAGGATCGCGGCCGCGCCGTCGTGATCGGCACCACCAGCTACGGCAAAGGCACTGTTCAGACCGTCGTCCGGCTGGCCAACGAAGGCGAACTGATCCTCACCTGGTCGCGCCTGCAGGCGCCGTCCGGCTACACTTGGAACGAGCTGGGCGTGTTGCCCAACATCTGCACCTCGAAGGTCGGGGACGCGAACAAGCTAGGCGTTGCATCGGTGGATTCGAACCACAATTCATTGATGCGCTGGCACGCGCTGCGCAATCCGACGCCGCAGGAAGTGGCGGATTTGCGCAAGATCTGCCCGCCGGGCGAGACTGCACCGGAAGCCGATGTCGATCTTGCCGTCCGTTTGCTGCGGGACCGTGCCCTTTATGCCCATGCCGTGCAATCGGCGACCAATCAGGCTGCCGCCCGCCCCTAGCTGAGCGCTTGACATGGCAGCCCCGCTGACTACTTTGCGCCCCTCTGCGAATTCGCCCTCCAGGGCTTAAGGACAATTGCCATGGCCAAGCCGACTTCCATCCTGATCAAGATGATTTCCAGTGCCGACACCGGCTTCTTCTACGTGACCAAGAAGAACCCGCGCACCAAGACCGAGAAGCTCGAACTCAAGAAGTACGACCCGGTCGCGCGCAAGCACGTCGTGTTCAAGGAATCGAAGATCAAATAGCCTACCGCATTGCAGGCTCGACGACCAAGCCGCCCTTCCGGGCGGCTTTTTCGTGGGATAGGCTCCCGCGCAATCCAGCAAGGAGGAGAGAGATCATGAGCGCCCAGCTTTCGCGCGACGACTGGAAAGGCCGCATCGGCGGTCTCAGCTACCGGAACCAGGCCTTCATCGGCGGCAAGTTCACGGCATCGCTGACCGGCAAGACCTTCGATTGCGTGAACCCGGCGACGGGCCAGGTCCTGACCAAGGTCGCCGCCTGCGAGCAGGCCGACGTCGATGCCGCCGTCAAGGCCGCGCGCGCCGCCTTCGAGAAGGGCACCTGGGCCAACATGGCGCCGGCCCAGCGCAAGCGGATCATGCTGAAGCTTGCCGACCTCATGATGAAGAACCGCGAGGAGCTGGCCCTGCTCGAAACGCTCGACATGGGCAAACCGATCGCCTTCTCGACCACGGTCGACATCCCGGGCTCGGCCAACACAGTCCAGTGGTTCGGCGAGGCGATCGACAAGATCTATGACGAGGTGGCACCGACCCCGGGCAACGTCATCGCCATGATCACCCGCGAGGCCGCCGGCGTCGTGGCCTGTGTCGTACCTTGGAACTTCCCGCTGCTGATGGCCTGCTGGAAGATCTCGCCCGCGCTGGCCGCCGGCAACTCGGTCATCCTGAAGCCCGCCGAGCAGTCGCCCCTCACCGCCCTTCGCCTCGCCGAGCTCGCGGCCGAGGCCGGCATTCCCGAAGGCGTGTTCAACGTGCTGCCGGGCTTCGGCGAGACCGCCGGCCAGGCGCTCGGCCGTCACATGGATGTCGACGTGCTGGCCTTCACGGGCTCGACCGAGGTCGGCAAGTACTTCCTCCGCTACTCCGGCGAATCCAACATGAAACAGGTCTGGCTCGAGTGCGGCGGCAAGTCGCCGAACATCGTGCTGGCCGACGCTCCCAACCTCGACATCGCGGCACGCCGCACCGCCTTCGGCATCTGGTTCAACCAGGGCGAGGTCTGCACCGCCGGCTCGCGCTTGATTGTGGAGGACAAGATCAAGGACGAGTTCCTCGCCAAGGTCATGGCGATCGGCCAGAAGATGATGCCGGGCGACCCGCTCGACCCGAAGACGCAGATGGGCGCCATGGTCGACGAGACCCAGACCAAGCGTGTGATGGGCTACATCGACGCCGGCCAGAAGGAAGGCGCCAAGCTCGCGATGGGCGGCAAGCAGGTACACATCGACAACGCCGGCTCGTTCATCGAGCCGACCGTGTTCGACAACGTCGACAACCGGATGAAGATCGCCCAGGAGGAGATTTTCGGGCCGGTTCTGTCGGTCATCCCGGTCAAGGACGCGGAGCAGGCCCTCACCGTCGCCAACGACACGATCTACGGCCTTGCATCGGCGATCTTCACCGCCGACATCAACAAGGCCTTCAAGTTTGCCAAGAGCCTGCGCGCCGGCTCCGTGTGGGTGAACACCTATGACGGCGGCGACATCACCACCCCGTTCGGCGGCTACAAGCAGTCGGGCAACGGCCGCGACAAGTCGCTGCACGCCTTCGACAAGTTCACGCAGATGAAGACGACCTGGATCCAGCTCGGCTGAGCCGACTCCAATTGAGCACATGCAAGGCGGCCTGCGGGCCGCCTTGTTTGGTTTGCGGTATCGGTCTGGCTCGAAACGTGCTTGATGGGGCCAGGAGAGTCGCCATGACGTCACTGACGATCCGGCACGTCACGACCTACCGATACCGGCACCCGGTTGCCTTCGGCGAACACCGCATGATGCTGCGGCCGCGCGACTCGCACGATCAGCGCGTGATCGAGGTCAGCCTCGATATCAACCCTGCCCCCTCCAGCCTGCGCTACGAGAAGGACGATTTCGGAAACCACGTTGCCATAGCCGAGTTCGCCGGTGTCGCCGCCGAACTCACCTTCGCGAGCATCGTCAGCCTCGAACATTCGCCCGCCGAGGCCCTGCACTCCGACCTCGACGAGGCCGCAGCCATCTTTCCGGTCGACTACACCGACGACGAGATGGCCGACCTCGCCCATTGCATCCATCGCCACGACCTCGGGCCCGATGACGCCGTCGCCCGATGGGCACGCCGGTTCCTGCCCGTAGACGATCAAATCCCCGCCCTCGAACTCCTGAGACGTCTCTCCAGGGGCATCCACGACGGTTTCCTCTATCGCCGTCGCGAGGCCAAGGGTGTGCAGCCACCGCTCGAAACGCTCGAACTCGGCCACGGGAGCTGCCGCGACTTCGCACTCCTCATGATCGATGCCGCGCGCTCGCTGGGGCTCGCCGCCCGCTTCGCGTCGGGCTACCTCGCGACCATGCCCAACGTGGCGCCGACCGAGGCGCACGGGGCAACGCATGCCTGGGCGCAGGTCTACCTGCCCGGCACCGGCTGGGTCGATTTCGATCCGACCACCGGCAACGTCGGCAAGGCCAGTCTCGTTACGGTGGCGGTCGTGCGCGATCCCGAGCAGGCGTTACCGCTGCACGGTACCTTCGTCGGCTCCCGGGCCGACACACTTGGCATGGTGGTTCACGTCAGCGTCACGCCCCATCCGGCCGAGACGGCCTGATCGATCTCCGCCGCATTACCGTGGGGGCGTCGGATGAAGATCCGCATCGGTTACGAGATCGTCTACGACTTACCTCAGCCCACGCCGATGATCATGATTCTCGGTGCCCATCCCACCCGCTCGGGCGACCTCATTGAGCCCGACCGCCTAAAAACCGATCCAGCCGTACCGATCACCCGCTATCGCGACGGGTTCGACAATATGTGCAGCCGCCTGGTGGCTCCGGCCGGGCGCGTGCGACTCTACGGCAACGGAATCGTCCGCGATTCGGGCGTACCGGAAGAGGTGCCCCACGCGGCGCCACAGCATGCGGTCGAGGATCTGCCCTCCGATACCCTGGTCTATCTTCTCGGCAGCCGCTATTGCGACACCGACCGTCTGTCCGAAATAGCGTGGAGCCTGTTCAGCACCGGGCCGCCTGGCTGGGCCCGTGTCCAGGCGATCTGCGACTACGTGCACGACCACATCACCTTCGGGTACGAGTATGCCCGGCCGACCAAGACGGCGTGGGAGGCCTTCAACGAAGGCAACGGCGTGTGCCGCGATTACGCTCACCTGGCGATCGCCTTCTGCAGGTGCATGAACATCCCGGCGCGATACTGCACGGCCTATCTGGGAGACATCGGTGTTCCGCCGGTCGATGCGCCAATGGATTTTGCCGGCTCCTTCGAAGCCTATCTTGGCGGGCGTTGGTACACGTTCGACCCCCGCAACAACATGCCGCGCATCGGTCGCATCCTGATTGGCCGCGGCCGCGACGCCGCCGACGTACCGATCACCCATACATTCGGTCCCAACACGCTGGTCAGCTTCAAGGTCATCACCGATGAGATCGTCTGAGCGGCATCAGCGCGTGCCGGCGAGGATCGAATCGACGGTCGTGACCTCGGCATACTCGCCATCGAGAAGCGCCAGCGTGAGCTGATGGACGTCTTCCGCCGGCCATAGCCGGCCCGTCAGGTCGCGCTTGTCGCACGACCAGCAAGCGTCTCCCGGCAGCCGGACCTCAAAGCCTAGATTGGCCGCCACTCGCACCGTGGCTTCGACCGAGTTGGCGAGCAGCACGCCACAGATCACCAGCGGCGGCTTGTCCCCGCCGCAGCCGGCCGTCGCCTGAAGGCCCGCCGCGAGATCGGTGCCGATGAAGGCACTGTGGACCTTCTTCGCCACCACCATTTCGCCCTCGCGAGGCGCCGTCAACGGCAGGAAGTCGTTGCCTTCCTGCCCCGGCCGGAAGGGCGAGTCGGGGCTGGTGCTGTCATGCTTCACATGGACGATCGGCGCGCCGCGCCGGCGCCAGTCGGCCAGCAGCCGCGCGATGTTGGCCTCTGCGCCCGGATTGTTGCGTGATCCCCACTTGGGATGATCCATCGCCTTCTGCTGGTCGATCACGATCAGAACGTCCTCAGCCATGCATCCCTGCCCCCTTGCGCCTTGCGCGCAATGGTAGTGGACTTGCCCTCAACCAGAACAGGAGGAAACGATGCAATTCGGCTATTTCACGATGCCCTCGCATCCGCCCGAGCGCTCCCTGAAGGACGGGCACGAATGGGATCTCCAGGTGATCCGCTGGCTCGACGAACTCGGCTTCACCGAGGCCTGGATCGGTGAGCACCACACCGCGCCGTGGGAGCCCCATCCGTCGCCCGACCTGCTGGTGGCGCAGGCGCTGATGCAGACCAAGAACATCCGCCTCGGGCCCGGCGGCTTCCTGCTGCCGTATCATCACCCGGCCGAACTCGCGAACCGGGTCGCAATGCTCGACCACATTTCCGGCGGCCGGCTGAACTTCGGCATTGCCGCATCCGGGCTACCCAGCGACTGGGCGATGTTCAACGTCGACGGCATGTCGGGGACCAACCGCGAGATGACGCGCGAGGCCCTCGACATCATCCTCAAGCTCTGGTCCTCGACCGAACCGTTCGACTACAAGGGCAAGTACTGGCACGTCACCAAGCCCGACACGATGTTCGGCTTCCTGAAGCCGCACATCAGGCCGCTTCAGGCGCCACATCCGCCGATCGGTGTCGCGGGTCTCTCGAAGGGATCCGACACGCTGAAGCTCGCGGGCGAGAAGGGCTACATCCCGATGAGCCTCAACCTCAATCCGGCTTACGTGAAGAGCCACTGGGAATCGGTAGAGATCGGGGCCGCGAAATCTGGCCGCACACCCGACCGCAACCAGTGGCGCCTGGTGCGCGAGGTCTTCGTGGCAGACACCGACGAAGAGGCGATGCGCCTGTCGGTCGGCTCGCACATAGGCCGCATGATGCGGGAATACTTCCTGCCCCTGCTCTCCCAGTTCGGCTTCTTCGAATACCTGAAGCACGATCCGAATGCGGCGGACTCCGACGTGACGCCGGAATACTGCGCTCGACACAACTGGATCGTCGGCTCGCCGAAGACCGTCGTCGAGAAGATCGAGAAGATCTACGACGAGGTCGGCGGCTTCGGCCAGCTGCTCGTCTTCGGCTTCGACTATGTCGAGAACCCGCAGGCTTGGCGGCACTCACTGGAGCTGCTGTCGAAGGAGGTGATGCCCAAGGTGCAGCACCTCAAGCCCAGGATGGCAAAACTGGCGGCAGAGTAACTCTGCCGCCCGTGATTCTGCTAGGCAGCGACTGGCACGCTCTTGCCGGTCGCCGAGGCGACGCTGCCGTGCAGGTGCGCCACCAGAGCGTCGTCGAGCTTCAGCCGCGCGGCCAGCATGGCGAGGTAGCCGCGCTCGGCGGCGTTGTCGATGTCGATCGCCAGCAGCGACGCGGTGTAGATCTCGGCCGCCTCCTCGGGCGTGGCCGCCGCGCCCGCGACGGCGTCGACGTCGAGCTTGGCGCGAAGCTCGTCCATCACGAAGGCCTTGTCGTCGGCGCCGAGCGGCAGCTTGTCCATCTCTGCGAAGATCCGCGCTTGCTCCTGCGCGTCGACATGACCGTCGGCCTTGGCGGCGGCGATCATGGCACGCAACAGGTGGCGCGCCAGCGTCTGCTGGCCCGCCTCGGTCGAGGGGTTGAATGGGGTTCCGCTGGGCGCCGGCAACATCGGGACCGGAGCCTGCGGCGCCTGCGTGACCGGCGCCGCCTGCCCGGCCTGCCAGTCATTGTACGCCTTGTAGGCGAGCGCTCCGACCGCAGCCATACCGCCGAGCTTGAGAGCCTCGCCGCCGATCTTGCGGCCGGTCTTGCTGCCCATCAGTAGCGCCGCCAGGCTGCCCGCCAGGGCACCGCCGCCGGCACCGCGCAGGAAGTCGCCGCCACCCGGGCTGCCGCCGACGAACTGATCAAGGAGCTGCTTCGCATTGAACATGAGGCCTCGCTTCTTTGGTCCAAAGACGCGAATTCACTTGATGTGCGATTGTGGCAAAAGCTGGCCGTTCAGACCCGTTTGGAGAGAAATGCCGCGGCTGCGAAGCCCAAGGCCGCGACCAGCATGATGCCCGCCAGCCCCCATAGCACCGGCGCGTAGCCGCCGAAATATCCCCAGGCGAGCGACGCCATCAGCGGGCCGGCGGCCCGCATGACGTTGGTCGGCATCGTCAGCGCGCCGGACACGACGCCGTAGCCTTCGGGGCCGATGAATTCCGGTACCGCCATGCCGCGCAGGATGGTGACGAGGCCGTTCGCCACGCCATAGACGACCGCGAACAGGATCAGCGGATAGACGTCGGTGATGCCGGTTGCCAGGAAGGCCATCGAGACCGGAAAGGCGAAGTAGATGATCGCGCCGAGCTGAATGGTCGTGATGTGCCTCTGCCCCACCATCAGAAGCACCCGCCCCACTACCTGCATGGGGCCGATCAAGGCGATGATCGCCATGACGACTCCGGTCGGCACGCCGCGATCGTCGAGCAGCGGAATGAGATGGAAGCTCATGGCCGAGAAGGCGAGTCCATAACCGGCAAAGGCGACGATCAATCCCCAGAAGGCCGGAACGCGGACCGCGGTGGCGAGCGGGCTCTTCTTGGCGGCGCCCTCCACAGGCGGTTTCGGTGCTGCAATCGGCACCGCCTTCTCGTCGGGGCCCGGCACGATCAGCCAATGCATGACGGCAACGCCCAGGACGATGGCCGCCATCACGTCGAGCGCCGGCCGCCATCCGATCTGCTCGATCAGAAACTGCGCCAAGGGAATACCGAAGGTACTGGCCAACCCGCCGAGGAAGGTCATCAGCAGGATTGCCTGCTTGTAACGCGGGCCGTAGACGCGGGTGATCACCGCGAAGGCGGGTTCGTAGAGCGTCACCGCCTGGCACGCGCCCAGCCCGATCCACAGCGCATAGAACACCGGCAGCGAATCCACCCTCGACCACAGGACGAGAAGCACGGCAGCAAGTACCGAGCCGCCGGTCATCAGCAGCCGGCCGTGCCCGCGATCGATCCAGGCGCCGACGGCAATGGAACAGAGCCCTGCCGTGAGGAGGCCGGCCGAGAGCGCGCCGAACATCTCGCTTCGGGTCCAGCCGAGCTCCTGGGTCATCGGCACGACGAACAGCGGAAAGGTGTAGTAGACGATGCCCCAGGTGACGAGCTGGCCCAGCGAAAGCATCCAGAGAATGGTCGACGGGCGCTTTCGCCACGGTTCCTCTGCCCTCTCCTTCGCCATAATGCCGCCAGCTCCGCCCGCTCTTTACAGAACGATGACCCTAACGCCGCATCGCCTGCGAGGATAGACGCATGACGAATACCAAGCGCATCAACCTCGCTCTGCAAGGAGGCGGCAGCCACGGCGCCTATACCTGGGGCGTGCTCGACGCGCTGATCGAGGATGGAAGACTCGAGATCGAAGCTGTCAGCGGCACCAGCGCCGGCGCGATGAATGCCGCGATCATGCTGCAAGGCTGGGCCAAGGGCGGTGGCGCCGGCGCGCGCGCCGCCCTGGCCGCTTTCTGGAGCGAACTCGGGCAGATGTCGATCGCCAGCCCGATCCGCCGCACACCGCTCGACCGCCTGCAGGGTAACTGGAACCTCGACGATTCGCCCGGCGCCCTGTGGGCCGACCTGATCCAGCGCACGCTCACTCCATGGCAGCGCAATCCGCTCAAGTTCGATCCGTTGCGCGACCTCCTCACCCGGCACTTCGACCAGGAGGCGGTGCGCGCCTGCCACCAGATCAAGGCCTTCATCGCCGCGACCAACGTGGCGACCGGCAAGGTGCGCATCTTCACGCGCGAGGAGCTGTCGATCGACGCGCTGCTGGCATCGGCCTGCCTTCCCAGCATCCACGAAGCCGTGGTCATCGACGGTGAGCCTTATTGGGACGGCGGCTTCCGCGGCAACCCGCCGATCTGGCCCTTCATCTACAACAGCGAGAGCGCCGACGTGGTGATGATCGAGGTCGATCCGCCGCACCGCGAAGGCGTCCCGACCTCCAATGCCGAGATCGCCGACCGGCTGAACGAGATCACCTTCGGCGGCGCGCTGATGGCCGAGATGCGCGCCATCGCCTTCGTGCAGGAACTGATCGACAAGGGCGCGGTGACCGGCGCGTTCGGCGATCGCCTGAAGAAGCTGCTGATCCACTCGATCACAGACGCCCCGACCTTGGCGCCGCTCGGTGCGGTCAGCAAGTTCAACATCGAGCCGGAATTCCTCGATCATCTGTTCAAGGCCGGCCGCGCCTCCGCAACCGCGTGGCTGGCTTCGACGTTCGATAAGATCGGCGTGGAGAACAGCATCGACATACGCGCGCGCTTCCTGTGAGATCGAGGTCGACTAACAAGAGCAACGGAAAACATGAAACGTCTTCTGTCGGGGATCTCCGCAATCGCCCTCGCCGCGACCGCCTTCGCGGCACCGTCGCTGTCATGCACGCGAGCGCTCTATGTCGGCGACGGCGACCTCGTGCTGACCGGCCGCAACATGGACTGGGACGAGGACATGTACTCCAACCTGTGGGTATTTCCGGCGGGCATGAAGCGTAACGGAGCAGCCGGCGCCAACTCCATCGAATGGAGCTCCCGGCATGGCAGCGTCGTGGTGTCCGGCTACGAAGCGGGCAGCGCCGACGGCATGAACGAGAAGGGCCTGGTCGCCAACCTCCTCTATCTTGCCGAATCGAAATACACACCGGCGGCGGCCGGCCGGCCCAATCTCTCGATCGTCGCCTGGCCACAGTACGTGCTTGACAATTACGCCACCGTCGCCGAGGCGGTGGACGCACTGCGCCGGGAACCCTTCACGGTCGTCGCACCCACCCTGCCCAATGGCGCGCCGGCCGCACTGCATCTTTCCATCTCCGACCCGACAGGCGATTCGGCGATCTTCGAGTATATCGACGGCAAGCTCGTCATCCACCACAGCAAGAGATATGCGGTGATGACCAACTCGCCGTCCTACGACCAGCAGCTCGCGCTCGATGAGTACTGGAAGACAGTGGGCGGCACGACGTTCCTGCCGGGAACGGCGCGGGCCTCCGATCGCTTCGTCCGCACCTCGTTCCTCCTCGGCGCGATTCCCAGGAGCGCCGACAAGAACTTCATAAAGAGCGTTCCGGACCAGACCTTCGCGTACCAGGCGGTCGCCAGCGTGATGAGCGTCATGCGATCGGTCAGCGTTCCGCTTGGCCTGAAGACCCCGAACGAACCCAACATTGCATCGACGTTATGGCGGAGCGTCGCGGACCAGAAGAACCTCGTCTACTATTTCGACTCGGCGACCCGTCCGAACACTTTCTGGGTGTCGCTCGAGAAGCTCGATTTCAAGCCTGGTGCCCCGGCGAAGAAACTCACCATTCAGAACGGCGAAATCTTCTCCGGAGAGGTCGCCGGCGACTTCAAGCCCGCCGAGCCTTTCAAGTTCCTCCCAGCCTCGCCGAATTGACATGCGCATCGGCATTGATCTCGGTGGCACCAAGATCGAGGGGCTCGTCCTCGGCGATGACGGTGCCGAACGTGCGCGACTGCGCGTGCCGACGCCGCAGGACAGCTACGAGGCTACAGTCGGCGCCGTCGTCGGCGTGGTGCGCCAACTCGAGACGCGCGTGGGTGTGCGCTGCCGCGTCGGCATCGGCCACCCCGGCGCTCTCTCGCCCGCGACGGGCCTGATCAAGAACGCCAATTCGACACGGCTGAATGGCCGGCCGCTCGACGTCGACCTGAAGCATGGGTTGGGCCGCGACGAGGTGCGCCTGTCCAACGACGCCAACTGCTTCGCCGTCTCCGAGGCGGCCGACGGTGCGGGCACCGGCGCCCCGATCGTGTTCGGAGTCATCCTCGGTACCGGCGTGGGCGGCGGCATCGTGATCGACGGCAAGCCGCTGGTGGGGGCCCAGGCGATCGGCGGCGAATGGGGCCACAATGCCCTTCCCCTGCCTCGCGACGACGAACGCCCCGGCCCACCCTGCTATTGCGGCCGCAAGGGCTGCGTCGAGGCATGGTTGAGCGGTCCGGCGTTCCAGGCCCAGTACACACGCGCAACTGGCCGCGAGCTGCGCGCCACCGACATCGCCGAGGCCGCAGCAAACGGCGAGAAGATCGCGACCGAGTGCCTGGACCGCTACTGCGATCGCCTCGCTCGCGCGCTCGCCAATGTCGTCAACCTGGTCGACCCGCACGTCGTCGTGCTGGGCGGCGGCCTTTCCAAGATTCCGCAGCTCTACGAGCGCGTTCCCGAACTGTGGAAGAACTACATCTTCTCCGAGCGCGACAGGATCGCGACGAAGCTGTGCCCCCCAAAACACGGCGACTCGAGCGGCGTCCGGGGCGCCGCGTGGTTGTGGCCTGTCTAGATTGAAGTGAGGCCTTGCCTTACTTGCATTCAGGCTTCGGCAACGCTTCCAGGCGCGTGATGCGGTATTCGATGCCGCCGTCTCCCTGCTCGTGGGTGCCGTAGAGTTCGACGCCGTTGTCGAGGGTGACGCTGCTCATCTCGAAGGCGGGTTCGCCCTGGCCCTTCGCGTCGCCATCGAAGAAGCCGGCGCGGTAGTAGATGCGCGTGCGGCCGTCGACCAGCTCCTCCGCACCCTCCGGGATCTTCACGTCGGCGAGCCGCCTCGGCACCTTGCCGATCACCGCGTTGACCCGCTGCGGCGGCTTCACCTTGTCGCCAAAGAAGAACAGGGCATCGAGCCCGTTCTCGCCGGCCTTGGCGGCGCGAATCGTAGCGCGGGCGATGGCGACCGGGAACAGGGTCCCGGACGGCAGGCTCACCGTCTGGTTCTCGGGGTCGGTAAAGCGCGCCTGGCCGGTGCCGTCGTCGGACATGATCGCCTCGCCCTTGATCAGGCTGGTCTGTTTGCCACCGGTCACGGACCGGTGCTCGAAGATGAGCTTCCTGCCGTCCTTGCTCTCGGTCATCTGGGTCTGCTGTTCGGTCACAACCGCCGAGCGCTGGCCCGCAGCTTCCAGGCGCAGCCGCTGGTAGATGACATAGCCGTCGCAGGTCTGCTTCAGCTCGTAGGCGTAGGTCCCGGGCGTGTTGCCGGTCGGCTTGCCGTTCTCGATCGTGCCAACCTCATACACGGCGCGGTGAGGCGCCATCTCCTGCGCCATCGCCGGCGCCGCGAAGGCGACCAAGCTGGCGACGGGCACGAGCAGGCGGCATTTCAGCATCTTGGCCTCGGCAGGGCTTGGAGTTGAACGAGACGGGAATCCACGGCGAACTCGCCATAGTCGAGCAGCATGGAACGGGCGATGCCGTTGCCGAGCAAGTCGAGGGCCAATTCGTACTCCGGAGGGGCGCCTTGGTCACCGGACGCGAAGAAGGCGAAACGCACTCCCCACGCGGGTTGATTGCGCAGGAGGGCAACATCGCCGCGGACCACCGGCGCCCCGGTCTGCCGCGGCGGCCTGCCGATCACCGCGTTCACCCGGAACGCGCCATCGAGACGCGCGCCGTCAAACACGAGGTAGGACGCCGACTTGTCGCCGTCGCGGGCGTGACGAAGAATCAGGGCGAGGTGCGTGGTCGGAAACAGCGTCCCGGCGGGAAGCTCGAAGCTCCGCGCCTCCGGCAACGAGAAGTTCGCCCGCCCCTTGGCGCCGGGCGCATCGAGGTCGGCGTGCCCCCTCAGTTCCTCCTCGACCTCATCGTCCTGGATGTTGCGCACGCTGAACCGCAGGGAGAGCCCGTCCTTCGTTTCGTAGCTGGTAAAGCTCGAATCGGTGGTGAACTCGTCGCCGTCGTTGCGCAGGAACGTGAGCTTGATACGCTGCTTGACCTCCCAGCCCTCGCAGGCCTCGACGGTCTCCAGGACCATGCGACCGCTGACTTCGACGATGCCGCTGTTCGGCCGCGCCACGGACAGCTTCATGTCGTAGGTCGCCCGATGCGGCACCAGCGGCGAATCCGGCTGCTGCTGCTGAGCGTCGGCACCGTTTATCCACAGGCCCAGCAACACGAGAACGCCGACGGCGGCGAGAACGACCGCTGTTTGGACGCGAGGACGGCGAAAACTATACGTGGTCAACTGACGAGGGCTTGGGAGGCTAGGCCTTGTAGCCGGGCTGCCAAGCGTAATATCCATGCGCGCGGAATACCAGAATGATTGCCTGCGTCAGGGCTACACAGGGAGGGATTTCTTCAATGAGCAACGGCAAGCCCAGGGTCCTGGCGACCCGGCACTTCCCGCCCGACGTCGAGTCCCGCCTGGCGGCAAATTTCGACGCACGGCTCAATCCAGAGGATCGGCTCTACGACGGCGCGGCCCTGGCCAAGGCATCGGCCGGCTTCGACGGCATCATGTGCGCCGCCGGCGACGCGCTGAACGCCGCGACCATCGCCGCCCTGCCCGCCTCCGTGCGCATGATCGCCACCTTCTCGGTCGGCTACGAGCATGTCGACGTGGCCGCCGCGGCCAGGCGCAACATCGTGGTCAGCAACACGCCCGACGTCCTGACCGACGCCACCGCCGATATCACGATGCTCTGCCTGCTGGGCGCCGCGCGCCGGGCGCACGAGGGCGCGACCATGCTCCGGACCCACAACTGGGTCGGCTGGACGCCGACGCAGCTCATGGGCACCCATGTTACCGGCAAGAGACTCGGTATCCTCGGCATGGGCCGCATCGGCCAGGCGACCGCCGATCGCGCGCGCGCCTTCCGCATGCAGATCCACTATTCCAACCGCAGCCGCCTGGCGCCCGACCTCGAAAAGGGTGCGGTGTTCCACGCCAACCCCGACGACATGCTGCCGCATTGCGACTTCCTCTCGATCAACGCGCCGATGACGCCCGCGACTGCCAAGTGGGTGAATGCCGAGCGCATCGCCAAGCTGCCCAAGGGCGCCATCGTGGTGAACACGGCCCGCGGCGGCGTGGTGGACGACGAGGCCTTGATCGCCGCCTTGAAGAGCGGTCACCTCGCTTCGGCCGGTCTCGACGTGTTCGATGGCGAGCCGCGCATCCATCAGGGCTATTACGGGCTCGAGAACGCGTTCCTGCTGCCGCACATGGGCTCCGCCACGGTCGAGACCCGCAATGCGATGGGCTTCAAGGCGCTCGACAATCTCGAGGCCTTCCTGCTCAGGGGACAGACGCCGCCGGACCTCGTGAAGGCTTCTTAGCCGAGCGCTGCGCCGTTTTCGCCTTCTTCGTCTTGGGTGGGGCCGCTGCCTTGGTCGGCGGCGCGGATTCGGCGGCCGGTTCGACATTGGCTGTCATCGGCCCTTCCGCCGCCGGCGGCGTGGCCGACGGCGCCCGGTAGACGGAAGAATCCCAACTCACGGCCGGTGCATTGGCAGCCGGACGCAGTGGCGCGGAATACTCGACGCCGCTCTCCGAGACCGTCCGCTGAGGCTCGGTATAGTCGGTATTGTAGGGGTCCTTGCCGTCGACACGCGCGGTGCAAATCTGCCGACCCTTGAAGATCCGCCAGATCGCACAATCCTGCTTGGTGACGACCGAATAGACATGGTCGGTCGAGGTCTTGTCGGAGGCTGCCAGCAGACCGCCATCGGCGGCGTAGCTCGCCGCCGAAACGGCGGTGGGCACGCCACAGGCGCTCGTCATAAGCGCCTGCCCCGCCACCAGCGGCAGGATCATGAAGGAAGAGAGCTTAAATGAGCTCATAATCTTCTTTATAAAAAGACTATAACTCATTGATCGTACTGGACATTCCTGGTCCCGTCAATTTGCACTCCCTCTACTACACCTACTCCTTCCTGGCCGGCGGCAGACGCAATCCGATGTGCAGTTCCCGCAACTTCTCCGCCGGCACCTCGGCCGGAGCATCCATCATCAGGTCGACCGCCGACTGGTTCATCGGGAAGGTGATGATCTCGCGGATGTTCGGCTCGTCGGCCAGCAGCATGACGATGCGGTCGACGCCGGGAGCCGCACCACCGTGCGGCGGGGCGCCGAACTTGAAGGCGTTGAGCATGCCACCGAAGCGCGCCTCGACCTCTTCCTTGCTGTAGCCGGCAATTCCGAACGCCTTGTACATGATGTCCGGCTTGTGGTTCCGGATCGCGCCGGAGCATAGCTCGATGCCGTTGCAGACGATGTCGTACTGCCACGCCTTGATGGTCAGCGGATCCTGCGTCTCGAGCGCCTCGAGCCCGCCCTGGGGCATGGAGAACGGGTTATGGCTGAAGTCGATCTTCTTCAGCTTGTCGTCGTACTCGAACATCGGGAAGTCGACGACCCAGCACAGGGCGAACTGATCCTCGTCGATCACGCCCAGCTCCTGGCCGATCTTGGTCCGCGCCTGGCCGGCGAACTTCCAGGCGGTGTCGGCCGTGTCGGCCACGAAGAACACCGAATCGCCGTCCTCGGCACCGGTCAGCTCCTTCAGCTTCGCCAGCCGCTCTTCGGCCACGAACTTGGCGATCGGGCCCTTCCCGGCGCCGTTCTCCAAGGTGATGTAGCCGAGACCCGGCTTGCCCTCGCCCTGTGCCCAGCTGTTCAGCTTGTCGAAGAAGCTGCGCGGCTGACTGGCAGCCTTGGGCGCCCGGATGGCGCGCACCACCCCGCCCTTGGCGACGATGCCCGCGAACACCTTGAAGTCGGATCCGGCGAATACCTCGCCCACCTCGAAGATCCGCAGCGGATTGCGCAGGTCGGGCTTGTCCGTACCGAAGCTCAGCAGCGCCTCGGCGAAGGGAATGCGTGGGAACGGAAAGGGCGAGACCTTGCGCGGAGTCTCGCGGTTGAACGACGCGAATTCCTGGAAAACGCCACCCAGCACCGGCTCGATGGCCTCGAACACGTCTTCCTGGGTGACGAAGCTCATCTCGAAATCGAGCTGGTAGAACTCGCCCGGCGAACGGTCTGCTCGGGCATCCTCGTCGCGGAAACAGGGCGCGATCTGGAAGTAGCGGTCGAAGCCCGACACCATCAGCAGCTGCTTGAACATCTGCGGCGCCTGCGGCAGGGCGTAGAACTTGCCGGGATGCAGACGGCTCGGCACCAGGTAGGAGCGCGCGCCCTCCGGACTGTCGGCGGTAAGGATCGGCGTCTGGAACTCGGTGAAACCCTGGTCGATCATGCGCCGGCGCAGGCTGGCGATCACCTGGCTGCGCAGGATGATGTTCTTGTGCAGCTTGTCCTTGCGCAGGTCGAGGAAGCGGTACTTGAGCCGCAGCTCCTCCGGCGTCGTGTCGTTCTCCTGGTAGACCGGGATCGGCAGCGGTTCGGCCATCGACTGGACGACCATCTCGGCGGCGTCGAGTTCGACCGCACCGGTCGCCAGCCTGGGATTCACGGTCGAAGCCTCGCGGGCCACCACCTTGCCCGTAACGGTGATCACGCTTTCGGTCCGCACGGCCTCGGCGGTCTTGAAGACCGGGCTCGAGACGTCCAGCACCACCTGCGTCACCCCGTAGTGGTCGCGCAGGTCGATGAACAGCAGGTTGCCGTGGTCGCGCTTGCGCTGCACCCAACCTGAAAGGCGGGCCTGCTGGCCGACATGCTCGGGCCGCAACTGGCCGCACGTATGGGTTCGGTAGACTGAAGACATGACGTATTTTCCGGGTTTGGAGGCCCGGCAAAAGGCACCGAAAGCCGAGGCAAGTCAAGGGAATGGCCGGTTTCCGTTCACGGCAACTTTGCCGGAGGCGCCGCGGGGTCTATAGATCGTTCCCAATGAAGCTCATCACAACGACCGACGAGTTGGCGGCATTCTGCAAGCCCCTCGCCGATACCGAGTTTATTGCCGTCGACACCGAGTTCATGCGTGAGCGGACCTACTGGCCCAAGCTCTGCCTGGCCCAGGTCGCCGGCCCCGACGACGCGGCCGCGATCGACACGCTGGCCGAGGGCATCGACCTCGCCCCGCTCGACGAGCTGATGCTCAACCCCAAGGTTCTCAAGGTCTTCCATGCGGCCCGGCAGGACTTGGAAATCTTCTACCTGCGCCTCCAGAAGGTTCCCGGGCCGCTGTTCGATACCCAGGTCGCCGCCATGGTCTGCGGCCACGGCGAGGCCGCCTCCTACGAATCGCTCGCGACCCGGCTGGCCAAGGCCAAGATTGACAAGTCCAGCCGTTTCACCGACTGGAGCCGCCGGCCGCTCAGCGAGCGCCAGATCACGTACGCCCTGTCCGACGTCACCCATCTGCGGGTGGTCTACGAGAAGCTCAAGAAGCAACTCGACAAGACCGGCCGCTTCTCATGGATCGCCGAGGAAATGGCCGTGCTGAACGATCCGGCGACCTACCGCGCCGATCCGGAGCAGGCCTGGCGCCGCTTGAAGCCCCGCGGAGCCTCGCCTCGGGTGATGGCGATCCTCAAGGAGGCGGCCGCCTGGCGCGAGCGTACGGCGCAACGAATCGACATCCCCCGCCAGCGCCTGTTGCGCGACGAACAGCTCCTGGAGATCGCCGCCCACGCGCCGAAATCGATCGAGGAACTCGCCGCGACGCGTGGCCTCGGCCGTGGCTTCGCCGAAGGCTGGCAGGGCCGCGAGCTGATGGAAGCCATCGAGCGTGCGCGCGCCCTGCCGGAATCGGAGCTGCCGGTCCGCGACAAGACTCCCGAGCAGATTCGTGCGCCCGGCGCGATCGTCGACCTGCTGCGGACCCTGCTGCGGCTCAAGGCCGAGCAGGCCGGCGTGGCCGGTCGTCTGGTGGCCAGCGCCGACGAACTCGACCGGCTCGCCGCCGGCAAGCGCGACATCGCGGCCCTGAAGGGCTGGCGGCAGGAAGTGTTCGGCGCCGACGCCATCGACCTGATCGAAGGCCGGCTCGCGCTGGCGCTGAGCGGCGACCAGCCCAAGCTCATCCAGCTCCCACCGACACCCTGAAGCTCATTGGCGCGCGCCGCCCCCGCCGCGCGCTCCCTCGCTCCCTACGCCGACACGATCATCGGCTTGAGATCGAAGGTCTGCGCCGCCGTCTCAAGGCGGCGTGCCGTCACGTCTCCCAGGGTTCTCTTCAGTGCCGTCGGCACCAGCAGCCGCAACTCGCGTTCGGTCCGGCGCAACTGCAGCTGAGGCAACAGCCCGGGCGCTCCACCGCTCAGATTGTAGGCCAGCCGCAGGCATGCCCCGAGGCGCCGGGCGAAGCTCCGTCCCTTGCTGTCGGTCAGCCGCAACGCCGTATCGATCATCGCTGCCTTGGGGTCGCTCTTGTAGCGATAGGTCAGCGCCATCGCGAGGATCGCCCGTTCGCGATGGCTCATGCCCGGTGCAGGCAGGTGCAGCACGCGGAAATAGGCCTGCTCGGCGCGATAGTCGGGATGGTCGTCCCACGAAATGTCACTCAAATGACAGGCCGCGGTGCGCAGCACACGCTCGCTGTCGCTCTCGCCGGCGAAGGCCGGCGTCAGCCAGTCGAAGACCTCCTGCGGCGAAAGATCGAAACGGCGCCAGCCCTCACCCTGCTCCTCGGCGAACGTGATCAGCGGATGACGCGCCCTCTCGGCTTCACTGAGACGTGAGTAGTAGAAGCCCTCGCGCAGGCCGAATGCGGAGAAGACGACGTTCCTGGGCTTCAGCGCGGCCAGCAGCTTGTCGAGCGCCAGGCAGGCGAGCGGCAACGTATCGACGCGCCGCCGCGACACCCCCGGCATCTTCTCCAGAGACTTTACGCTCTGCACCGCGATCAGACGCGCGACTGCCCGCGCTTCGTCGGCCGAAATCTCGTACTGATGGATGATGTGGAGCGGATAACCGGCCTGCTCCATGTGCAATCGCGCGAAGGATCTCCATGCGCCGCCCACGGCATAGAAGGTCCTGCCCTGCTCCTCGCGCAGCCAGCGCACGCTCTCCACGGCATCGACCACGGTTTTGCGGGGATCGCCCCGCCCCGAGGACATGAGGCGCAGCGGTCCGACCGGAAGCGTACTCGACGCGCCGAGCCGGCCATTGGCCAGCGACACGAGCTCCAGGCTGCCGCCGCCCAGGTCACCCATGACGCCATCGGCGTCGGGCATGCCGCAGATCACGCCGTACCCCGAAAAGCGAGCCTCGTCCTGGCCGCTCACCGTATGGGCGACGATGCCGGGACGGCTTGCCAGCTCGCGCATGAAGTCGGCGCCGTCGGCGGCGTCGCGCACGGCAGCGGTCGCCAGCAGGTCGAGCGACGCGACTTTCATGTTGTGGGCGAGCGTGACGAAACGATCGATGTTGGCCAGAGCCATCTCCACCCCTTCCGGGTTGAGACGTCCGGTGGCGTCGAGGCCGCGCGCCAGGCCGCAGAGAACCTTTTCGTTGAAGACCGGCAACGGGGCGCGGCTGGCGCGCTCATAGACGACGAGGCGGATCGAATTCGAGCCGACGTCGATGATGCCGACGCGACCTTTTTCGAGGGGGCTGCGCGCGGCGGAGGCGCCTGCGGTCGGGTGGCCGTCCATGCGTGCCCGGTCTACCCGAAACCGCGAGGGATTACAGCGCCGGAATGGGCGCGACCCGACGCCGCTGGCCCCGTCGCGAATTCACGTCAGGAACTCAGCACCAGCCGCGGCACCGCGCCACTCAGCTTCAGCGCACTGCCGCGACCCGAGAGCGACGGGTTCGTCATGAAATAGTGATGGGCAATGAACGGTTCCTTGCCAGTCTGCGGCCGGTGATAGTTACCGTCTTGTGACATCAACCAGCTCTGGCCGTCATCCTTGAGATTGGCGACCATGATCTGGTCGAGGACTTGTTCGCGCACGGTCGGGTTCTCGACCGGACATAGCAACTCGACGCGGCGGTCGAGATTGCGCGGCATCCAGTCGGCCGAGGACAGGAACACCTTGGCCTCCAGTGACGGCAATGCCTTGCCGTTGCCGAAGCAGATGATGCGCGCATGTTCCAGGAAGCGGCCGACCATGCTCTTGACCCGGATATGCTCGCTCAGCCCCGGAACGCCTGGCCTGAGACAGCAGATCCCGCGCACGACCAGATCGATCTGGACGCCGGCGTTCGATGCCGCATAGAGGCGATCGATCAGCGCACCATCGACCAGGGAGTTGAGCTTGGCCCAGATAGCGGCCGGCTTGCCGGCCTTGGCGTTGGCGATCTCGGCATCGATCAGGCTGTAGAGGGTCGGCCGCAGGGTCACCGGTGCGAACGCGATCTTCTCCATCTGCTCGGGCCGCGCGTAGCCGGTCATGTAGTTGAACAGGCGCGCGGCATCGCGGCACATCGCCGGATCGCAGGTGAAGAACGACAGGTCGGTGTAAATGCGCGCCGTGATCGGGTGATAGTTGCCGGTGCCGAAATGCACGTAGGTGCGGATCGACTGCGCCTCGCGGCGCACCACCATCGAGACCTTGGCGTGCGTCTTGAGATCGATGAAGCCGTAGACCACCTGCACGCCGGCGCGCTCCAGATCCCGCGCCCAACGAATGTTGGCCTCCTCGTCGAAGCGGGCCTTGAGTTCGACCAGCGCCGAAACCGTCTTGCCCGCCTCGGCCGCCGCGATCAGCTCCTTCACGATCGGCGAATCGGCGCTGGTGCGATAGAGCGTCTGCTTGATCGCCACGACTGCAGGATCGCGCGCCGCCTGGCGCAGGAACTGCACCACGACATCGAAGCTTTCGTAGGGATGATGGACGACGATGTCCTTGGCGCGGATCGCCGCGAAGCAGTCGCCGCCGAAATCGCGAATGCGCTCCGGGAAGCGGGCATTGTACGGCTCGAACTTGAGATCAGGCCGGTCGTCGACGATCACCGCCTTCACGTCGACGATGTTCAGCATGCGGTCGAGGTGGAAGACGTGGACAGTCTGGGTCTGCTCCGGAATCTCCAGCTGGTCGAACAGAAAGTCGCGTAGCTCGGCGGGCATCGCGCTGTTGACCGAGATGGAGATCAGGTCGCCGCGGCGGCGGCGCTTCAGCGCGCTCTCGTAGAGCAGGACGAGGTCCTCGGCTTCCTCGTTGATCTCGACGTCGCTGTCTCGGATCACGCGGAAGAAGGCGCGCTCGATCACTTCGTAGCCGGGGAAGAGGCGCGGCAGGTAGATGTCGATCAGATCCTCGAGGGGCAGGAAGCGGATGTCCGGTCCCGGCAGACGCACGAAGCGATCGACCTGCGGCGGCAACGGCAGCAGCGCCATCAGCGGCCGGCGGTCGTCGCGACGCTGCAGCTTCAGGATGGCCGAGAAGCCGCCGTTGGGAATGAACGGAAAGGGGTGCGCCGGATCGATCGCCAGCGGCGTCAGGATCGGGAAGACCTGGTCGATGAAGTAGGTATCGAGCCAGCTCCGCTCCGCTTCCGTGAGTTCGCCCGAATCCAGCACTGCAATGCCGGCTTGGCGCAGATCATCCTGCAGGGACGCCCAGACATCCTGCTGGTGAGACATCAGGATCGAGGCGCGGTCGCGGATCGCCGCGAGCTGCTCGGCCGGAGTCATGCCGTCATCGCTCAGCAAGCTCGAACGGGTCTGCAGCATGTCGACCAGCCCCGCGACGCGGACCATGTAGAACTCGTCGAGATTGGCCGCCGAGATCGACAGGAAGCGCACCCGCTCCAACAGCGGATGGCGCTTGTTGGTGGCTTCTTCCAGCACCCGCGTGTTGAAGGCCAGCCACGACAGTTCGCGATTGATGAAGCGTCGGGGACTATGCAGTGTTATTTCGAGCGAAGCCGGATCGGCAGAGTTGAGCGCGTCCATGTGGACCCCTGCGGGGCACTCTCCCTGAAATTATGCACAGGAACGGTAGCGTCTCTACATGACCATGTCATGGCATTTCACTAAACCATTGTTCTGACTGTATTTATTGGAATAACCGGCGTGAAGACCATTCTCCTCCTGCGCCACGCAAAGTCGGCCTGGAACACGCAGCACCAGAGCGATCACGACCGCCCTCTCAACGAGCGCGGCGAGCGTGCCGCCCGGACCATGGCGAGCCACCTTGTCGCCAGCTCCCCTCGCCCCGACCTGATCCTTTGTTCCACGGCGGCGAGGACGCGCCAGACGTTGGCGCCCCTGGTGAAGGCCCTCGGCAGCCCTGTGCCGCCGATCTCGTTGGAGAAGGAACTCTACCTCGCCTCCGAGCAAGAGCTGCTGGAGCGCCTGCAGGCCCTGTCCGAGGAAACCGGGACGGTGCTGCTGATCGGGCACAATGAAGGGATAGGCGAACTCGCGGCCGCCCTCGCGGTACGTGGGCCGCAGGAGGCGCTGGAACACCTCCGGGAGAAGTATCCGACGGCGGCCCTCGCCACGCTCCGCCCGCCTTCAGGCCCCTGGAGCACCCTCGCTCCTGGGACCTGCGAGCTTCTGGCCTTTGTCCGGCCGCGCGATCTGGATCCGCGCTGACGACTCAGTAGGTGCCGGGATACTGGCCGCCATCCATCAGGATGTTCTGGCCCGTCATGTAGCCGGCGTGGACACTGCACAGGAAGGCGCACATCATGCCGAACTCCTCGGCCGTGCCGAAGCGACCTGCAGGATGCGCCTTTGCGGCGGTCGCATACTCCTCCTCGAAGCTGCGG
Organism: Reyranella sp.; assembly: GCF_004297265.1. GTDB lineage: Bacteria > Pseudomonadota > Alphaproteobacteria > Reyranellales > Reyranellaceae > Reyranella. The sequence continues at coordinate 90,335 of NZ_SCUT01000030.1, forward strand.
CCGGCCTTGGCCGCGCGCGCCTTCGTCGTGCCGCGCAGCCGGTCGGTGTCGAACGGACCTGGCAACAGGCCGTTGATCGTCACGCCGTAGCGGATCGTCGTGCGCGAGACGCCGGCCACGAAGCCCGTGAGGCCCGAGCGTGCGCCGTTGCTGAGGCCCAGAATGTCGATCGGCGCCTTCACCGAGCTCGAGGTGATGTTCACGATGCGGCCGAAGCCGCGCTTCATCATGCCGTCGACGCTCGCCTTGATGAACTCGATCGGCGTCAGCATGTTGGCGTCCAGCGCCTTGATCCAGTCCTCGCGGTTCCAGTCCCGGAAATTGCCCGGCGGCGGGCCGCCCGCATTGTTGACGATGATGTCGGGCTCGGGACAGGCCGCCAGGACCTGCTTGCGGCCCTCCTCGGTCGTGACGTCGACGGCGACCGGCGTGACCTCCACGCCGTACTTCTTCCTGATCTCCCCGGCCGTCGCCTCGAGCTCCGACTTAGTGCGCGCGTTGATCACGAGGTCCACACCCTCACCCGCCAGCGCCATCGCGCAGCCCTTGCCCAGTCCCTTGCTCGCCGCGCAGACGATGGCCTTCCGGCCCCTGATTCCCATATCCATTTGCGTTTCCTCTCCTAGTTCACGCGCGTCCAGAGTTGCGTCTTGCCGAACATCGGCGTGCCGACGAAACCGCGCAAGCGCAGCTTGCCGTCGGGTTGGAGGCTGATGTTGGCGCTGTAGGTCTTGCCGTCCTCGCCATTGTAGATCTTGCCGTCCTCGAACGTGTTCGGCGCAGCGGCCTGCTTGAAGCCCCAGATCAGCGGCATGCCGATGACCTTGCGCGTGCGCAGCGCCGGGTTCTCGTTGCGATAATCGGTGGCGGCATCGGGTGCGACGGCAACGCCGTCCGGCCCCTTGGGGTTGATGAGATTGACGACGAAGCCGCAGATCGGGCCGCTTGCGGCATCCGGGCAGGCGCCGATCCTGATCTGCGCGACGCCCGACTCGGAGAGCCAGGTTCCCATCACCGTCCCCTGCTGGGCCGATGCCGTCGCGGCGGCGACGCAAAGCGCGAAGGCAGTCAAAAGCATCTTCATCGTCGTCCTCCCTTCAGCTCGTGCCGGCAATGTCGGCCAGCACGTCTGCCGCCAGCCGGCGGTCCAACTCTCGCCGTTCCGTCAACGCACGCCGATCGAGGGCCGCAACGACCCGTCGAGCCGCCTCCGCCGAACGCTCCATATGCGAGACGAGATACTGCACGACGCCAGGACCTGCGTGCAATTGCCGGTCGGCCAGCTGCTTCAGGATGATCGACCCCAGGAGCTCGTCGTCGGGAGGCTCGACCGCGACCGCAGGCGCCGCCCGCAGCCGCGAAGCGAGATCGGGCAACGCAATGGACCAGCGTGCCGGCGGCTCGGCGGAAACCAGCAGAAGAAATCCGCCGCGCTCACGCATCAGATTGTAGAGATGGAAGAGCCCGCGCTCGGGCGCCCGCTCCGCCCCTTCGATGACGATCGCCGGCGATGTCGTTGCGAGGCTCGTGAGATCGGCCACGCTCATTCCGTCGAGGTCGGCGCCGGTCATGACGGTCGCATTGCTGCGGGTGGCCCAGATGTGGCCGAGATGGGTCTTGCCGCATCCGCTCGGGCCGTTGAGCGACAGGGCCGGCGCCGGCCAGTCCGGCCAGCGGTCGATCCAGGCCAGCGCCTGGCGATTGCCATCGGCTACGACGAAGTCCTGCCGCGCATAGGTGGGCGGCGGCAATGCGAGATCCAGTGTGAGCTGGTTGGCCATGGGCCGGCTCAACCGTGCGCCCTGCCGCGATAGAGATCGCTCTCGCGATAGCGCGCGATGAAGTGGCGCGCGACAACACCGAGGACCGCCGCCACCGGCACGGCGATGAGCACGCCGGTGAAGCCGAACAGCGAGCCGCCGGCCAGCAACGCGAACATGATCCAGACCGGATGCAGGCCGACGCGGTCGCCGACGAGCTTCGGCGACAGGAAATTCCCCTCGATCATCTGGCCCACCACGAACACTGCCGCAACCTTGACGACTCCCATCCATTCCGGCGGGAACTGCGCCAGCGCCATGCCGAGCGCCATGACGGCCCCGACGAAGGTGCCGACGAAGGGAATGAAGGAGATCGCACCCGCGATCAAACCGATGACCAACCCGAACTGAAGCCCGACCAGTGTCAGGCCGATGCCGTAGAAGGAGCCGAGCGCCAGGCCAACGAGCGCCTGACCGCGCACATAGCCCGCGATGGCGGCATTCGACTCCCGTGTGAGCTTGCGGATCGTGTCGGCGTGGTCGAGTGGCAGCGTGCTGTCGATCGCCGCCAGCACCTTCTCCCAGTCGCGCAGCAGGTAGAACGTCACCACCGGCGTGATGAACAGCAGCCCGAGCAGGTTGACGATCGCGACGCCGCGCTCGGCCAGTGCGCCGGCGACGCCTCCCGCGAAGGCGAGCCCCTTCCCGGCCCACTGCGTCGCCTCGGACTGCAGGTCGTGGACACTGAGCGGATCGAGGCCGAGCCTGTCGCGCAGCGGCTCGATCAAGGGCTGAATGCGGCTCAGGGCCTTCATCACATATTCGGGTGCATTGGCGATCAACGACTGAATCTGCCCGAAGAGCGGCGGCAGGATCGCCATTACCACCCCGATGCCGACGAGGGCCGCCACAATCGTCACCAGCGTGGTCGCCATGGTGCGCGAGAGGCCTGTGCGCTGAAGGCGTACGACGACCGGGTCGAGGAAGTATGCGACGACCATGCCGACGACGAAGGGCAGCAGGATGTCGTTCAGCAGCCACATCAACAGCAGGAAGATCGCAGCCGCTGCGACCCAGAAGATCCAGCGCCCCGTCGTGATGGATTGCCCCATCAATCAGACTCCCCGAGCTGCGCCTACCGCGCCTGCAATCGCCACTGCCCCGCGTCCTGGGACAGGCTCAACCCTGCCTGCGCCAGCGTGCGCTGCAGTTCCTCGGGCGAACCGAAATAATCGAGCTTCAGGTCCGCGCGATCGGCCTCGAGTGTCTTCACCGTCACCGACTTCACGGCCGGGATCGCTCCAAGGCGTTGCCGGACCTGGACCCAGTCGCCGAGGGCGCGGATCGGCACGAAGACGTCGAGCGAGGCCTGCGAGTCGCGTCGCACCGTGCCGATACCGCGCCAGTCCTGGTCGGCCTTGGCGTGGATCGCCTTCACGGCAGCCGGCAGATCGGCCGCGCTGGCGACGGGCATGCGCGGAATCTCGCTACGCGCGCCGGTCTGGGTGTCGTAACGCATGCCGCCGACCGTCAGCGCGCCGCCGTTCTTGTCGCCGTCGACCGTGGCCACGATGATGGTCGGCGCCCGGTACCGCTCGTTGAGTCGCGCCAGCGCCGAAACGTCGCCGACATAGGCTTGTTCCGCCGAGAGCGCGCCCTGGTCGGTCGGGTCGCCACGCAGCAGGGTCACGGGTACCGCGCTGCCGGCGCTGTCGAGTTGCTGCCAGGCTTCGCGCCACGCATTGCGGTCGTTGAGCGGCTCGACGCCGGCGGGTCCCTTCCAGAGCGGAATCACGAGGGCTGGCCGGGGCACCGTCTCGACCCCGCTGATCCCCGCTCCACTCAGATAGGATTTCACGGCATCCGGAGCGAAAACCACGTTCAGCGTGGCGCTGTAGCGCCCCGGCGCCGGCCTTTCGCGCACGAATTCGACCCCGCGCACCATGTTCTCGAGCTGTGCATCGTCAATCTGCGGCAATCGCGCACGGTCTTCCGCCGACACCATGCGGTTCACGAGGAGGCCGAACGCCTTGCGCCGCGCCTCACGGATGCCCTGGGCACGGGCCTGCACGGCATCCGCTCCGCTGACGTCGATTTCGACCCCTGTGACGTCGTAGCCGGTGCCTCCGGGAGACTGCGCCAGGGTGATGTTTGCGGCGAGGACCGCCAGGAACGCGGCAGCAATCGTGGAAAAGACGCGGCCTATCGGCATTGCGGGGGTCCGGTTTTTGGCTATGTTCGCGCACCCTATCTAGCACGAATGAGGCTGGCTTGAAGCCCGACGCCCCCGGCCACAATCGGCCCCCCCTCACCTATAAGGACGCCGGCGTCGACATCGATGCGGGCGACGACCTCGTCGAACGCATCAAGCCGCTGGCGAAGAGCACCAACCGCCCCGGCGTGATGGGTGGACTTGGCGGCTTCGGCGGGCTGTTCGACCTCAAGGCCGCGGGTTTCACCGACCCGATCCTGGTCTCCGGCACCGACGGTGTCGGCACCAAGCTCAAGGTCGCGATCGAGGCCGCCGTCCCCGATACGGTCGGCATCGACCTCGTGGCGATGTGCGTCAACGACATCGTCGTGCAGGGTGCCGAGCCGCTGTTCTTCCTCGACTACTATGCCAGCGGCCGCCTCGACGTCGATGTCGGACGCCGCGTCGTCGCCGGCATCGCCGAGGGCTGCCGACGCGCCGGCTGTGCCCTCGTCGGTGGCGAAACGGCCGAAATGCCCGGCATGTATGTCGACGGCGATTACGATCTCGCCGGCTTTTCCGTCGGCGCCGCCGAGCGCGACGCGCTGTTGCCGCGCAGCGACATTGCGGTTGGCGACGTCGTGCTGGGTCTCGCGTCGAGCGGCCCGCATTCCAACGGCTATTCGCTGGTGCGCCGAATCGTCGAGCGCAGCGGCCTGAACTACACCGACCCGGCGCCCTTCGCCGACGCGACCTTGGGCAAGGCGCTGCTGGAGCCCACGCGCATCTATGTGAAGCAGCTCTTGCAAACCATCCGTTCGACCGGTGCTATCAAGGGGCTGGCGCACATCACGGGCGGCGGCCTGCCCGGCAACGTGCCGCGCTGCCTCCCCGACGGGATGCGGGCGCGTCTCGATGCGCGTCGGTGGACGGCTCCGCGCGTCTTCCAATGGCTGCGCGAGGTCGGCCAGGTGCCAACCGACGATATGTTGCGGACTTTCAATTGCGGTCTCGGCATGATCGTCGTGACGGCGAGGGAAGATGCCACGCGCGTCGCCACGGCGCTGACCGACGCCGGCGAAACGGTGAGCGAGATCGGCGTCATCGAAGCGGCCCCGACCGAGGAGGCCGACTGCGTCGTCGACCACGCCGAAAGCCTATGGCGAAGCTGAAGGTCGGCGTTCTGATCTCCGGCCGCGGCAGCAATCTCGCTGCGCTGATCGAGGCGGCACGAGCCGCGGACTATCCCGCCGGAATCGGCTGTGTGGTGAGCAACAAGGCCGAGGCGCCCGGCCTCTCGATCGCCGCCGCGGCCGGCATCCCCACGGCCATCGTCTCGCACCGCGACCATCCCGACCGCGAGACCTTCGATCGCGCCGTCTCGGCGGAACTCGAGCGCCATGGCGTCGAGTTGGTCGTGCTGGCCGGGTTCATGCGCATCTTCAGCCCCTGGTTTCCCGCGCGCTGGGCGAACCGGCTGATCAACATCCACCCATCGCTGTTGCCGGCCTTCAAGGGGACACACGTGCAACGGCAGGCGCTGGCGGCCGGCGTCCGCGTGAGCGGCTGCACGGTCCATCTGGTCATCCCGGATCTCGATTCCGGCCCGATCATCGCGCAGGCGGCGGTACCGGTGTTGGCCGGTGACAGCGAGGAAAAGCTATCGGCACGCATCCTGCGCCAGGAGCACCGCCTCTATCCGCTGGTGGTGCGTTGGTTTGCCGAAGGGCGGATCGCCATCGACGGGCACAGCGTCGCGGTCAAGGGCGTGGCATGCGACGCCACGCTCCTCTTTTCCCGAGAAGCCTAGTCCGATATAAGATCGCCAACGATTTCAAGCGGGGATGAGATATGGCTGAAGCAACGGATGACTATCCGGCTCATTTGGCGACCTACACGTCCTTCAACAAACTGGTGACGTTCGGGATTCTTTGGATCGTCCTCCTGCTGGTATCCATGGCCCTCGGCCTGGTCGGCCATCTGCCGCTCCTCGGCCTCTTGCTGGGCGTCGGCGGCTCGATCGCCCTCCTGATTGCGTTTGCCGTCCTGAACTGACGTCCGGAAACGGATCGACCAAAAGAAAAGCGGCCCTTTCGGGCCGCTTTTTTCGTATCCGGGCCGTTTCGCGTCAGCCGACGATCTCGGAGCCCGCGAAGAAGTAGGCGATCTCGATGGCCGCGTTCTCCGGCGAGTCGGAGCCGTGCACCGAATTGGCCTCGATCGACTCGGCGAAGTCCTTGCGGATCGTGCCGGCGTCGGCGTTGGCCGGGTTGGTGGCGCCCATGATCTCGCGGTTCTTCGCGACGGCATTCTCGCCTTCCAGGACCTGCACGACGACCGGGCCGGACGTCATGAAAGTGCAGAGGTCGTTGAAGAACGGACGGGCCTTGTGCACGCCGTAGAACTGCTCGGCCTGCTGGCGGCTCATCTGGATGCGCTTCTGGGCGACGATGCGCAGGCCCTTCTCCTCGAACCGGGCGTTGATCTTGCCGGTCAGGTTCCGGCGGGTCGCATCCGGCTTGATGATCGAGAAAGTACGTTCGACGGCCATGAATTCCCTCGTGGAGGCAGTGATTTCAGCGCTTGGGCGCGCCTTATAGACGCGGGGTTTGGACCCCGCAAGCGCGGCCAATGCGCTTGGTTTGCGGCCAAATCGCATGGTAAATGCCCGCCGCCCATGCTCCACATCAGTGACATCTCCTTTCGCCACGGCGAGCGGGTGCTCTTCGACCGCGCCTCGGCAGCCCTTTCCGACGGCTGGAAGGTCGGTCTCGTCGGCCGCAACGGCGCCGGCAAGTCGACCTTGCTGCGCCTGATCCAGGGCCAGATCGAGGCTGACAGCGGCGAGATCAACCTGATGGGCCGCACCCGCGTCGGCTCGGTGCCGCAGGACCCGCCCGGCGGCGACATCAGGGTGATCGATGCCGTGCTGGCGGCCGACGTCGAGCGCAGCGCTCTGCTGGCCGAGGACGCGACCTGCCAGGATGGCGTGCGCCTCGCCGAGATCCACGCCCGCCTCGAGGAAATCGGCGCGGCGGCTGCGCCCTCGCGCGCAGCCTCGATCCTGAACGGCCTGGGCTTCGACAACGAGAAGCAGTCCCGTCCCTGCGGCGAGTTCTCTGGCGGCTGGCGCATGCGCGTGGCCCTGGCAGGCACGCTGTTCAGCAGCCCCGACCTCCTGATCCTCGACGAGCCGTCGAACCACCTCGACGTCGAAGCGATGATCTGGCTCACCGAGTACCTGAAGCGCTTCCGCAACACCGTTCTGATGGTCAGCCACGACCGCGACCTGCTGAACGACGTGTGCGACCACATCGTGCACATCGACCAGCAGAAGCTCGTCGCCTACACCGGCAACTACGACTTCTTCGAGCGCACCCGCGCCGAGCGCCTCGCCAACGACGCCGCCCAACAGGCCAAGGTCGCCGCGCAGCGCAAGCACATGCAGGCCTTCGTCGACCGCTTCAAGGCCAAGGCCAGCAAGGCGCGCCAGGCGCAGTCGCGCATGAAGATGATCGAGAAGCTCGGGCCCATCGCCTCGGTCCCGATCGACGAGCGCATCTCGTTCAACTTCCCTTCGCCCGACATCCTCGCCTCGCCGATCGAGACGCTGGATGGGGTCTCCGTGGGATATCCCGACGGACCGCTGGTGCTGCGCAACCTCGACCTGCGCATCGACATGGAAGACCGCATCGCGCTGCTCGGCCAGAACGGCAACGGCAAGTCGACCTTCATCCGCCTGATCTCGCAGCGGCTCGAGCCGCGCGAGGGCCAGCTCAAGAAGACGCCGAAGCTTCGGGTCGGCTACTTCTCGCAGGACCAGGAAGAAAGCCTCGACTTCGAGGCGACACCGTTCGACCACATGACCCGCGCGCTCGGGCCCGGCGCCGGCGAGGCCAAGGTGCGTGCCCAGCTCGGCCGCTTCGGCTTCTCGCGTGACCGTGCCAACCTCAAGGTCGGCGTGATGTCGGGCGGCGAGAAGACCCGCCTGCTGCTGGCGCTCGCCACCCGGACCGCGCCGCACCTGCTGCTGCTCGACGAGCCAACCAACCATCTCGACATGGATGCGCGCGCGTCGCTGGTCGACGCCATCAACGACTTTGAGGGTGCGGTCGTGCTGGTGAGTCACGATACGCATCTGGTGAAGATGGTCGCCGACGCGCTGTGGGTGGTCCAGAACGGCACGGTGAAGCCATTCGACGGCGACATCGATGAGTATCAGGCCAAGCTGCTGAAGGAGCGTGGCGCCCGTCCGCCAAAGGCCGAGAAGCCCGCCGATGCAGGCAGCAGGAAGGACCAGCGCAAGGCCGCCGCGGACAACCGCACCAATAAGGCCCCGCTGAAGAAGGCCGTCGACAGCGCCGAAAAGATGCTGGCCCGCCTCACCGACCAGCTGAACGGCGTGTTGGCGAAGCTCGCCGACCCGGCGATCTATGCGGGGCCCGGCAGCGTCGTCACGGACCTGCAGAAGGAAAAGGCCCGCCTCGAGCGCGAGGTCGCCAACGCCGAGAAGCGCTGGCTGACCGCCCAGGAAGCGCTGGAAGCGGCCGCCTGAATCCTACTCGGCGACGGCCGGATAGGCCTTCGGCGCGGCGCTCTGCCGGATCAGCATCACCAGGCCGGCATTGACCGTATAGAGCCCGACTGCGATCCAGAAAATCGCCGTCGGCAGGCCCACGTTCATCAGCACGCCGAACAGCGGCGGCGCCACGAACGAGCCGATATCGAGCCCCGAATAGACGAAGCCGAAGACCTTGCCGGAAGCGCCCGGTGGCGTCGCATTGCGCACGATCATGTCGCGCGACGGATTGGTAACGCCGCCCGCCGCACCGGCCAGCGCCAGCAGGAACGGCAGCAAGGTCGGCGACACGGTCTGCGTGGCGATCGGCACCGTGAGGCAGGCGGCGGCCAACAGGCCAAACGACGCGACAAGGTCGTGCCGACGCACGCGGTCGGCGAAGTAGCCGCCCACCAGGATGCCGGCTGCAGAACCGACGATGAAGACGATCAGGCAGAAGGCGGCGTAGTTCTCGGTGACGCCGAACATGCCGCTCCAGGCCGGAACCGCGAACTGCTGGATGCCGATGGTATTGGCCGCAATCAGCGCGAAATAGAGAAGGCAGAGCAGAAGTGCGGGCTGCAGGAAAAGCGCCAATGCGGGCTTGGCGCCGTGCTGCGCGGCCGCGGCCCGCACCTTGACGCGATGGTCGACCAGCTGCTCGCGATGGATCAGGACGAGGCCCGACAGGATGAGTCCGGGCAATGCGCCAATCAGGGCGGCGCCGACCCAGCCGAACAGGCTGTCGAGGAAGTACATCACCGGCGCCGCGGCCCAGCCCAGCGAACCACCGAGACCGTGGATGCTGAAGGCACGGCCAAGACGGTTCTGGTTCACCGAGGCATTGAGCAACGCGAAGTCGGCCGGATGAAAGACCGAGTTCCCCAGTCCCGCGATCACCGCAATGCCGACGAAGCCTACGAAGGAATGCGCGACCGAGATGCACGCAAGGCCGAGACCGACCACGAAGAGACCACCGGCCAGGATCGGCCGGGCGCCGAAACGGTCGACGGCGAAGCCGGCCGCCGTCTGCGCCAAACCGGAGACACCGTAGAAGGTGCCTGCGAGCAGACCGACATCGGCATAGGTGAGTCCCGCCTCCTGGCGAACGATCAGAAGCATCGTCGCGAAGGCGAGCTGGTAGAAGTGGCTGGCGCCATGGGCGACGCCGATCAGGCTGATCACCCTGAAATCATGCTGGAGCGGTGCAGTGGTTGCAGCGGACATGAAGACCTCTCGTTTCCATCATAGGCGATCCGCATCGCGGACGTTGGCGGAAATGCGCGGGGGAGCCATGCGCATGTAATGACGGGCTGCAGCGGGCCTTGTAGTGTCCCCGCCGGCAAAAGGGAGAAACGCATCATGAAGCGCTGGAAGCATCGCCCTGAAGGATCGACCTGGGGCGACTGGGGTGACGACGATCAGCTCGGCCGCCTGAACCTGATCACGCCTAAGAAGGTGATGGAGGGCATCGCCGAGGTGAAGGAAGGCATTTCATTCTGCCTGAGCTTGCCGCTCGACTTTCCGGGCGGCAACGTGCTGAACCCTCGCCGCCTGCCGCCGGTCCTTTCCCCCACCGGTGACGAGAATGGCTGGCGCTTCAACTTCCTCACCAACAGCCTCAATCCCCAGTTCGTGGACGTGGCGAGCGACGACCGGGTGATCCTGACGCTGCAGTATTCGACGCAGTGGGACACGCTGGCGCATGTCGGTGGCCTGTTCGACGCCGACGGCGACGGTGTGCCCGAACCGCTCTACTACAATGGCTTCAAGGCCGGCTCCGACGTGGTCGGGCCGCAACCCGACGCCGGCCGCGACGGCTGCGGCCACCTTTCCTATGCCCACAAGCTCGGCGTGGAGAACATGGCGGCCAAGGCGATCCAGGGCCGCGCCGTTCTCGTTGACCTCGAGAAGCATTACGGCCGCGACCATAAGTATGTGAGCTACGACGACTTCAAGCGCGTGCTCGATACCGACAAGGTGATCGTGGAGCCCGGCGACATGCTGCTGCTCTATACGGGCTTCACCGACGAGATCATGAAGATGAACAAGAACGTCGACCCGGCGCGCGCGCATGCGATGTGCTGCGTCCTCGACGGCCGCGACAGTCGCCTGCTGCAGTGGATCACCGACAGCCAGATCTCGGCCCTGATCGCCGACAATTACGGCGTCGAGGCCGTTCCGGCGAAGCCTGGTCCCGAGAATTCCGAGCACCCCTCACTGCCGATCCACAATCACTGCCTGTTCAAGCTGGGGCTGAACCTCGGCGAGATCTGGTGGCTGAAGGACCTTGCCCTGTGGCTGCGCGACCGGAAGCGCTCGCGCTTCCTGCTGACCGCGCCGCCACTGCGTCTTCCGGGCGCGGTCGGCTCGCCTGCGACCCCGGTCGCCACGGTCTGAGTTTGGCCATCGCGATGTCGTTCCCGGCGTTCGTCGCTCGAGGGCTGAAGGCGGAACGGTTCGCGCTGCTGGACATCGGCTGCTCCGGCGGCCTCGATCTGAAATGGCGCGCCTTCGGCGAGCAACTGAAGGCGCTGGGCATCGATGCCAGCGCGAGCGAGTGCGAGCGTCTCGCCGCCGCCGAGCGCAATCCGGAAGTTTCGTACGTCGCGGCCTTCGTGAGCCCCCGCGCCGACGAGCCGATCGACCTGTCGGCCGGCCCGGCGGCGCCGCTGATCATGATGATGCGCGATCGCATGAGCTTCATGCGGACGCGCGAGATCCGCGACGCCAAGCTACGAACCGCGTCGACCGAGGAACAGCTCCGGCACAATGCCTGGGAACTGACCGGGCTCGCCGATCCGAACAAGCCGGTGGTCGTGCCCGACCTTCTGGCGGAACGTGGCTGGACCGATCTCGACTACATGAAGATCGATACCGACGGCATCGACTGGCAGATCCTGCAGAGCTTCGAGGGCCGCTTGCCCGCGAACCTCCTGGCCGTGCAGATGGAAGTGAACTTCGTGGGTGACGGCGCCGACGACGAGCATTCCTTCCACAACACCGACCGCTTCATGCGCCGTCATGGCTTCGATCTCTTCCGGCTCGACGTTCGCAACTACTCCTCGCGCGCGCTGCCTGCCCGGTACATTTGGCCGACCCCGGCCGAGACTCATTCCGGCCGACCCTTCCAGGGTGAAGCCTACTACGCACTCGATCTCCTGGGTCCGAACGGTCCGGCAAGGCTTGCGAGCCTCAGTGCCGAGAAAGTGGCCAAGCTGGCGGCGATCCTGTCGGCCTGGGACGTGCCCGATGCCGCCGCCGAAATTCTGCTCGGTTGTCGCGACAGGCTGAAGCCGGTGATCGATGTCGACCGCGGTCTCGATCTGCTCGCGGCGCAGGCCCAGGGCGACCGCGCCCGGCCACTGGACTATCGAAGCTACATGGCCCGCTTCGAATCCGATCCGCCGGACTTCTACCGGCCCGAGGGGCCGATACCCCTGCGCGAGCGTCTCGCCGCTGCCTGGCAGGCCTATCTGAGACCGCGCGACAGGCGTTAGCTCAAGCCTTCTTCTCCCAGCCGCCGGTGTCGGTCTGCTGCCAGTAGGCCACGGTGTGGCCCGCCCTCTTGTATTCCTTCCAGCGCTCGCGCGCATCGGCGACCGCGGTGTCGTCCCGGCCGTCGAACAATTCGAAGCAGCGCTTGTAATCGCCGACCTTCCCGGACTTTGCCCGGTCGGCGACGAAGAGAAATGCGGCGCCGTTCGGATTCTCGTCCAAATGCGTCAGCCAGATGGGCTGGCGATCGGCCTCGCCATCGCGCGCGGCACCGTGCGGCAGGAAGCCGTTGGGATCGTAGACCCAGAGATGCGTGTTCAACGCGTCCACGCGCTCCGGCGATCCGAGCATCACCACCGCCCGCTCCCCCGCCTGCAATGTCTTGGTCAGCAGGCGTGGCAGCGTGTCTTCGAGTGACGATCGGGTCAGGTGGTAGAAGTTGACCTCGGTCGCCATCGGCGGATCAGCGCTCGTAGTTCTCGGCGATCAGCCGGTCGAGCAGGCGCACGCCGAAAGCGGTCGCACCCTTGGGCGTGGTGGTGTCGCCCTTGCCCGACCAGGCGACGCCCGCGATGTCGATATGCGCCCAGGCCACCCCCTCCTGCACGAAGCGCTGCAGGAATTGCGCGGCCGTGATGGAGCCGCCATCTCGCCCGCCGCCCACATTCTTCATGTCGGCGATTTCGGACTCGATCAGCTTGTCGTACTTCGGTCCGAGCGGCATGCGCCACAGCTTCTCGCCGATTCCGGAACCGGCCGCGCGCAACCGGTTGGACAGCTCCGTGTCGTTGCAGAACAGACCCGCGCGCTCATGGCCCAGCGCGACGATGATCGCGCCGGTCAGCGTCGACAGCTCGACCATCGCCTGCGGCTTGAACTTCTGCTGCGCGTACCACATGGCGTCGCACAGGATCAGCCGGCCTTCGGCGTCGGTATTGATGACCTCAACCGTCTGTCCCGACATCGATTTCACGACGTCGCCCGGACGCTGGGCATTGCCGTCGGGCATGTTCTCGACGAGCGCGCACACCGCCACGACATTCGCCTTGGCCTTGCGGCCGGCGATCAGGCGCATCGCACCGGTGACCGCACCGGCGCCGCCCATGTCCCATTTCATGTCTTCCATGCCGGCGGCCGGCTTCAGCGAGATACCGCCGGTATCGAAGCACACGCCCTTGCCGATCAGGGCGACAGGAGCCTGCCCCTTCGGGCCGTTCATCCACTTCATGACGAGGAGCTGGGAGTCGCGGCCGCTGCCCTGCCCAACGGCCAGCAGCGTCTCCATGCCGAGCTTCTTCATCTGGGCCTCACCCAGGATTTCCACTTTCACGCCGAGCTTGGTGAGCTCCTTGGCGCGGCGGGCGAATTCCGCCGGAAAGAGAACGTTCGGCGGCTCGCTCACCAGGTCGCGAGTCAGGAACACCGCATCCACCACCGGCTCAAGCTGGCCGTAGGCCTTCCGCGCATCGGCGGGTGTGGCCAGGACGACGGTGAGGCGCTGGAGCGACAACTTCTGATCCGGCTTGTCCTTGGTCTTGTACTTGTCGAAACGGTAGCTGCGCAGGCGGACACCCAGCGCGAGATGAGCGGCCAACTGCGCCGGCGACAGACGGCTCCCCTTGACCGGGTCGACGACCACGGTCACGGCGGTATGGCCGGCGGCATTGGCCTCGGCGGCGACCACGCCGCCCAGTTCCTCGGCTGCCCGCGCATCGAGATCCTGCCCCTTGCCGACGCCAAGCAGCAGCAGGCGTGCAATATCGCCGGACTGGCCCAGGACGGTCTGGGTCTGGCCCTTGGCTCCGGTGAAGCGCCCCGCCTCCAGGGCGCGGGTGACGGCCCCGCCGGCCGCCTGGTCGACGGCTTCAGCCGTCGCCAGAAGCTGCTTCTCCGCGCCAACAAACACCGCAACATTGCCGGCAAAGGCCTTCGGAAAGGCCGAAAACTCCACTTTCATCCACATCCCCTGCGCCTGGCGCCTCGTTTAATCCAATATTTCACCCCTGCGACGGGACCGCGCAAGCTGCGTTTGGCCGCCGCGCCCCTGCAAAATCGGAGTGGCATCCGGCCGCTGGCACCAGTATCAGTACCGGCCCTCAAAACGGACATGGAAATGACCTCAGCAACTCTGCCTCGCGTCTCGGTCGTCGGTCTCGGCAAGCTCGGTGCCCCTCTGGCCGCGGTTCTCGCCAGCCGCGGCTTCAACGTGATCGGCCTCGACGTGAACAAGACGCTGGTCGACGCGATGAACGCCGGCAAGATGCCGATCGTCGAGCCGCAGCTCAACGAGCTGATCGCCGCCAACAAGCAGCGTCTGTCGGCAACCATGGACGCCAACGAGGCGATCCAGAAGAGCGACGCCAGCTTCGTGATCGTCCCGACCCCGTCTGACAGCACCGGGTTCTTTTCCAACCGTTTCGTGCTCCAGGCCATGGAGACGCTCGGCAAGGCCCTGAAGAACAAGCAGGGCTATCATATGGTCGTCATCACCAGCACGGTGATGCCCGGCACGACCGGCACGGAGATCAAGGACGCCCTCGAGGCGGCCTCCGGCCGCAAGGTCGGGCCGGATCTCGGCCTCTGCTACAATCCGGAATTCATTGCGCTCGGCAGCGTCGTGCGCGACATGCTCTTCCCCGACTCGATTCTGATCGGCGAGAGCGATACCAAGGCCGGCGACATGCTGCAGACCATCTACCTGCAGATGTGTGAAAAGAAGCCGCCGGTGCAGCGCATGAACTTCGTGAACGCCGAACTCACCAAGATTTCGGTCAACACCTACGTCACCACCAAGATCTCCTACGCCAACATGCTGGCCGACATCTGCGACCGCATCCCCGGCGCCGACGTTGACGCGGTGACCAAGGCGCTGGGCGCCGACACCCGCATCGGCGCGAAGTACCTCAAGGGCGCGATGGGCTACGGTGGCCCCTGCTTCCCGCGCGACAACGTGGCCTTCGCCGCCTTCGCCCGCAAGATCGGCGCCCGCGCCGATGTGGCCGAGGCGACTGACCGCATCAACAACTTCCAGGTGGAGCGTCTTTCCACCCTCGTTTCGAAGTTCGCGAAGGCGGGCACGCGCATCGCCATACTCGGCCTTTCCTACAAGCCGCAGACGCCGGTGGTGGAAGAGAGCCACAGCGTGAAGCTCGCCGCCAAGCTTGCCGACGCGGGCTATGTCGTCACCGTGCACGATCCGCTGGCGCAGGATGCGGCGCTGGCCGTTCTGGGTGACAAAGTGGTCGGCGCCTCCTCGATCGAAGGCGCGGTCCGCGAATGCGACCTGCTGATCGTCGCGACCGGTTGGCCGCAATACAAGGAACTCGACCCGGCCTGGTGCAAGCGCAACGGCCAGCGCCTGACCGTACTGGACCTGTGGCGCACCCTCCCCGCCGATACGTTCGAGGAAGTCGCCGACCTCCTGTATCTCGGATCGGGCCGGTAGGACCGAGCCCTCATCGGATGACGAAGCCCGCCACGTGCGGGCTTTTTCATGCCCTCCCGGACAAGCGCGGCGAAGCAAAATCGTCAGCCTCCCCATTCAGATGGGGAGGTGTCGACGTCCTACGTCGACGGAGGGGTCATGAGGCGGTCGTTCGTCCTTCGGCGCTCTCGGACATTGCAAGCTTGGCGGCTTGTAGCCAAGCCGCAGCCTGTCGCTCAACGGGCCGAGCTTCGCTCGGCCCATACGTCAGATCGCGCGACGTCCGCGGAAGCGGAGCACCTTGCCGCGCAGGCTCGGATCGACGCGCGGCAGGCCGGCAAGCACCTGGCTGCAGAACGGGTTGATGTTGGCCCCGACATAGTCGGTGAACAGCGGCCAGAACCGGTTGTAGATCACGTTCACGCCGACGAAGCGACGCGGGGTCCGCCGGCCCGGGGGCCGCGTTTCCGCCTCGGTCGAGGTCGCCTGCCTGAAGAGCTTCGTCACGACCTTGAGGCGCCTGGCGTCGAGCGGGCCGGCCTGCCGTCCGATCCGGATCGGCTCTTCCGGACTCTGCGTCGCCAGGCCGAACTCGAAGATGAACATCTCGGCCCGCGGGAGCAGATCCTCGAAGGCCCCCCTCTCCAGTCCTTCCAGATCCGACGGCAGCCCTTCGCACTCGTTCGGCACCAGGATCGGACCGGTGAAACCCATGGCCCGCCACGCCGTCAGGAACCGCTCGACGAACTCCTTGCGCGTTGCGACGATCATCACCGATGTCGAGCGCGGATAGGTCAGCATCTGATCGGCCACGAAGGGCAGCGTGTGGTCGATATCGTAGGTGAGATCGTCGTAGAGGAACCATTCGAGGCTCGTCGACGTGTACGGCACCTTGGCCGGCTTCAGCGCCGCATCGAGCCCTGCCGTGAAGCGCTGGTAGGACGTCTCGCGGTCGAGCCTCACTTCCTCGATCTCGACATCCGGCCAGCCCCAGTTATCGGCCTGCTCCGGCACATAGGGCGTCGACACGTTCCAGATGTACTGGTCCTGGTCGTTCATCCGCGTCTGCCGGCCCTTGTTGTTGGCGGCGGCGACGCGGGTGTGATCGCAGTGATACCCGAAGACCTTGTCGATCAGCGTGTCCACGCGTCCGCGATACAGGGCAAGGCGCGCGGCCAGGTTCGAATCGCAATGCCAGCCCAGCAGCATCGATTCGTCGAAGCCATGGATGGCGAACATGTCCTCGCGAAGCGCCGCCTGGAAATCACCCAGCGCGTCGTACTTCATGGGCATGAAGTTATGGACGACCTGATTGAGATGGTAGCGGACCGACCAGTCCCGCAACTTCTCGAGATTGCCGGCGGGATCGCGGCGATCGAAGGCCGCCTCCCACAGCATCTCCGGCAACTCGAAGCGCGGGATCTGGTAGAAGCCGTCCGGCACAGAGCCCAGGATATCGCTGAGCGACTCGCCCGGGGTGCGCGAAACCAGAAGCATGTCGGTGTTGGTATAGAGGACCCACCGGTTCCTCGGATTCGACCGGCGCAGCGCCACGTTGCGCGACTGGGCTTCCAGCGCGACCAGGTGGGTCTTCGACTTCAGATGCGCATGCTGCTCGGGGCGAATCCGCAGGATCCGGATGACCTTCTTGGCCTTCTCGGTCAGCGTGTCGTGGATCGCCTCGGGAAACGTCGGATGATCGTCGGGCGTGTTGTAGTCGACGAAGAGAATCTCGTCGTCCGGATCCGACATCACTTCGGCGAGGGCATTGAAGCTGATGGCCGCCCGCTTGTGCAGGTTGTAGCCGTGCGTGTCGTTGCGGCCGTAGATGATGACGGAAAACATGGGACCTCGCGTGACGGGCGATCAGTCAGGAAGCGGAACGTGCCAGCTCGTTGCGGGCTGCAGCATACTCCACGAGCGTCGGGAGGCCGATGTCCACCACCTGCTGCCAATACGAACGGGCAGCGGACCGGTCCCTGCCATGGGCGGCGACGCCGAGCTGGAACAGCGCTTCGGCACGACGACCGGCGGTGTCGGCCCGGCCCAGCAGCTCTGATTCAGAAGCCGCTCCGGATTGCAAAGCCAGCAGCGACGCGACCCAGGAATCCCCGTCGACGATGCCGTCGGAGGACAGAGGCCGCCCAAGACGGAGCAACGCCGTGCGCAGGTACACCGTCCAGTAGGGATCACGCCTGTCGTTCCTCACCATCATCTCGAGATGGGGCAACGCGGCATCATAGTCGGCCAGGCGCAGGGCGACATAGGCGGCGGCGGAGGGACGCCCTCCCAGCAGCCCGAGTTGCTGCCGCCAGTCGGCGTTCGCCTGGTCGATGTGCCCGAGCGCCATGTGCGCAATCCCCCGGGCATTCAAGGCTTCCGCGTCCTTCGCCCGCGCGGCGAGTACCCGGTCGAGGGCCTCGATGGCGGCCGCGTACTGGCCAAGCGCGGACAGGGCCTCGCCCTTCAGCGCGAGGGCGTCGAGCGAATTGGGATGAAGCTTCAGCGTGCGTTCATAGTCGGCCAGCGCAAGATCGGGCTGCCCGTCGGCAAGATAGGCATTCCCGCGCGCGAGGTGCGGCAGGGCAAATTTCTTGAGGGACTTCAGGACCCTCGTGTAGGCGACGATCTCGGCGGTGTGCGATCCCTGCTGGCGCAGGACGAAGTGCCGGTCGGGCGCCCCTGCCCGCCCCGCCTGCCTGAGCTTGCGGGCCTGCTCGTATCTCGCCGAAGCCGCAGCCGTGTCGCCGCTCATGTCGAGGGCCTCGCCTTCGGCCTCGATCGCATCCGAAAAAGCAGGGGAGATTGCAATCGCCTGCCGAAGCAGACGGATGGCCGTCTCGGCGTCACCGGTGCGAAAAAGCGCGGTCGCCCGCAGGAAGAGATGTTCCGCTTCGCCGCCGTTGCTGCCCGCGACCCATTCGTCGGCCGATTGCCGTCGCCGCGTCCCCAGCACCTCTCGCAGGCTTCCCGACAAGCGCAACAACATCCCTGAGTTACTCACACAAATGCTCCTGCACGGTACGGGACCGAATAAGCCGCCAAGACGGTGGGGGCCCTATTCTGCCCCGAGATCACACGCAGAACTGCCGGAAAGCTCCGATGACCCGCCAAAACCGCCATTTCGGCCTGTCCGCTAACTTAGCGTCGCGGGAACGTCAAGGCACCCGGATCGCCCACAAGGTGCGTCGCCCCGTCGGCGCAATTGACGGAATTCTACCGCGCCGATAACAAACCGGCCCACATAACCGGCGATTCAGCCGTCCGAGCAGGTGTCAACGAATGAATGCCCCGCCCTATCTCAGCATCGTTGGCTGGGCACGGAACGACGGCTACACGCCGAATTACGCAAAACGCCTCGAACACTCCATAGGCTTTCTCGTCCGCCAGCTCGACAGGCACAGGATCCCCTCCGAGGTGATCGTCGTGGAATGGAACCCGCCGCCGGGGAGTCCTCTTCTCGCAGACCAGATGAATGGTTTCCTCGGCGGCACATCCCACGCCAGCGTGCGGTTCATCGTCGTGCCCCCGCAATTCCATCGTGGCCCGCGAGGCTGGCAGAAGCGCGGGATGCACGTGAACAACGCGGCGAATGTCGGCTTCCGGCGGGCTCGGGGGCGCTTCGTGACGCCCAAAGCCCTGGATACCTTCTATTCGGACAAGCTCGTCTCGACGATCGGCCGGCTCGATCTCGACGACCGGCGCGTCTATCGCTGTGACAGGCTCGATGCACGCATGGAGGCCGAGTCCTGGCTCGACCTTGCGGATGACGAACTCCTGGCCGCGCTGGCACGGCATGTCGTCCTCAGGAACGGGCGGCTGACCCACAGCATCGACTGGAAGATGCGGGACCTTCACACGAATGCCTGCGGTGACTTCATCCTCATGTCCACGCCGCGGTGGCACGAAATCCGTGGGTACCAGAAGGATCCGACGGTCCTCTGTCTGGATTCGGACTCGATCGCGCTCCATGCCGCGGCCGCGCATGGAGCGTCCGAGGTCCACTGGCAGGAAGAGTGCATCTACAAGGTGGTGCATGGAAACACCCACGCGCAACGCGTGGCCACGATCTGGAAGGACTGGCAACTCAAACTTGACCACTACCTGATCTTGCGCCACCGGCGGGAGCTGGCGATGAATCTCCGGGTGTGGCTCAACTATCCCCGCCGGCGCGTCCGTGGCCTGGAGGAGATTCTGGCTCCCTCGATCGAACGCCACTTCGTCGCCAAAGCCGCTCGATACGCGAAGAACGACACCTCCCTCGTCACGAACGATGCCGACTGGGGCTTGGCCCGCGAGTCACTGTCCGATCGGACCGTGGTTCGCGCCGCCTGGGACACGCCATGACCGTCCGGCAGGTCGTTTGCCTGGTCGGCGGTCGCGGGACCCGCCTCGGCCCGCTCACCCAGAACATGCCGAAGCCTCTTCTGGAGGTCGGCGGCCGCCCCTTCCTCGACTATCTGATCGACGAGGCAAACCGCTTCGGCCTCCAGCGACTGCTGCTGCTGGCCGGGCATAGTGCCGGCGAAGTCGTGCGGCACTATGCCGGCAAGGTCGTCGGCGGACTGTCGATCGACGTGATCGTCGAAACGGCTCCCGCGGGGACTGCCGGTGCTCTGGCCAATGCCGCGGCCTCGCTCGATCCGACCTTCTTCCTGGCCAACGGCGATTCCTTCTTCGGCTTCAACTGGCTGTCCCTCGTGCCGGCGCTGGACCGGGACGACTGGACGGTCCATCTCGCGCTCGCGCGCGGCGTCCGGGGAGGACGCTACGGTCGCCTGGAAACCCGGGGCAATCGCATATCGAGGTTCCTGCCCAAGGCGGATAGCGACCTGCCGATAAATGCCGGCGTGTATCTCGTCCGGCGCCGGATCCTCGACCGGATCCGGGAAATCCCCTGCTCGCTCGAGGACGATATTCTTCCGCCTCTCGCCTCGGAAGGCGAACTCCTGGGAACCGCCGCGGAGGGCACATTCATCGACATCGGTGTTCCCGACGATTTTGCGCGTTCACAGCAGGCCATGCCGGCCTTCACGCGCCGGCCGGCGGCCTTCCTCGACCGGGATGGCGTGATCAATCACGACGACAATTATGTGCATCGGCCGGAGCAGATACGCTGGATCGACGGCGCGAAAGAGGCGGTCCGCTGGCTGAACGATACCGGATACTATGTGTTCGCCGTCACGAACCAGGCCGGAGTCGCGCGCGGCTACTATGGCGAGGACGCCGTAAACTCGCTCCATGCCTGGATGCAGGGCCAACTGCAGGCCGCCGGGGCACACGTGGATTGCTTCGAGTACTGCCCCTATCACCCCGAGGGTACCGTCGAGCGATATCGACGGGTTTCCGAGATGCGCAAGCCGGGACCGGGGATGATCCTCAAGATCAGAAGAGAGTGGAACATCGACTGGGATCGATCATTCATGATCGGCGATCGCGACATCGACATGCAGGCGGCGGAGGCGGCCGGTATCGCCGGCTACCGGTTCCCCGGCGGCAACCTCCTGGATTTCGTCAGGATGCACGCGCCGGCGAAACGAAGAAATCCCTCTTCGCGTTGATTTCCAGCACTCTTTCCACGATTTCGGGGGGCAAGGGTCCCTGATCGCTCGCTGCGGCGTTCGTCTCGGCTTCCGCCGGGTGCAGCACGCCCGGAATGACGCTCGAGACGCCGTCGAACGAAAGGCAGAAGCGCAAGGCGCTCAGCACGGCCTCCCGTCCCGGTGTCGCCGAGACCGCCGATATCAGATCGCGCGCTCCATCGATCCAGTTGTCGAGCTGGACGCGCGACCACGCCGCCCGATGGTCACCGGCGGCGAAGGCGGTCGACCGGTCGATCGTACCCGTGAGGAAGCCAAAGCAAAGCGGCGTTCGAGCGATGAACGCCGCCCCCTGCCGAATGACTTCCTGAAGCAGTCCCTCCGTGACGACGCGAACATCCATCATGTTGAAGTTGGCCTGAACGATGGGCGCGCGGGCGACACGCAGCGCTTCGACCGCCCCTCCCGGATTCTTCGCGGAGACGCCCCAGGCCCGGATTTTCCCCTCGGCTAGCAACGAGGCGATCACCTCCCTGGTCTCGTCCGCGGACAGAACGTCCGAAGGAGGATTGTGGAGCTGCAGGACGTCGAGATAATCCGTCCCCAGGCGCTTCAGGCTGAGTTCTGTCGAGCGCCTGATGGCGGCGGCCGAGAAATCCGCCGGCTTCGTCCAATCGTCGTAGCCGGCCTTGGTGGCGATCACGGCCTTGTCCCGCCCGCCCGCCACCGCCCTGCCGATCAGGACCTCGCTATGCCCTGAACCGTAGGCACTGGACGTGTCGAAGAAAGTGATCCCGAGGTCCAGCGCCCGTCGAAGCGCCGCCAGGGACTGGGCGTCATCCGTATCGCCGTACGAGGTTGCACCGGCCGTTCTGCCACCGATCCCCCAGGCACCGAATCCGACCTCCGAGACCAGAATTCCGGTCTCGCCCAGCTTACGATATTTCATCGCCTCGATCGCGGTCAGTAGTGTCCGGCCAGCTCGGGCGTGATCTCGACGGCGCGCGGCGAATAGAGATAGGCGCCCTTCTTGTTGCCCCACCAGACGATCTCCCGGCACCACTTCTGGAAGTCGTCGTAGGGCCGGCTCGTGCGGTCGATTTCCACGACGATCGGCACCTTGCGCAGCAGCGCCGGCTCGCCGCCGCGCACCTTGTTCCAGTAGTCCAGCAGATCGTAGTTGAGCTTCACCTTCACATTGCCCCGGACGAAGGGCTGGTGGACCAACGCATGGTTCAGCTTAATGGCCTCTTCGACGACCTCGATGGGAAGGCCCGAGCTTCGCGCCTGCACGGTCTCGGACAGCAGCTCGCCGGCTTCGCGGTAGAAGTCGTCGAACTTCCCGTCGGCCGTCAGCCTGACGAAGATGTACTCGTCTGCCGGCCAGAAGATATTGAGGTATTCCTTCGAGAAGACGTACTCGGAACCACCCTGCTGGATGGACCGGGCCTCGCTCTCGAAAAAGTCGTTGATCCAGGCGATCGTCGGAAACCGCTTCGCGTCGGCGGCCATGAAGGCCTCGATCATGTCGCGGTAGGAAATGCCGGATATACCGTGCGCCAGGATGAGCGGGATCTGGAACAGCTTGTCGAAATGCAGCAGCGCCGTCATCCAGCAGAAGGTGCGCGTGCGGCGCCAGTCGTCGAGCGGCGTCGCCGCGGTGGCGATGACCAGGTCCTGGACTTCCGGCACATCGTCGTCGAGCTCGATGCGCTCGCCGTGGATGTTGATGATCTTCGATTCCACGGTAACCATGCCGTACTTGGCCTGGTAGGCGGGATCGCCCATCTCCGCGTTCGGCAGAATCGACAGGTTGTTGAACTGGATGCGGTTGTGCTGGCCGTTCTCCATCAGCTGATCGACACCGCGCACGAAGGACTCGTAGGTCTCACCGGGCAGGCCCAGGATCAGGTCCGAGTAGGTCTCGACCTTGTCGCGCGTGAATCGGCGCTGGAGTTCCATGTAGGTACCGAGCGAGATGTTGTCGCGCTTGATCGCCTCCAGCGTCGGCATGTCGACGCTCTGCATCGACAGGGCGACACCCTTGTTCAGGCCGGCGTCGGACAGGATCTTCTGGGTCTCATAGGCCCGTTCCGTGGCGTTCTTGGTGTTCTGGACCGAGAGCGCCACCGGAAAGCCGGTCTTCGTCTTCACGTCGGCGACGTAGTTGGCGATGTCGACGTCGCGCTTCTGGATGCCGAAGTTGGCATCGCAGCAGAAGATGTACTCGATCTTCTTCTCGGCGAACCAATCGACCTCGCGATAGAGCCGCTCTTCACCGAACTTGGTGACCTTGCCGGCCGTGGCCGACCCCCAGTCGCAGAAGGTGCAGCGGAACGGGCAACCGCGGTTGGTTTCCCACAGGCCGATCCAGCTTTCCGTCCGGTTGGCCGCCATGATCTCGTCAAAGGCGCCTTCGAGGAAGGGCGAAGGAATTTCGTCGAGGTCGCGCACGCGGTCGAGATTCTTGGTGCGGACGAAGCTGCCGTCGGGCTTCACCATGCTGATGCCGGGAATGGCGTCCCAGGTGCTCCGATCGTGAAATGTCTCCAGGAGCTTCAGGAAAGTCCGCTCGCCCTCATTGTGGACGGCGAGATCGATCTGGCGATTGGCCCGCATGAAGGACTCGGGCTGGTCGGGTACGTGCGGCCCACCGAAGATGATGACGATGCCCGGCTTCAACGCCTTCAGGCGACGGGCGATCTCGAGCGAGATCCGGCCGTTCCACACATAGGTGCTGAAGCCGACGATGTCGGCATCCTTCAGGGCCTCGACCGCATCGGCGATGCGCACGCGCTTGTAGAGCGGCGGCAGGAACCGGTAGAGCTCGGGCTCGGCTGCAAACTTCTTCACGTAGGTCTGCAGCAACGCGACCGAATATGGCAGATAGTTCTGGCCGGAGAAGGAGTTGTTGATCTGAACCAGGCCGACGACCAAGGCCCCCGCTCGGGGCGTGGCTTGCGTAGCGGCTTCTGCGGCGTGGGGCGTCGACATTCGCTGCGCTCTGTGTCCGGTCTTCTTGGCGGAAGACGAAGAGGTAGAGCGCCACTCTTCGCATTGCAATAGGATTGACTGCCATAATCCCATGGTTCAGCAGGGATTTTTCGGTGTCCTGAGGCGAAAATGCAGTTTGCGGGCAAAAAGATTCTGATCACCGGCGGGGCCGGATTCCTGGGAACCAACCTGGCTCTGAAATTGACGGCCCTCGGCGCCAGACTGCGTCTCACGATGCATCGGAAGCCTCTTCAGGTCGCGTTCCCTGACGCCGAACTCGTGCAAGCCGACCTGCGACGCCCCGAGGATTGCGCCCGCGTCGTCGAAGGAATGGACGTCGTCTTCATCTGCTCGGCACAGACTTCCGGCGCGGGCGTCATCCGCACCACTCCCCTGGTGCATGTCACGCCCAACGTGCTGATCAACAGCCTCCTCCTCGAAGCCGCCTACCAGGCGCAGGTGAAGAAGGTGTGCTTCATTTCGAGCGGCGCCGCCTATCCGGGGACGGGCGCGCGGCCCGTGACGGAAGCGGAGATGTTCAACGGCGATCCGGAGGAGGTCTATTTTCCCGCCGGCTGGATGAAGCGCTACGCCGAGATCCTCTGCCGGACCTATGCCGAGAAGATCGCGAATCCGATGCCCACCGTGGTCATCCGCCCCTCCAACGTCTACGGCCCCTACGACAAGTTCGACTTTGCCGTGAGCCACGTCACGGCCGCGCTGGTGCGGCGGGTCGCCGAACGGCAGACGCCGCTCCAAGTGTGGGGCACCGGCGACGACATCCGGGACCTGATCTACATCGACGATTTCGTCGAGGGCACCCTTGCCGCCGTCGCGACGGACCGGCCGTTCCTGGCCATCAACATCTGCGCCGGCCAAGGCTATGCCGTCCGGCAGGTCCTCGAAACGCTGCTGGACGTCGATGCATTCCACGACGCCCAAGTGACGTTCGATGCCTCGAAACCCAGCACGGTTCCCGTGCGCCTGATGGACAATGGTCTCGCCCGCTCGCTGCTCGGCTTCGAGGCGAAGCTATCCCTGGCGGAAGGCCTCCGGCGAACCCTGGCCTGGTACAGGAGCGACCCGGCCAGCCCGGCGCGCCGCTAGAACGGGCCCCTGAAGCGCTTGTAGCCTTCGGTCATCGATCGCTCGACCGGAAGCTCGATGCCGTGGCGGCTGCCACAAACCTGCGTCAGGATTGCTTCCACGGTCTCGTGCTGGCTCGGGTAGTAGATGTCCTCGAGGCTCTTCGCCGTCGGGCAAGGTGCCGCGGCCATGCCGAGCATCGCTGGCGCCTGCCGCAACATCGCCGGATCCCGCATCATGACCTGACGGCAGACCTCGCCAGCCACGCCATACTCGAGCCAGGACGTATCAGCGATGACCAGACGGCCCGTCTTGCGGATGCTGCCGATCACCAGCTCCCAATCCGGGTGACTGATGGAGTTGAGATCGATGACTTCGACCTCGATGCCTGCCTTCTCGGCAACGTACTGGGCCGCGCGCAACGCCTCGAGCACCATCACCGACGTCGCCACGACCGTCACGTCGCGCCCTTCGCGGGCCACGTAGCTGGTGAGCGGGATCGGCTTCGCCGGCGTCCCGGCGGAAACGGAGAAGTCCAGGTTGTAGAGGAGCCGGTGCTCGATGCTCACCACCGGGCCCGGATGCCGGACGATGATCTGCGGATACATGTCCACGATCGCCTGGCTGGTCGACGGCATGACGACCGTCAGGCCGGGATAATGGGCGAACGTCGCCTGCGGGCTCTGCGAATGCTGGGCGCCCTGCCCCCAGCTGCGCCCGACGACGAGGCGGATCAGCATGGGGCACGACATGATGCCGCCGAACATGTAGCGGTACTTCGAGGCCAGGTTGACGATCTGGTTCATCGCCAGGAACGAGAAGTCGGCGCGGATGTGCGTTGTGATCGGATAGTCGCCGACCAACGCCGCACCGATCGCCACGCCCGTCATGCCTTCTTCCATCAACGGAACGTCGAACACGCGCTGGGCGCCGTACTTCTGCGCGAGGCCGGTGGTCGAGCCGAAGATGCCCTTAAAGTCGTCGACGCCCTGGCCCATGATGAAGACGTTCGGATGGTCGGCCAGCGCCGAGTCCATCGTCTCCAGCAGCGCACCGGCATAGGACAGGACGCGCGTCTGTGTCGACGGACGCTCTTTCGAAGAGACGTTCATGCTTCAAGCCCTGTCTAGATGATGTCGGTCAGCAGTTCATCGCGCCCCGGGAAGGGGCTTGTCTCGGCGAACTCGGCGGCTGCCGCGATCTCCCGATCGATCTCCGGCTTGAGCTCGGCAACGAGCTTCTCGTCGAGCAGCAGCGGATCGCGCGCCTTCCAGGCGTCGATGTCGGTCGCGTTGCGATACCCGAAATGGAAATCGTCGCCGACGCCGACATGCTCCTTGTAGCGCCCGGTTGCGATCTCGAGGACGAAGGGGCGGCCTGCCCGTACGACGGACAACGCATCCAGCGTGGCCTGCCGGATCGCCAGCATGTCCCAACCCTCGTCCAGCCGTCGCGCTTCGATGCCGAAGGTCTTGGCGTGTTCGAGCAGATTGTAGGATTGCCGGGCGTTCTTGAAACTGTGCACGGCGAGCCCGTTATCCTCGCACAGGAACAGGACCGGCACCTTCATGAGTGCCGCGAAGTTCAGGCTCTCGTGGTAGACGCCCTCCTCGGTCGCACCGTCGCCGAACACCGCGACGGCCACGCGCGAGCTGCCCCGGCGCTTGAACGAGAGCGCCGCGCCGACGGCGTGGGGAATGGAACTGGCGACGACGGCGGAGGAGCCCATCAGCCCGACTTCCGGCGCCGACAGGTGCATCGAGCCAGCCTTTCCCTTGGAGACGCCGCCGACGCGGCCATAGAGTTCCGCGAACATCTTGGGCAGCGAGCCGCCCTTGGCGATGTAGAAGCCATGCGAGCGATAGGTCGCAAACACGAGATCGTCGACGTTCAAGGCGTCGCAAACCCCGACGGCTACGGCTTCCTGGCCGATCGACAGATGAACGGGGCTTTGGATCCTGTCGGAGGGGTAGAGCTCGATGATGCGCTCTTCGACCAGCCTGATCGTCAGCGCTGTCCGGAAAAGTCGGCGGTAGCGCTCGTCGCTGTCCATCAAACTACATTCCCCAAGCCTGAAAGTCGGCCATTCCGGCCGCCGGTGCCGCCTCTCCTAGCGATACACCTGCAACTATTCAACATTCCGGTTGGCCCGATACCAGGCGAGCAGTTCGGTCAGTCCGTCCTGAACCGACGTTGCCGGACGCCAACCCGTGGCTTCCATGAACCGGCGCCCAGAAACGCGCAGCATCGCAGGGCCCAGATTCTGGCCTTCCAGTTCGACCTCCGCATCGCCAAAGCCGTCGGCGTCGAGCAGCGCCTCCAGGATCGACCGGACCGAGACTTCGTCCGGAGTTGCCACGTTGAAAGCCCGGAAGCCCCGTTCGTCGGGCCGGCAGACCGCTTTCACGGCCGCGGCCAGATCGCGGGCGTGGATCAGGTTTCGCGTCTGGGTACCATCTCCGGCCAGCCGGATCGGCCGGGTGCGCTCGACCACCCGTCGGACGAGCGACGGCAGGAAGTGGCCTGTTCGCGGGTCGAAGTCGTCGTGCGGACCGTAGACGAGGGTCGGTCTCAGGACGATGGCGGAGTCCAGCCAACCCAGCGTCCTGACATACCATTCGAGCTGTTTTTCCAGGTAGCGGTGCATCCACCCCACCCCGAACCAGTGCCCCGGTGGATTGCCGGACTCGTATTGCTCCTCCTCCAGCAACTCCGTGGCGGGCGGATAGCCCGTGCAGGAGCTGACGAGCACGACATGCCTCGCGTCGCCTCGTGCCGCGGCTTCCAGGGCATTGGTGACGATACGCAGGTTGTCGAGTACCGACTCCACCGGCTCCTCCCGCAGCACGGCACTGGTGGAGACCCGGCCGGCGCACAGGACGACCGTGTTGCAGCCGGCGAAAGCGCGCGACGCCTGGGCCCGATCGTTGAAATCGCACTGGACCCACTGGATGCCTTCGGCGGCAAAGGGCCGGCGCGACCTGTAGGTCGCAACCACGGGCTCTCCCGTCGGGCCAGCGAGCACCTCGACGACGTGCCTTCCGATCAGGCCCGTCGCACCCGCCACTGCGATCGTCATCGTCCTTCGGTCTCCCCTCATCTGCTTGCCGCGTCGACCGTAACCGCCGGCCGGCAGATTGTCGCATAGTTCGGTCGACCGGGCCGTTGGACGTGCTAAGGAACGCGCGCAAACGGACGAGTTGACGGGAAAATGGGAATGTCGCCGCAGCAGCGCCTTGGACAGAAAGAATTCGAAGTCGCGGTCGGGATCCCGGCGGGAAGCCTGGACGAGCGCACCAAGGCGCTCCTGGAGAAGACCCCGCTGCTGTTTTCAGCCCTCGACGACCAAGCCCAGGCGGCCGCGCGCGCGAACGTGGCCGAGGACATCGACCGCGGTTTCACGGTCGTCGGCGAGCATCGCGCCTCCATCTGGCGCGACGCGTGGCAAGATCACCTGGACGATTTCATCGGGTCCGGACACGCGCTGGAAGCGCTCAATCCGCGGTTCGTGGGCGGCACCGTCCTCCTGCGCTGGCAGGGCGCCTATATCGAGGGTGTCACCGAGCGCTTCGAGCTGGCCTTCCTCGAGATCTTCCGCGACTGGCTGTTCCGGACCTATCTTGCGGATGCGTCGCATCTCTACGAGTTCGGCAGCGGCAGCGCCTTCAACGTCGCAGCCTATGCGAAACTCTATCCACAGACCTCGATCACCGCGCTCGACTGGGCACCCGCTGCGGTGAAGATCGCCGACCTGCTGGGCGAGCGGCATGGCATGAAGATCTCCGGCCGGCGGTTCGATTTCTTCGCCCCGGAAAGCGGTTTCGAGTTCGCTCCTAACAGCAGCGTGCTGACCATGTGTGCGCTGGAACAGGTGGGCGACAGGTTCCAGCCGTTCCTGGATTTCCTCCTCGCAAAGCGCCCGCAGCGAGTGGTGCATGTGGAGCCCATGCTGGAACTCTACGATCCGGATCTGCCGCACGACGCCCTGGCCATCCGGTATCACCAGCAGCGCAAGTACCTCAGCGGGCTCCTGCCTCATCTGCGCTCGCTCGAGAAGGCCGGTTCCATCCGCTTCCTCAAGGTGCAACGCCTGAAGTTCGGCAGCCGCTTCCACGAGTGCTTCTCCGTGGTTGCCTGGGAACCGGTCTGACCGGCCCGGCCCCAATCCCGGGGTCGCATTCACGGGCGAGACGGGCTAATGAGGCCCGACCGGAGCGCGGAAGCGCCCGGCCAGATCCAAAGCCAAGCGAAAGGCACCTCAAGATGTCGGCCAAGCGCGCCCTGATCACGGGCATCACGGGAATGGTTGGCTCGCACCTTGCCGAATACATCCTGAAGCACACCGACTGGGAAATCGTCGGGCTTCTGCGCTGGCGGAGCCCCCTCGACAATCTCAGCGCAGTCGTGGGCTCGATCAATTCGGGCTCCCGGGTTCGGCTCGTCTACGGCGACCTGCGCGACACCCTGTCCATCCAGCGCTGCGTCGAATCGGCGAAGCCGGATTATGTGTTCCATCTGGCCGCCCAGAGCTTCCCCCGCACGAGCTTCGACTCCCCCCTCGACACGATGGACACCAACATCCTCGGGACGGTTAGGATCCTGGATGCTCTGCGCACGACCGCGCCGGATGCGGTCATTCATGTCTGCGCCTCGTCCGAGGTCTTCGGCCGGGTGCCGAAGGAGAAGCTGCCGATCTCCGAGGAATGCAGCTTCCACCCCGCCTCACCCTATGCGATCTCCAAGGTCGGGACCGATCTCGTGGGTCGCTTCTATGCCGAGGCCTACGGCATGAAAGTCATGACCACCCGCATGTTCACACATACCGGCCCGCGCCGCGGCGACGTGTTCGCCGAGTCGACCTTCGCCAAGCAGATCGCGATGATCGAGCACGGCCTGGTTCCCCCGGTGGTCAAGGTCGGCAACCTGGAATCGCTGCGTACGGTGGCCGACGTGCGCGACGCGGTGCGCGCCTACTACCTCCTCGTGACGAAGGATCCGGTCCCAGGCGCATACTACAACATTGGCGGCACCCATTCCTGCACCGTCGGGAACATCCTCGAGCATCTCATAGCGCTGTCGCCGAAGCGTGCGGACATCAAGGTCGAGGTCGATCCGGACCGGCTTCGCCCCATCGACGCCGATCTCCAGGTTCCGGATACCTCGAAATTCGAGAAGCATACGGGTTGGCGGCCCGAAATCCCCTTCGAGCAGACGATGCGTGATCTGCTCGACTATTGGCGCCAGCGCATCGGCGTCGAGGGCAACCGCTTCCTGACGCGTTAGCCAGAAGAACCGAGCAGAGCATCCAAGAAATGAAGCGCCCTCCGGCAAGCGACAACATGTCGATGGCAATGTCGAGAACGCCCTACCGCGTGTCGTTCTTCGGCGGCGGTACGGACTATCCCGAATGGTACCGGGAACACGGCGGCAGCGTGCTGTCGATGGCCATCAACAGGTACTGCTATATCGTCGGGCGTCACCTGCCGCCCTTCTTTGCGACGCGTCACAGGGTGGTCTGGTCCCATATCGAAACCGTCAACTCCATCTCGGAGATCCTGCATCCGGCAGTTCGTGCGGGGCTGCAGTACATGGAGTTCGACAACGATCGGGGCGTCGAAATCCATCATCAAGGCGATCTTCCGGCCCGCTCGGGCATCGGCTCGAGTTCCTCCTTCTCCGTGGGCCTGATCAACGTTCTCCATGCGATGCGCGGCCAGACAATCAACAAGCGCGATCTCGCCAACGCCGCCATCCACCTCGAGCGCGACATTCTGCAGGAAACGGTCGGATGCCAGGATCAGGTTGCCAGCGCCTATGGCGGCCTGAACGTCATCAGCTTTGGAAAGGACGGCGCGATCGACGTCGTGCCGCTGGACCTTTCGGGCCAGAACCAGCGGAAGCTCGAGGACTGGCTGCTGCTCTTCTACACTGGCACGACCAGGCTCTCTTCGACCATCGCGAAGCTGCTGGTCTCCAATTTCGCCGCGAAGAGCAAACATCTGCAGCGAATGCACGCCATGGTCGATCCCGCCGCGAAGCAGCTTCGCATGGGTGATCTGGAGTCATTCGGACAGCTATTGAACGAAGCCTGGCAGCTCAAGCGCCAGTTGTCGGACGGCGTCACGACGACGAGCATCGACGATGTCTACGCGGCCGCCCTATCCGCGGGCGCGCTCGGCGGCAAGCTGCTGGGCGCCGGCGGTGCGGGCTTCATGGCCTTCATCGTGCCGCCGGAGAAGCAACCCCGGGTTCGGGCCGCCCTTTCCCATCTTCTTCACGTGCCGGCGGGGATCGACTTCACCGGATCGACGATCGTCTACCGCCAGCTCGAAACACTGCCGCAATCCTGAAATCGACGGAAATTCACATGGAGACCTTTGCCACGCCCCTCGACTCGGTCCGGTTGATCAAGCCGCCGACGATCTTCGAGGATTTTCGCGGCCAGTATGTCGAGACGTACAACGAGCGCCTCTACCGCGAGGCAGGGATCGACCAGCATTTCATCCAGGACGATATCTCGATGTCGCGCCGGCATGTGCTTCGAGGCATCCATGGCGACGACAAGACCTGGAAGCTCATCTCCTGCCTGCAGGGAAGCTTCTACATGGTCGTGATCAACAACGATCCCCAGTCCTCGCAATACCGGAAGTGGACGTCGTTCACCCTCTCGGAGAGCAACCGGCTGCAGGTGCTGGTGCCGCCGAAATTCGGCAATGGCCATGTCGTCATGAGCGAGCAGGCGATCTTCCATTACAAGCAGACCACCGACTACGATCGTTCGGGCCAGTTCACGCTCATCTGGAACGATCCGGCATTGAACATCTGGTGGCCGGTCCAGAATCCGATCGTCTCGCAGAGGGACCAGGGGCTGTAGCCGGATCCGGCTAGATCTTCCCGGCGGCGGCGAACCTGGAGATCTCGTCGACCGCGCCGGCGAGATGATAAAGGCTCGTCGCGGGCATGAAGTCGCCGAGTCGCGATCCATCCTCGCCGAAGCGGTCGATCCACCCGCCTCGCGGCGCATCCCTCAGGAAACGGTCATACATCGCCTGGATCAGTTCGAGCGCGCTCTCGAGGGAACCTGTTCGCCCGCGTCGCGCTTCGGCCAGGTTGCATTTGATGGCTTCGGTCATCGGCCACAAACGGCGAGAGGCTTTCGCGGTCGTGCCGTCGGGGCGCACTTCATCGACGATTAGGCGGTCCCTGTCGAAGCCATTGCGGTTCGCATGCTCGTACAGCCTGTTGACGATCGCCGGAACCCGGCCGTCACCCGTCCCCTGTTCATAGCGACGCAAGAGCCAGCACCATTCGAAGTGGTGCCCCGGCTCGACAATCGCATCGATGCCGGCGGCAGGCATCAGCGCCGCGTCGAAATACTCCAGAAGCACTCCCTGCTCGCCCTGGAAGAATCGCGAGACGAAGAGGTCGAACAGCTTCTCCGCCCTGTCGAGAAAGAGACGGTCTCCCGAGCATTCCCAGAGGGCGAGCATGGCCTCGAACAGGTGCATATGCGGGTTCTGCCGGCGCGCCCCTTCCCGCGCGGGCAGAACCTCGAGGTAGCCACCGCCCAACGGTGCCGCCATGTCGCGGTCCAGGAAGGTGAGCGTTTCGTGAGCCAGAGCCAGTCCTTCACGTTTGCCGGTCGCCCGCACATAGGAAGCAACCGCAAGAAGTACGAACGCATGCGCATAGAGGTCACGAGTGGGATCGACGACGCTTCCGTCCCGGCTTATCGAGAATGCCCATCCAGCATGGCCGTCAGGGCGGAAATAGTCTCTCCGCATCGCAGCGTAGGCGCGTTCCACGAGCGCGTCCGAGCCCGAATGCCACTGCCGAGCTTCCGCAAGGGCGTAGACGAAGATTTGCCGGGCCTGCACGAGCAACCGGATCGGCACCTGCCGAAGCCGCTCTCTTGCGAAGGTCAGGCCCTCCTCGAAACGTCCGGCTTCCGGGTCGAACCCTGACGTCGCCCATAGAGGCAGGGACTGCTCACGCATCCACGCTTCCATGAACGTCGCTGCAGATCGCACGTCCTGGAACATCAGGCTGTAATCCAGGCACGCATTGCGCGCGGATTCCTACGCTTTGGGCAGAGAGTCGGCACGTTCTTTCGGCACGGCCACGACGTTCGGAGACAAGGGCGCTCCCTTGTCGACGCACTCGGGCCAGCCGCCGACCTGAGAAAATGTAAGGATCTGGTAGTTCAGCTCATCCTGAAGCACGGCCAGCAAGGCGTCCGCGCTCTGGCCCTGCGCGTGCAACGCGCGCTCGTTCAGCTCCATCAGGAGCACCGGCCTCGCCGTCGCCAGCACCTTGCGCGCGCCGGCCACGACACCCGCCTCGCCCCCTTCGACGTCGATCTTGACCATGTCGACCTGCGACAGTCCCTGCCGCGCCACGACCGCATCGAGCGTGTCCAGCGCGACGCGTTCCGAACTCGCGCGCACGACGTCGTCATGAGCGAAGTCGCCCAGCGTGTTGTGGCCGGCATGAACGCCATGGGCGAGATGCAGGTCTACGAACCCGGCCTCGGCGCCGAGCGCCGCGGCGACGACCTGGACGTTGTCGAGCCCGTTGCGGCCGAGATTGCGCTGGAGATGCGCGCGTTCGCGCGAACTCGGCTCCACGGCGATCACCCTGCCCGAGGGACCGACGCGGCGGGCGGCGAAGAGGGTGTAGTAACCGTCGTTGGCGCCGACATCGATGAACACCATGCCGGGCTTCAGCATGCGGTCGACGAAGGCGAATTCGTTGGGTTCGAAGGAACCGCAGACATAGAGGCAGAGGCTGTTGTCGTTGCCCAGGGTCACATCCACCGTGGTGCCGCCGTGCCAGCGCACGGTGAGCGGCACCGCCAGCTCCTTTTCACGCGCTGCTTCCCACAGGGCGCCGCGCCGGCAAGCCAACCAGCGCCTCTGGTCGTAATATTCCTCGGCGAACCGCCAGCCGGGCCGCGGCTCGAGCCGGGGCGTGCCCGGCGCCAGGATCGCGGCGTAGGCAGCACCGATCGTGGGCGCGCGCACAATCAGCCAGCGCCCCATATTGTCGAGATGGTAGCCAATGCCGGAGCAAACCCGTTCCCAGGCGCCGGCAACGCTGATCGAACGGCGGGCCGCTCTCATGCCTGAACTATTTTGCCCCCAACTATGCGACCGTTCGGCTAACGTACCCACCGCCAAGCGTCAAGCGTGCCTGTGTGTTGCCACTTTCTGTCTTTAGTGCCGTGCATTGCAGCCAACCTGCTGCGGAAATATAATAAATGTCCCTCTTACACGCCGCTGGTGAAATGTTCGCGCCTCTGTCCCGCGCTCTCGTCGTCCTCACGGTCATGCTGCTGCCCGCTGCCGCCTCCGCCCAAAGGCCGACGGCTCAAGGAGCGGCAGCACAGACCGCGCCCAGTCAGGGTCTGCGCGTGGTGGCCCGCGTCAATGACGACGCCATCACCGACTTCGATCTGTCGCAGCGGGTGCTGTTCGCCATCAAGACATCGGGCCTGCAGGACAGTCCCGATCTGCGCCAGCGCATGGCGCCGCAGATGCTGCGGCAGATGATCGACGAACGCCTTCAGGTCCTGGATTCGAAGAAGCTTGGCGTCAAGCCTACGGAAGCCGAGATTCAGAACCGCTATACCGAGATCGAGCGCGCCGCTGGCCTGGGACGCGGCCAGTTCCGGCAATACCTGCAGAGCGTCGGCATCGCCCCCGACATCGCCACGCAGCAGATCGAAGCGCAGATTGCCTGGAGCAAGATCATTCGCCGCAAGGTCCGCTCTCAGGTCGACGTCTCCGAGGCGGAGATCGACGATGCGCTGAGTCGCATGCGTACCAACATCGGCAAGACCGAAACCCGCGTCGCCGAGATCTTCGTGCCGGTCGACCGGGCCGATTCGGTGGACGAAGGGAAGCGAAGCGCCGACCGCATCATGGAGCAGCTGCGTCGCGGCGCTCCGTTTGCCGCCGTCGCACAGCAATTCTCACAGGGCGCCTCCGCGGCGGCCGGCGGTGACCTGGGCTGGGTGCTGCCGGGTGCGCTCGATCCCTCGCTCGATTCAGCGCTCGAGAAGGTCCAGCCGCGGTCGTTCTCGGAACCAATCCGTTCGGGATCCGGATGGCATATCCTCTATGTCGTCGATCGCCGGCCTTTCGCCGCGGCGCGGCCTGACGACGTCAAGCTCAACCTGGTCCAGATGACCCTCGCCTTGCCCCCCAACGCTTCGCCGGACGAGACCAGCCGCGCGACCGCGGAAGCGCAAAAGGCGATGTCCGGTGTCCGCCAGTGCACCGACCTTCACGTCCAGGCCCGCCAGGTCAAGGGCAGTACCTCGGGCGATCTCAACAACGTCAGGGTCGGGGATCTGGCGGCCAACCCGCAGATGTACGAGCAGCTGCCGCGCCTGCCCATCGGTGGCACGGCCGGCCCGTTCCGCGTCGCCGAAGGCCTGCAGGTGGTCGCTCTGTGCAGCAAGTCCGGCGGCGATGGCATGCCGACTCGCGACGCGATCTCCCAGCAGCTCCTCATCCAGAAGCTCGACGCGGCCGGACGCCGTTACATGCGCGATCTTCGCCGTCAGGCCACGATCGACATCAAGTCGTGACGCGGCTGACGGGCCGGCCATGACCGCAACTGCGCCGCTCGCCGTGACGATGGGCGAGCCGGCCGGCGTCGGCGGCGAGCTCAGCCTCAAGGCCTGGCAGGCGCGGCGCTCCGGCAACCGTCCTTTCTTCGTCCTCGACGATCCGGACCGCCTTGCCGGTCTTGCGCACCGGCTCGGGATCGACGTGCCCCTGCGCGAGATCACCGGTCCTGGGGAGGCCGCTTCGGTTTTCTCCGGTGCCCTGCCCGTGCTCCCGGTTCGTCTCGGCGCGCCTTCGACGCCCGGCCGGCCGGACGTCGCGAATGCCCCCGCCACGATCGAGGCGATCGAACGGGCCGTGCGGTTCGCCCAAGGGGGCATCGTCGCCGGGATCGTCACCAATCCGATCCAGAAGAAGACGCTGCAGGATGCGGGATTCCGCCATCCTGGCCACACGGAATTCCTTGCCGAGCTCGCCGGTGGGGTCGACGTTGCGATGATGCTGGCATGCCCGCAGCTCCGGGTCGTCCCGGTGACCATCCATCTTTCGCTGGCCGAAGCCGTGCGCACCCTCGACGGCGAAGCGATCGTGCGCGCCGGCCGGATCACGGCCCGGGGATTGCGCATGCTGTTCGGCATCGAGCGGCCCCGGCTGGCCGTGGCCGCCCTCAACCCGCACGCCGGCGAACAGGGCGCCATGGGCGATGAGGAGCGCCGAATCATCATGCCCGCCATCGAGACCCTGCGCCGCGAGGGCATCGAGGCGAGCGGGCCGGCGCCAGCCGACACGCTGTTCCATGCGGCGGCGCGGCCAGCCTACGACGTCGCGTTGTGCATGTATCACGACCAGGCCCTGATCCCGATCAAGACCATCGACTTCGCCGGCGGGGTCAACGTCACGCTCGGACTGCCGTTCGTGCGCACCTCGCCCGATCATGGAACGGCGCTCGACATCGCCGGGACCGGACGCGCCGATCCGACGAGCCTGCTCGCGGCGATCGACATGGCCGACGACATGGCGCGCCGGCGCCGACATTGAGCACGGATGGCGTCATCGCATTGCCACCGCTGCGCGAGACCATCGCGGCGCACGGCCTAGACGCGAAGAAGCGCTTCGGCCAGCACTTCCTGCTCGACCTAAACCTGACGCGCCGCATCGCCCGCGCGGCAGCGCCACTTGGCGAAGGGACCGTGATCGAGATCGGTCCAGGGCCTGGCGGCCTCACCCGCGCGCTTCTGCTCGAAGGCGCCGGCCATGTCGTCGCGGTCGAGGTCGATGCCCGGGCTTTCGGGCCGCTGCTGGAGTTGCAGGCGGCAGCGGGCGGACGACTCGATCTGGTCGAAGCCGATGCCCTGAAGGTCGAGCCCCGGGAGCTCGGGGCGGCCCCCCGCCGGATCGTCGCCAACCTGCCGTACAACATATCGACTGCACTGCTGGTGCGCTGGCTTCATGCCGCAAACGACATCGCCGACATGGTGCTGATGTTCCAGAAGGAAGTCGTCGATCGCCTGGTGGCCGTGCCGCGGACGAAGGACTATGGCCGCCTTTCGGTGCTCGCCCAGCATGTCTGCGAGGTTCGCCGGCTGTTCGACGTCGCCCCGACGGCCTTCGTGCCGCCGCCGAAAGTGACCTCGGCCGTCGCACGGCTGACGCCCCGGCCGCCAGCGGCTCGCCTGGCCGATCTGGGACCGCTGGAGCGGGTCACCGCCGCCGCCTTCGGTCAGCGCCGCAAGATGCTGCGGGGCTCCCTGGCGAGCGTTTTTGCGGACCCTGTGGCTATCCTGGAGCGATTGGGCCTGCCGCCGACGGCGCGGGCGGAGGAATTCACGGTCGATGATTTCGTGAGGTTGGCAGGAGTTCTTGACAGTGAGTGAGCGCTCACTATTGTTGTGGATATGATCCGGTCTCTAGGCTTCAACGTCTATTTCTACGTCGGCACCCTGCTCGTGGCGGTCGTCGGCATCGTCCTTGTGCCCATCCCCACGCCTGTCCTGCTGCGCGGCCTGCTCTTTCATTGGGCTCGAGCCGTCGTGTGGGGCATGCGCTGGATCGGCGGCATGAGGATCGAGTTCCGGGGCCTCGAGCACCTCCCCTTCCACGGCCCCGCACTCCTCGCCAACAAGCACCACAGCGAAAGCGACGGCATCCTGTTGGCGGCGAGGATCCGCGGCATTGCCTTCGTCGCCATGCAGGAACTCTTCCGCTACCCGCTGATCGGCGCGATCCTGTATCGCCTGCAGATGATCCGCGTCGATACATGCGGTGGCGGCCGCGAGCGAGAGAACCTCGCCCAGTTCGCCCGCCGCGCCTACGACGGCCACCGGCACATCGCCATCTATCCCGAGGGCAACCTGATGGCGCCTGGTGAACGCGAGCGCTACCGCTCGGGTATCTACTATCTCTATCGTGACCTCGGCCTGCCCGTGACGCCGGTCGCTACATCGGTGGGACTGGTGTGGAATCGCCGCGACTGGCGCAAGAAGGCCGGCCGGGCCGCGGTCGAATTCCTGCCCGCCATCGAATCGGGCCTGGACAAGGAGACCTTCATGCGCCGCCTCGAGGACACGATCGAGAGCGCGAGCGACCGGCTGATCGCGGAATTCGCCGGTCGTCCCTACCGACCCAGCCAGCTCGTCCTGCGCTCGCAGGGACAAACCGGCATCGGCACGCCGGTCACCGCCCCTCGCGCAACGCCTTGACGAAATTCGAGAGGCCGACCTGCCGCTCGCGCTTCAGCCGCTCGGCCGTCAGGATCGCCTTGAGTTCCATCAGGCTGGTCGCAATGTCGCGGTTGATGATCTGGTAGTCATACTCGGCCCAGTGGCTCATCTCGTCGGCGGCCTTGGCCATCCGCTTCTGCACGACCTCCATCGAATCCTGGGCGCGGGTGACCAACCGGCGTTCGAGGTCGCGGGTCGACGGCGGCAGGATGAAGACCGTCACGAGGTCGCTGCCCGCCTTCTCCTTGAGCTGCTGCGTGCCCTGCCAGTCGATGTCGAACAGCACGTCGCGGCCCGCCAGCAAGGCGGCTTCCACGGGCGCGCGCGGCGTGCCGTAGAAATGGTCGAAGACCCTCGCATGCTCGAGGAACTCGCCGCGTTCGATCATGCCGTTGAAGGTGGCCGTATCGACGAAGTGGTAGTCGACGCCGTCCTTTTCGCCCGACCGGCGCGCGCGCGTGGTCGCTGAGACGCTGAGCTGGATCTGCTTGTCGTTGTCGAGGAGCTGCCGCGACAGGGTCGTCTTGCCGGCGCCCGAGGGTGACGACAGGACGAGCATCAGGCCGCGCCGCTGGATCTGGCCGGCATCCACCTCATTCGACATTCTGGACCTGCTCCCGCATACGCTCGACGG
This sequence comes from Reyranella sp., assembly GCF_004297265.1. Lineage (GTDB taxonomy): Bacteria > Pseudomonadota > Alphaproteobacteria > Reyranellales > Reyranellaceae > Reyranella. The sequence goes on from NZ_SCUT01000030.1 coordinate 129,314, forward strand.
CGCCCTTGAGATCGATGCCGATTCGCGTCAGCTCGATGTCGGCCGACTTCGAGCAGAGCGTATTGGCCTCGCGATTGAACTCCTGGCACAGGAAATCGAACTTCCGGCCCACCGGGTTGTCGGAGCGCGCATCGGCGAGCAAGGTCCGCGCCTGCGCGATGTGGGCGTTCAACCGGTCGAGCTCCTCGCGCACGTCGGCCTTGCCGACCAGCAGCGCCACTTCCTGGGCGAAGCGCTCTTCCGAAAGCGCAGGCACGCGCCCGAGCAACTCGGCGAGCTGGGCCTCGAAGCGCGACCGAACGGTGCCGATCTGCGCCAGCGCACGTTCCGTCGCACGGCCGCACAGGCCCTCGATCTCCGTGACGTGACCCTCGATGACCCTGGCCAGCGCCTTGCCCTCGGCGGCACGCGACGAGACGAGGGCCTTCAGAGCCTCGTCGAGTGTGACCTGGAGCGCCTTGTCGAGGACGGTCAGCGCCTCCTCCGACTCCTCGCCGCTTTCCTCTTCCTCGATGACGCCGCGCACGCGCAGCAGGCCGTCGGCCGACGGCGCTGCCGCGCCGGTGCTCCGTCGCACTTCGTCGACCAGCGTCGCCAGCTCCGCCAGCAAGGTGCGATTGATCGTGAGCGGCTTGGCGTGGCGTTCGCTCGTGATCGTGAGGGTCAGCGAGACGTTGCCGCGCTTCAACTTCCCGCCAACGGCGACCCGAGCGGGATTTTCCAGGCGGTCGAAGCCGGCCGGCACGCGACACCTGATTTCGAGGTTCCGCCCGTTGACACTGCGCGCTTCCCAGACCCAGCGCCGCCGATCGTCCGATCCTTGCGCCCGGGCGTAGCCCGTCATACTTGCAATCAAATTGCCCCCAGCCCCATTCTTGGGCACGATCACTCCATAGGTGGATCGGCATTTCGATTCAATCGACTATTGAGGCAAGCGCCCGGTCATGGCTGACATCAATTGGGCAAGGCAGGCCGCCCTCAAAGCGACGGCGCTGCTCGTTGGCGTGGCGGTGGCGCTCGTCGGTCTGGAGATACTCTCGACAGCATGGCTGACGATACGCGACGGCCACTACTCCTCCGCCGCCGCGCTGTTCGCCAACGCCCGCAACACCTACATCCAGGACATCACGCGGGGCGGAAATTGCCGATACATCGATACGATGTTTCCACAGCCCTACCTGGCATTCGTCCACCATCACGACGATCCATGCGGCGTATCCTCCGCCAACGATATCGGGCTGCTCGGAGACGCCTATCCCGTCGTCCGGAATCCGGACCGCTATGTCGTCCTGGTCACTGGTGGTTCGGTCGCCTCGCAGCTCGCCCAGCAGGTGGCTCCGCCCCGTCGCAGCATCATCGAGGAGGAGCTCAACCGAAACTACGTCAGCCCCACGGGTAAGCCGTTCCAGGTCCTGAACGGAGGCATCGGAGCCTGGAAGCAGCCCCAGCAAATGATCCTGCTGGCGATCTACGGCGATTTCATCGACGCCGTGGTGACGCTCGACGGCTACAACGAACAGCACATGATCAGGCCAGGCGTCACCTACCGCTTCGAGCTGCCCGCCAACAACTTCCTCGGCGTGAACCCGATCATCTCACGGGACGGCTTCGGCAACCTCGCGGTGAGCTGGTTCATGGGCCGCATCGCCGGATGGCTGGGCAATGGCATCACCTCCCATTCGCACGCGGCCTACCTGATTGCCAGCGCCCTGACATCGAAGCCCTACGACCACGACGACGGCTTCGGCGCCAAGACCTACCGCGCGATGATGAGTCTTCCGAGGAGCATCACGGACTCGTCCGAAGCCACCGTGGACTGGCAGATAGCGCAGTATGCGAAGTACATCCGTATCATGGACCTCACGGCTCGCGACTTCGGCATCAAGTCGATGTTCTTCCTCCAGCCGGTTCCCGCCGTAGACAAGACGCTCACGGCGGAGGAGAAGCGCGGCACGCCCGACCCGGCGTACGGGGCGCGTTACGCCGAGATCGCCAGGCGCCTCCTCGCTCTTCGGGAGAGGCACATCGAAATCCGCAGCCTCCTCGACATCTACAAGGACGAGAAGGAGACGATCTACGCCGACGACATCCATCCCGCACGGCAGGGCATGGACAGCCGCGGGTATCAACTGATGGCTGCCCGCATGACGCAGGACATGGCCGCCGCGTGGGGCTGGCGCACGAAACCCCAACACTAGGGCGCTCGCACATGAAGACCTTCTCCGGCATCGTGCTCACTGGCGCCTCGAGCGGCATCGGCGAGGCCTTGGCCCTCGACTATGCCGGTCCCGGCGTGGCGCTTGCGCTGACCGGACGCGATACCGTCCGGCTCGAGGCGGTCGCCGCGGCCTGCCGCGCGAAGGGCGCCACAGTCGTCGCGGATACGATCGACGTCACCGATCGCGAGCGCTTCCTGCCCTGGCTGACGGCATTCGACGAGGCCCATCCGGTCGACCTCGTGCTTGCCAATGCCGGCGTCTCGATCGACAAGGACAATTCTTCGCTCGACGATTTCTCGATCATCCGCAAGACGCTCGACGTCAATATCAACGGCGTACTGAACACGGTGGAGCCGCTGCTCCATCCGATGATGGCTCGCAAGCGCGGTCAGATCGGAATCGTCTCGTCGCTCGCCGGGTTCATCGGTTTGCCCTACTCGGCCTCGTACAATGCCAGCAAGGCCGCGGTGCGTGTCTGGGGCGAAAGCATTCGCTATGTACTCAAGAAGGACGGGATCGGCGTCAGCGTCATCTGCCCCGGGTTCGTCGTCAGCCGCATTACCGCCGAAGCGCCATTCCCGATGCCGTTCCTCATGAGCTCGGCGCAGGCCTCGAAGATCATCCGCCGCGGGCTCGCCGCCAACAAGCCGCGCATCGCCTTCCCGATCGGCACCAAGGCCGGCGTCTGGCTGGGGTCGGTCCTGCCGGGCAGCTGGACGGCGCGGTTGCTGGGCGCGGCCTAGCGCCGTTCCAGCCGGCGCAATTCCTGGAAGACGCGATTGGCGGCAATCTCGACGCCCTTGTCCGTCCAGTGGGCGTCGCTGCGGCGATAGGCGCCCCGCACGCCCGCGAAATCCTTGCGCAGGTCGACGTAGCGAACGGAGGTCTTGCTCAAGGCCTCCAGCAGCCTGTCCTGCCGGTAGTCGGCGATCACGTTGAAGGCATAGAAGCGCGGCCACGGTTTCCAGTAGTCGACATAGTCGGGATCGACGCTGCCTGGCGGCACGATGAACAGGACGAGCGGCACGCCGCGCTCGCGGGCGGCGCGGTCCATGGCGGTCAACCAGGACAGGGTCGCCTGGATGTCGCCCTCCCTCACCAGGCGCGCCGCCTGCTCCCTGGTCGTGACCTCGAAGTAGGGAGACTTCTCGACCTCGGCCTTGGTCATCAGGTCCAGCAGCCAACCCTGCAACGATTCGTCGTCGGCCTTGCCGGAGGCGTAGGCCTGCCAGAAGGCGTCGCCATCCCGGTCGAAAATTGCGACGATCTGCGGCTCGCTCAGGTCCGGGTAGTAGTAGCGCTTGACGTGGCGGGCGAGCGCCGGCGTGCGCTCTTCCGGCGGAAGACGAGCGATTTTCGCCAGCGTGTCGAACTCCTGCGGCACCGGCTTGTTGGTCGTCAGCATCTCCGAGAGGCGCAGCCGATTGACCAGGACCCAGTTGGCGTTTGGCATGATGTTGCCGAGGATCGAGCCGCCCGGGGCTTCGTCGACCACGCTGGGCAGCATTCCCTGCCGGTAGCCCTGACCGTCGAAGAGGAAGTCGTTGCCCGAGAAGAAGAACACCGCCAGCGCATCGGGCGACAGCGCGAAGGCCACGTCGCGCATCCGGTAGTAGTAGCTGCGCGGGCCGGTAGCCGAGATGCCGAGGTTGATCATCTCGGCCTTCGGTTGCCCGGCCTCGACGAAGCGCCGCTCGACCTCCCCCGGCAGCGTGAGACGCGTCAGCTGGAACTCGAGATAGCTGTCGCCGATGAAGACCGTCCGGAAGCCGCTCCCCGCCGGCTTGGCGACGCTTCTCTCCTTGTCGCGCATGCCCCAGGAATTGAACGGCTCGAAGATCCACGGCTTGTCGGCAAGACCGGTGAAGTCGGTCGATTGCACGTTGACCGGCAGCGTCGACCTCAGCGCCCGCGCGGGCCATGAGGGCGCCTCCAGCGAGGCCAGCAGTTCGAGGCCCGCAAGCGTGATCCCCGTCAGGATCAGGCCGAATACGATCGCGTAGATTCGCTTGCGGCCGTTCTCAGTCATCGCCCGGCGTAATATAGGGCGAGTCCGAGACGGTCCAGCGGGCCGGCCTCTCCTGCCGGAAAATCTGCCGCAGATGGACTTCGTCCGGCCCATCTGCGATGCGCAGCATGCGTGCGACCGCAAAGGCACGATGGATGGGCGCATCGTCGCTGCCGCCCATTGCCCCGAACAGCTGCATCGCGCGGTCGGCGATGCGCTGCGCCGTCTCCGGCACCGCGACCTTGACCATCGAGACGTCCCGCCACACGGCCTGGTGGCCGTCGCTGTCCAGCCGCTCCGCGGTGCGCAGCACCAGCAGGCGGGCCTGCTCGATCTCGATGCGCGAGCGCGCGATCGCCTGCTGCGCCGAATCGTAGTCGATCACCGCACGGCCGAAGGTCCGGCGCTCGGCGGCACGCGCCATCATGAGTTCGACGAGCACTTCGCAGGTGCCGATCGCGCGCATGCAGTGATGCAGCCGCGCCGGTCCCAGCCGCACCTGCGCCGCGGCGAAACCTTCGCCCTCCTCGCCCAGCAGGTTCTCCGCCGGCACGCGCACATCGTTGAAGTCCAGCTCGGCGATGGGCGCGATACTGTCCTCCCAGCCGAGGAAGCGCAGCTCGCGCACGACCCGCAGTCCGGGCGACGGCATCGGCACGATCACGCAGGAATGCCGGCCGGTGCGCGGCGCCTCGGGCCGCGACACACCCATCACGATGACGAACGCGCAGTCGGGATGGGCGCCGCCCGTGATGTACCACTTGCGGCCGTTCACCACCCACTCGCCCCCGTCTCGCCGCAGGGTCGTGGCGATGTTTGTCGCGTCGGAAGAGGCGACGTCAGGCTCGGTCATACCGAACGCCGAGCGCACGCGCCCCTCCAGCAGCGGCTCCAGCCAGCGCTTCTTCTGATCGGCATTCGCCGCGTGCTGCAGCATGATCATGTTCGGCACGTCGGGCGCCTGGGCGTTGAACACCTCGGGTGCCCAGGGCAGGCGCCCCATGATCTCGGCGAGCGGCGCAAAGGCTCGATTGCTCATCCGGTCCGGCAGGCCGAGGTTCCATAGGCCGGCGGCACGCGCCTTCGCCTTCAGCTCCGCGACGAACGGAGGCGTCCCCTTGCGGGCCGAGACATGAGCCGCCCATTCGCGATGGCGCGGCAGGATTTCCTCGTCGAAGAACTCTTCGACGGCAGCCAGCAGGTTCGTGGTCATTTCATCTGGTTGGTGAGAAGGGCCGCGATGCCGCCCTGGTCCTTGCCGTATTTGAGCAATGCGGAGCGGCCACCGGCAGCATAGGCCGCAACGGCGCCGAGCAGGCGCTTGAGCTGGTCCGGGCTCGACCGGTCGAACCGGCAGTAGGCCCCGCGCGTCAGCTTTGCGATCTGGGGGAACAGGCGCGAGGCCGTACGGTCCTGCCCCTCCTGGAACACGAACACCGGCAGGCCGAGCAACCCGAGCTGGCCCGCCTCGTGGCCGACGGCGTCGGCATCCTCCTCGCAGCAGTCGCCCACGAAAACTACGGCATCGAGTGGGCTCTCGCGCCGCTGCTCGCCCGCATAGCGCAGCAGGCGCGCGATCTGCGTGCGGCCGGCCGCGCATCGCACGCTGCTCATCAGACGGGCGAGTTCGCGGCCGTCGGACGTCCACTTGCTGACCTTGAATTCCTCGAAGCCGCGATAGAAGGCGAGCCGGACATCGAGCCCGCCCAGCGCATCCGCCGCCACGAACATTTCTCCCTGGATGGCGCAGGCATGATCCCAGGTCGGCTCGCGACTCGCCGTCGCGTCCATGGCGAACAGCAGACGGCCGCGCCCGCCCGCCCGGCGATCAGCCGGCAGCTTGCCCACTTCGCGCACGAACGCATCGACCGCATTCGCACCTGCGGTAGACGGGACGCTGCGATCTCTGGCGCGATCCTCGGCCATGTCCTTTGACCCCCTGCGGCGCGTTCAATATGGTGCAGCCGCGCGTTCGCGCCAACATTGAAGCATGACCGGAAACGCCCCCACTTTCGCCACGCTGCTGCTGCGCGTCTTCGTCCCGTTCGCGCTCGCCTATTTCCTCTCGTACATCTTCCGCGGCGTGAACGCGGTGATCTTCCCGTACCTCGAGCGGGATGTCGGAATCAGCGCGGGCGACCTCGGCCTCCTCACCTCGGCCTTCTTCCTGTTCTTCGCCGGATGCCAGCCGATCCTGGGCGTCATGCTCGATCGTTACGGCCCGCGACGCGTGCAGGCGCTGCTGCTGGCGATGGCGGCGATCGGCTCGGCGCTCTTTGGCCTCAGCCTGTCGCTGGGCGAGCTGATCGTGGCCCGCGTACTGATCGGCCTGGGCTTCGCCGGCGGCCTGATGGCCGCCATCAAGGCGATCACGCTCTGGTATCCGCCCGAACGCTGGGGACTCATCACCGGCTTCCACATGATGGCCGGCGGCCTTGGGTCGATGGCCGCGACCTTGCCGATTCAGTGGTCGCTCTCGGTCATCAGCTGGCAAGGACTGTTCTTCTGGCTGGCCGGACTCTGCCTCGTCGTCTCCGCGATCCTGTTCACCGTCGTGCCGGAGCGCGGCACCCCAACGGCCTCGGGAACGCTGCGCGACCAGTTCCGCATCACCGGCGTCGTGCTGACCAACGGCTTCTTCTGGCGCATCCAGCCGTTGCTCACCTTCCAGCAGATGGCCTTCATCGCTGCGATCACCCTCTGGATCGGCCCGTGGCTGCGCGATGTCGGCGGCTTCGCCAGCAACGAGACCCGGGCCGACATCCAGTTCTATACGACGGCGGTCATGACGGCAGGCTTTGCGCTGAGCGGCGTGCTGGCCGGCGCCTTCCGGCGCGTCGGCATCAGCGACTTCGCCTCGGCCAACCTCGTCAGCACGCTGTTCGCCGGGGTCTGCGCCTGGCTCGCCTTCCTGCCGTCGTTCTGCCCGGTCGCGGCCTGGCTGCTGTTCGGTTTCCTCGGCGCCTATCCGATCCAGTACATGCCGCTATTGGCACGCTCGTTTCCGCCGCAATATGCCGGCCGGGTCAGCACCAGTTCCAACCTCGTGGTCTTCACGGTGATCTTCGCGGGCCAATGGGCGATCGGCAAAGTCGTCGACCAGTGGCCCCGCACCGCTACCGGCTATTCGCCCGACGGCTACAGCTGGTCGTTCGGCCTGCTGTTCATCCTGCAGGTGGCGGGGCTTCTGTGGCTTCTTCTGTCGCGGGCGCGTCCACTTCTGCAGGAGCGACCCCCGGCAGGTTGAGCGCCATGACGAGGTCGCGCACTTCCTGGCGCGCGGCAACATGACTCAAGGTCAACGACGGCCCGGCGCCGCCGCTGCGCTTCAGGTCGAGCAGCGTGAGCCCCATCAGGAAAAGCTCCTTGTAGATCACGCGCTCGCTGAGGCCCGCGGCAATCCGGAAACCGATGCGCTTGGCCAGCGCCTCGATCACGTTGCCCATGTCGCGCTTGTTGCGCGCGGCGAGTGAGGACAGGCGGTTGCGCATCACGATCCAGTCGACCGGCCGGCCACCCTCGATGGCGCGGATCTGGCGCTGCTTCCAGACCGCTTCCGCATAGATCGACGGGCGCACGATCTTCAGCGTATCGGGATCGACCCGGGCCAGAAGATCGAGGTCGATGAAGCTGTCGTTCAGCGGCGTCAGCAAGGTATCGGCCCAGGTGTGGGCCAGCCGGCTGAGATGGGTGTCGCTGCCCGGCGTATCGACGATCACGAAGTCGGCCGCGCCGACCGCAGGCTCCAGCGCCGCCGCCAGCCGGGCACGCTCGTCGGCTTCGGCCTCGCGACGGTCGTTCAGGGTCGAAATCATCACCGGCGTGTGCATAGGCATCGGCAGGTCGATGCCCTTCTTCGCCGCATAGGCCGCGCGGTTCTCGACGTAGCGGCTGAGCGTTCCCTGCCGCGCATCGAGGTCGAGTGTCGCGACGCGGGCGCCATCCCTCATCAGCGACACGGCGATGTGCAGCGCCGTCGTCGACTTGCCCGACCCGCCCTTCTCGTTGCCGATCACGAGGACGTGGCCGCGGCCCTCGATCCGAGGGGCCTGTGTCTGGGCGATGCTCGGATTGGGCGCTGGTTGGAATCCCTCGCTCACGAGGCCTTGCGGATCCAGATGGCGGTGTCGTGGAACACCGCACCGCCGTTGGGCCAGCCGGGATCGGCCGAGGTCAGCGCATTGATGCCGATGCCGGTCTCGAAATTGCGGTTGGGCCAGATGCCCTCGACGACGACGACACCCTTCTGCTGGCCCTCGCGCGGCTTGGCGTTGACGACGGTCCGGCCGCGCTCGTTGCCGATCTCGAGACGCTCGCCCTCGACGATGCCCATCGCCAGGCAGTCGTCGGGATTCATCAGCGCCGTCGGCCGGACCTCGCGCTTCTGCGAACTGGGCGTCTCGGTGAAGGTCGAGTTGAGGAAGGTGCGCGCCGGCGCCGCCACCAGCCGGAACGGCTTCTCGTCGGTGGCATTGTCGATCACGTCGAAATGGTCAGGCAGGACCGGCATCTCCTTGCCGCGCGGTCCATAGGCCGCCCAGTCGGGCTTGAAGCGGAACTTCTTGTCGGGCCAGGCGAAGCCGTCGAGGAAGTGCGACGTCTCGAAGCCCAGATGGAAGTCCTGGCCGCCCTTCTGCCAGTTGGTTTCGGCATCCCACATGCCCGAGACCTTGAGAGTCTCGTCCATGATTTCCCACGGCGTCATGTCGAAGCCGCGGTGCCTGGCGCCCAGGCGCTTTGCAAGTTCAGAAATCACGAAGTGGTTCTCGCGGCACTCGCCTGGCGCGTCAATCACCGCCTTGGTCACCTGGAAGAAAGTGTGGCCGCTGGCTGTGTAAAAGTCGTCATGTTCGAGGAACATGGTGGCCGGCAGCACGATGTCGGCGAAGGCCGCTGTCTCGGTCATGAACTGCTCGTGCACGCAGGTGAACAGGTCCTCGCGCTTGAAGCCCTTGTGCACGAGCTCGAGTTCCGGACAGACCATGGCCGGATTGGTGTTCTGGATCAGCATGCCGGTGACCGGCGGGCCGTTCTTCAGTGCCGCGGCATCATTGGTCAGGATCGGCCCGAGGCGCGACTGGTCGAGATCGCGGATCGACGGATCGACCACGTCGAGCCCTTCGATCAGCGTCTTGTTGATCGGGTACATGCCGGTGTGGCCGTAGAGGGCCCCGCCGCCCTTGTACTGCCACGCACCGGTGACCGCCGGCAGGCAGGTCACGGCATGCATGTTGGCCGCCCCGTTGCGGCTGCGGCTGAAGCCGTGATGGCAGCGGATGAACGACGCCTTGCTCCGTCCGTAGAGGCGCGCGAACGCCACGATCTCCTCGACGGAAAGTCCGGTGATCTTCGAAGCCCATTCCGGCGTGCGCGTCGCCACATGCGCGGCCAGCTCGTCCGGCGCGTCGGTGTATTTCCGCAGATAGTCCCAGTCGGCAAAGCCCTCCTTGAAGAGGACATGCATCACGCCGACCGCCAGCGCGCCGTCGGTGCCCGGACGCACCGCAAGATGGATGTCGGCCTGATCGGCGGTGCCCGTGCGATAGGGATCGACCACGACGAGCTTGGCGCCACGCTTCTTCGCCTTCATCGCGTGGGTCATGACGTTGACCTGGGTGTTGACGGGATTGCCGCCCCAGATCACCACCAGCTCGGCATGCTCGTCGATCTCGCGCACGTCGGCGCCGCGCTTGGCGCCGACCCCGGCGATCCAGCCGGTGTCCGACAAGGTCACGCAGATGGTGGAGAAATAGCGCGAGTATTTCATCGCGTTGCGCAGGCGGTTGATGCCGTCGCGCTGCACCAGCCCCATCGTGCCGGCATAGTAATAGGGCCAGATCGTCTCGCTGCCGTACTGCCGCGCCTTGGCGATGAACTGTTCCGCCACGATGTCGAGCGCGTCCGACCACGAGATTTCGGCGAACTGCTTCGAGCCCTTCGGGCCGACGCGGCGCAGCGGCTTCATCAGCCGGTCGGGATGGTGGATGCGCTCGGCGTAGCGCGCGACCTTCTCGCAGATCACGCCCGCCGTGTAGTCGTTGCGCATCGAGCCGCGGATACGGCCGATCCTGGTATTGCTCAGCCTCTCGACATCCAGCGCGCAGGTACTTGTGCAGTCGTGCGGACACACCGACGGGACGGTCGTCGTGCCGGACTCGTGCAGCTTGGCGCGGCCCACCGGCGGGTAGGCATGATCGTCGGGTGACATGTGGACGCTCCGCGAGAAGTGCAGCAGCATACAGGCCGGCCACCGGCCATGAAAGCGGCCTCAGGGAGTGGAAAGTAGCGTGTCTTCTCAGGCTCGGGTCTCCGTGGGCGCCGTTCGGCGCGCCACCGCTGCCGATGCCGAGGGCATCGCTCGACTTTTCCCCAGCTTCCCGTCCCTGGCCTCGACGAGCGATACGCGGGCGATCTTCCTCATCGATGGCGAAGTGGGCCCGTCTGGCGCGGTGCTGCTGGAGCAGGCCGCCGGTCATCTGGCCGTCGGGCCCCTGGCGACCGTGCCCGATGGCGAACGCCACGAGATCGCGCGCGCGTTGATCAGTTTCGCCGAATTGACGGCGCGTGCGATCGGCCTGCGCGAGGTGCGCCTCGCCGCCGGTGCCGTCCCGCCCGATCTCGCCACGTCGCTCGGTTATCGCGGCGGCGTAAAGCGCATCCGCACCGGCAAGCTCGCCCGGATGATCGACCATCTGGAGGCGCTGGGCGTGCCGCTGTGGCGCGATGGCGCCGCACCGTTCGACCTCACGCTCTACTATCGCGGCGTGTGGGCCGCGATGGCACTGCTGGTCGGGTTCGGGAGCATCACCCTCGCCGTCTTCGGGCCTGGCGAGGTCACCCTGCTGCACGTGCTCGGGCCCGCCCTGCTCTGCCTGGGCGCCTCCGCCTTCGCCTTCGTGCAGGTTTGCCTGATCGCGATAGCTGCGAGACGGCGCGCGCCCGTCCCCATCGCCCTCGGCATCTTCGTCGCCGCCGCGCTGTCGATCGCCGGCATCGGGGGGCTGTTCCATGAACGGGCCGTGCCGTCCATCGGCGAACTGTGGGCGATCTACTCCGGGGACGAGGCACTCGACACACTGGCCGTCTCGGTGAGTGCCGATGGCACGGCGCTCAACGTCGAGGGCGCCTACGGCACCGGCAGCGCCGCTGCCGTGCGGCAGGCGCTGCACAGGAATCCCTCGATTCGTCGCGTCGTCCTGGCCGGTCCGGGCGGGCGCATTGGCACCGCCTTCGAGATCAACCGCATGATCCGCAATCGCAAGCTTGCAACGCGTGTCGAGACCGGCTGCGCCTCCGCCTGCACCATCGCCTTCCTCGGCGGCAACGATCGCTCGATCTCAGCCAGCGGGCGCCTCGGCTTCCACCAGGGCAGCTTCCCCGGCATGGGCCCCAACGACCTGTACGAGAGCAACCGCGACATGCGGCGCTTCCTGGTCGCGAGCGGCGTCACGCCCGAGTTCGCGCAGCGCGTGATCGACACACCACCCGACGAAATCTGGACGCCGACGCCGCAGGAACTGCTGGCCGGCCGGGTCGTGCAACGCGTAAATCGCTGACGGAGGTACCTTTCGGCATGATCCCTCGCGGTCTTTCCTACGACGACGCCATGAAGCGGTTCCGTTGGCCCGCGCCCCAGCGGTTCAACATCGGCCGCGCCGTCTGCGAGCGCCACGCGCCCGACACGCTGGCGATGATTGTCGAGAATGCCGACGGCTCGGTGCGCAACTGGACCTTCGGCCAGCTCCTCGCCGCCAGCTCGCGGCTGGCCAATGCGCTGGTCGCGCGCGGCATCAACAAAGGTGATCGCGTCGCCGTGTTCCTCAGCCAGGGCGCCGAACTCACCCTCTGCCATCTCGCGGGCTATCGCATGGGTGCGGTCGTCCTGCCGCTCTTCACGCTGTTCGGCGAGGAGGCGATCGAATACCGGCTGGCCAATGCCGAGGCCTCGGCCGTCATCACCGACATGAGCCAGCTGCCGAAGCTGCTGGCCGTGCGCGACCGCCTGCCCCACCTCAGGACGGTGATCGTGATCGGCGCCGGCGCACACGGTTCTGCATTTCTCGATTGGGACCGCTTGCTCGGCGCCGCCTCCGACCGCTTCACCACAGTCGACACCGCGGCCGAGGATCCCGCGCTGCTGATCTACACGTCGGGAACGACGGGCCAGCCCAAGGGCGCGCTGCATGCCCACCGCATGATGCTGGGCTGCATCCCCGCCGTGGAGCAGTGGCTGGGCCACTGGCCGCGCGGCAACGAGGTGATGTGGACGCCGGCCGAATGGGCCTGGATCGCCGGCCTCTACGATGCGTTGTTCCCCGCCTGGTACTACGGCACGCCGGTGCTGGCCCATCGCTTCGCCAAGTTCGACCCGGAACGCGCCTTCGCCATGCTGGCCAAGCACAAGGTCGGCGTGAGCTTCATTCCGCCGACCGCACTCAAGATGATGCGCCAGGTCCACAAGCCGCGCGAGCGCTGGACCTACGACATCCGCGCCATCTCGACCGGCGGCGAGGCCATGGGCGAGGAGCTGCTGAGCTGGGGCCGCGACACGTTCGGCACGACGATTTCGGAGGGCTACGGCCAGACCGAGATGAACCTGATGCTGCTGAACTCACCCGACTGGTTCGAGGTCCGCGCGGGCTCCTGCGGCCGCGCCTGCCCCGGCCGCAAGGTCGCGATCGTCGATGGCGACGGCAACGTCCTGCCGCCCGGCCAGGAAGGCCAGATCGCGGGTTGGCGGCACGATCCCATCGTCATGCTGGAATACTGGCGCAACCCCGAGGCCACCGAACGCAAGTATGCCGGCGACTGGCTGCTGACCGGCGACCTCGGCACGATCGACGCGGAGGGCTACGTCTTCTTCAAGAGCCGCGACGACGACGTCATCACCTCGGGCGGCTACCGCATTGGGCCGGGCGAGATCGAGGAATGCCTGATGAAGCATCCTGCCGTGGCGATGGTCGGGGTCGTGGGCGTGCCCGACCGGCTGCGGACGGAGATCGTGAAGGCCTTCGTCCAGCTCAGGCCCGAGATCGTGCCCACCGACTCCCTCAAGGCCGACCTGGCGGGCTTCGTGAAGACCCGACTGGCTGCGCACGAATATCCGCGCGAGGTCGAGTTCGTGCCGGAACTGCCCCTCACGACAACGGGCAAGATCCTGCGCCGGGAACTGAGGCGCCTCGATGCCGAGCGCGGCGTGGTCGTTCGACTGCGTTAGGTCAGGAGCGTCTGGACGCTTTCAGCAAGGCTGTTCAGGAGCGTGGCGAGGCCGATCAAGGCCGCCGGCCACCACGAAACGAGGCGGGTCGCAGGGTCCGTGGAAAACATGGTCGTCTGATCCAAATGAAGTTCGTAATATAGATTAACTATATCCGACACTTCATTGAAATTCAACGATTTTATCGACAGACCTAAAGTGAAACTTCAGCTGGCGGCCGTCGACACGTTGAACTGCAGCTCCGCGAGCCGGGCATAGAGGCCGCCCCGACCCACCAGCTCGGCATGGCTCCCGATATCGACCACCCGTCCCTGGTCGAGAACGACGATGCGGTCGGCCTTCTGCACGGTGGCCAGGCGATGGGCGATGACGAGGGTCGTGCGGTTGCGCATCACCCGGTCCAGGGCCTGCTGGACCGCCAGCTCGCTCTCGGCATCGAGGGCACTCGTCGCCTCGTCGAGCAGCAGCACGGCCGGGTCGCAGAGCAGAGCCCGGGCGATGGCGATACGCTGGCGCTGGCCGCCCGACAGGCGCACGCCGCGCGCCCCGAGGTCGGTCCCGAAACCGTGCGGCAGGGCCTCGATGAAGCCCAGCGCCGAGGCCGCCTCGGCGGCGGCCCGCACCTCGGCATCGCTGGCGTCCGGCCGGCCGTAGCGGATGTTGTCGGCGACCGACGTGCTGAACAGGGTCGGGTCCTGCGGAACCACGGCCAGCGACCGCCGCAGCTCGCCCAGGGCCAGATCCCTTATGTCGATGCCGTCGAGGCGGACCGTGCCCTTCTCCGGATCGTAGAAGCGCAGCAGCAGGTTGAAGGCCGTGGTCTTGCCGGCGCCCGAGGGACCGACGATCGCTACCGTCTCACCGGGCGCGATCGCGAGGTCGAAGCGATCGAGGGCGAGCGCGTCGGTGCGCGTCGGATAGCGGAACGAGACGTCTTCGAAGGCCACGGCTCCCCGGACCGGCTTCGGCAGCGCCCTGGGGTTGACCGGCTCGGCGATCGACGGCGGCTCGGCGCGCAACTCCGCCAGCCGCTCGGCGGCCCCCGAGGCCCGCTGCAGGTCGCCGATCGTCTCGCTGATCGCCCCGCCCGAGCTGGCGACCAGCACCGCGTAGAACACGAAGGCCGAGAGATCGCCGGCGCTGATCCGGCCGGTCAGCACGTCGTGGCCGCCCATCCACAGCAGGAAGCCGACGGCCGAGAACACGATGAAGATGACCAGCGTGGTCATGACTGCGCGGCGCGACACCCGCCGGGTGGCCGCCACGAACGCCCGCTCGGTCGCTTCGCCGAAGCGCTGCGCCGCACGATCCTCCTGGGCGAAGGCCTGGACGGTGCGGACCCCGTCCAGGGTCTCCGCCCCTTCCGACACCATCTCGCCCATGCGCGCCTGGGCCTCGCGCGACAGCGCCCTCACCTTTCGGCCGAACACGACGATGGGCACGACGGTGAGCGGCACGACCGCGAGCGTCCACAAAGCGAGCTTGGGATTCGTTACGACCAGCATCACCACGCCGCCGAGGCACATCAGCGTGTTGCGCAGCGCCACCGAGGCCGAGGAACCGATCACCTGCTCGATGAGCTGCGCGTCGGCCGAGATGCGGCTCATCACGTCGCCCGAGCGCTTGATCTCGAACCAGGCCGGCCCCAGCCGCACGACATGGTCGAAGAGATCGCGGCGCAGGTCGCCCACCACCCGCTCGCCCAGCCACGAGACCAGGTAGAAGCGTGCCCCGGAAGCGATGGCCAGCACGACGGCCACGGCCAGCAGCGAGGCCAGGGCGTAATTCAGGATGTCCGGCCGCCCCTGTGCGAAGCCGCGGTCGATCAGGGCGCGCAGGCAGGCGCCGAACGCCAGCACCGTCCCCGCCGCGACCAGCAGCGACAGGAGGGCGAGGATGGTGCGCCCGCGATAAGGTTTGAGATAGGGCCCCAGCAGGGCCAGTCCGCCGAACCGGTTCATGGGGCCTGCCAGTTCAGTTCGACGCCTAGTTCACCCCCGAGCGCGGCGAGCAGGTCGCCCCCGCCCCGTGTGTCCTGCCACTGTCCGCTGTCGGCATCGAATGCATAGTGCCGGGCGCCGCTCACGGGCGAGCTCAGCCATATCTGCCGGGTGGGCGCATGTTTGTTGACGATCCACGTGCCCTCGTCCCCCTCGACCGTCAGGATGCCTCCCTGCAGTTCGGCGTCTACATGGTCCGCCAAAGCCTCCTCGAGGGTTGCGAGCAGGCTGTCGGCGAGGCTTTCGAAGGCTGAATCGCTCATGGCGGCCGGTCTACAAGCCATAGCGAAGCCGTACAACCAGCTTGTCGCCACGCTCCCGGGACTGTATATCCCCGCCCTTGTCGCGCCGGCCGGTCGGAATCGGCCCTGAAGCGCTGGAGAGATAGTATGCAAGAGAAGATCCACCCCGACTACCACACCATCACGGTGGTGATGACCGACGGCACGTCCTTCGAGACGAAGTCGACCTGGGGCAAGGAAGGCGCCAGCCTGCGCCTCGACATCGATCCGAAGACGCATCCGGCCTGGACCGGCGTGCGCCAGAGCATCGATCGCGGCGGCCGCGTGCAGCGCTTCAAGAACCGCTTCGGCATGATCGGCGATGCCGGCGTCGGCGCGGGCGCCAAGGCGGCTCCCGCCAAGCCGGCCGCAGACAAGAAGTAGCACCCGCTCGCTATTTCGACTTCTGCTAAACTATCGCCGCGATACCCTTCGGGAGGCGGCGTAGTGAAATCTGTCAGAGTTGTTTGTGCCCACGATTGTCCCGACATGTGCTCGCTCATCGCACATGTCGACAACGGCAAGGTCGTGCGCATCCAGGGTGACCCCGACCAGCCCTACACGGCCGGTTTTGCCTGCGGCAAGGTCAATCGCGACAGCGACCTGGTGAATTCTCCCGAGCGCATCGCCACGCCGCTGCGCCGCACCGGGCCGAAGGGCTCGGGCCAGTTCGAGCCCATCACCTGGGACCAGGCGCTCGACGAGATCGCCGGCCAGTGGAAGACCATCATCGCGGAGAGCGGCCCGCCCGCCATCCTGGGCTACGCCTACTCCGCCCATCAGGGCCTGATGAACCGCGGCCTGGTGAACGGCCTGTTCCATGCGCTCGGCACGTCGCGCCTGCAGGCCGGTACGGTCTGCGACACGTGCTGCGAGACCGCCTGGGAGATGACGGTCGGCCCGGTGGGCGGCGCCGATCCCGAATCGGTCGTGCACTCCGACATGGTGATCTCCTGGGGCGCCGACCTGGCCGCCACCAACGTACATTTCTGGGCTCTGGCCGAGAGCCAGCGCAAGAAGACCGGCATGCCGATCGTCGTGATCGACCCGCGCCGCACGCGCAGCGCCAAGGCCGCCGACCTCTATCTGCCGATCCGCATCGGCACCGACGCCGCCCTGGCGCTGGGCGTCATGCACATCCTGGTGCGCGACGGCCTCGCCAACCGCGACTACATCGCCCGCCACACGCTGGGCTTCGACAAGGTCGAGCGCGACGTGCTGCCGAAGTTCACGCCGGCGCGCACCGCCGAAATCACCGGCCTGCCCGTGGCGGACATCGAGAAGCTCGCCTCGATGTACGGCAAGGCCAAGGCCGCACTGATCCGGCTCGGCGAAGGCATGACCCGCCTCACCCATGGCGGCCAGGCGCTGCGCAGCGTGGCGCTGCTGCCGGGCGTCACCGGCCATTACGGCGTGAAGGGCGGCGGCGCGCTGCTGCTCACGGCCGCCTCCTGCGACCTCAACTATGCGGCGGTGCGCAAGCCCTCCGGGCCGGCGACGGCGCGCATGGTGAACCACCTGCGCCTCGGCGAAGAGCTCCTCAACATGAAGGATCCGCCGATCCGTTCGCTGTTCGTGGCCGCCAACAATCCGGTCGTGACCTGCCCCGAAGTGTACAAGGTCCGGAAGGGCCTGATGCGCGAGGACCTGTTCACGATCGTGCACGACCCGTTCATGACCGACACGGCGCGCTACGCCGACATCGTACTGCCGGCCGCGAACTATCTCGAGACCGACGATCTCTACCGCGCCTATGGCGCCTACTGGATGCAATGGGGCCAGAAGGCGGTCGAGCCGGCCGGCGAAGCGCGTTCCAACTTCCATGTGGCGCAGGCGCTGGCGCAGCGCATGGGGATCACCGACCCGATCTTCAGCCTGTCGCCGCGCGAGGCGGCCGAGGAATTCTTCAAGGGCTCGACCGGGCCCGCCTCGAAGGTCGACCGCGACGAGCTGTTCGCCGGCGTGCCGCTCAACATCAAGCATGACTGGGACGGCCAGCCCTTCAAGACGCCGTCGGGCAAGCTCGAATTCTACTCGGAACAGCTCGCCAAACAGGGCCTGCCGCCGATGCCGGACTGGGAAGCCGATCCGATCGAGGCCGAGGAAGCCGCGCGCTGGCCGCTGCGCCTGCTGACCGCGCCAGGCTACTTCCAGGCCCACACGGCCTTCTCCGGCGTCGGCTTCCTGCGCGAGCGCGAGGGCAAGCCGTTCTGCATCCTGCACCCCGACGACGCCGCGAAGCGCGGTCTCGTGGATGGCGCCCCGGTGCGCGTATTCAACGACCGCGGCGAGATCGGCCTTGTCCTCAAGGTCGCCGACGAGGTCCAGCCCGGCGTGCTCCTGGTGCCCGGCCAGCGTCCCGTCGGCGAAGCCGTCTCCGGCACGATCAACATGCTCTGCTCGGATCGCTACACCGACATGGGCGAAGGCGCGACCTACCAGAGCACCTGGCTCGAAGTTGCGCCGTGGAAGGATGCGGCGGCGGCCTGACGGCCGTCACCATTCCAGCCGGACAAGAGGCTCAAGGGCTTCTCCCCGCCGGAAGACGCGCAACGGGGCGGTGTCGGTATACACACGCTCCTCGACGATGAGGCCCTCGCGCAGACGGAACTTGTCGACACCGCGCGTGTCGAGCCGGCGCCCGCTGACAATGCGCGTCGTCTGCCATTCGATCACGACGACGTCGCCACGCGACGTCCAGTCGAGAAGCTGCCAGACGAGATCGGGCGCCGCCTCCCGCACGAAGTCGGTCAGCCGCCCGAATTCCTTGCCCTGAACGGGGCGATCGTAGAGCGGCGACTGCAGCAGCCCGTCAGGATGCCACAGCGCCAGAAAGGCCTCGCCGTCGCGCGAGGCCCACGCGGCAGCGAAGCGTGTCACGAACTCCTGAACGTCCTGCTCGGTCATTGCGGTGCTCCTTATCGAGAGAGGAAGCTACGCACCCACGACCGGCCGGTCTGGCGGAGTTCGGACTCTACGTCCTGTCCGTCACTTGTCGCCAAGGACGAAGCGGTGCTGCGTGCGCTCGCGCTTCGTGAGCTTCGGCAGCGCCTGCCCGACGATCAACGCCTTGAAGTGCGGCGTCTCCTGGTGGGAGGCGAATCCCGCCTCGTCGCGGAACACCTCGTAGAAGAAGAACTTCTCGGGCTCCGCGATCGAGCGATGGATCTGGAAGGCGTGCACCCAGGGCTCGCGCTGGGCCTGCGGCAGGTACTCGCGGACGATCGTTGCCACGGCGTCGGCCTCGGAGGGGATGGCCTCCCAGAACGCCGTGACGACGAGCCCGTCTTTCAGGGAATGAAGATCGACCATGTGTGCTTCTCCTGTCGTTGCTGACGGGAAGGTTCTAGGTCGGCCGTCCGCGCCGTCGTTTCGGTCGAGGTCGAAGCGACTACTTCACCATCTCCTGCGCCGCGACCCGGATGCGGCCGGTGCGGCGGGCCTTGTCGAGCGCTTCGTAGTCCTCGTCGGTCTGTCTGGAATAGGCCATGGCGAACTTGCCGATCGCCTCGTCGAGCGCATCGCCGTTGCCGCAGTAACCTGCGATCATGGCGGGATCGCCCGACTTGGCATGCGCCAGCGCCAGGGCCCAGCCGCACAGGGTGCAGTACTCGACGAAGCCGTCGATGCCGCTCGGGTCGCTCTCGTTGAACTTGACGCTGCCCTTCATGTCGGCGAGCTGGCGGACGTAGAAATCCTTGCCGTCGGCCTCGCCCCAGCCGAGGAAGATGTCGGGCGAGCCCTGCGTCAGCCGCTGGCCGACGACGACCCGCCTGCCCTGGTTCTCGAACCTGAGCTTCTGGTCGACATAGGGCGCAAGAACGGACGCCTGCGCCTGCTTCACCTGCAGGAACAGCGGATCGTCGGGATCGTGGCCTTGCAGCAGCAGAATCCAGCAGCCCGTGCCGACACTGCCGACGCCGACCACCTTGCGGGCGGAATCGACGATGCGATAGCGCGACAGCAGCATCCGCCGGTCGATCGGCAACGACGCAACATAGGCCTGGAGCATGATGTCGAGCGCCTCATTGGCCGGCGTGCCTGCCGCCGTATGCGTCTCGCGCACGATGAGCGGCACCTCCTCGATGATGCGGTGCTCGCCGTCGACCTGCTCGGTCAGCTTCTCCAGAACGCTGACATGACCCTTGGCGCGGGCCTTGTCCATCAGCCGCTCGGCGCCGCGTCGCGCCCGCGGAGACAGCGTGTCGAGCACCGCGCGCTCGTCGATCCGGTCGTACCAGATGTCGAGATAGCCCATGTCGGCGTAGCGCCGCATGCGCTTGCGGTAGGAGCGCACGATCGCCTGCGCCGCCTCCTCCGCCGCAACGCGATCGCCGCCCATGAAACGCACGGCAACCGCGGCGCTGGCGGCGAGGCGCTTCAGGTCCCATTCCCAGGGGCCGGGATGGACCTCGTCGAAGTCGTTGATGGCGAAGATCAGGTTGCGCTCGGCCGAGGCGAAAACGCCGAAGTTCGAGACGTGCATGTCGCCACAGGCGGCAACGCCCATGCCGGTGACCGGCGTGGTCGACAGGTCGGCCGTCATGACCGCCGCCGAGCCGCGCAGGAAGGCGAAGGGCGAGGCCAGCATGCGCGCAAACCGCACCGGCACCAGCTTCTGCACCCGGCTTTCGTTCTGCGCCTCGAGGATGGCGACCGGATCGGGGCGGTCCGAAGCCTTCTCAAACCGGGCGTGCGACGCGCGGGGCACCTGCGCGCGCAGAGCCTTGCCGGCCTGCATACGCTCTTCGAGCGTCGGCCGTGGGGCAACGAAGCTGTCGCGCAGCGACATGTTGTCGATCGCCGTATTCAAGCGCTCGTAGGTCCGGTCGATGTTCGCCTGGATCTTCACCACCGCCATGGTCGCCCCCGCTCCCGCAATTCAACGTCGCACTGTCGCCTTGTTAGCATCTGCGCGGCCGGCGAGCATTGCCAGGCGAGAGCCGGCGACAACCGCCAGGAGAGCGACGGATACGAAACTCGCCGGCACCCAGAAGGCCGCACGGGCGATGCCCTCCGTTTCGAGCCCGCGCGCGAACCCCGCCAGGGTGGCGACGATGCCGGCCGCCGCGGCTCCGAGCGCAAAGCCGGTCTGCTGCACGGTCGCGACCGCGGAGGCAGCGAGATCGCCCTCTCCGGCCCTGGCGCCGCCCATCAACCGCTGCACGCCGAAGCCCCAGCAAACACCCATGCCCAGGCCGACCAGCGCGATCGACGCTGGCAGGACGACCACGGGATGGACCGACATCAGCAACGCCACGCCGGCCAGGCCCACCGCCATCGCCAGCGGGCCCAGGCTCAGCAAGCGCCCGGCGGCCCGGGGCGACCAGCCCGCGACGACGAGCGAGGCAGCGGTCCAGCCCATCGAGGCGCCGGCGACGGTATAGCCTGCGGCCAGCGGATCGAAGCCGTGCAGGGTCCGCAGGAAGATCGGCACGAAGATCGAGAGCGGGCTGTAGGTGATCGAGACCAGCAGCGCGAACCACATGGCGACGCCTGTGGTGCTCCGCAGCGAGAAGGAATCGCTCGGGAAGAGCGGCGCGCCGGAACGGCGATCGAGCAGGATCATCGCCACGAGCAGCGCGACCGCCGTCAGGAAGAGCCCCGCCTTGGCAGCCGCCAGGGTGACGACGCTGGCCACCGACATGGTGGCGATCGCCAGGCAGATCAGCACGATGCGTCCCACCGGCATCGCCCGTCCGGGTCTTCCCGTGTCGGCCGTGGCCCGTGGCAGGGCGCGGGCTGCCACCAGGGCCAGCAGGGCCGCGAGACCGGTCACGGCATAGAAGGATCCACGCCAGTTGCCCCAGGTGGCGAAAGCCCCGCCCATCAACGGGCCGATCAGCACCGACATGCTCCAGGCGCCCGAAAGCAGCGCGGCGACCCTGGGCCACATCGGCTCGGGAAAGGACTTGCCGACCAGCACGTAGGCCATCGCCGACAACACTCCGCCGCCAAAGCCCTGCACGAAGCGGCCGGCCACCACCGCTTCCATCGACGGCGCCACGGCGCAGACCAGGGCGCCGGCGCCGAACACGACAGCTCCCGCACAGAAGGCCGCACGGGCGCCGAGTTGCGCCGTGAGGCGGCCGGTGCAGGTCGCCGCGACGATCGACGAGGCGAGGAAGGCCGTGGTCGGCCAGCTCATCATCGCCGCGCCGCCGACTTCCTCGACGATGCTCGGCAGCACCGTCGCCAGCATGAGCACGTTCATCGAATGCAGGAGGACGCCGCCCACCAGCGCCACCAGAAGAGGCAACCATTGGCGCTTCAGGAGCGCCGACCAACCGACCGTCACCGACATGGCCGGCGACTGATCATTTTCCCGAGCCGCGGTCAAACGAAGGCCCCAAACGGCGTATGACTATCGGGTCCGAAAACCGCGAGCGCCGCTCGCACGCGCGTGAAAGGATTGGCCTCATGGAATTGCTCGACCGCAGGACCTACTACCGCGCCTTCCAGAGCCGTGACGCCCGCTTCGACGGGCGCGTGTTCGTCGGCGTCACCTCGACCGGCATCTACTGCCGGCCGGTCTGCCCCGCGCGTACGCCCAGGTTCGAGAACTGCCGCTTCTATGCGTCGGCCGCCGCCGCGCAGGAGGCGGGCTTCCGGCCCTGCCTGCGTTGCCGACCCGAGATCGCCCCCGACCTGGCCTTCTGGCGCGGCACCGCCAACACGGTGAGTCGCGCGCTGGCCCTGATCGCCGATGGCGCGCTCGACGAGGATGAAGCCGGCGTCGAAGCGCTGGCCGAGCGGCAGGGGGTCGGCGGCCGGCAGCTTCGCCGCCTGTTCCAGCGCCATCTCGGCGCATCGCCGATCGCGGTGGCGCAGACGAGGCGCGTCCTGTTCGCCAAGCAGCTCCTGCACGACACGCGCCTGCCGATGGCGGAGGTGGCGTTGGCGTCTGGCTTCGGCAGCGTTCGGCGCTTCAACGAGACGTTCCGTGCATTGTTCGGCCGGCCGCCGAGCGCGCTGCGCCGCAGGAGCGGCGCCGATACCTCGGCCAGGGACGGAGTCACGTTGAAGCTCGCCTACCGCCCACCGTACGACTGGCCCGGCATGCTGGCGGCGCTGGCCGCCCGGTCTGCGCCCGGCACCGAATGGATCGAAGAGGACGTCTGGCATCGCCGCATCGATCTGGAGGGCGAGCACGGCAGCGTCGCCGTCGCGCATCTGCCCGACCGCAATGCCGTCGCGGTCACCATCCGCGTCCCGTCGGTCAAGGCGCTCCCGGCGATCGTCGCGCGCGTGCGGCGCGTGTTCGACCTCGGCGCCGACATCGCCACCATCGACAGCCATCTCGCCCGCGACCCGAAGCTGGCGCCGCTGATTGCGAGGCGCCCCGGCCTGCGGGCGCCGGGCGACTGGGAACGAGATGCCGCAGGCATTTCCATCGACGACGGAGCGCCGCCGGCCTGGCGGCCCTGGCACGCCTATGCCGCCCAACATCTCAGGATGGCCCGTCATGGCTGAGCATTTCGACTTCCGCATCGATCGCCTGACGACGCCGATCGGCGAGCTGCTGATCGTGGCCGATGGCGAAGGCCGCCTGCGTACCATCGACTGGACCGACCACGAGGCCCGCATGCGCGTCCTGCTCGACCGCTACTATGGCAAGGGGCGCTATTCACTCTTGGCCGCGCGCGATCCTGGCGGGCTGACGAAGGCGATGCGGTCGTACTTCAGGGGCGACATCGCGGTCATCGAAACGCTGCCGGTCGAGACGACGGGCACGCCGTTCCAGAGGAGCGTGTGGCGGGCGCTGCGCAAGATCCGCCGCGGCACGACGATCAGCTATGCCGAGCTGGCCGCGCGCATCGACAAGCCGAAGGCCGTCCGCGCCGCCGGCCTCGCCAACGGCCAGAACCCGATCAGCATCGTCGTACCCTGCCATCGCGTCATCGGCAGCGACGGCACGCTGACCGGCTACGGTGGCGGCCTGCCGCGCAAGAAGTGGCTGCTGGAGCACGAGGGTGCGCTGTAGGCGCTCCAGTTTGGGTTGGCGGAGAAGGCTCTCAATCCAGTGAGACGCCGGTCTCCGCCGCCACCGTCTTCCACTGGCGCACTTCCCCGTCGAGGAAGCGCGCCATCTCGGCGCTGCCTTGCGGCATGGGATCGAGGAAGGCGGCCTCGAATTTCTCCTTCACGTCCGGCAGGAGCAGCACGCGGGCGATGTCGGCCGCCAGCTTGTTCGTCACCTCCGGCGGCGTGCCCGTCGGCGCGAGGAAGCCGTACCAGTTGTAGACGACGACGCCCGGCGCGCTCTCGGCATAGGTCTGGACGTTGGGCAGGCGCGGATGACGCTCTGCCGTCGCAATCGCCAACGGCTTCAGCTTGCCCGACTGGAGATGCGGCATGACCGGCGCCATTGCGTTCATCACCAACGGGATCTGGCCGTTGATCGCGTCGGTGAGCGCAGGGCCGCCGCCTTTGTAGGGCACATGGACGAGATCGAGGCCAACCTTGGTGCGCAGCAGTTCATAGGTGAGATGGGGGCCGCTGCCCTGACCCGGCGTGCCAACCGGGATCTTCTGGAGCTGATCGCGCGGCATCGCGAGCAGCTCCTTCAGCGAATTGGCGGGGAACGAGGGATTGGCGACCAGGACCTGGGGCGATGCGCCGACCAGCGTGATCGGCACGAAATTCTTCACGGGATCGTAACGCGCCTTGGAATAGACGGCGGGGTTGATGCCGTGCGCCACGTCGGCATAGAGCAGCGTATATCCGTCCGCCGGCGCCCGCGCGACGATCTCCGTGCCCAGCATACCGGCGGCGCCAGGCTTGTTGTCGACGATCAGGTTGTAGCCGCCGATCTCCTGGAGTTTCTGCGCCACAAGCCTTCCGGTGAAATCCGAACCGCCGCCGGGCGCATACGGCACCACGAGGCGAATGGTCTGTGACGGATAGGCCGCCTGCGCGTGGGCGGACGATCCGACCAGGCCGACGGCAGAACCGGCAGCCAGCAGGCTGCGTCGCGAGAGGGTCATCATGGCACGTAGGTTAATCACACTTCGTGCCAAGCCAAGCCTGCCGTTGCGTCCGCTCAGGCCGGCGGCATCCGCTCGAAGGCCGTCAGGGCCGGATCCATGGAATCCCAAGCATGACCCCGCGCCCTGTAGAGCACCATCTGCGGCCTGTATCGGCCCGGCTCGTCGAGGCTCGCGGCGTGCACGGTGAAGAGGTCGGGCATGGCCGCGAACGTCAGATAAACGGGTGTCCCGCAGGCTGGACAGAAGGCGTGCGTCTTCACGTTGCCGCTGTCCGCTGCAATGTCCCATTGCGCCGCCGTGCCCGTGAGCCTCACGTCCTTGCGCCCCGGAAAGGTCAGATAGGACCCGTGTCCCGTTCCGCTTCTCTGCTGGCAATCGCGACACTGGCAATCGGCCATCACCAGCGGCTCGGCGGCGATTTCATAGCGGACCGCGCCACAGGCACAGCCGCCCGAGTAGGGTTCGCTCATGACGTCCCTCCCCTAATGCGGCTTGCGGAGGGCGGTCTCTTCCGCCGAAAGGGCGTCGATGGTCTTCACGACCTGCTTCCAGCCGTTGCCCATGCCCGTGAAGGCGGTCTCGTTGCGCGGCAGCACGAAGCCGGAATGGACGAGGCGCAGGCGCGTGCCGGCCTCGACCGGTGCCAGCGTCCAGGTCACCACCGTGTCGAGTGGCGCGCCGTAGCCCACGTTCGACTCGTGCCCACCCTTCCAGGAATGGACGAAACGGCGATTCTCAACCACTTCGAGGACCTCGCAGTTGATCGTGCCATCCCATCCACCGGCCGGCGTCGTCTTGTAGGTGAAGCGATTGCCCACCACCGGTTCGAAGCCGGCCATCGGCATCTTCAGCCAGCGGGAGATGAGCGCGCCGGTGGTGAGCACCTTCCAGATCGTCGACGGCGCGTGCGGGAAGACGTCCTCGACGACGATGTCATGGGTATCGAGGGCATGGGTCTCGAGTTTGCGGGCCTCGGTGCTCATGGGTCCATCTCCTTGAGAAGAATTCGGAGGTTGTCGAAACGCTCGCGCCAGAAGACGCCGTAGTGGCTCATCCAGTCGACCAACGGCTCGAGCCCCTTGGGCTCGGCGCGGTAGTAGACGTTGCGGCCCTCGGGACGTTCGGCGACCAGGCCGGCCAGCCTCAGGGACTTGAGGTGCTGCGAGATGGCGCCCTGCGTCACCCCGCTTCCCTTCGTGAGTTCGCCGACGGTGATTTCCGAGGCGCCGACCACGCGTTCGAACACCGCCCGCCGCGTGGGATCGGCGAGGGTGCGCATGACGGCGTCAATGGAAGCAGGCTGGTTCATGACCAATTCATTAGTTAACACTAATGCATTAGTCAATACTAAATAGTCGCCGCCACTTCGGTGGGCGATCCTCAGGCCTGGAGGATCGCCACCGCCTGGCTATAGGCCACCTCGGCCCGGACCTTGAGCTCGTCCAAGGTGCAGCTGCCGATCGGGTGCTGGACCTTCACGAACGGGTAGCCAGGAATGCCGAGGACCCGTGCGATGTTCTTCACGGTCACCTCGAAGGGCGTCGTGCAGATCACCACGGCGCGCTTGCCGAGTTGTTCGAAGCTGATGCTGTCGTGCAGACTGCACGTTGAGCAGGACCCTCAATCCCCCAGGCCGGTGATGAGGAAATCCACCTCCTGTGCCACCTGGGTGAGCGTCGCCGACGGCGCCGGGGCGCTGGCATTCCTCTTCGAGGCGACGGTGCGGATGGTGCAGCCGTGCCGCTCGACGAACAGCGCCGCGACTTCCCGCAGCATCTCGTCGGCATTGAGCTTGCCGTTCTCCAGTAGGCCGATTCGCAGGCCCTCGAGGCTGGCGAGCGGCGGCGCCCGGAACGCCTTGCGCTTGGGCGTCGTCGACATGGGTGAATAGAGCTGCATCGGAGGACTCCTTCCGTTTACTTCGGTATGCCGGCGGGCGGCGGCGTGATGGCCTGGTGCTGCATGATCGACGTCCGCCCCCGGCTCCAGGACGGGATAAAGCAGGAATGGCCGCCGGCATCGCCGCCGCCCATGGTCACGAGAATGTCGTCCGGCCGCAGGCCGCGGTGCATGAAACCTTCCATGGCCAGCGCATGCGCGCCCTCGCCGTGCTGCGTGTCATATTCGCGGTCGCGGTACTTGCCGGCGCTCTTCATACCCTCGACCGAACGCCTGGCCGCGACGAACAGGAACTCCTGCACCTTCTCGCGCGACCAGCCGGCATCGGTCACGATCTTCATATGCTCGGGCGCCAGAATCACCACGCTCTGGCCGAGGCTGATGCAGCCATAGTTGGCCATCGAATCGGCCACCGAGCCCAGTACCTCTTCCGGCGTGTTGCCGCCATGGTTCTCGACGTTGAAGAAGCCACCGCCGGCGAAACAGGTGACACTCGACGCGCCCTTGTCATAGCCCTGCGCCTCGCAGAGCAGCGGCCACGGATTGCCGCGCGCGCGCTCGGCAATGCAGAAACTGTACTTCCCGGGATTACCCTGTGTCGACTTGTCGGAAATTCCCGGCAGCATCTGGAAGACGTTGCGCAGGATGAGTCGGGTCGCACGGCCGATCGTGCCATTGGCGCGGTTGCCCGGGCCGAACAGGTTCACGTCGGCATTCATGCCGATCTCCTCGGCATAGGGACCGCTGACAACCAGCAGCGGCGCCGAGCCGCCGGTGCTGGCGGTCGAACCGTGGAAGTTGAAATCGGTCCGATCCATCGCCTCGAACGCGGCGACGATCACCGGGAAATATTCGGGCAGGCAACCCGCCATCACGGCGTTCACGGCGGCGGCATGCAGCGACAGGTCGAGGCCGGTCGCCGGATGGTGCGCGATCACCATCTCCCGCGGACGCGCCTCAGCCGCCAGCATGGCATCGACCCGGTCGACGACTGGCGGCACGACGGGGAGCCCGTCGGTCCATCCCTGCTCGTAGCACCAATCGATGGCGGCCAGCAGATCGTCCGGTACTTCGTGAATCCGGGGCTTGGCGGCGACGGCCATGGCTTTCGCTCCTTCCCTACTCGACCTTGGCGCCGACGCCTTCGACGAGCTTGCGCCATTTCACGAGCTCGCCCGGCAGGATCGCGCCGAACTCGGGGCCCGGCCGGAAATCGATATCTGAGCCGCCGCTTTCGAGCTGCTCGCGGAAGGCCGGATCCTTGAGCGCGTTTGTCATGGCCGCGACGATCGCCTGCCCCACTTCGGGTGGCGTGCCCGCCGGCGCGACGAGGCCCAGCCAGCCTTCGAGGCTGAACCCGTCGGGCAGCGCTTCGAGCAGGGTCGGCGTATCCGGAAGCTGTCGCGAGCGCTTCGAGCCGGTCGTCGCGAGCGCGCGCAGCGTCTTCTGCTGCACCAGTCCCAGCGCCGTCTCGAAGGTCGGGAAGCCGACCTGCACCTGATCGGACACGAGCGCGCGCACGATCTCTGGCGCGCCCTTGTAGGGCACGTGGACGTAGTCAATGCCGGTAGCCTGACGGAAGGCTTCCGCAGCGAGATGCGCCGGGCTGCCCGCACCGCCCGAACCGAAGTTGAGCTTGCCGGGATTGGCCTTCGCCATGTCGACGAATTCCTTGACCGTCTTTGCCGGGCTGTTGGCCGGCACCACCATCATCGAGGCGCCGCGCACGAGCAGGCAGATCGGCGTGAAATCCTTCACCACGTCGTAGGTGATCTTCGTATAGAGCGCCGGATTGATGACGTGGCTGTTGGCCATCATCATGAGCGTATAGCCGTCAGGCGCGGAACGGGCGGCTGTCTCCGCACCGATGTTGCCGGCGGCGCCCGGCCGGTTCTCGACGACGAACTGCTGCTTCAGTTCCTGGGTCAGGCGCTGCGCGACACGCCGGGCCGTCGTGTCGGGCGAGCCGCCCGCGGTGAAGGGCACGATGAGCCGGACAGGCTTGTCGGGATACTGCGCTGCCGCTGGCCCTGTGAAGCTGGCGGCGATCGCTGTCGCAAGCAACAGCATCCCACACAGGCCCGTCAGGCTGTGTCTTCTAGCCATGGATCCTCCATCGGCTTCATCTTCTTGTTCTACCCGCTAAAGGCACCCGATCCCGCTTCAGTGACAATCGCCCAAACCCGAATGAGCCATAGCCTGCAGGCATAGCCTCTAGCGGCGCGGTGTCTTCCGCCTCATGGCCGTTCGTGCGAAATCGGCGACCTTCTTCACCACCGGCGAGCGCCACTTCGCCTCGGTGGTGAGCATCCAGCATTCGTAGCCGATCTCGACTCGGAGCTTCAGCTCGACCAGCGTGCCCTCGCGCAACTCCTGCTCGAACACGAAGCGTGGACCCAGGGCGACGAAGTCCGAATCGAGCGGCCGGCCCTTCACCAACGCATAGTCATCGGAGACGAAGGCGTTCATGTTGCGGGCCGCCTTCGCACTCAAGGCCCCCAGCCACCTGCGGAAGCTCGGCACGGTACCGACGCTGGCGATCGGGTATTTCAGCAACATTTCAGGCGCGAGCGGCGCCTGCCGCAGTGCAGGGTGACGAGGCCGCACGACGGCGATCCGCAAGTCGTCGCAGATCTTCACGCGGATGAAGTCCGACTGCTCGTCCGGCGCCTCGAAGTAGCAGAAGACGAGGTCCAGGCTGCCCATGCGAAGCGAACGCATCAATGTCTGGACGTCGTCGTAGCGCGCTTCGAGCCGCAGCTCGGGAAAGGTCCTGCCGACCTGCCGGACGACCTCAGGCAACAGCTTGATGCGCGTTGCCGGACCCACGCCGATGCGCAGGCTGCCGGTCTCGCCGCCGGCGAGTTCCTCCAGCTGATCGCTCATCCTCGCCACGCCGGCCAGCAGAATGGCCGCATGTTCGGCCGCCGCGTGTCCGTAGACGGTGGGCCGGGCGCTGCCGCCGCTGCGGTCGAACAGCTTCAGCCCGAGGTGCTTCTCCAGCCGCGCGATGCTCTTGCTCAGGGTCGGCTGGGAGATGTGCAGCTGCCTGGCCGCGCCGCTGAAGCTGCCCGCACTGCACACCGCCACCAGATGTTCGAGTTGCCTGAACTCCATCGACGCAGCGTATCAGGCCGCGAAGGGGCGGCAATCAGTAGGTCGCGAAGATCCGGGCGATCTCGGCCGGGTCGGAGGTCCGGGTGAGCGCCAGGGCCAGCAGCAACCGCGCTTTCTGCGGGTTGAGATTGTCCGCGGCGAGAACGCCTGCCTTGGCCAGCTTCTGGCCACGGAAGATGCGGCCCGAACCGGCCCGCGAGGACTGCACGACGACGATCCCCTGCTTCACCGCCTCTTCCATCGCGGCGAGATCGGCGGCGGGCGCCATGCCCGGCGCGAAGCCGGCCGAAACCAGCCCCTTCGCCCCGGCGGCAATGAAGGCGCGCATCGCGCTGCCGTCGGAGCCGGCATAGGCGTAGGCGATGTCGACCCTCGGCAGGGAGTCGAGGCCCGAAAGGTCGAATTCGGTGTCGGGCATGTGCCGGCGCTCGGGCCGCCGGTAGTAGGCGATGCGGTCGGCATCGGCGTGGCCCAGGACGCCGAAGTCGGGCGTGCGGAAGGTCTGCATGCGCCAGTTCGAGGTCTTTGTGACCTCGCGCGCGGCCTGGATCTCGTCGTTCAGCAGCACCAGCACGCCGCGGCCCCGGCTCTGCGGACTGGCGGCGGTGCGCACGCCGTTCACGAGGTTGATCGCGGCGTCGGTCGACAGGCCGGAGGCTGGCCGTTGCGAGCCGATCAGCACCACGGGCACATCGACCCTCAGCACCAGGTTCAGGACCCAGGCCGTCTCCTCGAGCGTCGCGGTGCCGTGGCCGATCACGATGCCGGACAGGTCGGGATGCTCGGCCACGACGCGATGGCAGAGCGCCGCGAGCTCCTTCCATTCGGCGAAGTAGATCTCCGGGCTCGGCACGTTGCGGAAATCGACCGGAATGATCTCGGCAATCTCCTCGACCACCGGAAATCGCGCGACGATCTCGCTGGCGTGCATGCGGTTCTCGTGCACGCCGTAATCCTGCAGCTCGAGCGGATGGACACCCAGCGAGGCCATGGTCCCGCCGGTACCGATGAAGGCCACCTTGGGCCGGTTGGTGCTGCTCACCCGATGCTCCCGTGCTGTTCGTCCATCCGACAGTCAACGCAAGATCGATGCCGCCGCAACGTCGCCGAACGGCAACGCTGCGGCGGCGCGGGGTGCCTCAGCCCTTGGCCGCGATCTTGTCCTGCGTCTTCAGGTCGAAGTCGCTGGCGTCGTGGCGCTCATGGAGCTGCGCAGCGGGATCGCCCTGGAGGCGGTTGACGATGCGGCCGCGGCGGACGGCCGGACGCGCGCCGATCTCGTCGGCCCAGCGCTGCACGTTCTTGTACTCATGCACCGCCAGGAACTCGCCGGCCCCATAGAGCAGGCCCTTGGCCAGGCCGCCGTACCAGGGCCAGACCGCGATGTCGGCGATCGTGTAATCGTCGCCGGCCAGGTACTTGCTCTCGGCCAGGCGCCGGTCGAGCACGTCGAGCTGCCGCTTGGTCTCCATCGCGAAACGGTCGATGGCGTACTCGATCTTGGTCGGCGCATAGGCATAGAAATGGCCGAAGCCGCCGCCGAGATAGGGCGCGCTGCCCATCTGCCAGAACAGCCACGACAGGCACTCCGCGCGCTTTGCGCTCTCCGTCGGCACGAGTGCGCCGAACTTTTCCGCCAGGTAGAGCAGGATGGCGCCCGACTCGAACACGCGGACAGGCTGGGGACCGCTGCGGTCCACCAGCGCCGGGATCTTGGAGTTCGGATTGATGGCGACGAAGCCGCTGCCGAACTGGTCGCCCTCGCCGATCTTGATCAGCCAGGCGTCGTATTCCGCGCCCTTGTGACCCAGCGCCAGCAGCTCCTCGAGCATGATGGTGACCTTCTGGCCGTTGGGTGTGCCCAGCGAATAGAGCTGCAGCGGGTGCTTGCCGATGGGCAGTTCCTTCTCGCTGGTCGGACCGGCGATCGGCCGGTTGATGTTGGCAAACCGCCCCCCGCTGGCCTTGTTCCAGGTCCAGACCTTCGGCGGCGTGTACTCGGATGCATCACTCATGCTCGATTTCCTCTGATGAAGGCTTCGTGAATGGCGTCATCTTAGCGTCTTTCCCGGGCCCTGCCCGCCGAGCAGCTAGAATTAGAAATCAGCGCAGAAGATATGCTAGGTAGGGGAAGCTTCATTGCATGATGGCCCCATGAGAATTCTGGTTACCGGCGGCGCCGGCTTCATCGGCTCTGCCGTTGTGCGTCACATCATCCGCGACACGGACTGGACGGTCGCCAACGTCGACAAGCTGACCTACGCGGGCAATCTCGAATCGCTGGCGGAGGCAGGGACCAGCAACCGCCATCGCCATTACAAGACCGATATCTGTGACCGTGCGGGGATCGACGCCGTCCTCGCCGAATTCCGGCCCGATGCCATCCTGCATCTCGCCGCGGAAAGCCATGTCGACCGGTCGATCACAGGCGCTGCGCCGTTCATCGAGACGAACGTCAACGGCACCTTCACGATGCTGGAGGCCGCCCTCGCCTATTGGCGGACGCTCGACGAGGCCGCGCGCGGCCGCTTCCGCTTCCAGCACATCTCGACCGACGAGGTGTTCGGTTCGCTGGGCGCGACCGGCCTGTTCACAGAGACCACGCCCTACGCCCCCAACTCCCCCTACTCCGCGAGCAAGGCCGCATCCGACCATCTGGTCCGCGCCTGGCACCACACCTACGGGCTGCCGACGCTGGCGACCAACTGTTCCAACAACTATGGCCCCTATCACTTCCCCGAGAAGCTGATCCCGCTGGTCACCATCCGCGCCCTGCGTGGCGAGAGCCTGCCGGTCTACGGCAAGGGCGAGAATGTTCGCGACTGGCTTCATGTCGAGGATCATGCCGAAGCGCTGACCCTCGTGCTGCGCAAGGGAAAGCCCGGCGAAACCTACAATATCGGCGGCAACAGCGAGCGCCGGAACATCGACGTGGTGCGCGGCATCTGCCGCCTGCTCGACGAGATGCAGCCCGACGCGGCCCACCGTCCCCACGAATCGCTGATCAACTTCGTGACCGACCGGCCGGGGCACGACGCCCGCTACGCCATCGACGCGTCGAAGATCGCGACCGAACTCGGCTGGCGGCCGCGCCACAACTTCGAGAGCGGCCTCCGCGACACCGTGCGCTGGTTCCTGGACAATCGCGGCTGGTGGGAGCGCGTGATGAGCGGCGCCTATCGCGGCGAGCGGCTCGGGTTGACAGCCGCCTCGTAGTCGCGACCCCCGGCTATTTGAGCAGATCGAGCAGGCTCGGCGGCAGGTCGCCGCGCTGGCGGCGGACTTCGATGCCCAGCAGGGCAGCGACCCCGGGCAGGTTCGAAACCTCGCCTGTCAGGGCCATGGCGACCGCATCGGCGAACGGCACCCGCCGGCGGAACAGTTTCTCCGTGGCATCAGGTTGCGGGGCGCCGCGATCCAGCCCCCAGGCGACAAAGGCCGGTACGGCCTCGGTGGAGATGCCCGGCGAAACCGCGCCCTCCACGATCTTGAGCCAGTGCTCGGCCGTGCAGCCGGTCTCCTCCTTCAGTTCCGCCCGCGCGACCGTGAGCGGGTCCTCGCCGACCCGGGCCCCTCCGCCGGGGATCTCCCAGGAGAAGCGATCCAAGACATAGCGATACTGCCCGATCAGCGTGACGCTGCCGTCGCGATCGACCGGCACGATGCAGACACCGTAATACTTCATCCGCACGCTGTGATAGCTGCGCGGCTCTCCGTCGGACAATGTCACCCGATCATGACGGACCGAGAAGTACCGGCAGTCGTAACCGGTCTCCTCCTTCAGCACCTTCCAGGGATTGACTTCGTCCAGGCGTTCCATGGCAATCCGCTCCCCGGCTATGGCCCCTACGCCGCCGTGCTGGTCAGATGACGGGCCACCGCCTCGCATTGCTTGCGGATGTCCGGCACCGCCGTCGTCTCCCACAGGTTGCCGCGAATGGGCGGTCCCAGGGCGAAGAGAACGTCCGACGGGATACCGCTTCTGCTGACCAGACGATAGTCGTCGCCGAGATCGAGGCCGAGAGACAGCGAATCCGGCCGCGCCAGGCCGCCGTCGAACAACGACCGTATCAGGGGATCGCTGATCCGGTCGTAGTCGAGCTGCGGGCCGGAGCAGTTGACGAGCCATGAGCCCTCGATCCGCTGCACGGTCTTGTCGCCCCGCGCCTTCACTGTCATGGAGATGCCCGTTGCGCCCAGCTCAACGGCCTGCAACCGGCCGGCCATCACCGCGAGCTTGCCCGCGCGCAGCAATTCCTCGATCTCGGCGGCCACGGGCGGCGCCACGCGATGGCGATGCACCTCCCAGTAAGGCCTCACGTGACGCAGGAACCGCCGCCGCTCGGCGACGGGCAGACCGCGCCACAGCGCCTGTGTCTGCGGACGCATCGAGTCGAGGACGGCGCGCCAGTCGACGCCGTTGGCCGCGGCCGCCTCGACTTCGCGACGGACCATACGGGTCAGCGCCATCACCGTTCTCGGCAGGGCGTCCGGGTTCAGGAAGGCCTGGTAGGGGCCGACGTCGCGGTGGGGCAGCGGCATGAGGCCCCGACGCGAAACGGCGGTGATCTTCGCCCGATGTCCGCGCGAATGGAGATCGAGGACGACGTCCACCATGGTCAGACCCGTCCCCACCAGGACGACGTCATCATCCTTGCCGATGCGCGCCAGCCCGCCACTCCAGGGATTGGCAAAATATCGGTCCTCGCCGGAGTCGCCCGTCTGCGGCTTCACGGGGAGTGCCGGCGGAAAGTTTCCGACGCACAGCGCTACACGGTCCACCGCATGCCGCGCGCCATCTGAAGTCTGCAGCTCGACCGAATTGGCACCGGCCGACAGGCTGACGACCTCGGCATCGACCCCGATCATCGATGACGCCGGATGTGCGGCCAGGCAGGCCGACAGGGTCGAGCGCAGGTACTGCCCGTACAGTCCGCGAGACACGAACGGCCCGCGGGGTTCGGCGCCCGCGGCCTTCGCGCATCCTTCCAGCCATTTGATGAAATGGTCGGGACGCGAATCGTACGCACTCATGTTGCCGACCCGGACGTTCAGCAGATGCTTGTCATTGGGCGTGGAATAGGCCACTCCGCTGCCGAAGGCAGCCGCACGATCGAACTGGAGAATGCGCACCGGCACCGGCGACTGCTCGATCAGGTGAACGGCCAGCATCGTGCCGGTGAAACCTCCGCCGACGATGCCGAAGGTGGGGCGATTGTCGCCGGTCACTTTTCGCGCCGCAGGCTTGGCGTGCGCGTGCATGCAGATCTCGGCATGGCGATCCTCCGTCAGCGTGCTTGAAACAGTCTCATGGTGAGCAGGTTCAGGTGGAGTTCCTCGCCCTTGGCCACCGAATGCTCGAGCGGGAGCGTCACCTCGACCGACGGCAGGCCGTCCTCGAGGACCAGTTCCGCCCGCCGGGCCGAACCGACGCGGCGCGTGCCCACGACCTTGCCCATGAAGGTGCCGTGCCCTGTCGAATGGGCCAGCGTGAGGTCCGAGGGGCGTATGAACAGTTCTGCGGGACCCGACGGGAACTGGAACGGCGCCGGCACCTTCCCTCGCCCGAGGCTGATCCATCCCGCCTCGACAGTCACCGGCAGTCGAATCGCATCGCCGACGAAGCCGGCGACGAAGGGCGTTGCGGGATGATCGAGGATATCGTCCGCGTGCCCGAGTTGCTCGAGGCGCCCGCGATTGAGGATGGCGACCCGGTCGGCCAGTTCGAGGGCCTCCTCCTGGTCGTGCGTCACGAACAGCGTGGTGTGGCCGGTGCGATCATGCAGTTCGCGCAGCCACCGGCGAAGATCGCGACGCACCTGCGCATCGAGCGCGCCGAACGGTTCGTCGAGCAGAAGCACGCGCGGCTCCACGGCCAGGGCGCGGGCCAGCGCCACACGCTGGCGCTGGCCGCCCGACAGTTGCGCCGGATAGCGCCTGCCCAGGCCCGGGAGTTGCACCAGTTCCAGCAGCTCCTCGGCCCGCTTGGCGATCTCCGCGCTCGACGGCCGCAGCCGGCGCGGCCGGACACGCAGCCCGTAGGCCACGTTCTCGGCGACGCTCATGTGCTTGAACAGCGCGTAATGCTGGAACATGAAGCCGACGCGCCGCTCTCGAACGGGAAGATGCGTCGCGTCCTCGTCGCCGAACAGGATGCGCCCGGCCGTCGGAGTTTCCAGTCCAGCGAACAGGCGAAGCAACGTCGTCTTGCCGGATCCCGAAGGGCCGAGAAGCGCCATCAACTCGCCCGGCTTCACCTGCAGGTCGATGCCATTGACGGCGGCAACGCCGGGAAACGACTTGGCCAGCCCCTCCGCCGTGATGGCGATCGGTTCGCCCTTGCCCAGATCGACCGTGGTGTCTCCCATTTCAGTGACGTCGTGCAGTTGGGAGGCCTTCTGCATGTCGCCATTCGAGGAGCGACTTCGCAGCAAGGGTGACGAGGGCCAGCCCTGCCAAAAGGGCCGAGACGGCGAATGCCCCGACGAAATTGTACTCGTTGTAGAGGATCTCGACCTGCAGCGGCATGGTGTTGGTGAGCCCCCGGATATGGCCAGACACGACGGACACGGCGCCGAACTCCCCCATGGCGCGCGCGTTGCAGAGCAGGACGCCGTACAGCAGCGCCCAGCGAACGTTGGGCAGGGTGACGGTCATGAACGTCCGCAACCCCGACGCTCCCAGCGTGAGCGCAGCCTCCTCCTCCGCCGTGCCCTGCTCCTGCATCAGGGGAATGAGCTCGCGGGCGATGAAGGGAAAGGTGACGAAGACCGTGGCGAGCACGATTCCCGGCACGGCAAAGATGATCTTGATGTCCCAATCGTCGAGCAACGGGCCGAAGACCCCCTTCGCGCCGAACAACAGCACGAAGGTCAACCCCGACACGACGGGCGACACGGAAAAAGGCAGGTCGATCAGGCTGATCAGGAGACTCTTGCCGCGGAACTCGAACTTCGCGATCGCCCAGGCCGCTGCAATACCGAATACCAGGTTGAGCGGCACCGTGATGGCCGCAACGATGAGCGTGAGCCAGATCGCCGAGAGCGTATCGGCGTCGGTATAGGTGGCAAGGAGCGGCCCGACGCCCCGGTGCAGCGCTTCGACGAAGACGGCCGCCAGCGGCAGGACCAGGAACAGCGCCAGAAACGCCACGGCGACGGCAATCAGCAGCCATTGCAGCGGACGGCTCTCGCTGAGCGCCGTCTCACGCACCTTCGTATCTCCGGCGACTCAAGGCCTGGACGGAATTGATGATCAGCAACGCGACGAACGAGATGGTCAGCATCACGACGGCGATCGCCGACGCCCCGGCATAGTCGAACTCCTCGAGGCGGGTCACGATGAGCAGCGGCGCGATCTCCGAGACGAAGGGAATGTTGCCGGCGATGAAGATCACCGAGCCGTACTCTCCCACGGCACGCGCAAAGGCCAAGGCCACACCCGTCACCAAGGCCGGCACGAGGGCCGGCAGAACGACGCGAAAGACGGTCTGCATCCTGGTGGCGCCCAAAGTCGCCGACGCTTCCTCGACCTCGCATTCGAAGTCCTGCAGCACGGGTTGCACCGTGCGCACGACGAAGGGCAGGCCGATGAAAACGAGAGCGATGAAGATACCTGCTGGCGTGAAAGCGATCTTGATGCCCCATGGCGCAAAAAGCGCGCCAATCCATCCGTTGGGCGCATAGAGCGCCGCCAGCGCGATACCCGCCACCGCGGTCGGAAGGGCAAACGGCAGATCCACGGCAGCGTCGAGCAGCCGCCGGCCGGGAAAGTCGTACCGGACGAGCACCCAGGCAACGAGCGTGCCGAAGACGGCATTCAGCAGAGCCGCCAGCGCCGAGGTCACGAAACTGACTTCGAGGGCCGCCAGGACGCGCGGCGTGGTCGCGACCTGCCAGATCCCATCGAACCCGAGCGCGCTCGCTCGCCACACCAGCACGATCAGCGGCAGCAGCACGATCAGCGACAGGTAGGTGGTGGCGAAGCCCAGCGTGATCCCGAAGCCAGGCAGGGCGCTCGGTCTCACGAAGGTGAAACGTTGCCCCATCACGGGAGCGACCGTCACCGAGGGGCCTTGCCCGCTGGCTTGTAGATCTGATCGAAGATGGCGCCGTCGGCAAAATGCTCGGCTTGCGCCTTCTTCCAGCCGCCAAAGACCTGGTCGATCGTGACCAGCTTGAGCTTCGGAAACCGGGCGATGTCCGCAGCCTCGGCATCTTCCGGTTTGAACGGCCGGTAGAAATTCCGGGCGATGATCTTCTGGCCGGCGGGCGAGTAGAGGAAGTCGAGATAGGCCTCCGCCACCTTGCGCGTGCCACGCTTGTCGACGACGGCATCGACGACGGCGACGGGCGGCTCCGCCAGGATCGACAGGGACGGCACGACGATGTCGAACTTGTCGGCGCCGAACTCCTGCAGGATCAGGAATGCCTCGTTCTCCCACGAGATCAGGACATCGCCGACGGCACGCTGGGCGAATGTCGTGGTCGATCCCCGCGCGCCGGAATCGAGCACCGGTACGTTCCTGAAGATCGCCTCGACGAGCTTGCGGGCGGCCGCCTGGTCGCCCTTCGTCCGATCGAGTTCATCGGCCCACGCGGCGAGATAGTTCCAGCGCGCCCCGCCGGACGTCTTGGGATTGGGCGTGACGACCGACACGCCGGCCTTCCCGAGATCCGGCCACTCCTTGATGCCCTTGGGGTTGCCCTTGCGGACGACGAACACGATCGTCGACGTATAGGGGCATGAATTGTTGGGGAGGCGCGACTGCCAGTTTTCCGGCAATCGCTTCGATTCGCGAGCGATCGCATCGATGTCGCCGGCCAGCGCCAGGGTCACGACATCTGCTTCGAGACCGTCGATCACCGATCGTGCCTGTCGGCCGGATCCGCCATGGGACGTGCGGATCGTCGCCTTCTGCCCCGCGCTGCGTTGCCATTCGCCGGCGAAGGCATCGTTCACCGCGCGATAGAGTTCGCGCGTCGGATCGTAGGAGACGTTTGTCAATGTGACGGGAGCCGATGTCTGGCTCAGTGCGGGCCAGGAGACAGTCGACGCGCCCGTCGCGGCGCCTGCTGCGAGAAAAGTACGACGGTGCAAGACCATCATCATGCCTCCTACAGTCAGTCGAGCGGCTGTATCAGAGCAGGTTGCAGATGCCCAATCGGTTTGTCGACCAATTTAGTAGAGATTGTCAACTCTGCGGCGGAAGTCGGCCCGTGAACCTCTTGCCTGACGCCCGTCACACAGGATGGGGACCTCGTGCACTTGCCTTTTCCGACGCCGGCCTTCTGCGCTCGCCTTCCCCCGTCATGGCGTCCAAAAGACTCGTGTTATCAAGAATGTCCCGGCTCGACTTCGCGACATGCGCGAACACGCGTCGGATTTCACAGCTCGCCTCGTCGGTGCAATCCTTGCACCGGCGATAGGAAATCTTCGAAAGACAAGGCAACAAGGCAATCGGCCCATCGACGATCCTCAGGACTTCTCCGAAGGTGATCCGCGAAGGCTGCCTGTTGAGCTGATAGCCCCCAAGCTTGCCACGCTTGCTGCGCACGAGACCGTGACGCTTGAGGTCGAGCAATATCTGTTCCAGGAACTTCTTCGGGATAGAGCAGGACGTCGACAGATCGGAAATCATGACGGCGTGATCGGGGTCCGCCTGGGCCAGAGCCACCAGGGCCCTGAGTGCATACCGTGCCCGTTGCGAGATCATTCCAAGCCCCGTTATCGGATCACAGCCCCCAGCAGGCGTGATCGACTACCGTCCGATACCGCTCACGCCCCTGTTGCTCTTCAGCAGGTCGTCGAAGAAGGCGATGGTTTTCGTGAGGCCATCTTCGAGGGCCACCTTCGGCTCCCACTTCAGCATCTCGCGCGCCAGGGTGATGTCCGGGCAGCGCTGCATCGGATCGTCGACCCGAAGAGGCTGAAAGATCAGCTTCGATTTGCTGCCCACCTTCTCGATGATCTTCTCGGCGAGGTGCCGGATCGGCATCTCCACCGGATTGCCGATGTTCACCGGTCCCGTGAAGTCGTCCGGCGTGTGGTCCATCAGCCGCAGCCATCCGTCCAGAAGGTCGTCGACGTAGCAGAACGCCCGCGTCTGCATCCCGTCGCCGTGAATCACGATGTCTTCGCCTTTGAGCGCCTGAACGATGAAATTCGACACCACCCGCCCGTCATTGGGATGCATGCGCGGCCCGTAGGTGTTGAAGATCCGCGCCACCTTGATCCGCAGTCGGTGCTGGCGGTGATAGTCGAAGAACAGCGTCTCCGCGCAGCGCTTGCCCTCGTCGTAGCAGGCCCGCGGACCCAGCGGATTGACGTTACCCCAATAGCTCTCGACCTGCGGATGCACCGTCGGGTCGCCATAGACCTCGCTGGTCGACGCTTGGAAGATCTTGGCCCGCACCCGCTTGGCCAGCCCCAGCATGTTGATGGCGCCGTGCACGCTGGTCTTGGTCGTCTGCACCGGATCGTGCTGGTAGTGGATCGGCGACGCCGGGCAGGCGAGATTGTAGATCTCGTCGACCTCGACATAGAGCGGAAAGGTCACGTCGTGGCGCATCAGCTCGAAGCGCCGATTGTCCAGACAGGCTACCAGATTGGCCTTGCTGCCGGTGAAATAGTTGTCGACGCACAGCACGTCGTGGCCCCCCTCGAGCAGCCGCTCGCACAGATGCGAGCCCAGGAACCCCGCCCCGCCCGTGACCAGAATACGCTTGCCCATGACTCCCCTTGGAAACGCCTCCTTCGGCCCCACGACACTAGGCGATCAAGCTCTCGAATTCAAAACAAGTGACGCGGGGCCGGGCGAACTTTCCCGCCTTCCCCCTGTGGAGGACTATCGCTATCGTCCCGGTCCGGCAGCGTTTGGGGGGCGGACATGTTCGAACTCGAGAAAGATGAGCGAATTCGCGGCATCGATTCAAATACAGCCGCTCTCTCGATGGCAATGGCACATGATTTCATCCTCGAGATCCTGCTGACGCGCGACATGCTGGAAACAGGACACGACGAAGCACGGAAGCTCGCCCGCCTCGCGATCGAACGCTGGGAACGGCGATATGGCGAAGGTTC
Organism: Reyranella sp.; assembly: GCF_004297265.1. Taxonomy (GTDB): domain Bacteria; phylum Pseudomonadota; class Alphaproteobacteria; order Reyranellales; family Reyranellaceae; genus Reyranella. Next base: position 170,127 of record NZ_SCUT01000030.1, read on the forward strand.
GAGCCCAAGCATCACCCGTGCGGACGATCGCGGCCGTCTTCACAGCTCCGGCAAGGCGTTCGTCGACCGGCTGATGAGAAAGGCGCTGGCGCGCTCCGATCACATCCGGGAGCAAATGAGCAAGGATGCGGCCGACACGCGCTGAGTTCTTCGTAGGCCGCAGGAATACGGGCGATGATTCTGCCCGGTGAGATAGGCCCATACTACAACTCGCTAGCTGCTGATCTATTGCAGCCACCTTTCTCGATTTCTTTCCTTGACCCAGCCGGATTGGAGCATCTGAAGGCTGAAGTTGGCGAGGACCACGCCCTCACCGAGTTGCTCGCTGCCGACGACCGGATTCATCGAGCCAGCCAAAAGCCCGGCTCCAGTGCCGATCGAAGAGGCTCCGACAATTAGAATGCTGACGGGCAGCACCGGATTCATCTAGACTTCCGATTGGGTCAAACGTTAGCAGGCGAATCCCTGTTTCCAAAGGCTCCGCATCAGGGCAGACTTTGCAGTATTGGATAAATTTCGTCGGAGGATATTCCATGCTCACCTACACAGTGCGGCGCCGTCGCATCAAAGTCGCCAGGCCGCCGCGCGGGAGCATGTCCACGGATGAACCCATCGCCACCATCGATCTGAGGCGACTTTCCGTTCGAATGATGGATGGAATCGAAGCAACGCCAGACGAAATCAAAGAAATTGAAGGCGCTGCGCAAGAGCTGCGAGCTGCCGGCACGGCAAAATACGCGGCGACTTTGGGGTACATTGAAACTACGAACAAGGCGGTGGAGTACTACGTCACGAAAGCAACCGACCTGGATAAGCAGCTTATTTCTGGGACAGTCCGGATGGCCTCCAAGGCGATCCGTAAGGCTATGCCTCCCAAACCTCAGGCAGCCCCTGCCGAAACAAAAAGCCAAGCTCCGGTTACACCCGAGATGCTCGCAGAAGCCCTTTATCAGGCGCTCGGGGCAACGGCCTCTTCCTCCAAGTATAAACTGCAGGGCCCGCCGAGGTCGGGAAGGCAAACGGAAATTCGTGGCTTCTGGAATCTCACCGAAGTGGCAAGGAATCTGCTCTCCCGAACATAAAACGCCTGCGGGAGAGACGTCCGGGAGAAAGATTGAGCGATGATTTGCTCGCCATTCACGCGGCAAGCCGATTAGGAGGTCGGCGAAATTTATCGTCACCAAGGGCGGATTTCAGGCGCCCCTTCAGGTCTTCGACGAAATCGCTGGGGCGTACATGCGGCGACTCGTTTCCAGCCGAGACGAAGGTTCGCTTCCTGTTGGCCGTGAAGACCGAGGCAGCCGACGTATCCTACGCCAACGACCGCCTCACCAACGCGATCACCTCGCTCAATCCGTGGCGGCGGCCTTGCGGCGTTCCCGGCGCTGGAGCTTGCGTTGAGCGGCGTTGGCGCCTTTTTGCCACAACTCTGCGGTGCCCCCGTCATCGCGAATCTCTCTGAGGATCCGAATGAACCTTTCCACCACGGTTCTTTCCTCGACTGTAACGTCGTCGTCATCCTTCATCCCGGTGGTCAGGATAGCGGCGACAATGCAGTCTCGGTCCATCGGGCTCATGTCGTCAGCCATTTGTCTCGTCTCCCTGCTGGCCCGCCAATTCTGCGACCGGGGGAGGCAATAGTCGAGCCGGCTCGGCCGAGTGCGGCATGAAGGCCGTCCGAGACTGCCCCTCCCTGATGAAGCCGCTGATGGCGTGCGCCAAGGAGGTGGTATGACCGCGCTTGGAACGATCCGACGCTGGCCGCAATCCAGACGCGGAAGGCGCGACAGAAGAAGCTGGCGCGAGCCGCGCACGCACCTGATGACGACGCCGGAGCAAGACAAAAAGCTGGGTAAGTGTCCTACGCCCCGAAAAAATAGCGACGATCAATCGCTTACGAGGTGAGAAACATTGGCTACTTCAACTCGGCGATTCGCAGTTCATCGGCTCGCTCACATGCGACTGCTGCATCCTTGTACCGCTTGAGGTCGAGAAATGCGCGCGCCAGGAACTCGTAATGGGCAGGCTTCCTGTATCCCTCCGTCGTGACTTTTGCGAGCAACTGACGAGCCGCGGGGCGGTCGTTGGCGGCAATCAGGGCGCGAACCGCCAGGCACGTTGCCTCCAGCTTGAGAGCACGGTCGGTCTTGATATCTTTCATCTGCTCATAGGCGCTCGTCGTTGCGCCCCAATCACCACGGATGAATGCCTCACGCATCTCCTCAATCAGCTTCCTGCCGAGCTCCATTTTCTCCTCTTTAAGCATAGCGTAGTCTCCAATCTCTCATCGACGCGGAGAGAGTTCTCGAAGGCGAACACTCCCTCACCCGCCCACACTTACTGGAGGTGCGCAAACATCTCTACCGCAAAGTGCAATTTTCTCCCTACTTGCGACACCACGGCATCGGCATCATGCGCGTCCAGGAGGCCCTTGTTCGACCTGAAGTCCTGGCCCCCTTGAAACGGCCCGGTACGCAATGGCTTAGCTTGCCGAGGTCGCTCGGGCGACCGTCAAAGGGATGGGGCCGCGGCAGGGTTTCCGCTTTGCCGCTTCTCTAGATACTGCTGCGCGTCCGCCCGGATACCGGCGATGACGGCAGCTTCATCGTAGGATTTGATCCCCGCGAATGAGGCGGCGTCCGCCAGGAAGGCTGGCAGGCTCACCACGGCCTTGTCGTAGGAAACCAGAAACAGGGGATGCTCGGTCGTGGCGGCGATGGCCGCCAGGCGCTGATGCACCGCCACGACCTGCTGCAGGACATTGATTGGGTTCTTCGACCTCCGCGTGGCTGACCGGACAGCGATTGAAAGCGGTTCCTTGAAGATCATAACGAAGTGCGGGTTCGGAACCATTTCCGATATGGCAGAGAAACGGCTCTCGATCTCCGGGAGTTTCCACCCCCAGACGGGATGCAGACTGCAGAACTCCCCGATTATCCGCCGCATCCTGGCATGATCTTCCTCCTGAAACGCTTCTTTCAAGCGGTTATGCTCGTGACGTGGGCTTATGCGGTCGTTCGGGGTTCGCCTGAACGGCACGCCGAGGCGTGAGAAGACGGAAGCAGCGAACGACGTGCCACCACGGGGCGCGCCGCAGATCACTATCGATTTCCGGTCAGTGACTCTGTGCTCATTCTTCATGAGCACACCGTGAAAGCTGCTACCCATATTCCACTCCAATTACAGCGTCGGTAGTCTAATGCAGAATCCGGAGGTTTGATCAACGATTGATGTCGCGCAACCAATTTGCAGATGAAAGCCCGTGATGGGGCGCTCGCCGCCTTCGGCGACCGGGAAGCAGCGGCCGGGTTGACCGTCTTTGCCGGGTCGCGAGATCGCAGCGGCGGCCTCGCGCTCGAGCGGCTCTGTTCGCCCGTCCGAGACAGCCGCGGATCTTGCACAAGCCCGCTGCGAGGAAGAGTAAAAGGAGCGCCCGCCCCTTCCGTGTTTCCGAGCATTACCCGCCTTGGAATACGATGGGACGTGCCTCGCCTACTCCATTCGGGAAGTCCGGTGTCAGAGCCGGCTCGACCACCCGTTTTAGGGGTTTCTCGGGAGTACTCAGGTCTAGCAAGAGACCTTCCCGGCCTTGGCGGATATAGATGGCGCCGCTGGCCCATTGAGAACGGATGAACGGCGAATCGTAGGTTCTCGCCCTGTACGGACTGACGCCAATCCCGCCCCGCTTGGGCCCGTAGAAAGTGAGGCCGGCGAATGTGGTCGTGCCGCCTTCCTGCTTCACGCGCTGTGCCTTCAGGGATGACTTGAATTTCTCGAAGTCGTTACCGTAGTCGCTCGCCTCGTTGGCGACAATGATGATCGGCGCATCGGGATCCGTGAGGGTGACGAAGTGACTGTTCTTGTCGAGCCCCTTGTTTTTGTTGAGCTGATCGAGCCAACGATAGCCATCGTTGCCCTGATGGACGACATGCACGGCACCGAACGCGCTGCCTTCCTTCACGAAGATCCAGCCTTCTTCCTCGTCCAGCAGGTCGAGTGTGCCAGAGATATAGATGTCGGTCCGCGATCGATACCCGGTATCATAGCCCGAGCGTTGCGTGATCAGCACGTTTCGGTCCTGAGTGGACGTGAATCCATTGCCTACGCGTTGCTCTCGGTCAAGCGCACCGGCCTTGTTAAGGCGGGTGATCTGCGGCGCGATACGCGTCCCGAGATCTCCGTTGAATACCACGCCTTGCCAACGATTCTGCGAACTTATCACCCAGTGGTCGGGATCGTGGACGAAGGATCCGAGAATATACGAAGGCGTCACGAAGCTGTAGCGAACGACGCTCTCGTTCGGATCGATCACGGCAGTCCCCCCCGGCCTGTCTTCCTGCCCCATGCCTGGGCCCCGTTGGACGATACGGTACTGGCCCCTTGCTGCCGGATCCCTTCCCAAACGCCATATGACGGGCGGCGGGAAGTAGGAGCTGCTTGCCTGCGTGGCGTAGATCGGGCGAAAGCCAACGGGCTCGAAGAGGAGGTTGTAGTTTCGATCTTCCCCTCCCTGCCGGGCAGCACTGCGGAAGGAATAGACACGGCTCTTTGCGCCACCTCGCACACCATTGGCCAGGGTTTCCTGGGCAATGAGCGCGTAGGTCAGATCCAGCAGCATCTCGGCCTTCTGCCTCAGGACCGGGTCTTCACTGAAATCCCGTATGTTCTGGAAAGCGCCGCGGGTGTACTTCTCATAGGTCGGCGAACCGACTTCCATGTACATGCCGCGCCTGGCACGCTCATCCAGGAGGTTCGACCAGAAGTTGCGCCAGCTCGCGTAGTGCTCGGCCGCAGTCCGCCCGTCCTCGAATGCGCGGTTGGCGAACGCAGGACTGTTCTTCAGGAACTGCGAAGCCAGCAGATGTGAGGACCATGCCACCAGGGAGTGGTTCTCGGACCCCTGGAGCTTCCAGACATTGCTCAGGTCCACCGCGTATCTGGGCTTCTTCAGCGAGGCGACCTTGAAAAACTCCTCCTCGAGATTGCGTTGCGCCCCTCGTCCCAGTCTTCCAGGGAAAGCTCCCGAACGTCCGTTGAAAAGTCCATAGAGGCGGATGTCCTCGAGGGAAAACAGTCCGAAGTCCGCCTTTGTATGGCTCTCCAACGGCCAAATTTCAGCGAAATACTTGTTGATCCTCTCCATGTCCTGCTCGAAGAGCAGCGACGCAATCGCATAAATTGTCCAATTGCGATCAGAGACAAGCTGGGCATTGGTGATGCCATCCATCAGTGATGCGCGAGCGCGGTCCAAATATGCCGCCGGCATCGAAGCCAGGAGAGGTGGAGGCCAATGAGCCGGTTGAGTTCTTTCCGGAACGGCGACCGATACCTGACACTTGGCCGTACCTTTGGCACCGGGCACGAACATCGTATACGTCGTCGTGCGTGACGGACGCTCTACTCGCGATTTATTCTTATCCTGTTCGACTTCGATCACATTGCCGTCATGGACGATTATCGCCGAATCGGCATTTCGGATCGTCCAGGTCAAATTAACCTGTTGGCCTGCCTTTAGGACGACCGCAGGATGCACGGCAATGTCACAGCCTGCAGCGCCTCCGCCGCGGACGACCGGCTGTTTCTCCGAGTTGGGTCTGCCGGCGTCCTGAGCATTCGCCGAGGATAGGCCGGCGAGGGCAAAGGCGGTCAGAAAGGCCCCAACACGCATGCAATCCTCCGCATAGGATCTGTGAAAACCAAGAATGCATCAGGTCCGTTGCAGACTACCCATTCAGTCGACACGAGGAATGGCCAAATCAGAAGGGATCGTCACTCACGCAGCCGATATTTATGTCGCTCTTTGTGGCTTCAGTAAGTTTCAAAGCCCGAGGTATTGCGGGCGAAGTCACCCCAAGGACCTCATCGGCACCGAGAAGGTGGAGCTCCCCGGCTGCCTGAAAAACCCGGCTATGCTATCTTGCCTCAAATGGACCGGCAAGCTGCAGGTCCCTATGATTGAACGGTGGTATCCCGTGTCCGTAGTCTATTCTGAAATCATATGGCTGGGGGGGATCGTCCTGGCTTTGACAGTGGCGGCCGTCATTGGCCTCCGGAGGCGCCAGGATATTGGAGCAATTGAGCCCGTCAAGCCGCTGCTCCTTTCTCCTATGGAACGTGAGCTGCTTCTTCTTGAAAAAACATTGGCCCTCCAGAAAGCCGTGGAGGCCAAGAACGCAACGAAGAGGGCCCGACGCGATCGGAGACGCCAGTTGGCCGCCTCTAACAAGACCGGTCCGACAGCCTAAAGCACGGCCACCGGCCGGAAGGCGTCAGCAGAACCGTAGCGCTTGCAATCGGCCCGCTATGGCCTCCTCAGAAAATTGGATGTGCGACAGAAGCAGCAAATCGATAGTTGACCAAGCCAATGGACGTGATGAATGAAGCCCTTCATCGCTCTTACCACAGAGGCAGCTTCACAAGCTCGGCCGCCCGTGATAGAAAGTCAAGTCTATTGAGCGATTTTCAGGGAAGTGCGAGGCATTGCCTCTCTAATAGTGGCGCAGCCGGTCACTGCATCGGCGCTAACAACTGGGCAACGCATGCAATTCAGAGTCGGAGTAATCGGGGGCGGCTGGTACGGCTGTCACATCGCATATTCTCTCGGCAATCTGGGCTTCGACGTTGCCTTGTTCGATCGCCATTCCGTCCTGATGCAGGAAGCATCTGGCAATAATCAATTTCGCCTTCATCTTGGATTTCACTATGCGCGGCACCACGCGACACGCCTCCAGTCGCGTGACGGATTCCAGCGCTTCATCGAGCGCTATCCGACGCTTAGCGGAGAAATAACCAAGAATATCTACGCGGTGCCGGAGCAAGGCAGTCTGCTGGACTTCAACACCTACAAACTGGTCATGGCCGCGTCAGGCATCGACTACGTCGAGATGCAAGACGTGCCCGATTTCCTGCAGTCGATCGAAGGCTGCCTGCTCACGCGGGAGCGGGTCATCCATCTCCATCGCGCCCGGGCGTTCTTTCAGGAGAATCTCGGCAGCAACCTGCAGTTGGAAACCGAGGTGCAATCCGTTCGCGATGCGGGCGATCACGTCTCGATCAACGGTCAGCGTTTCGACTATGTCGTCGATGCCACGTGGGGGCATTTGCGTCCGCTTCCGATCAACGTCTATTTCGAGCCGACGTTGCTGCTCTACTATGAAAGCAAGGACGTGCCGGCGCTGACTCTCGTGGATGGGCCTCTTTTCTCGGTATATCCGACGGAGGATCCGCAGATCCATACGTTGTCCTCGGTCGTTCATACGTCGCTAGGTCGATATGCAACGGCGGCAGAGGCTCGGGCACGACACGCTCAGGTCGACCTCAGTCTGGTGAAGGAAAAGCGGATGGCGATGGAGGCGCAGGCAAGCGTCAACTTCCCGGCGTTTCGCGATATGTTTCGCTTCGCGGGAATACAACTTGGGATCAAGACCAAACCCATCGCAACCTATGACGACAGAAGCTGCTACGTATTCCAGGACGGACGCATTTTTTCGGTGATGTCCGGGAAGATCGACACGATCTTCTTTGCGACAGAGCGGATCCTTTCGCTAATGGCGGCTGCCAATTCCATGAGATCCTCGTCCGAAGGGCCGACTTCGTTTCGCCAGAACATTCTAATGCCGACGGTGTGAGGGCAGGATGCAGTCGAAACGTGACGCATTGATCGGCTATACGGGCTTCGTCGGAGATACGATCAATCGCTCGGATTGGCCTTTTGCGGCGCGCTTCAATTCCGCCAACATCGAGACGATGAGAGGCGAGCGATTCGATACGGTCGTCTGCGCGGGCGTCTATGCAGAGAAATGGAAAGCCAATCGCGCACCTGATGCCGACTGGTCCTCGATACAACGCCTGATTGACATCCTGGACACGGTGTCGGCGAACAGATTCGTTCTGATATCGACCATTGATGTCTACCCAACTCCGCTCAACGTCACGGAAGATGACCTCCCCCCACGGGGAGCAGGCGAACCTTATGGCCGGCATCGCCTGGAACTCGAATACTGGATCGCGAACAAGTTTCCCCGCCACCATATCCTGCGTCTCCCCGCCTTGTTTGGACCGGGCCTCAAGAAGAATGCCATCTTCGATCTTCTGGTCGGGAACCTTGTGGACCGCATCAATCCAAATGGCGTGTACCAATGGTATCCGGTGGCCCGTATCGCTGCAGATATCCGCCGTGTGATCGACGCCGATGTCCGGCTGATCAATATCGCCGTTGAAGCCCTGCGAACGGGCGACATTGCCGAACAGCTGTTTCCCGGCGTTGCAATCGGTTCTCCTGACCTTCCTGTGGCACGTTATGACATGAGAACGCGGCATGCCGCACTGCTGGGAGGAAGGGGCGACTATCACATGGACGCTTCAAATGCCTTTGCCGAACTCAGCAGCTACGTCTCTGCGGTGAGGCTGAATGGAGGCAAACCATGATCGCGATGTCGAACCTGGCCTTCCCCTCCGAAGCGATCCCGAAGTCGTTGCCGCTCTGGAAGGCGGAAGGGCTCACGGGTATCGAAGTGGCTCCGACGCGCCTCGCGCCGTGGGATGAACTGACGCCGGAAATGCTCAGGAACTACCGGCGCACGCTCGAGGATTTGGGTCTTGTCGTACCGTCCTTGCAGGCACTCCTCTTTGGAAAGGATGGGGTAGCGCTCTTGGGAGACGAGGAGTCCTTCGAGCGCTTGGTCGAGCACCTTCGCCAAGTCGCGGGTATTGCCGCCCTTTTGGGGGCCCGGATCATGGTGTTTGGGTCGCCCCGCCAACGGAGCCGCGGAAACCTGCCAATACCGGAAGCTCTGGTCCTCGGAGAAGAGCGGCTTCGCAGGTGCGCGGAGGCTGTCCACGATGAGGCGGGAGTTGCCCTCGGGCTTGAACCCGTCCCAGCTGCCTATGGCGGCGATTTCCTGGAAATGGCGGAAGACGTAACGAGCATGGTTCGCGCCGTTGCGCATCCCGGGCTCCGGCTGCATCTCGACACCGGATGCGTCAAGCTCGGCGGCGGCGACATCTCCGCATCGGTGCGCGCCGGAGCTTCCTGGTTGTCACACTTTCACGCCGCCGAACCCCAGTTGGGAGTATTCGCCAATCCGGTGGCAGACCATGTTGCGGCAGCTCGAGCGCTGTCGGAAATTGAATATGCTGGCTGGATATCGATCGAGATGCGCCAGGTTGACGACTGGGAAACCGCGGTGCCAGCCGCTTTGCGATTCGTCCGCCGTCAGTATGTCGAACGGCACGGCCAGGCGGCATAAAATCAAAAACTGTCTTTACATATATTTCGATCAGGCTGCCCCACATCGGCAACTGGCAAACGGTCGATCTGCCCAGAACGTCCAATGCAACGGCGCGAAGAGTTCGACTATCTTCGCTACCCTCTACGCTTTCAGACTGCCGTTGTCGTTCAGATAGGCAATCAATTGCTCCACTGATTGCTCGACCGACTGCGCGCCGGTATCGAGCCTGATCTCGGGGTTCTCCGGCGCCTCGTATACGGAGCTGATGCCGGTGAAATTGGGGATCTGGCCCATGCGCGCCTTGCGATACAGCCCCTTCGGATCCCGCGCCTCGCAGACCTCCAGCGGCGTATCCACGAAGATCTCGATGAACTCGCCCTGCCCGATCAATTCTCTCGCCATCCGGCGCTCGCTGCGAAACGGGGAGATGAACGAGACGATCACGACGAGCCCCGCGTCGGCCATCAACCGCGCCACCTCCGCGACCCTTCGAATGTTCTCCACGCGGTCCGCGTCCGTAAATCCCAGGTCGCGATTGAGCCCATGCCGGACGTTGTCGCCGTCCAGGATGTAGCTGTGACGCCCCAGGCTGAAGAGCCGCTTCTCGAGCGCCACGGCGATGGTCGACTTGCCGGACCCCGACAGGCCCGTGAACCAGACCACGGCCGCCTTCTGGCCCTTCTGCGAGGCGCGGCTTTCGCGACTGACGTCCAGCTCCTGCCAGTGAATGTTGGTGGCCCGCCGCAGCGGGAAGTCGAGCAACCCCATGCCGACGGTCTGGTTGCTGACCCGGTCGATGAGAATGAAGCTGCCGAGTTCGCGGCTCTCAGCGTACGGCGCGAACGGAATGGCTTTCGACAATGAAAGATTGCATACGCCGATCTCGTTCAACGCGAGAGTCTTGGCGGCGGTATGCTCCAGCGTATTGATGTTGATCCGGTGCTTGAGCGACGTCACCGTGACTTCGGTCGTCGTCGCTCCGACCTTTATCAGATAGGTTCGGCCAGGCAGCATCTCGTCGGGCGCCATCCAGAGCAGCCGCGCGACGATCTGGTCCGCGACCGGCACGGAATGGCCATGGTCGCAGAAGAGGTCGCCGCGACTGACGTCGATGTCCCGATCGAGGACGAGCGTGACTGCCTGTCCAGATATCGCGGCAGGAAGGTTACCGTCGGCGGTAACGATCCGCTTTACGATCGCCTCCTGCTCCGACGGCAGCACCTTGACGCGGTCGTCCTCCCGGACCGTTCCGCTCACGATCGTGCCGGCATAGCCGCGAAAATCCGCATTCGGGCGGTTCACCCATTGCACCGGCATCCGGAACGGACGCTTCTCGTCCTGGGGAGCGATCTCGACCGTCTCCAGGTAAGGCAGCAGCGCCGGGCCATGGTACCAGGGCATGAGCGGGCTCGGCGCGACGACGTTGTCGCCGAGCAGGGCCGAAATGGGAATGCAGGCGACCTCCTCGATGCCAAGCTGCCTGGCGAAGGCCATGTACTTGGCGGTGTACGCCGAGAAGACGGCCTGGTCGTAGCCGACGAGGTCCATCTTGTTGACGGCCAGCACCAGCTTCCGGATGCCGAGCATCGAGCAGATGTAGGTGTGCCGCCGGGTCTGCGTCAGCAGGTCCCTGCTGCGATGGACGTCGCCCAGGATGATCGCCAGGTCGGCGGTCGACGCACCGGTCGCCATATTGCGGGTGTATTGCTCGTGACCGGGCGTGTCGGCGACGATGAACTTGCGCTTGTCGGTCGCGAAGAAGCGATAGGCCACATCGATGGTGATGCCCTGTTCCCGCTCGGCGGCCAGCCCGTCGACGAGAAGCGCGAAGTCGAGCTCCCCGCCTTGCGTTCCGACCTTGGCGCTTTCCGTCTTGAGGCTCGCCAGTTGATCCTCGAAGAGCATCTTGCCCTCGTAGAGGAGCCGGCCGATCAGCGTCGACTTGCCGTCGTCGACGCTTCCGCAGGTGATGAAGCGAAGCAGTTCCTTGCGCTCTTGCTGGCGCAGATACGCGTCCAGCCGCTCTTCCGACCCGTCCATCAGAAATAGCCTTCCTGCTTCTTCTTCTCCATCGACCCCTCGCCGTCGCGATCGATGACCCGCCCATGTCTCTCCGAATTCTTGGCGCGGAACATTTCCTCGAGAATCGCCGGCAATGTCGCTGCCTCGCTCTCGATGGCGCCGGTCAGCGGATAACACCCGAGAGTCCGGAAGCGGACCAGCTTCAGCTCGGGCTTCTCACCCGGCATGAGCGGCATGCGCTCGTCGTCGACCATGATCAGGTTTCCATCGCGTTCGACGACCGGCCGGGGCTTGGCGAAGTACAGGGGTACGATCGGAATCTTCTCCTGATGGATGTATTGCCAGATGTCGAGCTCCGTCCAATTGGACAACGGAAAGACTCGAATGCTCTCGCCCTTGCGCTTGCGCGTATTGAACAGGTTCCAAGGCTCCGGCCTCTGGTTCTTCGGATCCCAGCGGTGATGCTCGCTGCGGAACGAGAAGATTCGTTCCTTCGCCCGCGACTTCTCTTCGTCCCGGCGCGCGCCGCCGAATGCCGCATCGAAGCCATGCAAATCCAGTGCCTGCTTCAGTCCCTGCGTCTTCATGACATCGGTATGGATGGCCGAGCCGTGGGTGAAGGGATTGATCCCGCGTGCAAGCCCATCGGGATTCGTGTGGACGATGAGCTTGAGCCCCAGCTCGGCCGCCATACGGTCACGGAACGCGATCATCTCCCGGAATTTCCACCTGGTATCGATGTGCATTACGGGAAATGGCGGCTTGGCTGGATAGAATGCCTTCATCGCGAGATGAAGCATCACGGCTGAATCCTTGCCGATCGAGTAGAGCATGACCGGGTTCTCGCACTCGGCCACGACTTCGCGCATGATGAAGATGCTTTCAGCTTCCAGGCGCTGAAGGTGACTCAGACGGTCGACTGCGGTGAGCAAAATCCGTTCCTCGGCAATGTTGAAGGCGCCGCTCGGAGCAGGCAACACCTTACTTCCTCGATCGCAGGATGCAGCATTCCCGCTGATCGGGACCCGATAGAGATCGCGCATAGTTTCCGATTAGACTAAGGATGCGCACACCCCTTGCTCCAACAGAATACCGGCTTGTACAATTGAAGCCAAGAACCTCTCAATCTCTGCCAACCCTTCGGCGCCATTGTCGATCAATTTATACTCCGTCTCGAAAGTGATCGGGCCGAAGCGCTTTCAGCGCACGATTGCCAAGGATGTCACGTGGGCAATCGAGCCGCGATCGCAGTACGTCATTCTCAGCAATCAGCCGGAATCTCTTGCCGTTTTCCTGAACGTCATTGCGGGTCTTTCGATACCGAGCGAAGGCCATATCAGACGTGAAGGGACGATATCCCCTCCAGGGGGGTTTCTCAGATACTCCTCGGGCGGAACCCCTTTAGAACTTATTCGATTGCTTGCACCTCTTTATCGGTTTGATACTGAGCAGGTTCTCGATTTCGTATCTGCAACCATTCGACACGATCGACTGTTTCGCACACCGCTCGCCCAACTTCCCGCGCTGCTGAGGCGCGAACTCAATTTCATACTGACCTATGCGATCCCGTGCGATTATTATTTTTATGGAACGCCTCGGGGCTGTCGCCCCGATTTATACAAAGTGGGCCAACAGATATTGGCCCGCAGAAGCAAAGAGGCGACCATGCTGCTGGGAACCGGCTCAGAACGCCTTGCAAGATCACTCGGTTCGGACGCAAAAGCTGCGATCCTCTATGGTGGCAATTTCACGCTCTACGAACGGCTGGACGACGCTCTTGTGGTGTTCGCGCAATTGGATCCCGAACCAGCAATCCCGAACGAAGCACTTGAGGGCGAATCCCATGACGAGATCGACCTCCTCCTGTGAAGATTGCGACACGTCCAAGTAAATGGTCGGTATCTCTGACAGTCTTTGATACGTCTATGGCAAGTTTGTCACCTGAATCACAATGTACTGATTTCAAACAGTACCTCAATTCCGGAAGGGCTTTACTTCAGCCTGTATTGTCTGCACTCGAAGCACCATCCTTCATTTTATGATGCGGCGGCGGCGTCGCTCCATTTTGTTCGCCAGCCGAGACAACTTGCTTAGCAACAAGGTTTTGCTCCCGCCTGCGCTGTTTCCGCTCGCCACGCCGCTCCGCCCGAGGGCGCGGCAATGGCGTCGCTCCGTGGCCACTGCCGGTTGTTTCTTTGGCTACCGTCACCGGTTGTTCAGCAACGGCTGGCAATGCAGAAGTTGCCTGGGTTTCAGAATCCCCGCTGCCGTTCTCGCCGCGCCGGCGCACGACCGCTTTCAGAGCAAGCTCATGAGCGGGTACGAACCGCTTCTGCACCGAGGGAGGTGATCCTTTGTCTCCCATCAGATAGCGCAGAATCTTCTTCATCCTTCACCCTCAGAGTCAATTCAGCCAAATATTCGGTCACACATGCGTCGATGGCGCCGGGAAACTTCGAAGCGGCCGCGGACAGCCCCTTGCACAATAGACAAGGTACTTTACAATAAGCCGTAAGCGGATGCAAAGGGAGGCACCGTGAATGAGAATGGAGCCAGGGCCATGACGATGGCTGACGAACCGGACCGTTCGAGCCCAATCGATATTCTTGACGTGGCGACCTTAGTGATGACCGCAAGCAGGTTGATTGGCGGGCTAGCGAATCTTCCCCTTTTCAAGAGCGCCCACGTAAGCCTGACGGAATGGCTAGCTTTGTCGATCCTCGCAGCCAGAGAGGGGATCAGCAACAAGATGCTTGCGCGCAGCCTGAGCGTTACCGGGCAACGCGCCAATCAGCTATGCACGTCACTGAGCGAAGCGAAGTTGATTTCGATCACGAACGCCGAGGACGATAGTCGTAGGAACGTCATCAACATCACGGACACAGGGAAGAAGCAGCTCGAAAGCCTCAACCTGCAGTTACAGGAACTTGTTTCCGGGGCCTTGGGGGGAAGAAGCCAATCTCTGAAGAGAGCCGGGAAGCATATGCGTCTCATGATGAGAATTGTCCACGCCGGAACACCAGAAATGGCGGCGAAGTTATCGAAAAGAAGAGAGCGGAAGATGGCCGTTGAAGTTGTGAAAAATGATGCGCCAACGAGCATCAAATGATCACAAAAGGGCGGCTTGGGCTCGCAACATGGATGGATGCTTCCCAAGGTTGATGAAAGAAGGCACTTGCTATTGCGTGCTTTCAATCTTGTCGATCCCGAAATAGGAGGGGCGCGTGAGTCCCAGTGATACCCTGCCGGCTGATGTATTATCGCTGTCGACTTCCGCGAAGAACAAGGTCGGCGTATTCGAAGTCCGGAAGGGCGTTTTCCTCGAAGTTTTGGAAACCCAGAAGTTCAAGACACATCGGCATTTTCGGGCATCTCTTCCGGAGTCGAACGGTATTGAGCCTGGTTTCGATTCGGGGCCCGTGTACGTCGTCTACGCTGAGGACGGCTATGTCGATACCCAGGCGGGGCTCACGTTGATCGACGGCCGCCCAGTACGCGAAACCGCCGTCGTGCCGAAGCTTGTGACAACCTATCAAGGTCCGTCGACCGAGGAGTTGGCGTTAGCGCCGCGGGTCGAAGATGGCCGCATTGTTCTGCCGCTCGCATCTCAGCGCATGGGCAACTATTGCCGCTGGTGGTTGGACAGCGTCGCCAAGCTCTTCGTTTGCGGAAGGTCGACCGTGCTTCGCGACAATCTGAGGGGCAGCAACCTGGATGTCGTACTTCCCCAGCTCGCCACTCAGTTTCAGCAGCAAGTCGTCGATTTGTTCTCTTGGCAGCCGTTCGTTAAGGACCAGAGAAATCGATTTCTGCACGGTCGAACCGTGAATTCGTCCGGCCTGACCTTTGGCGGCGGTCAACGCATTGCCGGGTTGGTACGAGAGATGGCCTCTTTTCTCGACACTTTGATCATTCCGCCAGAACATCGCGTTCGGGATCAGAGCGGGGAATTGCTGTATGTGTCGCGCAATGAATCCTCGATGCGGCGCATTCTGAACGAGAACGATCTGCTACCGGGGCTCAGGGACATGGGCTTCCGGATCGTCGCACCAGGAAAGCTCTCCTTGAACGAGCAGATCGAAGCGTTCCGCAATGCGCGAGTCGTCCTCTCGCCCCATGGGGCTGGTTTAACCAACATCCTCTTCTGTCGTCCCAATACCACCCTGGTCGAGATATTCCCCGAAGGTGGCGTGCACGGCTCGGCGTTTCTGCGAATCGCGAGCCAGCTCAATTTCAACTATTACTACGTGGTCGGCCAGAAAGTTGAGAACAAGCAGTCTAAGAAAAACCCCAACAACGCCGATCTGATCATCGAAAAATCGTCATTTCTCTCGTTCGTACGGCGGGTACTCGACGCAGAACGGAGATCGTAGATTGGAAATTCTCGCTACGGCAGGAATGGCCAATGAGGTGGAGACGAATTCGCGAACGACATCGCCCCGATGTCCAGACCAGCACATCGAGTTCGGCCCGTTACTCCTCCGCCGGACTCGGCATGGCAGATGCATCGACAACTGCGCCTCGCGCAAGATGACATGGAGTCATGAATGAGACGTGAATGTTTGGCCGTAGACCGCGCATGGCTTGGCTAATCTCACGTTTGGTCGCTGCCCTGCAAGCCCGAGGATCGCTCCCAAGCGACGGAGGAAATACGTTGGTGTGGCTGACGAGTAAATGGGGCAACTCGACAGAAACCGAGGGGGCGGTGAAGCCGATGGGTATAGTAACTTGGTCAGATGTGATCACGGCGGAGGGGTGCCTCCAGGCGGTCTCTGCCACTGGCGAGCGTCGGGCCATTCTAGACTCGCAGGGTCACCCGATAGCCAGTTTCAGTTCGGGTTGGGCCGCTCGTGGCCTGCTTCGCATTGGTGAGGCCGGTGCGGTAGTCGACCTCGTCCATGCTGACGGCATGACGGCCGCATGGGTTCTGGATGGCACCTCAAAGGTAGTCGCCTTGACACCTTGGCAGTCTCGCAAAAGTGCCCGCCAACCAGCGTGGGTTGCGTTGCGCCCCCTGCTGTCTGCGGCCCTACAGCCGATGCTCAAGACCATGCTGCGAGCCCCCCTGGCCTTGGTCTCCGACCCCGATTTCTCGGCCCTGCAGCGCCCGAGCCTTGCGTGCCGGGTTGGACTGCTCCGAGCCGTGGCCGTTCCCACGCTCCGCGCAGTGACCTTTCCTCAAGATGAAAAGTATCCACTAGGTGTATCGTGGTCTGAACGGCTGGAAGAGGTCTTCCGGCTAAACTGGACAGACCGCATTCGGACCATGTTTCGCACCGGCAGACTGTCCATGCCTGCTCTGTCCGGCCCAGGTGAGGCTTGGCGCGCTAGCTTTGTGCGCCTCAACGTTCGGGATTGCCTAATTCATGTGCAGGATGGCCCGGGACTACCCGCCTGGGTCGCCTTGGTCAACGTCGGTAAGTGGACCGCGCGAGGTTTCACGAACTGGGTCCTCCTGCCTGATGGAGAAACCCTGGTTACACCGGAGCATCGCGACAGCTCGCTTGCAGAAGTGCAGCTGAGTGCTCTCGCAGCGCTATACGCCGCAGCGGGCGACGCAATCGGCCCCTGGTTCAGAGAGCCGGCGGGGCCCGCCCTCGCCTATCGTCCAGCGAACGGCAATCACCTTGGCCATCTCGTCTGGAACAATCTTTCAGGTGTGCATGGCCTCTTGGCGGAATGCGAGACAGGCGGGCAACCGCTGATCGTCTATGACCTGTCTATTCGACCGGGGGCAGACATCTACGGCTCATTCGGACAGCTCTTCCCCGAGTCATCCATCCAGCTCCGTCGTCCGATCGATGACGACCTTCTGGATGTAAGGGCGTTCGTGGACGCGACACGGGAACGACGGCACCTTCTCAGCTTCAGGCTCGCCGAGGTCCCCACATCGCTGCGCGAGCGGATTCAGCGCTCTGTGAACAAGGACATGGTCGCGAGTGCCGTTGTCCCACTTGTTCGTAAGTGGCTGGGCCGAAACGGAGACGGGCCACGACGCCCGGTCCTTGCGCTCGGCCTACGCCTTCAAAATCGAAGCGTGCCCGATCTGGCCGGCTTTTATGAGCAGGTTGTCAGGCATCTCTATACGAGCTGCGCGCCTGAGGGCATGTTCGTTGTGGTGGATGGTATGAACGCCATGCCGACAGGCGCGATTGTCGCGCCTGAAAGCTTGATCCAGCGCGAAATCGCCTTTGTGGAGGAACTGCGGTTGCAGCTGGCCGATTTGCCGGTGGAGGTGATTTCCTGTGTCGGGATGACCACGGCCGAGAATCTCATCTGGCTGAGCTATGCGGACATGTTCGTGGCGCCCCAAGGCGGCGGGCTTGCCAAGCTGCGCTGGGTACTGAACGTTCCGGGTTACGTGCTAACCAGCGCAATCAACCTGAGCCAGTCTGGACGCGTCTTCCTTTACAGTCACAAGGGACACACCGAGGCGCCCGCGCCTCTCCTCAGCAACAGGCCTGACGATGTGGAGGATCTTTTCCCGAACGGCCCCGATGGCACACCGCTGATATCATTCGAAGGCTCGGGCGGCCTTAGTTCGATCAACTTTCGGATTGTAAATCCGGCCCGGATTTTGGGTGAGATTGAAGAACTGTTTCGTGCCTCACTCAACAAGGCTGCAGGGAATGAAAGCGCGTTTGGTAATGAGATGGAACGTCAACGAAAGATCGTCACGACGCAATAGCACCTACCAAAGAGTGGATAATCCCCCCTCCCGAGTTGGTCAGCGTCGTCGCGAGAGCGAACTCACCCCGAATGGGCTGAACGGCGATCTCGCTGCCCGAGGCTTTCGTATGGACTATCGAGTAGCGTAAGCGATCCGCTCATGTGGAGAAGCTGAGCGGTACAAGACTCGCTGGTCTCCCCCCGACAGGACCAGCGCGCTTGCTCGTCCATGGCGACGCGTCCCACAGTTGAACAACTCGCCGGAATACTCAATCCCAGCAAGCCCCCTCCTGACCTTCTCGGCGTCAATTGGCAAGCAACCCATCGGCCGTCGCGCGTAGATCGAGAAGATCAATCAGGAATGCAAGAATATCTCGCCAAAGCTGCACTTAATTGCGGAAACAACCGCTTGGGTGGCACGTGAAATACCATCATCCCCCCGACTATGCGGGTTGGCTTACACAAGGTCGCAGCCACTCCGTATTTTTTTGTACGGTTGGTGTAATCATCAAATAGAATTTCGGCGTTCTCGTTACAGAAAATCATGCTCGCCATAAAGCAAGCGACCCGAAATCGTCCATCAACCAAAACAAGATCCGGAGATTGCCCCACCTTTTGAATATCATCCCATATATCGAGCGCGTATCTGGGCCAGAGGTGAAATTTCTCTTTGTTCACAGGGAATCCCCAAGCCCCGGTGACGCCGATATCGGGTGTTTTCATAGTCAAGTTGAGATCGGCTCGATCTGCCAAAGCCGCCCCGATTACTTTTCTCGAATATTGTACATCGCTTTCAACGGAAAATATCCGACTGACTCCCATTCTGGCAGCCAACCTTGTGCTACCTCCTGCTCCATATTCAAGAAAGCATTTTGAGTGCGCCAACCTGTCTTGCAAATATTGGATCTGAATAGCAGGCATATGTGGCTGGCTTGGAACCTCTATAGTTGACATATTCCTCTCGCTCTGAATCGCCTCGCGATCACAATGGAAAAGTTACGCGGCCGCGGGAGTGTCGTCCAGCGATTTGCCGCCTTTGTAGTTCTGCTGCTTGAAGAACATGGCCATGCTCTCTTGATAGGACGAACACGTAAACGTCAAACTCCAGTTCATGGCCCCGCGGATACAGCCGTAAAGTGCAATCGTCCCGATCTGGCGGCGGCATACATAGGCCTCTAAGGCGGGCGGCTCTCGGTACAATTGCCCCCTCAAGCAGCTACTCCGTTCTCCTGCGGAACGTGAGCTGTCCTCCTGGAAGGGGCCTCGCCAACCCGGAAAGATTTGGCGGCCAGAATCGCTGCAGTGTGATCTCGCCGTGTACGGCGCAGATCCCCTCCCGGAAGCTTGTCCGGACCATCACCTTCTGGATAGCTTTATCGCTGTCTACTCAACGTCCTGAGCGATGCACGGTCAACGACCAACCCTAGGAAAAGGCACACCACGACCCATGTGATCAGATAGTCCTCGTCCAACGAATTATGTGGATAGCGCTCCCACACGCCGAGGCGGAACCATTCAATGGCATGCGACAAGGGATTGAGGATCGCATACTGGCGTATGCTCAACGATTGGAGATCAACTATCTGCAGGACGCCGGATAGGAACAGAAGTCCACGGGTAAGGATCGAGTAGATGAATACCCAAAAAGGAATGTATCGACTGATGGCGCCATTGAGCAGGCCAATGCCCGTTGCAAGCGCGATCAACAAAAGAAGCGGCACGGCGCTTACGGGTATGTCGATGAAGCCCACCTCTTCGATGTCACCGACCCACCACATTCCCAAGAAGAGGACCACGATCATGGTGATCCAAATGACGGCGTTTACCAGGATGGTGGCAATATATTCATCCAGGCTCGACACACCCGGCAGGCTCGTTCCTGGTCCCATTCGGGCAACTCGGATGCGAGTGGAGAGGCGAATAAACAAATAGTATGGTAGAAATCCAGTCGCGAAAAAGAGGAAGGTAGATGTGCCATACTCCGGCCCTCTCATCCTGAGTAGACCACGAACAGCGTAGACTAATGATATGGCCACCAGAGGTTCGGCCAGTGCCCAGATCAGTCCCAGGCGATTCCTGCGACTCAAGCCGAGCATGACCTGACACATTGCCAGCCAGACGACGCGCCGCCAGTTGATGAGAGCCCCAAACCAGACGGTGAGGCCTAGGAACCAATTGCTGACCAGTGCCGTCATTTGAGTATCACCCCCAAGCCAGTTGGCTCCTTCCGATTTGTGAGCTCGCAGTCAAAAGGACTTCTGCATGGCGCCGGTTTTTGTCCGCTTACTAGACTTCCTCTCACACTGGTTTGCAGACCATACGATGTGGGCCGTCCTGATCGTGGGAGTAATCGTCGGCACGATTGTGATAACTCTGAGACTCGATCACAGGTGATCGGTAACCGATCAGGTGAGGTGCTCACCGATGGAACGGCTCAGGAGGAGGCTGATCGTCCATAGCAGCAGGGCGGCGCCGGCGACCGTCAGCACTGATATGGATCGCCTCGGATAGGTCGATACCTGCGGCTCGGCCGGCTTGACGAATGCCGTCACATAGAGCCGCTTTGCCGAAGCATTGGCGCGGGCTTGTTCCAGCGTCTGCATCGTCGACGTAAGCATGTTCTGCGCAAACACACGTTCCAGTTCCAGCTCCTCAAAGCGGGCGACAATCTTCGCGATCGACGAGTTCCCTGACTGCTTGGTTTTGGAGACTTGCGCTTCCACCTCCTTCAACTGATCCTCGGTTGCCCTGAGCTTTGTCTGCAGCGCCTGCAATTGCTGGGCGTTCGGGTTAAGTCCCTGCCTCTTCATCGCAGCCATTTCAGTCTGTATCATAGCCATCGAAGAACGAAGTTCCGCCGCTACCTTAGCATTGGAAGTCACTAGATTCGTCAGGGGATCAATTACTCCGGACTCGTTCCGGAATGCCGCCAAATCAGCGATGACGGTCTTCAGGCGATTTTCAGCGCGCTTGACCTCGGCCTCTGCGTATTGAACCGCCTCGCGCTGCGGGCGCTGCGCCATCTCGTTGACCAGATCTTCGCCGAGGGACAGCAGCGTCTCAGCTATAAGGAAGGCGTCCTCGGCCGTGAACGCCCGGATCTCGGCAGCGGAAGTTCCCTGTACGGTGTCATATTCCACCCGGGCCATGAGCTTCCAATACCTTGCAATGCCCTCCACCGAGGCTGACGGGTCCAAACGTGACCAGGAATCGATGAAGGGCCGCGAATAGCGCGTAACGATGTCGATCTTGTTCTGGAGATCCTGCACCGCCTGCCGGCTGGTCATGTACTCCACGAGCATGTAACTCTCAAATGGACTCGCCTTCGAGGACGTGCCGACCATCGCGGTCAACGCATCCGTAGCCGCGGACGTACTGGTCGACGTGCTGATGTCCCGAACGATGAATTTGAAGCTGGCGACGTACTGGTCGGTCGCATAGGCGAAATAGTAAACGCCGGCGATCACCGTCGGCAGCACGACGCAGAGAATGAACGAGACCAGGCCGCCCCATCGGCGCTTGTGCGAGCGTTTCGGCAACTCGGGAACCTGCACGTCCACGACCGCGTCGTCGCGGCGAACTGGCTCCACCGTCACGCCCCGGGCTTCTGTCTGGCCCGGAACCCCCGCCGGTGCGTCCTCGCGCCGGTCCACGACACCGCCTTCGGAGTAGGCTACCGCAGACCGTTCCCGCGATTCGCCGGCTGTGGCCTCACCTTTTTGCCTGGATTCTCGACTCTCACCGTCCGAATTGATCGCCTCGAGCAGCGAGAGATGCTTTCCGGGATTTGGGTTCGCCATCAAGCTTCCTGGAGGTTGAAATAAGCAATGATGCGCGCAGTTAGTCTAGGACATCCGGTGTATTCTAGCAGCCGAAATGTTCTAGGGCATTGTGCATTTTCCGCCCTAACCCCTTGCGAACTGCTGGAAAATCCTCAACTCCGATAATGCCGCCTTTGTTACTGTGAATTCGGCGCTGGTTTCAAGCGCCGCTTGCCTCATCTCGGCACGGGCGCCGGGCGTCATCGAGACGAAGGTATCAATGGCCGTAAGGACCTCCTGGTCACTGCGCGTAT
This sequence comes from Reyranella sp., assembly GCF_004297265.1. GTDB lineage: Bacteria > Pseudomonadota > Alphaproteobacteria > Reyranellales > Reyranellaceae > Reyranella. The sequence goes on from NZ_SCUT01000030.1 coordinate 192,123, forward strand.
CGACGACAAAGGCATTGCGGCCATGAACGGCATACTCGCTGGTGCCCCCCAGTACGGGAACGATCGGGATGCATCCGCACGCCATCCCTTCCAGGCCGGTTCGCCCAAACGCCTGATAGTCCGACAAATCGAGAAACAGGTCGCTGGACCGGAGCAGGTCCGGCACCTCTGACCGCTTGAGGACACCCCAGTTCTTGACGTTGGCCGGCAGCGCGATGCCCGCGGCCTCGAGTTCCTCGTCGCTGGCGCCGAACACCTGCATGGACACATCGGCGTATTTCCCGGCGACGGCCCGCATGATCCGAACCGTCCGCTTCGGCGCACGCCTCGGGGTCGCCGGTCGCAGCATGGCGATGACCGAGAGCGGTGAACCCGCCCGGCGCAGGTTTGGATAGTGAACGTCGTGGTCGATCGACGGGACGACCTTGAGCACCTTGATGCCGTGATTCGCATACACGATGTCACACAGCCAGTTCGTCTTCGCAAACAGCATGGCATCCTTCAATGCCGCGTAGGACTGGCCGGCTTTGATCCAGCGCTCGCTGTTGGCCGGATAGAACAGCGGCTCATAGTCCTGGACGTAGTAGGCGAGTTTCGGGACCGACGCCTGCTCACCTTTCATCAGCTCGGCGCGCGCATTGGCGACGTCGAAGACCGAAGCGTTGGTGGTCGCGATGGCGAGCTTGCAGGTGGCGAGATGCTGGGCGAGACCTGCTCCGTCGGCATACGACAGGACCGGGATGTTCAGCGCTTCCAGCTCGGGATAGCTCGAGAGGAATTTACCGTAGTTCGGCGCGTTGACGGCCAACCGCACGTCGACACCCAGTCTGGCGAGGCCCATGGCCTCCTGGGCGACGGAGTTGGAGCCACCCCCACCGCCGCCGGACGGCAGCACGAACATGACACTGACGGTTTCCATCGATACGTCCCGCTCCAGAGAGCTTTACAGTCCGCCTTCGGAATCCTGCGATCAGGAAGCGGCCACGCCGCCGACCGAGGCCGGCTTGGCGGGCTTCGCGGGAGGCCGCGTCGTGACCTGCACGGCGTCGGCCTGCAACGACCGACGCAGCCTCTTCCGAAGCTCCGTCAGCGAAGTCAATTCAGCCATCTCGCGCTGGACCGCCTTCATGTCGACCTCCGGATGCTTGAGCGCCAGCTGCGCTGTGCCGCGTTTCGAAAGCTCGGCCCGGCGTGCGCTTCCAAAGCTCGCCGACTTGACGTGATAAACGTAGACGTGATCGGCGACCACCAGCGTATAGCCGGCCTTCCTCACCCGAAGGCACAAGTCGTTTTCCTCGCCATACCCCATGGGGAACGCGATTTCGTCCAGGAATCCGACCTGCTCGATCACCTCGCGCTTCATGAGTGTGCAAAAGCCATTGAGCAGGGTCGCTTCCGGGAACTGCCGGGGCGACAGGTTGTTGACGAGCCGCGAAACGTCCTCCGGCCGCACACCTTCCGGCAACGGATTGCTGCTCCAGCCCCCCTTCACGTCATGCAGTTCCGGCACGGACTGCCAGGAGGCCGCGTTCGACACCGGTCCGATCATCGCCGCCTTGGGGTGGGCCTGGACGACCTCGAACAGTCCTTCCAGCCAACCGGGCGTGACGATCGTGTCGCTGTTCAGCAACACGACCCACTCGGCGGCGGAACGACTCATGCCGATGTTCGCCGACTTCGTGTAGCCGAGATTCTTTTCGTTCTCGATCAACCGGATCCAGGGCTTGCCCCGCACATACGACCGCAGCTGCAGGCGCGTCGTATCGCCCGACTTGTCGTCGATGACCGTGACCGTATGCGGCAGCGAGGTGTTCCGGGCAATGGACTCGAGGCAATCCAACGTTTCCTCGACCGCATTGTACACACAGATCACGATATCGACGGAAAACCTGGAGTCGGGCAGCCACGTCCAGTTGACCGGTTCGCCTTCCCCGGCCCCCGAAGACGGCGACATTGCCAGGATGGGCCGCGTCGACTGCCACTGCTCGAGGCCCTTGAGGAGCGCCAGCTGCCCGGCAATGTTGGGGTCCTCCATCGCCACCTCGTGGGGGGCGGGCCCGGCTTCTTCCGCCAGCGACGCGCCGCTTCCCAGATACACATCGCCGAGGGCGACATCGACGAACCCCGCGAACTCGAAAATCAGTACGAGACTGTGGCCGGCATCGCGCAACGTCTCCCTGGCCTTCGCTTCCAGAAGCACACGATGGTCCGCCCGGATGGGCAGAGTATGGTATTCCCCGATGCGGCTGATCCGGACGTTCTTCCTGATGGTAAACAGGCGCTTGACGTCGAACTCGGGCTTGTCGGGAGCAATCCGTCGACGCTCGGCCACGATGATCTGCTGGATGACCAAAGGCTCCCGCTTGGCCATCGATGCCGAGGGCTCGGCGGAACGCGCGCAGAAACTGAGTTCCCGCGGTGACGCCGCCAGTATCTGGAGGGAGTCCAGCCCCGCCTCCAGCCGCAAGTAGGATCCCGCGATCTCCCCATGGAGGGCGAGGGCAAGAACGCTGGAATGGTCGCGTCCATCCTTCAGCCCGCGCGGCGCGATTTCGGTGAGCCGTGCGTCGACGGCAGGGCAAGGCGCCTTTCCGTTCAGGACCCACTCATCGGTGATGTCCGTCCGGCGGGTCGTCAGGGAGAGCTTCAGCCTGCCCGACCAGTGCTCGAAACGACCATTCACGACCGCATTCGAATCGATTAGTACCTGGCGTGCCTCGAATTCGCGAGCGATTTCTCCCCCGGCGACGCCAGCCGCCACGAACGCCAATTGCACGGAGCTGCTTTGTCCATCCCGGACGATCAGGGCAATGCCTTGCTGGCCCGCCTCGAGTTTTGCCGGCAACCTGACACGAGCCGGACGAAGCAGCCACTTCGGCCAAAGTATGACCGTAGCCCGCGCTCCGGGAATGATCTTGCCCGAAGCATCGGTGAGCACGACCTCGATCTCCGTGCGAGCCTCAGCCCGTCCCACGACTACGATGTCCACGAACTGCTGCGCCGCAAAGCCTTCTATGCGCTGGGCAATTGAAACGACGTGGTTTGCCGGCGATTTGCCGAAGATCACCGACAGGCAGGGCGTCGCAAACGGACGATCCCGTGCAGCGGCCTCACGCTTGATCGTCACCCCGGCCGGTGCGGATACGGTCCAATGGGCCGGCCGATTTTCGGTCCATTTTTCGAACCGGGCATTGAGCAGTGCGTTGGCGGCCGTCGCGGTGGCCGTCGGGCTGGGCGGCGGCGAAGCCGCCGCGGCGGCGGGCTCAATGTGGACGCTTGCGACCTCGGGTGCAGCCGCGGAGACGACCAGCGGCGGCTCGGCGCCCCCGGGCCCTTCGTCGAGCGATCCGCCCCCACCAGGCACCACAGGCGCTGTCCGACGGAAACCCGTCACCAACCTCGCCGCGAAGCTCCTGGCCGATGCCAGAACCCTCGTCGCGACGACCGGATCCTCGATGCGGCAGAATTCGATTTCGACCGTGCCCGCGCCGGAGAACCGCAGCGACAGGTAGCGCTGTCCCTGCGGCGGGTTGCCACTCGGCCGCAGCGGAACGGCGAATTCGTGCCAATCGCGATTCAGCGGAACCGCACCGATCAATCGGCGATCCACTTTCCGCTGCTCGTCATTGCCGTTGAACAAGGCAATCGAGTCCAGCTGCAGTTTCGCTCCCTCGCCCTGCAACCCTCTGAGGCGAACCCTGACGGCTTTCGCGCCGCCTTCGAGCGCCCCCTGCTCCAGCGCATGCCACAACCGCACTTGCTCGGGCGGCGTCGTCAGCAGCAGCCGCACGCCCCTTTCCGATTTCGGATCCAGAGGCTCGACGGCAATCTGTATCGGCTGGCCGCGGCTTACATGCGTGAGAAACCATTCCCTGCAGAACCGGAACCCGCTCCTCGGGTTCACAACGCTTGCAGATACCCAGTTCTCGAACGTCGAGTTGAAAAGATGCCCGCCGCCGGCGTCGCCCAGCATTCTTTACCCCGCAGTTCCCAGCGATGCTTCAGACATTTAGCAATAAGCATACCGAAGCAAAAGACGGCAAAGCCGTCAAACCATCGGCCCGTTACGTCACCCTTGGCCTGCTAGCCACGTCCGTCGTTTGCGAAGCTATTATACACGGACATCAGGTACTGGCCATAGCGGCTCTTGCCTGCCGACAGCGCCAGTTCCCGAAACGCCTCGAGCGAAATGTAACCCAGTCGCAAGGCAATCTCTTCCGGGCAGGACACTCGCAGGCCCTGGCGCTGCTCAAGAATCTGCACGAACTGGCTGGCTTCGGTCAGCGCCTCGTGGGTGCCGGTGTCGAGCCAGGCGAACCCGCGCCCCAGAACCTCGACGAAAAGCTCGCCCTGCTCCATGTAGGCGCGGTTGACGTCGGTGATCTCGATCTCGCCGCGCGGCGAGGGCTTCAACTTCGCGGCGATGTCGATCACACGATTGTCATAGAAATACAGGCCGGTCACCGCCGCATTCGACTTTGGGTGGGCAGGTTTTTCTTCGATCGAAATCGCCTGCCCCCGCGCATCGAGCTCGACGACCCCATAGCGCTCGGGATCGGACACCACATAGGCGAAAACCGTCGCGCCCACCTCCCTCGCCATGGCCCCGGCCAACGCCTCGGGGAGTCCGTGGCCGTAGAAGATGTTGTCGCCCAGAACGAGGGCAACCCGGTCCGAACCGACGAAGTCACGTCCGACGATGAAGGCGTCGGCCAGGCCGCGCGGCGTCTCCTGGATGGCATACTCGAGACGCAGCCCCCACTGGCTCCCATCGCCCAGGAGCCTCTTGAAGAGTGGCATGTCGAGCGGTGTCGAGATGATCAGGATTTCCCGGATTCCCGCGAACATCAACGTCGAGAGCGGATAATACAGCATCGGTTTGTCGAAGACGGGCAACAGCTGCTTCGAGACCACCGCCGTCACGGGATACAGGCGGCTGCCCGTGCCGCCCGCAAGAATAATGCCTTTCATCCTGTGCCCCGCGCTGCTGCTTCGCCACCTTGCCATTAGACCAGAATCGTTCCTATAAAAAGGAGGTTACGTAGTAGGAGCAGTTGCGGCATGCAGACAATCGAGGCGTCATTGCCAGGGGTGATTGTCTTCGAGCCTCGCCGGTTCGGCGATGCCCGCGGCTTCTTCGTAGAAACGTTTCAGGCCGAACGTTACGCGGCAGCCGGCGTCCCCGGCCCGTTCGTGCAAGACAATCTGTCGAGGTCGAGTCGGGACGTACTGCGCGGCCTGCATCTGCAAAACCCCCATTCCCAAGGCAAACTCGTAAGCGTCCTGCGCGGTGCGGTGCTCGATGTCGCCGTCGACGTTCGGGTCGGCAGCCCAACCTTCGGCAAGCATTTCGCGACGGAGCTCAGCGAGGAGAACGGCCGGCAAATGTTCGTTCCGCGAGGCTTTGCGCACGGATTCGTCGTCCTCTCGGAAACGGCCGATTTTTTCTACAAGTGCGACGGTCCCTACAGCCCGAAGAATGAAATCACCGTGCGCTGGTGCGATCCGGCGCTCGGCATCGATTGGCGCGTCGCCACTCCCCAGGTTTCAGCCAAGGACGCGGCGGCTCCCCTGCTCTCGGAGATCCCGAACCTTCCCCGGTACGAGGGCTGACGGTTGCGTATTCTTGTCACCGGCGTGACGGGACAGGTCGGGTCGGCTCTGGCAACGAAGCTGGCGGCCTTCGGGACCGTCGTGCCTGCCGCCCGCACCGTGCTCGATCTGACGCAACCGCAGGACATCGGACCGCGTCTGGACGAGATTTCGCCGGACGTCATCGTGAATCCTGCCGCCTACACGGCCGTCGATCGGGCCGAAGACGAACGCGATCTCGCATTCGTCGTCAACGCCGAAGCGCCGCGAGCCCTCGCCCAGTGGGCGGCAAGGCGGCGTGTACCGCTGCTGCACTTCTCGACCGACTACGTCTACAGCGGCCATGGAAGCGTTGCCTGGAAAGAATGCGACGAGACCGGCCCGCTTTCGGTCTACGGCGCCAGCAAGCTGGCCGGTGAGGCCGCCATCCGCGAAGCGGCGGGCCAGCATCTCATCGTCCGGACATCGTGGGTATATGCGCCAACGGGCAGCAACTTCCTGCGCACCATCATGCGACTGGCCGGGGAACGCGAGGAGCTGCGCATCGTCGCCGACCAGATCGGCGCCCCCACGTCGGCGGCCATCATTGCCGATGCGCTGGCCGCCTTCTTCGCCTCGGCCGGAGGACTTCCTTCGGCCATCGAACGTACGGGGGGCCTCGTCCACGTGGCGGCCGCCGGCAGCACCAGCTGGCACGGCTTCGCGACCGCCATCGTCGAAGGCCTGCGGGCACGAGGCGTTCCATTGAAGGTGGAGCGCCTCCTTCCCATCGGCACGGCCGATTACCCAACCAAGGCACAGCGTCCGATCAATTCGCGCCTCGATTTGTCAAAGCTGGAGCAGGTTCTGGGGCGTTCGACACCGGACTGGTCGGCCGGCCTCGCCACCGTGCTGGACGACCTCGTCGCTTCAGGCATCTAGGCCTGTTCTGGTTGCTCGCGGCGACCAACGCATAAACGACGGTATGCTTCGTGCCTAAAGTCTGCTTCGTGCCGATCTGGTATCCGCTGGAACAGTACGCCACCTCCCGCCTGCGGGCGAAGAGCGTCGTCGAATTGCTGCGGCATGACCCGCGCTGGGAGGTCGAACTGGACTACGGCGAAGACGCGGACATCGCGGTCATCGTCCAGCTGTGCAGCGACCGGAACCTGGAGGAGATCAACAGGAATCGAGACCAGGTGGTGGTCTATGACATCTGCGATCGCTTCTTCGCGACGGACAGCATCTTCAGGACCGACGAAGGTGTTCTGCATTCGCAAAGCCGCTGCCTCGAGATCATCGATCGCGCCGATGTGCTGATCGCCCCCACGCGACAGTTGAAGGCCGAACTCAACGCCCGCTTCCCCGCCAAGCCGTGCGTGTACCTGCCCGAACTCGTCGACTACGGCGCCGTACCGTCTCCCGCCAGCCCGGCGGACTCCCGCCGTCTCGTCTGGTTCGGCCATACGACGCGCGGCAACTTCGAGAGTGTGCGCTGGATGATCGATCACCTCGTATCGGCGCACGGCTATCAGCCGGTGCTCGTCACCACCCCGAACACGCTTCGGCGCCGCTATCCGGCCTATGCCGATTTCTGTACCGCCTGGTCCATCGATGCCGTCAGGTCGGAACTCGCCGCCGCAGCGCTTTGCGTCGTGTCGCATTCTCCAGCGGAGCCCTTCAAGAGTCCCAATCGCTTTGCGACGGCGATGACGCAAGGCGTTCCCACCCTGGCCAGCGGATCACCGGCCTGTGACGAGATCCTCGCGGCGGCCGGCTATCCTCAGTTTTCCGTCGGCACGACGCTCGACGTCGACCGCGTCCTGGAATTCCTGGCCGATCCCGCGCGACGCAGCCTCTATGTGGCGGACGTGCAGAGGGAGATCTGGCAGCGACACGCTCCCGAGGTCGTCCGGCGGGCCTATGTCGAACTCTTCGAAAGGATACTGCCCGACAGCGACAACTACTGATCGCCTGCCGATCACGCGGTCATCGCTCCCGGTCGAGGAACCAGCGCCACGTTGCCTGGAGGCCTGCATCCAGCCCGGTCCTGGGCGAATAGCGGAAAGCCTCCCCCGCCTTGGAGATATCGGTGTAGGTTCGCCTCACCTCACCAACCCTCCATGGCGCATGGCGCACTTCGAGAGGCCAGTCCGGACCGACGACGTGGCCCACCTTCTCCAGCAGTTCGGTGAGCGACGTCGGGCTCCCTGAGCCGAGATGGAAGATGCCGGAGGCTGCGGCGTCCATCGCCTGGATGATCCCGTCGCACAGGTCGTCGACGAAGACGAAGTCGCGGGCCTGGCTTCCATCGCCATAAATGGTGATCGGCTCGTGAGCGAGGATCTGCCGGAACAGGTGGGCGATGACGCTGCCCTTGCGGCCCGAGTAGGGTCCATAGACGTTCGCGAACCGCAGCACGGCCGAGTGCAGGCCGTATGAACCGGCAAAGGCGTGCGCATAGGCTTCCATCGCGAGCTTCGACGCTCCGTAGGGCGACGATGGCTTGGGCAGCATGCCTTCATGGATCGGGTTGCTGCCATCGCCGAACATGGCGCCGCCTGTCGAGGCGAGCACGACATGACGGATGCCCGCATCCCGGGCGGCCAGCAACACGTTCAACGTGCCCCGCGCATTGACCTCGAAACTGAGCTCCGGATCCTGGATCGATTCCACCACGCGCGTCTGGCCTGCGAGATGGACGATCGAGGTGCAACCGCTGACGACACGCCTGACTGCGGCGAGATCGCGGACATCGCCCTCCTCATCGATGAACGTCCCCTCGCCGGCGCCCCCATGCACCGTCATCGAGCCGTTGTCGAATACGACGAGTTCCGTCTCCGGGCTCCTGTTCCTGATCCGGCGCATCAAGTTGGTCCCGATGAAGCCGCGCCCACCGGTAATCAGGATTTTCTGCTTGGCCACGCGCTGAACCGCTGCGGTAAATCCGGGCTGCTATTCTGCAGCGATCTTGTCGAAATGCTCCCGGGCGATGCGCGCGCGCTCCGGCGTCCAGTACGATGCGCACGGGATCTTCGAGAAATCGGCTCGATCGCGATAGAGGCGGGCAATGGCCGTGATCTCCTCGAGCAGGCCGTGCTCCAGGGTCGTCGCGGACACTCCGAGTGCCTGGAAGTTGGGATTTGAGACCGTGAGTTCGTTCTCCTCGGCCTCATTGCGCGGGTTGGGGATGTTCTCCACGTCAGCGCCGGTGAGCTTCTGCACGAGCGCAGCGAGGTCGCGAATGCGATGTGTCTCGGTCATCTGATTGATGATGCGGACGCGATCGCCGGCCTCGGGAGGCGATTCAATGGCCCGTCGGACGCAATTCACCGTGTCACGGATATGAATGAACGCCCTCGTCTGCCCGCCCGTCCCGTGAACGGTCAAGGGGTACCCGACGGCAGCCTGCATCAGGAAACGGTTGAGCACCGTCCCGTAGTCGCCATCGTAGTCGAACCTGTTTATGAGACTCTCGTCCAGCACCGTCTCGGGTGTCTGCGTTCCCCACACGATGCCTTGATGCAGGTCGGTGATCTTCAGCTTGTCGTTCTTGGCATAGAACTGGAAGAAGAGAGCGTCCTGCGTCTTGGTCATGTGATAGATGCTGCCGGGATCCGGCGGGTACAGGATCTCACGATCGACGTAGGTTCCATTGGGCAGCGGAACCTTGATGTTGAAATATCCTTCCGGAACCACCCCTCCCAGGGCGCCGTATCCGTAGACGCCCATGGTGCCGAGATGCACGCACTGGATGTTGCGATCCACCTCGACGATGGCGGCCAGGATGTTGTTGGTCGCGTTGAGATTGTTGTTGACCGTGTAGCGCTTGCAGGCCGCCGACTTCATCGAGTATGGGGCCGCGCGCTGTTCGGCAAAATGAACGCAGGCCAGCGGGCGGAACTCGCTCAATACGTCACGGATCGCGTCGAAATCGGTTGAGGCGTCCAGCTGCCGGAAATCGATCGTCCGGCCTGTCAGGGCCTTCCAGGTTGCCAGCCGCTCGTCCAGCGAGCGAATCGGTGTCAGTGAGCTTGCGGAAAGCTCGGCCTCGATACGGCGACGGGAGAAATTGTCGACGATTACAACGTCATATCCGGCGCGGCTCAAATGCAGGCTGGTAGGCCAACCGCAGAAGCCGTCACCGCCAAAGACAACGACCGTGCCCTCAGCCATTGTGCAGTTCCAACATAGGGACTCCTTACCCGGCTTCGGCGAGCTTAACAAGTTCCCCCCGACCGTGACGTCGGGGGCGGCAGCGAGCCTCAGTAGTTCGTGCTCCTCGTCAGATCGTAGTACGTCCCGGAAACCGCACGAATGACCTGCATCAGCTTCAGGAACTGCGCGGCCTCCGCCGTTGCCAGCACGACGATGTCCTTGTTGCGCAATTGCACCTGCTGGGCAAAGAAATAGCCATCCGCCTGGGTGAGATCGATCCTGTAGATGAACGGGATGGTGCCCGCAGCTTCAAGGCCGTCCACGCGAGACGACACATACCGCGTATCGACAGCTTGATGATCGACAGTAAGCACTTTCCGCGCCAGAGGAGCGGGCTCGTAACGGAAGAGGTATATGGCCGCGAGATTCGTGATCGTCTCGACCCCGCCACCTGCACGCGCCAGGGCTTCCGCCAAGGTGATCGATTCGACGTCGAAGGGATACTGGTTGACCTTCTGCGTCGCTCCCATGACGAGGAAGGTCTTGGGATTGAAAACCAGCGAAATATTGTCGTTGGGCTGGGCCAGGATATTGTCTTCGGGAACCGACATCACCTGGGTCAGCGGCACCGAGAAAACCTCCCGCCCGCGCATGAGCCGGAGATCCATCTGGATGGCGGACGATTTGGGCCCACCGGCCCAGGCCACTGCATCGAGCAGCTTCTCGCCGCGCAAGGTCAGTGGCATGAGGCCCGACCTGTTGACTTCGCCGCCGACGGAAATGGTGTTGGCCGCGTTGCTCACCAGCGACACCACGACTTGCGGACGTACCGTCTGACTGGCCAGGCCTTCCTGGATGAGAGCGGCAGCCTGCGAAGGTGTGCGCCCCGCCACGCTCACTCGCCCGACATAGGGTACCGTCACTTTTCCGTCGGACTCGATCAACTGGAGCGGAAGCGTGGACGCCTGCGGGGCCGCCATACCCGGCGTGCCCGTCAGCATCGGAGGGACTGTCCCTTGGAACAAGGTGGAACCGGCCGTCTCGTAAACGGTCACGCCGATGAGATCTCCCGGCTTCAGTGCCACATTGGGTGTGTACTTGCTCGCTCGGAAGGCGGCCGGGAAGCTCTCCGGTCGGTAACTCGCCAGAGTGCGACTCACCAGGGACGTGACTTTCACGACGTACACGTCCCAGTTTTCGTCCTTGGTCCGGATCAGCTGAGTGGCGGTCGGCGCAACCCCCGGGAGGGCATCGCAGGCCGCGAGGCTCAGGAGGAAGGAACATAACAGTATCCGCAAAAACAGCGTCATTTCCTGCCGGAATCCGTGAAAGGAAGTGGTCCCGTGCCTCGGGTCGGCAACAGGCTGGGATCAAACGTATCATAAATTTCCAGACGCAAGGCAGCATGCGGCCGTGACCGTTGTGTATTAAATCGTTGAACGGTGTGCGGGAGCGCCCCAAAATATTCATGTCTATCCCGTTAAATTTGGCATCCCTCAGATCGGGCCCACCGCGCATGGCTCACATTGGTCACGTAGATGGGCTGTCCCGAGGTCAAGTCCGGGGGTGGGCGATCGACCCGGAGGCCCCCGGCGATCGCGCAGTCGTGCATTTCGAAACGGCCCGCGGCGGAAAATTGCGCAGGGTGCTTGCCGATCGTTATCGCGCCGACGTGCACAAACAGGGAATCGGAGATGGGTACTGCGGCTTCGCAGTTCCCGCGAAACACTTCGATCCGTCCGCGCGTGTCCGCTTTTTTTGCGGTCACCCGCTGCGCGAACTGGGGCGCTTTTCATTTCGTGCGGCTGCTCCAAAAGCCGCCACCTTCAAGACGGGATCCCTGGTCCTCCGGATCGACCGACGCCCTGCCGCCGCGGGCCTGACCGGATGGGCCCTGAACCGCCAGGACCTCGAGCACCGGCGGCGCCTGCTCCTGTGCGCGAACGGCCACATCGTTGCCACTCAAACGGCCACTCTGTTTCGCGAGGATAGCCTGTCGGAGGGGGGCGACGGACTGCACGGTTTCAGTCTGCCTCCTGTCGACGCTTCGTCGGGCCTCGCCATTGTCGATGCCTCAACCGGGACGGCGATCGACCTCGACTGATGGACAGACTTCGCATTGCACTGATCGATGCCGTGTCGACGGATGGTTGGCAGGGACCCACCCATGCCTTTCAGCAAGCGGCACGCAGCCTCTCCGGCATGGGGCACGACGTGATGGTGATCGACGCCTCACGGGTCGGTTCAGGCGCCCTCCCCCCGCTTCTCACCGCGCAGAACCGCGCGACTGCGACGCGGCACATGCTTGCAAGCCACCGGCTTGCAATGCAATTGGCCGAAAATCCTCCCGACCTCGTCATCGCGCCCTTGCGGGGCGGGATCGCCCAGGCACCCCTCATGGCAAGGGCATGCGGCGAGGCCTTCGCGAAAACACGCTTTGCGCTGTGGTCGAACGTGCCGTCACGCGACCGGCTCATCGCCGGAGATGCGGAGGTCGGCGATCTCTCCCCCGTGATCGGCGACGCCATGGAGCGCCAGTGCCTATCCCTGGCGGATGCCCTCATCGTCGACGACGCGTCCGGCCCGCCGGTCACCCTGGGAGAAAGCCTGAACCAGCTTCCGCACGTTTCCTGCCGTCGCGTTGCCCGCCCGCCGCTTCCCGGCCCTGCGGCGGACGTTCAGGAGATCGTCCTCGTCGGAACGTTCCAGCGCTCGAGCGGCGTGCCGGAATTCATCGAAGCCATCGAGCAGCTGGACAGAAGCGGCGTGCTGGGCGGGCGCCTGGTCACGTTCCTCGGACCGATCGGCGATTCGCGGTACGGCCTGAGCAAGGAATGGCTGGGCCAGAGAGCGGCCCGGTGGACGTTCCGCTTTCGGGTCGTGCCGGAATCGAATCGGGAAGCCGCCCTCGTCTATGCAGGGCAGGCGGGACGTCTGGCCGTCGGCATTTCATCCGATGGCGACGAGATAGAAGCCATCCGGGCGCGTTGCCCGCGTCATTTGACGCATCCGGCGCGGCCGATGTCCGACGGCGATCTCGTCTCCGGTCTTGCGGCGGCAATCTCTTCCGCCTTGCACGATGCGGGACAAGATCCGCTCCCGGAAACCGAAGTCGATTGGAAGGACCTGCTGGAGAATATTCTCGCTCAACCCATCCGTGCGAAGAAGACAACGTCCGTGAAGATCTCGGTCTGCGTCCTCCACTATGACCGCCTGCCGTTGCTGGAGCGCGCGCTCTCCAGCATCCCGGAAACCATCGACGGCCAGGATGTCGAAATCATCGTCGTCGACAATGCGACCCCCATGAGCGGCATGAAGGACCGGATCGAAGCGGTTGCCGGCCAGCGACGCCGTCTGAAGGTTCTGGACCTGAAGGAACGACTTCCCCAGGCGGCCGCCTGTAATCTGGGGCTCGCCGCGGCCGAGGGAGACGTCGTGGCCTTTCTCGACGACGACAACTTCTACGTTCGCGATGGGTTGGCCCGCCTGGCGGCGGCCGCGAGCGCACACGATGTCGTGGTCACCAATCTCGAGATCTTCGACGGCCACGAAGGGGCGCCGAGTTCCGGCCGCCTCATCTTCCTCGGCGAGGCTCATTCCGCGGGCCTCTTCTACAATTTCTTCGGCGATACGGCGATGGCGGTGCGCAAGGCAGCCTTCGCGCCCCTGGGATGTTTCCACGAGATGAGCTGCGAGTATCCGTGCCTCGACTGGGTCAGCCTAGCCAAGGCCTACGGCCGCGGATTGAGGATCGGCGTTCTCCAATGGCCGGCCGTCAGATATCGTCGCGATACGGCACGGGCCGACATCCAGGCGGCCAAGCTGGACCAGGCTGGCGCGCGGGCCCTCGTCTTCAACGCCTATCGCGGCCGGTTCGACGCCGAGATGGTTGCTCGCTACGCTCAGAATCTCGAGCTGGGCGATCTCTGAGGCTCAAGTCATTTCGCGTAGGTGAGATCGTTTCCCTTCAGGACAAGGCGACCCCGCTTCAGGAGGACGCCGGTATCGGCAACGACGACGTCGATACGATGCGTTTGCCCCTCTTTCAGAGCACGCGGCAGCGCGATCTGGAAGCCATAGGCGCCTGTGCCGATATTATGTGACCGCAGATCGTTGCGTACGGCGTTGGCGACCGTGCGCGCCAGGAACCTTCCGTCCACGAAAGCCGCCACTTCGACCGAATGCTCGGGATGGTCTGGTTGCCATATCCAGCCGCGAATCCTCGAATCCACGAGGTCGCAATAGCCTTCATGGCCGGTTTCCTCCAACGCCGTCACATTTGCCGGGACGGAGAACTCCCCCAGCACGATATCCGTGCCCTTGATGGAAATCCTGAGGTCCCTGGTACGCCAGTCGCCCTTGAAGCCAAAGGGACCACGCCAGACCTCCAGTGCGAAACCGCAGCCTCGCGACTCTCGGCTGGGGAACGCGATCGCCGGCGCCGTGAGGTTTGCCAGCACCGTCAGGGAGCGACGATGGTCGATGACGGCCTCGATCTCCACCACACGCCTTGGATGGTCGAGGTCTCTTGCCCAGCCATGCACGATACCGTTGTGGATTCCGAATACGCGGCCGATGTACCGCGCCCCATTGTCGGCCTGCCAATGGAAGCCCATCCCCAGGGCAGCAGCCGCCTCGCTCTCTGCGGCCAGCCGTCTGTACTTCGCGTTCGGCGGCAAGGCGCCGGCTCTACGGCGACGCAGGTGCACCCGCTTCGATTCGGGCAACCAGCCGAGCCGGCGCAACGGCGTGGCGATGGCGTCCAGCAGGGTCTCCACGCGACCCTTCACATGCAGCGGCGCCCGCCGAATGGCGACGGACCCTCCCAATCGACCGCGGCGACCCAGCGCTCTCTGCAGGCCCTTGGCCATCAGCAGGGTTTCGCGCAATGCCAAGGGGGCCGCCGCAAGTTGCGGCCGGGCCGAGCGAAACTCGGACGTGGCGCGGCTGTACTTCTTCTTGTGCAGGCGCTCGTCATCCCAGCCGTCCACGCTGCAGAGTTCCCGCAGGACGGTTTGACAGTCGAATCCCGCAAGCTGCGCCTTCGCAACGAACTCATGATCGTGGGCGAGAACGCCGTAGTCAGCGGTGAAGCCGCCGAGGGTGTCGAAGGCTGTGCGCCGGACGAAGAGCGGCATCGGCGTGATATCGGTGTGAAAGAATCCCTGGGCTGTGTCACCGAGCAGTTCGGCGCTGAGGAAGTTGCGGCCCGTCGACTGTGCGGGGAACATCACGCGAAACAGGCACGTCATTACGTCGCAGCGACTGACTTCAGCCACTCTTGCGAAGGTTGAAAGGGCATCCGCTCGGAAAAGCGTACCCGACCAGATGAACAGCAGGCGATCGCCGCGGCTTGCGGCGGCCAGGAGATTGAACGCCGCACCGGCACCGAGATCGAAGGCCGAGAGAACATTCACCCGCAAGCCCGCGTCGTCGACGGCGGAGGTCACGCGCTGCACGGCGGAAGCATCATCGGTGTCGATCGCGACGAGTATCTCGATGGGATGATCCTTGGGCAGCGATGACAGCGTCGTCATCAGGCGGGCGTCGTCGTCGATGTGATAGATGCAGACGGAAATGCTGGCGGCGGGGCCACTCGGTCTGGCCGGCCGCCGCGGCAGCAAGTGCTGCAGCAGGCCTCGGCCGAGATCGTCGTGGAACCGCGTCCATTGCTCCAGGTTCACGGCATTGTCGAAACTGGGCGCGGCGACATACCCGCCCTGCTGCATCACCTCGACGAGCTTTTGAGCAAGGAAGACCGGATGGGCCGGGCAGAGCACGTGGGGCCGATCGGATGGCAGGATCAGCTCCGGTGTGCCGCCGGAGTCGGAGGCGACGAAGGGGATCCCGCAGATCGCCGCTTCGTAGACGGCAAGCGACGAATTCTCGATGATCGAAGGCATCACCGCGAGGCGGTCGCCGGCCAGAAGATACTCCAGCGCCTCGACCTGCTGGAAATCGGTGTGGATCTCGATCTTCGTGGGCCAGGTCGCGGTTTCGGCCCGGATGAACTCGAGGACGCTTTCGCCGTTGCGTTCCGTCAGGGAGGAACCGGCCTTTCCCAGGAACGATATGACCTTTGGAAGCGGCCGGTTCTCCCGCAACATGCGGTTGATGGCCTGGATGAAGATCAACAGACCCTTGCGCGCCTCCAGCCTTCCGAAGAAGACGATCTCGTCGATCGGATGGCGCGTGCCATACTCCAATCCGCGACGGCTCTGCAGCGGGGCGAGGTGATCGAATGTCGCCACGTTCGGCTGGACGAAGGTGGTGTTGGGGGCGATGGCGTAGCCCTGACTGAGCATCCAGCGCAGAAGATGCAGGCTGCCGCCGATGACCATGTCGGCCAGTTCGACGCTGCGCCGCTCGCCGTGGACCCTCGCCAGATCGTCGAGGCGCTCGAGCGGCTGCAGGCCGTACAGCCTGTTCCACATCCAGGGCGAGGATGCCTTGACGATGAAGAGGGTGTTGTCGAGCGCGAGACCCTGGCGCTTCGCCAGGAGGCTGAGATAGCCGCTTCCCCGCCATTCCGAGACATGGACCACGTCGGCAGGGTAGGCGATGAGATAGCGCATCAGGTTGTAGGATGCATGTATCCATCGATCGTTGCCGGCGGAGTACCTGTCGGCATGGGCGTAGTTCGGTACCGGAACGAACCTGATCCCCTTGTTGTCATAATGCTCGACCCAGTGATCCAGGGTCTCGTTTTCGACTTCATGGCCTTTCAGATAGAGGATCATCACCTCGTGACCCTGCTTGGCCAGAAACTCTGCCAGGGCCGCGTAGGTCGTGCCGATGCCTCCGTTGCGTACAGGCCCGACAATGTCCTCCGTGGCGATGCAGATCCGCAGCCTTCGGGAAACGCCTTCGAAGCGCGGAAGCGAATCGAGCCCCGGGAAGGTCATCGACCATGCCACCGACGTCCGCGGGACGAGCGTCTCCAGGTGCCCGACGGGCACCGGCTGGCACAGCACTTCCTCGATGGCGACACTGCCTACGTCACGGCTGCCAAGCTGGTAGCCGGCTTCTTTATCGGCGTCGTGGTTCACCACACCTCCGCGGGCGGACAAGTCGAATCAAGGAGTTGGGTCAATACAGGTCATCTGACCTGTACGCCGGCCGTCACGTCAAGGGACCCCGGCGCACGGCGCCGTGACCAACCCGGGGCCGGTCAGGGCCCGGTCAGGGGCCGGGCGGGGCGGACGGTACTCCGGGGCCGTTTCCCGGAGACTGGTTGCCGCCCCGGCCGATGCTCTCGTAGGCAAAGCCGAGGGATCGCATTTCGTCGGGATCGAAGATGTTGCGCAGGTCGACGATGCGGGGCTGCCGCATCGCCTCCTTCAGCCGGCGCGGGTCGAGGCCGCGGAACTCGTGC
>NZ_SCUT01000031.1 GCF_004297265.1 Reyranella sp.
CGGGACCGGCGTGTCGTCGGCGAACAGATGATCGGAGGCGAACACGTCCTTGCGCAGGCGATCGTCCAGCGCCTCGAGCCACCAGCACGCGCCGCCGACCCAGCCGGCAAGGGTCGAGCGCTCCAGTTCGACGCCGTGGCGGGCGAACATCTGCGCTTGCCGATAGAGTGGAGTGTGGTCGCAATATTTGCTGACCAGCACCTGGGCGAGCAACGCCGGCGTCGCCAACCCGCCGGCGATCAGCCGTTCCGGTGCGGGCGCCTGGGCCACGATGTTGCACGAGCGACAGGCGTATTTAGGGCGCGTGATGCGCAGCACGCGGAGCTGGGCGGGAACCCAGTCCAGCATCTCGCTGACGCTCTCGCCAATGCTGTGCAGGACACCTCCACAGCACGGACAAGCGTCGTTCGCCACGTCGATCAAAACCTCTTCGCGAGGCAGATGATCGGCCAGCGGCTTGCGCCGTGGCCGCTTGTCGGCGATCTCGACGTCTACGTGCGGACCGCTCGCTTCGGCGCGCCCGATATCGCTATCGAGATCTTCCA
The DNA here is from genome assembly GCF_004297265.1 of Reyranella sp. Lineage (GTDB taxonomy): Bacteria > Pseudomonadota > Alphaproteobacteria > Reyranellales > Reyranellaceae > Reyranella. The sequence goes on from NZ_SCUT01000031.1 coordinate 546, forward strand.
GACCGAGGGCGAGCTGATCGGGATTGAGGCGCTCGGAACGGCGGCCGAACTGCGTCCGCTGAAGCTGTTTGATGATCGTCTGAAGCCGCTCGATCTCGCCGTCACGATGCTCGACGACGGCCGCCATGTCGCGGAGAAGACCGTGCAGCAGGGCCATGTCGGACGGCAGATTGTCGAGATCGAGCCGCATGCCCGATTCTACTTTTGTTCGAGTCAGGGACCAAGAACTTTCCCTTCCTGGTGCCTGAGTTGCATCGCTTCAGCCGACTCTCGCAGGTCTCCAGACGCGCTCGGGCGAGCGCCAGTCGATGCCTTCGATCAACATGGCCAGCTGCGCCGGCGAGAGCGTCACCGCGCCGCCGGGTTCGTACAGGCGCGGCCACACGAAGCCGCCCCGATCGATGCGCTTGGTGAACAGGCACAGTCCGTTACCATCCCAGAACAACACCTTCAGGATCGACGCCCGTTTGCCGCGGAAGGCGAACAGATGGCCCGAGAAGGGGTCTCGCTTCAGTTGCTCCTGAACCAACGCGGCAAGCCCGTCCATGCCCTTCCTCATGTCGGTGTAGCCAAGCGCCAGGTGCACTTTCACGCCCGCGGGGACGATCATCATCGCCCGGTCTCCCGCTCGGCGACGTGCACCCGAACTGCCTCCGGATCGGTACCCTCAGGTGCGAACACACGGCGCCCGTCGTACAGTTCGACCGCAGCCATGCCGTCGGGAGCCGGAAGAAGACCCTGCAGCACGAGCGCACCTCCGTTGACACCCATGCCGCTCATCTTCTCCGTCCCGGCCACGGCGACCGACACCAGCCTGGCCGGTTGCTCTGCACCGAAGCCGAGCTGGATGCGCCAACGGAACACCATGCTGGTGGAGATGTCGTGGCGTCGGCAAACCGCTGCCACGCTCACCCCAGGCGCCTCCGACTCCATGACGATCGCCAGCTTCTGTTCATCGCTGAAGCTGCGTCGGTTTGACCGCCGATCGTACGGCGGCTCGGCTGTCGGCGGTCCTGTCAACTCCGTTTCGACGGAGAGATCCTTAGCAGCGCTGCTAACACCGCTGCTTATTTTCGGGCGAGCACTGGGATGAAGCCGGGCGCGCCAGTCGATCGCAACCTCGCCACTGTCGATCAGATCTCGCCAGCGGCGCAGACTGTGCTTCGAGAGCTTCGTCGCCGCGGCATACTCCCTGACTGTCATGCCGCTCCAGTTCAGTGTCTCCACATGCATCGCCCAGAACGCCTGGACCGCTTGGTTGCGCTTGCTTTCGGACAACTTGAACCGGCGCCCCTGGCGACGTCTGCGACGCTCGTCGTGCTCGGTTTCGGCAAGGATTCTGGCGTTTTGCGCACGGATCCTGGCCACTTCCACATCTGCAATCGCACGCAGCCAACGTGTGAACGTCGTGTCCGTGAGGCGGTGCGTCCGGCAGTAGCGGCGCTGCGACAGGCCGCTGCGTTGCCATGCCTCGATGTGCACAGCCTACCATTCTCGACGTGCCGCATTTTCAAAATGTTTCGTTGCCACCGGAGAACCTCCCATGAACGAAGGAACCCGATATGGAACGACAATGCACTCGCCGAAGGTCGTGCAAGACTCGGACGCTTACGATCAGACTCATCCCACCGATTAGGACTGCAAGATAAAGCGGGTGGCCCCGCTGCCGTCGCTGCGCTCCTAAGGGATTGTCTGCACGTTGTTTTTCGAGGGCCCGGCGCCGGCTCTTTGGGACGTGCGCGCGGCTCTTGAAGCATTTTTCTCTTTGTTATCAATGCTCCAAGCGCCATCGCTCCTAGGCAGTCCTTCCGATGCTACGCAGGAGACGTCTTTTCTACGCCACGCAACGATGCCTGCGTTCTGACGCTTGCAGGCCTTCGTGTCGTTGCCAAGGTGCGCAAATGTTGGCGGGAGCATCTCGAGCTGGCGTCCGACGAGGATCTTCGGAAGGTCGTCCAAGGCCTGCGCGTGTTTGAAGGCCATCGGTCGCTCGATGAGCTCCGTACCGAAATCAATCTGAGGGCCCAGGTCGTCGGCTTGCTGGCCTGCAGCGCGGCAGCTTCTGATTCGGGAAGGAACTCAGGTGGCAACCGCATGCGTTTCCCGAACGGCCTCGCGCCGCAAGACCGCCGAAAGCGACGTGCCCGCCGCCGTCAGGGGACAGTCGGCGAGCGTTGCGAATCCCTCGCCGAGATGGGCGTCGGTCTCCTGTAGCTGATTGATGGCGCGCGAGTGGAAGTGCGCAGGGCCGTGATCGCGCACCCGCCGGACTCAGCGCGAGAAGATCAGGTCCTCGTCGGCAGCCGCCGTTCCCACCCGTGTCATTCCAGTTCGTGATCGAGGTGCTCCTCCTGCGGCCAGCCGATGCAGAGGTAGGCGACCAATTCCCACGACGGCGGCACATCGAGGATGCGCGACACCTCGCCTGGATCGAGGGTCGACACCCAGCCGACCACGACGCTTTCGGCGCTCGCCGCCAGCCAGAGCGTCTGCACGGCGCCGACCACCTAGTAGCGTCACATTTCCGGCATCGTCTGCACGCCGAGGCCGGCGCCGGCGTCGGTTTCCTCGTCGGAGTAGACGGCAACGTGGACCGGCGCCTCCTGCAGTCCGGCCAGCTTGAGCCCGGCGTAGCGCGCCCGCCGCTCACCCTCGTAGCCTTCCATGGCGCGGTCGTTGGCGCGTCGGAAGTTGACCGCGATCGCCTCGCGCCTGGCCGGATCGTCGACCGTCACGAATCGCCACGGCTGGCTGAGGCCCACCGACGGGGCATGCACGATGAGTTCGATCAGCGACCGCACGAGGCCCGCGGGCACGGGCGTGCTGCGGAAGCGGCGCGCGTCGTGCCGCCACATTACGAGATCGCGGAGCTTGCGGCGAAACTCGAGGTCGAACGCCGGGGGCTGGTCCATCGCGCTACTGCTCCAGGTTGCGTGCGATGGCATGGAAGAAGGATCCCGACACGGAGCCGCGCCGCGCGCCGCCCTCCGCCACGGTGCCGCCGGCGGCATCGCGACAATCGACCAGCGGGAAATCCGTCGCGGAAACAACGGTGGCGTAGTGGAACTCGTGCCCGAGGATTTCCATTCCGGCCTTGCCGAGGCTGCCGTCGGCCAGTAGCCGGGCCTGTCGATAGCCGAGGTGGAGTCGCCGGTGCGCGAAGGATGTCTCGAGCCCCAGCAGGCCGGCCATCGCGTGCCGCTGTCCCTGCGCATCCTCGAGACCCTGGCCCAGGACCATGTAGCCGCCGCACTCGCCATGGATTGGCACGCCGCGGGCCGCGGCGCGTCGCAGGCCGCCGTGGAAGTGTGTGGCCTGCGCCAACGTCCCGGCGTGCAACTCGGGATAGCCTCCCGGCAGCCAGATCGCATCGGCATCTCTCGGCGGTGCGTCGCCGGCGAGCGGCGAGAAAGGCATGATCTCGGCGCCCGCCGACCGCCAGTGCGCGAGCAGATGGGGATAGGCGAAGGAAAAGGCGATGTCCCTCGCCAGGGCGATGCGCTGGCCCGGCGGATTGATCAACCCGGTCGCCGCGCCGCCGGCGCGTGAGGGGCGTGCGGCGCCGACGATGGCGTCGAGGTCGACAGCCTGCCCGATCGCGGCGGCGAACGCGTCCAGACGGCGGTCGATGTCGCCAGTTTCCGATACCTGGACCAGGCCGAGATGCCGTTCCGGCAAGGTCAGCCGATCATCGCGCGGCAACGAGCCGAGCAGGGGAATGCCCGCCCTCGCGAGCGCGGGAGCGATGAGGGACAGGTGGCGGGAACTGGACACGCGGTTGAGGATCACGCCGGCAATGGACACGTCGTGACGGTAGTTAGCGCACCCGGCGGCGATTGCGGCGGCGGTCTCGGTCTGACCGGCGACGTCTAGGACTAGCACCACGGGCCACCCCATGGTGGCCGCGACATCGGCGGTCGCTCCGCGGCCACCGGTGCCGTCGAACAGGCCCATCACGCCCTCGGCCACAGCGATGTCGGCCGGGTTGTCGGCGACCAGCACCGCCAGCGTGTCCGGGCTCATGGCCCAGTGATCGAGGTTGTACGACGGCCGCCCGGCGGCGACGCCATGGAAGGCCGGATCGATGTAGTCGGGGCCGCACTTGAACGGTTGCACGGCGTGGCCGCGCCGCACCAGGGCCCGCATCAGGCCGAGGGTGATCGTCGTCTTGCCGGCGCCGGAGCGTGTGGCGGCAATCACGACACCCGGGGTCATTGCCAGTCCACCAGAAAGCCGCCCAGCCGGTTGCGCAGGCTGGCGATGACGCCGATCACCACGATGGTGGGAGACGTCACGCCATGCAGCGCCGCATCGTCGACCAGCCGCGCGAGCGTAGTCTCGACCACCCTTGCGCCCGGCTTGCTGGCGGACTGGATGAAGGCGGCGGGAGTCTCGGCCGCGAGCCCGCCGCGCTGCAGGGCCGACATCACGTCGGGGAGCTGCAGCAGCGGCATGTAGAGCAGGATCGGTTGTCCCAGTCGGCCGAGGGCCTCCCAGTCGGCCTTCGAGCTTCCGTCCTCCGCCCGATGGCCCGCGGCGAGGACGACCGCCGGGTTGGTGTCCCGCGTCGTCGCGGGAATGCCCGCCAAGGCGGTGGCGGTGAGGCCCGAGGTCAAGCCGGGGATGATGCGGAAGTACACGCCCGCCTCGGCCAGCGCGATGGCTTCGTCCCAGCCGCGCCCGAAGACGAATGGGTCGCCGCCCTTCAGCCTCAGCACCCGGTGGCCGAGGCGGGCCTGCTCGATCAGGATGGTGTTGATGTCGGACTGGCGGGGCGACGGCTGGCCGCCGCGCTTGCCGACCGGGATCATCGACGCGCGCGGCGAGGCCAGCCCGAGGACGCGCTTGTCCACCAGGGCGTCGTGTACGATGACCTCGGCCTGCGACAGGGCGTGCAGGGCCAGCAGCGTCAGCAGGCGAGGGTCGCCGGGACCGGCGCCGGCGAGCCATACTTCGCCGGCCGGGAACGCGGGAAACTCGGGAAAGGTGTCAGGCAGCGAGAGCATGAGCGGGGATGTCGAGAGAGGCGGAGAGGGGACGGAGCTTCCCCTGCGGCGAGGGTGGACGACGGGAGCATGCGCCACGGCGGCGACCCGTGCGGCCTACGAAGCCCTGCTGACCGGTCGCTTTCCCGATCCAGTGGCGATCGCTCTTCCGTCGGGCGCCCGGATTTCGTTCGCACTCGCCCGCGCCGAGCTCCTGCCGGAGGGCGCGGCCCGCGCCGGCGTGGTCAAGGATGCGGGAGACGATCCCGATGTCACCCACGGCGCGCTGGTGCAATCCACGGTGCGTCTGGCGCCGGCGGGTTCCGGCGTCGTGTTCCGGGCGGGCGAGGGCGTCGGCACGGTCACCAAGCCCGGCCTGCCTATCGCGCCGGGCCAACCGGCCATCAATCCCGTGCCGCGCGAAATGATGCGGCAGGCGATCGCGGAAGTCGCAGGCCAGTTCGGCGGCAGGGGCGATGTGATCGTGGAGATCTCCATTCCCGGCGGGCTTGCGCTTGCCGCGAAGACCATGAACGGCCGGCTTGGCATCGTCGGCGGCCTGTCGATTCTCGGCACGACGGGGATCGTCGTGCCCTACTCCTGCGCCGCCTGGGTCCATTCGATTCACCGGGGCATCGACGTCGCGGTCGCGACCGGCCTCGATCACGTCGCTGGCGCGACAGGGTCGACATCCGAGGCGGCCGTGCAGCGGCTGCACGGCCTGTCCGACGGTGCGCTGATCGACATGGGCGACTTCGTCGGCGGCATGCTGAAGTACCTGCGCCGTCATCCCGTCAAGCGCGTCACGATCGCCGGCGGCTTCGCCAAGATGACGAAGCTCGGCCAGGGCCTGCTCGATCTCCATTCGAAGGCGGGGCAGGTGGACAGGGAATGGCTGGCCGGCCTGCTGCAGGAGGCCGGCGCCCCCGGGCACCTCGTCGAAGCCTGTCGGCACGCGAACTCGGCCTTGCAGGTTCTCCAGGACGCCGAGCAGTGCGGCGTCCCGGTCGGGCAGCTGGTGGCGCGGGCTGCCCGCAAGACGGCCCTCGACGTGCTCCGGGGCAGCGAGATCGAGATCGACACGGCCGTCTTCGACCGGACCGGGCGGCTGGTCGGTGAGGATCATGATGAGCGCCGAAAACGTCGCTGATAGTCTGCGTCGTACAGGGCACTGTTCCTGAAGTCGCGCGCGCCCAGCACGCGTCCCACCACGATCAGCGCGGTCCTCTCGATCGGCCGGGCGAGCACCTCCGCCTCGATCGTCCCCAGTGTCGCGCGAAAGATCTGCTGGTCGGGCCAACTGGCGCGGTAGACCACGGCCACCGGGCAGTCCGCGCCGTAGAACGGCATGAGGTCGGACACTACGCGGCCCAGCACGTGGATCGACAGATGGATGGCGAGCGTCGCCCCGGTGGCCGCGTAGGCCTTCAGATCTTCTCTCTTGGGCATCGCCGAGGCACGCCCCGACGTGCGCGTCAGTACGACCGTCTGCGCCACTTCCGGCAGCGTCAACTCCTGGCGCAGGGCCGCCGCGGCGGCGGCGAACGCCGGCACGCCCGGCGTGACGGTGAAGGCGATGCCCTCCTCCTCGAGGCGGCGGGCCTGTTCGCCGAAGGCGCTCCAGATCGAGAGATCGCCCGAGTGCAGCCGCGCCACGTCGTGGCCCTCGGCCGTGGCCCGCTTGCACTCGGCCACGATCTCGTCGAGCGACAGCGGCGCGGTGTCGATGATGCGCGCGCCGGGGGGACAATGGTCGAGTAGCGCCTTCGGCACGAGCGAGCCGGCGTAGAGGCAGACGGGGCATCGCGCGATCAGGTCGCGGCCCCGTACCGTGATCAGGTCGGCGGCGCCGGGACCGGCGCCGATGAAATGGACGGTCATGATGCATTCCCGATGGCGATGGCGCAGGTCGCGCGCGCGGTCGCGACGCGGGCGCCGAGGAGGCGGGCCTTGGCGCCGGCCGCGCAGAGGGCGGCCGCCTCGGCGATCGACGGGACGCCCTTGGTCGCCAAGGCGCGGGCAGAGGGGGTGATGACGCGGTCGGCGACCTCGCCGAGCCGTGCCGAGGACACGCCGAGCAGCGGCACCGCGAGCCGTTGCGCAGCCTCGACGTAAGCCGCGGTGCCCGACTTGCCCGCCTCGGTCGCCAGAACGTCGACCGACGCGGCCGGGATCCGGAAGGTCTCGAGCGCGAGGCGCACCACGCGCTCGATCTCCTCGGCGCTGACGTCGCGCCGGCTTCCGACACCCGCGGCGATCATGGCTTGCTCACCCGCCATTGCACGATGGGCGCGGCCGGGCGCCAGACGAACACCGTGCCGGCGCCCGCCGTGCCGGCACGGGCGACGTCGAGCCGGACGATCTCGCCGCCGTGACGACCGAACAGGTCGATCAGCCGGGCCTGGCTGGCCAGCGACACGGCGTTGGCGACCAGCCGCCCGCCCGGCTTCAACGCGGCCCAGGCCGTCTCGAACGTCGCTTCGTCCGATAGGCCTCCCCCGATGAACACGGCGTCGGGCGCGGCGAGGCCGCGCAATGCGTTCGGAGCGCGCCCCTCCACGATCTCGAGGTCGGGCGTGCCGAGCTGTGTCGCATTCCTGGCGGCGCGCGCCGCGCGATCGGCGCTCGCCTCGATGCCGATCGCGCGCAGTGATGGATGACGCAGCAGCCATTCGATGGCGACCGAGCCGGCGCCGAGGCCGACGTCCCAGAGCAGCTCGCCGTGACGCGGGGCCAGCGCCGCGATGGTCACGGCGCGGATCTCGCGCTTGGTCAGTTGCCCGTCGTTCTCGAACAGGCCGTCGTCGAGCCCGGGCGAGAGGCCGACGATCGTCGCGCCGGGCGAGACGACGATATCGAGGGCGATGGTGTTCAGTGCATCGACGCCCGCGAGGTCGAAGCCTTTTGCCGTCGCCCGTCGAACCCGCTCCTCCGGCCCGCCCAGCCGCTCCAGCACCGTCATCGACGTCTTGCCCAGGCCGCGCTCGGTCAGCAGTCGCGCCAGCGCGCCGGGCGTCTGGCCGTCCCAGGCAAGGGCGATCACGCGGGCGCCCGGCTGCAGGTGGCGAACGATGCCGGCGAGCGGCCGGCCATGCAGGCTGACCGTCGCGACGCCCTGCAACGACCAGCCGAGCCGAGCCGCCGACAGGCTGAAGGCCGAGGGTGCCGGATGGCACAGCATCTCTTCGGCATCGAAACGCCGCATCAGCATGTCGCCGACGCCAAAGTGGAAGGGGTCGCCGCTGGCGAGAATGGCGACCGGCTGACCGCGATGCGCCTCGATCTCGGTCAAGGCGCCGGCGATCGGGCTGGGCCACGGCATCTGCCGCCCGGTCGCGAGGTCCTGCGCGAGCTCGAGGTGACGGGCGCCGCCGATCACCAGTCGGGCATCGGCGACCAGCCTGCGCGCCACTGGCGACAGGCCGTCGATGCCATCCTCGCCGATGCCGATGATGGACAGCCAGCGACCCGTCATGCAGTGTCGCGGCTCAGCCATGCGCATTCTCGTTCTCGGCGGCACGACGGAGGCATCGATCCTGGCGCGTCTCCTGGTGGATGACGCGCGGTTCGATGCGACGCTCTCGCTGGCCGGCCGGACGGCATCGCCGAAGCCGCAGCCGATCGCGACGCGAGTCGGCGGCTTCGGCGGTCCGGCGGGCCTCGCAGACTGGTTGGCCAACGAGCGGATCGAAGCGGTGATCGACGCCACGCATCCCTTCGCCGCCCGGATATCGGCCAACGCGGTCGAGGCCTGCCGCAGGGTCGGCCTGCCCCTGGTCTCGGTAGTGCGACCCGCCTGGCAGGCCGTGGCCGGAGACGACTGGCGCGACGTCGGTAGCGCCGACGCGGCAGCCCTGGCGCTCGGCCCGGCGCCGCGCCGCGTCTTCCTCGGCGTCGGGCGCCAGGAACTCCATCCGTTCGCCGCAGCGCCCCAGCATCACTACGTGGCGCGCGTGATCGACCTGCCGGGTGACGAGCGGCTGCCGCCGGACATCCGGCTCGTGCAGGCGCGTGGACCGTTCGAACGCGCCGCCGAGCGCGCCCTGCTGGCGACGGAACGGATCGACATCGTCGTGACCAAGAACTCCGGCGGATCGGCGACCTTCGCGAAGGTCGAGGCCGCGCGCGATCTCGGCTTGCCGGTGATCATGGTGGCGCGACCGCACAAACCGACGGGTCATGTCGTTGCCAGCCCGGAGGATGCCTTGGGCTTGCTGGCCGAGGGCCGGGCGCCTTCGCGGCGCGGCGTGTAGAACCAGCGGCCGACCCGGCGCGTCGCGCTCGCGCCGACGATGACCAGCGTACGCATATCGGCCTTGGCTGGGTCCACGGTGTCCAGCGTCGCCTCGATCACCGTGCAACCCGGCGTCCCGGCAGCCCGCACGAACAGGACCGGCGTGGTGGCCGGCTTGCGGGTGTGCAGCAGGTCGAGCGCGTCACCCAGCTGGTGAGGTCGCGCGCGCGACGCGGGATTGTACAGCGCGATCACGAAGTCGCCGTCCGCGGCCGCTGCCAGGCGGCGCTCGATCGTTGTCCAGGACTTGAGATTGTCCGACAGCGAAATGGCGCAGAAGTCGCCGCCGAGCGGCGCACCCACCGCTGCCGCCGCCGCGAGCATCGCGGTAACGCCGGGCTCGACCCGGATGTCGAGAGAACGCCATTGCGGATCGCCCTCCTCGACCGCCTCGAAGACGGCGGCTGCCATCGCGAAGACGCCGGGATCGCCGCCCGAAACGACGGCCACGTGCCGGCCCTTCGCGGCGAGGTCGAGCGCGAGGCGGGCCCGATCCAGCTCGACCCTGTTGTCCGAGGCGTGCCGTGCCTGGTCACCGCGGGCCGGGACGCGATCGAGGTAGGGACCGTAGCCGACCAGGTCGGTGGCTCCCGCGATCGCCGCCGCCGTCGCGGGCGTCATGAGATCGGGGTCGCCGGGGCCGGTCCCGACGATCACCAGGGAACCTGGCGGACGCACGGTCAAATCTGCCTCCCGTTGCCGGGAATGAGGACCATGCCGAAGTAAGGGCCGCGCAGGTCGGTGCACTCGGCCAGCGGCAGGATGCGCTCGCCCGGCATCGTGCCGCGTTCGACATAGACCGCCCGCGACAGGGCGCCGGCACTCTCGACGGCGCGGCGCACCTTCGCGAGGTTGCGGCCCACCTTCATGATCACCGCGGCGTCTGTCGACTTGAGGCGCGCCGCGAGATCGGCCTCGCCCAGCGTTCCAGGCAGCACGGTCAGCATATCATCTCCCCAGGTGATGGGCGTGCCGGCCCGCGTCCAGCAGCCCGACATCCCGGTCACACCCGGCACGACCTCGACGGGGAACAGCGGGGCGAGTCGCCGCCACATGTGCATGAAGGAGCCGTAGAAGAACGGATCGCCCTCGGACAGCAGACCGACCGAGGCGCCACCCTGCAGCAGGTCGGCGAGCTTCTGCCGGCTCTCGCGGTAGAACGCGCCGATCTGCTGCTGGTAGGGGAGGCCGTCCGCCGGCAGTTCCTCGGTGACCGGATATTCGAGGCGCAGCTCATGCCGCCCCGTCGAGATCAGCGGTTCGACGATGCGCCGGGCATTGCCGGGTTGTCCGCGCTTGGCGAAGTAGGCCACGACATCCACCGAGCCGACCAGGCCGGCGGCGCGCAGGGTGAGATAGCGGACATCGCCGGGACCGACGCCGATGCCGTACAGCGTGCCGGGCGACGCGGCGCCGGCGAGGGCCTCGAGCGCGCTCATTCCACGTCGCTCGCCAGCGCGTTGACGGCGGCCACCGCCATCGCGCTGCCGCCCTTTCGTCCCTTCACGACCAGGAAGGGAACCCGGCCATCCGCCGCCAGTTCGTCCTTCGACTCGGCCGCGCCGACGAAGCCGACCGGCAGGCCGATGATCGCCGCCGGTGCCGGGGCGCCCTCGTTGAGTATCTCGAGCAGGCGGAACAGAGCCGTCGGCGCATTGCCGATGGCCACGACGGCGCCGGCGAGGCGGTCGCGCCACAGCTCGAGTGCGGCTGCCGTGCGCGTATTGCCGAGGCGCTTCGCCAGGTCAGGTACGCCCGGCTCGCCCAAGGTGCAGACCACGTCGTTCGCGGCAGGCAGGCGCGCCCGCGTGATGCCATTGGCGACCATGCGCGCATCGCAGAGGATCGGCGCCCCACCCAGCAGGGCCGCGCGGGCTCGCTCGGCGAAGGTCGGCGACATGACGATGTCGCGCGCCACTTCGGTCATGCCGCAGGCATGGATGATGCGCACGGCGACGCGTTCCTCCAGCGGCGAGAAGCGGGCCAGTTCCGATTCCGATCGGATGATGGCGAAGGACCGGCGATAGATCTCGTCGCCGTCCCGGGTGTAGTCGTGCGGGGTCATAGCTCTTCGGGCGCCATCGTATAGAGCACGGGATCGTGCGGGGTCCCGTTCCTTATCACGCCGTAGCGTCCGTCGATGCCCACCAGGACGAGATCGGCGGCGGCCGACCGGGCACAGCCCTTGGCGCAGCCGGAGAGATGGATGGTGCCGTCGAAGCCTCTGTCCGCCAGCCGTCGCGCGTCGCGTCGCGTATCGACCGTGCTGGAGCAGCAGGCCGGCGCGCCCGGGCAGGCATCGATCCCCAGGATCGGGTCATTCGGATCGACGACCAGCCCAAGGGCCGTCGTTTCGGCCATCGGGCCGTCGATGTAGAGCGAGCGCCACGGCGCGATCCTGATCTCGCGCACGCCAGCACGGTCGGCGAGGTCGGCGACACCGGAGAGTTGGTCGGCGCTTAGCCGGCCGAAGGGCGCGGTCATGCCGGGCGGCGGGCGCCGGCAGGCGGGCGGGGCGACCAGCGGCGGGAGGCGGGGATGCTGCCCCGCCGCGACATCGACGGCAGCGGCGACGGCCTGCGAACGGTCCGCGAGTCCAAGCCATGCGCCGTGTGCGCGCACGGCGACACCCTGCTTCAGCAGGCAGAGCATGACATCGCCGCGCCGGTCGAGAATGGTCGGGCACGCCGCGTCGTCGACCAGCCAACCGAACTTCGCCGGCAGGCCGCGCAGGCGCGGGTCCGCCAAGATCGCCTCGGTCAGGTCGGCCGCCAGCGTGCGCGCCGCCGGCCCGGCGAAAGGTCCGACCATGACGTTTCGGATCGCCTCGGCCGCAGGGTCCCGGTCGAGCAGACCCAGCCGGTCCAGCATCTCCTGCAGCGGCACAAGGGCCTCCGGCGTCACGCCGCGCAGCTGCAGGTTGGCCCGCTGCGTCAGGTCGATCAGCCCGTTGCCGTGGCGCCTCGCCCCTTCCGCGATGCCGCGCGCCTGCACGGGCGAGAGCGTGCTGTTCCACGGCCTCACCCTGACGATCAGGCCGTCGCCGCTCTGCATTGGCCGCAGGGCGCCGGGGCACCATCCCTTGACGGCAAAAGTCATAAAACACTCAAGGAGTTACGGCGCGTGACCCAGAGGCCGCGTGCCTGCGCGTCGCGCAGGCGCTCGACGATGGCGTCGGCACCGGCGGGATTGGCAGATTGCATGGCCGTAAAGACCGCCTCGTCGGCGATCAATGCGGCGTATGTCGCATCGAACAGGGAGGCCGGCACGACTTGGGCGGTCGCCGCGAAGGCGAAGAGCGCATCCACGGCCTGGGCGATCTCGCCGACCCCGTTGTGCCCATGCGTGAGCATGCCCGAGATCCAGCGGGGATTGGTCAGTCGTCCCCGCACGATGCGGGCAACTTCCTCCGACAGGCGGCGCACGGCGGGCGTGTCCGGCTGGCTAGTGTCGAGATGGTAGAGTTCGGGATCGTTGCCGAGGTGGGCGGCGGCGGCGGCGAACCCGCCGGCGAAATCCGCCACGCCATCGCCGTCGAGGACATCGCGCTCGCGGTCGTCCTGCGGATGGACCAGCGCGTCGGCCCCCGACACCAGGCGGCGGAACGTCTCCGGTGCGGCGCGGCCGGCGTCGGCCCCGCCATAGGCATGGCTGGCGCCCGCCAGGTAGGCTTCGCCCAGGTCGGAGCGTGTCTGCCAGGTGCCGTCGAGGGCCAGGTCGCCGGCCTGTGCGCCGTAACTGCCAGGTGCGCCGCCGAACACGCGCGCGAGGTCCTCGCCCTTGCGCGCCGCTTCGGCCAGCGGATTGTCCGACGCGTCCTCGTCCAGCGCGGCGACGCGGCGCACCGCGAGGTCGAACAGGGCGATCTGGCTCTCGAAGATGTCGCGGAACAGGCCGGAGATGCGCAGCGTGACGTCGATGCGCGGCCTCCCAAGCACGGCGGGCGGCAGGATCTCGATGCCGGTCACGCGGCCCGAGTCGCCGCTCCAGACGGGTCGCACGCCGAGATAGCTGAAGGCCTGCGCGAGATCGTCGCCGCCGGTCCGCAGGGAAGCGGAGGCCCACAGGTCGATGACTAGGGCGCGCGGGTACTCGCCATGGTCCTGGAGATAGCGCCGCACCACCTCGTCGGCCGCGCGCTTGCCGATCGCCAGCGCGGTGCGGGTCGGGATGGCGCGGGGATCGATCGAACTTAGGTTGCGACCGGTGGGCAACACGTCGGGGCGGCCGCGCGACGGCGCGCCGGCCGGTCCCGGCGCGACCCGCCTGCCGTCGAGCGCGGCGAGCAGGCCTGCGCGCTCGCCACGAGCGCAGGCCTCGTACTGCAGGTCGGTCACGCGGCCGAAGACGTGGAGCTGCTCGCGCACGAACAGGTTCTTGATGTCGCACAGCCGGGCATCCAGCTTGGCGATGGCTTCGCGATGGGCTTCGCCCTTCGTGAGACCGCACTCCTCGGCCAGCCCCGAGCTCCACGCGCGATCGACGATCTCGGCCTCGAGGTACTGCAGCCGCCGACGGTCAAGACCGTCGGCCGCCGCGTATTCCTCGATGATGCCTTCCATCTCGGCCAGGGCGCCGTGCAGGCCCGCGCTGCTGAGTGGCGGATTGAGGTGGCCGATGGTCACGGCCGACAGCCGGCGCTTGGCCTGCATGGCCTCGCCGGGATTGTTGACGATGAACGGGTAGGCGACGGGCACCGGGCCGAGCACGCGCTCGGGCCAGCACGCCGCGGAGAGTGCCAGGGACTTCCCGGGCAGCCATTCCAGCGTACCGTGGGTGCCGAGGTGGATGAGCGCGTCGATCTTCTCGTCGTCGCGCAGCCAACGGTAGGTCTCGACATAGCCATCGGCAGGAGTCGCGCCGATATCGTGGTATCCCGAGCCGCGATCGGGCTGCAGCAGGACGACGATCTTGCCGCAGCGGAGGTAGGGCCGGGAGCCTTTCAGCAGGGCGACGATATCGGACTCGCGGCAGACGTCGGGACCCGTGTCGAAGCCGGCCTCGCGCAGGAAGCCGAGGATTTCCAGGGTGCTCTGCACGGTATCAAGGCCGACCGCGTAGCCGGCGCGACCGCCACGCGCGGGATAGTCCGACAGCACCAGCGCGACGCGCCGATCCGGTCGGGGCGTCGTCGCCAGCCGGACCCAGTTGGCCGCGAGCCGGGCGACGTAGTCGACGCGGTCAGGCAGCGGCGCGTGCCGCACGCTGGCGTGTTCGAGCCGGGCGTCCGCCTGCTGTTCCTGCTTGAAGGAAATGGCCCGCGTGAGCAGCCGGCCGTCGAGTTCCGGCAGCACGACGTTCATGGCCATGTCGCTGGGCGACAGGCCGCGCGGCGAGTCGCGCCACGACGTCTCGTCGCTGCCCGACAGCACCACCTGCAGGACCGGGACGTCGGCCCGGTCGAGGATCGTGGTGTCGTCCTTGCGCAGGGCGGAGAAGGCGGTCGTGTTGAGGATGATCGATGGCCTGTGCCGTTCGATCAGGGCGGCGAGCGGCGCCTCGACCGCCGGGTCCTTCAGGCTGGTGACCGCGACCGCCATCGGCGCCAGGCCCTGTACCTCGAGAGCCGCCACGAGCGCGTCGATCGGCGCCGTGTCGGCCGCCACCAGGTTGGCCCGATAGTAGACGACCAGCGCCCTCGGCCGGTCGCCGCGCGGCTCGGCGGTGAGGGTCAGCGATGGCACCGTGACGGGCGGCGTCCAGGGCGTGGGCAGGCCCAGCAGGGTGGCGACATGCCGCAGCGCCTGGCGCATGTTGTCGGCGCCGCCGGCCTGGAAGAAGCCGTCGAGCAGCGCCAGCGAATCCGGCGGCATCGTCGATGCCGATGCCAGTCGCGGATCCGGCCGGCCGTCGCCGGGAAGGGCGGCGAACAGGATGCCCTTGTCGCGGGCAATGTCGGCCAGCCGCTCGACCCCGTATCGCCAGTAGTCGAGGCCGCCCAGGCACCTCAGGATGACGGCGCGGGCCTTGCAGGCGACGGTGTCGACGTAGAGATCGATAGATAGGGGATGGCGCAGCCGCTTCAGGCTGGCCAGGCGCAGCCCCGGCAGCCGGTCGGCATCGAGCGGCCAAGCCACGGCGAGCGCGGACAGGTCGCTGTCCGAAAACGACAACACCACGACGTCAGCCGGAGAGTGACCGAGATCGACCGCCTGGTCTGCCTCATCGAGGCCCGCCAACTGTGTCGCGAGCACATGCATGGTTCAGCCCAGCAGGTCGGCCCGCACCGCGGCGTGGTCGATCCCCTTCTCGGCGATCACGACGAGGCGTCCGTGGCGATCCTCGCCCGGCTTCCAGGCCCGGTCGAAGTGATGCTGGATGCGGCTGCCGACGCCCTGCACGAGAAGACGCATCGGCTTGCCGCGGACCTCGGCGAAGCCCTTCACGCGCAGCACGTCGTGCCGTTCGGCGGCGCGCGCGATCCGGGCGGTCAGCTCGGCGGGGGACTCGAGCGGCGGGATGTCGAGGACGAAGGTCTCGAAGTCCTCGTGATCGTGGTCTTCTTCGTCGTCATGATGCGAGGGGCGATTGGCGAGATCGCCCTCGGCCGCGGCGCCGAGGCCGAGCAGGATGGAGATAGGAACCTTGCCGTTCTCCGCCTCGACCACCTTGACCGCCCGCGGCAGCGTCTGGCCGATCCGCTCGTTCACCTGTCGGCGCTCGCCGGCAGAGATCAGGTCGGCCTTGTTCAGGATGACGAGATCGGCGCACAGGATCTGGTCCTCGAAGACTTCCTCCAGCGGATTGTCGTGATCGAGCGACGGGTCCTCCGCGCGCTGGCGGGCCAAGGCCTCGGGATCGTCGGCGAAGCGGCCGGCGGCGACGGCGGACCCGTCGACCACGGCGACGACCCCGTCGACCGTCACCCGCGACGCGATCGCCGGCCAGTTGAAGGCCTGGACCAGCGGCTTGGGCAGGGCCAGCCCGGAGGTCTCGATCACGATGTGCTCGGGCGGCTGGGGCCGGTCGAGCAGGCCGGTCAGGGCCGGCACGAAGTCGTCGGCGACGGTGCAGCAGATGCAGCCATTAGCCAGCTCGACGATCGAATCCTCGGTGCAGCTCTCGATGCCGCAGTTCTTCAGGATCTCGCCATCGATCCCGACGTCGCCGAACTCGTTGACCACGACGGCGAGGCGCCGGCCATCGGCGTTCTCGAGCACGTGGCGGACCAGGGTCGTCTTTCCGGCGCCGAGAAAGCCGGTCACGATCGTGCAGGGCACCTTGGCGAGGCTGGTCATGGACGCTTTCCTTCGAAGGTCAGTGGCGGGATGCGCGCGACAACGCCCTTGCGGAAGGACGGCGGCCGCTCGCGCAGTGGCACGATGCCATTGGGCGCCGCGGCGAGCTTGAGCGCCGCTTCGACCGTCTCGTCTGCATGGGTATCCGCGTCGATGTTGCCGATCACGTAGCCCCATTTGTCGTCGCCCGTGAGCGCGATCGTGTAGGGTTGGTCGCACACCGCGAGGCACTCGACGCGGCACACGGCGACCCGGTCGCCGGCCGATCGCGCGGCGACCCCGTGCTCTAGCGCGGTGGCCAGCGCTTCCCCCGGACGGACCTCTTCCTCGCCGTTCTCGGCCGCGGGGCGACGGCAGGAAACGCAGACGAAAATCTTCACCATGTTTTCGATCCGATGCTCCGCCGTCAGCCGACCGGGCGGGCGGTCCTGGGCCAGAGATAGCCGATGGCGGCGCCGGCGCAGGCCCAGAGAACGCCCTGGACGATCAGCGAACGGGCCGCGAACCGAGCCATCAGCTCGGCGGGAACCCGGCTTTCGAAGGCATGCGGTTGCGGCGCGCCGATGACATGGGGCACGATCAACAGCAGCAGCGCGCCGACGATCGCCAGTGGCCTGTCGAAGCGCGCCAGCATCCAGAGGGCAATTGCCGTCGCGACGGCCGTCCCGATCCACCAGGCCTGACGGCCGGCCAGATCGCCCGATGCGCTGCCCGGCAGTTCGGGCGCGAGCCCTGCCGCCGGGGCGAGGCCGACGGCGATGAAACCTCCGATCGCCCAAGCGACCGCGCTGCGACGGTCGATCGTGGCCCCGCCCAGCAGCATAGCGGCGAGCAGCACGAACGAGACGCCGACCGCGGTGGCGATCGTAGCGATGGCGGTGAAGGCGAAGCGCTCCAGACCTTCCTTGGGCTTCCACCCTTCGCCGTGATTGTGCGCGTGACCATGTCCGTCATGGCTGTGCGCAGCCGGCGCGGCACTGCCCGCGGCTTCGTACGTCTCAGCTTCGAGGATCAGCGGTGTGGTGGCGACCTGCTGCAGCAGGGCGACCAACAGCCCAGCCAGAAGCCCGGCCAGAAGGCCGACCTTGAGAACCCGGACGACCATGACCTGCCCTTAGTGGCAGGGGAAGCTCAGGCCGTGGCGAACGTCGTGCGCGGCATTGTGAATGACCTCCGGCTGCGCGAAGCCGGTGAGAAAGAGCAGTCCCACGCCGAGCACCAAGGCCACCAGGGCGGCCTTGAGGGCTTCGCTGCGCTCGAGGTTTCTCGAGCCAATCGCAACTGCTGTCGTCATTCGTCCTCCTTGGCTGCCCCTCCGGCAGCAGACCTGTTCGTGGCGGCAGGTATCCTGGCTCGCATGCCTGTGTCCCGGACCGCCTTCCCAGCACGAATGCCAGTGGCCTGTTGGTCGGGACTGCATGCTCACAGTTGCGGGGGCAGCTCCGGCTTGGCCGCAGGGCGTCACCGGTATTCCCTCTGGGCGCTTGTAACGGCGCACCACCACGGGCATCAGATAGCCTCGGCGTTCCGCCGGTGTCAAACCCGCTAAAAAAGGCCAAAAGCATGCCGAATGAAGTGGACGAAATCGCACGGCACAAGGCCAAGATGGTCAATCGCAAGGCCATCCAGGACGCCGAGGTTGCCGGAAAGACCCTCGAGAAGGGCCTGCTGATCGTGCACACCGGCAAGGGCAAGGGAAAGTCCACGGCCGCTTTCGGGCTGCTGCTGCGGGCCCTTGGCCGCGGCTACAGGTGTGGTGTCGTCCAGTTCGGCAAGGGAGCCTGGCAGTCGGGCGAGCGGACGGCTGTGGAACGCTTCGGCGACCAAGTCGAGTGGCACACGCTGGGCGAGGGATTCACTTGGGAAACGCAGGACCGGGCGCGGGACGTCGCCGCCGCCGAGAAGGCCTGGGCGGCGACCGAGCGGCTGATGGCCGACCCCGCGATCCGGATGATCGTCCTCGACGAGCTGAACATTGCTCTGCGCTACGACCATCTCGACAAGGCCAAGATCGTGGCCTCCCTGAAGGCGCGGCGTCCCGACCAGCACATTGTCGTCACCGGGCGCAATGCGCCGCCCGAGCTGGTCGAGGCCGCCGACCTCGTGACCGAGATGACCCTGGTGAAGCATCACTTCGCCGCCGGCGTGAAGGCGCAGGAAGGAATCGAGTTTTGACCCTTGCCCTGATGGTGCAGGGCACGGGATCCGACGTCGGCAAGTCGATGATCGTCGCCGGCCTTGCGCGGGTGTTCGTGCGGCGCGGCCTGCGGGTCGGTCCGTTCAAGCCGCAGAACATGTCGAACAACGCCGCGGTCACGGCGGACGGCGGCGAGATCGGGCGCGCGCAGGCGCTGCAGGCGCGGGCTGCCCGCGTTCCGCTCAGCGTTCACATGAATCCCGTCCTGCTGAAGCCCCAGAGCGAGATCGGCTCGCAGGTCGTGGTCCAGGGCAAGGTAGTGGGAACCTACAAGGCGCGCGAGTACCAGGGACTGAAGCCTCGCCTCATGCAGGCCGTGCTCGAGAGCTTCGAGGTGCTCGCGACACGGTCCGACCTGGTCCTGGTGGAGGGCGCCGGCTCCGCCGCGGAGGTGAACCTGCGCGGCAACGACATCGCCAACATGGGTTTTGCCCAGGCCACCGGCGTGCCCGTGGTGCTGCTGGGCGACATTGATCGTGGCGGCGTGATCGCCAGTCTCGTCGGGACCAAGGTGGTGATCGACGCGGAAGACGCGGCGCGGATTGTCGGCTTCATCGTCAACCGCTTCCGCGGCGATCCGGCACTCTTCGCGGACGGGATGACGACCATCGCCCGCCACACGGGCTGGAAGCCTCTCGGGCTGGTTCCCTATTTTCCGCTCGCCGGCCGGCTCCCGGCCGAGGACGCGCTCGGCCTGCCCGGTCGCGGCAGCGGCGGACGGGTGAAGATCGCCGTGCTCGCGTACCCGCGCCTATCGAATTTCGACGAGTTCGATCCGCTGCAGCAGGAGCCCGGCGTCGATCTCGTCTTCGTGCGGCCGCACGAGGCGATCCCGGGCGATGCCGCGCTGGTCATCCTGCCGGGATCGAAATCGACCATCGCCGATCTCGCCGCGCTGCGACACGCGGGCTGGGATATCGACCTGCAGGGACACTTGCGGCGCGGCGGCCACGTGCTCGGCATCTGCGGCGGCTACCAGATGCTGGGACGCAGCATCGCCGATCCCGCCGGTGTCGAGGGACCCGCGACAACGGTGCCGGGTCTCGGCTGGCTGGATGTCGAGACGGTGCTCGAGGGCGACAAGGTGCTGGTCGAGACCGAGGGCGCTTCGGTCGACGGTGCGGTCCCTTTCAAGGGGTACGAGATGCATGTCGGTCGGACGACGGGAGCCACCGGGTCCCTTCTGGTCCTGTCCTCAGGGCAGCGCGACGGGGCCGTCGATGCGACCGGACGCATCGCGGGAAGCTACATACATGGCCTGCTGACGGACGACCGTATGCGCCGATACTGGCTTGAACGCATCGGCGCAGAGCCGTCCGATCTGCGCTACGAGCCTGAGGTCGATGCCACGCTCGACAAGCTCGCCGACCACCTGGAAGCCTATGTCGATTGCGACGGATTGCTTGCCCTGGCGCGTGCCCCGCGCTTCAGGCAACGCTGAGGGCGAACAGCACGGCCAGCGCGACTGCCTGGATGACGCACGCTGTCCTGTAGAGCCGCAGCGCCTCGCGAATGTCCGAGGCGCGCAGTTCGCTGCGACCGTCACCGATCCAGTGACCCTGTTCGACGTCGCCGTCATACGATCGAGGGCCGGCCAGCCGATAGCCCAGCGCGCCAGCCATGGCAGATTCGGGCCAGCCCGCGTTCGGCGATTCGTGGTGGCGAGCGTCCCGCCACACGGTGCGCCAGGCGCGGCCGGGCGACATGCCCCGATGCAGCGCTGCCCCAAGGACCAGCCACAGCGCCGCTAGCCGCGACGCAGGCAGGTTCACGAGGTCGTCTAGCCGCGCCGCGGCCCAGCCGAAGGCGAGATGACGGTCGGACTTGTGCCCGATCATGCTGTCGCCGGTGTTTATCGCCTTGTAGGCGATGGCGCCGGGAAGACCGGCCGCGGCCATCCAGAAAAGAGGCGCGACGATGCCGTCGGAGAAGTTCTCGGCCAGGCTTTCGATCGCGGCGCGGCTGACGCCGGCTTCGGTGAGGTCGCGCGTGTCGCGGCCGACGATCATCGACACCGCGTGCCGCCCGGCTTCGATGCCTCCCGTCTCGAGGGCCCGGGCGACGGCGACGACATGCGTGTCGAGGCTGCGCTGCGCCAGCAGGCTCGAGCCCAGGACGCCGCACACCAGCGCGGGCAGCAACGACTGCAGCAGCAGTCCCGTTGCGAGCGAGACCGCGAGGAGGAGGAGGACGGTTGCCACGCCGCGAAGCCGGCGCGCCTCGAATCCCTGCTTCTCGTCGTTCCAGTTCCTGTCGCACCATCCGATCAGGCGGCCGATCCAGGTCACCGGATGCCCGAACGCGCGATAGAGAGCGTCGGGATAGGAAACGATCGCTTCCAGCACGATGGCGACGAGGGCGATCTCGGGAGACATCGGCGCAGGACGTACTACGATGGCCCGTCGCCCTCCACTTCAATTGCCGGCGCGGAACGCCTGCTGCACGCGCTGCCAGTGGGCGTCCCCCGCGGGGATGCCGAGGCGTACCAGGCGTGGCGACCACGGGAAGACGCGCGACCAGACATGCCGCTTCGCCAGTCTCTCCTGTGCGGCGATGGCGTCCTCCGCATCATACAGGCGGAACAGCGGCGTCCCGCCGACCAGCTTCCATCGGGCATGGGTCGCCAGCGAATCGAGCCGCTCGGCATCGGCCGCGAGGCGGGTGCGCGTCGCGGCGGTCCAGGCCGCATCGCGCAGGGCGATGGCGCCGACGGTCAGCGCCGGTCCTGAAACAGCCCAGGGGCCAGCGAGTTCTCCGAGGTCGCGGATGAGATCGGCGGGGCCGAGGGCGAAACCCAGTCGAACGCCGGCGAGGCCGTAGAACTTCCCGAAAGAACGCAGTACGACGAGCGGTCCGTCGCCCGCCTGCGGGGCGATCGAGAGGGCAGGCGTCGGGTCGGCGAAGCTCTCGTCGACCACCAGCAGGCCGACCTCGCGCGACAACGCGGCGAGGTCATGCTGGGAATGGACGCATCCGTCGGGATTGTTCGGGTTGACGAGGACCGCAAGGTCGGCGCCGCGGAGCGCCTCGAGCCTGCTCACCTCGTGGACCTGCCACCCCTGGCTGCGAAGAGCGGCCGCGTGCTCGTTGTAGGTGGGTCCCAGCACCGCGGCCTTGCCAGCCGGGCGAAGTCGCGGGATCAACTGGATCGCGGCCTGCGCGCCGGCCAGCGGCACGAGCGGGGCCTCGCTGGCGTAGGCCACGCGCGCGGCCGCAACGAGTTGGTCTTTTGCCCCGCGAGTCGGGAGGCGATGCCACGCCGCCGGTGGGACTGGCGGTAGCGGGTAGGGCTGCTGGTTGATGCCTGTCGACAGGTCGATCCAATCCTGCTCGGTTCCGCCGAACCGGGCGATGGCTACACCGATGTCGCCGCCGTGATCGCGGGGGGCGCTTGATTGCATGGGACGTTGGCTGGTGGTGAGGATGAAGTCCACGGGAATACGTCAGTGCATAGCACAGGCTTGCCTGCGTAGCGCTGTCACGAATGAGCCGGCGCGACGAGTCGCACCGATCCGGCAGCAGTAGCCCTTTTCCCGACCGGAGATAGGCGGTAGGGGCGCTTCTCGAACCCAGGGTACCAATCGGAACAACACAAGAGCGACATGAGCATGAGACTATACCCTGATCTCTATCATTCGTCGCGGTCGGGCCATTCAGGCCACCCCTCAGCACTTCCATCCGGGCGCCCATGAGCTCCTGCGCGGGGAAAACCCCCATGCATAAGCCGCGTTCTTTCTTCGAGGAGCGCGTCCAGCATGAACGCAAAAATGCAGCAGAGTAGCTGTCTTACGGGTGAAGAGTTGCTAAACCTGTTGCTCGACCGCTTCGAGACACCAAGTCTGCGTGCACGCGATATCACTCAGGCGATCGACTACACACGGGTTGGCGGGCCGGCTGCGCAAGACGAGTTCCATCGCGTCTTGCACGACGCGGAGCGGGCGGGCGGGATCGTCCTTGAAAGGGCACGGCTTGGCCGTTTCACCGGCGAGTTCGCGCGTGCTCGGCTTGTCGACGCAGACAAGCTGTATCGATTCCTTGTTCGTTCACCGGCTGGTGAGATTGCGGACGTAGCGAGCTGGCGAATCGGCGAGACAATCCCTGATGTTCTGGAGGATCCGTCTTTTGCGGAGGTGGAGCGCGAGGCGACTGCTGCTTGGAAAGGCAACAAGAGCTATCTTGCCCTTCCCCCCACCCAGATAGACACTTTCAGCAAGGTCATGCAGCTGGCGCATGCGATCGTCCATCTCACGGGGCGCGATGTCGACCACCGAACGTTTTCGCGTCGCACCGTGAAAGACAGCAATCCGTGCGTTCTCTCACCGACTTCCTCAACGACCTGCCGAGTGTCATGACGCGGAAGGCATGCGCAGTCGTGCTGCAAGGTGCTCTGCTGAGCAACAAGGAGAAAGCTGACATCCACGCTCGCAATCAGAGCTTCCTCGATACCGTTGTTGTCTTAGGGCCCGATGCAGCAGGGTCCATATATGGGACCAGTTCGGCGAGATGCTCGGGCGACCGCGCATTGATCTGGAGAATTGTCTCGCCATCTGCACGCTTGGTCATCGCAAAGGGCTACCTACAGGCTTAGCCCTGACGAGATAGACGCGATGCACCGAATGGCAAGTGCCCGGATCTAGCCGCACTGGAAGCGGCGGCGACCGCTCCAGAGGACGGGAAGGGGTCGGTGAGAGCCGAGAAGGTCGCCTCCATAGCTAGAGCAGATTCCCGTTAATTGAAGCCATAGCCTGCGTGGGCGAAGAAGTTTGCGCATTCGGCTGGTTTGAAGGTTTGGAGGGCGCCTGCTGCAGCGGTTTCGAGGGCCACGATGGTTCGAGCGGCGGCTTTTCGAACGTGAGCCTTGAGCTTGGCGAAGGCATTCTCGATGGGATTGAGATCGGGACTGTAGGGCGGCAGGTAGAGCAGCGTTGCCCCGCTTGCTTCGATGGCCTGCCTGACGCCCTCGACCTTATGGGCGGCCAGATTGTCCATGATGACGATGTTGCCCGGGCGCAAGGTCGGCGCCAGCATCTGCTCGCACCAGGCCCGGAAGACCTCGCCATCCATCGGCCCGTCGAGCAGCATCGGGGCGATGAAGCCGGCAAGCGTCAGCCCGCCGACGAAGGTAACGGTCTTCCAGTGCCCGTGCGGGATGGCGGCGTAGCAGCGTTGGCCTTTCGGCGCCCAACCGCGCAGGCGTGCCATCTTGGTCGATAGCCCGCTTTCGTCGATGAAAACCAGACTCTGCGGATCAAGCTCGGGCTGCTCATCGAGCCACCGCTGGCGGGAGGCCTTTACGTCAGGGCGTTCTTGCTCGCTGGCATGTGCAGTCTTTTTTTATGCGTCATGTCGTGACGGTCGAGGAACTTCCAGACCGCCGTCCTGACCACCTTCACATCGCGCTCGGTGGCGAGCCGATCGACCATCTCGTCGAGGGTCAGGTCGGGTGTCTCCCTCAGCGCTCCCAGGATGAAGTCCGCGTGCGCATCGAGCACCGAGCCCTTCGGCTTGCCCTGCTTGGCCGGCTGAACGTCGCCCTTGGAGCGCTTCAGCCGACCCCACGCTCCAGCCGTCGCTATGCCAATCGAGAAGCGCGCCGCCGCTTGGCGCGTCGACAACCCGTCCTCTATCGCGCCAACAACACGCTCCCGCAGATCCTGACTGTACGGCTTTCCCATCATTCCCCCGACATTGGCCGGGAGAATCGAATCACGCTTCCTCCAGCTTGGGAATCCCTACAGACTCTCTTTTTCGGGAAACCGCTCTAGCGATAGAGCACCGGCTTCTCGCGCGCCGTCGCGAAAGCATAGAGAGCGGCGGCTTCCATCTCGACGGCGAGCAGCCCGCGCGAGCGCATCGCCTCGACCGCCGCCGCGGTTTCGCGGAAGGGCGCATCTGTTGTCCAGGTTGCGCCGCGCTCGACCGGCACATGCAGGTTATCGAAGGCGCCGGCCATGAGGGAGAGCATGCCGGTCGGTGCCGTGCTGAACTCTGCGGCTGGTTGATAGTGATAGCTCGTGCCCTCGTCGCGCAGCGCGCGCGCTCGATTAGCACGAAGTAGGGCGGCGGCCGCAGCGGCCTGAGCTGACCCGCTGAGGTCATGCTCACCAGGAAGTGGCAGCCGGAGGCGAAGAGCTGTTCGGCGACCAGCACTGCGAACGGCGCTCCGACGGCACAGCCGACGAGGCCAAGCTCGATATCGTCATGAACACTCCGATAGAGCTCCGTGTGGTAGCAAGCCCTGGCCATATCACGCCATGCCGCGCCGTCAGCGACCAGCCGGCGCACAAGATCGCCGTCCGGATCGAGAACGCACACCGGCGGCACGGCCGCGGGGTGCAGGCCCTTCTGGCGCCGCGCCTCGCGCAAGAGGTTTTCCGGCGTGAAAGCCGACGCAGCAGCGTAATGCTTGTCGGCGAGGATCGGCGGCTTGCTGATGCGGCTTTCGGGACATGATGCAATGAGTCCCGTCTTCGATTCATCTCGTCGGCTTGTCCGCCGCCACGGCGATGAGCGCCGCGCCGACGGTCGTCCACCGCGCAAACCACGGATCGCAACGGGCGAGCAGGCTCGCCGCCCTTTCCCACGGCGGATAATAGATCGATCCACGCAGCCCGTGGACCACGAGGCCGTGCGCCTCCACAAGTGCGCGCAGCTCCCCGGCCGTGCGGAAGCGCGCGAACTTCCAGGTCGTGGCGCCGAGCCAGCCGCGGATGCGCCGGATCGCGGCCCATAGACTGAAGCGGCCGAGTTCGCCGACGAGAACGCGGCCGCCCGGCCGCAGAACGCGCGCCATCTCACCGACGGCGCGATCAGCATCGCGAACAAAGCAAAGGACCGTCACCGCGACGACGCGATCGAACGATGCGTCCGGAAAAGGCAGAGCCTCGAGGCGGCCGAGAACGAGCGCGAGCTTTATTTGCTCCATTTCCGCCCGGCGACGCGCCGCGGTCAACATGCGCGAGTCGGCGTCGAGCCCAGTGACCCGAGCGCCAAGGTGCGCAAACCGGGATGCCAGGGCGCCGTCGCCACAGCCGAGGTCGAGCACGCTGAGGCCCTCGACAGGCCCCACGAGGTCGACGATGAGACGTTCCTCCAGCGAGTCCGTGATGCGGCCAAGCCGGCTGCGCCGCCAGCGCCCGTAGGATGCCGCAAGCGCCTCGAGCGGGCTTGCGTCTGGCGGCCTCACGCTGCATTCGCGAGCACGTGCGACAGCCGCTCGCCGACAGCATCGATCTCGTCGGCAGTCGTGTAGCGGCCGAGGCTGAAGCGGACGGCACCCATGCCGATCTCGAGTGGCACGCCCTTCGCTGCCAGCACGGGCGACAGCTCGATCCGGCCGGCATGGCAGGCCGAGCCGGTCGAGGCGGCGACGCCGTGCAATCCGGCAAGGGTCTCCGCGCCGATGCGTCCGACGAACGAGACGTTCAGCGTGTTCGGCAGGCGTCGGTCGGGATGGCCATTGAGAATGACGCGGTCGCCGAAGTGCCTCTGCAGATCACGCCACAATCGGTCGCGCAGAGCCCGCACGCGGGCCATCGGCGCAAGGTCCTGCGCCAGTGCGCACGCCGCGCCGAGACCGACAGCGAGCAGCGCGCTTTCGGTGCCGGCGCGCCTGCCGCCCTCGTGGCCGGCATCGTGGATCAGCGGCTCGAGCTCGACGCCGCGACGGTCATAGAGTGCGCTGACACCCTTGGGCGCGTAGAGCCTGTGGCCGGCGATCGTCAGCAGGTCGACCCAGAGTTCGTCTACATTCGTCGGGATCTTGCCGGCCGACTGCGCGGCGTCGCTGTGGAAGAGGACGTCATGCTCGCGCGCGATGCGGCCGATCTCGGCGATGGGCTGAACCGTGCCGACCTCGTTGTTGGCGTGCATTACGCTGATCAGGATGGTGCGCGGTGTAATGGCCCCGCGCACCTTTCAATTACCCACAATTATCAGCCTGCTGAAATCGCGGCGTCAACGCGGCAATGAGTAACCAAAGAATCGGATCGACGATCCGGGTTGAGTCTATCGTGCGTGTTCGATAGCGGGATTGAATCTATGTTGCTCATTGGCACCGTTTACGCGACTTCAGAAAGCTACCAATTGCGGAACGCGACGGGCGCATAAGCTGTTGCATGAGAGGAATCGATCATGATTCCTTGTGTGGCACCGAATCGCAGAGGAGCGGTGCCCATGAATGGAACAACCAACGCCTGGGTTGATGGGGAACTTGCCGGCTGTAGTCTTGCGGACGAGCGTCTCAGCAAGCGGCTGCGCAAACTAGTGGCGCAGATGGGGAGCGCCATGGGGCAAAGCATTCCATTGGTCTGCCAGGATTGGACCAACGCCAAGGCGGCTTATCGCTTTTTCTCCAACGGGCGGGTTAGCGAAGCAGACATCCTGGCCGGCCATCTTCAATCGACGCGTGATCGCACAGCCGCCACCCATGGGTCTGTTCTGGTGCTTCACGATACGACGGAGTTCAGTTATCAAAGGGAGAAACCGGAAGCGATCGGCATCACCAAGGCCATCAACAGCGGCCGCGACAAAGCGGGTCGCCTGAGATCGCACACGGTTTGCGGCATCCTGATGCATTCCAGTCTGGCGGTAACGACCGAGGGGCTTCCGCTCGGATTGGCGGCCGTCAAATTCTGGACCCGGAAGAAATTCAAGGGCACCGCTGCGCTCAAGAAGAAGGTTAACCCGACGCGCATTCCCATCGAGAAGAAGGAAAGCGTCCGGTGGCTGGAAAATCTCAAGCAATCGACAGAATTGCTGAGCGACCCGGGACGATGCATCCATATCGGTGATCGCGAGAGTGACATCTACGAACTCTTCTGCGCGGCACAGGAGGTCGGGACGCATTTTCTAGTGCGGACCTGCGTCGACCGCCTGGCCGGAGACGGCGATCACACGATCGCCGACGAAATGGACGAGGTCACCGTCAAAGGACTGCATCGCATCGAAGTCAGGGACAACGATGGTGATCCCGCCGAGGCAGTTCTCGAGATCAGATATCGCAGGATTCGAGTCCTGCCACCGATCGGAAAGCAGAAACGATATCCCGCGCTGACGTTGACCGTGATCCACGCCGAGGAGCGCAGGACACCAAAGAACAGAAAGAAGATCGACTGGAAGCTGATCACCGATCTGCCGGTTCAGTCTTGCAAGGATACCATTGAGAAGCTCGACTGGTATGCTCTGCGATGGAAGATCGAGGTATTCCACAAGATCCTCAAATCGGGCTGTCGAGCCGAGGAGGCGAAGCTCAGGACCGCTCAGCGCCTGGCCAATCTGATCGCGGTCTACTGCATCCTGAGCTGGCGCGTCTTTTGGATGACGATGCTCAACCGCTCGAGCCCCGATGTCTCACCAACTCTCGCACTGACCGGGGCCGAGATCGGTCTGCTCGATCATCTCGTGAAGGATAAAGATCAAAAGCCGCGCCGGCGGAGAACCCTCTCCCATTACCTGACAAAGATCGCCCGGCTCGGCGGCTATCTTGCACGTGCCAGCGATCCTCCACCCGGAAACACCGTCATGTGGCGTGGACTGTCGCGCCTCACCGACATCGGATTGGGCGCCACGGTCGGCACAATTATTGTGGGTAATTGAAAGCCCGCGCACCGCGTCGAGATCGATCCGGCCGGTGCGATCGACCGGCAGCCAGGTGATCCTGGCGCCGAGCCGTTCGAGGAAGCGGCAAGGACCGAGAATGGCCGGGTGCTCCACGGCAGTAGTGATGATGTGCTCGCCCTTGTGCCTGAGGGCGAAGAACGCACCCTTGAGTGCAAGGTTGTTGGACTCGCTGCCGCCGCTCGTGAACACCACCTCGTCCGCAGCACAGCCGAGCAGGCTTGCGACCTGCCCCCGTGCCTTCTCCAGGGCGGCCTTCGCCGGCGTGCTGGCCCAGTGCCCGCTCGACGGATTGCCGAAGGCATCCGCGAGGAACGGCCGCATGGCCGCCGAAACCACGAGATCGATGGGCGTGCTAGCATTGTAGTCGAGGTAGATCGATGCCATGCGCGGGCTCCGTCCGTGACAGGTCAGAACACCGGTACCTTGTCGGCCTCCACTGTGGCGACGGCCAGCTCATCCATAGTGCTGCGCCGCGCGCCCGCCATCAGCTCGGCCTCGGCCAGGCTGCGTGCATCCATGCAGGTGCCGCACAAAAGGACCTGCCCCTTGCCGACAAGCACCCGCTTCAGCATGCGTTCGACGTTGTAGTAGCCGTCTGGTGTCTTCTGGGCAACTTTCGCAGCGATGACCGCATCAGCCATCAGAAAGACCGTGACCGTTGCCTGCGGATCCTTCTTAAAAAGGGCGTGAGCAAGGCGAAGCGCGTTGTAGCAGCGCTCGCTGCCGTAGGGCGGCTCGTTGAGGATGAACAGCGTCTTCATTGACCCTCGCTCCTGCGGCAGCGCTTCGATTATTCGCCGAGCACGCGCCGGCGCTCCTCGAACTCCTGCTTGTCGATCTCACCCCGGGCGAACCGCTCCTTGAGGATGTCGAGCGGCGTGCGGCCCGGCGCCTGATGCCATGCGCTGCCTGGCCACGGTCCGCCGAGCCAGCGCACGAGAAGCACGGCAACGGCGATGATCACCGCGAGCACGAGGATCATGACCAGTGGACCGAAGATCATCCCGTACCACCCTCCGCCCCACATCATGTGTGGGCCATATCCATATCTTTCGGCATCCGACGGCGCCTGCGCCCACACCCCGGTCGGCAACATGGCGGCGGCGAGGCTTGCCGCACCGTAAGTGGCATTGGAGATTTTCAACATCTTCTTGCCTCCACCCGCAGCCGCCCGTCACGCTGACGCGACAGCGGCACGGCCATCGACCGGCCGGCCACTTCGGTTCCACCGCTCCATGCCGCCGCGCAGCACCCAAACATCACGGAACCCGGCGCCCTGAAGCAGGGCCGCCGCGTTGGCCGATCGCTTGTCTGTCCAGCATACGAGGATCACGGGGATGTCCTTGAGCGCCTTGATCTCGCTCAAGCGCTCAGGAAGCTCGCCGATCGGCATGTTCGACGAGCCTGCGATGTGGCCGAGCGGGCCGGTGAACTCGTCCGGCATGCGCACGTCGATCACGGCAATACCGCCGGCCTCCTCGAGCCGGCTCGCGAGCTCATCCTCGTCGATCCATCGCGGCGCCTCGCCGCCGCGTAGGCGCCGCATCAGTCGCGGCAGGAACTGCCTCATGCAGCTGAAAGATGGCACCCTGCTGGATGCTGATTGCTTGCATGATGCCCCAAAATTCCAGATAGGCCTGCATTGGATCCGCAGAGAAATCATTCGCCATGTGACACATGACGGCTTCGCCGGTGTCTTGAACCAAGTACATGGAGGTATAGTAGGCTGCGTAAGCGTCTGCGTTCGCAGGTTGGAAGAAAAATGCCGGGCCAGCGGATGAGCCACGGAATTGATTGTAAATCGCAGTGTGGACATTCAAAAGCTGCATCAGTGTTGGATCGTCCAAGCCCGAGTCGATGTCAACGTCCCGACGCTGGGCTGTCCAGCCGCCAGCTAAGCACAAGATCTCGCCAGCGGCGTGCTGTTCCTGTCCTACAGCATGGTTCCATCCAGACGGCGGAGCGACGCTTACCTACCACGAAATGTCCATTCGCTGGCAAATCGACGGCAAGGAATGCAGACTGTCGTCAGCAGTTCGCGGG
>NZ_SCUT01000032.1 GCF_004297265.1 Reyranella sp.
GCTCTGGCTCGCGGCGTCGAAGACGTCGTTGCCGGCATTGCCCTGGACCCATTCGATCGACGAGGCGCCCATGTCCAGCGTCACCGGCGTAGCGGTCTGCACGAACGCCGAGTCGAAGCCCGCGCCGCCATCGATGGCGGTATCGGCACCGTCGATCAGCAGATAGTCGGCACTATCGCCGCCCGACAGTGCGTCGGCGCCGTCGCCTCCCACCAGCACATCGCTGCCCGCGCCGCCGTCGAGCAGGTCATCGCCGGCACCTCCGTAGATCGTGTCGTTGCCCTCGCCTCCCAGCATGAAATCGGCGCCACCACGACCATCGAGCACATTGTTGCCGTCACTGCCATAGAGCGCGTTGTTGAGGTCGTTGCCGGTCGCGTCGATATTGGCTGTCCCGGCATGGCTGAGATTGAGGCGCTCGACCTTGTCCAGCCCCACCAGCGAGTAGGTGAACTCGACGAAGATCTCATCCCAGGCGTCGTAGATGTCGTCTCCCTCCTCGATCACCACATCGAGGAGGTTGTCGACGAAGTAGGTGTCGCTGCCAAAGCCACCCATCATCGTGTCGGCGCCCAGCCCACCGTCGAGAAAGTCGTTGCCGAGACCGCCAATCAACGTGTCATCGCCCAGCCCGCCATCGAGAGTGTTTGGGCCGTCGTTGCCGACGATTCTATTGTCAGAATCGTTGCCTTCGGCGGACTAGGCGCCGGCAAGAAGCTCCATGTTCTCGAAGTTTTCTTCGAGTTTTCCGCCCCAATCGGTGCGGATCGTGTCAATCCCGCCACCAGCCAGCTCAATGGCATGGGCTTGATTTCCCCGGAGGATATAGGTGTCGTTGCCACTGCCGCCGTAGAGATAGTCGGTTCCGCCGCCGCCATCGAGCACGTTGTCGCCCGAGTTTCCGGCGATCGTGTTGTCCCCGGCATTGCCCGTCCCGTTGATGGAGGCGGTTCCCGTCAGCGTCAGGTGTTCGACGTACGCACTCAGTTCATAGCTGACGACCGAGTAGACGATATCCGTCTCCGCCCAGGCATCGAGCTCGATGATCACGTCGCCGGAATTCTCGACGTAGTAGGCGTCGTTCCCCGAGCCGCCGACCATCGTGTCGGCACCGGACTGGCCGTCCAGGGTATCGCGTCCCGCACCGCCTTCGAGGCGGTTGGCGGCCGCGTTGCCGATGATCGTGTCGTTGCCGCTGCCGCCGATCGCGTTCTCGATGACGACGCCGCGGGCGATCGTGAAGCCGCCGGGTATCATTGCACCCCAGCTGGTGTACCCGTGGGAGACGTAGCCCCCGCCATCGCTCCCAGCCGCCGCCGCCCGCAGGTCGATCGACGAGTCGCCCGACCAGCCTGCTCCAGAGATCGTGTCGACACCGCCGGTGTCCCAGATCGTCGACCAGTAGGTGCCGGCCCCGTTGACTGTCGGCAGTGCGTAAACGTCGTTGCCGGAAGCGTAGCTCGTATTGGCCCCGTAGATCGCCTGGATTGCGGCGATGTCGAGCGCCATCGGCCCGGCCTCGAACCCCCAGTTCGGCGAATTCGGGCTGTGGGCCGCGGGCCAACCCGAATTGTAACCCATCACTGTGTAGATGCCCTGGTTCAGGTCGCCGTCGCCGTAGTCGTGGAATGGCGCGTCGACACCCGGAAAGGTGGTCGCGTCCCAGGCCGCTCCGCCGTCGTGCGGATGGGCCAGGCCGAGCAGATGGCCAATCTCGTGGACCAGCGTGACGAAGCCGTCACCACCCTTGGCCAGGCTACCCGCGGACCAGGAGGGATCCTGCCCGTTGAACAAGACGTTGAGGTGTTCGTGATCCGTGTATCCGGGAACTTCACTCCATCCGAGGATGCCCGGCCCGCCCGCCTGCGACTGGGTGCCGACCCAGAACAAGGCGTCTGCAAACGGACTTTCAACCTCGACGAAGTCGATGTTTGCAACGCTTTCCCATAGCGCCAGGGCTTGACCGAGGGCCACGAGCGCCTGCGGTGTCCAATTCAGGGACTGTTCGCCTTCCAGGTAGCCGACGCTGGGGGTCGAATAGGTGATTGTGACCTTGCCGCCGTCGTCATCCGTCCAGGCACCTCCCCATACGAGGCCATCGATCCACGGGTCTGCGCCGTCGGTGGGCGTGCCGTCGATGAGGATGGTCGTGGCTGTGCCGGGCATGGCTATGTCCTACGCGACGAAAGCGAAGCGGAAATGGTTGGGGGCGAGGATCGGCGCGATGGAGAGGCCGCAGATGACGAACGTCGCAAGACGGTTCGACCGGTCGCCCGGTTCGCCACCGCAAGTCGCCTGTCCGATGAATGCCGGAAACGCCACGCTGCCCCCAAGACCGGACAGGCTATGACAGAGCCTGTACTTCCGGCATTGCGTCGGCAGCGAACTGCCCCCGGAACAGCGTGCCGACATTCGACACATATCGCGCTGTGGATTTCGCTGCAATCTGAGAGGGTATCGCCGTGTCCCCTTTCTCAGGTAACGAACGCCGCGATGTGATGTGCAGCCATGCACATTGACAGGAATCCGCACACGATCACGCTCGCACGCAACGTGCGGGGAGAGGATCATGACGACCACCGTCTATTTCGCCACCAACAGGATCGCCAACCATCCGGCGGACCGGCCGGAGAACTACACGTTCTTCATGACGGCGCCCGACAATCCGCTGCAGGTCACCTACGGCACGGCCTTCGTAGACAGCGCCGGGCTCACCGCCGACACGGTCGGCGCCATCCGCTCGCTGAACGACCTGCAGAAGGGCAATTTCAGCCAGGCGGCGTTCGACGACCTGGCCGAGGGCGGGCGCAACATCCTCATCTTCATCCATGGCTTCGCCAACAGCTTCGAGGATGCTCTGACGCGCGCGGCCTTCAACCGGGAATGGCTGGCCCAGTCGGGCGTGGGCGACGCGGACACGGCGGTCGTCACCTTCAGCTGGCCCTCGCGCGGCCAGCTGCTGACGGTTCCCTTCCCGACCCTGCCCTACCGCGCGGACCAGCGGATGGCCGGCGGCTCCGGCCTGGCGCTGATGCGCTTCTTCGCCAACCTGCTGCCGATCCTCGAGAAGGCACGCGCCAACGGACGGAGGACCTTCCTGCTGACCCACAGCATGGGCAACCTCGCGCTGCAGGCGGCGGTGCAGGCCTGGTTCGCGAACGGCAACGGCGATGCCGGGATGTTCGACCACATCTTCCTGGCCGCGGCCGACATCGTCGACGATGCCTTCGACGCGGCCGTGACCAACAGCCTGGCGCCGCTCTCGCGGCTCGGCCGCCGCATCACCTTCCTGCACAACCGGCGCGACCAGGTGCTCGACAAGCTCTCCGAGACGCTGAACTTCTGCCACCGCCTCGGCCAGGACGGGCCGCGCGGCGGTGGCGACGCCACGCTGTTCCCACCCGCCACCTACCGCAGGGTCGATTGCAGCGGCTTCGCCGACTACGACACCGGCTTCGCCGGCTCGCACCAGTACTATCGCCGCTCGGCCGGCGTCCGCGCAGAGATCGCCGCGCTGATGGAGGCCTAGCTCCCACGTCGTCCCGACCGGAGCGGAGCGAAGCGGAGTGGACGAAACCGGCTGCTTCCCCTAGGCGAACAGGAAGTCTGCGTCCGACAGGCTCGCCGTCTGCACGCCGATCAGCGTGATGGCGCTGGTCGTGCCGCCGCTCGTGTAGAACAGCGTCGTCGAGTTGTAGCCGAGGCCGAGGGGATCCCATTCGTAGGTCGAGAAGTCCGAGAAGGAGTGGATCGCCGCGACCGCGCTGAAGTCCAGCTTCTCGCCGTTGAAGTCGAAGGAGTGG
>NZ_SCUT01000033.1 GCF_004297265.1 Reyranella sp.
CGTACTCCTCGGCCTCGATCATGGCGTAGAGCGACCAGCGCACGATGTCGGCGAACTGGTTGTCGCCGTGGCGCACCACCGGTCCCAGCGGCTCCTTCGAGATGATCTCCGGCAGGATGATGTAGTCATCCGGCGTCGGGGCGTTGGCGGCGCGCGTGGCGTAGAGGCCCGAGGCGTCGGTCGTGAACACGTCGCAGCGGCCGGCGAAGAAGGCGGCGCGGACTTCCTCGATCTTCTCGATGACGACCGGCTTGAAGGTCATCTTGTTGGCGCGGAAGTAGTCGGCCAGGTTGAGTTCCGTGGTGGTGCCCGGCTGAACGCAGACGGTGGCGCCGTTCAGTTCCTTGGCGCTCTTCACGCCGAGCTTCTTGTTCACCATGAAGCCCTGGCCGTCATAGTAGTTGACGCCCGTGAAGTCGAAGCCGAGCGCGGTGTCGCGGGTCAGCGTGTAGGTCGTGGTGCGGACCAGGAGATCGACCTCGCCCGACTGGAGCGCGGTGAAGCGCTGCTGGGCCGTGGTCGGCACGAACTTGACCTTGTCGGCATCGCCGAAGATCGCCGCGGCGACGGCGCGGCAGACGTCGACGTCGATGCCGGTCCACTTGCCCTGGCTGTCGGCCGAAGCGAAGCCCGCGACGCCGGTGCTGACGCCGCAAATGAGCTGGCCGCGCGCCTTGATGGCATCGAGATCCTTGCCTGCGTAGGCCGTGCCGGCGGCGCCGACCAGACCGGCGGCGAAGACGCCGGCCATGACTTTCTTGAACATATGTCTTCCCTCGTGGTTTGCCTCTGACGTCCCGTCGGTCGCCTGGTGCGTCCGTTCAGGATCGATGACACAATTCCTAGGCGAACAACTGGACGCGCGCAACGGCGCCGCACATCCGGCCGTGGCCGCTCAGAGGCGGTCGGCGGCCCGCGACGAGAAGGGGTTGGACGACCACGGTTCGGCGCCCTGCAGGCCCTGAAAGCGGTTGTCGCTGCTGCCGCGGCTACGGTCCGAGGCGCGCTTGATCTCCTGCTGCCACTGGCGATAGGAGACGAGCTGTTCGCCGGCCAGCGCGCTGTTGCCGCCGTTCTCGGAGATGTAAGGCTGGGGGTCGACGAACTGGCCGTTCACGATCACCGAGAAGTGAAGGTGTGCGCCGGTCGACCGTCCGGTCGAGCCGACATAGCCGATCAGGTCGCCCTTGCGGACGCGCGTGCCGGGGCCCATCCCGTCGGCGAAGCGCGACATGTGGGCGTACAGCGTCTCGAAACTGTCGGCATGGCTGATCTTCACCGTGCGGCCGTAGTTGAAGTACCAGCCCTGGTGGTTGATGAAGCCGTCGGCCGCCGCATAGATCGGCTCGCCGGTCTTGCCCTCGAAATCGATGCCGTTGTGGAAGCCGCCGCCGCTCTTGCGGCCGTAGTAGCGGCGCGTCCCGAACGGCGAGGACTGGCGTGCCTCCGGCCGCGGATTGGAGAGCGCCGTACCGCCGAGCCGGCGGCCCTGATCGTCGAACCAGCCCTCGGGCTGGTTCTGGGGGGCGAACCACCAGAAGGATTGCCTGGCCGCGCCATCGCCCAGGCTGGCGACGAGGACCCGCGGCGTGCCGTCCATGGTGCGTCCCTGGACGACGTCGATCCGGGCGGCGGCCGGCGCGAAGCCGGAAAGCGCTTGGGTCAGTTCCTTGAGAGCCGCCGGATTGGCACCGGTCGGGGCGAGGCTGGTCGCCAGGGTGGCGCTGCTCGCCTTCACGGTCTTGACCGAATCGGCCACGACGGTGCGGGCGCCCGGGCCGGCATTCGACGGCGCCGAACCGGGAAGGCTGGAGACGCGCTCGTCGTCCTCCTCGGTGGCGCCGGGCGCGAGCTTGAAGCCGAACGAACCGTCGGCGCCGCGGGAGAGATCGACGGCCAGCGACTTGTTCGAATAGAGCTGGAGGGAGACCAGCCGCTTGGGCTGGCCGGCGCCCTGCGGCGCAAGCACGGCGCGGCCGGAACTGGCGGCCTTGACCTCGGGCTGGCTCAACGCCTTGCCGACGGCGTCGGCCGCCGCCTGGGCGTCGTTGGGGTCGACGCGGAGGCTGATGAGCTGCTGGGCGACCGAGCTGTCGGCCCCGATGGAAAAGGACTGGACGTCTTCGCTGGGAACGGGGGCGGGAGCGGACCTGGCGGCGGGCTTCTTGAGCTGGTTCTTGGGTGGGGCCTTCACCTGGGCCATCGCGCCGACGGCGCAAAACATCGAAGAGACTGCAAGGGTCGCTGCCATGAGGCTGCGGACGGTTCGCCAGCTATGGGCGCGTTGGAAACGCGTCATGTTGGACGTCATCGGTCGGCCGCTCCCGTTCCATTGAACGCTACTAATTGACGGTTGGGGCGACTAGCGATCCATCGACCTCCCCCGGTCGATGCCCCCCGCGTGCCCCGCTTGAGGGGCACTTTGGCCACGGAGTATCCACAAGTCCAACAAAAAGTTGCAAAAATGCAACACCCATGAAAAACGCCCAACACCTTGTAATTGCTAGGCTTTCCGCCTCAAGGTGCCTTGCGGTCTTTAAAAGTCACAGGGGGCAACCTTTCCGATTTTGCTGCAGTGCGAAGAATCGGATAGCGCGCAAGCAGGCCGGCGGCCTCGGCCATTTCCTCGACGTCGTTGAACATCGGCACGCCGGCTCGCTCCAGGGTGGCGAACCATTCCGCCCTGCCCGGGAGGGTTCCCATCATGCTGTGCATCAGGGGAACCGGCGCCGTCACCGCCAGCTCTGCCAGTCGGGCGATCACGGGCTGGGCGTCGACCATGAACGGCACGACATGGATCATCAGGACCATGTCGTAGGTTCGTGCCGCGTGGGTCATGGCGGCCTCGAAGGCGAGCCCGAAACGGTCCTCGCGTGCGTCCGCCAGCAGGTCGATCGGGTTGGCCACCGATGCCTCGGCCGGCAGTTGCTGGCGCAGCACGTCGGCCATCGCGTTCGGCAGGGCGGCCAGGTCGAGCCCTTCCAGCGCGGCCCGGTCGGCGCACAGCACGCCGGGCCCGCCGGAGTTGGACAGGATCAGCGCCCGCGGCCCGAGGCCCTGCGGGAAGCGCCCGAATGCCTTGGCGGCGACCAGCAGCCGGCGCAGGCTCTTCACCCGGACGATGCCGCAGGAGGTGCAGAAGGCGTCGATCGCGGCATCGTCGTTGGCGATCGCCCCGGTATGGGCGTGGGCCGCCCGGCCGCCGATTTCGGTGCGACCGCCGAACAGGGCGATCACCGGCTTGCGGGCCACGACCTTCCGCGCGACCTCGCGGAAGCGCTCGTGATCCTCGATCGACTCGACGTAGAGCAGCGCCGCACCGATCTCCGGCCGGTCGCCCAGCCAGCCCAGATAATCCTCGACGCCGAGATGGACGGCATTGCCGACCGACACGACCGAGGTGAGCGGCAGGCCGCGGGCATTGGCCTTGTCGATGACCTCTTCGGCGAGCGCCCCCGACTGCGAGATGAAGGCGAGCCCGTTGGTGGCTCCGGCCGCGGTGCCGGGCGGCAGGTCGCGCAGGAAGGTGGCGGCGAAGCGCCGGGCCGGATCGAGATGCACGATGCCGGCGCAGTTCGGTCCGGCGATCGTCAGTCCACGCTCGGCCGCGAGTTTCAGCAGCGCCTCGTTGCGCGCCATGCCGGCGGGGCCCGCTTCGGCAAAGCCGCCGGGCAGGATCAGCAGGTTGCGGATGCCGCGGTCGGCCGCCTGCCCGACGGCCTCGAGGATCGCGTCGGGGCGGATCACGATCACCCCGAGGTCGACCGCCGGTTCGATGCCGGCGATGGAGGTCACCGATTCGTAACCGAATATCGTTCCGCCCTTGGGATTGACCGGCACGACCCTTCCGCCATAACCGGCCTGACGAAGCATCTGCATGACCGCGCCACCGGAGGAGGTGGCCCGTTCTCCGGCCCCCACGATGGCGATGCTGTCGGGGGCGAAGAACGGCGTGAGGTCGCGGGCGGGTGCTGGCATGTCGCGTTGGTTGCAGCACAGGCGTGAGAGGAGAACAAGATGGCCGATCCGATCGAGATCCTTGTCCAGGGCCGGGCCCACGATCTGGGCGGTGGCTTTGCGGTCCGCCGCGTGCTCCCCAGCGTGAAGCGGCGCATGGTGGGGCCGTTCATTTTCCTCGATCACTTCGGGCCGATGGACGTGCCGCCCGGCGGCGGCATGGAAGTGCGGCCGCATCCGCATATCGGCCTGGCCACGGTCACCTATCTGTTCGACGGCGGCATCTACCATCGCGACAGCCTGGGCTATTCGCAGGCGATCC
The DNA here is from genome assembly GCF_004297265.1 of Reyranella sp. Taxonomy (GTDB): domain Bacteria; phylum Pseudomonadota; class Alphaproteobacteria; order Reyranellales; family Reyranellaceae; genus Reyranella. Next base: position 4,280 of record NZ_SCUT01000033.1, read on the forward strand.
GGCCGGGCGACGTCAACTGGATGACCGCGGGCAGCGGCATCGTCCACAGCGAGCGGACCGAACCCGAGATGCGGGCGACGGGCTTTCGCATGCACGGCGTCCAGACCTGGGTGGCGCTGCCCAGGACGCACGAGGAGACTGCGCCCGCTTTCGAGCATGTCGAGAAGGCCCGGCTGCCGGCCTGGACGGAAGGTGGCGCCTCGCTGCGTCTGATCGTCGGCACCTATGCCGGCCGCACGGCGCCCACCACCCACTTCTCGCCGATCTTCTATGTCGGCGTGGAGATGGCCGCGGGCGCTGCGCTGGCGATCACCCCCGACCACGAGGAGCGCGCGATATACGTCGCCGAAGGCATGATCGTCGTCGGCGAGAGCCAGTTCGGCGTCGGCGACCTGGCGGTCCTGGCGCCCGGCCAGACCGTCGAGATGCTGGCCGGCCCGGACGGCGCCAAGGCGATGCTGCTGGGCGGCGCCAAGATCGACGGTCCGCGTCACATCTGGTGGAACTTCGTCTCCTCGAGCAAGGAGCGCATCGAGAAGGCCAAGGAAGACTGGCGCGAGAAGCGCTTCGCCATGGTGGCAGGGGACCCCGAGTTCATCCCGCTGCCGGATCGGTAGAAGGAACGGGACCCCAAACGACAGTCCCTGCTGTCATCCCGAGCGCAGAGTCATCCGGGCGAGATCGAATCGAGCCAAGAATTCCCACCCTGACCTCACCCTGAGGAGCGCTCCGAGGGAGCGCGTCTCGAAGGGTGTGCACGAGCACCGCGTGTGTTGTCCATCCTTCGAGACGCGGCCTGCGGCCGCTCCTCGGGATGAGGTGGTGGGTCAATTTGGGACGGACGGGCTCTAGGTCTTTCGCTTCGCTCAAGACGACAATGCCGCCTACTTCTTCTCCACGTTCCAGAAGACCGTGATGGGCGATTCGATGTTGCCCGTCACGCCCTTGCGCCGGGCCATCGGTTGCAGGAACTGGCCGAGCGGCACCGTGACGCCGCCGTCCAGGATGCGCTTCTGCACCTGCTCGGCGATCTCGAACTGCTTCTTCGCGTCGCCTTCGCCCACGAAGGCCAGGCGCAACCGCTCGATCTCCTCGTCGAGCGGCCAGCCGAACTGCGCGCGGTCGCCGCTCGCCTCGGCATAGTGGTTGTTGACCGGGTCGATCAGCAGCACCGCGGCGGCCGCTGTCATGGCGATGTTCCAGCCGCCCTCGGCCACCGGCACCTTCTTGGCCCGCCGGGCGACCAGCGTCTGCCAGTCCATCGACTGCATGTCGACCTTGAAGCCGCCGCGCTCCAGCAGCGTCTTGGCGACCGGCGCGAGATTGGTCAGGACGGCGAGGTCGGTCGACTGCAGCAGCACGATCGGCGTGCCGTCATAGCCGGCCTCCTTGAGGATCTTCTTCGACTCCTCGAAGTGCGATTCGAGGATTCCCTCGGTGCCGGCCGCGTTCTCGAGCGGCGTGCCGCAGCCGAACATGGCCTTGCAGACCTTGTAGTAGCGCGGATCGCCGATGACGGCCTGCAGGAAGTCCTTCTGGTTGAACGCCATCATGGCCGCGCGCCGGTAGCGCACGTCGTTGAAGGGCGGCTGCTTCCAGTTGAAGCGCAGGATGTAGGTCGAGCCCAGCTGGTCGGGAATGACGATCTCGACGTTCCTGTCCTTCTCGATGACCGGCAGGAGGTCGTGCGAGGGCTGCTCGATCATGTCGATCTCGCCCTGCTGCAGGGCGTTGATCGCGGTCTGCGTGTCGGGGATCGAGACCCATTCGACCCGGTCGACCTTGGCCACCTTGCCGCCGGCCAGGCCCGAGGGCGGCTCGGCGCGCGGCTTGTAGTCGGGATTGCGGAGATAGACGACCTTCTCGCCGGGCTTCCATTCGTCCTTCTTGAAGATGAACGGCCCCGAGCCCGTCGTGTCGGAGATCTGCTGGGTGACCGGAGTCTCGGCGATCCGCCTGGGCATGATGAAGGGCGGGATCGAGGACGGTTTGGCCAGCGTCTTCAGCATCATGCCGTAGGGCTTCTTCAGGACGATCTGGAAAGTCCGGTCGTCGAGCGCCTTCATCTCCCGGGTCTGCTTGCCCAGCAGGCCGCCCAGCGTGTCCTTGTCGGTGAAGCGCTTGATCGACGGCAGCACGTCCGCGGTCGTCACCGGCTGGCCGTCATGCCACTTCAGCCCCTCGCGCAGCTTGAAGGTCCAGGTGAGCTGGTCGTCGCTCACCGTCCAGCTCTCGACCATCTGCGGCTGCGGCTCGAGTTTGGCGTCGAGGGCGAAGAGCGTGTCGTAAATGAGATAGCCGTGATTGCGCACGATGTAGGCCGTCGTCCAGACCGGATCGATGATCTTGAGATCCGACTGCATGACGACTTTCAGCGTCTTGCCCGATTGGGCTTGGGCTTGGGCGTGGGCGGACGCCGCAGCGAGCAGCGCGACGGCGGCGAACAGGGCACGACGCAACATGAAGGACTCCCTCAATTGGACGCCGGAGGAGTCCAGCTCGTTTCCTCGTCGAGCGGATAGACGGGCCTCGGCAGCTTGGTCCAGGTGAAATTCGCGAGCACCGGCGAGGTCAGGCCCGGACAATCGACTTCGTAGATCTGCTCCGGCTTGAAGAACTCGTCGAAGCCGCCGCGGAAGTGGCCGCGGCTCTTCACGACCACCGTGCGGGCCTGGGCGATGTCCAGGCCGAACATCTCGAACTGGCGCGGATCCATGCACTGGCAGCGGATGCTGATGACCACGATGAGGATGCCGCCGAGGTCGAGCAGCGCCGAGGGACCCATGTCGGCCGAGACGTTCCTGAGCACGCCGCGGCGGCCGACGAACTGGCCGTCCGACAGCTTCACCACCTTGGCCTCGCAATCGAAGGGCAGCGAGAATTCCTGGTTCTCCTCGGTGTTGAATGACGCGTTGAAGATTGCGCCTTCGCCCAGCGCGTGCGCCTGGGCCGCCAGTGCGGCGTCGTTGAACACGCCGAAATAGACGCCCTGCGCCCGCGCGCCCTTGAGCGCGCGCAACAGATACGTGGTGTTGCCGCGCCCGCCGCCGCCGGGATTGTCGGCGACGTCGGCCAGGATGATGGGCTTGCGGCGCTTGTCGCGGCCGATGGCCGTGGCGAGCTGCACCGCATCGGCGAGCGTCATCATCTCCCGCTTGAAGCGCTCCCGCGTCTTCCAGGCGCGTTGCGCGATGTCGAGCGCCAGGTCGGCCGCCGCCCTGGCGTTGCCGTTGCGCGCCGTGACGACGGCGGTGAGGCCGTTCTTGGGACTGTCGCTGTAGGCGAAGCCCGCCATCACGGAGACGTTGAGGATGTCGCCGCCGACCTTGGTCTGGCCGTACTTGATCAGGTCGGCATAGGGGCCGCGCGCGGTAAGCAGCGCGATCTGCGGCGGCACCAGCGGGATCTTGACCATCTCGACCGCGGTGCGCGTGCCGGCCAGCAGCTCGCGCATGTGCTTCGCGGCCTCGACGCCGCGTTCGTAGATGTCGATGTGCGGGTTCTCGAGATAGCCGACGAAGACGCTGAGATTGTCGGTCATGCGGCGCGAGACGTTGGCGTGCAGGTCGAACACCGAGACGATGGGCACGTCGGGCCCCGCGACGCGGCGCAGCATCTCGAACAGGTCGCCGTCGGGATCGTCGGTGCCTTCGGCCAGCGCCGCGCCATGGCAGGAGACGAAGATCGCGTCGACCGGCAGGACCGATTTCAGGCCGGCCTCGATCTCGGCGAGATAGGCCTTGAAGAACTGCTCCTCGACCGGTCCGCCGGGCTGCGCCAGCGACACGCGCAGCGGCACCGGCGTCCAGGCGCCGGTGCGGTCCATCTCGTCGAAGAAACCCGGCAGGTCGGGCATGGTGATCGACTTGCCCGAGCGCGCCTCGCTCACGATGCGGTTGCCGCGGATGTCGACATCGTGCTCGAAGTCCTCCGCCGTCGTCACCGGCGCGAACCGGTTGCACTCGATGGCGAAGCCGAGCACGGCGATACGCGGATTGTCCTGGGACAAAGAAACCTCCTAGTGCTGTCGCGCGAGGAACGCGTCGACCAGCTCGTTGAATTTAGCGGCCTGCTCGAAATAGGGCGAGTGTCCGGCGTCCTGAATGATCTCGGCTTCGCCGCAGGGCAGGCTTGTCGCTATGGCGCTTGCCAGGAAGGGCGGGAAGACCACGTCCTCAGCCCCGGCGATCAACAGGGTCGGCACGCGGAACGTCTTCAATCCGGCCAGCGTGCGCGTCGCGGTGCGGCGCAGACCGGCGCGCAGCTTCTCCTTGTCGAGCGCGCCCGCCATCTCGTCGATGCTGCGATAGAGGAGATGGAGCGCGGGAAAGCGTTCCGCCGCATGCTCGCCCATCGCGGGATGGATGCCGCGCGCCAGGCCGGCCGCGATGCGGGCTTCGGAGGCGCCGAACCACTTGTCGTAATCCGTGCCGCCGGAAGGATCGCTGCCGCGCCGGTCGAGCGTGCCCGAGGTCGAACTCAGCACGAGGGCCTTCACGCGATCCGGATGGGCCAGCGCATATTCCAGCATCGTCCAGCCGCCCATCGACTGGCCGACGAGGCGCACGTCGGAAAGGCCGAGATGATCGATGAGTGCGGCGAGGTCGCCGGCATAGTCGGCGGGATCGACGCCGTCGGCGACCGGGTCGGAGGGCGCGAAGCCGCGATGGGCGAAGGCGACGCAGGTGTAGCGCGGCGCGAAGTGCGCGACCTGCTGCCACCAGCTCAGGTGATTGCCGCCCAGCCCGTGCGCGAACAGCAGGGCCGGTCCGCTGCCCGAGACCTCGTAGTAGAGATTGCCGAACGGGCGCTTCAGCCGACCGACGGTGCGGGACGGCGCGGCGTAGGAACTCATGCAAAACCTTCCTTCCAGGAAATCGATCGGTCCGCCTGTACAAGGCCGATCCGGAGTCGTCGGCTGCCCCGACGCTAGCTCTCTTCCACCTTCAATTCAGGCTCTTCGGCGCAAATCGCCGCGAGAAAATCGATGAAATGCCGCACGCGGGAGGGCATGCGCCGCCCGGCAGCGGTAACCGCGGCAATCGGCAACGGCGGTGGCGCATACCGGTCCAGGACTCGCAGGACTTCCCCGGAGGCCAGCACATCCGTGAACAGCCAGCTGGCATGATGAGCAATGCCGAGGCCCGCGAGGACCGCGGCCCTGACATGGTCGGCGTCATTTGTCCGGAACGCTCCCCCACCGTCGACCGTAACCTGGCGGCCATCCCGCTCGAACTCCCACCCGATGATATCGCCTTGATGGACATAGCCGATACGCTGGTGCGTGCGCAGCTCATCCAGCGTCTGTGGTGTACCGTGCCGGGCGAGATAGCCGGCCGAGGCCAGCGTTATCATCCGCATGTCGCCGATGTGTCGGGCTATGAGTGCTGAATCCGAGAGCCGCCCAATGCGGACCGCGACGTCTATGCCTTCCTCGATCAGGTCGACATGCCGCGCCGAGACTTCCATTTCGATAACGACGTCGGGAAATCGGTTCCTGAAATCCAACAGCCTCGGAACGACGAACATCCTTCCAAAGGCGGGCGGGAGGGTCACGCGGACCAGTCCTGAAGGCGCCGACTGCCCTTCCAGGACTCTCTCTTCGACGAAGTCGAGGTCCTGAAGAATGCGTACGGTCGCCTCGTAATAATCCTGCCCTGCGGGCGTCACCGCAATGGCTCGGGAATTCCTCGCCAGGAGTTGCGTTCCGAGGCGCGCTTCAAGCGCAGCGAGCTGTTTGCTGACCGTCGGCTGACTGACGTTCAGATCCCGCGCTGCCTGGGAAAAGCTTCCGCTTTCGACGATGCGCACGAACATCCGCATCGCGTCCAACTTATCGACCACTTTCAGTCCGCAGAAAGAACGGGAGAGAGAGGACATGACCACCGATCATGCTGTTGGTCGGCTCAGGCACGATGCGCATGATTCACCCGTTTATTCTTTCCATGAATAGTTTCTATTCAATATATGCCAATTCAATTCTCAATGAGAATACCCATTTTGGTTCGACCGCACTGCTGTGGACCTCGATCAAAAGGAGAAACCATGACGATCAAGATTTACGGTGATGCAGGCTCGGGCAGCCTGCGTCGGGTGACCGCCGCCGCGAAGATCATGAACATCGAACTCGAACGGGTTAACGTCGACCTCTTCAAAGGCGAGAGCCAAACCGATGATTTCAAATCGCGTTTCAATCCCCACGGCCTGACGCCGGTCCTGGAAGAGGGTGACATCATTCTCTGGGAAGCTTCGGCGATAAACCTGTATCTCGCCGACAAGATGAATTCGCCGTTGACCGGGACCACGCGGGAGGAGCGCTTTCAGGTGCTGCAGTGGATGTTCTGGTCGGGTGAGCAATGGCGCACCTTCACCACGACGATCTTCGACGAGCGCGTGGCGAAGACGATCTTGGGCATGCCGAAGGACGAGGCGGTCATCAAGTTTGCCGAGGGTAAGATTCGTGCTGCAGCGAAGGTCCTCGACCAGCACCTTGAAGGCCGCAAGTTCATGGTCGGCAATGGGCTGACCTTTGCCGATATCGATATCGCGGCTCCCTTCTCCCAAGTCGATCGTGCACGCTTCCCGTTCGAGGAGTATCCGAACCTGATCGCGTGGCACGACAATCTTCTCCAGTCGTTCCCGGCGTGGGCGGCGACGAAGGCCGAGGTCGACAAGCGTATGGAAAGCTTCCTGGAGAGCGTCGGCGTTAACCTGTAGCGAGCGTTGGATCGCCTCGCGCTCTCCGGACTCTCCTAGAAGAGGATCACCCTGGAGCCCACGATGCCGAGCGGCCAGCGTCCCGCGGCGAACAGACGAAACTTGCTTTCGAAGGGCGAGCCTTCCTCGCTGGCGAGCCGCGCGACGGCCAGTTGATAGACCGCCTGCGACGCCGCACCGGCCGCGACATGGATCGAGGCGCGGGCCGCGTCGCCCATGCGCCCGGCCGCGGTGGCCGCCTTGCCATGCACCAGCTCGCCGGCCTCGGTGGTGAGTTCGGTGAGCGCCGTCCATAGCGCGTGCTTCGGGTATTTCGATTCGGCGCGCGCCAGCAGAGCGCGTCTCAACGCTTCCTCGCGGTCCCACCAGACCGGCGACCAGTCCGGCGCCTTCAGGAGCCTCTCGGCTTCGGGCCAGTCGTGCGCGAGGTCGGTGCTGCATTCGGCCAGCCCGAGTGCCGTGGCATAGGCCCCGGCATCGGCACGATCCCCGTCGGTCATCGGCTCGCCGAGGGCTGCAAACCACGAGGCCGCGCGGACCTCCGCCTTCACCCGGTCGAGAATTGTGCGCGGCAGGACGACGATCTGCGTCACGCCGCCTGCCGTACCTCCGGCAGGGTGAGGCCGTACTTGGCGGTGACCTCGGTGGCGCGGGTCATGAAGTCGGCGCGCATCTCGTCGTTGGTGCGCTGCTTGATGTTCCACTTGCGGAAGATCTCGTTGTTGCGCGACTTCGAGCCGCCGAAGAAGGACGGAAGATAAGGGAAGTATTCGTCGATCGCGGCCTGCAGCGAGGCCTTGCCTTCCGGCGTCTTGATCAGCTCGGCGGTGAAATCCTCGCCGAACTGCGCGTGGAACCGCTCCTCCGGCATGGTGGCGCGCGCGAGGTTGCGCAGCGGATGGAAGGTGCAGTGGAGCAGGTCCTCGACCTGCAGGATCTCGGCCAGGTCGGCCAGCAGCTTGATGGCGACGAACTCCTGCCAGTTCTTCAGCGGAAACTCGAAGATCGACAGCGGGCGCTTGCCGGTGCCCGGCACCATGCGCTCCTCGTCGATGCCCATCTGCACGCCGAGCTGCTTGAAGCGCACATGATGGCCGTATTCCTCCATGGCGACCCTGCAGGTCAGCCACTTGGCGTAGGGCGTCGGCGCATAGGCGATGGCGGGTTCGTCGAACACCTGGGCGCCGTAGAGTTCGTTGATGGCATGGCTGATCACGAGCTTGGCCACGGCCTCGCGATACTCCTCGGGCGCGTCCTTCAGTTCCTCGACGGTCTTGACGATGATGGTCTCGGTCATGGTCGCTCTCCTCAGACGAGAGGTTCGGTGTTGAACGCTTCGAGATCGGTCGTGAGATCGGTGAACTGGCCGCCGAGCTTGCCGACGAGGTCCTGTGCCAGTGAGCCCGGCGCACCGGCTTCGAGGCGTGCGACCGGCCGCGGCTGGCCGAACAGGAAGACCTCGCGGCCGCGCACGCCCAGCAGCTGGCCGGTGATGGGCTTGCCGGCCGGCGAGCAGAGCGCCGTCACGAGATTGGCGACATGGTGCGCGCCAATCTTGAGAGCACGCTCCTTGTAGGTCTTCTGCGCTTCGTTGGCGGGCTGGATGATGTCGGTGACGCGGGTGCGCGCGAACGGCGCGACGGCATTGGCGGTGATCTGCGCCCGCGCGAGGTCCATCGCCGTGACACGCGTGAGACCGAACAGCCCGGCCTTGGCGCTGGCATAGGCCGCCTGGCCGAGATTGCCGTAGAGCCCGGCCGAGGAGACCATGTTGACGATGCGGCCCCAGTCGTAGCCATCCTTGCCGCCACGGCCCGCCTTGCCCTGGTCGCGCATGACGCCCGAGGCGGCGTTGATCAGGTAGAAGGCCGAGGAGAGGTTGGTGCGGATCACCGCGTCCCAGTCGGCGGGATCGGCGCGGAAGACGAAGGCGTCGCGCAGGATGGCGGCGTTGTTCACGACGATATCGATGCCGCCGAACGTCTTCACCGCGAGATCGACGAGCTGTTTGCCGACGCCGGGCGACGCGACGCTTTCCGTGAAGGCCAGCGCATTCTTGGCGCCGGCCTTGTCGTTCATCTCCTGCGCCGCGGTGCGCGCCACTTCCGGATCGCCGCCGTCGCCCGAGATCGAGGCGCCGTTGTCGGCCACGACGACCTTGGCGCCCTCGGCCACCAGCTGCTCCGCGATGGCGCGTCCGATGCCGCGGCCGGCGCCGGTGACGATCGCCACCCGTCCCTGCAGAAGACCGCTCATTGTTCCGCTCCCGTCTTTTTGCCTGCGTTTGCCATTTCCGCCGCCGTGTAGAAGGCGTCGGCATGGATATCGACGCGCCGCATGCCGCGCTGTTCCAGCAGCAGGGTCGCAGCCTCGACCATCACCGGCGGGCCCGCGAGATAGGCCTTGCAGCCATCGACCTCGTCGAAGTCCTGCGCCACGGCCTCGTGCACCAGCCCCTGCCGCCGGCCCGAATCGCCGCCTTCGCTCAGCACCGGAATGAAGTGCAGGTTCGTGTGCTTCTCGGCCAGCGCCGCGAAATGATCGTGGAGGTAGAGGTCGCACTCACTGCGGACGCCGAAATAAAAGTAGATGTGCTGCGGCAGTGCCTTCTGCAGCGCGCGCTCGACTATGGACTTGATCGGCGCCATGCCCGAGCCGCCGGCCACCGCGATGATCGGGCCGCGATGGCTCTCGCGCAGATAGGAGGGGCCGAACGGACCCTCGACCCGCACGCTGTCGCCGACCTTCAACTTCTCCGCGACATGGGCGCTGGTGGCGCCGCCCGCGGTGCGGCGGATGTGGAATTCGAGGATCGGGTCGCCGGGCACGTTGGCCATCGAATAGTCGCGCGGCGGGCAGCCGTCGAAGGTCACGGAGGCGAACTGGCCGGCGGAGAAATCGAAGGGGCCGCCGGAGACGATCTCGAGCCGCACGCGCTTGATGTCGTGCGTGGCGTCGTCGAGGGACACGACCCTGCAGGAGAGAAGGCGGCGCGGATGGACGATCAGATCGTCCTCCTCCAGCCAGGCGACTTCGCTCTCGTCCCACGGCACGGCGCGGCAGGCGAGGATCAGGCCGCGCGACTTCTCCTCGTCGGACAGGGCGAACTCGGAATAGCCTTCCATCGTCACCTCGCCCTTCACGAGATGCGACTTGCAGGCGCCGCAGTTCCCGGACTGGCAGCCGAACGGATAGGAGATGCCGGCGTCGAGCGCGGCCTCCAGGATGGTGGCGCCGGTCGGCACGTCGATCGTGCGGCCGGCGGAGGCGATGCGAACCTTGAAGCTCATCGTGTGCGGCGGCGAATTTGTTTGCTCCCCAAACAATCTGCGTCTACCACTCCCGCGATGGGCCGTCCACCCGCCAAGCCCCTGTCCCCCTCGGCGCGATCCCCTTCGCTCGATCGCGGCCTGCTGCCGTCGCTGATGGGGTATGCGCTGCGCCGAACCCAGTCCGCCGTCTTCGCCGACTTCGCCGCCACCTTTGCGAAAGCCGGCGAGGCGCTGACGCCGGGCGAGTTCGGCCTGCTGGTGCTGGTCGACCGCAACGAGGGGCTGAGCCAGATCGCATTGGCCCGGGCGCTGGGCATCGATCGATCGACCCTGGTGCCGATCCTCGACCGGCTGCAGGCGCGCGATCTCCTGGTGCGTCGACCGTCGCCGACCGACGGGCGCACCCACGCGCTGGCGCTGACGCCGGCCGGCGAGGTGGCGCTGGCCCGGTTCTGCAAACTGGTGCGCGCGCATGAGAAGCGGATTGCCGCGGGCCTTTCGACCGCCGAAACGCGCACGCTGATCGAGCTGCTGGGAAAGGTGCGGGCGGCCGCCCGTCCGCTATAGTCCGCGCGCCATGAGCTCAGCCCATCCAGACTTCCAGAATTTCCCCAAGGATCTCGTCCACGATTCGGAGATGCTCGAGATCCTGCGGGCCAACCCGCCCGAGGCCTTGAAGACGCTGAACGGCGAACTGCTCGATATCGATTCGACGCGCGGCTATGCGCGGTTCCGCTTCGAGATCGTGCCGGCCTTCTGCCATTCGCAGGGACGCATCTGCCAGGGCGGGTTCCTCACCGGCATGGTCGACACCGCCATGGCCAATGCCGCCATCGTCAAGGGCAAGCTCGGCGTCGCCGTGCCGACGCTCGAACTCAAGATCAGCTTCTTCGAGGCGATGGGGCCGGGCATCGTCTATGCCGAGGGCCGCGTGATGCGCTGGGGCGGCTCGGTCGGCTTCCTCGACGGCGACCTCAAGGACGAGAAGGGCCGCCTGATCGTCCACTCGACCTCGACGATCAAGATCGTGCGCCCGAAGGTGAAGGCTTAGGTTTCATTGGAGCGCGCAACTCCAGTTGCGCTCATGTACTGCTGATCGACGAAGCTTGAGCGCCACTGGAGTGGCGCGCTCCCAGCTATGAGAAACGCGCGTTCCAGTGTTCGGCGATCTGGCGGCGTGTCGCGAACCAGGCGCCGCCTTTCCGCTTCATGTGCGACACGATGCGGTCGAGCGCGGCGATGCGGCCGGGGCGGCCGATCATGCGCAGGTGCAGGCCGATCGACATCATCTTCGGAAAGCGTTCGCCCTCGGCCCACAGCGTGTCGAAGGCGTCGGTCGTGTAGTCGGCGAAGTCGCGCGCCGACACGAAGCGGTGGAAGCCCTGGTGATAGTGCATGTCGTTGGTGTCGAAGCTGTAGGGCAGCACCAGGTGGCGCCTGCCCGAGACTTCGACATGGAACGGGAGATCGTCGGAATAGTCATCGCTGTCGTAGAGGAAGCCGCCTTCCTCGACCAGCAGGCGGCGCGTGTTGGGCGACGGCGTCGAACGCGTGTGCCAGCCGACGGGCCGCGTGCCGGCTATCTCGGTCAGCGCCTTGACGGTGCGGGCGATGATCTCGCGTTCCTTCGCCTCTTCCATGTGGGCGTGCTTCTCCCAGCGCCAGCCATGGCAGGAGATTTCATGGCCGCGCGCCACCGCGTCGTGGATCAGCCACGGCGACAGTTCGGCGGCGAGGCCGCAGGTGCTCACCGTGGCCGGAACGCCCAGCCGCTCCAGCGAATCCGCGATGCGCCACCAGGCGGCCTTGGTGCCGTACTCGAAGTGCGATTCCATGCACCGGTCGGGGACGCCCACGACCTCGTCGGTGACCTCGTAGACCTTCTCGTTGTGGGCGTCGCCCGCCGACAACGACATCTCCGCGCCTTCCTCGAAATTGATCACGAAGGAGACGGCGACCCGCGCGCCGCCGGGCCATTGCGGGTCGGGCGGCGTGCGGCCATAGCCCTTGAGGTCGCGCATCGCTGTCACGATTCGCGATGGCCGATGATGTCGGCCAGGGGACCGGCGAGGCCCTTCGAGTCCTTGGCGGCGGGACGACGATAGGTGCCCTGGGTGGCCTTGCGCGGATTGAGCCGCACCAGCCCCTCGGCCATCGTCACCGCGGCCTGGATGCCGTCGACCAGCGGCACCGGCACGCGGTCGCGGATCGTGTTGGCGAGGCCTGCGAGCGGCGCGCCAGCCAGGATCACGACGTCGGCGCCGTCGTTCTTCACCGTGGCCAGCGCGAGGTCGATCAGCACCTGTTCCTTCTCGTGCTGCACGTCGTCGATCGAGCGGAAGCCCTCGTCCGGCGTGCGGATGGCGGCGCAGCGGCCGGACATGCCGTGCCACTCGACGATCTCGGCGAACCAGGGTTCGAGGGCCTTGGCGAAGCTCACGATCGCGAATTTGCGTCCGAGGGTGCAGGCGACCAGCATCGCGGCTTCCGCCATGCCGACCACCGGGAAGTCGAACAGTTCGCGCGCGCCGCCGAGGCCGGGATCGCCGAAGGCCGCGACGATGGCGGCATCGAAGGTGCCGCGTCGCTCGGCCAGCATTTCGAGCATCATGGCGCTGCCGATCGCGGCTTCGGCGCGCGTGGCGATGTAGGGCACGCCGCGCGGCGCGGTCATGGGCTGCAGTTCGGTGCCGGGACTGGCGACCATCCGGCCGGCGGTGACGAGCCGGTCGGTCACGCCGGTCGAGGTGTTGGGATTGGCGACGAGGATCTTCATGGCAGGACCTTAGCCGATGGGGGCACGACCGGCGCGCTGCCACAGCCGGTCGGCGACCGATTGGGCCCGGGTGACGATTTCCGCACCGTCCACGTTCACCGGCTGGCCACCCGCCAGGACGACGCGGCCGCCGACGATAACCGTATCGACGTCGCGACCCGAGGCGCTGTGGACCAGCACGCCATAGCCGTCGATCAGCGGGGCGAGCGACGGCGAGCGGTTGTCGAGCATGACGATGTCGGCGCGCTTGCCGATCTCCAGCGAGCCGATCTCGCTGCCCATCCCGAGGGCGGCCGCACCTTCGCGGGTCCCCCAGTCGAGCACGGTGCGGGCGTCGAGCACGTTGCCCTGGCGATCGATGCGCTGCATGGCGATCGACCAGCGCATTGCCTCGATCAGGTCGCCGGAGAAAGTGTCGGTGCACAGCGCGATGCGCGCACCCGCGTCGCGCAGTTCGACGATCGGCGCGATGCGGCCGCCCTTGGCATTGCCGATCGGCGCGTGCGCCACCGTGATGCCGGCCTTGCCGCACAGTTCGATGTCGGCGCGCTCCATGTGGATGCAGTGGGCGGCGATCAGCCGCTCGTTCAGCAGGCCGAGCTTGTCGAGCAGGCGAGCCGGGGTCATCCCGCTGCGGGCCTGCACGGCCTCGACCTCGATCGGCAGTTGCGCGAGGTGGGTGTGCAGGTTGCCGCCGTGAGCCTCGGCCAGCCGGCCGACCTCGCGCAGCAGGTCGTCGGAGCAGGTGTCCGGCGCGTGCGGGGCCCAGTCGCAGCGGATGCGGCCACCATCGTGGCCGTTCCAGCGCTCGATCAGTTCGGCATTCTCGCGCAGGCTGGCTTGGCCAACTTCCGTCCTGTGCTCGTAGCGGCCGACCGCCAGGGCCGCCGGGTCGGCATCGTGCACGCGCCCGGCGATCACGGCACGCAAGCCGAGTTCGGCCGCGGCGCGGGCGCACGACGACGGATACCGATAATAGTCGACCACGGTGGTGCAGCCGGCGCGAAGCAGCTCGTACATGCCGAGGCTCGACAGCGCGTAGGCGTCGTCGGCGTCGAGCCAGTGGCCTTGTGGGATGCCCGGCGTGTACATCGGCGCGAAGCCGATATCCTCGATCATGCCGCGCGTGATCATCAGCGGCGTATGGTTGTGCACGTTGACGAGGCCCGGCATCACCAGCCGGCCCTTGCCGTCGACATGCGTCGTTGCCGACCAGCGTGCCTCGAGCGTCGCCGCCGGGCCGATGTCGACGATCCTGCCGTCGCTCACCGCCAGGGCGCCATTGCGCAGGACGCGGCCCTGCTCGTCGAGGGTCAGAACGAGATCGCCGCCGACAAGCAGGTCGCAGGGTTTCGGATCGGTATCGACCACCTAGAAATCCGCCAGCTTGCGCAAGCCCACGAGACGGTCGCCGATCACGAGGGCCACGATGGCCAGCAGCACGAGGCCGGCCGAGATGGCGGCGATGGTCGGATCGGGCCGCTCTTCCACGTACTGCAGCATCTGGATGGGCAGCGTCTTGGTCCAGGCGTCGGTGAAGAACATCGAGATCGGGTAATTGTCCATCGAGGCCAGGAACGCGAACATGCCCGAGGTCAGGAAGGCCGGGGCGAGCGACGGTACCAGCACCCGCATGAGCGCCGCCGGATAGGAGCAGCCCAGGGTGCGGGCGGCGTCGATCAGCGAGAAGTCGAACAGCGAGAGGGCGCCGACCACCGTACGCACGATGTAGGGGAGCGTGATGACCACGTGCGCGACCAGCAGGCTGGCATAGACGTCGCGCAGCCCCATCGCCTTGAAGCCCTGCAGCATGGCGATGCCGATCACCAGGCCCGGCAGCATCAGCGGCGACACGAGGAAGGTCGAGACCGTCTCGCGGCCGGGAAAGCGGCCGCGTACGAGGGCGATGGCGCACAGGGTGCCCAGCACCATGGCGACGGCGGTGGAGACGGCCGCGATCTGCAGCGAGACCACGAGCGCGGGCAGCAGGCCGCGCATGCCGGCCAGGCGTTCGTACCAGCGCAGCGACCAGTCGGGCGGCGGCAGGGTGAAGACCGTCGAGGAGCCGAACGACACGGCGATGGTGACGATCAGCGGGGTCATCAGGAAGACGACGGTGAAGCCCGCGATGGCCCAGACGACATACTGCGAGACGCGCTCGATCGCCGTCATGCCTGGTTGCCTCCGATGCGGCGCGCCACCCAGGTCGAGCCCACGACGATCGACACGGCCAGCACCAGCAGGATGACGGCGGTGGTCGAGCCGAGTTGCTCGTTGCGCATCAGCAGGAAGGAGCGGCCGGTCAGGGTGGCCAGGGTCTGGAAGCGGTCGCCGATCAGCAGCGAGGGGATGACGAACATCGACACGCTCATCGAGAAGACGAAGGCGACGCCCGACACGATGCCGGGCAGGGTGAGCGGCAGGGTGACGTGCGTGAAGCGGTAGAGCGGCGTGGCGCCCAGCGTCGCGCCGGCCTCGCTGAGGCGCGGATCGATCAGCTTCACCACGGAATAGATCGGCAGGATCATGAAGGGCAGGAAGATGTTGGCGGCGCCCAGCACCAGCCCGGTCTCGGTGAAGAGCAGCCGCTGCGGCTCGTCCCAGAGTCCGAGCCCGACCAGGGTCTGCGAGACGATGCCGTCGCGGCGCAGCACGATCTGCCAGGCGAAGGCCTTGACGACGGCGCCGACCGAGAGCGGCAGGATGATCGAGACCAGCATCACGATCTGCAGCACGGCGCCGGCCCGCGCCAGCGCGAAGGCGGCGGGATAGCCGATCGCGAAGCAGACGACCGTCACCCAGGCGGCGACCCGGAGCGTGTTGCCGACGACCCGCCAGTTGAAGGGATCGCTCAGGAAGGAAACGTAGGGCTGGAGCGTCAGTCCACCCGGTCCGGTCAGGCTCTTCATGAAGAGCCAGAGGAGAGGGAATGCGTAGACGACGAGCAGGTAGATGACCGCCGGCGCCGCCAGCAGGGCGACGGGATCCCGCCACGGCGAGGGCGCGCTCTTCACCGTCATGACGCCGGGTAGATCAGCGTGTCGGCGACGGCCCAGCCCAAACGCATCTCGCTGCCGGGCGCCGGCAAGCCATCGGAGAGATCCGCCGTTTCAACCATGAGATGGTCGCCGTCCTTCGCCTCGAAATGAAGCTGGACCTTCGAGCCCTGAAACACCGCGTCGCGCAGGCGCGCCACCAGCGCGTAGTCGCCGGGCGGGTTCACCTTGATGCGCTCGGGCCGCACCGCGAGTACGACCGAAGCGCCGACCACGAAGCTGCCGGGCGCGCGCAGCGGGCCGTAAGCCGTATCGACGATGACGTGATCGTAATCCTGGCCCACGACCGTGCCGGTGAGGCGCGAGGAGAGGCCCACGAACTCGAGCACGAAGGCGGTCGCGGGCGAGCGGTAGATCGCGGCCGGCACGGCAAGCTGCTCGATGGCGCCCCTGTTCATCACCGCGATGCGGTCGGACATGGTGAGGGCCTCGTCCTGGTCGTGCGTCACGAACACGGCGGTGATGCCCAGTTCGCGCAGCAGCCGGCGCAGCTCGATCTGCATGTTCTCGCGCAGCTTGCGGTCGAGGGCGGAGAAGGGCTCGTCGAGCAGCAGAAGCTTGGGCTTCACCGCCAGCGCGCGCGCCACCGCGACCCGCTGCTGCTGGCCGCCCGACAAAGCGCGCACCGACCGGTCCGCGAAGTCGGTGAGATGAACCAGCGACAGGAAGCGCCGCACCGTCGGAGCGATCTCAGCCGTGGGATGTCTCCGTGCCTTGAGGCCGAAGGCGATGTTCTCGGCGACCGTCAGGTGGGGAAAGAGCGCGTAGTTCTGAAAGACGACGCCGACGTCGCGCCGGTGCGGGGGCCGCGATCCGATCTCCTCACCGTCGAGCCGGATGGCGCCGCGGTCGGCCGCCAGCAGGCCGGCAACGATGCGCAGCAGGGTGGTCTTGCCGCAGCCCGAGGGGCCCAGCAGCGAGATGAACTCGCCGGTGGCGACCTGAAGGTCGACGCCGCCCAGCACGGTCACGCCGCCGAAGGACTTCTCCGCGCCGGCGACATCGAGGAACGAATCGGAAGTCACGATGCAGTCTCCCGACTACATCGCCATGTCGCGGTCCCAGCGCTTCACCCAGTCGGCGCGATTGTCGGCGACGAATTTCCAGTCGATGCCGAACATGGTCGCGTTGGTCGGCGCACCGGCCGGCACGGGCGTGTCCTTGTTGGTCGGCAGCGAATAGGTGGCGGCAGAGAGCTTGGCCTGGACCTCCGGCCCGATCATCTCGTTTATGTAGCCGGCGGCCAGCTCCGGCTGCGGCCCGCCCTTCACCAGCGCGACGCCCGACGGCATGGCGAAGATTCCTTCCTTCGGCACGGCGATCTCGACCGGCGCGCCGGCGGCCTTGCGCTCCAGCGCCACCTGCGAGATCGCGCTCGAGATCATGAAGCCTTCGCCCTGTTCCAGCAGGTTGTAGGCCTGCGGCATCTGCGTGTAGGCGGTCAGCAGGTTGGGCTTGATGGTCACCAGCTTCTTGAAGCCGGCATCGATGTCCTTCTGCGCCTCGGGCATCGGCTTCCCGGTGGCGAGGAAGGCCGCCATGAACAGGTTGGCGAGGCCTTCGGTGTTCTGCAGCGACGGCAGGATCACGCGGCCCTTGTACTTTGGATCGTAGGCGTCGGCCCACGAGGTCGGCGCCGTCTTCATGGCCTTGGGATTGTAGGCGATGCCGAGCCAGGGCTGCAGGTAGTTGCACCACATTCCGTCCATGTGGACGGTGCCCGGCTTCAGCATGGCGAGGTTCGGCACCTTGGCGGCGGTCAGCGGATCGAGCAGTCCCTCGGCGACGGCCGGGATCATGACCGGATCGTCCATCATGACGACCGACAGATACTGCTTGTCCTTGTTCTTCTGCATCTTCTCGAGGTTGACCAGGGAGCGCGAGCCCTCGAACACGACCTTGCAGGAGAACTTCTTCTCGACGACCGGCGCGATGATGGTCTCGACGAAACCCTTGTGGCTCGCGGCGCCGCCGACCACCAGTTCCTTCCCCTGGGCGCGCAGGATTCGCGGCGCGGCCAGTGCCGCCGTAGCGGCGCCGGCAGCCGCGAGGATGCCGCGACGGTTGAGGACGGCGATCTTTGACTTGTTCATAGGCAATTCCCCCTGATCGAGGACGGGCAAGCAAGGACTGTGCCGATGGACGGGGCTGCAATGCGGCGCGGGTTGCCCCTCCCCGGGGCACAGCAGGGCTATCGCATGTGAAGTTTTCCGTCGTCTCGACCGAAGCCGAGCGCAGCGAGGCGGAGTGGAAAGACCTTTTTTCCACCTATAGCCGTCAAATGGAGGAAGAAAGGTCCCTCCACTCCGCTTCGCTCCGGTCGGAACGACGGGCGATTGGGGCACATGCGACAGGCCGGGGGGCACAGGCGGGCACCTTTGCCGCGGTCGGGCGTTCAGGCTCCATGTCTGACAAACCGCCCCCGGCGTCCGCGGCGACGGATGTCGAAAAGCTTCGCCGCCACGTCCGCATCCTGGTCGAGCTGGGCCGGCTTGCCGGACAGCGTTGGACGCCCGAACGCTTCCTCGACCAGGCGGTCGTGCAGGTCGGCCGCGCGATCGAGATCCATCACGTCAAGATCATGCAGTACCGTCCCGCGACGGCCGACCTGCTGATGGTCGCCGGCACCGGCTGGAAGAAGGGCCTGGTGCGGGTGGTGACGTTTCCGTCCGACCTGCGCTCGCCGCCCGGCCGCGCCTATCTTACCGCGGAGCCGGTCTCCATCGCCGACTGCTCGAAGGCGCCTGACTTCGTTCTGTCCGACATGTTGAAGGAACATGGCATCGTCTCACTGGCAAACGTGCCGATCCTCACCGACGGTGCCGCCTGGGGTGTGCTCGAGGTCGACAGCACGGTGCCGCGCGACTTCAGCGCCGACACGCTCTCGTTCATGATCGCAGCCGGAGCGATCATCGGCTCGACCCTGGAGCGCCGGACGTCGCCGGGCGGCGAGTCGGCGGCGCTGGCGGAAGCGGCGGCGGAGGCCAGGCGCCGCGAGGTTCTGTTGCGCGAGCTGCAGCACCGGGTGAAGAACAACTTCCAGCTCATCCTTGCCTCGATCAGCCTGCAGAAGCGACGCTTCGATCCGGGCGAGACCCATCGCGCGCTCGACCACATCACCAACCGCATCCATGCGATCTCGCTCGCCCACGACCAGCTGTCGCCGCGCCAGGATGCGCAGACGGTCGACGTGGCGGGCTACCTCCGCGCGCTCTGCGCCTCGATCGAACAGCAGGTGGAGAACGTGGCGATCGAGATCGAGGCGGATGAGATCGCCCTTTCGATCGAGCGCGCCATGCCGCTGGGCCTCGTTGTCAACGAGGCGGTGACGAACAGCGTGAAACATGCCTTCGCCGGACGGGCCGGTCACATTTTCGTGCGACTGCAGGCCGGGGTCGGTTTCGGCGAGGGAAGGCTGGTCGTCATCGACGACGGCAACGGTTTCGAGAAGCACGAGTCCAGCGGCTCGGGCCTGAAGCTGATCGAATCGCTGGCGCGGCAGATCGGCGGCCAGGTCTCGATCGAGAGTTCGCGAAAGGGCACGTCCACGTCTGTCACCTTCCCGATCATCGGCTGAACCGGTCGCCGCGTGCGGCGTTTCGGCATTCGCCCTTCCGTACGGGAACTAACCGAGTGTTTCAGTCGTTCTAGTGCCGTGTCGGGCAGGCCGGCGGCATCCGGAAATCCGGAGCGCGAGCCAGGGGGGTGTTTGTTGGAAAACAAGACAGCAGTGCTCGTGCTGATCGCAGAGGATCAGGCGGAGATCGGCGACGTGTTGAAGGAATCTTTCGAGGATGGCGGCTACGCGGTGCTGCTCGCAGCCACGGCCGAAGAGGCGATGGCCGCGCTCGACGCGCAGGGTGAGGCGGTGCGGGCCCTCGTCACCGACATCAAGCTCGGGTCGAGTACCACCGGCTGGGACGTGGCGCGGCATGCGCGCGAACTGAAGCCCGAAATGCCGGTGGTCTACATGACCGGCTCCGAAAGCAACGACTGGCCCGTGCTCGGCGTGCCCAACAGTATCCTGGTGCCCAAGCCCTTCGCGCCGGCTCAGGTCATCACCGCGGTCTCGCAACTCCTGAACGCGAGCAGCACGCCCGGCGCGTGAATCCCGCGATCAAGTCCGCGAGACCCAGCCTCTGAACGTGAAGCCGGCGTAGAAGAGAGCCACGTCGGAGAACCCCGCCTCGCGCAGGACCGCCACCTCTTCGTCGGCGGACAGGAGCGGCAGGCGATCCGCCATCCTCGCCGCCGCGAGGCGCGACCGGGCGAAGTCGGCGCCCGCCCGGTCGGCGAAGGCCACCGATCGGTCGAGCCATGCCACCGCATCGTCGCCATTGGGGATACTGTGATGGGCGACGACCAGCGGTGCGCCCGGCTTCAGGCGTCGGCGGATTTCCCGCAGCGTGCGCAGGCGCTCCTCCCGTTGCAGGAAGTGCAGGGTGAGCAGACAGGTCGCGCCGTCGAAGGGTCCCCGCGGCGCGCTGTCGACCAAGCCCTGACGCAGATCGACGCGCGCGGCGAGCGGTCCCAGCACGCGGCGCGCGAGGTCGAGCATCCCGGCCGACGGATCGACGCCGACGAAACGCCAGCGCGGCTGCGCCTCGGCGAACGCCTTCAGTTCGAGGCCACCGCCGGCACCCACGACGAGAATGTCCGCCGCCGAGGGCGCATGCTCCGCCAGCAGCAGCATCGCCATGCGGTGCAGGTCGGCGTAGCCCGGCACCTTGCGCGGCGTGCTCGCGACATAGTCCGCGTTCATCGCGGGCGCGGCGAAGGGCTGCGCCCCGTTCATCCGCCGAACACGAGCGCGCGGTGGAGCGACGTTCCAGCGGTGACGCCGTCGGCCACCGCCCAGCTGACGCTGTGCGGCGCGCGGGCGATGTCGCCCGCGGCATAGAGGCCGGGCACGCTCGTCATTCTGTCGGCATCCGTCCGGATGATCGGGCCCGCCGGCCCCTCGTCGATCGCCGCCCCGAGCTGCCCGGCGATCGGGCTGGCCAGGCACGATTGCGGTGCGACGTAGAGTGCGGCGAGGGCACGCACGCGGCCGTCCTCGAACTCGATTCCGGACAAGGCGCCGCCGTCGCCGACCAGACGCGCCACCTTGCGGGGTTCTACCGTCACAACGTGCCGCGCAAGCCGTCCCGCGCTCTCGGAGTCGATCGCCGCGCCGTTCAGGAACAGGGTCGTCGGCCCCCATTCGGCGACCAGGCAGGCCTGATGGACCGACATGGGCGTGCGATAGAGCACGCCCAGCGGGCGGTCGCTGAATTCGAAACCGTGACAGTAGGGACAATGCAGCACCGTGCGGCCCCAGCGTTCCTTCAGGCCCGGGATCGGGTCCAGCGCGTCGCGCAGCCCGAAGGCGAGGATTGCCTTGCGCGCCGCGATCTCCTCGCCGCCCGCCAGCGCGACGGCGAAGCCGTCGCCGCGCACGCTCGCACCCGAGGCTTCGCCCTCGACGAAGGTGACGCTTGGATAGGCCGCGAGCTGCGCCCGCGCCCGGGCCAGGATCGACGACGGATCGCTGCCGTCCGACCCCAGGAAACCATGCGAGGCCTCGGCGAAGCGGTTGCGCGGCTGGCCCGCGTCGACGACGCACACGCGGCGGCGCGCGCGGGCGAGGTAGGTGGCGGCGGCGAGGCCGGCAAAGGCGCCTCCGACGATGACGGCGTCATGCTGCATGGTTCTTCTCCAGGTCGGTCGACCCGCCGCGTCGGGCGAGGCGTTCGTGAAAGTCGGCGCTCAGCGCCGCCAGGGTGAGGGCGCCGAAGCGCCGGAGCAGCAGCGCCTCGGCCTCGTCGAAGGCGTCGCCGAGGGCGGCGTTCACCGCCTGCTCGACGAGACAGCCGGGCGCCTCGGTACGGTTGCCCGTGGCCAGCAGCCCGGGCCGCCCGAGCGCTTCGTAGACGTCGAGCAGGGTCACGGCGCGAAGATCGCAGGCGATCGTCCAGCCGCCGCCGTGGCCCTTTTCCGATTGGACGAACCCGCGCTCGCGCAGGCCCGCCATCAGCCGGCGGATCACCACCGGATTGGTCCCCATGGCGCGCGCCAACATCTCCGACGTCATCGGCCCCGGATGCTCCGCCATGTGCAGCAGGACGTGCAGCACGCCCGAAAGCCGGTTGTCTTTTCTCATGGAACTTGATATGTTACGTGTGTCGTCCGCTTTCAAGCCCTGCCCGGCAATCTCATCTGCCAAGCCATTGAAAACGCTCTGAATTTTGGAAAATAAACGAAACAAGCGAAATAAGCGAAACAAACGAATCGAAAAAGGCGGATTCCGGCGCAGGTAGCATGGTACCTCCCTTGGCGTGCTGGTCCCGGCAACCGGCGCTCGCCCGCAGGCGTTCCTGCGGCTTCGGGAGGGAACGGAGGGATGGCGCGGAAGCTCAAGGCCTTCACGACCTCGGCGGGGTTCTTCGATCTCGCGGTGTCGGCTCCGTCGATGAAGGCGGCGCTCGAAGCCTGGGGCGCCGGGGCCAACCTGTTCCACCAGGGCTTCGCCCGGCAGACCGACGAGGCGGCGATCGTGAAAGCCACGATGGCGCGGCCGGGGGTGGTGCTGCGGCGGCCGGTCGGCACCGACCAGCCCTTCCGGGAAGAAGCCGAGGCGTCGGAGGCGCCGTTCGAGGGCCGGGTCGCGAAGAAGCCGAAGGCGGCCAAATCCAGGGCCGCGGCATCCAAGCCGAAGCCCG
Organism: Reyranella sp.; assembly: GCF_004297265.1. Lineage (GTDB taxonomy): Bacteria > Pseudomonadota > Alphaproteobacteria > Reyranellales > Reyranellaceae > Reyranella. The sequence continues at coordinate 26,802 of NZ_SCUT01000033.1, forward strand.
CCCCGCAGAAGCCGCGGAGCCCCCGCGATGAACGCGCGGCCGCGCGCGCCTTCGAGAAGGAGCGCGAGCGGCGCGAACGCCGGGAGCGGCAGGAGGCGGCCGCCCGGCGCAAGGAGGCGGCGCGGCGGGATCGCGCCATGGCCGCCGCCACGGCGGCGCTCGAAAAGGCCGAGGCGCGCCATGAGGCGACCGTCGCGGAGATAGAGCAGGCCCGCGCGGCGCTGGACACGAGGGCCGATCGCGAGGCCGGCCGCTGGCGCCGCGAGCGGGAGACGCTCGAAGAGAGGTTGCGCGAGGCGCGGGTGCCGCGTCACCTGCGGCCGCTCTGACGTCGCGGTCTGACGCCGTCCTGGCGCCCCGCTACCGGCCCTTCAACCGGGCCACTTCCTCTTCGAGTTCCTTGATGCGCCGGGCGAGGTTGTCGACGGCGGGTGCGATCTCGGCCTCGCTGTAGCGGGGGACGATGTGCTGGCGGCAGTTGATGTCCCAGGCCTCGATGGTGAAGGCGATCGCCCGCTGCGGACGCGCGCGATAGGTCGGGTCGACCAGGCGCTCCATCAGTTCGAGGTCGCCTTCGACGATCCTCGCCCGCCCCCACAGTTTCAGCCGCTGCTGGGTGGCGAAGTGCAGCACGAAGATGTGCGCGCGGTCGTTCTCGCGCAGATGGCCGAGCGAGATGTACTGCTGGTTGCCCGCGAAATCGGCGAAGGCCAGCGTGTGGGTGCCGATGGGCTTCAGGAAACCCGGCGGCCCGCCGCGATGCTGAATATAAGGTCGGCCGTCGGCGCTGGCCGTCGCGAAGAAGAAGGTATCGATGACGCCGAGGAAGCGGCGGAGATCGTCGGTGATCTCCGTGTTCCAGGTCCGGCCCTCGAACTGGGTGCGCGATCCGAGACGCGTCTGCTCCGCCTTCACCGCGGCCGAGAACATCACGTCTTCGGGATCGCTCATCCCAGCCGCTCCATCGTTACCCCAGCTTCTTGCCCAGCCGGCCGGCGGTTTCCTGGATGAACTGCCAGGCGACGCGGCCCGAGCGCGAACCGCGCGTGATCGCCCATTCGACCGCCTGCTTGCGAAGCTCGTCCTTCGGGACATCGAGGCCGTAGAACGCGCAATAGCCTTCGATCATCGCGAAGAACGTGTCCTGGTCGGCATTGTGGAAGCCGAGCCACAGGCCGAAGCGATCCGACAGCGAGACCTTCTCTTCGACGGCTTCCGACGGATTGATCGCCGTCGAGCGCTCGTTCTCGATCATGTCGCGCGGCATCAGGTGGCGCCGGTTCGACGTCGCATAGAACACGACGTTGTCCGGCCGGCCCTCGATGCCGCCGTCGAGCACGGCCTTCAGCGACTTGTAGGCGGCGTCCTGCCCGTCGAACGAGAGGTCGTCGCAGAAGACGATGAAGCGACGTCTCGAATCGCGGATCATGGTGAGCAGCGCGGGCAGGGAGGGGATGTCCTCGCGATGGATCTCGACCAGTGCGAGCGGGCCGGGCGGGCCGCCCATCTCGCGGTTCACGTGGGCGTGCACCGCCTTCACGATCGAGCTCTTGCCCGCGCCGCGCGAGCCCCAGAGCAGCGCATTGTTGGCCGGCAGGCCCTTGGCGAAGCGCCTCGTATTCTCGACCAGGGTCTCCTTCTGGCGGTCGATTCCGACCAGGAGATCGAGGTTCACGCGGTTGACCCTGGGGACCGCCTCGAGACGGTGGCCGGCCGCATGCCAGACATAGGCTTCGGCCGCATTGATGTCGGCGCCGGCAGGAAGAGGGGGCGCCAGGCGGTCGAGCGCTGCCGCAATGCGTGAAATAGTGGCTTTAAGGTCTTGATCCATCGTCGCCGGCCGCAGAAAAGGGGGGCGACCATATCGCCCCCCGCTTACATTGCAAAGCGGGGCGGGACCGCTATAGTCCGCGCGCTTTTTCGACGGCCGGAAGATTCGGGAGCAGAAGATGTTCATTTCGCAGGCGTGGGCGCAGGGCGCTGGTGGCGGTGGCGGGGATTTCCTCGTCCAGCTCTTCCCGCTGGTCCTCATCTTCGTCGTCTTCTACTTCCTGCTGATCCGTCCGCAGCAGGCCAAGGTGCGCGCCCAGCGCGAGATGCTGGCCGGCGTGAAGCGCGGCGATCGCGTCGTCACCGGCGGCGGCATCATCGGCCTGGTCACCAAGGTGATCTCCGACAACGAGGTCCAGGTGGAACTTGCCGAGGGCGTGCGGGTTCGCATCATCAAGCAGACCATCACGGACATCCTGACGCGCGGCGAATCGGTGCGCGGCCCGAAGGACAGCAGCGAAGAAGACGACAAGCCCATGCTGCCGCCGCCGGCCCCCGCCGCGGAGCGCAAGAGCCTGCTGGGCAGCCTGTTCGGCGGCGGCCCCAAGAAGTAACGAGGCGGAGAGGATCTAGGTCGGAATGCTCAACCTTCCGCGCTGGCAGACCATCGTCATTGCCGGCATCACGCTGCTGTCGGCGTTGTTCGCGCTGCCGAATCTGCTGCCGGCCAGCGTGCTGGATCACATGCCGCACTGGTATGCGAACAGCCGCATCAATCTCGGTCTCGACCTGCGCGGCGGTGCGCATTTCCTGCTGGAAGCCGACC
>NZ_SCUT01000034.1 GCF_004297265.1 Reyranella sp.
CGGGAACTACGGCGAGGTCTTCGACCGCAACGTCGGCATGGGCTCGCCGCTCAAGATCGCCCGCGGCCAGAACGCTCTGTGGACCCAGGGCGGCCTGCAGTACGCACCGCCGATCCGCTAAGCTTCCGGATACGACAGCATTGCGAACCGCCGCCCGAAAGGGCGGCGGTTTTTCTTTGGCCGTTGCAAAAGTCCCTGCGATGCGCGCAGTCTGGGATGGGGGGGAAGTGTCGGGGGACACAATGCTAAAATTCATACTATCTGTGATTGTCGGCGTTTCGGCTTTCGCAGCAACGCAGGTCGTGGCCGGATCGGGACTAGACGCGGTCAAGGCACGGGGGCAACTCGTCTGCGGCGTGAACGCGGGCCTCGTGGGCTTCATGCATGCCGACAGCCAGGGGGTCTGGCGCGGGCTTTCGATCGACATGTGCCGCGCCACGGCGGCCGCCTTGTTCGGGGACGCGAGCAAGGTGAAGTACGTCCCGCTCGAGCCGCTGAAGCGCTTCCCGGCCCTCGAATCCGGCGAGGTCGACCTCCTCGCTTCCAATTCCACCGTCACCCTGGCCCGGGACGCCAGCGTCGATTTCGCCGGCATCTACTACTATGACGGGCAGGGCTTCATGGTGCCGCGCAAGCTCGGGAAGCGGGTCGTGAGCGACCTCAACGGGGCCACGGTCTGCGTGCAGCCCGGCACCACGACCGAAGCCAACGTCGCCGACTATTTCCGCCTGAACAAGATGACCTTCAAGCCGGTCCTGCTCGACAGGATCGACGATCTGCGCGCCGCCTTTTTTTCCGGCCGCTGCGATGTGCTCACGGCGGACCTGTCGAACCTCTACGCGACCCGCGCCGCCTACGCCCCCAATCCCAGCGATTACTCGATCCTGCCCCGCACCATTACCAAGGAGCCGCTGGGTCTGGCGGTCCGCCACGGCGACAACCAGTTCGCCGATATCGTGCGCTGGTCGCTCTACGCCATGATCGAGGCCGAGGAATACGGGATCACGTCCCGAAACGTCGACGAAGCGCTGAAAAGCGAGAATCCCGCCCTGAAACGCATCCTCGGCGTCACGCCGGGCATGGGCAAGGCGCTCGGGGTCGACGAGAAATGGGCCTACAACATCGTGAAGCAGGTCGGGAACTATGGCGAGGTGTTCGACCGCAATCTCGGGCCCAACACGGTGCTCAAGATCCCGCGCGGCCTGAACGGGCCCTGGCGCGACGGCGGGATGCTGTACGCCCCGCCGATCCGCTGATCTCCCCGCGTTTTGGCCTGCGGCTTGCAAGCCTCCGGAAGAAGGCGGCATTCTGGGATCCAAGAACAACGGGAGGTGAAATGCGTAAAGGGTTCATGGCAGCAGCCGCGGGGTTGGCCGCAACCGTCCTCGGGTTCGCCGGGACGGCCCAGGCGGGCAAGGATCTCGACGCCGTAAGAGCGCGCGGCATGGTGAATTGCGGGGTCGGCATCGGGACCGCGGGCTTCATGCTGGCCGACAGCCAGGGCAAGTGGAAGGGTCTCTCGGTCGACGTCTGCCGCGCCGTCGCGGCCGCGATCTTCGGCGATGCCGACAAGGTCAGGTACGTTCCCCTCACCTCCCAGCAGCGCTTCACCGCGCTCCAGTCGAGCGAAGTCGACATCGTGATGGGCAATGCGACCTACACACTGACCCGGGACACCGCGCTCGGCCTCGATTTCACCGGCGTCTACTACTATGACGGCCAGGGCTTCCTGGTGCCGAAGAAGCTCGGCGTGAAGAGCGCCAAGGAGCTGAACGGCGCCACCGTCTGCGTCGCCCCCGGCACCACGACCGAGCTCAACCTGGCCGACTACTTCCGCGCCAACAAGATGACCTTCAAGCCGGTCGTCATCGAGAAGGTCGACGAGATCCGCGCGGCCTTCTTCTCCGGCCGCTGCGACGTCTACACGACCGACGCGTCTAGCCTGGCCGCGACGCGGGCCGCCAACGTGCCGGCGCCGCAGACCTTCGACGATTACGTCATCCTGCCGGAGATCATCTCGAAGGAGCCGCTGGGACCGGTGGTGCGCCACGGCGACAACCAGTTCGCCGACATCGTGCGCTGGTCGCTCTACGCCATGATCGAGGCCGAGGAGTACG
>NZ_SCUT01000035.1 GCF_004297265.1 Reyranella sp.
CTACCGCTTCTACGAGCTGGTGCAGGTCTACGGCACGACCTGGAAGGAACTGATCCAGGAAGAATTCGGCGACGGCATCATGAGCGCCATCGACTTCGACATGACCATGGAGCGCCAGCCCGACCAGAAGGGCGACCGGGTGAAGATCGCCATGTCGGGCAAGTTCCTGGGGTACAAGAGCTACTGATCGAGCGGGTACTCGCGGAAGCGTGCGAGGCCGAATGTTTCAACGTTTTCTCCGGGCGGTGTTGTTCAACCGCGTAGGGGCCGACCATCAGGCTCAGGATAGCGCGGATCCAATCAACAGCATGCCCGGAGGTCTGCCCTCGGCCGTTTGACGGGCCGGGTTGCTCCACGTCGCTCGGGAAGGTTGAGTATCTGGCAGATCGTGACGAATGCGCGCCGACAAGGTATGCATTCGGCCAATGACTGATATCGCGACCTGGCTGGGTGAGCGCGGACTGTCCAAATACGAAAAGGCGTTCCGCGACCACGATATCGACTTTGATGTCCTCGCCTCTCTAACCGAGGACGAGCTGAAGGAACTCGGAGTTTCGTTGGGAGACCGCAAGCGGTTGCGGCGCGCACTCAACGAGAAGGAAGCCGGTGCCGCGCCGGCTCCTGCGACATCTCCTCCACAACTCCCGTTGCCGGCGATTGCGGCACCCGAGCGGCGCCAGCTCACCGTCTTGTTTGCCGACCTTGTCGCCTCTACGGCATTGTCGCGTACCCTCGATCCTGAGGACTTGCGGGACCTGCTCTCCACATATCATCAGGCCGTTGCCACGACGATTCGCGATGCCGGCGGGTTCGTGGCAAAGTTCATGGGCGACGGCATTCTTGCCTACTTTGGCTATCCGACCGCTAGCGAGGATGCCGCTGAACGCGCGGTGCGAGCAGGCCTCCGCATCACCGCGGTACTGAGGACGCTGCGAGCTCGCGATGGTCGGCAACTGGAGGCTCGCGTCGGTATTGCCACCGGTCCCGTCGTGGTGGGCGATATCCTGGGCGAGGACATCGCGCGCGAGATCAATGTCGTGGGCGAGACGCCAAATTTGGCCGCCCGCCTGCTGAGCGTGGGCGATCCCGGTAGTGTCGTGATAGCGGGCCCAACCCGGAGGCTGATCGGGAACCTCTTTGCGCTGCGTGACCTGCCGCCGCAGACCTTCAAGGGATTTCCCGAACCCGTTCCGGTTTTCGAGGTCATAGACGAGCGGCAGGGTATCAGCCGCTTCGAGGCGACGCGCCGAAACCGAGGATCGGCCTTTGTGGGGCGCGGACAGGAAGCTGGACTCCTCCTGGATCGTTGGCAGCAAGCGTGCGTGTTCGACGATCAGCTTGTATTGCTCAGCGGTGAGGCGGGCATTGGCAAATCGCGCATCACGGATTCTCTTTGGCAGGCCGTTGCCGCCGAGCCGCAGATCCGCCTGCGGTACCAGTGCACCCCGCACCATATCAACTCTGCGTTCTATCCGGCCCTTGCGCAGTTGAGTGCCGTGGCCGGGCTGCTTCCCGGCGACAATGCCGGTGCATTGATCAAACTCGCGACTGTTCTGCCTGAAACCAATGCGCAGCAGATCGCGTTGATCGCCTCGATGCTTGGCTACGACACGGGCGATGGCACGCTCGACGATTTGACGCCGGCACGCAAACGACAGCTTGTGCTCGATGCTTTTGCCGATCAGATAGCAGCCGATTGCCGCCGATTGCCGGTTCTCTGGATCATTGAAGATGCGCACTGGATCGATCCCACGACCGAGGCGCTGATCTCGCGAGTGCTTGATGGAGCCGGCAGGCAGCGTCTGATGGTGGTGGTGACTCATCGTCCCGAATACCGGCCGCCTTGGGGTTCGCATCCGATGGCGACCGCGCTGCCGCTTAGTCGGCTTTCGCGCACGAGCTCGGCCTTGCTGCTGCAAAGCTTGGCCAACGGCAAACCTCTTCCCGCGGAGGCCTCTGAATACATCACGAGCCGCGCTGATGGCGTGCCCCTCTTCATGGAAGAGCTTTTCAAGGCCATGTGCGATTCGGGTGCGTTGGTCGATCGTGAGGACCAATACGAACTCACGCGACCGCTGACTGGTACCGAAATTCCGGCGACCCTGCAGGATTCACTTATGGCGCGCCTTGACCGGTTGGCGCCTGCCAAGACGGTCGCCCAGCTCGGCGCAGCGATTGGCCGTGAGTTCGATCTCGGTCTCCTGCTCGCCATCTCAGGCTTGCAACCCAATGCGGTGGCTGAGGGGCTCGAGCAGCTGTTGGGCGCGGGACTTCTTTTCTCGCGTCAACAAGGCGCGACGACAACGTACATTTTCAAGCATGCGCTCATCCAGGATGCCGCTTATGGCACGATGCTGCGGCAGCGTCGGAAAGAGGTGCACGACCGGATTGCGCAAGCTCTTATCGGTGGGGGATCCGACCAGAGACCTGAACTGATCGCCCATCATTTCGAGGCGGCCGCCCAAGTTCGCGATGCGGCGATCTGGCTCGAGAGAGGTGGTGATGTGGCGTTTGCATCGGCATCTCACAAGGAAGCGTTGGTGTTGTGGAGACGGGCACTCGCGCTCGTGGCGTCGGATGACGATGGCCGACGTGCTCGCATCGGTCTGCTGCAGAAACTGTCTGCGGCGCTGCTGCAGAATGGATATTCGTCACTGGAGGCATTCGAGGCCGGCGAGGCTGCGCTTCAAGCCGCTATAGAGAGTGGCGATAGCGAGCTTTACGTTGGTGTCTGCGCCAGTAACGCGCCGACGCATTTTGCCCGCCAGGACTTTGACCGGGTGGAGCGCGAGCTGGCCTACGTCTCTTCGGCCCAGATCGACGATCTGCCGCCGATCGTTCGCGCCCAATACTATTCAATTCGAGGAGTCTGCCGCTTTCATGCCGGTTACATCGCAGATGCCTGCAAGGATCTGTCGGCCATTCTCGATTTCAAGGACGACGAAAGCCGCGACAGCTCCTTTGGCGGCGGCGACTCGCGTTGCTCCTCGATGAGCTACCTCGCGCGGTCGCAGCTCATCTACGGTCTTCCCACTACGGCCAGGGACCTGGCTCACAAGGCGCTCGATCGCGCACGGGCGATTAGTCACCCATATTCCATTGCGTGGTGCCTCGTGACGGTCACGCGCAACGCGCTTGTTCTGGGTGAGTACTCGGAGGTCTTGCGCCCGATACGGGAAAGCATCGAGCTTTGTGAGAGATACGGTTATGGGAGTCGCCTTGGTCAAGCGAGGGCGGCGCATGGCATTGCCATTGTAGCCACGGGCGACTCAGAAGGTGGTGCCGCCGAACTCGATAGCGGCCTCGCACTTTGGCGCAGGACCGGCAACAACTTCTCGCTCGATATGCTTCTCGTAGAAGCAGCCAATATGTTCTTCCGGATGGGCAACCTCGAACAGGCCCGTCGTTACGTAGTGCAGGCGAAAGCCTTGTACGGCGAGGTCGCGGAACGGACTGGATACGCGGAGTACCTCCGCATGTCCGGACGGATCCTGGAACTTGACGGCGACCGCATGGGGGCTGCCGCGAAGTATCGGGAAGCGGTTGCCTTCGCGGATATGCAATCGGCTAACCTTCACAAGCTTCGGGCCTGTAGCGACTTGGCGAAATTGCTGGCTGGTGATGGCGACCATAGAGCGGCGGAAGCTGTCCTGGCGCCGCCGCTCGATTGGTTCACCGAAGGTCATGACGCCTTGGACATCGTTGAGGCGAGGCAGCAGCTCAAGCGTGTTCTATCCGGGTGAGTTTGCGATCAGGCCGACCGTCGCACTCCTTGTGCGGCGGCCCTTCCTTGTGCCAGATTGTCAACAATCGACGATTCAGATGCAAGGGGTGGTAATTGGCTTTTTCCGATCTCTCGACGAGCGATGTCGGCGCGCTCTTCGAGCGGGTGCCCAAGGCGACGCTGCGCGCGCATATCGTCGAGCGGCTGCGGCATGCGATCCTGGCGGGCGACATTCCGCCGGGGGCGCCGCTGGTCGAGACGGCGCTGTCGGAGCGGTTCGACGTCAGTCGCGGGCCGCTGCGCGAGGCGTTGCGGCAGCTGATCGAGGAGGGGCTGGTCGTGACCGTGCCTTATACCGGCACGCACGTCGCCGAGCTCTCGGTCGAGGATGTCCACGAGATCTACTCGTTGCGCACCGTGCTCGAGACCTTCGCCTTCGAGCAGGTCTGGCCGCGCCGCGACGACCGGTTCCGCGCCGAGCTCCGGCGGCGCAACGACGTGCTGATCGCCTCGATCGATGCCGACGACGACCGCGCCAGCATCCTCAACGAGCTCGACTTCCACGGCCTCGTCTACGAGGCGAGCGGGCACAAGCTCCTGCAGCGCGCCTGGCACGGTCTGCGCGGCCGGCTGCAGCTCTACTGGGCGGCGCATCATCGCGCGCACGGACGGCGGGGCCCGAAGCGCGACAGCCATGACAGCTACATCGAGGCAGCCTTCGGCGCGGAGTTCGACGCGATGAAGGCCGAGATCGCCGATCACATGCGTCGCGGCGTCGAGACCACGGAGAAATTCCTGCGCTCGATGCCGGATCTGTCGGGGAAGCCAAAGAGGGGAGTCAAATCATGACCATCAATCGACGTTCGTTGTTCGCCGTCGCGGCCGCGAGTGCCGCCGCGCTGGCCATTCCGTTCGCCGCGCGCGCCGAGGGCACGCTCGACGAGGTGAAGAAGCGCGGCGTGCTCCGGGTCGGCGTCACCCAGGCGCCGCCCTGGTATTCGAAGGATCCCAAGACCGGCCAATGGGCCTCGGGCCTCGGCATCGAGATGGGCAAGGCGATGGCGCAGAAGCTGGGTGTAAAGTTCGAGCCGGTCGAAGTGACCTGGGGCAATGCGATCGCAGCCCTCCAGGGCGACAAGATCGACATCATGTTCATGCTCGACGCCACGGCCGAGCGCAAACAGGCCGCCAACTTCCCCGAATCGCCGCTCCTCTGGTACTCGCTCGCGGTGCTGGCGCGCGACGACCTCAACGCCAAGACCTGGGAGGACCTCAACAAGCAGGGCGTGCGCATCGCCGTGCCGCAGGCCTCGACCATGGACCGCTGGGCGACCCAGCATACGCCCAAGGCCGACATCCAGCGCTTCCCCGGCAATGCCGAGGCGATCGCCGCCTTCCAGTCGGGCCGCGTCGATGCCGTGCTGCTGTTCCATCCGCCGCTGCTGGCCGCGCGCCAGCGCCTCGGCAAGGGCAAGATTGTGGTGCCGCTGCCCGCCGAATCGCAGCCGTCGAGCGCGGCCCTGCGCAAGGGCGACACCGCCTTCACCGAATGGGTCGATAAGCAGTTCGCCGACTACTACAAGAGCGGCCAGACCCAGAAGTGGTACGAGCAGGCGATCGCCGACTTCGGCCTCGATCCCAAGTCCGCGCCGCCGGTCATGAAAGAGATGATCAAGTAGGCGGCCGCGCCACTTGGCCTATCAGTGGGACTTCTCGCCGGTCCTCGCCAACGCACCTTTGTTGGTCGAGGGGCTGGTGAACACGCTCCGGATCACGGGCACGGCGCTGGCGTTCGGCGTCGCGCTGGGGCTGGGACTGGCGCTGCTGCGCCTGTCGCCGCGGCGGTTCCTGTCGTGGCCGGCGGGCTTCGTCATCGAAGTGTTTCGAACGACGCCGCCGCTGGTCCAGCTCTTCTGGTTCTTCTTCGCCCTGCCGATCCTGGTCGGCATCGAGATGACGCCGTTCGTGGCCGGCGCTGTCACCTTCTCGATCCAGTCGGCCTCGTTCTTCGCCGAGGTTTTCCGCGCCGGCATCCAGTCGATCGAGCGCGGCCAGTGGGACGGCGCGCGGGCGCTCGGCATGCGCCACGACCAGGCGATGCGTCGGATCATCCTGCCGCAGGCGGTGAAGCGCATGATCCCGGCCTTCATGGAGCGCGCCATCGAGCTCATGAAGACGACGACCCTGATCGCCACCATCTCCTATGCCGACCTGCTGTTCGCCGCCAACGAGGTTTCGCAGAAGACGTTCCGGCCGCTCGAGACCTACACGGTCGTGGCGCTGATCTATTTCGTCGTGATCTTCCTCGCGAGCCAGGTCGCGCGCCTGGTCGAGCTGCGGCTGGCGCGCAGCGGCGAGAGCACAGTGCATTGAGCGGGGGGCACTGATGCGCTGGGACTTCGCCTCCGTCTTCGACAATACCGACGCGCTGCTGGTCGGCGCCGCCGGTACCCTGCGCATCTTCGCCATCTGCCTGGTGCTGGGCCTGAGCCTCGGGCTGATCGTTGGGCTGGGCCGCTATTCGCGCAACCGCTGGCTCCACATCCCGGCCACGATCTTCGTCGAGTTTTTCCGCAACACGCCGGTGCTCGTGCAGATCCTGTGGTTCTACTTCGCCCTGCCGATCCTGCTGCCCTTCCAGATCTCGCCGCTGGCCGCCGCCTCGCTCGGCATCTCGCTCAACTCGGCGGCCTTCTCGGCCGAGATCTATCGCGGCGGCATCCAGTCGATCGAGACCGGCCAGTGGGACGGCGCGCGGGCGCTCGGCATGCGCTGGGGCCAGGCGATGCGGCGCATCATTCTGCCCCAGGCGCTGAAGCGCATGCTGCCGGCGCTGACCAACCGCGCCATCGAGATCTTCAAGATGTCGACGCTCGCCTCGGCCGTGGCCTATGTCGAGCTGCTGCAGCAGGGCAAGCTGATCGCCTCGCTCAACTACAATCCGATCGAAGCCTATACCGCGGTGGCGGTGATCTTCTTCGTGTTCCTGTGGCCGCTGGTTCAGTTCAGCTACTTCCTCGAACGCCGCCTGAGACGGGACGAATGACGATCCTGAAAGTCACCGGCCTCACCAAGCGCTTCGGGAACACCGACGTGCTGCGCGGCATCGATCTCGAGGTGGCGCGCGGCGAACGCATCGCGATCCTCGGCGCCTCGGGCTCGGGCAAGAGCACCTTGCTGCGCTGCCTCAACTTCATGGAGCGGCCCGGCGGCGGCACCATCGCGCTCGACGGCCAGGTGCTGGGCCGCGAGGGTCGGGCCGGCGAGCGGAGCTATCCTGAAAGCGAGCTGATCCAGGTGCGCCAGCGGGTCGGCATGGTCTTCCAGCAGTTCAATCTCTTCCCGCACATGACCGCGATCGGCAACGTGATGGAGGGGCTGCGCACCGTGCGCGGTATGCCCAAGCCCGAGGCCGAGGCGCGGGCCGCCAAGGAACTGGCCCGGGTCGGTCTTGCGGAGAAGGCGGACACCTACCCGGCGCATCTCTCGGGCGGCCAGAAGCAGCGGGTCGCCATCGCGCGCGCGCTCGCCATGGACCCCGAGATGCTGCTGTTCGACGAGCCCACCTCGGCGCTCGATCCCGAGCTGGTGGGCGAGGTGCTGGCCGTCATCCTGGCGCTCGCCGAGGAGGGCCGCACCATGCTGCTGGTGACGCACGAGCTGGGCTTCGCCTACCACGTCGCGACACGCGTGATCTTCCTGGCCGACGGCGCCATCCACGAACAGGGCCCGCCGGACGAGGTCCTGAAGAACCCGAAGAAGGACCGCACCCGCGCCTTCCTCGCCAGCCACAAGCAATTCAGCTTCTAGTGCCGGCGATCCCAAAAATCCCCGTCGTCCTGAGCGGAGCCGCCCATGGGGCGGCGCAGCCGAAGGACCTCTTTTCCGGCGCACGGTGTGTCGAAGTGGAAGAAAGGTCCTTCGACTTCGCTTCGCTCCGCTCAGGACGACGGGTTCGTGTTGTCAAAACTGAACTCGTACTGATCTAGGGAAACGTCATGAGGCATGCCGGACGAGGTCCTCAAGAACCCGAAGAAGGACCGCACCCGCGCCTTCCTCGCCAGCCACAAGCAATTCAGCTTCTAGTGCCGGCGATCCCAAAAATCCCCGTCGTCCTGAGCGAAGCCGCCCGCAGGGCGGCGCAGTCGAAGGACCTCTTTTCCGGCGCATGGTGTGTCGAAGCGAAAAGAGGTCCTTCGACTTCGCTTCGCTCCGCTCAGGACGACGGGTTTGTGTTGCTAAACCTGAATTCTCATTGATCTAGGGAACATGCCATGACTACGGAACAGGCGAGCGCCCAGGCCTATCTGGCCGATGCGCGCAACGACCAGGTGCTGGTCTACGTGAACGGCGCGTTCGTGCCGCGGGGCGAGGCGAGCGTCTCGGTGTTCGATTCGGGCTTCGTGCTGGGCGACGGCGTGTGGGAAGGGCTGCGCCTCGTGAAGGGCCGCCTGATCAGCCTCGACGCCCATCTCGATCGCCTGTTCGAGGGCGCGCGCTCGATCGATCTCGACATCGGGCTCGACCGCGCCGGCGTGACGAAGGTCGTGACCGATACGCTGGCGAAGAACGGCATGACCGACGGCGCGCACATCCGCCTCATGATCACGCGCGGCCTCAAGAAGACGCCCAACCAGGATCCGCGCTTCGTGATCGGCAAGGCGACGATCGTCTGCGTCGCCGAATACAAGACGCCGATCCCCGAAGCGAAAGCCAAGGGCTACGCGCTCTTCACCTCGACCTTCCGCACGACCCAACCCGACCAGTTCGACCTGCGCCTCAACTCGCACTCTCGACTCAACCTCATCCAGGCGCTGATCCAGGCCATCAAGGCCGGCGCCGACGAGGCGCTGATGCTCGACCCGCGCGGCTTCGTGGCCTCGTGCAACTCGACCAACTTCTTCATCGTGCGCGGCCGCGAGCTGTGGACCTCCACCAGCCTCTACAGCTTCAAGGGCATCACCCAGCAGAACGTGATCGACGCCTGGCGCGCGGCCGGCAACGTCGCGAAGGAATGCGACTTTACGCTCGCGCAGGTCTATTCCGCCGACGAAGCCTTCGTGACCGGCACCCTCGGCGGCGTCACGCCGGTGACAAGGGTCGACGGCCGGCTCATTGCGGATGGCAAGGCGGGCAAGGTCACGAAGGAAGCGAGCGACCTCTACCTGAAATCGGTCGGAGCGCTGTGAAGGGACAGCGTTGCTAGCGTGCCAGCAATGCTGTCATCCCGATTGGGCAGGGACCGCTGGTCAGCGGCGAAATCGTAAGCTCGTTCAGGCCCTTACCTGGCGACATTGGCGCGCAATGGCCACGAAATAAACGAAATATACGAAACCAATGAAACGGAAAAACGCTCGAACCTCCTCCCCATCTGAATGGGGAGGCTTTAGATTTTACTCCGCCGCGAGCTTCCGTGCATCGCGTGGATCGCGCGTGAGCAGGCCGTCGGCCAAATCCCGTTCGATCATCGCGTCGGGGCGCTCGACGACCCGGCCGAAGCCGGCGCCGCCGCCCACGAACATCTCGACGATGTCGCCCTTGCCGAGGTCAATCGCGGCCTTGCTCTTCAGCTCCTCGACGCGGCCGTCGGCGCGGAAGACGCGGCAGGAACCGCGCTGGCCGGGCTCACCGCCCAGAAGGCCTTCAGGCGCCAGGCGGAAGCGGTCGGAGTAGATGGCGAGCTGCACATCGTCGTGCAGGATCTCGCAGCGCCGCGTGAAGCCCGCACCGCCGCGCCGGGCACCCAGGCCGAACGAATCGGGTGCCAGCTCGTAGCCGACGATGCGGAAGAAGCCGTAGTCGATGTCGAGGGACTCGACCGGCGCGTTGGAGCAGTTGCTGAGCGGCGAATCGACGGCATCGCAGCCGTCGGCGTCCTTCGAGGCACCGTAGCCGCCACCGAAGATCTCGAGATAGACGCTGTAGCCCTTCTCGCCGAGGTGGCTCAGGCAAAAGGCGGTGGTGCAGTCGAAGCCGGTGGCGATCACCTTGTCGGGCAGCGCCTGCGCCAGCGCCTTCATCACCGCGTTGAACACGCGATAGGCCGGGATCATGCGCGCCCGCACCGGCGCCGGCGGCCTGGGATTGAGCAGCGAGCCGTAGGGCACCTTGATCGCGATCGGCCGTGCCATGCCCTCGTTGTAGGGAATGTCGGGACTGGTCAGCACCGACTTCACGCAGGCGAGCGCCGCCGACAGCGTGCTGGAGTAGGGACAGTTGAGGTTGCGCTTCACCTGCGCGCAGGTGCCCTCGAAATCGATCTCGACCGAATCGTCGGCGATGGTGACCTTGGCCTTCACCACCAGCGGCTCGTCGCTGAGGCCATCGTCGTCGACCGCATCCTCGCCGTAGAAGGTGCCCTTGGGGGCTTGCGCGATGGCGGCGCGCACGCGACGCTCGGAATAATCCTGCATCTCGTGCATCGCCGCCTCGACCTTGTCGGTGCCGTAGCGCTCGCAGAGCTGCTTCACCCGCATCACGCCGATCGCGTTGGCGGCGAACTGGGCGTTGAAGTCGCCGATGGTGAGGTCGGGCACGCGCACGTTGGCCGTCACCAGCCGCTCGAACGAGCCGCCGTTCCAGTCGTGTTCGAAACTGTAGCGCGAGGGCGGGAAGCGCAGCCCCTCCTGGTAGACGTCGGAGGCATGGATGTTGAGGCCGGGCGCGCCGCCGCCGAGGTCGAGATGGTGCGCCACCGAGGCGCCGAAGCCAACGACCCGGCCGTCCACGAAGATCGGCGTGAAGATGAAGACGTCGGGAATGTGCTGGCCGCCCTCGAACGGGTCGTTGTTGATCAGGAAGTCGCCTTTCCTCAGCGTCTCGACGGGATGACGGCGCAGGCAGGCGCGCAGGGTCTCGCCGATGGGGCCGAGCTGCATCGGGATCAGCTCGGCCTGCGCCACCGTGTTGCCGTCGCGGTCCATCAGGCCGGCCGAGCCGTCGCGCGCTTCGCGCAGGATGGTCGAGTAGGCGGAGCGGATCAGCTTCACGCCCATTTCCCGGGCGGCAGCGATCAGCGCCTGGCTGATGACGGCATAGTCGATCGGGTTCATGGTCATGGGAGCGCGCCACTCCAGTGGCGCTCGAGAATCATGATGCGCCACTGGAGTGGCGCGCTCCGATGAATCATGACGTCCTCCGCAGGATCAGATTGTCCGCTTCGTCGAGCCCGGCCGTCCAGCCGGGCGGTACCCAGGTCGTGGCCGTGTAGCCCTCGATGACTGCCGGGCCCGTGATCGCCTGACCCGCGGCCAGCGCTTCGGCCGTGTGACGGTCGCAGTCGAGCCAGGCCTCGCCATGGAAGATCTTCGCCTGTTCGGGCGCGCGCTGCTCAAGCGTCTCGCGGTCGAGCTTCGGGGCGCCGCCGATGGGGAGCGTGGCGCCGACCCTCAGGGTCACGATCTCGACGGGACGGTCGAGATTGGCGCCGTGCATGAAGGTGCGGTGATGGGCGTCGGCGAACAGTCCGGCGAGATAGGTCGCGTCGAGCGAGCCCAGCCGATCGGCCGGAATCTCGACGCCGACCTCGAAGGCCTGGCCGACGAAGCGCATATCGAGCGTGTGGGTGTAGTCCAGCGTGCCCGGCAGCTTCATCTCGGCGAACTGCGCGGCGAGTCGCTCGCGCATCTCGCCGAAGACGCGGTCGGCCTCGCGTGCCGCGGTGTCGTCGAGCTTCATCTTGCGCGTGACGGCGTCGAACTTGGTGTAGTCGGAGGCGACCAGCCCGTAGGCCGAGATCACGCCGGCATTGGGCGGAACCACGATGGTGGAGATGCCGAGTTCCTCGGCGATGCGGGCGGCATGCAGCGGGCCCGCGCCGCCGAACGGCACCAGCGCATAGTCGCGCGGATCGCGGCCGCGTTCGGTCGAGACGAGCTGGATGGCGCGCACGATGTTGGCGTCGGCGAGCTGCAGCGCCGAGGAGGCGGCCTGCTCGACACTGAGAGAGAAGCGTTCGGCCAGCGGTTCGAAGGCGCGCCGTGCGGCCTCGCCGTCGAGCTTCATGCGGCCGCCCAGGAAGGCGCCCGGCCGGATCGTGCCGATCACGATATGCGCGTCGGTCGTCGCCGGTTCGGTGCCGCCGCGGCCGTAGCAGGCGGGACCGGGATCGGCGCCGGCGCTCTGCGGGCCGACCCTCAGCATGCCGCCATCGTCGACCCAGGCGAGCGAGCCGCCGCCGGCGCCCACGGAAACGATGTCGAGCACGGGCGTGCGGATCGGCAGCCCGTCGATCTCTGTCTCGGCCGCCAGCGAGGGGCGGCCGTCCTGCACCAGGCAGACATCGGTCGAAGTGCCACCCATGTCGAAGGTGATGAGGTCCTTGAACCCGGAGCGCGCCGCCTGGCGCGTCGCGCCGACGACGCCGGCCGCGGGACCGGAATAGAGCGCGGTGATCGCGCTCTGGCGCATCGCCTCGGCAGGCAGGCGTCCGCCGTTGGACTGCATCACGGTGAAGCGGCCCTTGAAGCCGGCCTCGGCGAGCTTGTTCTCGAAGCGATGCAGGTAGCCGTCGATCACCGGCTGCACATAGGCGGAGAGCAGGGTCGTCGAGGCGCGTTCGAATTCGCGGAACTCGCGCGCCACCTGATGGCTGCAGGTCACCAGCACGCCGGGCAGCGCCTCGGCGATCAGCGCGGAGAGCCGCTTCTCGTGTACCGGATCGGCATAGGCGTTCAGCAGGCAGATCGCGACCGCGCGATAGCCGCCGTCCCTGAGGGCGGGCAGCAGCTGGGCTTTCACCTTCGCTTCGTCGAGCGGCGTCTCGACGGAGCCGTCGGCGCGCAAGCGTTCGACCGCCTCGAAGCAATCCTTGCGGCGCACCGGCGGCGCGGGCTTGGCATAGAAGAGATCGTAGATGTTGCGCCGGTCGTGGCGCTGCATGAACAGCAGGTCGCGGAAGCCCGCCGTCGCGACGAAGGCCACGGTCGCGCCCTTGCGCTCCAGCACGGCATTGGTGGCGACGGTCGAGCCGTGGCCGAGATCTTCGATGCGCGCGAGATCGATGCCCGACGCGGTGAGGGCCGCGAAGGCGCCGACATCGGGCGACTTCGGCGTGCTCGGCACCTTGGTGACGACGACCCGGCCGCCCTCGACGGCGACGAGGTCGGTGAACGTTCCGCCAACCTCGACGCCGACGCGCATCGTCCGCGCGCCTAGGCTTCGGGGCCGGAAGGGCTGCCGAGCCTGGCCTGCAGATCGGCGATCTGCTTCTTCAGCTCCTCGTTCTCCTCGCGCGCCTTGGCGGCCATCGCCTTCACGGCATCGAACTCGTCGCGCCGCGGAATGTCCATGCCGTCCAGGATCTTGGCGATCTGGTCGCGGAAGCGGGCCTCGACCTCGTCCTTCATGCCGGTCAGCGCGCCCATGGCGCCGTTGGCCACCTTGGTGAGGTCGTCGATGAACGGATTGCGGGTTTGCATGGCAGGTCTCCTGATGCGGCGAGTATGGGCGGCTGGTAGCATCCGGCGCAAGAAGCACTGGAGGACGCCGTGAGTCTGGTCAAAGTCGAGTCGAGCGAAGGCATCACCACCATCACCATGGCGCGCCCGGAGAAGCGCAACGCGCTCACCCAGGAGCTGTGCGACGGGCTCTACGAGGCCTATCGCGCCTTCGAGGCGGGCGACGACCTGGTCGCGGTGCTGCAGGCCGACGGACCGGCCTTCTGCGTCGGTGCCGACCTCACCAATCCACCCGCCGCCATGTGGAAGGCCGTGCCGCATGTCAGCCACGCGCTCACCAAGCCCGTGATCGCCGCCACCCAGGGCTGGGTGATCGGTGGCGGCATCTGCCTCGTGATGACCTGCGATCTCATGGTGTCTGCAGATACGACGAAATTCATGTACCCCGAGGCCAAGGTCGGCGTGTTCGGTGGTCTGATGCCGGGCATTGTCTCGCGCATGCCGCACAAGGTCGCGATGGAACTGCTGCTGCTCGGCGAGGAGATCTCCGTGAAGCGCGCCTATGACGTCGGCTTCGTGAACAAGGTCGTGCCGCTCGGCGAGGAACGCGCCGAGGCGCGCCGCATGGCTTCGGTCATCGCCCAGTCCGCGCCGCTGGTGATCCGCACCCTGCGCGACTTCGCCAACCAGACCCTGCCGCGCGGCCCGGCCGAGGTCTTCGTGCCCGAGCGCTACAAGCTCGAGACCATCGCCAATTCGGAGGATCGCAAGGAGGGCGCCGCCGCCTTCCGCGAGAAGCGCTCCGCCAAATTCAAGGGACGCTAGGACAATGGGCAAGCTGCTGCTGGTCGGTTGCGGCAAGATGGGCGGCGCCATGCTCGACGGCTGGCTGGCGCGCGGCCTCCCGGCCGCCGACATCGTCGTGGCCGAGCCGGTCGAGGCGATCCGCCCTCGGCACGCCGGCGTCCGCGTCGTCTCCTCCTCGGCCGAGGTGACGGAGGCGCCGGCGATCGTCGTGCTGGCGGTGAAGCCGCAGTCGATGGACGAGACGCTGACCGATCTCCGGCGGTTTGCCGGGCAGGGCGCGGTGTTCCTGTCGATCGCGGCCGGCAAGACGCTGGGCTACTTCGCCGCCCGTCTCGGCCACACGGCCAAGATCGTGCGCGCCATGCCCAACACGCCGGCGGCGGTTCGCCAGGGCATCACCGTGGCGACGGCGGCGGCGAGCGTGACGGCGGCGGAGCGGAAGCGCTGCCACGAGCTGCTCGAAGCGGTCGGCCAGGTCCTGTGGGCCGACGACGAGGCGCTGATGGATCCGGTCACGGCGCTCTCGGGCAGTGGCCCGGCCTATGTCTTCCTGCTGGTCGAGGCGATGGCCGCGGCGGGCGTGAAGGCCGGCCTTCCAGCCGAGATGGCCATGCAGCTCGCCCGCGCGACCGTGGCGGGCAGCGGGGAGTTGCTGAAGCAATCGAAGGAGCCGGCGTCGCAGCTGCGCGTTAACGTCACCAGTCCCGGCGGCACGACCGCCGCAGCCCTGCAGGTCCTGATGGCAAGCGACGGCATCCAACCGGTGTTCGACAAGGCTCTCGCGGCCGCCTCTCATCGTTCGAAGGAACTGGCGGGATGAGTGCGGATGGCGAGAAAGCACTCGACGCCTTCCTCGGCCTGATCGCCGAGAAAGGCTATGCCGACGTGGCGTTGCGCGACGTCGCCGAGGCGGCGGGGCTGGGCTTCGCCGATCTCTATCGCCTCTACCCCGACAAGACCGCGCTGGCGGCGGCCTTCATGGCGCGCATCGACGCGGAGGTGATGGCGGGAACGCCGTCCTCGGTCGATCCGGAGGAGACGGCACGTGATCGCCTGTTCGACGTGATGATGCGCCGCTACGACGCACTCCGGCCCTACCGTGCGGCGCTGCGGGCGCTGCGTCGCGCGGGGACGCGCGACCCGATGCTCGCGATGGCGATGGGACCGGGCCTTCGCCGCTCGATGGCGGCGATGCTGGAAGCTGCGTCGCTGGCCAGCGATGGGGTCCCCGGTGCGCTGCGGCAGAATGGCCTGCTGGCCATCCACTACGCCGTATCGCGGGTGTTCGACCGGGACGACACCCAGGATCTCTCCAAGACGATGGCGGCGTTGGACAACCGCCTGAAGACGGCCGAGCGCTGGTCGCAACTCTTTGACAAATATGTGAAATCTCCGCGCGCCAGCGCGCCGCCCGAATCTCCGGTTTCGCCCGAGGCGTGAGGATTTTGTGCAGTGCACAAAAACTCCCCTTGACTCACTGCAATGCATCCCTAAATTGAGCTTCATTGTGCACCGCAGCAAAGCGGGGCACCCCAGCTCAGCCTTGCTTTGTCCCCCAAGGAGATATCCATGTACGCCAACGGTGCCTTCAAGAACCCCTTCGCCGACTTCGACTTCAGCAAGGTCGCCGGTGAGTTCAAGCTCCCGACCGTGAATGTCGAGACATTCGTCGAGACCGCTCGCAAGAACTTCGCGACCATCACCTCGCTCAACACCGCCGCCGTCGAGCAGATGAAGACGATCGCGCAGCGCCAGGGCGACATGGTCCGCGCCGCGATGGAAGACTTCTCCAAGCACGGCAGCGAAGTCCTCGCCGCCGCGACCGTCGAGGAGAAGGCCGCCAAGCAGATCGACTTCATCAAGAAGTCCTACGACTCGGCCATCACCAACACCAAGGAACTGGCCGACCTCTACACCAAGAGCCAGGCCGATGCCGTGACGGCGCTCAGCGCCCGCGTCGCCGAGCTGACCGAAGAGGTCAAGGCCGCGATCGCCAAGAAGTAAGCGTTTCAGCGTAAGCGTCGATCGGCCAGTCGCCGATCGGGAAGGGGCCGCATTCGCGGCCCCTTTTCTTTTGCGCCCACCGCTCTAGTTTCGGCCCATCATGGCAAACATCGCTTACGAAGATTTCGAACGGGTCGACATCCGTGTCGGCACGATCCTCGAAGCCGCGCCCCTCGAAGGCGCGCGCAAACCCGCCTATCGCCTGCTGATCGATTTCGGTGGTGGGATCGGCACGAAGAAATCCTCGGCGCAGATCACCATCCACTACACGCCGGAAGAACTGGTCGGCCGTCAGGTCGCCGCCGTGGTCAATTTCCCGCCGCGCCAGATCGGCAGGTTCATGTCCGAAGTCCTGACGCTCGGCTTCCCCGCCGCCGATGGCAGCGTCGTGCTGATCGCACCGACCAAGCCCGTGCCCAACGGCGGCAAGCTGTTCTAGGTGCGGCCTAGAAGACCTTGTGGATCCAGCCGTGCGGGTCGGCCGTGCGGCCGCGCTGGATGTCGACGAGGACGGCCTTGAGTTCCTCGGTCTTTGCGCCCGAACCGCCATTACCGATCCTGAATTCGCCGTCCTTGCTGCGAACCGTGCCGATCGGCGTGACGACGGCGGCGGTACCGCAGGCGAAGGCCTCACGCAGGCGGCCGCTGGCGGCATCCTTGCGCCACTGCTCAATCGAATAGCGCTCCTCGCTCACCTTGATGCCCTTGTCCTTGGCCAGAGTGAGCAGCGAGCTGCGCGTGATGCCGGGCAGGATCGTGCCGCCGAGCGGCGGGGTGATCATCGAGCCGTCGTCGAACACGAAGAAGATGTTCATGCCGCCCAGCTCCTCGATCCAGCGCTGTTCGACGGCATCGAGGAACACGACCTGGTCGCAGCCGTGACGCGTCGCCTCGGCCTGCGCCTGCAGGCTGGCGGCGTAGTTGCCGCCGCACTTGGCCGCGCCAGTCCCGCCGGGGGCCGCGCGGGTGAAATCCTCGGAGACCCAGACCGACACCGCCGGCGCATCTGTCTTGAAGTAGGCGCCGACCGACGAGGCGATGACGATGAAGAGGTAATCCGACGAGGGCTTCACGCCGAGGAAGATCTCGTTGGCGAACATGAAGGGCCGGATGTAGAGACTGCCGTCGCCCTCCGGAATCCACGCGCGGTCGATCTTCACCAGCTGGTCGACGGCCTCGAGGAACACGTTCTCGGGCAGGACCGGCATGGCGAGCCGCTCGGCCGACTGCTGGAAGCGGCGGGCGTTCTCCAGCGGGCGGAACAGCGTCGCGCCGCCGTCGGCCGTGCGATAGGCCTTCAGCCCCTCGAAGATCTCCTGGGCGTAGTGGAGCACGGCCGCGGCAGGATCCATCGGGATCGGCGCGCGCGGCTCGACCTTCGCATCGTGCCAGCCCTTGGACTCATGGTAGCGGATGGTGACCATGTGATCGGAGAAGACGCGGCCGAAACCCGGATTCTTGAGGAGTTCCGCGCGCTTCTCGGCGGGAAGCGGCGACGGATGGGGAACGTGCGTGAACTGAAGCGGTGTCTTGGACATTGTCTTGGACATTTCTCTCTGAAGTATTTCCTTCAGTCTACCACAGGCGGCCGGGCCGCAAGTCCCGGGGCGCCGCTCACAGCGGAATTCGCACGATCACGCGCAAACCGCCGAGCGGTGAGGCCGCCAGCGTGACGTCGCCGCCGTGGCTGCGCGCTACGTCGCGGGCGATACTAAGGCCCAACCCCACCCCGCCGGTCGCGGCATTGCGCGACTGGTCGAGACGCAGGAAGGGCCGGAACACGTCCTCGTACCTCTCGGGCGGGATGCCGGGACCGTTGTCGTCGACCGTGATCTCGACCGACGTCCGGCCGCGCACGGCCTCTATCCGGATCTCGCTGGCGTAGCGCTGCGCATTGGACACGATGTTGGTCAGGCAGCGCTTGATGGCAATCGGCCGCAGCTCGACGTTCATGTCGCCCTTCCAGGAGAGCTCGAGGCTGGCATTGCCGTGGCGCGCGCCGGCTGCGACATCCTCGAGAATCTCGGAGAGGTCCGACATGACCGGATCCTCGTCGCCCTCGCCGCGCGCGAAGGCGAGATAGCCCTCGATCATGCGCTGCATGTCGTCGACGTCGTCGGACAACTCCCGCACCTCCGGCGAGTCCGGCAGCAGCGCCAGCGAGAGCTTCATGCGTGTGAGCGGCGTGCGCAGGTCGTGGCTGACGCCGGCCAGCATCTCGGTGCGCTGCTGGATCGAGCGGCGCAGGCGGATGCGCATCGTGTGGAAGGCGGTGGCGGCGTTGCGCACCTCGCGGGTGCCACCGGAGAAGGCGAAGTCGGGCACGTCGCGTCCCTTGCCCAGGGCGTCGGCCGCCACGCCGAGATGCTCGATGGGCACAAGCTCGCGCCGCATGAACCAGATCGCGAGGCCGAACAGGACCAGCGCAAGGCCGAGCTGGGCCAGGACATAGGCGAAACTAGAGCCGAAGGTGAGGCGCACATGCGGCACCAGAATGTCCATCACGTCGCCGTCCGAGAGCTGGATCTCGACCAGCAGCTGGCCGCCGCCGATATTGTTGTCGAGGAAGAAGGGCCGCTTCAGGTCGGCCTCGAGCGCGCCCTGCACCTCGCGCGCCACGATGTCGAAATATTCCGGCTCCTTGAAGGGCCGCACGATGCCCTTGCGGAACGACACGAACAGCAGCAGATCCTGCGCGGAGCGGCGCAGGATCCAGTCGCGATGCTCGTCGTCTGGGAAGTCCGAGCGCAGCGAGATCAGCAGGCGCAGGTCGCGGACCAGCAGGATGGCGAGGCGGTTGGTGACGTTGTCACCGCGCTGGCTGTAGAACCACCAGGCAGACAGCGCCTGCAGCAGGAGCATCGGCACGACGATGATGATGAGGGCGCGCGCGAACAGGGTTTGCGGCGAATGCCTGTCCGACCACTGCGCGATGCGCTCGAAAATGTCGCCGACGGCACTCCACTTCATGCGTCGACCAGCCGGTAGCCCTGGCCGCGCACCGTGCGCAGGTAGCGCGGGAACGACGGGTCGGGCTCGATCTTGCGCCGCAGCCGCGTCACCTGCACGTCGATGGCGCGCTCGTTCACGGACGCGCCGATGATCTTGCAAAGCGTCTCACGGCTCAGCACCTCGCCGATACGGCCGGTGAAGGCGCGCATCAGGGCAATCTCCGCGTCAGTCAGCGCCATGCGCTTGCCCTTGACGGTGAGTTCGCCCAGTTCGAGGTCGAACTGCATGGGGCCGAACGTAACCTGGCGCTGGGCTTCGGAGGCGGCGGCCGTGCCGGCCGGCCGGCCCCGGCGCAATACGCTCTGGATGCGCAGCAGGAGTTCACGCGGCTCGAAGGGTTTGCCGAGATAGTCATCGACGCCCCGCTCCAGGCCGGCAATGCGATCCTTGGTCTCGACCATCGCCGTCAGCATCAGGATCGGCACGTCGTCGGTGCGCCGCAGCTCGGTCGCGAATTCGAGTCCGGTCTCGCCGGGCATCATGACGTCGAGCACGATCAGGTCGAAATCGAGCGAACTCAGCCGCTGGCGCGCCTCCGAAGCGCTGGCCGCGGTCGAGACGCGGAAGTCGTTGCGCGACAGGAACGACTTCAGGAGTTCGCGCAGGCGCGTATCGTCGTCGACGACCAGGATGTGCGGCTTTTCGGTCGACGCGTCCATGGCGCGCTAGCGGCCGCCGCCGCGCAATCGCTTGTCGACCACCTGGCGCTCCGCCGGGTCGAGCAGGCCGAGCAGCACCTTGCGGAAGCCCTCGACCGCCTCCGCGCCGGTCTCGCGATAGGCGCGCGCGAAACGCTGGCTCTGGCGGTCCGTCAGGTCGCGCTCGAGCTCCTGGCCCTTGGGTGTGAGCCACAGCAGGCGCTCGCGGCGGTCGCGTGCACCGCTCTTCTGCTCGACATAGCCCTGCTCGAGCAGGTCCTTCAGCACGCGGCTGATCGACTGCTTGGTGACCTTCAGGATCGACAGGAGGTGACCGACCGTCTGCCCGGGATGGCGGCCGATGAAATAGAGGGCGCGGTGATGGGCGCGACCGAGCTGGTAGTGCCGGAGCTGCTGGTCGGACTCGAAGGTGAAGTCGCGATAGGCATAGAACATCAGCTCGATGCCCTGGCGCAGCTCTTCGTCGCGCAGGAACAGGGGATTGGCAGGGGCTCTGGATTCCACGCCATCCTTTATAGTGCGGGCGGGCTGCGTTGACACCCCGTGCGACCCGGTCTGGCCTTGCGAACTCCCTTCGGAAATTTTCTCAAACCATGCGAGGGCTCCATGCTCACCGTCCATCATCTCGGCATGTCGCAGTCCGAGCGGATCGTCTGGCTCTGCGAGGAACTCGGCATCCCCTACGAGCTGAAGATCTATGATCGCGACGCCGTCACACGGCTCGCGCCGCCGGCGTACAAGGCCCTGCATCCGCTCGGGGCCGCGCCGGTGATCCAGGATGGCGACGTTCTGCTGGCCGAATCGGGGGCCATCGTCGAATACATCGTCGCCCGCTATGGCAAGGGCCGGCTGGTGCTGGCGCCCGACCATCCCGACTTCGCGCGGTTCCTCTACTGGTTCCATTTCGCGAACGGCACGCTCCAGCCGGCGACGGGCCGCAACATGATCCTGGGCCGGCTCGACCTCCCGGCGGAAAATCCCATACTTCGCGCGATGAAGGGCCGTCTCGATCTGGCCCTCGGTCTCGTCGAGGCGCGCCTAGGGAAAGCCGATAACCTGGCCGGGGCCGAGTTCACGACAGCCGACATCATGGCCGTCTTCTCCCTGACGACCATGCGCTACTTCCTGCCCTACGATCTCGCATCCTATTCGGCGATTCGCGCCTACCTGCAGCGCATCGCGGCCCGTCCTGCCTACCAGCGGGCAATGCAGAAGGGCGACCCGGGAATGCCCCTTCTCCTCACCTGAAACCCGGTGGGCGAAAAGCGCGCAAGGTCAGCGCAATTGACAAGGTCAATAATATTGACCTATCAAGCCAGATAGTTGTTCTGGGGATTGCCTCAGAGACCTATTTGGAATCAATCTATGAAGGATATCGCAATGTCCTTAACCATGGACGACCGAGACGGTTTCATCTGGCTGGACGGCAAGCTGGTGCCGTGGCGCGAGAGCCGGATGCATGTGCTGACCCACGCGCTGCACTACGGCTCGGCCGTCTTCGAGGGCGAGCGCATCTATGACGGCCGCGTCTTCCGCCTCGCCGCCCACAGCGCGCGCCTGATCCGCTCGGCCAATCTGCTCGACTACGACCTGCCCTGGTCGCGCGAAGAGATCGACGAGGCGACCCGCGCCGTGGTGAAGGCCAATAATCTCACTGCCGGCTACATCCGCCCCATCGCCTGGCGCGGCTCGGAAGTGCTGGGCGTGTCGGCGATCGGCACGACGGTCCATCTCGCCATCGCCCCCTGGGCTCAGGAAGGCCGCCTGTCGGTGCAGGCGCGCGATGCCGGCATCAACGTGACCATGGCCAAATACCGCCGGCCCTCGCCCGAGACGGCACCGGGCCATGCCAAGGTGGCTGGTCTCTACGTGATCTGCGGCATCGAGAAGGACCGCGCGCTCAAGGCCGGCTTCGACGATGCGCTGATGCTCGACTGGAAGGGCCGCATCGCGGAGACGACGGGTGCCAACATCTTCCTGGTGATCGACGGCAAGCTGGTGACGCCGACGCCGCACAATTTCCTCGACGGGATCACGCGCCGCGCGGTGATGGGCATGGCGAAGAAGCGTGGCTGGACGGTCGAGGAACGCGACGTGATGCCCGAAGAGCTCGGCGCCGCGAGCGAAGTGTTCCTGTGCGGCAGCGCGGCCGAGATCGTGCCGGTCGGCTCGATCGACCAGCACCACTTCCAGGCCGGCCCCATCGCGAAGACCTTGATGGCCGACTTCCAGACGCTGGTGCGGGAGCCCGACAGCGAAGGCTTCGGCGAGGCGACGCATCTCATGACGCCGGCCCCGTCGCTGGCGGCGTGACCGGGATGTCTTGACATCGGGGTCCGCAATCCCCTTTTCTCGATGGCGTCCGAGGGGTGCCTGATCTTCCTGCGGGAGACGGGCTGAGACAGCCTTAACGGCTGAACCCTTTGAACCTGATCCGGGTCATGCCGGCGAAGGAACGGGAGTCAGCGGTGTTGGATCGACCTGTCGTAACAATCATCGGAGCCGGGGTCGCAGGCTTGGCCTGCGCCACGGAGCTTGCCGAGCGTGGTGTCGCCGTCGAGTTGCTGGAGCGCGCCGGTCAACTGGGCGAAAGCGCCTGTTCGTGGATGGCCGGCGGCATGCTGGCGCCGTGGTGCGAGCGGGCGACCACCGACGAGATCGTCGCCCGTCTGGGCGAGCCGTCGATCGACTGGTGGCGGCGTCATTTTCCCGGGACCGTCAGCCAGGGCAGCCTGGTCCTCACGCCGCCGCGCGATGCCGCCGACCTCACGCGTTTCGCCGCACGGACCGAACGCTACGCTTGGATCGACGGCGACCGCATCGCTTCCCTCGAACCCGATCTCGCCGGCCGGTTCCGCCGTGCGCTTTTCTTTGCCGACGAGGCGCATCTCGATCCGCGCAAGGCGCTGACATCGCTCGCCGCGGGTCTCGAAGCGCGCGGCGTTCCGATCCGGTTCGGCGTGGAGGGCAAAACGTCGGAAGTCGACGCGAACTTCGTCGTCGATTGCCGCGGCATGGCCGCCCGCGACGCGCTGCCCGAGCTGCGCGGCGTGCGGGGCGAGATGCTGGTGGTGCGGACCCGCGACGTGTCGCTGTCGCGGCCGGTGCGGCTGCTGCATCCGCGCATCCCGCTCTACATCGTGCCGCGCGGCGACGGGGTCTTCATGATCGGCGCGACGATGATCGAGAGCGAGGAACGCCGCGCCGTCAGCGTGCGTTCGGCGGTCGAGTTGCTGAATGCGGCCTACACGCTGCATCCGGCCTTCGGCGAAGCCGAGATCGTCGAGCTGGGTGCCGATCTGCGGCCGACCTTTCCCGACAACCTGCCCTGCGTCAGGCGCACGGGCCGTGTACTGCACGCCAACGGGCTCTACCGGCATGGTTTCCTGCTCGCGCCCTGGCTGGCACGGCAGGTGGCCGATACCGTACTTCTGGAGACGAGAGATGCGGATATTCCTGAACGACGACATGCATGAGGTCGCGCCAGGCACCCTGGCCGCGGCGCTCGAAACGCTGGGCTTCGGTGGCCGCAAGATTGCGACGGCGGTGAACGGCCGCTTCGTCGCCGCGGCCGCGCGACCTCGCACCGAGCTGGCCGACGGCGACAGGATCGAAGTCGTCGCGCCGATGCAGGGAGGATGATCATGTCGTCCTTCTATGGCGTCGAGCTGAAGTCGCGGCTGCTGCTCGGCACGTCGCGCTATCCCTCGCCGGCGGTCCTCGAACGCGCGGTCAAGGCGTCAGGCGCGCAGGTGGTGACCGTCTCCCTGCGGCGTGAGAGCGGCGCGGGGCGGGCCGGCCAGAGCTTCTGGTCTCTCATCCAGTCGATGGGCGTGCGCGTGCTGCCCAACACGGCCGGTTGCCACTCGGTGAAGGAGGCGGTGACGACCGCCCACATGGCGCGCGAGCTGTTCGACACGCCGTGGATCAAGCTCGAGGTGATAGGTGAAGCCGACACCTTGCAGCCCGACGTGTTCGGTCTCGTGGAAGCTGCGCGCATCCTCTCCGAGGACGGGTTCGAGGTGTTCCCCTACACGACCGAGGATCTCGTGGTGGCCGAGCGGCTGGTCGAGGCGGGCTGCCGGGTGCTGATGCCGTGGGGCGCGCCGATCGGTTCGGCGCGCGGCCTGAACAACGTTTACGGCCTGCGGTCGATGCGCGCGCACTTCCCCGACATCCCGCTGGTGGTCGATGCCGGACTGGGCGTGCCCTCGCATGCCGCCGCCGCGATGGAGCTGGGTTACGACGCGGTTCTGCTCAATACGGCGGTGGCCGAAGCGGGCGATCCGGTCGAGATGGCGCGCGCCTTCGCGCTCGGCGTCGAAGCCGGCCGCGCCGCCTATCTCGCGCGGCCGATGGAACCGCGTGACATGGCCGTGCCGTCGACGCCGGTGATCGGCAAGGCCGCGCTTGGAGATTAGAGAGATGCTCGATCCATTCTATCCCGTGGTGCCCGATTCGAGCTGGGTGCTGAAGCTGGTGCCGGTCGGCACGAAGCTCATCCAGCTGCGCATCAAGGACCAGCCCGAAACCGAGATCCGCCGCCAGGTGCGCGAGGCGAAAGCCGTCTGCGCGCAGCATGGCGCCGACCTGATCGTGAACGATTACTGGCAGGTCGCGATCGACGAGGGCTGCTCGTGGGTCCATCTCGGCCAGGAAGACCTGGTCGATGCCGACGTGAAGGCGGTGCGCCGCGCCGGCATCAGGATCGGTGTCAGCACGCACGACCATGCCGAACTCGACAAGGGTCTGGCCATCGATCCAGACTATGTCGCGCTGGGCCCGATCTGGCCGACCGTGCTGAAGCAGATGCCGTGGGCGCCGCAGGGCACCGAGCGTCTCGCCGAATGGAAGAAGCTTGTAGGCAATCGGCCGCTGGTCGCGATCGGCGGACTGACGCTCGAACGCGCGCTGCTGTGCCTGAAGTCCGGCGCCGACATCGCCTCGGTGGTGGGCGACATCGTGAACCATGCCGATCCGATCGGTCAGGCGAAGGCCTGGATCGCGGCGACGAGAAAGCCATGACCACCCGTTACGCCCGCCAGGCCGTGCTGCCCGAGATCGGCGAAGAGGGGCAGACGCGCCTTGCCGCCGCGTCGGTACTGGTCGTCGGCGCCGGCGGCCTCGGCTGTCCGGTGCTGCAGTATCTCAGCGGTGCCGGCGTCGGCCGGCTCACGATCGTCGATCACGACACGGTCGAGGAGACGAACCTGCATCGCCAGCCGCTCTACGGCATGGCCGACATCGGCAAGCTGAAGGCCGAGGCGGCGCGCGCCACGCTGCAGCGCTTCAATCCGCATGTTCGCGTCGACACGGTCGCCGAGCGGCTGACGCCGCAGAATGCCGCGACGCTGATCGCCGATGCCGACATCGTGGTCGATGCCGCCGACAGCTTTGCCGTGACCTACATGCTGAGCGACGTCTGCCACGCCGTCGGCAAGCCGCTGGTCAGCGCCTCGGTGATCGGCATGACCGGCTATGCCGGCGCCTTCTGCGGCGGCGGCCCGAGCTATCGTGCCGTGTTCCCCGAAGTCTCGGTCGATGGCGGCACCTGCGCCACGGTGGGCGTGATCGGCACGGCGGTCGCGGTGCTGGGTGGCCTGCAGGCGCATCTCACGCTTCATCATCTGCTGGGTCTTGAACCTTCGGTGCTGGGCCGCGTCGTCACTTTCGATGCGAAGCGCGTAGCCTTTGGCGGCTTCGGCTTTGCCGGCAGTCCCGAGCCCGACGAACAGGTGGCGTTCATCGCGCCCGATCAGGTGAAATCCGACGACATCGTGGTCGACCTGCGCGGCCTCGACGAGGCACCGGTCTCACCCTTCGCCGGCGCGCGAAGGTTGGTCGTCGATACGATCGACGAGCTGGGCACGCCCGAGGGCCGGGTCGTGCTGGCCTGCCGCAGCGGACAGCGGGCGCTGATGGCGGCCGACCGGCTGCGCGAACGGGGTGTCACGAATCTTGCGCTGGTGGCCTTGGGCTAGGGAAGTCAAACTGGCCCCGCACCAGAGGAGCTCCGGCGTGGCCAATCCCGTTCCCCCGACGATGGAAGAGACTCGCCGCCATCAGATGTATCCCATGCTGACGATGGCCGAGCTGAAGCGCATCGAACGCTTCGGCAGGAAGCAGCATTTCAAGGCGGGCGAGTTGCTGGCGCGCACGGGCGAGGACAGTCCCGGCATGTCGGTCATCCTGTCCGGCAGGATCGCCATCCTCGGCCATGACGGTCTGGGTCATGTCTCGCCCATCGTCGAAATGGGACCGGGCGATTTCGCGGCCGAGCTGGCCGAGCTCTCGGGCCAGCCGGCGATGGTCGACGTCCGCGCCGAAGAGGATGTCGAGGCCCTGATCGTGCCGCACGACAGGCTGCGCGCCCTGATGGTCGCCGAGGCGGAACTCGGCGAGCGCATCATGCGGGCGCTGATCCTGCGCCGCGTGCGCCTGATCGAGGTCAATCTGGTCGGGCCGATTCTGGTCGGCGAACTCACCCAGCCGGGTATGATCCGCCTGCAGGGATTCCTGACGCGCAACGGCCAGCCGCACACCATCCTCGATCCCGAGACCGATCCCGACGCGGCGAAGATGATCGAGCGCCTGTCGCCCGATGCCGGGGATTATCCGCTGGTGGTCTGTCCCGACGGCACGATCCTGCGCAATCCCAGCGAGCAGGAGCTGGCCCTCTGCATCGGCCTGCTGCAGGAAAGCGCCGAGCCGCGCATCTACGACATCGCGATCGTGGGCTCGGGCCCCGGGGGTCTTTCCACGGCCGTCTATGCCGCCTCCGAAGGCCTGTCGGTGCTGGTCGTCGAAACCCGCGCCTTCGGCGGCCAGGCCGGCGCCAGCGCCCGCATCGAGAACTATCTCGGCTTCCCGACCGGCATCTCGGGTCAGGCGCTGACCGCGCGCGCCTTCGTGCAGGCGCAGAAGTTCGGCGCGCAGTTCGTCATCCCGCTCGAAGTGGCGCGGCTCGATTGCGGTGGCGGCCTCGAGCGGCCGATGACCCTGGAAATGACCGACGGCTGGAAGGTGCAGGCCAAGACCGTCGTGATCGCCTCGGGCGCGCGTTACCGCAAGCTCTCGCTGCCCAACCTCGATCACTTCCTCAATCGCGGCCTCTGGTACTGGGCCTCGCCGATCGAGGCGAAGCTGTGCATCAATGCCGAGGTCGTCATCGTCGGCGGCGGCAATTCGGCGGGTCAGGCGGCGGTCTTCCTGTCGGGCCATGCCGCAAAGGTCTGGGTCCTGGTTCGCGGCCCCGGCCTCGCCGAGACCATGTCGCGCTATCTCATCGATCGCATCGCATCGGCGCCGAACGTCGAAGTACTGGCGGAAACCGAGATCGTCGAGCTCGTCGGCTCAGAGCAGACCGGTTTGCGCGGCGTGAAGTGGCGTCACCGTCCCAGCGGCGACGATACGCACCGGCCGATCCGCCACGTCTTCCAGTTCCTGGGTGCGGAACCTGCGACGGAGTGGATGAGGGATTGCGGCATCGACGTCGACCGCACCGGCTTCATCCGCACAGGCACCGACGTCGAGGCACCCTGTCCCGAGCGTCCGCCGCTCGCCTACGAGACGAACGTGCAGGGCGTCTTCGCGGTCGGCGACGTGCGCTACGGCTCGGTGAAGCGCGTGGGCGCGGCGATCGGCGAAGGCGCCAACGTGGTTGCCCAGATCCACGGCGTGCTGGAGGCGATAAACGAGGCGGCCGAGAGGAAGCAATAGTCATTAGATTCGTCGTCTCGACCGGAGCGCCGAAGGCGCGGAGTGGAGAGACCTTCTTTCCACCAAAAGCCAGCTGATTGTTGAGAGAAGGTCTCTCCACTTCGCCGCGCTTTGCGCGGCTACGGTCGAGACGACGGGCTTTGATGGTTGGGGACCTACTTCTTCTCCCAGCGCGCCGCCGCTGCGTCGTCGCCTTCGTGGGCGCCGACCCACTGCTCGCCCTTCGGCGTGTCTTCCAGCTTCCAGAAGGGTGCCTTGGTCTTCAGCCAGTCGACCAGGAATTCGCAGGCTTCGAAGGCGGCTTCGCGGTGCGGTGAACCGACGGCCACCAGCACGATGCGCTCGCCCGGTTCCATGCGGCCGTAGCGGTGCACGATCAAGGTTGCCTCAAGCGGCCAGCGCCGGTTCGCCTCGGTCTCGATCTCCTGCAGCGCCGTTTCGGTCATGCCCGGATAGTGTTCGAGCGTCAGCGCGTCGATGCGGTCGCGATGATAACCCTCGCGCACATGCATCTCGCGCACGAGGCCGACGAACACCGCGAGCCCCCCGATCCGCCTGTTGCCGTCGGTGAGATGGGCCAGCTCGGCGCCGATGTCGAAGTCGGTTTCCTGGACGCGCACCGTCATGGTGTCAGCCGCCGGTGAAGGGGGGGAAGAAGGCGACTTCGCGCGCGCCGGCCAGCTTCACGTCGAAGGTTGCCGTGCGCTGGTCGACCGCGGCGCCAAAGGCAGCTCCTTCGGCCAGCGCCTCGGCATGGCCGGGGCTGCGTGCGCGCAACCACACGATGAGGTCGCCCACTGTGTCGATGTCGGCCGGGGGCGTGACCTCTTCCTCAGGCACCCCGACGGTGCGTTTCATCCACGCGAAGTAACGGATCTTCACTTCTGCCCACCCGATGAAGGGGCGTCCTCTGCCATGTGGCGCAGGCCGGTGCGCAGATAGTCGTAGCCGGTGATGAGCGTGAGGGCGGCGGCGATCCAGATCAGCACGATGCCGGCCTGCGTCACCCAGTGCGCCGCGGCGTCGCCCACGAGCAGCGCCGCGATCGCGACCATCTGCACCGCTGTTTTCCATTTGGCGAGCGCACTCACCGGCAGGCCGACCCGCAGTTCCGCCAGGAACTCGCGCAGGCCGGAGACCAGGATCTCGCGCGCCAGGATGATGAGAGCGGCCAGCACGTTCAGGCCGGCGAGCGTGCTGTTGTCGACCAGCATGACCAGGGCGGCGGCGACCAGAAGCTTGTCGGCGATCGGGTCGAGGAAGCGGCCGAAGCGTGAGATCTGGTGATAGCGCCGCGCGAAATAGCCGTCGAACCAGTCGGTCACCGCGGCGGCCACGAACAGCGCCATCGATAGCCACTGCGCCCAGCCGCGATCGAGCCAGAAGCACGCGACCACCAGCGGAATCGCGACGATGCGCGACAGGGTGAGCATGTTGGGAAGGTTGAACAGCATCGACCCGGACATTACCGGCCGCCCCGGAAGTGGTCATGGATTTTCTGGGCGAGTGCATCGGAGATTCCCGGCACCGATTTGATGTCTTCCAAGGTTGCGCCCGAAACAGCGCGGGCACTGCCGAAATGATTGAGCAGTGCACGCTTGCGGCCGGCGCCGATGCCGGGAACCTCGTCGAGCGCCGAGCGCGTCATGTCTGCCGCACGACGCGTGCGATGAGTGCCGATCGCGAAGCGATGCGCCTCGTCCCGTAGCCGTTGCAGGAAGTAGAGGACGGGATCGCGCGGCTCGAGCGAGAAGGGCGGCCTGCCGGTCATGAAGAAACGCTCGCGGCCGGCATCGCGGTCGGGTCCTTTGGCAATGCCGACCAGGGCGATGTCCTCGAGGCCGAGCTCGGTCATCACCTGGCGCACCGCTTCGAGCTGGCCCTGGCCACCGTCGATCAGGAGCAGGTCCGGCCAATGCTCGTCGTCGCGCTCGGGATTCTCCTTCAGCGCACGGCCGAAGCGGCGGGTCATCACCTCGCGCATCATGGCGAAGTCGTCGCCCGCGGCGCCCTCGGTCTTGATGTTGAACTTGCGGTAGGCGTTTTTGTTGAAGCCCTCCGGACCCGCCACGATCATCGCGCCGATCGCCGCCGTGCCCTGGATGTGACTGTTGTCGTACACCTCGATGCGCTCGGGCGGCGCATCGAGGCCGAACACGCGGGCCACGCCTTCGAGCAGGGTGCGCTGCGTGCCGCGCTCGGCCATGCGGCGGGCCAGCGCCTCGCGCGCATTGTTCACCGCCTGGTCGAGCACGTCCTTCTGGTCGCCGCGCTTGGGCTGGCGGATCTCGACCTTGTGGCCGGCCGACAGAGCGAGCGCGCTTTCCATCAGCTCGCGCTCGGCCACGTCGTGGCTGGTCAGGATCAGCTTCGGCGCCTGCCGGGCTTCGTAGAACTGGCCAATGAAGGCCTCCAGCACCTGGGCCTCGTCGAGCTCCCTGCCGTGACTCGGGAAGTAGGCGCGATTGCCCAGGTTCTGGCCGGCGCGCAGGAAGAACACCTGGATGCAGATCTGCCCGCCTTCGGCATGTGCGGCGAAGATGTCGGCCTCGTCGATCGACGGCAGGCTGATCGACTGGTGCGACGTGATGTGGGCGAGCGCGCGGATGCGGTCGCGCAGGATGGCGGCGGCCTCGAATTCAAGGTTGGCCGAAGCCTGCTCCATGCGCTGCGACAGGGTCTGCTGGATCTCGCGGTTGCGGCCGCCGAGGAAGCCGCGCACGTCCTCGACGATGGCATCGTACTCGGGCTTGCCGATGCGGCCGACACAGGGCGCCGTGCAGCGCTTGATCTGGTACTGCAGACAGGGCCGCGTGCGGGTGGAGAAGACGCCGTCCGAGCAGGACCGCAGCGGGAAGGCGCGCTGCAGGGCGTAGAGCGTGCGGTTGACCGCGGTGGCCGAGGCAAAGGGTCCGAAATATTCGTTGGCCGGCTCGCGGGTGCCGCGATGCTTGGCCAATTGCGGCCAGTCTGTGTCGCGGCGGATGACGATGTAGGGAAACGACTTGTCGTCGCGCAGCAGCACGTTGAAGCGCGGCCGGAAGCGCTTGATCAGGTTGTTCTCAAGAAGCAACGCCTCGGCTTCGCTGTCGGTGACGGCGAATTCCATGGTCCGCGTCGCGGAGACCATGCGGATCAGGCGCGTGGCCAGCCGGGTCGGCTGTGTATAGGCGGCGACGCGGCTGCGCAGCGAGCGCGCCTTTCCGACATACAGAACCTCGCCGTCGGCCGCGATCATGCGGTACACGCCCGGCTTGCGCGGCAGGGTCCGCACGAAGTCCGCGATGATCCGCATTCCGTCGGAGAGCGAACCTTCGCTGGGAGGCAGGTCGGTGTCGGTTTCGTCGGTCATCTGGGACGCGGAAAATGGCCCCGCCCGGGCGTCTGCACAAGGCGATCAGGGGCATGTGGGGAAGTCTGTGCAGAAGCCGTACGTCGCGCGGCCGTTATGCCAGAGTCATTATATTGACTCAATGTAGGAGGGGTGGCAGTCGCCCGCCACCCCTCGCTCAACCTGCTGTTCCGATTTGCTTTTTGGCGGCGTTGGCTTCAGTCAGAAAAAGCTGGCCAACCTTTTTGTTCCCTTTTCGATCCAATCGGCCGCCGCGCTTCGATATGTGGATAAATTCGGTGGCTTTACAGCACCGACAGCATGCGTCCGACGAGCGGATGGCGAACCACGTCTTCCTGCGTGAGTCGCACCACGGCGACGTCGTCGAGCCCCTCCAGCCGGGTCCCGATCGCGGCCAGTCCGGACAGTTCCGGCAGCAGGTCGGTCTGGTCCGGATCGCCGGTCATAACCATGGTGGAGTGCCAGCCGAGCCGGGTCAGCAGCATCTTGAGCTGGCCATAGGTGCAGTTCTGGGCCTCGTCGATCAGGACGAAGGCATTGTTCAGTGTCCGGCCGCGCATGAAGGCGACCGGGGCGATCTCGATCGTGCCATCGTCGAGGTGCTGGGCAAGACGCTTGGGGCCCATCCGGTCGTTCAGCGCGTCCCACAGCGGGCGCAGGTAGGGGTCGAGTTTCTCGCGCATGTCGCCCGGGAGAAATCCCAGGTTCTCGCCGGCTTCCACAGCCGGCCGCGACAGCACGATCCGCGAGACCGTGCCGTTCTCCAAGGCTTCGACGGCAGCGGCGATCGCCAGGTAGGTCTTGCCGGTGCCGGCGGGTCCGAGGGCCACGGTGAGGGGTTTCGCCTCGATCGCCTCCATCAATACCCGCTGGTTGTCGCTCCTCGGTCGGATCTTCTTGATGTAGCTCTGGTCTCGATCGTTGGCCGGAGTTTGGTCGAAAACGACGCTGTGAATACGGGCGCTATCGATAGCGTGCAGCTTGGCTCGGCGTGCGGCGCGTTTGGCCATATTCGTACTCCGGTGTCATGGTCAGAGGAGCGGGAGCGATCGCCCAAAACAAAAACGCCCCCGGCGAGCGGAGGCGTTGGCGATCGGTGGTCTGACTGAAGGGTGAGGCCGATAGGGCACGCGGCGGATACTCCACCGGTGAACCAGTTTCCGTCGGGGGACATGTCCTCGAACGGATAAAAACCCTCCCTCAGTTACCAAAGAAAGCCTAGTCCCAATTTGGCCCCTCGGCCACCATATTTATGGTCTGTCGCCGAAAATTCACCCTAGGGAAAGCAATCCGTCTTCAACTTCCGTGGACCCTCCGGCCGGCGACATAGGTCGCCTGGACCGCCCGGTCGTCGCCCAGGATCATCTGGATGAAGAGCTGTTCGGCGAAGTCCCTTGCCTCGTCCATGCGGAAGGCGATCAGGGGCGTCGAGCGCATGTCGAGCACCACGAGGTCGGCTTCCATGCCGGGCGCGATGCTGCCGACCTTGTCTTCGAGATGCAGGGCCGCGGCCGAGCCGCGCGTCGCGAGGTAGT
Organism: Reyranella sp.; assembly: GCF_004297265.1. Lineage (GTDB taxonomy): Bacteria > Pseudomonadota > Alphaproteobacteria > Reyranellales > Reyranellaceae > Reyranella. The sequence goes on from NZ_SCUT01000035.1 coordinate 32,211, forward strand.
AGGCGTGGGCGGCCGACAGCGGGTTACGGTTGAGCTGCGCCGCCTTGTAGGCCTCGTTGAGCGTCTGCAGGATCGAGAAGGACGTGCCGGCGCCGATATCGGTGCCGAGGCCCACGCGGACGGGCCGGTCGGCGTGCTTGGCGCGCGCGATGTCGAACATGCCGCTGCCGAGGAAGAAATTCGAGGTCGGGCAATGGGCGATCGCGGCGTCGGCGGCGTGCAGGCGCTCCAGCTCGTCGTCGCCCAGCCAGATGCCGTGGCCGAACACCGCGCGTTTGCCGCAAAGTCCGTGATGATCGTAGACGTCGAGATAGCCGGAGCGCTCCGGAAACAGTTCCTTGATCCAGGCGACCTCGGCCTGGGTTTCCGCGATGTGCGTCTGCATCAGGCAGTCCGGGTGGGCGCGCCAGAGGGCGCCGGCGGCGGCGAGTTGCTCGGGTGAACTCGTGCCGGCGAAGCGCGGCGTGATGGCGTAGAGCAGGCGGCCGCGGCCATGCCATTTGCGGATGAGGGCCAGGGAATCGTCGTAACCGGACTGGGCGCCGTCGCGCAGCCCGTCCGGCGCGTTGCGGTCCATCAGCACCTTGCCGGCGGCGAGCCGCAGGCCGAGCGCCTCCGCCTCCTCGAACAGGATGTCGGCGGAATGGGCATGCACGGTGCAGTAGACGCAGCTGGTCGTGATGCCGTTGCGCAGGTTCTCCTGAAGGAACGCACGGGCCACGCGCCGCGTATAGGCGCGGTCGGCGAATTTCAGCTCGGTCGGAAAAGTGTAGCGGTCGAGCCAGTCGAGGAGCTGGGCGCCATGGCTCGCGATCATCGGCGTCTGCGGAAAATGCACATGGGTGTCGATGAAGCCTGCCGAGATCAGCGCGTCCTTGCCGAAATCCCTGATCTCGATGCCCGTGGGCAGCAGCGGGGCAACCTGGGCGGCCGGTCCGAAATGCGTGATGCGCCCGTCCCGCATGGCCACGATCGCATCGGGTTCGTGGACCAGTGTCCGTTCGATTCCGTCGCGGAACGGATCACCGGTGAAGGTGAGGGCCGGGCCGCGTATGGCGGTCGGTCGGTTGGGGGAAGACATCGAGCCGACGTTCGCACCGAACGGCAAAGCGGGGAAGGGGTGTGGTACAGGGGAGGCCTGCAACGGGAGATTCGGCGATGAGTGAGATCGTGTGGCGCGGCATGACGCGGGCTGAACTCGACAAGGCCTACGACAATACCAACGCAGTGGCCGATTCGGGCCCGCGCCGCGATGGCTGGATCGCGCGCAGCGAACGCTTCCGGGCGAGCCACGCCGAAAGCCTCGACCTCGCCTATGGGCCGTTGCCCCGCAACAAGCTCGACCTGTTCCGATGCGGCGCGGCCAAGGCGCCCTTGTTCGCCTTCATTCATGGCGGCTACTGGCAGCGCAACGCCAGGGAGACGTTCGCCTGCATGGCGGCGGGGCCCCTGGCAAACGGCATGGACGTCGCGTTCCTCGGCTACACGCTGGCACCCGAGGCTACCCTGCCGGCCATCGTCGCGGAGATCGCCGAAGCCGTGCGCTGGTTGCGCCGGGAAGGGCCGCGCCATGGCGTGGGGCAGGATCGGCTGGTCGTCTCGGGCTGGTCGGCAGGCGGGCACTTGACAGCGACGACGCTGGCGATGGACGAGGTCGATGCCGGCCTGGCCATCAGTGGCATCTACGACGTCGAGCCCTGTCGCTTGAACTATCTCAACGACAAGCTGTTGCTCACCGCGGCGCAGGCGGCGGAAACCAGTCCGATCCTGCACTTGCCGAAGAAAAGCGCGCCGGTCGTCCTGGCCTATGGAACCGGCGAGCTGCCCGAGCTGCAGCGCCAGTCGGTCGCCTATCACGAGGCGCGTCGCGAGGCGGGGCTCCCGAGTGAGTTGTTGCCACTCGCGGGACTCAACCACTTCTCCATCATGGACGAACTCGAGGCGCCCGACGGGGCGCTTGCGACGACAGCGGCACGTCTGGCGCGTCGCGGCGATTGAGGAGTCGCGCGCCGATGCCTGGAGTCCTGGGTCCGTCAGGGGTGCGTAAGCAAGGGCGTCTAGGGTCTCGATGCCCATGACGCTTTCCGAACTCAGCGTTCCCCAGCAGATCATCGTTCGACGACTGGCCCTCGGCCTGTCGCTGAGCGGCCTCGGCGTCCGGCAGGACTTCTCGCAACTGGCGAGGCTCGGCCTTGTCACGGGAAACCGCGACTATCCGCAGCTCACGGATGAGGGTTTCGCCTGTCTGCATGCGATACCGTTCGAGGAGGCAGCGGGCCCGATCGTCCGTCGCTGAGAATCACTGGAACCTGTCCGAGCTGCGGCGGTCACGTCGTCCGTTCCCTATCTGACGATCATGGACCTTCGACGGCCCGGTGCCGCGTTCCGGTCCTCGGATTTCTACGACGCAGCGTCACATCCCCCTCGGCGCGCCCCGATGATAAACTGGCGCGTCTGGAGGTTGGGTAAGGATGAGCGTCGATCGAGAGGCAGCTGGTGCTGTCCCGAAAGGCGAGCGAGAGCTCCGTTCGAAAACAACAGGTTGGGTGGCACGCATCGCTCTGGTGACCGTTTCGGTCCTGGTGTCGCTGGCGCTGCTCGAAGTGGGGTACCGGCTGGTCCTGTGGGGCTCCGAGGGGCTCGTGCATTGGCCCAACCTGGCTCACCGGCGCATGGGCACCGGCCCGGGCGGCGAAAGGTGCCAGTACGTCTATAGTGCAGCAATCGGCTGGACTGCGCCGGCGAACTGCGTGTCGGCTCCCTACAATTCCGATTCTGACGGATTCCGCCGCTCATCTCCGCAGGCGTCCCTCGCCGAGCCGCCCATCCTCGTCACCGGTTCGTCCTTCGCCAAGGGTGACGAGGTGAAGGATGATGAGACGTGGCCTGCCTATCTTCAGGACATGGTCGGCCGGAAGGTCGTGAATGCGGGCGTGAGCGGATACGCCTTCGACCAGATGGTGCTCAGCACCGAGCAGCTCGTCCCGAAAGTGAAGCCGCTCTTCGTCGTCGCCAGTTTCACGCCCGGCGATATCAAGCGATCGGAACTCAAGGTCGCCTGGAGCCGTGAGAAGCCATACTTCACCGCGACGGACGGCAGGCTCGATCTGCATAACGTGCCGGTCCCCGGAAAGCCGGGCGAGCCGATCCGCTTTCCCGTCGCGGCCGAGTGGCTCGGACGGTCCGCCTTGGCCGAACTCGTGGTCGACCGGCTCGGCCTGCAGCAGGGCTGGTATTTCAGCGAGGTCCGGGGGGCGCCGGCCGGCAGCGGCGAGGCGATCGCCTGCTTGCTGATGCCGAGGCTCGCCGCCCTCGGCGTGCCGGTTGTCGTCATGGCACAGTACAGCCGCGGCTACTGGAAGGACAACGGGCTGTACGGGACCGCCGATCATCGCGCCGTCCAGAAGGTGCTGGGCTGTGCGGCCGCCGCGGGCCTCATCCCGTTCGATCTGTCCGATACGCTGAAGACGGCCGTCGACGCCCGCGGCGCCGACGCGCTCTACCGCTCCGACCACCATTCGGCCGAGGGCAATCGCACGGTGGCGGATCTCGTCCTGCGCGAACTCGTCAACCGGCGGCTCCTGACGAAGACGGCGGACCGTTGACGCTGCGGGCATCGAGTGACCATTGCCTGTACGGCAGCCCCCCCCCCTTTTGTCGTTGCCTCCGCATGTCGGAGGCGCCCAAAACCAAAGAAAAAGTGAGAACCCTGCCCGATTGCAACCGCCCGCATCATGTGGCTTCTATGAGCGACATGGTCACCTCCTGCAATCAATGCTTTGAGACCTGCCAAGTAGTGGTCGGTGTAAATGCTCGAACGGATGCTGCAAGCTCTAACGCGACATGCTCATCGTCCTGTCAAAATACTTCCGGTGGTGGCCAGCGTGCCGGGCACTGATGTCTGGTTTCTTCGCTTTACGTTCGCGTTCCTGTCGCATCTTCAGCAAGGCGGCCATATCGTCGACCGGCTGAGCGGACGGCGTATCGGCAATTCCGCAGGTCCTTCGTTCAACTTCGACCATATGAGCGGCGGGCCACTCCTTTGGGCGCCTGATCTGGTGCCGTCGCGCCATCTTTTCATCGGACACACGGTTTGTCCTGGATTCGACAGACTCTCCTCGAAGTTCGATTGGTGGGCGAGCACCAGGTTTTCCGCGCCGGGGTATGATTATCTCCACGATGGAATGAACTACGGGCATGTGCCGGTCGATCTGGCGCCCCACGCTTTTGTTCCGGTGTCTGTCGCCGATGTCGATGCCGCCGCCTGGACCCACGCCGGACAGCGCATGGTCCTCGTCTACGGCGACCCCATCGAACAAGCGGTCGGCTGTTTCAGCTACAGTCAGAATGAAATCCGACGCGCCTACAACCGACCCGGTAGACGGCCGGTGGAGTTGCCGTTCGACGAGTATGTGTTTCAGCAAGCACTACCCTCTTATGCCAAACTGATCATTTCCTATCAGGCAATGGCGGAGGCGGTACCGGGAGCGGTCCACATCGTGGCAGAAGACGTCCTGCGAGCGGAGCCTGTTCGCGTCCTGTCTTCGATCTTGGCGCACCTGAGGCTCGATCGCTGGCAAACGGCTATGATCGACGCCGTTGTCGACCTGTCGCGGCGCGAGCACATCATGGCTGTAGAGAGGGAACTCGGGCGGAGCCTGACCGGTTCCCGCGCCAGCCGCAGGACTGCGACATGGTCCGTGCCGGAGTCGGTCGTCAAGGCCGCCAGGGATCCGACCCTGCGCCGCGAGGCCTTGGCCTTGCTCGCTTCGATGGGCGTGAACACGGCGTATTTCGAGGCACCGCCAGCAGCGGCAGCGTTTCAGGCGGATGCAACCACTTCCGGCAGTGCATAGTTGCCTTCAATCGTGTGCCTCTGAATCGTCGAGCGGAGGAGAGGCCTCCGGGCAGGACGTCCAGTCCTGTCGTGCGCTGGCGGCCGCCGCCGCGAACTTGGCATGACCTTCGCTGGCACATTCTTGGGGTCGTCGCCCGAGCTGGGAGAATAGCGTGAAGCAGAACATCGTGGTCGCGACGCATCACAAGACCGGCACCGTCTGGATGTCCACAGTGTTCAGGGCGATCGCTCGAAGACTGGGCGCCAACTACCTCGACTTCTGGTCACACTATGGACGGCTGGATCGCGTTCTGAAGACGCCATTCATTCTTCTGAATCACAACTCGATATTTTCACGGCATGCGAACGAGCTTCGCCGGGAAGACGTTCGAATCCTTCATCTCATTCGCGACCCGCGGGACGTGCTCATCTCGGCCATGCACTACCACAAGAAGGCCGGCGAACCCTGGCTTCATGAAAGGGTATCGGGCAGCAAGGATGTCCCGTACCAGAAAAGGCTCAATTCGCTCGCCACACCGCACGAACAATACATGTTCGAGTTGGAGAATGCGACCGGTGACACCATAGAAGCCATGCTCGATTGGCAATATGACAGGGCGAACTGCCTGGAGGTCCGCTACGAAGACCTGTGGGTCGACCGATCCCTGTCTCGCTGGTCGGACATTGCATCGTTCCTGGGTTTCGAAGGTTCCGAACTGGAGGTGTGTCGACAGTGCTTCTGGGAGCACAGCCTGTTCGGCAAGGCCTCCCGGACCAATCGGCGTCATGCTCGTTCCGGCGAGGTGGCACAGTGGAAGCGCGAGTTCACGCCGGAACTGGCACATGATTTCCTTTGCCGCTTTCCTGACGCCTTGCAGACGCTTGGATACGAGAACGACGATCAGTGGGTCGAAAGCCTGACCGCAGCTTCGAAGCCTCAGGCACGAGCCCATACGGTGACCCAGGATCCCATCTTGGGCGACTAGGGTTGGGCTCTGGCAGGCCGTTGAAATAGTCGAAATTCTGGCGAGTAAACGAAACAAACGAAGTAAACGAATCAGACGAATCGAAAAACGGCGATTCCTGAATCATGTGTCGTGTTGACCGTTGACGAATCAACGTTGATTGCCGGTACTCCTGAAAACCTATTCCAACAGCCTGTTAGGTCTGCGGCGATCCAAAAAACAAAGGGCCTAGCCGTTTCCAGCTAAGCCCTTGTTTTTATTGGTGGAGCCAAACGGGATCGAACCGTTGACCTCTACAATGCCATCGTCTCGAAATGGCAATGATTCCAAGAGCTTGGCTAGGCCGAAGCGCGCAACTGGAGGCAGCTCCTAGCTGGAGTTAGCTATCCATGCGTTCTAGTTGCGTGCGAGCTGCGGCGCAAGACCCGCAGCATCGGCCGGCCGATCGGCTGCGCGCCCTTGCCCGTGATGTGCGGCGAATCGGGGACGGCCTCCGGCACGATCCCGAGGCCATCGCCACGGCGAAAGATGACATCGCCTGCGAGCTGTTGATCCTGGCCCGCCGTCTTGAGGGAGGCCGGGCATGAAGAAGCCGAAACCCCGGCCGCAGCCCAAGGCGCGAGGCTTCGACGGCAGTGCTGCGGCTCGCCAGCGCATCGAGACATTGACTCAGCCCCGGCCCGGCACCTGGTCGATGTTGCCCGCTGCCGCGGTCTGCGATCGTTCCCTCGGTCAGTGCACGCCCCTCCATGTTCTGGCGTGGCTGTGCAAATACCGAAACACGAAGACCGGAGAGTGCTATCCGGCCATCGAGACGATGGCGCTCGACCTCGGGGTCTCGGCGCGGTCCGTCCAGCGACACATGGCCGATCTGATCAAGTGCGGCCACGTCGTGGTGGTGGAGCGCCGCAACCGGGCGACCGGCAGGCAGACCAGCAATCAGTACTACGTGCTCTACGGCGACGTGCCGGCCCTTGCTGATAGGGAGGCGGCGCCCCAGACCGAGGAAGAGGCCAGCCGGACCCAGAAAGCGCCTGGCGGGCCTGTAATGGCCTCTGACGCAGGGGTGACACATGATGTCACCCCTGAAGGTCGAGGGGTGACACATGATGTCGCGAACGGCCCCGGAACGCCCGCGGGAGGGGTGACACATGATGTCGGGGGAGGGGTGACACATGGTGTCGACCCCGGTGACACCAAGTGTCACCCTAACTATCCCACCTGTTCTAACCCACTGAATGATCCTTCTGCTGAAGCAGGCACGCTCGCGCGTGCCGCTGCTGCATCAGATGACGCTGAAGGGGATATCGGGAAGGTCAGGGCAGCCACCGAGACCGGGGCACAGACCCAGCATGAGGCCAACCAGGAAGGTGCGGTCGCCAAGCTGCCGCCTCGCCTGGCAAGTCACCTGCGGGTGCTGTCGAAGACGACGGGCAAGGCCGAGGCCGAGTTCGTGGCAGTCATCGCCGAATGGCATGGCGGCCTGGTTGAGCGGGGCTTCGATACCGGGCTCGCCCTCGACCGCATCGTGTCCGAGGCGAGGCGTATCCCGGCCACGGCCTACGCCATGGAGAACATGCGCGACGGGATGGCGAGGGACCTGCAGGCAATGAGGGCGGCGGCATGAGTTCGAGCTTCTACCGTTCGGCAGCGTGGCGGGCGCTGCGCAAGGCCGTCCTGGCACGCGATCCGGTGTGCAAGACGAGGGGTTGCGGGCGGCCGTCCACCCACGCCGACCACATCGTGCCGCGCTCCCGAGGCGGCGCCGACACCGCGGATAACTGCCGAGGCCTATGCACGAGCTGCCACAACAGGCGCTCGGCTGGTGGCCGCAATGGGGAGCTGCGGGCGGTGGGCTGCGATGCCCAAGGCCGGCCGCTCGACCCCGCCGACCCCTGGCACGAGACGACGGAAAATCTCTCAGCGTCGGGGGCGGCAGACCGTGCGGGGGTAGTCGCTCAGAGTAAGTTTCGGAACGGGCGGGGCGGCTGATGGGCCTTCGTGGACCCGGCGCCCGGCCGCTGCGGCGTGCTGAGCCGGAACGCAAGAAGGCCAAGCGCCGTCGCCCGCCGTGGCTGAAGCCCGGATTGAGCCGCGCCGATCGCGTCATCGCGTTCTGTGAGACGCTGAAGATCACCTCCGGCATGCACGCCGGCCGGACGCTGAAGCTGCGGCCCTGGCAGCGCGACATCGTGCGGGCGATCTACCGGACCGACGACGGCGGGCACCGCGTCGTGCGGACCGCGCTCCTGACGTTCCCGAGGAAACAGGGCAAATCGGCCCTCGCCTCAGCGCTGGCGCTGACACACCTGGTCGGCCCCGAGGCCGAATCGCGCGGGCAGGTCGTTTCGGCCGCGGCGGACCGGAACCAGGCCGCCATCGTGTTCAAGGAGCTGGTGGCGATGATCCTGGCCGACGATGACCTGGTCGACCGCTGCAACATAATCAGGCACGCGAAGCAGATCGAAGACCTGGAGACCGGCAGCACCTACGAGGCCCTGGCCAGTGATGCCCATAGGGTCCATGGACTGAGCCCGTCCGTCGTCATCGCCGACGAGGTCGCACAGTGGCACGGCCGGCAGCTCTACGATGCCCTGGCGACGTCGCAGGGTGGTCGCGGCGAGCCGCTACTGCTGGCGATCTCGACGCAGTCGGCCGACCCGCATAGCGTCATGACCGAGCTGGTCCGATACGGCGAGGGCGTGATCGACGGCAGCATCGTCGACCCGACCTTTCACGCGACAATCTACGCCGCGCCGATGGAAGCGGATCCTTGGGACGAGGCGACGTGGCGGGCCTGCAATCCTGCCTTGGGCGACTTCCGCAGCCTGGCAGACATGCGGGCGCTGGCAGCTCGAGCAAGACGCACGCCAGCCCTCGAGGCAAGTTTCCGGCTGCTGTTCTTGAACCAGCCCGTTGACCTGCAGGCGGCGTTGTTCGCCCCGGCCGACTGGATGGCATGCGCCGGCGAGGTCGACGTCACGAAGTTGCGCGGCCGGCCGTGCTGGGGCGGGCTTGACCTGTCGTCGACCACCGACATGACGGCGCTGGTGTTGTACTTCCCGGAGGATAACGGCGCCGTGCTGGCCTGGTTCTGGTTGCCGGATCACCAGATCGCCGAACGCGAAGAGCGCGAGAGGGTGCCGTATCGGGAGTGGCGCGATAAGGGCTTGGTGACGTTCACCAGCGGTCGCGCGATCGATAAGCGGGCGATCGTCATGCAGCTCGCCAAGATCGCGTCGGCCTTCGACCTGCAGGCCCTGGCCTTCGACAGGTGGAGAATGGCGGATCTCCGCAAGCTCCTGGATGACGAGGGGATCGAGCTGCCCATGGCGGACTTTGGGCAGGGCTACATTTCCATGGGACCGGCGGTCGACGCCCTGGAGACCGTGATCCTGGCCGGCAAGCTTCGGCATGGCGCGCACCCGGTGCTGCGGTGGCATGCCCGCAACACCGTCGCCGAGATCGATCCGAGCGGAGCCCGGAAGCCTTCGAAACTGAAGTCGGCAAGTCGCATTGACGGAATTGTGGCCTTGACGATGGCGGTGGGGCTACACGCGCGGCAGCCGGCGCCGGTGACGCTGGATTTCGACCGGGCGCTGGTGGTCAGCGCCTAGGGTTTGCCCGATGGGTCGATCCTCTTGAGGCCCGCTCTCGACTCCGCAGGGATCTTGTTGAACAGGTCCAGCGCCTTTTCAGCGGCCTCGCGGTAGCTCTTCAGTGCTTCAAGAAGTTCGCTCTCGCTGGGCCAGTCAGCGTACTGTTCCTTGGGACTGTAGGGGCTGGCGACAACAAGGCGGTCGCCCGCCTACCGCTTTGCAAAGTCGAAACGACGACTCGCATCGAGGGAGAAATGAACTTGTGACACCAGCCTGTAGAACTCGTGCACCTTCTTCTGGGCTTTCGCGAACTCTTGAGCCGCTGTCAGATACTCCGCTACGTCGTTCATCGCTTCCCTCCCTTGGCCTTCAGGCCGATCTCGACCAGCCGGCGGATCGCCTCGGAGCGCGAGACATCGTCGCCCGCCTTGGCCGCCCATGCGTCTATCGCATCGATGAGGTCTTGTGGAAAACGTGCGCCTACAAGCGGGTCTTTTCCCGTCGCTGGTCGGCCGCGCTTTTTAGGTTGAACCTTTATTGACTTCGCCATGATTTAGGTTCTACCGTAAAGGCGAGCCGAACGGAAGGTGCAACTCCCGCTCGGCTCTGACCACAAACCCGACACCCTGAAAGGAACGGGATCATGGCTACTTCGAAGTCTACAACACGAACAGCGTCATCACCGCCGGCAATCCGCCGGGAAATCCTGGCTGCCTTTGCCGGCGCCTTGTGCATCCCGACGATCGCCACCGTCCCGAGCCGGATTCCGGCTCCCGACCCGCTCGACGTCATCCGGCGACAGGCGGACCTGCTGGCCGCCATGCTGACCGAGGCGCACGGCGGCGCCTGGGCGGCGACCGTCGAGCGCGGCTTCGTGCTGATCCGGCCGGAAGGCGGTGCACGATGAGCGTCGCCCATCGTCCGGACATCTGCGAAGTCGAGTTGAGCGGTGCCGCCGACGACGTCTTCGCCCTCGCTATGTCGCTGCTCCTCATCGAGGATGATGGCGGCAAGCACGATGCTTCTCCGGCTGAGTTCGCGTGCGCTCGCGATCGCCTGACCTACAAGCTGTATCTGCGCGCACAGGAGCTCCGGAACCTTGTCAACACCGGCAGCATCCACGGGACACAGCCTGCGGCGGCGACAGGTGGTGCATCATGACGGAGGAACGCACGCTCGACGCCGTCATCGACGATATCGACGGCTGCCTCGGCAAGATCAAAGGCGCGGCCGACATCGTGATCGATACGGCGACCGGCGCCAACATCCCGGAGGACCTTTTCGACCGGCTCATGTTCTGCGCGCAGGTGATCGACGACTACGCCGACAAGGCGGGTGGCTTCACGGAAGAGGCGTTCCAACTCAGGAAGAAGGCTGCGGCGATCCTGAAGGAAGGTGCAGCATGAGCGGCGCCGAAACCGTAGAGCATCGGCTCGGCAAGGTCCGGGCGTTCATCGTGGCGCTGGCCAGCATTGCCGAGCGTGACGGAGCCCGAAAGGACGACGCCACCACCGCCACGCACCTCGAGATCGTGGCCAAGGAGGAGTTGGACAAGGTCACAGACGCGCTCGGCGTCGAGGTCCTGAACAGGGACTGCTGATCAAGACGACGACCGGGGCGGGCGCGGTGCTCGCCCCGGGATAGCGTGAGACTTGCCGCGCTTCCCGGACCGTGTTATCTCTCACGGTAGAAACGGGGTGCGCCCATGGGATTCTCGGTAAGGACAGTTAGTCGTGAGTTTTCGCCGGCTGAGGCCGCCGCGATCACGGGGGTATCGACGGCCCTGCAGCGCGACTGGCGCCGTCGCAAGATCGTCCAGGGCGAACCCAATTCAGAGGGAAAATGGACCCGCTGGTCGCTGACCGACATCATCAGCCTCAGTGTAATGAAGCTCTTCTCCGATGCGGGGATGGAGGTTTCCAGCACCACCACCATCGCCGGTATGGCGCTGATGCCAACTATGAGTGCGCTCGCGCTGATTGACGAAGCCGTGGAGTTCGACGGCGACGACATCGGCGAGACCGAGAAGGAGCGCGTTCGGTCCGCAACCGTCCGAACGACCCATCCTTCGCACACCGCCGGGCGATTCCTCGCTTCCTTCGGGAGGGGGGAATACGACGTTTGCCGCACTGACGATCTGGCCACGTTGGAAGCGAGGCTGGACGAGGAAGTGCGGCCCATCGTGGCGGTGGTCGATTGCTACAACCTTGCTCGGCTCATCGTCGAAAAGGCCGGTGGCCCGGTCATCCGCTACGAAGTCAAGGCGGACAAGTGAATTCAGCGATCCACCACGACCCGAACGGCCAAGTCCGGCCTGTCGTCTCGTCCTGGGATGGTGGCGCATCCGTTGCGCACGGATGCAAGTGCACGTGGCGAGACGACACCTTTTCCCGCCGTGAGGCGGCATATCCCCGAGCCGTAAACAGCCGGCCCGATGGACCGCTAACCGTCGCGATGACGGCAATTTCCCTCTGATGGAGCTTATCCATGAAACTGTCTGACAAGCTGAAGGCGCGTCGGGTCGAATTGTCGACCACGATGCAGACCATGGTGGACGGCCTTGCCACCGAAAACCGCGACTTCAACGCCGAGGAGCGGACCAAGTTCGACGGCCTGAAGGCCGAGAAGGACGCGCTCACCACTCGCATCGCCGATGCCGAGGCCGCGGAGGAAGGCGAGCGCCGCGAAGAGGGCCGCGAGCTCAACGAGCATCGCCAGCTCGGCGAGGGTGAAGTCCGCGCCCTGCTGCCGGAACAGCGCATGGCGAGCTTCGTCCAGCACGAAGGGCCGCGACCCAACACCGCCAAGATGTTGCGCGGGATGGTGCTCGGCAACTGGGAGGGCGCCGACGTTGAGCGCCGCGCCATGGGCGAGAACACCGGATCGCTCGGCGGCTTCATGGTGCCGTCGGTGACGAGCGCCACGCTGATCGACCTGGCCCGCAACAAGTCGGTGATCGTGCCGGCCGGCGCGCTGACGATCCCGATGGAAACCTCCGAGATGACCGCGATCAAGGTCCTGACCGAGCCGTCGCCGATGTGGCGCCGCGAGCACCAGGAGATCACCGAGTCCGAGGCGACGTTCGGGCCGATCAAGCTCCGCGCCATGGTGATCGCCACGCTCTCCCGTTTCAGTGTCGAGCTGCTCGAGGATGCACCGCAGGCGGGCTCCAAGGTGGAAGAGATCATCGCGGCCGGCCTGGCGCTCGGGCTCGATCGTGTTGCCCTCTTCGGCACCGGCACCGATGAGCCCCGCGGCCTCTTCAACACCGATGGCGTCAACGTGGTCAGCATGGGCACGAACGGCGCGACGCCGGATGACTACGACGAATATCTCGACGCGATCGCCGCGATCGAGAACAACAACGGCGTCGCGAGCGCGGCGATCTACTCGCCCCGCACAAAGCGCACCCTGGCCGGCTTGAAGACCGGCCTCTCCGGCGACAAGACGCCCTTGGTTCCGCCGGCCGACTTCACTGCGCTGAAGCGGCTGGTGTCCAACCAGGTGCCGAACAATCTGGTGCAGGGATCGTCCAATGCGACGTCGACCGCTTTCGTCGGCGACTTCTCGCAGATGGCCATCGCCCTCCGCACCGGCCTGACCATGGAAGCCACCCGCGTCGGCGGAACCGGCACCTTCTCCAAGATGCAGGTCCTGGTGAGGGCGTATCTCCGAGCGGATGTCGCGGTCTTCCGTCCGTCTCACTTCACCAAGATCGTCGGCATCAAGGCCTAAGAGGAGATCACCCACATGGAACGCATGATCGAATCGGCCAAGGTCGACCTTGGCGTCGTGCCGCAGACGTTGAACAACTCCAACGTCACCGGCAGCTTCTACGCGGCGAAGGATTACCGCCGCGCCCTGGCCGTCCTGCAGGTCGGCGCCCTGGCTGCAACGAAGACCGCCAAGATCGAAGTCTTCGAAGCGCAGGATGCCGCCGGCACCGGTGCCCAGCTCATCACCGGCGCCGCGGCGACGATCGCGGCCAACACCGCCGTCAGCGAAATGACGATCGCGCTGGCGTCGGTCGCGAACGGCGAGGCCATCACCATCAACGGCGTGGTCTTCACGGCGCATACCGACACCACGACACCCGCCAGCCGGCAATTCGCGATCGATGGCGACAACACCGCCGATGCTGCCGCGCTCGCCGGCCTGATCAATGACGAGACCTACGGCGTCCCCGGCATCACGGCGACGGCAAGCACCGGCACGATCACCCTGAAGTCGACCGTGCCCGGTGAGACGACGATCACCGCCTCGAGTGCGGCGAGCACCTTCACCATCGCCACCACGAAGGCACAGGCCTACGTCGACCTCGACGGCCTGCCGCTGTCCGCCGGCTTCACCCACATCGGCTGCAAGATCACGTCGACCGGTAACGGCGGCGTGGCGGCCCTGCTGATGCGAGGCGACGCGCGGGGACCGATCACGCAGCGCTTCGGCGCGGCGGCGGTGGTCTGATGGTGACGGCACCCGGAACGGAGAGGCGCGCGGCATTCGAGCTGCGCGCCGTCTCGGGCGAGAAGCCCCGGCTGGTGGGATATGCCGCGGTATTCGACAAGCCGTCACGGGATCTCGGCGGCTTCGTCGAGTTCGTGCGGCCGGGTGCCTTCAAGCGTTCCCTGGCCGCGGGCGCCGATGTCATCGCCCTGGTATCCCACGATACCCGCATGATCCTGGGCCGCACCGGCGCCGGCACACTGACCGTCAGCGAAGACGGCAAAGGCCTGCTCTTCGATGTCCAGTTGCCGCCGACATCGGCCGCGCGCGACTTGCTGGTCAGCGTCGAGCGGGGCGACGTCGCCGGCGCCAGCTTCGCCTTCACCACGCCGAAGGGCGGCGACCGATGGACCTTCGCGAAGGATGGGCCCGCACAACGTGAGCTTCTGGATGTCGACCTGCTCGACATCACCGTCACGCCCCTGCCGGCCTATCCTGACACCAGTGTCGCCCGCCGCTCCCTGGATGCAGCCCGGCCGATGCTGCCGGCGGTGTGGTCGCGCTACTATGCGGAGGCGCGTTGATGGCCTTCTGGAACCGCAAGCGGAAACCGGAACAGCGCGAGGAATGGGGCAGCCTTGATCCTCGCCTCGCTGAGGCCTTCGGTGTTATCCGCAGCACGTCCGGCGCCACGGTGACACCGATGACGGCGGAGAACCTGTCGACCCTGTTCGCTTGCGTGCAGGCCATCACCGCCGGCATCGCGAGCCTGCCGGCGCTGGTCTATCGCAAGACCGAGGATGGTCGCGAGGAAGCGCCGGACCATCCGCTTTCCCGGCTGATCCGCGACGGTGTGAATGATCGCGAGAGTTGGCCCGACTTCCTCGAATCGTTGCTGGCCAACGCGCTGTTGCGCGGCAACGGCCTCGCTGAAGTCGTCGCCGATGATCGCGGCCGGCTTCGCGAGCTTCATGGTGTGCCATGGGCATGGGTATCGCCGCGGCTGCTGAATTCCGGTCGGCTGGTCTTCGACTGGACGGATACCTACGGGACCCGCGGCGCACCTGGCGTCATGCGCCGGCTGCTGAATTCCGAGGTGGTGCACGTCAAGGACAGGTCCGACGACGGCGTGCTTGGCCGGTCGCGGCTGTCCCGCGCGCGCGAGACGATCGGCACCGCCCTTGCCGTGCAGACCTTCGCCGGTTCCACCTATGCGAACCAGGCCACCCCGAAGGGCGTGCTCAGCTTCAAGTCGAAACTCAACAGCGACCAGCTCGCGCGCGTCAAAGAGATGTGGAAGCAACTCTTCGTCGGCCCCGACCAGGCCGCCAAGACCTTGATCCTCGACCAGGAGGGCACGTTCAATCCGATCTCGGTCAGCCCCGAGGATGCCGAGCTGCTGGCGTCGCGGCGCTTCACGACGGAGGAACTGGCCCGGCTCTTCAACGTGCCGCCGCCGATCGTCGGTATCTGGGATCACTCGTCCTTCACGAATTCGGAGACGGCCGGCCGGTGGTTCGCCATCTTCACGCTGACGCCCTGGATCAGGAAGGTCGAGACCGAGTTCGCCCGTGCGGTGTTGGGCTCCGGCTACTCGCTCGAAATCGATCTCTCCGGCTTGACCCGCGGCGACTATGCGGCGCGCTGGAACGCGCACAAGATCGCGGTGGACGCGAGGATCCTGACGCCAAACGAAGTCCGCGAAACCGAGGGCTACAACGCGCGGCCGGACGGCGACACCTTCGCCGAGAAGCCGGCGGCGCCGACACCTACGGAGGCCGCTGTTGGCTGACATCGTCGAGCTGCCGCAGCTCTTCACCGAAGCCGAGGCGGCCGACAGGCTGGGGCTCAGCATCTACACGCTGGCCCGCGAACGAAAGGCCGGCCGCATCGCCTATCGCAAGATGCGGCGCGGCGTGCGCTACACTGCCGGCGATCTCGCCGGTTATGTCGAGTCCATCCGGGTGCCTTCATGTCGAGACGTGGAAAGCAACAGCGCTTCGAAATCGGAGGTTTCTGGCTCAGCCAGCGGCCCAACAGCCCGGCATGGTGCCGGACCTGGTTCGATAGTCAGTCTCGACAGACACGCCGCGCATCGCTTGGCGCAGCAGACTTTGAAGCCGCGAAGCTCGAGCTAGCGGCATGGGTGCAGCAGAACGCGAAGATGGATCGCGAGAAGCCGCAGGCGGTGTTGCTCGAAACGATCCTGGTGCGGTGGTTCAATGCCGTCGGCAGGCTGCAGGCCAGCGCCGTTCCGAATCGCTACGCCCTCGCCAAATGGTCCGATCAGTTTCCGGGTGCGCTGGTGTCTGAGGTCAACGCGGCATCGCTGCGCACCTTCGCCAAGGCGTTGCACGGCGAGGGCTATTCGGACGCCTACATCCGCCGCATCTTCGCCATCGGCAAGCGCGCCTTGAATTGGGCCGTCGAGGAAGAGCTGTTGGATCGCGCGCCCTTCGTGAAGCTGCCGGCCGATGGTGAGGCGCGATCGCGTGCGATGACCATGATGGAGGCGGCATGGTTCATCCGTGCCGCGGCCGACGATCTCCCGCATGTCCGTCTGTATGTCGCGCTGGCGTTCGGCACCGCGGCGCGGCCGAGCTCGATCCTGGAGCTGTCGACCTTTCGCCAACTCGACTTCGAAGCCGGCGTCATCGATCTCAACCCGCCTGGCCGCCGCCAGAACAAGAAATACCGGCCGGCGATTCCCATGGCCGACTTCCTGGTGCCCTTCCTGGTGAGCGTCCCGCCTGGCCGGGTGATCCTGTTCAACGACAAGCCGCTGAAGTCGATCCGGTCGGCGATCGAGCGCGTCCGCGAGCGCGCCCGATTGATGATCCGGCACGATGCCGCTGGCCGCGTCCTGGCGGCGTGGCGTGCTGGGGACAAGTCTGGCGCGGCGAAGATCCTGCAGCAGGCCAAGGAGATGGCCGACGCCATGCTGACGGTGAGCGCCTACACCTTGCGCCACACCGTCGCGACGGAACTGCGCGGCCGCGGTGTCCAGCCATGGGAGCTGTCCGGCTTCCTTGGACACTCGACCGGCTACAGGACTACAGAAGGTTACGCAAAAAATCGCCCGGAGCACCTTCGCGGGGTGGTCCGGGCGGTTTCAGCGTACTGGTCGGACCTCGGTGCCTTGCTTGGCGGCGGACACCTTGGACCTGTCGTCAACCAGGAGCAGCGTTCTAGTTGCGTGCTACCTAGTCAGCTTCCCAAGGGCATAAAGCCCTTGGGTTACTTGGTGGAGCCAAACGGGATCGAACCGTTGACCTCTACAATGCCATTGTAGCGCTCTCCCAGCTGAGCTATGGCCCCGAATTCCTTGGGAAGGCGCGAGGTTATAGTTCCTGCCTCGCGCGCTGGCAACAGCCTCTAGCGGTCACCCTCCTCCTTGTCGTCAACTTCGACTTCGACCTCGATATCGTCCTCGTCGTCATCGAGATCGTCCGCCGCCAGCGCCTCGTCGCCGTCCACGTCGGGCAACTCGTCGCCGTCCAGATCGTCCACCTTCTTCTTGGCCGCTGCCGCCTTGGCTGCCGCGGCTGCTGCGGCCGCCGCCGCTGCTGCCGTCGCGGCCGCCGCACCGCGACCCCGGCGAACCTTCACGAAGTCCTCGCGATCGTGCTCACGCCCGCACTTGGGGCATTTGATCGGGCTCTTGTTCAGGTCGTAGAAGCGCGCTGCACAGCTCTGGCAGGTGCGTTTGGTGCCCCAGCTCGCTTTGACCACGCTGAATCTCCTGCAAATAAGCTGGAATCGGCCGAACGGGCCGCGAGGGAGCGCGTATGTCACGCGTCTTTCACCCTGTCAAAACCAAATTCGGGCATGCTACGAGGGCGCCGCGCCGCAACCGCCCTTTCCCTACTTCTGCCGTGGAGACCGCCCTGTCCGCTCATGCCGCTCCGGCGAAGTTCATCGCCCGCCCCGTGGACCGGTTGCAGGGCCGCGTCCGGGCGCCCGGCGACAAGTCCGTTTCCCATCGCTCCCTGATGTTCGGTGCCCTTGCGCTTGGCGAAACCAAGATCACCGGTCTGCTGGAAGGGGAGGACGTGCTCGCGACCGCCGCCGCCCTGCGCGCGCTCGGCGCTCAGGTCGAGCATGAAGGCGGCGGTGCATGGCGCGTGCGCGGATTCGGCGTCGGTGGCGCGCGCGAGCCGGACAATGTGCTCGATCTCGGCAATTCCGGAACGTCCGCCCGGCTGCTGTCCGGCATCCTGGCCAGCCATCGCTTCACCAGCTTCATGACCGGTGACGCCTCGCTGCGCCGCCGGCCGATGCAGCGTGTCATCGCGCCGCTGTCGCAGATGGGCGCCCGCTTCGAGGCGCGCGAGGGTGGCCGCATGCCGCTCGCCATCGTCGGCACCGACGAGATGGTGCCGATCGAATACCGCCTCCCGGTCGCTTCGGCGCAGGTGAAGAGCGCCATCCTGCTGGCCGGCCTGAATACCGCGGGCGAGACGACCGTGATCGAACCCGAGGCCACGCGCGACCATACCGAGCGCATGTTGCGGCACTTCGGCGCCGAGGTGCGGGTGGCGCCGGCCGAGGGCGGCGGCAAGCGCATCACCGTCGTCGGCTGGCCCGAGCTCAAGGCGCGCGACATCGTCGTGCCGGGTGATCCCTCGTCGGCGGCCTTCGCCGTGGTGGCGGCCGCCATCCGGCCGGGCAGCGACGTGACGGTCGAGAATGTCGGCCTCAACCCGCTGCGTGCCGGCCTCTACGACACGCTGCGCGAGATGGGTGCCGATATCACGCTGGAGAACCAGCGCGAGGTCGGCGGCGAGCCGGTGGCCGACCTGCGCGTCCGGGGCGGCGAACTGACCGGGGTCGAGGTACCGCCGGAGCGGGCGCCGTCGATGATCGACGAGTATCCGATCCTGGCCGTCGCCGCGTCCTGCGCGCGCGGCACCACGCGCATGCTGGGCCTGGCCGAACTGAGGGCCAAGGAAAGCGACCGGCTGGCCAGCGTGTCGGCGGGACTGGCAGCAAACGGCGTTCGCCACGAGATGGGCGCGGATACGCTGTTCGTGCACGGCACCGGCGCGGCGCCGGCCGGTGGCGGAACGGTCGTCACCCACCTCGACCATCGCATCGCCATGTCCTTCCTCGTGCTGGGACTGGCGTCGCGCGACGGCGTGGCGGTCGATGACGGCTCGCCGATCGACACCAGCTTCCCGGGTTTCGCCCGGCTGATGGGCGCGCTCGGGGCGAGGATAGAGGCGGCGTGACCAGAAGGCCGGTCATCACCATCGATGGGCCCGCGGGAGCCGGCAAGGGCACGCTCGCCCGCCGGCTGGCCGACCATTTCGGCCTGCCCCATCTCGACACCGGCCTGCTCTACCGGGCGGTCGGCCTGAAGGCGGAGAAGACCGGCCGCTCGCCGGTCGAGATCGCCGCCGGACTGGAGCCGTCGGACCTGGCCGATCCCGAACTCCGGACCGACGGGGCGGGCCAGGCCGCGTCGAAAGTCGCCGTGATTCAGGAGGTTCGGGCCAACCTGCTGGATTTCCAGCGGAAATTCGCCGCCCAGGCGGCAGGCGCCGTCCTGGACGGGCGGGATACCGGCACCATAATTTGCCCCGACGCGCAGGTGAAATTATTCGTGACGGCCAGTGTCGAGGCGCGGGCCGAACGCCGGTACCGGGAGTTGCGCGCCAAGGGTGTCGACACTATAAAGCCGCGCGTTCTTGCCGAGATGGCGGAGCGGGACCGTCGCGACAGCGAACGGGCGGCAGCACCACTCAAAGCCGCACCCGATGCTTACCACCTCGATACCAGCGACATGGATGCCGACGCGGCCTTCGCCGCCGCTTTGGCGTTCATCGAGCGCAAGGGCTTTCGATCCTCCGGGCCGTAAGTCGCCGCCGGCGGATCGAAGACTTCCAGCGGCGACTGCGCCGGGACGAGTCGTCCCTGCGTCGGTGTTTCAAGGCAGTGGATCCGCCGGACTTAACCGGTTGGCCGACGGGCGGCAGCGTTTCGCCCGGGATCGATGAAGGAGAGTTTGAATGGCCAAGGGCAGCGCCCTGCGTACCCCGAACGACGCCGCAAGCGCCGAGTTCGCAGCACTACTCGATGAATCGCTGGGCGGTTCGTCGAGCTTCGAAGGCACGGTCGTCAAGGGCCGCGTCATTCGCATAGCCAACGATTTCGTCGTGGTGGATGTCGGTCTCAAGTCCGAGGGCCGAGTCGCACTGCGTGAGTTCGCCAACGGTGGCACCGGCGCCCCCGAGGTCAAGGAAGGCGACGTGGTCGACATCTTCGTCGATCGCATGGAGAACAAGGAGGGCGAGGCCGTCCTGTCGCGCGACAAGGCTCGCCGCGAGGAGGCCTGGACCGTTCTCGAGAAGGCGTTCACCGACCAGGAGCGTGTCATGGGCACGATCTTCGGCCGCGTGAAGGGTGGCTTCACGGTCGACCTGTCGGGCGCCGTGGCCTTCCTGCCGGGCAGCCAGGTCGACGTGCGCCCGGTGCGCGATGTCGGCCCGCTGATGGGGCAGGCCCAGCAGTTCGCCATCCTCAAGATGGACCGCCGCCGCGGCAACATCGTCGTGTCGCGCCGCGCCGTGATGGAAGAAACCCGCGCCGAGGACCGCACGCGCCTGATGGGCGCGCTGTCGGAGGGCCAGGTGCTCGACGGCGTCGTCAAGAATATCACCGACTACGGCGCGTTCGTGGATCTGGGCGGCGTCGACGGCCTGCTGCACGTCACCGACATCGCCTGGAAGCGCATCAACCATCCGTCGGAAGCCCTCACCATCGGCCAGCAGGTCAAGGTGCAGGTCGTCCGCTTCAATCCCGAGACGCAGCGCATCTCGCTCGGCATGAAGCAGCTGATGAGCGATCCGTGGGACGGCGCGGGCGCCAAGTACCCGGTCGGCCTCAAGCTCAAGGGCCGCGTCACCAACATCACCGACTACGGCGCGTTCGTCGAGCTGGAGCCGGGCGTCGAGGGTCTGGTCCATGTCTCCGAGATGAGCTGGACCAAGAAGAACGTGCACCCCGGCAAGATCGTGTCGACCTCGCAGGAAGTCGAAGTGATGGTGCTGGACGTCGACATGTCCAAGCGCCGCATCTCGCTCGGCCTCAAGCAGTGCATGGCCAACCCGTGGGAGAGCTTCGCCGACAAGTATCCGGCGGGCACGGAGCTCGAGGGCGAGGTCCGCAACATCACCGAGTTCGGCCTGTTCGTGGGCCTGCCCGGCGACATCGACGGCATGGTCCATCTCAGCGACCTGAGCTGGGACAAGGCCGGCGAAGAGGCGATCCGCGACTACAAGAAGGGCGACCAGGTCAAGGTCAAGGTCCTCGACGTCGACATGGACAAGGAGCGCATCTCGCTCGGCATCAAGCAGCTGGCCAACGATCCGTTCGAGAAGGTCGGGGCGGTCGCCAAGAAGGGCGACGTGGTCACGGTCATCGTGGCCGGCATCCAGGACAACGGTATCGACGTCACGGTGCAGGACGGCATCCCGGGCTTCATCCGCAAGACGGAGCTCAGCCGCGACCGCTCCGAGCAGCGTCCCGACCGTTACGCGATCGGCGACAAGCTCGATGCCAAGATCACCAACATCGACAAGGCCTCGCGCCGGGTCGTGCTGTCGGTCAAGGCTCGCGAGCTCGACGAGGAAAAGAAGGCGATGGCCGACTTTGGTTCGTCCGACTCCGGCGCCAGCCTGGGCGACATCCTGGGCGCGGCCCTCAAGAAGAGGGCCGAGGCCGACGAGGACGAGAAGTAAGCCGTCTTCATCAAGGTTTACGAAAAGGCCGGCCCGCAAGGGTCGGCCTTTTCTTTTGGTTTCAAGGGGTTAGGCTTGACGAACCCGTTATCCGGTTTAATATCAAAGACTTAATCATTGTGCTCAGGGGCTGAATCGCCCCGTTCATGGAAACGCGATGACCAAGTCCGAGCTGATTGCCCGCTTGGCGGCCCGGAATCCGCACCTCTACCAGAGGGACGTCGAGCGGATCGTCGCCACCGTGTTCGACGAGATCTCCAAGGCTCTCGCAACCGGCCATCGCGTAGAATTGCGCGGCTTCGGCGCGTTCTCCGTGAAGCAGCGGGATCCACGCACGGGCCGTAATCCGCGTACCGGCGAGCAGGTGGCGGTCGCCTCAAAGCGCGTTCCCTATTTCAAGACCGGCAAGGATCTGCGCGACCGGCTGAACAAGGAGGCCGCGCGCGCGGCCGGCCTGCTGCCGCCGGAACCCGCTGACGACGGCAAGAAGTAGCGCACCGGACCGATTGTCCGCCTCGCGTCGCGGGGGCGTGGTGTGGCATGCTCCGCCCCGCATGAAAATCCTTTCCCGTGTCCTTTTCCTGCTCTTCATCCTGATCGGCGTCCTGGTCGCGGTCAGCAATGCGCAGCTCGTGCAGCTCGCGCTGTGGCCGCTGCCGCATATCATCGTGATGCCGGTCTATCTCCTGGTCATCGCCATGTTGATGCTGGGCGTCCTGGCGGGGCTCGGCATGGGCTGGTGGGCCGGGCGGCATCATCGCCGCCGGGCTCGCGAGGCCGGCGGAGAGGCGGCGCGGCTGGATCGGGAAGTCGCACGCCTCAAGGCCGCGCAGGCGGTGCAACAGCCGGCGCCGGCCGGTCCTGCGCCGCGCGACCAGCGTGCCCTTGAGCGGCAGAGCGCCCTGGTGGCACCCGAACTCGGCTCGCAGGCCCGGCGGGGTCCGTTTTCATGAAGGTCCTGTCGGCGGCCGAGATCGACGCCGCCCTGGACGACCTCGCGCTGATCGACCGGCTCGATACGCTGTTCCGCGCGGGCTGCGAGATGCCCATCCGGCATCATCATCCGATCCGGGAGCCGCTGGGCCCCGGATCGGCCGATGCGATGCTGCTGCTGATGCCGGCCTGGACGACGGGCCAGTCGGGGGGCTCCTCGGGCCGCGTCGGCGTCAAGGTCGTGACGGTGTTCCCGGACAACGGCAAGCGCTCGCTGCCCTCGATCTACGGTCAATACCTGCTGCTCGACGGCAGCACGGGCGCGACTCTGGCGCTGCTCGACGGCACGATGCTGACCAAGCGGCGTACCGCCTGCGCCTCGGGCCTCGCCTCGCGCTACCTGTCGCGCCCCGACGCCGCGCGGCTGCTGATGATCGGCACCGGCGCGCTGGCGCCCGAGCTGATCCGCGTGCATGCCAAGGTGCGGCCCCTCGAGGAGGTGGCGATCTGGGGCCGCACGGCCACCCAGGCCGAGGCGCTTGCCGCAAGACTCTCGGCTTCGCTACCCGAAGCGATCGGTCGACCCATCACCGTCCGTGCCGTCGGCGACCGCGCGGCTGCCGTGCGCGACGCCGATATCATCTCCTGCGCCACGCTTTCGAACACCCCCCTGGTCGAGGGCGAATGGCTGCGCGAGGGCCAGCATGTCGACCTGGTGGGCGCCTACACGCTGCAGATGCGCGAAAGCGACGATCGGGCCGTGCAACGGGCCCGCCTCTATGTCGATACCCGTGCCGGGGCGCTGAAGGAGGGGGGCGACATCGTCCAGCCGATCGGCAGCGGCGCCATCACGGATGCCCACGTGATCGCCGACCTGTTCGAACTGACGCGCGGCCAGCAGGCCGGCCGTGCGGCTGGCGACGTCACCTCGATCACGCTGTTCAAGTCGGTCGGCGCGGCGCTCGAGGATCTCGCTGCCGCCGAGCTGGCCGTGGAAATGGCGGTCGAAGCTACGGCTCGATAAGCGCGCCCGACGACTTCAGGGCCTCGATGTCGTCGGCGCTGACGCCGGCCTCGGCCAGGACGGCGCGCGAATCCTGTCCCTGCAGTGGCGCCAGGGACCGGATGGACGGCGGCGTCCTGCTCATGGTCATCGGCGGCTCGACCATCATGATCTCGCCCTCCGACGGGTGCGGATACATCCTGAAAAGCTTGCGCCAGACGAGGTGCGGGTCCTCGAACAGGTCGGCCGGCTTCGAGACCGGGGCGTTGGGAATCTGCGCCTGGTCGAGCAGCTTCACCCATTCGGCCGTGGTCTTCGACGGCGCCAGCGCCTCGACCATGGCGTACATGTCGCCGATATGCATCGAGCGCGCGTTGATGGTCGAATAGCGCGGGTCCTGCAGCACCTCGGAGCGGCCGACCAGCTCGAAGAAGTTGCGCCAGTGCTTGTCGTTGTAGGGCAGGATCGCCATCCAGCCGTCGAGCGTGCGGTAGGGCTTGCGCGTGCGGGCGAGCAGGCGCGTGTAGCCGACCTCGCCCTTGTCGCTGAAAGTCCGTTCCCACATATGCTCGACCATCAGCCAGGCCGACATGGTCTCGAACATCGGCACTTCGACGAACTGGCCTTCGCCGGTGCGCTGTCTATGCATCAGCGCTGAAAGAGTCGAGAAGGCGAAGGTGAGGCCGACCGTCTTGTCGGCGATGATGGTCGGCGGATAGCGCGGGACGTCGTCGCCGGCAGCGCGGCCCATCAGGTCGGCGATGCCGAAGCGGGCCTGGATGGCATCGTCGTACGCCGGCAGTTTTCCGTAAGGACCGTCGGCCGAATAGCCGTAAGCGCCGACATAGACGATGTCGGGCTTCACCTTGCGGATCTCCTCGTAGCCCAGCCCTAGCGCCTCGATGGCCTGCGGCCTCAACGCGTGGACGAAGGCGTCGGCCGTGGCCACGACCTTGAGCAGGGCGTCGCGCGCGTCCTTGTTCTTGAGATCGAGGCAGAGCGAGCGCTTGTTGCGGTTTACATACAGATAAGTCGGTCCCATGCCCGGGTTCCTGCCGGGCTTGCCGATGTGACGCACCGCGTCGCCTTCCGGCGCCTCGACCTTGATGACGTCGGCGCCCTGGTCGGCCAGCATCATCGTGCCGTAGGGGCCGAGGATGATGTTGGTGAGGTCGACGATCCTGATGCCTTCGAGCGCGCCGGGCATTGCCTTGTCCTGTGTCGTGGCTGTGTCCGATCACACTGCCATCGCCTTGCCCGCTCGTCATCGTCCTTGCCATTGCGTCGCAAAACGCTGCCGGAAATCCTTGAAGCCGCGAGATAATGCCCGATGGTTGCGATGGGCTCCTCGATCATGAGGGCGCGAGGTTGCAACGACACGAGAAGTTCGCGCTTTCAGATTCCGAGTCCGGGAGTCAGGAGCTGCGCTCATTCACCTTCGGCAAAGAGTGTTATGTGGCCGTTGTGCGACGCGCTTTGGCGGTGTAGCGAAGGAGCAGCAAGCCGGGGGGGCGATGCGAAGCAACGTTGCAAAGAAGCAGCTTGAGTCGAAGACTGCGTCGAGTGCGGCATCCAGGCCCTATCGCATCGAAGACCAGATCGGCTACCTGTTGCGCCGCGCTCATCAGCGCGCGAGTGCCATCTTCCAGGGCGGGATCGGCGATCCCAACATTACGCCGACCCAGTATTCGAGCCTGGCCAAGCTCGACGAATATACCGAACTGTCGCAGAACCTGCTGGGCCGGCTCGTCGGCATGGACAAGGCCACGATGCAGGGCGTGGTGCGCCGGCTGAAGGAACGCGGCCTCGTCGATTCGCGTCCAGATCCCGGTGATGCGCGCCGCACGCTGCTCAGCCTGACGACTGAAGGGCAGAGACTGGTCGGCAAGCTGCTGCTGAACGGGCCTGCCGTCTCGCGCGAGACCTTGAAGCCGCTCAATGCCCAGGAGCAGAAGCAGCTCCTCGATCTCCTGTCACGGATCATCTGAATCCGACTCATTTGTTTGACTCGCACGCGGCCTGTGTCATCGTACGTACACGAACGATATGGGCGACTATCTCCGACCCCGAGGCCTTGAAGAGGCGCTCCAGGCACTGACCCGGCCTTTCACGGTGCTCGCCGGCGGCACCGACTTCTATCCTGCACGTGTGGGGCGTTCCGTCACCGAGGATATTCTCGACATTGCGGGAATCGCGACTTTGCGCGGGATTTCCGAGACGGAGAGTGGCTGGCGGCTGGGAGCTACCACGACCTGGGCCGAATTGGGCGAAGCGCTCCTGCCGCCTCTGTTCGACGGGCTGAAGCAGGCGGCGCGCGAGGTTGGCGGCCGGCAGATCCAGAATGCCGGCACGATCGCGGGAAACATCTGCAACGCCTCGCCGGCGGCCGATGGAGTGCCGGCCCTGCTGGCGCTCGATTCCGAGGTGGAGCTTGCCAGTCGGCATGGCACGCGCCGGATCCCGCTCTCCGCCTTCATCACAGGGGTGCGCAAGACCGAACTGCGTCCGGGTGAACTCGTCGTGGCGCTCCATGTGCTGCGTCCCCTGAACGACGCGAGGAGTGCGTTCCTGAAGCTCGGCGCACGGCGCTACCTCGTGATTTCGATCGCCATGGCTTCGGTCGTGGTCGAAGTCGAGAATGGAAAGGTTGCGGCGGCGCGTATCGCCGTGGGTGCCTGCTCTCCCGTTGCGCAGCGGCTGCCGGATTTGGAGCAAGCGCTGACGGGCGCTCGGTTCGACGCGCGCCTCGGCGAACGGGTCGCCGCTTCCCACCTGGCGCCGCTGTCGCCGATCGACGATGTGCGTGGCAGTGCGGGTTATCGCAGCGACGTGGCTCTGGTCCTGCTGCGGCGGCTCCTGTCGAAGGTGGCCGCATGAAGCTCGAATTCACTCTCAACGGAAACGCGGCGAGCTGGGACGGCCCGCCGGTCACGCGGCTGGCGGCGGCCTTGCGCGACGATCTTGGCCTGACTGGAACGAAGATCGGCTGCGATGCCGGCGATTGCGGCGCCTGCACGGTCCTGCTCGACGGGCGCCAGGTCTGCTCCTGCCTCGTCGCCATGGGCCAGGTCTCAGGCCGCAGCGTCGAAACGGTCGAGGGTCTTTCCGCCGACGGAGAGGTTGTCGCCGCACTCCAGCAATCGTTCCTCGATCATGGCGCGGCCCAGTGCGGCATCTGCACGCCCGGCATGCTGATGGCCGCCCAGGAGCTGGTGCGGCGGAACAGCAAGCCGACCCGGACCGAGGTCGAGGACTCGTTGGGCGGCGTGCTGTGCCGTTGCACCGGCTACGGCAAGATCGTCGATGCGGTGATGGATGTCGTCGCCTCGGCGCCGGTGACCGCACCGCCGGCGGGCGAAGCCGTCGGTGCGCGTATCGTCCGCGTCGACGGTCCGGCCAAGGTCACGGGCCGCGATCTGTTCGGCGCCGACGGCATCCCCGGGGACGCACTCTGGATCCGCGTCGTGCGCTCGCCCCATGCACGGGCGCGCTTCGAACTGGGCGATCTCGAACCGTTGCGCCGGCGTCTCGCGGCCGTCCTGACCGCGGCGGACGTGCCGTTCAACGGCTACGGCATCTATCCCGACATCAAGGATCAGCCGGTTCTTGCGGACGGGCTGGTCCGTTATCGCGGCGAGGCGGTCGTGGCGCTTGTCGGCGAGCGGGCCGAGGTGATGGCGATCTGCGACGACGAGGTGCCGATCGCCTGGATGCCCGAGACGCCCCTGTTCGGCGTCGATGCCGCGATGGCCGACGACGCGCCGCTGGTCCAGGCCGACAGGCCGGGCAACCTGCTGCTGAAGGGTGGCGTGAAGCGCGGCGATATGGCCGCCGCGTTCGAGGGTTGCGCGGCCGTGGCCGAAGGCACGTTCGAGACCGCGTTCGTCGAGCACGCCTATATCGAACCCGAGGCCGGCTGGGCGCGGCGGATCGGTGACCGCATCGAAATCCACGCCACGACGCAGACGCCCTACATGGATCGCGACGAGATCGCCAACCTGATGCGGCTGAAGCCCGAGGCGGTGCGCATCGTGCCGACCGCCTGCGGCGGCGGCTTCGGCGGCAAGCTCGATCTCTCGGTGCAGCCGCTGATCGCGGTCGCGGCGTGGACTCTGGGACGACCGGTGGCCCTGGTCTACACGCGGCCCGAAAGCATGGCCGCCAGCACCAAGCGCCATCCCGCCAGGGTGAGAGCGCGGTTCGGCTGCGATGCCCACGGCAAGCTCCTCGCCTGCGACGTGACCGCTCTCTTCGACACCGGCGCCTACGCGTCCTGGGGGCCGACCGTCGCCAACCGCGTGCCGGTGCATGCGATGGGCCCCTATGCCATTCCGAACGTGCGCACCTGGGGCGAGGCTTTCTTCACCAACGGTCCACCGGCCGGCGCCTTCCGCGGCTTCGGCGTGCCGCAGGCCGCCATCGCCCACGAGGCGATGCTGGACGAACTCGCGGACAGGCTGGGCATCGATCGGCTGGAGTTCCGCCATCGCAACGCGCTGCGCGCCGGCGACACGACGGCGACCGGCCAGACGCTCACCCATTCCGCCGGTCTCGCACAGTGCCTCGACGCGCTGCGGCCGCATTGGCGCAAGGCGCACGAGGAGATTGCCGCCTTCAACGCGACGGGCGGTTCGCGCCGTCGCGGCATTGGCATCGGCTGCATGTGGTACGGCATCGGCAATACCTCGATGTCGAATCCGTCGCGCATGCGGGTCGGCCTGTCGCCCGGCGGCACGCTCACGCTCTATAGCGGTGCGCTCGACATCGGGCAGGGCAGCAACACCATCATGGTGCAGATCGCCGCCGACGCGGTCGGCTTGCCGGCGTCGCAGTTCGCGCTGGTGACGGGCGACACCGATCTCACGGCCGATGCCGGCAAGACCTCGGCGTCGCGCCAGACCTTCGTGTCCGGCAAGGCGGCCGAGAAGGCAGGACAGGACCTGCGGCAGCAGATCCTGCGGCTGGCCAATGCCGGCCCCGATGCGGTCCTGTCGCTCGACGGCGCGACGCTCTCGGTCCGAGATGGCGCCGAGGTGCGCACCATCGACCTCGCCACCGCCGGCCCGCTGATGGGCGAGGGGACGTTCGATCCGCCGACGACGCCGCTCGATGCCGACGGACAGGGCGTGCCCTATGCGACCTATGCTTTCGCGGCCCAGCTCGCCGAGGTCGAAGTGGATACCGAACTGGGCACGGTGAAGGTCCTGCGCATCGTGGCCGCGCACGATGTCGGGCGCGCGATCAATCCGACCCTGGTCGAGGGCCAGATCCAGGGTGGCGTGGCGCAGGGGCTCGGCCTCGCGCTGATGGAAGAGTATCTGCCGGGCCGCACCGAGAACCTGCACGACTATCTCATCCCCACCGTGGGTGACATTCCCGAAATCGAGTGCCTCCTTATCGAGGATCGCGAGCCGCTGGGTCCCTCGGGCGCCAAGGGCATCGGCGAGCCGGCCCTCGTGCCGACGGCGCCGGCCATCCTGGGCGCGGTCCATCATGCGACCGGCGTGCGCGTCCATCGCGTCCCCCTGCTGCCGCACCGCCTGCACGAGGGCATTGTCGCTCTGAAGGGAAAATCACAATGAGCGAAGACATCTCGCTCTCGGAGGCCGAACGCAGCGCCGGCATCGTGCGCTGCGACGCCTGTCCCGTCCTGTGCCGCATCCGTCCGGGCAGGGCCGGCGCCTGCGACCGCTATGCCAACGAGAATGGCGCGCTGGTGCGGGTCGATCCGCTGGTCCTGCTGGCCAAGCCCGATCTCGCGCGCGTCGCCTTCATTGAAGGCAGCGAAGCCTGGCGCGGTGAGCTGGGCAAAGGAGAAGGCGCCTTCGTCACCGGCATCGGCGCCACCACGACCTATCCCGACTACAAGCCGGCGCCCTTCATCGTCTCCTCGAAGCATGACGGCGTCGACATGGTCACGGTCGTGACCGAGGGGATCTTCAGCTACTGCGGCGTCAAGGTGAAGATCGACACTGACCGCTATCTCGGGCCCGAGCAGGCGACGGTGCGGATGAAGGGCGAGGCGGTGGGCCATGTCACCACCGCCGAGTACGGCTCGCAGATGCTGTCGCTGGGCGGCGTGCATCATCTCACCGGCGGCAGCAAGAAGGAGGGCGTCGTCACCTGCGACGCGCTGCTGGCGCTGTGCAATCGCGAGGCCGTCGAACTAAGCATCGACGGCGGCTCGACGGTGGTGGTGCAGGCCGACCGTCCGCCGGTCGTGAACGGCGCACTCGAAGAGCGCATGCGGGTCGGCTGCGGCTCGGCCGCCATCGGCATGTTCGCGCCGCAGTGGAAGGACCATGTCGATGAGGTGATCGTAGTCGACGACCACATCACCGGCGTGCTGAGCGAGCATCAGGGCGGCGTTTTCCTCGACATGAAACCCGCCGGCATCCGCGTGCGCGGCCGCCGCTCGACGCCGGGCCGCTACTTCCAGGTCGCCGAGCCGGGACTGGGCTGGGGCGGCACCAATGTCAGCGACCCGCTGGAGATCATCGAGAAGATCGATCCCAGGCAGGCCTGGCCGGGGCTCAAGCTGCTGATGGTTTCGACGACCGGCGAGCATTCGGCCTGGTTCACGCTCGACGATCAGTTGAAGCCGCAGCCGGCCGAGATGCCGGCGCCGGTGCGTCATGTGGTTGAGCGCATCGCCGAGAATTGCGAGCCCGCTCTCTGCACCGTTCTGTTCATGGCCGGCGCCGGCGGCTCGCTGCGAGCCGGTGTCACCGAGAACCCGGTGCGTCTCACGCGCTCGGTGCGCGACACGCTTACGAAAGTCACGCTGGGAGGAGCACCGGCCTTCATCTGGCCGGGCGGCGGCATCACCCTGATGGTCGACGTGGCGCGCATGCCGGAGAAATCCTTCGGCTATGTGCCGACTCCGGCGTTGGTGGCGCCCATCGAGTTCACCTTGCGCGCCGACGACTACGCGGCGCTGGGCGGCTACGCCTCGCGCGCGGTTACCCTGGAAGACGTGCTGGCCCGCCACAAGGTGCGGGTCGAATGAGCGTTGTCGCCGCCCGCTTCGCCGACGGACGGCTGCACCTGCAGCACGGTCCGATCGATCTCATCATCGAGGCGTTCGGCGCGGCGGACGAAGTCGAGTGTGCCTGCCGGCAGGCCGTCGAGCATTTCGGCGACATCCTGCCGACCCTCGTTGGCGAGCTTGCCGTGCTGCGCCGGCCGGTGGCGGAGGCCTATCCGCTGCTGCAGGGTCCGGTGGCGCGCCGCATGGCCGAGGCGGTGTGGCCGCACCGCGCTGCGTTCATCACGCCGATGGCCGCCGTTGCCGGCGCCGTCGCCGACGAGATGCTGCAGGCGCTCGTCCACGGCCGCACGCTCGACAAGGCCTATGTGAATGATGGCGGCGACATCGCGATCCATCTCGCCCCGGGCCAGTCGCTGCGCGCCGGCATTTTCGCGCAAGAACTCGATGGCGCCGCGCTGCTGACGCATGAGCGGCCGGTGCGCGGGATCGCGACCTCGGGCTGGGGCGGGCGATCCTTCTCGCTGGGTATCGCCGACTCTGTGACCGTGCTCGCTTCGACGGCCGCCGCGGCCGACGCGGCAGCGACGATGATCGCCAACGAAGTGAACGCCGACCATTCGGCCATCGAGCGCCGGCCCGCATACTCGCTCGATCCGGACAGCGATCTCGGCGAGCTATTGGTGACGGTGGCGGTCGGTGATTTGCCACAGGAGATCATCGACGCGGCGCTCGATCGCGGCGCGGCGGAGGCGCGGCGGCTGAGGCTCTGCGGTCTGATCGACAGCGCGGCGCTGTCGTTGCGGGGTCACTGGCTAATCGAAGCAGGCGGCACGCCGCTTGCTCTGTCGGAGGCGGGATGAGCGACTTGGTGAAAATCCGCAAATACGTGGCGACGGTCGAGGAGACGCTCCACGACTTCGGACCGGCGCTGGCGCGACCGGTGACCAAGGCGGTGGTCGGCGGTGTCATCGCCAACCCGTATGCCGGCCGGCACGAGGTCGACATCCAGCCGATGATGAAGGCACTGGAGCCACTGGCAATTGACCTGACCGAACGGGTGATAAAGATCCTGGGTGTCAAAGGCTCCGAGCTGGAGGCCTATGGCAAGGGCGCCATCGTCGGCCTGAACGGCGAACTGGAACATGCCGCGCTGTGGCACCAGCCCAGTGGCTTCGGCATCCGCCACGCGATGGGCGGCGCCAAGTCGATCGTACCCTCGACCGTGAAGGTCGCTTCCGCCGGGGCGCGCATCGACATTCCGCTGCATCACGTGACGGCGGCCTATGTGCGCAGCCATTTCGACGCCATCGAGTTCTGCGTGCCCGACGGGCCGCGCCCGGACGAGATCGTGTTCATCGTCGCCGCCTCGATCGGAGGGCGGCCCCATGCGAGAGTGGGCGGGTTGACGCCGGACGGGATCAAGCTGGGCGACGGGCAACGATGAGGAACCAGGACGGTCACCGAAGGATGCAGGCACGGTCGAGCTTCGCCGACGGAGCGCTTGTGGGAGAGGGGCTGGCCTCGCTAGGGTCGGTTCACAGGGAGTGTTTTCACTCATTGAAGAGGGGGATGTCATGCTGACTCGCAATCGCCTGTTGGCCGGCGCAGCCGCGCTGGTGGCGCTATCGCTCGCCGGACCGGCTGCCGCGCAGGCGCCGATCAAGATCGGCGAACTCAACAGCTACAAGGTCTTTCCGGCCTTCCTCGAACCCTACAAGAAGGGCATCGAGCTGGCGGTGGAAGAGGTCAACGCCGCGGGCGGTGTGCTCGGCCGCAAGATCGAGGTCGTGAGCCGTGACGACAACGGCAATCCCGGTGACGCCGTGCGAGTCGCCGAGGAACTGCTGAGCCGCGAGGGTGCCTCGTTCCTGATCGGCACCTTCCCGTCGAATGTCGGCCTTGCCGTCGCCGACTTCGCCAAGCAGCGCAAGGTCCTGTTCATCGCCGCCGAGCCGCTGACCGACAAGATCGTCTGGGACCAGGGCAACGCCTACACGTTCCGCCTGCGTACCTCGACCTACATGCAGACGGCGATGCTCATTCCCGACGCCGTCAAGCTCAAGAAGAAGCGCTGGGCGATCGTCTATCCGAACTACGAGTACGGCCAGTCGGCGACGGCCGCCTTCAAGAAACTGCTGAAGGAGAAGCAGCCCGACGTCGAGTTCGTCGCCGAGCAGGCGACGCCGCTCGGCAAGATCGACGCCGGCGCCGTGGCGCAGGCCCTGGCCGACGCCAAGCCCGACGCGATCTTCTCCTCGCTGTTCGGTCCCGACCTCGCCAAGTTCGTGCGCGAGGGCCAGACCCGTGGCCTGTTCAAGGGCGTCGAGGTCTTCAACCTGCTGGCCGGCGAACCCGAGTATCTCGATCCGTTGAAGGAGGAGTCGCCCGACGGCTGGTACGTCACCGGCTACCCCTGGAGCGAGCTCAAGACGCCGGAACACACCAAGTTCCTCAACGCCTATCAGGCCAAGTTCAAGGACTATCCGCGGCTGGGCTCCGTGGTCGGCTACGCGACCGTGATGTCGGCTGTCGAGGGAATCAAGAAGGCCGGTTCGCTCGACCAGGACAAGCTCGTCGCCGCGATGAGCGGCCTGAAGCTCATCACGCCGTTCGGCATGATCGAGTACCGGCCGATCGATCATCAGTCGACCATGGGCGCCTATGTCGGCCAGATCGGCGTGAAGGATGGCAAGGGCTACATGAAGAACTGGCGCTTCGTCGACGGCAAGGATGCCCTGCCGAGCGACGCCGACGTCCAGAAGATGCGGCCGAAGAACTGATAGCGCGTCTGTTGCTTGCCCCCTCCCCAACCCTCCCCCGTCTGACGGGGGAGGTGGCCCGAAGGGCCGGAGGGGGAAGGCCACCCGCATGACTCTTGCCTCCATCATCATCCAGCTGCTGAACGGGCTGGCGGCGGCCGCGTCGCTGTTTCTCGTCTCGGCCGGCCTGTCGCTGATCTTCGGCGTGACGCGGATCGTGAACTTCGCGCACGGCTCGCTCTACATGCTCGGGCTCTACGGCGCCTATTCGCTGATCCAGTTCTTCGGTCGCACGCCGCTGGGTTTCTGGGGCGCCGTCGTGCTGGCCGCCCTTGCGGTCGGGCTCGTCGGCATCTTGATCGAAGTGCTGGTGCTTCGGCGCATCTATCGCGCGCCGGAGCTGTTCCAGCTGCTGGCGACCTTCGCCGTCGTGCTGGTGATCAAGGACATCGCGCTTTTCACCTGGGGCGCCGAGGATCTGGTCGGCCCGCGCGCGCCCGGCCTGTCGATGGCGGTCGAGATCATGGGCAGGCGCATCCCGGCCTACGACCTGGTGCTGATCGCGATCGGTCCGGTCGTGCTGGGGGCCCTGTGGCTGCTGCTCACGCGCACGCGCTGGGGGGCTCTGGTGCGGGCGGCGACGCAGGATCGCGAGATGGTGGGGGCGCTGGGCGTCGACCAGGCCAGGCTCTTCACTTCCGTCTTCTTCGTCGGCTCCGTCCTCGCCGGATTGGGCGGTGCGCTGCAGATTCCGCGCGAGCCGGCCAATCTCGAACTCGACCTCGCCATCATCGCCGACGCCTTCGTTATCACGGTGGTGGGCGGGCTGGGCAGCATCGGTGGCGCCTTCCTGGCCGCCATCGTCATCGGCGTCGCCAAGGCCTTCTGCGTCGGCATCGGCTCCGTGACCTGGTTCGGCTTCGAGGTTTCCTTCTCCAAGCTCACCCTGGTGGTCGAGTTCCTGATCATGGCGCTGGTGCTGGTCGTGCGGCCCTACGGGCTGTTGGGCAAGCCGCAGGCCGCGCAGCGGGCGGCCGAACCGGCGCCGCGCCTGCAGGTCCCATCCTGGACCTTCGCCCTGGTCTGGCTGGCGCTGCTCGCGCTCGTGCCGCTGGCGGCCGACCGCTACACCACGATCCTACTCACCGACATCGTCTGCTTCGCGCTGTTCGCCGTGTCGTTGCACTTCATCATGGGGCCGGCCGGCATGGTCTCGTTCGGTCACGCCGCCTATTTCGGCATCGGCGCCTATGCGGCGGGTCTCCTGCTGAAACGCTTCGGCCTGCCGATGGAGGCCGCACTTCTGCTGGCGCCGCTGATCGCGGGGCTGTTCGCCATCGTCTACGGCTGGTTCTGCGTGCGCCTGTCGGGCGTCTATCTTGCCATGCTGACCTTGGCCTTCGCGCAGATCAGCTGGTCGGTCGTCTTCCAATGGGACTCGATGACCGGCGGCAGCAACGGCGTGTTCGGCGTCTGGCCGTCGGCCTGGCTGTCCGACAAGACCGCCTACTACTATCTGGCGCTGGTCCTCTGCGGCGCCGGCATCCTGTTCCTGTGGCGCGTGCTGTTCTCGCCCTTCGGTTATGCGCTGCGGGCCGGCCGCGACTCACCGCTGCGCGCCGAGGCGATCGGCATCGACCTGCGCGGCTTCCAGTGGGCGGCCTTCGCGCTGGTCGGTGCGCTGGCCGGCCTTGCGGGTGCGGTCTACGCCTTCTCCAAGGGCAGCATTTCGCCCTCCAGCATCTCGATCGCGCAGTCGACCGACGGGCTCATCATGGTGCTGCTGGGCGGCGTCGAGACGCTCACCGGCCCGGTGGTGGGCGCGGCGATCTTCACCTGGCTGCGCGACGTCGTGGCCCGCAACACCGAGTTCTGGCGCGCCGTGATGGGCGGCGTGATCCTGCTGATCGTGTTGCTGTTCCCGCAGGGACTCGTGGGCGGCCTGAAGGCGTTGGTCGTGCGCTGGAGGGAGCAGCGGGCATGAGCCGGGCCGTTCTCCAGGTCGAGGGACTGCACAAGTCGTTCGGCGGCGTCCAGGCGGTGGCCGACGTCTCCTTTGCCATCTCGGCCGGCGAGATGCTGGCGCTGATCGGGCCGAACGGCGCCGGCAAGAGCACCTGCTTCAACATGCTGAACGGCCAGCTCGCGCCCGACTCCGGCATCGTGCGCCTCGAAGGCCGCGACATCGTCGGCCTGCGCCCGCGCGCCATCTGGCGGCTGGGTGTCGGCCGCACCTTCCAGATCACCGCGACCTTCGCCTCGCTCAGCGTGCGCGAGAACGTACAGATGGCGCTCTACTCGCATGCCGGCCGCCTGCGCTCGCTGCTGTCGCGCTTCGGCGCCGCGTTCGGAGGGGAAGCCGATGCGCTGCTCGACCAGGTCGGCATGCTCGACCAGGCGGAGCGGACCTGTGGCGTGCTGGCCTATGGCGACCTGAAGCGGGTGGAGCTGGCCATCGCGCTGGCCAACGAGCCGCGCCTGCTGCTGATGGACGAGCCCACGGCCGGTATGGCGCCGAAAGAGCGCGTCGCGCTGATGGAGCTCACGGCGCGGCTGGCGCGGGCGCGCAACATCGCTGTCCTGTTCACCGAGCACGACATGGACGTGGTCTTCAGCCAAGCCGATCGCATCATCGTGCTCGACCGCGGCGTGCTGATCGCCGGCGGCACGCCGCCCGAAGTGCGTGCAAACCCCAACGTGCGCGCGGTCTATCTCGGGAGTGCCCACTGATGCTGCAGGTCGCCGATCTGCATGCCTTCTATGGCCGCGCCCACATCCTGCACGGCATCTCGTTGGAGGCACGCGCGGGCGAGGTCGTGGCGCTGCTCGGCCGCAACGGCGCGGGCAAGTCGACGGCCATGAAGGCGATCATGGGGCTGGTGCCGCCTGCGCGCGGCATGGTGAGCTTCGGCGGAAAGCGCATCGAGCGCCTGCCGCCCTATCGCATCGCGCGGCTGGGCCTCGGCTACGTGCCGGAGGAGCGGCGCATCTTCACCGAACTGTCGGTGATGGAGAATCTCGAAGTCGGACGCCAGGCGGCGCGGACCGGCGTGCCGACCTGGACGGAAGAGAAACTGTTCGCACTCTTTCCCAATCTCGCCCGCATGCGTGAGCGACCGGGCGGGCGCATGTCGGGTGGCGAGCAGCAGATGCTCACCATCGCGCGCACCCTGATGGGCAATCCGAGCTGCGTGCTGCTCGATGAGCCGTCGGAAGGACTGGCTCCTATCATCGTCGAGGAGATGGCCAACTCGATCCGGGCGCTGAAGGGGGAGGGTGTGTCGGTGATCCTGTGCGAGCAGAACCTGCATTTCGCGCTGGGCGTCGCCGACCGCGCCTACATCATCGAGAAGGGCCAGATCCGCTTCGGCGGCTCGATGGAAGAGCTGGCGGCCAACGACTCCCTCCGCGAACAATATCTTTCGGTTTGAACCCATGGCGTCCAAGAGCAGCTTCACCGTCGGCATCGATGTCGGCGGCACCTTCACCGATCTGCTGGCGATCGATCCGGCCACCGACGAGGTGAAGCTCGCCAAGGTGCCGACGACCGTCGACAACCAGGCGATCGGCTTCATGGCGGCGCTGGCGGCGGCGGGACTCGATCCGGCGCTGCTGCAGGCGGTGGTGCACGGCACGACGACGACGACGAACGCGGTGCTCGAACGCAAGATCGCGAAAGTGGGACTTATCACGACCAAGGGCTTCCGCGACGTCCTGGAACTGGGCCGCCGCACGCGGCCGCAGCCCTATGGCCTGCGCGGCACCTTCACACCGGTAATCGACCGAGAGGTGCGGCTCGAAGTGCCCGAGCGCATGGATGCCGACGGCAAGGTGCTGACGCCACTCGACGAAGAAGCGGTCGCCGACGCCGCGCGGAAATTGCGCGCGGCGGGCTGCGAGGCCGTCGTCATCCATTTTCTGCACAGCTACATCAACCCGGTGCACGAGC
Source organism: Reyranella sp. (assembly GCF_004297265.1). Classification (GTDB taxonomy): domain Bacteria; phylum Pseudomonadota; class Alphaproteobacteria; order Reyranellales; family Reyranellaceae; genus Reyranella. Next base: position 69,432 of record NZ_SCUT01000035.1, read on the forward strand.
GCCGCGCTGCCGAGATCGTGCGCGGCCAGTGGCCGAACGACTATGTCACGGCCGGGCACGTCATCCTGTCGGAGTATCGCGAGTACGAGCGCGGCGTGACCGCGGCGGTGAACGCCTCGGTCCAGCCGGTGCTCGACCGCTATCTCTCGCGGCTGCGCACGGAGCTGAAGGCCAAGGGTTTCGACCGTGACCTGCTGGTGATGCAGGGCAATGGCGGCACCATCTCCTCGCAGCTGATCGCCGAGGCGGCAGTGAACACGGTGATGTCCGGCCCGGCTTCGGGCGTGATGGCCGCGGCCTATACCGGCCGCGCCTCGGGCCATCCCAACCTGATCACCTACGACATGGGCGGCACCTCGACCGACGTCGGCCTGATCGAGGACGCCGTGCCGCAGGTCTCGGGCGAGCTCGAGCTCGAATATGCGATGCCGATCCACGTGCCGATGGTCGACGTGCACACGATCGGCGCGGGCGGCGGCTCCATTGCCTCGGTCGATGCGGCCGGCATGCTGCGCGTCGGCCCGGAGAGCGCCGGCGCCCGGCCCGGTCCGATCTGCTACGGCCGCGGCGGTTCGGAGCCCACCATCACCGACGCCAACCTGGTCCTGGGCCGGCTCAATCCCGACAAGCTGTTGGGTGTTGACCATCCGGTGACGCTCGACCATGTGCGCGGCCTGGTGCTCGAGAAGGTCGGCCAGCGGCTCGGCCTCGACGCCGAGGCCGCCGCCGCCGCCATCCTGCGCATCGCCAACGACCGCATGGCAGGTGCCGTGCGCCTGGTGTCGCTGTCGCGCGGCCACGATCCGCGCGACTTCGCGCTGTTCGCCTTCGGCGGCGCCGGTCCGCTGCATGCGACGGCGTTGGCGCGCGAGCTCGGTATCCCGACCGTGCTGGTGCCGGTGCGGCCCGGCATCACCAATGCGCTGGGTTGCGTCGTGGCCGACCTGCGCCACGACTATGTGCGCACGGTGAACAAGCCGCTCTCTGCGGTCGACGACGCCACGGTGGCGCGCATCTATGCCGAGCAGGCGGCCGAAGGCGAGGCGACGATCGCGCGCGAGGGCGTGCCGGTGCGCGAGCTGCGCCGCGTGCTCTCAGCCGACATGCAGTTCCAGGGGCAGAGCCACATCCTCTCCGTCGGCGTCGACAGCGCCGAGATCGGCGTCGCGGGCCTGCACAAGGCCTTTGCCGCCGCCTATTTCCGGCGTTTCGGCATCGAGCTGCCGGAGATTCCGCCGGTGCTTGTCAACCTGCACACGGCGGTGATCGGCGTGCGGCCGGAAATCTCGCTCGCAGCGCTCGCCGCCACCGACCGTGCGCCGACGCTCGCCGCCGCGAAGCTCGGCACCCGCCGCGTCTGGTTCAGCGACGGCTGGCACGACACGCCGGTCTACGCCCGCGAGAAGCTGCCGCTCGACGCCACGCTCGAAGGCCCGGCGATCCTCGAGCAGCTCGACTGCACCACCGTCGTCGAACCGGGCGACAAGGTCCGGCAGGACAGGCTCGGCAATTTGCTGATATCAGTCGGCTAACGAAAAAATCCGGAGGAAACGAAGATGAAGGTGACGGACGTCGTCTGCCACATCCTGAGCTGCAAGGTCGACAAGCCGTTCGTCTCGGCGCGCGGCTGGGTCTATGGCACGCGCTCGACCTGCCTCGTCGAGATTTCGACGGACGAGGGCATCACCGGATGGGGCGAGTGCTACGGACCGGCCGCCGTCGCCAAGACCTTCATCGAGACGCAGTTCAAGGCCCGCGTAGTCGATCGCGATCCGTTCGACGTCGAGGCGATCTGGGAAGATCTCTACAACAGGATCAAGGATTACGGCACGACCGGTATGGCGATCTCGGCCATCTCCGGCATCGACATCGCGCTGTGGGACATCATGGGCCGCGCCGTGAACAAGCCGGTGCACAAGCTGATCGGCGGCGCCTATCGCACGGAGGTGATTCCCTACGCGACCGGCCTCTACTTCATCGACATGAAGCGCCTGATCGACGAGGCGGTCGAGGAAGCGCTGGAGTTCAAGCACGACGGATTCCAGGCGATCAAGATGAAGATCGGGCTGGGCGACCTGAAGCTCGACGCACGGCGTGTGACCGCGGTACGCGAGGCAATCGGGCCGGACGTGAAGCTCGCTGTCGACGCCAACCACTGCTTCTCGGTACCAAACGCCATCAAGCTCGGCCACATGCTGGAGGAGCAGGACATCCTCTGGTTCGAGGAGCCGATCAGCCCCGAGGACCATGACGGCTACATCGAGGTGACGCGCGCCCTCGACATGGCGGTGGCCGGCGGCGAGAACGATTTCACCCGCTGGGGCTTTCGCGACGTCATTGCCCGGAAGGCGATGGACATCGTGCAGCCCGACCTCTGCGCCGCCGGCGGTTTTTCCGAGTGCCGCAAGATCGCGACGCTCGCTTCGGCTTTCGGCGTCGAATGTGTGCCGCACGCCTGGGGCTCGGCGATCGGCCTCGCGGCGACGGTGCAGTTCCTCGCCGCCCTGCCGGACCAGCCGCCGGCCTTCCGCCCGATGCCGCCGATGCTCGAGTTCGAGCAGACGCCCAATCCCTTGCGCGATCACCTGGCACAGGAGCCGATCGAGCAGAAGAAGGGCATCGTGAAGGTTCCGACGGGGCCGGGTCTCGGCATCGAGATCGATCGCGAGGTGCTGAAGAAATACAAGGTGGCTTAGGCTGGGGGCGCGTCACTCCAGTGACGCGTCTTCGCTTGCTGCAACAACGACGCGCCACTGGAGTGGCGCGCCCCCAGCGGGGAGTACATCCATGAAGATCGTCGACGTAAAGGCCTATCCGACCAGCTATCGCGTGCCCAAGGAACTGCAGGTGTCGCTGGGGATCGGCACCATGACCAAGCGCGACTGCGTGATGGTCAAGGTGACGACCGAGGATGGGATCGTGGGCTGGGGCGAGAGCCATCATGCGCGCTCGCCGGGCAGCATCGGGCATCTGATCAACACGACCCTGAAGGGCTTCGTCGTCGGCATGGATGCGACCGACACCGTCGGTATCTGGGCGAAGATCTACAAATTCCAGCTTGGCAGCCACGGTATGGGCGCGGCCACCGCCATGGCGATGAGCGGCCTCGATCAGGCGCTGTGGGATATCAAGGGCAAGGCCGTCGGCTGGCCGCTCTACAGACTGCTGGGCGGCTCTAACAGGCCCGTGCCGGCCTATGCTGGCGGCATCTCGCTGGGATACCAGGAGCCGGAGTCGCTGGCCGACGAGGCCGGGCCCATGGTGGCGGCGGGCTACAAGGCGCTGAAGCTCAGGGTCGGCGACAGCGTGAAGAACGACATCGCCCGCATGACGGCGGTGCGCAAGCGCTTCGGTGACGACATGGTCCTGCTGACCGACGCCAACACCGGCTACACGGTCGAGGATGTCCGTCGTGTGATGCCGGCGATGGACGAGCTGGGCATCGCCTGGCTGGAGGAGCCGTTCCCGGCACACGACCACCGCTCCTATGCGATGGCCAAGGGCTGGGGCGTGACGCCGCTGGCGGCCGGCGAGAACCACTACACACGCTTCGAGTTTCACCGGATCATCGAGGATGGCAACATCACCATCCTGCAGCCGGACCTTTCCAAGAGCGGGGGCATCACCGAGGTGCAGCGCATCGCGGCCGCGGCCTCGATGTGGAAGCTGCCGATCCATCCGCACAGCTCGATGACCGGGATCAATCACGCCGTGTCGATCCACTTCCTGGCGTCGATCGACAATGGCGGCTACTTCGAGGCCGATCTTTCGGTCGCCAACAAGTTCCGCGACGAGCTGGGCAGCGCGCCGTGGGAGATCGGCAAGGACGGCAACGTCCGCCCCCTCGACAAGCCCGGCATCGGCGTCGAGATCGACGAGCAGTTCCTGATCGCCCACCCGGTCATCGAGGGGCCTGGGTACGTGTGATTCATTGGAGCGCGCCACTGGAGTGGCGCTCATGATCATGATTGCGCCACTGGAGTGGCGCGCTCCGTTGAAAGACTACGTCACAGAAATCAGGTCCGACGCCCTCTCGGCGATGGCGTTGGTCGCGGCGTAGGTGTTGCCCGACACCATCGTCGGCATGCAAGAAGCATCTGCAACCCGCAGGCCCTCCAGGCCGATCACGCGCATGCTCAGCGGATCGACGACGGCCATCGGGTCGGTGCCGAGCTTGGCGGTGCCCACCGCGTGATAGGTCGTCGAGCCGGTGGCGCGGGCGTGGGCCATCCACTGTTCGTCGGTCTGGACCGCCGGTCCCGGCAGGTTCTCCTCGATCACGAAGCCGCTGAGCGGCGGCGTGGCGAGCAGCTTGCGCAGGTACTTCATCGCCGCCAGCAAGGCGTCGCGGTCGTGCTGGACGGCGAGGTAGTTGGGCTGGATCTCGGGCTTGGCCGTGGGATCGGCGCTGGTCGCCTTGACATGTCCCGTGCTCTCCGGCCGCAGCTGCGAGACGCCGAGCGTCATGCCCGGCACGCGATCCAGTTCGGAGGTGCCGTAGCGGCCGGGCATGTAGCTGGCCGGCGCGAAGTAGAGCTGCATGTCAGGCGTGGCGAGGCCCGGCCGCGTCTTGAAGTAGCCGCCGGCATGGCTCGGCGCCGCGGTCAGCAGGCCCTTGCGCGTGACGGCATAGCGCAGCACCTCGCCCACCAGCGGCAGGCCACGGCTCTTCTCGTTCAATGAGCCCGCGCCCTTGACCAGTGCCGAGACGCGCACCGCGTAATGGTCGCGGAAGTTGCGGCCGACACCCGGCAGGACGTGCTTCACCGCCACACCGATCTCGCGAAGGTCGTCGGCATTGCCGATGCCGGAGATCTGCAGGAGCTGCGGCGTGTTGATGGCGCCGCCGCTCAGGATCACGTCGCGGCGGGCGCGGATCTGTTTCGTCTGGCCGCCCTGGCGATAGGTGATGCCGGTGGCGCGCTTTCCCTCGAGATCGATGCGCTCGACCAGCGCGTGGGTGATCACCTTGAGGTTGGCCCGGCCCATCGCGGGCCGCAGATAGGCGTCGACCGGGCTCCAGCGCCGGCCGCCCTTCATCATGTTCTGGTAGAGCATCGTGCCCTCCTGGTCGCCGCTGTTGTAGTCGGGCGAGCGCTTGAGCCCGAGTGCTTCGTTGGCGTCCATGAAAGCGTCGCTCAGCACGTGCGGGTCGCGCTGATCCTCGATGAAGAGCGGGCCCGAGCGGCCCCGTGTCTCGTCGCTGCCGCCGACGCGGCTCTCGGCGCGCTTGAAGTAGGGAAGCAGGTCGTCCCACGACCAGCCGCGGCAGCCGAGCTGCGCCCAGGTGTCGTAGTCGGCCGACTGGCCGCGCACATAGAGATGGCCGTTGATCGAACCCGACCCGCCCAGCACCTTTCCCCGTGGGAATCTTATCTTCCGGCCGTCGATGTGCGGGCCGGGCGCGGTCTCGTAGCCCCAGTTGAGATTGTCGTTGTAGACCGTCTTGTTGAAGCCGGCCGGCACCTTGATCCAGATATGGTTGTCCTTGCCGCCGGCTTCGATCACCGCGACCGTGTTCTTCCCGGAGGCGGACAGGCGATTGGCCAGCACGCAGCCCGCGGCACCGGCGCCGACGATGACGTAGTCGAACTCTTCCATTGGGCGTTTCCTTGTTCTTACGCAGCCACCACGAGCGTCGAGGCCAGCTGGCGCACCGACTTCACCATTGCCATGGCGACCAGCTTGCCGGTCTTGCGGTTCTCCTCGCTGACGGTCACATCCTCCATGAAGGTGAAGCGGCCGAAGGCGCCTTTGGCTTCCAGCTCGACGATGTGCGTGGTGATCGTGGGGTCGGCCACGATGACGACACGGGTCCTGTCGAGGCCGAGGCCGGCGATCGCAGCGGCGGCGGAGATGTTGACGTTCTGCGGATAGAGGCGGGCTCCCTCGCGTACGGGACCGTCGAAGACCGTGTGTGGCGCCGTCAGCCCGTCGAGATCGACCAGCGTCTCTGCGACCGTGCCCTTCCAGGCAGAGGGGTCCTTGCGCACCGTGACGGTGACGCTGTCCAGCCCGCCGACCGCGGCGCTGCTCAATATATCCAACGCGCCGATGCCGCCCGACGGCAGGATGAGGCGCGCACCGCTGGCCTTAGCCGCCGCCAGCAGCCGCTCGAACAGGGCGGTGTCGGTGAAGGCGCCGACGGAGGTTACGAAGAAGTCGGCGCCGCTTTCCAGTACGCGCTGCCCGTAGGCGCGGACCGCTTCGTGCCCGGCGCATTCGGCAACGGCATCGAAGTCATGGACGAAGAACCGGTCGGGCTCGTGAGTGAGCAAGCCTCCGGTTCTCGGCCGCTTCACCAGCGCCGAGACCAGTTCGAGGTTTTCGATGCCACCGGCTTTCAGCGCCGCCTCGACATGCTTGCCGATGGCGCCGTAGCCGATCATGCCGAGGCGAACGGCGGGCCTCGCCGTCACGAGAGGCGGGCCTCCACCCAGCGGGCCCAGGCGATGAGCTGGTCGTCGTCGCGCAGCGGCGCGATCAGCTGCACCGACAGCGGCAGGCCGAACGGGCCGGCATTGAAGGGCAGGGCAATGCAGGGAGTGCCTAAAAGGGTCCAGAAGCGGTTGAAGATCGGATCGCCGGTATAACCGAGACCTGCCGGTGCTTCGCCGCGGGCGGCGGGCGCCAGCAGGAAGTCGAAGCGCTCCCACACCTGTGTGAGATCGGTCAGCGCGCGCTGCTTGCGCTTCCTGGCATCCGCGAGCTGGGTGCGCGTGACGCTGTCGCCCGTCTCCAGGACCGCCGTCAGGCTGGGCGACAGGAGATGGGGGAAGCGGGCACGTTCCGGCCCGTAGTGCCGGGTCGCTTCCTTGGTCATCACCCGGTTGTGCGCGGTGATGAGCGGGGCCCAGCTCTCGGGCATTTCCCATTCGCGCACCTTGGCACCGCCGGCCCGCAGGGTGCGGGCGGCGACCTCGATGTTCTTCCTGTTGTACGGCTCGGCCTGGTCCCACCACAGGGTGCGGCAGAAGCCGATCCGCGGCGCGTGCAGGGGCGGATCGGCCGGGGCATGGCCATATGCGGCGCGGATCAGCGCCAGGTCGTTGGCCGTGCGCGTGAAGAAGCCCAGCGTGTCGAGGCTCTTGGCGTAGGTCTTGATGCCCGTCGTGTCGGCCCAGCCGTAGGTGCCCTTGTAGGCCACGATACCGTTGAAGGCGCCGGGACGGATCACCGAGCCCGAGGTCTGGGTGCCGTATCCGATGGGCACCATCGTGTCGGCGACCGCGGCCGCGGAGCCCGATGAGGACCCGGCCGGCGTATGGCGCAGGTTGTGCGGATTGTGCGTCTTGCCGGCGTGGGCGCCGGCGAATTCCGTCGTCACCGACTTGCCGAGCACGATGGCGCCGGCGTTCACGAGCTGTGTCACGCAGGCGGCGTCACGGCCCGCGACATGGTCGCGGTAGATCGGCGAGCCGCAGGTGGTCGGCATGGTCTTCGTCGAGATGATGTCCTTCACGGCGAGCGGGATGCCGTGCAGCGGTCCCACCGGCCTGGCGCGCTTGTCGAGCACGTCGGCGCGCTTGCGGGCGCCTTCGGCGTCGATTGCCTCCCAGGCGTGGACCTGGCCTTCGCGCAACTCGATGCGGTCGAGGCAGGCTTCGACGAGGTCGCGCGCCTTCAGGCGCTTCTGCGACATGCGGAGGACCGCCTCGCTCGCCGACAGTCTGTTGGGCGATTTCGCCATGCGCTCGTTCCCCTTTCAGTTCGTTGGGCGCATGATGACCGAGCCCCGCACGGAAAGGTAGCCGTCATGCCCCAGGGTTTGCCCTTCAAGGTCCAGAAGCTCGGCCACGCGGTGGTGAACGTCGCCGACCTCGACCGGTCGCGGCGCTTCTATACCGAGGTGCTGGGCTTCAAGGTCTCCGATGTCTATCCCGGCAACATGATGCCGGGCGGCATGGTGTTCCTCCGCTCCAACGGCGACCATCATTGCCTGGCATTGGTCGGAGGCGCGCCGGCGACGGATGCCAAAGCGCGCACCTTGCATCACCTTGCTTTCGAACTGGCCACGCTCGACGAGGTGTTCCGCGCCCGCGATCACCTCAAGGCACACGGTGTCAAGATCGTCTACGAGGGCCGCCGCCGGGCCGGCTGCCAGGTCTCGGTCGAGTTCCTCGATCCCGACGGCCACCATCTCGAACTCTACTGGGGCGTCGACCAGATCGGTTCCGACGATCGTCCGCGGCCGGCCGAGGAATGGCGCCAGACCATGACCCTGGAGGATGCCGTGCGCATCGCGCCGCCGGGCCAGGACACGACCCTGCGCGATTCCGAGCTCAAGAGGCGCATTTCCGGCTGTTAGGCTGGCATGCCACTTGCTGCCGGGAGCCCGTATGCAAGGAGGGCTCCATGGACATCGGTGTGTTCATTCCGATCGGAAACAACGGCTGGCTGATCTCCAAGACGTCGCCGCAATACATGCCGACCTTCGATCTCAACCGGCAGATCGTGCAGAAGGCCGAGGGCTACGGGCTCGATTTTGCCTTGTCGATGATCAAGCTGCGCGGCTTCGGCGGCGAGAGCGAATTCTGGGACCACAATCTCGAATCCTTCACCCTGATGGCCGGCCTTGCCGCGGTGACCGAGCGCATCCGGCTCTATGCCTCGGTCGCGGTGCTCACCATTCCGCCCGCCATCATCGCGCGCATGGCATCGACCATCGATTCGATCTCGCACGGCCGCTTCGGTGTCAATATCGTCTCGGGCTGGGCCAAGGACGAATATGAGCAGATGGGCCTGTGGCCGGGCGAGGCGTATTTCGGCTACCGCTACGACTACTCGACCGAGTTCGTGACGGTGATGAAGGAACTCTGGGAGACCGGCACGTCCGACTTCAAGGGCAAGTACTTCCAGATGTCGGACTGCAAGCTGAGTCCTCGTCCAAAGGAGCCGATCAAGATCGTCAGCGCCGGCCAGAGCCCGCGCGGCATGGAGTTCGGCGCGACCTACTGCAACTACAACTTCACCCTGGGCAAGGGCGTGAACACGCCGACCGCCCATGCGCCGACCAACCAGCTGATGGTCGAGGCCGCGGCAAAGACCGGCCGCGACGTGGGCAACTATGTGCTGATGATGGTGATCGCCGACGAGACCGACGAGAAGGCGATGGCCAAGTGGAAGCTCTACAACGAGGGCGCGGACATGGGCGCAATGGCCTGGATGTCGGGCCAGGCCGATGCCGATCCCAATGCCGCCGAGGGCGGCACCGCCAAGGCGATTTCCGCCCCCGAGGGCGCCATCAACTTCAACATGGGCACCCTGGTCGGCTCCTATGCCAGCGTGGCGAAGATGCTCGACGAATGCGCCACCGTGCCCGGGACCAAGGGCATCATGCTCACCTTCGACGACTTCCTGGCCGGCATGGACCAGTTCGGCCAGCACATCCAGCCACTGATGAAGTGCCGCAGCGACCGCCTGGTAAAGGCCGCCGCCTGAGGGCGGCTTCCCGGCCGACCTGCTACCATGGTCGGCATGACGACCATGGCAAGTCCCGAGCGCTGGCGAAATCACGGCCCGATGTCGGCGCCCGGCGCAGGGTCATTGAACTTCGACGGATTGCCCGTCGATGTTGCGGCGCTCTGCCGGATCGCGCAGGGCGTGCTGATCCATTCGGACTGGATCGCGGCCTATGGCGTAGACGAGTCGCAGTTCCAGACCGTGTCGCGCGAGACCCTGCCGATGGCCGGCCGGCTCCGGCAGATCGCCGAACTCGACGGGTCTGCGCTGACCGAGGAGCGGGCTCCGGACCGGCGTGCGGTTGGCACCTGTCGCGACTATGCGTTGATGCTGTGCGGCATGCTGCGCCAGCAAGGCGTGCCGGCACGCGTGCGCTGCGGCTTTGCGGCCTACTTCAAGAGGGACTGGGAAGATCACTGGATCTGCGAGTACTGGCATGACGGTCGCTGGTGCCGTGCGGACGCCCAGCTCGATCCCATCATCGCGCCGCGTCTGGACATCGGTTTCGATCTCACGGAACTGCCCGACGACATGTTCATCACCGCCGGTGAAGCGTGGCGGCGTTGTCGTGCGGGCGAGGCCGATCCCATGGCCTTCGGGCATGGTTCGCAGGCAATGGGCTTATGGTTCGTCCGGGTCAACGTCGTCCGCGACCACCACTCGGTGAATGGACGCGAGACGTCTGATTGGGATACGTGGCGGCAAGCGACCGCGGCGCATCGCATATTGTCGGAGAGCGAGTGCGCCGAGACCGACGAAATCGCCGCCCGTCCGGCGGCGCCTTCGGCCGAACCATGCCCGCCTTGGCTCACCGCCAAGGCGTCATAGGAGCGCGCCACTCGAGTGGCACTCAGATCATGATTGCGCCACTGGAGTGGCGCGCTCCTATGAGCGTTCAGTGCTCTGACTTGGCCGGTGTCGGAGCCGTCGTCGGCTTGACGCCCATCCAGCCCTTCACCGTCTCGCGGAAGCGCTGGAACGCCACGTAGAGGCCCGGGATCACGAAGATGCCCAGGAATGAGGCCGCGATCATGCCGCCGAACACCGCGGTGCCGACGGCGCGCTGGGTGGCGGCGCCCGCACCCGAAGAGGTGACCAGCGGCACCAGGCCCAGGATGAAGGCGAACGAGGTCATCATGACGGCGCGGAACCGCAGGCTGGCGGCCGTCGTCGCCGCGGTGACGACGTCGGCACCCTTCTCGCGTTCGGCCATCGCGAACTCGATGATCAGGATCGCGTTCTTGGCGGCCAGGGCGATCAGGACCACGATGCCGATCTGGGCAAAGATGTTGTTGTCGAGGCCGGCGATCAGCAGCGCCGTCACCGCGCCGAACAGGCCGACGATGACCGACAGCAGCGCCGCTACCGGGATCGCCGTGCTCTCGTAGAGGCCGACCAGGAACAGGTAGGCGAAGACGACGGCGAGGCCCAGGATGAAGCCGGTCTGGCCGCTGGCCGCCTTTTCCTGCAGCGCCGTGCCCGTCCATTCGAAGCCGTAGCCGGCGGGCAGGGTGCGCGTCGCGAGCTTCTCCATGGCGGCGATGGCGTCGCCCGAGGAATAGCCCGGCGCGGGCGCGCCGTTCACCACCACCGAGCGCAGGTTGTTGTAGCGGACGACAGAGGAGGGCGCGGTGACCATCTCGATGTTCGCGACGGCCTGTAGCGGCACGAGCTCGCCGCTCGCCGCCCGCACCCGCACGCGGAACACATCGTTCACCTTGCTGCGGTCCGAGGCGTCGGCCTGGACCTTCACCTGCCAGGTGCGGCCGAACAGGTTGAAGTCGTTGGTGTAGGCGCCGCCCAGCGACGTCTGCATCGCCGAGAAGATGTCGGAGATCGAGATTCCCAGCGCCTGGGCGCGCTCGCGGTCGAGCTTGAGGTTGATCTGCGGCGTCGAGGCGCTGTAGGTCGTGTAGACGCCCGCGAGTTCCGGCACTTCCTGCGCGGAGATCATCACACCGCGCGCAACGGCCGCGAGGTCGGTCGGCGAGGCGCCGGCGAGCGACTGCACCACGAACTCGAAGCCCGCCGAATTGCCGAGACCCATGATCGGCGGCAGGTTGAACGCGAAGACGTTGGCCGAGGCGATCTGGCTGAAGGCGACGTTGAGTTCCTTCAGGGCGTGGAACACCGAGAGCGCGGGATCCTTCCTCTGGTCGAACGGCTTCAGCTCGACCACGACCAGGGCGCGATTGGGCAGAGCCAGGCCGTCGATCATGCTGTAGCCCGAGACGGTGAAGACGCTCTGCTTCCAGGGTTTGTCGGCGATGGTCTTCTCGACCTCCTCGACGGCCGCGAGCGTGCGGTTGGTCGACGCGGCGTCGGGAAGCTGCACCTCGGCCATGAAGGCGCCCTGGTCCTCGTCGGGCAGGAAGCCCGACGGCACCATGGAGCCGATGCCGCCAGTCGCGGCGGCGAAACCCACGACCAGCAGGAGGGCTACAATGCCGCGCCGCGCCAGCGGCGTCACGATCCTGGCGTAGCCATCGCGCGTCCTGTCGATGCGAGCCTGCATCCAGCCGATGACGCCGGTAGGCTTCTTGCGGTGGCGCAGGATCAGCGAGCAGAGCGCCGGCGACAACGAGAGCGCGTTGATCGCCGAGATGATCATCGAGACCGAAACGGCCACGGCGAACTGGGCGTAGAGCTGGCCCGAAATGCCGGGGATGAAGGCAGTCGGGATGAACACCGACAGCAGCACCAGGGTGATGGCGATGATCGGTCCGGTGACCTGGCCCATGGCCTTCTCGGTCGCCTGGGCGACCGTGAGCTCGGGCTCGTGTTCCAGGATGTGCTCGACCGCCTCGACCACGACGATGGCGTCGTCGACGACGATGCCGATCGCCAGCACCAGCGCCAGCAGCGAGATCGTGTTGGCCGAGTAACCCAGCGCCAGCATGACGGCGAAGGTGCCGATCAGCGCCACCGGGACTGCGATGATCGGGATCAGGGTGGCGCGCAGATTGCCGAGGAAGATGAAGACGACGATGCCGACCAGCACGAAGGCCTCGATCAGCGTCTTGATCACGCTCTTGATCGTGGCCTGCACGAAGACCGTCGTGTCGTACATCACGTTGTACGCGACATCCTCGGGGAAGCGCGGCTCCAGTGCCTTGATCGCATTGCGCACGCCCTGGGCGGTGGCCAGCGCGTTGGCGCCGGGCAGCTGGTAGATCTGGATGCCGGCTGCGGCCTGGCCGTTGTAGCGGCCGAGCTGGTCGCTGGTCTTGGCGCCGAGCTCGACCCGGGCGATGTCCTTGACCCGCACCAGCGCGCCGTCGGACTTGGCGCGCACCACGATGTTCTCGAATTCCTCGACAGTGACGAGGCGGCCCTGCGTGGTGATATTGAGCTGGAAGCTGACATCGTCGAGCAGCGGCGCGGCGCCCACCAGGCCGACCGCGGCCTGGACGTTCTGGGCCTGGACCGCCTGCACCACCTCGTTGGGGGTGATGTCGAGGCTCGCCATGCGCTCGAGGTTCAGCCAGATGCGCATCGAGTAGTCGAGCGCGCCGAACAGCGTGGCGTCGCCGACGCCCGGTACGCGCCGCAGCGTGTCGAGCAGGGTGATGGTCGTGAAGTTCGACAGGAAGAGCGCGTCGCGCGAGCCGTTGGGCGAGTAGACCGCCACGACCTGCAGCAGCGCTGAGGACTGCTTCTTGGTGGTGACGCCCAGCCGCTGTACCTCGGGCGGCAGCAGGGCCAGCGCCTGGTTGACCCGGTTGGTGACGTTGACGGTGTTGAGGTCGGGGTTCGAGCCGACCTCGAAGCTGACGGTGAGCGCGTAGCTGCCGTCGCCGCCCGACGTCGACTTCATGTAGATCATGCGTTCGACGCCGTTCACCTGCGCCTCGATGACCTGCGCCACGCTCTCCTCGACGGCCTGGGCCGAGGCGCCGGGATAGGTCGCGGTGACGCGCACCTGCGGCGGCACGATGTCGGGGAACTGCGCCACAGGCATCGCCGTCATGGCGATGAGGCCGGCGATGGTGATGACGGTCGAGATGACGAAAGCCAGCCGCGGCCGGCGGATGAACAGCGACGAAATCGTCATGGCTTACTGCTTCTGCGTCGATGCTGAAGGCGGCGCCACGCTGGGATTGACCGTCATGCCCGGCCGCACGCGCTGCTGGCCCTGGACAATGACCCTCTCGCCGGCCTTCAGGCCCGAGGTGATGGCGACCATGCCGTCGCGAGAGACGCCGGTTCTGACGCGCTTCTGTTCGACCACGTTCTTGTCGTTGACGACGAATAGGTAGGCGCCGGTCTGGTCCTGGGCGATGGCCGCCTGCGGAACAGCCACCGACGTCGGCACCTGCTCGCCTTCGATGATGACCCGGAGCGTCTGGCCGTCGGTCAGCATGCCATCGGGGTTGGGGAAGGTGGCGCGCACGATCTGGCCGTCGGTCTTGGCATCGACCGTGTTGTCGATGAAGTCGATCTTACCCTTCTCCTTGTAAATCGAGCCGTCGGCCAGCCGGATGCGCACCGCGATGCCGTTCGGGTCAGTGGCCTGGTCCCGCCGCGCGTCGAGCAGCTCGCGCTGTGTCACGGAGAACAACACGCGGATCGGATTCTCGCTGACGATGGTGGCCAGCACGCCCGAATCGGGACTGACGAGATTGCCCGGCGAGAAAGCGGCGCGGCCGATACGGCCGTCGATCGGCGACTTGATCTCGGTGTAGGAGAGCTGGAGTTCGGCGTCGCGAAGCTGGGCGCTGGAGTCCTCGACCTGCGCCTTGGCCTGGAGCTGCTCGGCGAGCCGCTGGTCGTAGGTCACCTGGGTCCCGGTGCTGGTGCGCAGCAGTTCGGCGGCGCGCTTCAGCTGGGTTTCGGCATTGGCCAGCCCTGCCCGTGCGGCGTCGAGCTGGGCCTTCTTCTGGTCGACGGCCGCCTGGTAGGTCTCGGGTTCGATGGTGAAGACGACCTGGTCCTTCTTGACCTGATCGCCGTCCGCGAATTTGCGCGGTCCCAGGAAGCCCTTTACCCGGGCGCGCAGCTCGACCTTGTCGACAGCCGCGGCGCGGCCGATGAATTCGGCCTGGTCGGCGATCGGCTTCATTTCGGCGGCCTGGACGAGCACGGCGGGCGGTGGGGCGCCGGGCTGCTGGGCGAGGGCCGGCGCCGCGCTGCAGGCAGCCCAAAGCGCCGCAGCGACGAGCATCGATGCCGTCGAACGTCGGTATTTCATCGTCGAGTCCCCACTCAAAACAGCGGTGGAACAGTGCCTTAATTCGCCCAAATCGTCACGGCAATTCAGGTCGAGATGGGCCTTGCAACATTACGTGTGATCGGGGAGGAGTCGGGAATGGCGGCATGGCGGTGGTTGGTTATCGTTGTCGCGACGGCGTGCGCCGTCGCGTCGTTCAACGCTGCCGCACAGACAGCCCCGCAGGCGCCCGCTTCCTCAGCCGGCAGCCCGGCTCAACGCAGTTCCTTCGCCAATCCCGCCGAGTACGACAGCTACATGGCGGCGCTGAACACCAAGGACCCGGCGCGGCGGGCGCAGGCCATGGAGGTGTTTATCGCCTGGTACCCGGGCAGTGTCCTGCGGCTGGACGCCCATGAGCAGGCGATATCGGCCTGGCAGGCGGCCAACCAGCCAGCCAAGGCCGACGTGCTTGTTGCGCGCCTGCTGCAGGTCGATCCCGACAATGTGCGCGCGCTGGCCAACCGGGCCTATGTCGGCCGCCTCAAGGCATCGGGCGGCGACGCCGCGGCGCTGGCGGCGGCCGTCACGGCTTCCGAGCGTGGCCTGGCCGTGATGCCCAAGTGGCAGAAGCCTGCCTTACTCGACGATGCCGGATTCGCACAGCTGAAGGAACAGATGGCCGGCATCTTCAACGGCGTTCTGGGCTTCGCGGCGCTGCAGGCCAAGGACTACGACAAGGCGCGGGACTACTATCGCGTGGCCGTGGAGGCCGACCCGACCAACCTGCAGGACGTCTATCAGTATTCGGTGGTGCAGCTCGAAGGCTCGCCGGTCGATGCGCTCGGTTTCTGGTACGGCGCCCGAGCGATCGCCATCGCCAAGGCAGCGAAGAACGATTCGGCGGCGCAGGATATCGATCGGTACGTTCGCTCGCGCTACAGCGTCTATCGCGGCAGCGAGCAGGGATGGGATGGAATCGTGACGCGCGTCGCCAACGAGGATGCGCCGCCGGCCAATTTCAGGAAATCGATTCCGCGCAATATGACGCCGCCCGAGCGGGCACTGGAGATCCTGGAAGACAACGAGCCGGCGAAGCTGACGCCGCCGCAGTGGGTTTTCGTGCTGCGCCATCGCGATGTCAGCCCGGCCAACAAGCGCGCGGCCGACGCCGTGTGGAAGGCGATCGGCGACAGGCAGCAGGGCGGCCAGCGGCTCAAACTGCCGTTCAAGGTGGTCACCGCCACTCCCGAGCGTATCGAAGGCGCGATCACGGACGAGGCCCGGGCGCGCAACGTCGTCGAGCTCGAGGTGACGATGATGCGGCCGCTCAGTCCCCTGCCGGCGGTGGGTTCGAACATCTTCATGTTCGGAACGCTGAGCGACTATCGGACACAGCCGTTCCTGTTCCGTCTGACCCGCGCCGAGCTTGCGCCCGAATCGCTGCCAGTGGCCGGCGGCCCCTGCGCCGATCCGCGGCCGCAGATGTGCACCAAGGACTATCGCCCGGCCTGCGGTCAGCTGCGCGACGGCACGCGCAAGACCTACAGCAACGCCTGCAGCGCGTGCAGCGATCCGCAGGTCGTGACCCAGGGCGCCGGCGCCTGTCCTTGAAAAGGTGAATCAAGCGCCGATCTTGTTCCTCCCCATTCAAATGGGGAGGTGCCCCGAAGGGGCGGAGGGGTCATGACCCCATAGCCTTCGTAAGACGAGGGCACTTCCCCTTTGCGGAGTCCGCAAAGGGGAAGCAATCAGATCAATGCGCCAGCAGCAGCGGCACGCGGCAGGACGAGATCACCTTGCCGGTGGCGCCGCCGAGACCGAGGAAGCTCATCACCTGGCCGCGGCCATAGGCGCCCATCACCAGCAGGTCGGCGCCCTTGCCGTGCGTGTAGTCGAGCAGGGCACGGCCGCGCGCGCGGCCTGAGACAGCGCCGGGATCGATGGCGTCGATGGTGGTCTTGATGCCGTGACGGCCGAGATTGCGTGCGAGATAGGACGCGCCGACATCGTCGGCCTTGGAGCCGACGACCAGGATCGTGATGGCGCTCGCCTTTGCCAGGAACGGCAGGGAATATTCGACGGCGCGGGCGGCCTGGAAGCTGCCGTTCCAGGCGACGATGATCGATCCGAAGCTGCCGCTGCCGGCGTTCGGCGGTGCGATCATGACGGCACGGGCGCATTCATGGATCGCGGCTTCGACGGTGGCGGGCGCCACGTTCTCGGGATCGGAGCCCGGGCGGCCCAGTACCAGCAGATCGGAGCACCGGCCCATCGCGACCAGCGTGTCGAGCGTCGCGGTCTCGGCGGCGGTATAGGTCGAGCCGGAATTGGTCGCGAGCAGTTCCTTGTAGGCGCGCTCCGATTCCTTGGCGCGCTCCTCGAGCCGCTCGTCGTCGAGATTCATGATCAGCGGCATCGCCTCGCCGCTCATGGCGAGGCCGCCGACAGCGCCACCGGCCGGACCGACCGGCAGGTGCAGCGCATCCACGGTGGCGTCGAAAATGCCGGCGACACGGGCGGCCAGCCGGAATGACATCGCGGCATCGGGACCGCCTTCGGACACGGCCAGAATCGACTTCAACATGTGGAAACTCCCCCAACGAATCTTCAGGACGCGCGATTAAGAAGCGGCAGCGCCTCAGGTGCAAGTCAAGTCTTTCGGTCGGCGGCTCAGCTTCGGGCCGCTTGCGCGAGGCCGGTCATCAGTTCGGCGACGCCGCCCAGTTCCTGGCCGGCATTGCGCGCGCCGCGCAGCACCTCCTCGATCGAACGACCGTTGGCCAGCGAGGCGGCGCCCCACAGTAGCGCCGACCGCATGCCGCTCTTGCAGAAGGCAACGACCCTCCCGTCGCCTTCTGCAAGAAGGTCGGCGAAGGCGCGCACCTGATCGGGCGTCGCGCGCGGACCGGAGAAGGGCAGGTCGAGGAAATTCAGTCCGGCTGACTCGGCAGCCGCGCGCAGGTCCGCCGTCTTCGGCTGGCCGAAGAAGGCCTCGCCGTCGGGCCGGTTGTTGACGACAGCGACGAAGCCCGCGGCGGCGATTGCCTTCATGTCACCCGGATTGAGCTGACCGGAAACGGAGACCCGGTCGTCGACCGGAAGGAGGGAAAGGCTCATGTCGACAACTCGCGTTTGCGGATCCAGTGGATGAAGGGCAGGGCCAGGAGGACCATCCAGAGCTTGCCGAGTATCTGGCCGGCCAGATACTCGAAGCTGCCGAAGGCCAGCCACAGGAAGAGGACGCTGTCGGCGATCAGGCCGACGACGCCGCTGGCCAGCACGGCCAGGACGAGGCCGCGCGATTGCAGCGGCGTATAGACCGCGAAGTCGGCGAGTTCGGACAGAAGGAAGGCCGTGGCCGAGGCGATGAGGAGCTGCGGCGGCGCGACCGCGCCCGACAGGGCAGCGCCCGCCACGACGGCGCCGACGGCGACGCCGCGCCCGAGCCTTCGCTGCACCAGGTCGCGCAGGACCAGCGCCAGCCCGATCATCAAGACGCCGGAGGGCGCCATCAGCGGCTTGCCGTCCGGGCCCCACGGCCAGACCGGTACCAGGCAGGGACCCTGCGGCACACAGACGGCACCGACATTGCCGATCATCCAGTTGGCGAGCGGGATGCAGGCGATGAAACCCAGGAAATAGGCCAGGCCCGCGAGCTTCGCCTGCTTGGTCGAATTCATGCCCGCGCTCCTAGCAGGTCCGCAGCGGCGCTGAAACCCCGGGGAACCCGCGCGCCATGGTTGCGTTGAACACGCACAATCCAGGAGACAATTTGATGCAGCCCATCGCCCGCCGCTCGATCCTGTTCGGCGTTACCGCCCTGTCGGCCCTCTCTGCCGGCGCCGCGTTCGCCGTCAACGCGCTGCCCGACGCCCGCTTCGTGGGCTTCGCTCAGGAGTTCAACGATTTCGAGATCGCCTCGGGCCGGCTCGCGCTCGCCAGGTCGACGAACGAGAACGTCCGCGGCTTCGCGGCCCGCATGGTCGCCGATCAGACCGAGGCGGCGCAGTTCCTGAGCAAGGCGCGGCAGGAAGCCGGCGTCTCCTACGCGCCCGATCCCAGCAACACGCCGGGCTGGACGGCCACGCTGCAGCGGTTGAACGTGCTGGAAGGCGTCGAATTCGACACGGCCTACGCCAACGCCCAGCTCGCCGCGCACATCGATGCCAATGCGCAGTATGGTGCCTACTCGCAGGACGGCGGCAACGGTGCGCTGCGCCGCTATGCCCAGGGTCAGCTTCCGAAGATCCAGCAGAACCTGACGGGCGCGCGTCAGCTCGCGGGCGGGCGCTGACGCCTCGCTAAATCGAGGGTGTTCCCTCGCGCCATACCGCGAAGCCTCGCTTGCGCAAGGCGCAGGCTGGGCATTCGCCGCATCCGTACCCCCAATCGTGCCGTGTGCCTCGGACGCTGTCGTAGCAGGTGTGGGTGTGCTCCAGGATCAGCTCGACCAGCGGCGGGCCGCCCAACTCGTTTGCAAGTCCCCAGGTCTCGGCCTTGTCGAGCCACATCAACGGCGTGTGGAGCACGAAGGCGCGATCCATGCCGAGGTTCAGTGTCACCTGCAGCGCCTTGATCGTGTTGTCTCGGCAGTCGGGATAGCCGGAGAAATCCGTCTCGCACATCCCGCCGACCAGATTGCGGATGTTGCGCCGCCAGGCCACGGCAGCTGCGAAGGTGAAGAACAGGAGATTGCGGCCGGGCACGAAGCTGTTGGGCAACCCGTCCTTCTCCATGGCGAAGGCGACGTCCCGCGTCAGCGACGTGTCACTGATCTGTCCCAGCACGCCCATGTCGATGAAATGGTCTTCGCCCAGCCGCTCCGCCCAGCTCGGAAAGCGGTGCCGGATCTGGGCGAGGACGATAAGCCTTTGTTCCAGCTCGATTCGATGCCTCTGACGGTAGTCGAAAGCGACCGTCTCGACATGCGCGAATCGCTCTAGCGCCCAGGCCAGACACGTGGTGGAGTCCTGTCCACCGGAGAAGAGGACGAGGGCAGATCGGGCATCGTTCATGAGGGGCTTTATCGCCCGCAACCTCCCTCCGCGCTACAGTGTTGGCGTTCAGCAGACCCATCGACCACAGAAGGAGGAACTCATGTTCGTCTCCGATATCCTGTCGCGTAAGGGCGGTCTCGTTCACACGGTCACACCGGGTACCTCGGTCGGCCAGATTTCCCAGCAACTCAGCACACGCCACATCGGCTCGGTGCTCATCCTCGATTCCGGCGATTCGGTTGCCGGCATCGTTTCCGAGCGCGACCTGGTGCACGCCTTTGCAAGGCACGGCGCCGCCGCCCTCGATCTGGAGGCGCGTCAGGTCATGACCCGCGACGTGGTCACCTGCGATCCCGACGATTCGATCGATCACGTGATGCAGCTCATGACCCGCGGCCGCTTCCGTCACCTGCCGGTGGTGCGTCACGGCGAATTGCTGGGGCTCGTCTCGATCGGCGACGTGGTGAAGGCGCGTCTCGAAGAGGCCCACCACGAGACCGAGGCGCTACGGGCCTACATCGTCGCCGGCTGACGGCTGCGCTTAAGTTCGACCACGATCTCCGCTAGGGTCCCCGCCGGACCCTGGGCGGAGAAGGCATGTCATTACCCCTGCAAGGCAAGGTCGCGCTCGTGACGGGCGCGGGCAAGAATATCGGCCGCACGATCGCACTGGCCCTAGCGCGCGATGGCGCGGCCATCGTGGTCAATGGCCGGTCGGACAAAGCAGCGGTCGATTCCGTCGTCGCCGAGATCGAGGCCGCCGGTGGCCAGGCTCTGGCCGCGATGGGCGACGTCTCCGATCCGTCCGTACCGCCTCGCCTGGCTGCGGAAGCGGCCGCCAAATTCGGCGGCGTCGACATCCTGATCAGCAATGCCGGCCTGCGCCGCCAAACCTCCTTCCTCGACATGTCGTTCGACGAGTGGCGCGAGATCATGTCGGTCGCGCTCGACGGTGCCTTTCTACTGGGCAAGGCGATTGTGCCTCAGATGGTGGCGCGCGGTGGCGGCGCCTTTGTGGCGCTCTCCGGCATCTCCACCCATGTCGGCACGACCAACCGCTGTCATGTGTCCGCCTCGAAGTCGGGCCTCGAAGGGCTGATGCGGGCGCTGGCGGTCGAGCTCGCGCCGCACAAGATCACCTGCAACGCATTGGCGCCCGGCGCGATCGACACGACGCGCGGCGCGGCGGCAGGCCCACGTCCGGCGGAGAACCGTCCGATTCCGCTGAAGCGCTTCGGCACGGTCGAGGAGATCGCCGCCATGGTGCGTCTGCTGGTCGGGCCGGAAGGCACCTTCATCACCGGCCAGACCATTCACGTGAACGGCGGCGAGTTCCTGACATGAGAAACCTGATCACCGATGTGCCGGGCGTGCTGGTCGGCAACGCCCAGGACATGCGCGCCGCCACCGGTGCCACGGTCGCAATCTTCGACCAGGGCGCGGTGGCCAGCATCGCGACCCTGGGCGGTGCGCCCGGCGACCGAATGGGCACCTCGCTCGAGCCGGAAATGGTCGGCCAGGCAATCGACGCCGTCGTCCTGTCAGGCGGCTCGGTCTATGGGCTCGACGCCGCGGGCGGCGCCTCGGCGGTGCTCTGCCAGCGCGGCCAGGGCCGCACCTTCGGCGGCCTCGCCATTCCGGTGGCGGTGCAGGCGATTCTGTTCGACCTGATCAATGGCGGCGAGAAGGACTGGATGCGCGAGCCGGTCAAACACGAGCCTCCCTATTGGGCGCTCGGCCGCGACGCCGCCCTGGTGGCGGCGCAGGAATTTGCGCTCGGCACGGCGGGTGCCGGCGTCGGGGCCACGACGGCGGGCCTGAAGGGCGGGCTGGGATCGACCAGTGCCCGGACCAGCCAGGGCTTCACCGTCGGCGCGCTGGTCGCTGTGAACGCCGTGGGCTCGGCCATGATCGGCAATGGTCCGCATTTCTGGGCGGGCGCCTACGAGCAGGGAAACGAGTTCGGCGGCCTGGGCTGGCCGGCCCGGTTGCCCGAGGATGCGCTGAAGTTGCGCTTCAAGGGGCAGGCGCTGCCGGCCACGGCGACCACCATCGCCCTCGTGGCCACGGACGCCGCGCTTACGAAGGCGGAGTGCAAGCGGCTGGCCATCATGGCGAATGATGGCCTGTCGAAGTCACTGCGTCCGGTGCACGCGCCGAACGACGGCGACACGGTGTTCGCGGCGGCGACGGGCCGGGCCGGGCCGGGCGGTGACCCGAGGGTCCTCATGGAACTCGGCACCGTCGCGGCCGACTGCTTGGCGCGGGCGGTGGCGCGCGGCGTCTACGAGGCAACGGCGCTGCCCTTCCCGAATGCCGTGCCCGACTGGAAGACCAAGTTCGGAGGTGGCCGGCAATGATGGGTTACCTGGTCGTCTTCGTCGGCGCGGGCATCGGCGGCGCGGCCCGTCACGGGATGAACATCTGGGTGGCGCGGTTGATGGGCTCGCACTTCCCCTGGCACACGCTGATGATCAACATCCTGGGCTCGATCGTGATGGGCCTGATCACCGGCTGGTTCGCCGAGCGCGTCGGTGCGGCCGGGCACCTTCGCCTGTTCCTGGCGACCGGCGTGATGGGCGGCTTCACGACTTTTTCCGCCTTCTCGCTCGACGCCGTGCTCCTCTGGGAGCGGCACGAATATCTGATGGCGGCGCTCTATGTCGGCGGTTCGGTCGCCGGCGCGATCGCGGGCCTCGCGGCGGCGCTCTGGATCATGGGCAAGGCGCTGGCGTGAGCCAGCCGCAGGCTTTCGACGTTGTCGTCATGGGCGGCGGCGCCGCGGGGTTGATGTGCGCGATGCGAGCGGGCCAGCGTGGCCGAAGGGTCCTTCTGCTGGACCATGCCGAGAAGGTCGGCAAGAAGATCCTGATCTCGGGCGGCGGGCGCTGCAACTTCACCAACCGCGACGCGCGCCCCGAGGCCTTTCTGTCGGCCAATCCGCATTTCGCCAAGTCGGCGCTGGCGCGCTACACCCAGCACGACTTCATCGATCTGGTGAACAAGCACCGCATTGCCTGGCACGAGAAGACGCTGGGTCAGCTCTTCTGTGACGGCTCGGCCCGCCAGATCGTGGCGATGCTGCTCGACGAATGTGCCGCGGTCGGCGTCGACGTGCGGGTCGCGCACAAGGTGACGCGCGTCGAGAAGCCCGCCCGCTTCACGGTGACGACGGACCATGGCGATTTCTCTGCGGCCTCCGTCGTGCTGGCGACCGGCGGGCTCTCGATCCCGAAGATGGGCGCGACGGGCTTCGCGCACGAGGTGGCGCGCCACTTCGGGCTGCGCGTCACCGACACGCGGCCGGCGCTGGTGCCGCTTACCTTGCCTGTCCCGGAGATCAGCGGCGTGTCGCTCGACGTCGAAGCGCGCTGCGGCCGCGCGCGCTTTCGCGAGGCGCTGCTGTTCACCCATCGCGGCCTGTCGGGCCCGGCGATTCTGCAGGTTTCCTCCTACTGGAAGCCGGGACAGGAGATCGTCGTCGACCTGCTGCCGGACCTCGACGCCGCATCGTTCCTGAAAGAACGCAAGCGCACGCGGCCGAAAGCCGAGCTGCGGACTGTCCTGGCGGAAGTGCTGCCGCAGCGGCTCTCCCAAAGCCTGGCGCCGGAAGGACTCATGGCCAACCAGCGCGACCGCGATCTCGAGACGCTGGCGACCCGCCTGAAGGTCTGGACCTTCGTGCCGACCGGCACCGAGGGCTTTGCCAAGGCCGAGGTCACCCTGGGCGGCATCGACACCGACGGACTCTCCTCGAAGACGATGGAGGCGAAGAAGGTCTCCGGCCTCTTCGCGATCGGCGAGGCTGTCGACGTCACCGGCTGGCTGGGCGGTTACAATTTCCAGTGGGCCTGGTCGAGCGGCTGGGTCGCCGGCGAGGCCGTCTGACAATTCGTGCCGATTGTGGAGTGAGATCGCTTGATTTGGTTCAAAGCATCCGTCGTCCCGACCGGAGCACCGTAGGTGCGGAGTGGAGAGACCTCCTCTCTACAATTTGACGGCTTTTGGTGGAGCGAAGGTCTCTCCGCTTCGCCTCGCTGCGCTCGGCTCCGGTCGAGACGACGGGAGTTTGCTTTCAGCAATTGGGTTTCAGGTCGATCTCGCTTCAAGTCATTTCGTCTCAATGACCGAGATAGCTGCGGCGCAGGTCGGGATCGCGGGCGAGATCTGTGGCGCTGCCGGACAGCGCGATGCGGCCGTTCTCCAGAACATAGGCGCGATGGGCGATGGCCAGTGACTGCACGACATTCTGCTCGACCAGCAGGATCGCGAGGCCCTGCCGGTTGAGTTGGCCGATCAGGCCGAACATCTCCTCGACCAGGAGCGGCGATAGGCCGAGCGAGGGCTCGTCGAGGATCAGCAGCCGCGGCTCGCCCATCAGGCCGCGGCCGATCGCCAGCATCTGCTGTTCGCCGCCCGACAGCGTGCCGGCCGACTGTGTCAGTCGCTCGCGCAAGCGCGGGAAGGTCGCAAGCACCCGCTCGAGATTGGCGGCTCGGTTGGGCTTGCCGCGTCGATAGCTGCCGAGCTCCAGATTGTCGCGCACCGACAGGTTGGGAAAGACTCGGCGGCCTTCCGGCACCTGCACCAGACCCGCCTCGACGATGTGCATGGAAGAGGCGGCCGCGATCTCGCTGCCGTCGAAGCGGATCGAGCCGCCGCGCGGCCGGTAGAGGCCGGAGACATTGTTGTTGAGGGTCGATTTGCCGGCTCCGTTGCTGCCCAGCAGCGCCACGATCTCGCCAGCACCGACGGTGAGGTCGACGCCGCGCAGCACCTCGATGGCGCCATAGCCGGCATGCAGGGCCGAGACCTCAAGCACGAAGAACCTTGGCGGCGCCGTGGCCGAGATAGGCTTCGATCACCAATGCGTTGTCCGCAATGGCGGCCGGCGTCCCCTCGGCGATCATGCGGCCCTGGTTCAGCACGTAGACGCGTTCGGCGAGCGAGGTCACGGCCTGCATGACGTGCTCGGTCAGCAGGATGGTGACGCCGGCGGCGCGGATGTTCTTGATCACGCCTACGATCTCGACGATTTCCGTCGGATTGAGCCCGGCCATCACCTCGTCGAGCAGCAGGAGCCGCGGCCCGGTCGCCAAAGCGCGCGCGAGTTCGAGCCGCTTGCGGCCGGCGACGGTGAGGTCGGCGCCACGCTGGTCGAGCTGGTCCTTCATGCCGACCAGGCCGGCCACGGCCTCGGCTTCGCGCGCGGCCAGGCGACGGTCGGCAGTACGGAAGTAGGCGCCGACCATGATGTTTTCGCGCACGCTGATGCCCGCGAAGGGCTGCGTGATCTGGAAGGTGCGAACCATGCCGGCGGCGCAGATGCGATGCGGGGCGAGGCCGGTGATCGGCTTGCCCTCGAAGGAGACCGCGCCGGCATCGGGTCGGTGGAAGCCGGCAATGGTCGCGAACAGGGTCGTCTTGCCCGCCCCGTTGGGGCCGATCAGTCCCACGATCTCGCCCGCGGCCACGTCGAGCGAGGCGTTGTCCACGGCCTTGAGGCCGCCGAAGGACTTCGAGATGTCGCGCACCTCAAGCATGGCGCGGCTTTCTTCGGAACAGGCTCATCAGCCCGTCGGGCAGGCGCGCCACGATCAGAATCAGCATGATGCCGTAGACGATCAGGCTGAGCGGCTGGACGTTCTTGAGGGCCGGCACGACGCTGGCCAGCCAGCGCGTCACCTCGTTGATGCCCATCAGGGTGAAGGAGCCGATCAGCGGCCCGAAGATCGTGCCCGCGCCGCCGACCATGCTGACCAGCAGCATCTCGACCGACTTGTCGACGCCGAAGGCGATGCCGGGGTCGATGTAGAGGTACTTCTGCGCGTAGAAGGTGCCGCCGGCCGCGCACATCGCGCCCGACAGGGTGAGCATCTTCACCTTCTCGGCGAAGACGTCGATGCCCAGCGCCCGCGCCGCATCCTCGTTCTCGCGGATCGCCACCAGCCGTGCGCCGAAGCGGCTGCGCGTCAGCTGCCAGGCGATCAGCAGCGAGACGATGCAGAGCAGCAGGGCGAGGTAGTAGATCCAGATCGGGTCCTTGAACTGGAAGTTCTCGGGCCGCGGGTCGGCCTTGATCAGCATGCCGAGCCCGCCCTTTGTGAAGGGCACCGAGTTCGCGAGGATGCGGAAGACCTCGGCGAAGGCCAAGGTGATTAGCGCGAAGTAGGAACCGCGCAAGCCGGCCCGGAAGGAGAGTACGGCGATCATCCAGCCGACAGCGCCGCCCGCCGCCATGGCCACGAGCCAGGCGAGCCAGGGGTTCCATCCATAGGTCACCTGCAGGATGGTCGAGGTATAGGCGCCGGTGCCGAAGAATACGACATGCCCGAACGAGGTCTGGCCCGCGAAGCCGCCGGCGATGTTCCAGGACTGGCCGATGAAGGCAGTGAAGAAGGCCAGCATGCCGATCGTGACGAGATAGTTCGGCACCAGCAGCGGCCAGGCCAGGGCCGCGGCGAGCCCGACGACGCAGAGGGGCACAGCGCGGCTCATGCCTTGCTCCCGAACAGGCCGGTGGGCTTCAGCAGCAGGATCAGGATGAAGATCAGCGAGATGCCGATCTGGCCGAGCTGCTCGCCCAAAAAGAGCCCGCCCAGCGATTCGGTGATGCCGATGATGAAGCCGCCGATGGCGGCGCCTGCGAAGCTGCCCATGCCGCCCAGCACGACGATGGTGAAGGCCACGAGGACGAAGGCATGTCCCGACGACGGCGTCACATAGTAGGTCGGCATCAGCAGGCACGCCGCGGCGCCGAGGCAGGCGATGCCGATGCCGTAGCAGACGGCGAAGACGTTCTCGACGTCGATGCCGACCAAGCGCGCGCCCTGCCTCTCCTTGGCGACGGCGCGGATCGCCTTGCCCATGTCGCTCTTTGCCATGTAGAGACCGAGCGCCGCGCAGATCACCAGCGAGGCGCCGAACGAGATGATCTTGGGCAGCGGCAGGAAGGCTGCACCGATCTCGACGAAGGTGCCGGCATAAGGAACGTCGATGGTCTGCGTGTCGCCGCCGAAGAACAGCAGCGCGACATTGTCGATCACGATCGAGAGGCCCAGCGTGATCAGCAGGATGTTCTCGTCGCGGCCGTGATTGTAGCGGCCGATCAGCACGCGGTAGAGGATGAAGCCGAACCCGAAGGCGCCGGCGATGACCACCGGCAGGGCGGCATAGGGATCGATGCCGATCAGCCGCCAGAGGTAGAAGACGGCGTACATGGCCAGCATCAGCAGGCTGCCATGGGCAAAGTTGATGATGTGCAGCACGCCGTAGATCAGGGTGAGGCCGACCGCGACCAGAACATAGATGCCGCCGGCCAGAAGGCCGTTCAGGACGCCCGCGACGAGAAAGGCGGGATCGAACACGCCTTCAGCTTCTTTCGGCTTCGGGTTTACTCCTCATCCTGAGGAGGCCCGAAGGGCCGTCTCGAAGGATGGGCAGCAGACGCGGTGCTCGTGCCCACCCTTCGAGACGCTCACTGCGTTCGCTCCTCAGGGTGCGGTATTTGTTGGGGAGTCCGATACGATTCGATATCACGCGGAAGCCCTTAGAGCTTCGGCTTGGGGAACACCGCCTTGGCCGAGGCGAACTCCTCGGGCGCGATCACCTCGATGTCGCCCTTGAGAGACTGCATGGTCGCCGGCCGCCCGCCTTGGTTCTGGCCGTTGACGAACTTCGTCGGCCCGTAGGGCATCAGCTCGGCCTTGAAGGTCGAGGCGGCCAGCGCCGCGATCAGCTTCTCCTTGTCGGCCGAACCGGCATGCTCCAGTGCATCGGCCAGCAGCATGACGTTGGTGTAGGTGAGATAGACCTCGAAGGTGAACAGTGCGCCCGTGGCCTCGACGCGCTTCTTCAGCGCCTGGGCCTGCGGGCTCTTCGGATTGTACCAGTGGTTCACGTCCATCATGTACTGGGAGACGTCGGGCATCTCCTTGACGAACTTGTAATTGAAGCCGCCGCCGAGGATCGAGAAGAAGCCCGCGACGTTCACCTTCTGCTGGAAGAGCGTGCGTGCCAGCAGCATGTATTCGTTGCCGTAGTTCGACATCATGACGATGTCGGGCGCCAGCGAGCGGATGCGCAGCGCGATATTGTCGAAGTTGCGCGTCGGATTGTCGTGCGCGATCAGCTCCTTGGCCGTGATGCCGATCGAGGGCAGCTTGCCGGCGAGCAGCTTGGCCGTGCCGGTGCCGAACTCGCCCGATTCGTGGACGATCACCGCTGTCTTGGCGACGTTGTTCGCGGCCTTGTTGAGGGCAGCCAGCGAGGCGATGCCGTCGTCGACGCAGACGCCGAAGCCCGGCTTTAGGCGGAACACGTTCTTGAGGCCGCGGCTCATCAGCAGGTCGGAGGCGCCCACATCCACGAGGAAGGGCGTGCCGTACTTGGCGGCGGCCTGGCTGGCGGCGATGCCGACCGGGCTCTGGAAGCAGCCGATATAGGCCGCCACGCCCTGCTCGTTCATTTTCTCGACTTCGCTGACGCCGACCTCGACCTTGGACTGGCTGTCGCCCAGCAGCGCTTCGAGCTTCGCGCCACCCATCGACTTGATGCCGCCCGCCTTGTTCACGTCCTCGACGGCCATCGTGCCGCCCAGCCGGCTCTGCTGGCCGTTATAGGCCACGAAGCCGGTGACGGGATGGATCAGGCCCACCTTCACCGCGGCGGGCTGGGCGCGGACCAAGCCGGGAGTGCCGATCGCGCCGGTCGCCAGCGCGGCGCCGCCGGCAAGGAGAAGCCGACGCGAAACTCCAGACGTCCGTTCCTTGGCCATGAAAACCTCCCGGCAGATCAACGAGCGAAGATCGAGCGTATGTCGGCGATGCTATCCAGAGCCAGAATCTTCTTGCGCATGTCGTCGGCGACTTCGCGACGCAACATCCGTGCCGTCAGCGAGAAGTACTTTCCAGTGAGCTCGTCGCGCGAATAGGGATCCTGGTCGTCGCCGCGATTGGCCTCGACGGAAGCCGAGAGCGTGCGGCCGTCGCGCAGGCGGACATCGACCCGCGCCGGGCGGAACTGCGGCAGCTTCGCTGTCATCGCCTTGTCCTCGGTCACAAAAACGCGCTTGGCCAGCGCCTGGACCCGCTCGTCGCGCAGCGCGTCCCAGGTGAAGTTCTCGACCCGCGAGGAGCCGCGTACGAGGCGCGTGGCCACCGCGAAGGGCACGGAGAACTTGCCGGCCAACGTGTTGCGCGGCGCCTGGTCGTCGAGCTCGGCGGCGTAGAGATAACTCGCGACATCCACCCGCTCGACCGCGTCGGCGGCGACGGCTTCCTGCGCGAGCAAGTTCTCGAGCGCATCGAGCGCGCCGTGATTGTAGCGGCAGCAGGAATGGAGCTTGAAATAGTTCTGATCGATCTGCCAGTCGCGGCCGAGCCCGTCGGTCATGCGCGCCGTGTCGAAGCGCTCCGACACGACCTTGCCGAACACGCTGGACAGTCCGTCGCGCTCGCCGATGAAACCCGTCTCGACGAGATCGATCGCCATCAGCGCCATGCGGTTCGAGATGCCGGCATAGGCGTTCCGCACCGTGCCGCCCTCCAGCATCGTGCGCTTGGAGCTGGCGAGGGTCAGCGAGGAGGCGACGTTGATCGTCTCGCGGATCCGCGGCGCATCGTAGCCCAGCAGCTTCGCCACGGCGCCCGCGGCGCCGACCGTGCCCCAGGTGCCGTGCGGATGCATGTCGGGTCGCAGGGAGGCCGCGATTCCGATGCGCGCGCCGACCTCGTAGCCCAGGATCAGCGCCTCCATCGCTGCCTTGCCCGAGAGGCCCTTGATCTCGGCCATGGCCCAGACGGCGGGCAGCGCATGGATCGAGGGATGGCCCTTGGCGAAGCGGTTGCCCTCGTCCATTTCCAGGAACGTGCCGGCTGTGCCGTTCAGGAAGGCGGCGGCGGCCGACACGGCCGTCTTGCCCGTACCCATCACGGAGGCCTCGCCGACCGGGCTGACGGTGAGTCGGGCGGTCAGCGCCTGCATCTCGGGCTCGGCCGCACCGCCCACGATGGCGCCGACCGTGTCGAGGATGACATAGCGCGTCTGTTCGACGGTGGCGGGCTGCAGCGTTTCGAGGCGGAAGTCGGCGATGAACTCCGCCAGCGTATCGAGCCAGAACCTGGTCACGCGATCAGCCCATCATCGTTTCGCGATAGTGCCTGGCTACGTCGCCCGGCGTCGCCTGCCAGACATTGCCGAAGCGCTCGACGCGGCGCAGCGCCTCGTCGAGATATTTGATGCGGTGCGCCATGCCCATCAGCCAGGGATGGATCGACAGGTTGAAGACCTGGCCGCCCTCGTGATGCAGCAGCTCGAAGGCATCGCCCACGATGTCGGGATAGCGCGTGGTGTTGATGCGCCGCAGCCAGAGCTGCTGTACGTCGTCCCATTCCGGCTGGTTGGGCAGCGAGACGAATTTCCGGTCGTCGCCGACATGCATTGCATAGGGCTGGTCGTCGTTCGGCCAGTCGAGGACATAGTCGAGGCCGGCCTCGGCCAGCAGCTGGGGCGTCCTCTGGCTCTCGCCATATTCCTGGCCGAGCCAGCCCCTGGGCGCGCTGCCCGTGGCTTTCTCGATCGCCACTATGGACGTTGCGATTTCGGCCTTCTCCTCGGCTTCGCTCATCTTGGAGCTGATCATGCGATTGGCCGAGACGCCATGGCCGATGATCTCGTAGTTCCGCTTGCGGAACTGCTCCATCAGGAAGGGATAGCGCTCCGCCGCCATCGCGTTGACGGCCACGCCGGCGCGGATCTGGTAGCGATCGAGCACGTCGAGGACGCGGAAGATGCCGGTGCGGTTGCCGTATTCGCGCTGCGTCCAGGTGCGGTAGTCCGGATGGTAGGTGCCGAACTCGCCGGTGAAGCGGCTGTCCTTCACGATGCCCTCGGGCGGCAGCAGCTCGTAGTATTCGAGATGCAGCACGACGTAGAAGGCGACGCGGGCGTTGCGCGGCCAGTTGAGCTTCGGCCGCTTCGGATAGGGCGCGTAGTCGTACCAGGGATTGTCCATCCCGGCGGGCAGCGGCGGCGGGTTCTTGGGAACGGTACTCATGTCACGCCTCCTTCCCGAGATGCTGCTGGTAGGGCTTCAGCCCGTTGGCGGTGTACCAGTCGAGGATCTCCTCGGCGGTGCAGACCCAGGCATCCTTGTGCTTGCGGATGTAGGACAATGCGCGGTCGAGATGCTTCAGCCGGTGCGGCGCACCCATCATGTAGGGATGCAGCGCGAGGCACATGACCCGGCCGTTCTCGCCGCCCTCGCGATAGACCGTGTCGAAGTGGTCGATGATCATCTGGGCGAATTCCTCCGCCTCGACCGGCTGGCGGTAGATCATCGCGTCGTTGAGGTCCATCGAATAGGGGACGTGGATCAGCGGGCCGTGCTTGGTGGCGAGTGGTGTCGGCTGGTCGTCGTGATAGAAGTCGCAGAAGTATTCGAGGCCGGCTTCCTTCACGAGGTCGGGCGTGTTCAGCGTGTTGGAGACGGCAGGCGAGAACCAGCCGCGCAGCTTGCGGCCGGTGAGCCGCAGGTGCGTCGCCTTGCTGTGCTCGATGACCTCGCGCTCTTCCTCCGGCGCGTAGCCCCAGTGATAGCGCGTGTTGAAATAGCCGTGGCTCATATATTCCCAGCGCCGCGCTTCCATGGCCTCGAGGATATCGGGATACATCTCGATCACCGACATCGAGAGCGAGACGGTGCAGCGGATGCTGTGCTTGTCCAGCACCTCGAACATGCGCCACAGGCCGACCCGGTTGCCGTAGTCGCGGCCGCCATAGCCCAGTACGTCGGGATGCGGCATGCGCGGCCACGGATTGCGCACTCGGACCTCGGCCGGGAGATATTCGTAGTGCTCGATGTTGGGGCAGACCCAGACCGCGACGCGGGCATTGTTGGGCCAGGAGAGTTTCGGCCGCTCGACGATGGGGGAATAGCCGAATCGATAGGGGTCCATCCGGGGACTTTCTTTCTTGGGTTGGCATGCCGAGTGCAACACGGGTTGCGTTGCACTTCAACGCCCAGCATCCTGTTCGCATGGCGGATAACGTTCGGTTCACCCTCAATGACAGGCAAGTGGAGATCGTCGGCGTTCCCCCGATGACGACCCTGCTCGATTGGCTGCGCGACGATCGCGGCCTGCGCGGCACCAAGGAAGGCTGCGCGGAAGGCGATTGCGGCGCCTGCACCGTGGTGCTGGAGCGCGAGGGCCGCCGTGACGCGGTCAATTCCTGCATCCTCCTGCTGGGCCAGCTCGACGGCCAGTCGGTGCGCACGGTCGAAGGGCTGCGCGGCGCCGATGGCGGACCGCATCCGGTCCAGGTTGCGATGGCCGAAGCCGATGCGACGCAATGCGGTTTCTGCACGCCGGGTTTCGTGATGTCGGCACTGGCCTATGCGAGCAGCGGCGGCACACCCGATCCGAAGGAAATCCACGAAGTTCTTGCAGGTAATCTCTGCCGCTGCACCGGTTACCGGCCGATCGTCGAGGCGATGACGCGGATCGCCGGTCTTGCCGTCGAGCCGGCGCCCGCACTCTCTCCCGCAGCGCCGCGACCGACGTCGACCGTCTTCGAGGACGCCTTCTTCGCACCGCGCAGCCTCGATGAGCTGCTGGCTCTGCGCGCTGCCCATCCGGAGGCGTTGCTGCTGGCCGGCGGCACGGATCTCGGCCTGCTGGCGAGTCGCGAGCGCAAGCCCCCGAAGGCCGTGATCCACCTCATGCACGTGCCCGA
The DNA here is from genome assembly GCF_004297265.1 of Reyranella sp. Lineage (GTDB taxonomy): Bacteria > Pseudomonadota > Alphaproteobacteria > Reyranellales > Reyranellaceae > Reyranella. Next base: position 101,778 of record NZ_SCUT01000035.1, read on the forward strand.
ACTGGCGGCGATCTCTGCGACCGCGGACAGGATCACGATCGGCGCGGCTGCAACCTACACGGAAGCGGCGCCGACCCTGGTCGAGGCCTTTCCCGCGCTGCGCTCCTATCTTTCTCGCCTGGGGTCGCGGCAGATCCGCAACATGGGCACGATCGGCGGCAATATCGGCACGGCCTCGCCGATTGGCGACATGCCGCCGGTCCTGCTGGCGCTGGAAGCGAGCCTGACACTCGTGTCGAAGCGGGGCGCGCGCGAGATCCCGCTCGACGATTTCTTCCTCGACTATCGCAAGAAGGCGCTGGCGCCCGACGAGATCATCCAGAGCCTCTCGATGCCGCGCCTGTGGGAGGGCGAGACCTTCCATTGCGACAAGGTGAGCAAGCGCCGCGACCAGGACATCTCGACCGTCGCCGGCGCCTACCGCGTGCGCATCCGCAACGGCAGGATCGAGGATGCGCGGCTGGCCTTCGGCGGCATGGCGGCGACGCCGCGTCGCGCGCACGCGGCCGAGGCGGCGCTGCTGAAGGACGGTTTCGCAGCCGCGATTGCCGCCGTCGAAGGCGATTTCAAGCCGGTCGACGACTGGCGCGGCTCGGCCGCCTATCGCCGGCAGGTCGCGGCGAACCTGCTGCGGCGGCTGGAACTGCGTCTTGCCGAGCCGGGGCGCGTGCTGGAGGTCGAGGTGCTGTGAGCGGCAAGGTCCACGTCGCGCGCCGCCACGACAGCGCGCTGAAACATGTCACCGGGCAGGCGCTCTATATCGACGATATGCCCGAACCGCCGGGCACGCTGCATGCGGCCCTGGTGCTGAGTAAGGTCGCGTGCGGCAAGCTCGTGCGGCTCGACATGGCCTCTGCTGCTTCGATGCCGGGCGTGGTGGCCGTGCTCGGCCCGCAGGACATCCCCGGCCGTAACGACATCGCAGCCATCGGCAAGAACGAGCCGCTGTTCGCGGTCGACCGGATCGAGTTCGCAGGCCAGACGCTGGCGATGGTCGTTGCCGAGAGCCTCGATGTCGCACGGGCCGCCGCGGGGAAGGTGGTCGTCGAGATCGAGGCCGGGGAGCCGGTCCTCGACATCGCGACGGCGCTCGCCCGTGAATCCTATGTGCAGGCGCCGTCCACCGTCCTGCGCGGTGATCCGGAGACAGCGCTGGCCGCCGCACCGCATCGGCTCACCGCCGAGTTCAGCGTCGGCGGGCAGGAGCATTTCTACCTCGAAGGCCAGATCGCCTTCGCGCTGCCCGGCGAGGATGGAGACCTCACCGTCCATTCCTCGACGCAGCATCCGACCGAGGTCCAGCATGTCTGCGCCCGGGTGCTGGGCTGGGACTTCAATCGTGTGACGGCTGTCGTGCGCCGTCTGGGCGGCGGCTTCGGCGGCAAGGAGAGCAACGCCACCTGGGTCGCGGCGGCGGCGGCGGTCGCGGCGAACCATGCCGGCCGGCCGGTCAAGCTGCGCCTGCCGCGCGAGGTCGACATGCTGACGACCGGCAAGCGCCATGGCTTCGACTATCGCTACACGGTGGGCTTCGATGGCGAGGGCCGTGTGCTGGCGCTCGACGCCGTGCTGGCGGCCGACGCGGGCTGGAGCCTCGACATGACTCCCGGCGTCGTGACGCGGGCGCTCACGCACACCGACAACGCCTACTGGATCCCGCACTTCCGCGCCGTCGGTTATGCCTGCCGCACCAACAAGCAGTCGAACACGGCGTTCCGCGGCTTCGGCGGGCCCCAGGGCGTCGTCGTGATGGAGGATGCGCTCGACCGGATTGCGCATCATCTCGGTCGCGATCCGGTCGAGATACGCGCGCTCAACTTCTACGCCGAAGGCCGGGACGAAACGCCCTACGGGCAGAAAGTCGACGAGAACCACCTGGAACGCTGCTGGGCCGAAGTGAAGACCGGCGGCGAGATCGAGCGGCGGCGCGCCGAGATCGCTGCCTTCAACGCGGCCAACCCGGTGCTGAAGCGCGGGCTGGGACTCTTCCCGCTGAAATTCGGAATCTCCTTCAACCTGCCGCACATGAACCAGGCCGGCGCGCTGGTGCATGTCTATACCGACGGCTCGATCCGCCTTAACCATGGCGGCACCGAGATGGGGCAGGGGCTGTTCATCAAGGTGGCCCAGGTGGTGGCCGAGGTGTTCCAGGTCGATGTCGATCGCATCCGTCCGTCCGCCACCTCGACCGCCGAAGTGCCCAACACCTCGCCGACCGCGGCGTCGACCGGATCGGACCTCAACGGCTGGGCAGCCTGGGAGGCGGCGAACACGATCCGCAGCCGCATGGTGGCCTATGCTGCCGAACATTTCGGCGTGGCCGAGGCCGACATCGAATTCGCCGACGGCACCGTGCGCATCGCGAAGCCTGGCAGCAACCAGGTGCTGGGCTTCGGCGAACTCGCCCGCCTGTGCTGGCTCGGTCGCGTGTCGCTTTCCGCGACCGGCTATTACAAAACGCCCGGGATCCATTGGGATCCCGCCGCGATGCACGGCCGGCCGTTCTTCTATTTCGCCTTCGGCGCCGCGATGGCGGAGGTCGCGATCGACACCTTGACCGGCGAGAGCCGCGTGCTGCGCGCCGACCTCGTCCAGGATTGCGGTCAGTCGCTCAATCCTGCCATCGATCTCGGCCAGATCGAGGGCGCCTTCGTGCAGGGGCAGGGCTGGCTCACCTGCGAGGAGCTGTGGTGGGACGCCAAGGGCCGGCTGCGCACGGCGGGGCCGTCGACCTACAAGATCCCCGGGAGCCGCGACGTGCCGCCGGTGTTCAACGTGAAGCTGCTCGACAACGCGCCCTCGCGCGAGGCGACGATCTTCCGCTCCAAGGCGGTGGGCGAGCCGCCGCTGATGCTGGCGACCGCCGTCTGGACCGCGCTCAAGGACGCGATCGGCGCGGTGGGCGACGGAAAGGTTGCCGTGCGGCTCGACGCGCCGGCTACGCCCGAGCGCGTGCTCGCGGCGGTCGAGCGGGCGCGGCGGCGGGCCTGAACAGCCGCTCAAGCAGCTGGACCAGCGTGCGGTCCATCTCGCGGCGCGCGGCCTTCTCGTCCTTGGCCTCGGCAACCCAAAGTGCCGCTTCGTTGAAGGCGCCGGAGAGCAGGAAGGTGATCGGCTCGACGCCGAGCGCCGGATCGGGACGCGCTGCCAGTACCGCGGCCACGCCTTCGCGCAGCGTGCGCACGCCGTGCGGGGCGTCGATATCGCGCCAGCGGTGCCAGCCCAGTACGGCGGGCGCATCGATCAGGTAGATGCGGCGCACGGCGGGATCGAGGCAGGCATCGAGGAAGGCGCGCGTGCCCTCGATCAACGCCTGCAACGGATCGACGGCGGGCGCGGCCCTCTCGTCGACCGCCGCCGCGATTTCGCTCGCCACCTCCTCGACGATGGCCTCGAACACGGCGCGCTTGTCCTTGAAATGATAGTAGAGCGCGCCGCGCGTCACCTTGGCCCGCTGCACGATCTCCTCGGTCGCCGCTGCGTCGTAGCCGGAGGCGGCGAAGATTAGCCGCGCTTCACGCAGCAGCGTCGCGCGCGTGACGGCCAGCCGCTCCGCCTGGGTTCGCGGTCTTGACATACATACACCTTGTATCTAAATCGCCACATACAGATTGTATGTAAATGGCCACAGAGGAGAGGGCAATGCAGCTCAGGGAGTTCTACACGGTGCTCTGTACCGACGACGTCGCCGGCACCGCTTCCTTCTGGGAGAAGCATTTCGGTTTCCGCCGCGCCTTCGAGGCCGAGTGGTACGTTCACTTGACCGGCGCGGTCTCGGACAAGGCGAACCTCGCCATCCTCGACTATCGCCACGAGACGATTCCCGCGCCGTTCCGCAAGAAGGCGTCGGGCGTGCTGGTGAACGTCGAAGTCGACGATGTCGATGCGCTCTATGCCCGGGCGCAGGCCTCGGGACTCGCGATCCATCTGCCGCTGCGCGACGAGCCTTTCGGCCAGCGGCACTTCATCACCGAGGATCCCAACGGCATCGCCATCGACGTGATCAAGCCGATCCCGCCCAGTGCCGAGTTCGCCCAGCAATACGCACCGGACTCGCTGCCCCGCTGATCGGTGGATATGGTGTCGTCCGATTTTCGAGCTTTCGGGAGGACAAGATGGACGTACGTATGGATGGCCGCGTGGCCGTGATCACCGGCGCGAGCACCGGCCTCGGCCTCGCCATGGCCAAGGAGTTCGCCGCGTCGGGCGCCTCGGTGGCGCTGCTGGCGCGCAAGCAGGACGCGCTGAATGCCGCCAAGGCCGAGGTGCAGAAGGCGGCCGGCAAGGCCAACATCAAGATCGAGGCCTATTCCTGCGACGTCGCGAAGGCCGAGCCCATCGCCGACACGTTCAAGAAGATCGAGGCCGAGTTCGGCAAGGTCGACATCGTCGTGAACAATGCCGGCATCAGCCACGCCAAGTCGTTCGAGACCGTGACCGACGAGGACTGGCAGGGCGATCTCGACCTCAAGCTGTTCGCCGCCATCCGCCTCAGCCGTGCGGCCATTCCCGGCATGCGCGAGCGCAAGTGGGGCCGCATCGTCAACGTGCTGAACATCGGCGCCAAGGCCCCGACCGCCAACTCGACGCCGACCAGCGTCAGCCGCGCGGCCGGCCTCGCGCTCACAAAGGCGATGAGCCAGGAACTCGCCAAGGACAACATTCTCGTCAACGCGATGCTGGTGGGCCTGATCGAGAGCGACCAGTGGGCGCGCCGCCACAAGGGACCGGCCGGCGAGGGGAAGACCTATGAGGAGTTCCTGGCCGGCATGGCCAAGGGCCGCATCCCGCTCGGCCGCATGGGCAAGGCTGAGGAATTCGCCCGCATGGCCTGCTTCCTCTGCTCGGATGCCGGCTCCTTCATCACCGGCGTCGCCATCAACGTCGACGGCGGCGCGAGCCCGGTGGTGTGAGCCAACGGGACGATCAAAATAGACCTCAGGCTGAGGAGGCTGCGCCGCAGCCGTCTCGAAGCATGGGCGCGCGCACCGCGTTTGTTGCCCATCCTTCGAGACGCACGCTTTCAGCGTGCTCCTCAGGATGAGGTGATTTTGGACAAGGCCAAAACCGAAAGCCTCTAACGCCGGTTCCCCGGCGGCGTCACGTTCCACTGGCGGCGCAACTTGTCGAGGTCGTGCTCGACCCAGTCCCAGACGTTCCACTTGGGATCGAAGAGGTCGACCGTCATCTCGGCGCCGCGCGCCCAGGCGTGCCAGAATTCGTCCGGATCGAGGCCGCCCTTGCCGGCATGGCCGACATCGTTCATCTGCTCGCCGAAGTGAAAGAAGAAGATCACCGGCAGGATGTGGCCACTCATCGGATTGATCGGATGCATGCCGGCCGTGAAGGTCGAGACGAGCAGCTCGCCGCGCGCGCTCGTGTCGTAGCCCGAGATCACGTGCGTCGAATCGTGCGCCGTGCCAAACACAGCGTTGAGGGCCATGGGATCGCCGGGGAAGGGATAACCGTTCGTCTTGTCGAAGTCCCACAGCGCCTTGCCGAAACTGTTCTGTGGCAGCTGGCCCAGCGCCTCGTAGCGTTCGACCAGCGCGGGATCGGCATTGGCACCCGCGTAAGGGCGGATCCACGTGTTGGGGTCGAGGCCCTCGGAGGAGCGGCTCAGCACGCTGTCAAAGTTCTTGCGCCACATGTCGGCGGCAGCCCAGGCGAGATGGCCGGAGGCCGCCTCGACGAGATCGGTGAGATAGTCGGCCTCGATGTCGAGCGCGCGGGAATACTCCAGCACGCGCCTCAGCTTGCCGTGGTCGAGCGAGCCGTCGACCATCGCCATGATGGCAAGATACTTCACCGCCTCTTCGGCGAGCGACCGGTCCGTCAGGATCGCGACCAGGTCGGCCGGCTCGGCCGACGGCAAGGTGCCGATATCCACGATATCGTGGCGGCGCAGGAGATAGTGTGCCGCCGCCCTGATGCTCGCGGTGTCGGCGTAGGTGATCGTGTGCCCGCCGGCCAGCGCCACCTGGCGCATGGCGCCCAGGATGGCGTCGCTCTCGCGGTGGCCGACGGCGTGCACGCGTTCTAGCGCAGCGGCTCGAGGATGCTCACATAGTTGGCGACCGCGGCGCCGCCCATGTTGAACACGCCGCCCAGCTTCGCCTTGGGCAGTTGCAGGCCCTCCGGCGCCGTGCCCGAGAGCTGCATCGCCGACATCACATGCATGCTGACGCCGGTGGCGCCGACCGGATGGCCCTTGGCCTTGAGGCCGCCCGAGACGTTGACCGGCAGCTTGCCGTCGCGCTCGACCCAGCCTTCATGGATGGCGCGCTCGCCTTCACCCGGCGCCGTGAGGCCCATCGCCTCGTATTCGATCAGCTCGGCCGAAGTGAAGCAATCGTGGCTCTCGACGAACGAGAGATCGAGCAGGTCGAGATGTGCCGACTTCAGCGCCCGCTGCCAGGCGAGTTGCGGCCCCTCGAACTTGATGTTGTCGCGCCGGCTCATGGGCAGGAAGTCGTTGACGTGCTCGGCGGCGCGGAAGGCGATCGCCTGCTTCATGCCCAGCGCCGTGCCGACGTCAGTCAGGATCACAGCGGCCGCGCCGTCGGTGACGGGCGAGCAGTCGGTGCGCTTCAGCGGGCCGGCGACGAACGGGTTCTTGTCCGACGGCGTGCGGCAGAAATCGTAGGCGAATTCCTTCTGGAAGTGGGCGAAGGGATTCCTGGCACCGTTCCTGTGCGCCTTGACCGCGATTTTGGCGAGCGCGTCTGACTTGTCGCCGTAGCGCTGGAAATAGGCCGAGGTGATCTTGCCGAATATTCCGGCGAAGCCCGCCTCGATGGTCGCTTCCTCGGCGACGTAGGAGGCCTTGATCAGAACCTCGCCCGCCTGGGCGGAATTGAGCTCGGTCATCTTCTCGACGCCGACCACCAGCACGAAGCGCGCCTTGCCGGCGGCCAGCGTGTTCAGGCCCATGTGGATCGCGGCCGAGCCGGTGGCGCAGGCGTTCTCGACCCGGGTCGAGGGTTTGAAGCGCAGGTCGGGATGGGTCTGCAGCGGCAGCGAGGAGTGGAACTCCTGGCGCACGAAGCCGCCGTTCATGTTGCCGACATAGATCACGTCGACGTCCTTGGGCTCGATGCCGGCATGGGCAATGGCCTCGGAAGCCGCCTTGACGATCAGCGATTCGCTGGTCTCGCCATCGAGCTTGCCGAATTTGCCGTGGGACCAACCGACGATACAGGCGGTCATGCGATCTCTCCTTGGTTCGTGGCGGGGACCCTAGACGCGACCGCGCGACGGGTCGAGAGGCGCCATTCTGTGCATATACACATATATCGCCCACCGAACGGCGCAAGGCCCCCGGGCGGCCCATCCGACGCCCAATTTTTGCCGCGCCCCGGGTGTTGACTGGCATCTTCAAAGGAGCCTCACTGGCACATGGCCGACGCCCTTCCGCCTCCCGAACGACAGGTCCAAGAGCAGCCGGCGCCGCGCTGGCCGTGGATCATGGGCGGTCTGGTGGGCGGCTTCTTCCTGCTCGCCGCCGGACTGGGGCTGGGCTGGTATCTGTTCTACCGGCCGATCGTGAACGTCGCCGTCCAGTTGCCGGCGCCGCCGGCCCCGCCCGCGCCAGCCGGTCCCGATGCCGCGCAGGTCAAGGCGCTTGAGGAGCAGATCGAGAAGCAGAAGGCCGCGAACAAGCAGATCGAGGATCAGATCGCCGCTTTGAAGGATCGTCTTCGCGCCGACGTCTGCACGATAAAAGATCCCGCGGGCAAGGCGCCTCCGGCCGCGACGCCCGCGCCGGGCGGCCAGAAGACCTGATCCGAAGACCTAAACGTAACAAAAGAATCGTTGCCCAACACAAGAGCTAGCTTCACTCTGCCCTGACAATTCAATAAGTCGGGCGGGGGATGGTGAGGCAGGCTGTTACGCGATGGCGGGGAGCGGCGTTGGCCGCCGGCTTTGCCCTTTTGACGGGCGCCTGCGACCTCAAGCGGGCGGCCGTGATCGATCCGAAGGGGCCGATCGCGCTCGCCGAGCGGAATCTCCTCTTCGACGCCTTCTGCGTGATGATGATCGTGATCGTTCCGGTCATCGTCCTGACCCTGTGGTTCGCGTACAGGTATCGCGCCTCGAACACCAAGGCCGCCTACACGCCGACCTGGGCCAACTCGGTAGGGATCGACGCCATCACCTGGCTGATCCCCGCGATCATCGTGATCGCCGTCGCCGTGCTGCTTTGGCGCAGCACCCACCGGCTCGATCCCTACCGCCCGCTGGAATCGAAGGAGGCGCCGTTCGACGTTCAGGTCGTGGCGCAGGACTGGAAGTGGCTGTTCATCTATCCCGAGCAGGGGATCGCCGTGGTGAACCAGCTGGCTTTTCCGGCCGGCCGGCCGGTCAGCCTGCGCATCACCTCCGACACGGTGATGAACTCCTTCTACGTGCCGCAGCTCGCCGGGCAGATCTATGCCATGGCCGGCATGCAGACACGTCTGCAGATGCTGGCCGACCAGCCCGGCACCTTCGTCGGGCGCAACAGCCAGTACAGCGGCGGCGGCTATTCGGACCAGCATTTCGAGGTCCAGGCCATGAGCCCGGCCGATTTCGACGCCTGGGTTGCGCGCGCGAAGCAGGGCGCCATGCGGCTCGACGCCACGACCTACCCGGCCCTGGCGGCCAAGAGCCGCGCCAACCCCATCACCTACTATTCGACGGTCGAACCCAGGCTGTTCGACTCGATCATCGACAAGTACAGGCACAGCGGCCACGCGCATGCCGCGCCGGTCCGGAGATAGCGGATGTTCGGCAAACTGACGATCGACGCCCTGCCGTTCTACAGCCCCATCGCCGCGGGCGGCGCCGCCGTCACCGTGGGCGGCGCGCTGCTGGTGGCCATCGTGCTCACCTGGCTCCGAGCTTGGAAGTATCTCTGGACCGACTGGCTCACCAGTGTCGACCACAAGCGCATCGGCATCATGTACATCGTGCTGGCGCTGATCATGCTGCTGCGCGGTTTCGTCGACGCCCTTATGATGCGCGCCCAGCAGGCGATGGCGCTCAACGCCGGCGGCTACCTGCCGCCGGAGCATTTCGACCAGATATTCAGCTCGCACGGCACCATCATGATCTTCTTCATGGCGATGCCGTTCATGACGGGCCTGATGAACGTCATTGTGCCGCTGCAGATCGGCACGCGCGACGTGGCCTTCCCGTGGCTGAACGCCGTCAGCCTGTGGCTGAGCGCGGCGGGCGCGGCACTGGTCATGGTTTCGCTGGTCATCGGCAAGTTCTCGACCGCCGGCTGGACCGGCTATCCGCCCTACTCGGGCATCGAGTACAATCCCGGCGTCGGCGTCGACTACTGGATCTGGGCCATCCTGATATCGGGCGTCGGCTCGACCCTGTCGGGCATCAACTTCATCGTGACCATCCTGAAGCGCCGCGCGCCGGGGATGACCTTGATGCGCATGACGCCCTTCGTCTGGACCGCGCTCGTCGCCTCGGTGCTGATGGCCTTCGCCTTCCCGGCAATCACCGTGGCCTGCGGCCTGCTCGCCCTCGACCGCCTCGCCGGCATGCATTTCTTCACGAATGCGCATGGCGGCAACATGATGAACTACGTCAACCTGTTCTGGATCTGGGGCCATCCGGAAGTCTACATCCTGATCCTGCCGGCCTTCGGCATCTTCTCGGAGGTCGTGTCGACCTTCTCGCGCAAGCGCCTGTTCGGCTACGAATCGCTGGTCTATGCCACGGCGGCGATCGGCATCCTGTCCTTCACCGTCTGGCTGCACCATTTCTTCACCATGGGCTCCAGCGCCGGCGTCAACGCCTTCTTCGGCGTGATGACCATGATCATCGCCGTGCCCACCGGTGTGAAGGTGTTCAACTGGCTGTTGACCATGTATCGCGGCCGCATCGACTTCCATCCGTCGATGATGTGGAGCATCGGCTTCATCGTCACCTTCGTGATCGGCGGCATGACCGGCGTGCTGCTGGCCATCCCGCCGGCCGACTTCCTGATGCACAACACGACCTTCCTGGTCGCGCACTTCCACAACATGATCATCCCGGGCGTGTTGTTCGGCTATCTCGCCGGCTACATGTACTGGTTTCCCAAGGCCTTCGGCTTCGCTTTCAACCGCGGCTGGGGCCTCGGCGCCTTCTGGTGCTGGATCATTGGCTTCTATCTGGCCTTCATGCCGCTCTACCTGCTCGGCCTGAAGGGCATGCCGCGCCGTATGGAGACCTACAACGATCCGACGTGGCAGCCTTATCTGCTGGTCGCGGCGTCCGGTGCCCTGGTCGTCCTGTGCGGCATCGGCTGCATGGTGATGCAGCTCTATGTCTCGATCCGTGACCGCGCCAGGACGCGCGATCTCACCGGAGACCCGTTTGACGGTCGCACCCTGGAATGGTCCACCTCGTCGCCGCCGCCGCCGTACAATTTCGCGGTGATCCCGACGGTGAGCGACCGCGAGGCCTTCCTCGAGATGAAGGAGAAGGGCGTCGCCTACCGCCGGCCGGCGGCCTACGAGCCGATCCGCATTCCGTCCAACACGCCGATCGGTGTGATCCTGGGCGCCTTCGGTTTCGTCCTGGGCTTCGCCATGGTCTGGCACATCTGGTGGCTGGTGCTGGCGTCCGGCCTCGTGATGTTCGCCGCCGTGATCGTGCGCTCCTCCAATGACGATCAGGAGTTCACCCTGTCCGCGGCCGAGGTGAAGGCGATCGAGGATCAGCGCTACCGGCAGCTGGGGAGCCGCTCATGAGCGTCGCCCCCATGAGCGCACACGAGCGCGAGGAGATCGAGACCCACGAGCAGCGGGCGCTGGGATTCTGGCTCTACCTGATGGGCGACGCGGTGATCTTCGCCCTGCTGTTTGCGACCTACGCCATCATGATTCCCGGCACCGCCGGCGGTCCCACCGGCAAGCAGCTCTTCGAGCTGAACAACGCCGCCCTCGAGACGGCGCTGCTGCTGGTTTCCAGCATGACCTTCGGCTTCGCCAGCCTGCAGGCTAAGGCGGGCAATCGCGGTGCTGTGCTGCTGTGGCTGGCCATCACGTTCGTGTTGGGCGTGGGCTTCGTGTTCCTGGAGGTGCGCGAGTTCACCGGCATGATTGCCAAGGGCGCCGGTCCGGACCGCAGCGGTTTCCTCTCGGCCTTCTTCACCCTGGTGGGCACGCACGGCGTCCATGTCACGATGGGCCTGATCTGGATCGTCGTCCTTGGCGCCCAGGTCGCGCTGAAGGGGCTCACCCTGCCGGTCACCTCGCGCCTGCAACGCCTCGGCCTCTTCTGGCACTTCCTCGACATCGCCTGGGTCGGCATCTTCTCCATCGTCTACCTGCCGGGATTGCTGTGATGGAACACCAGACCCCGCACGCCCTGCGCTCCTACCTGATCGGCTTCGTGCTGGCCGTCATCCTGAGCGCCATCCCGTTCTGGCTGGTCTATACGCATGCCCTGCCGCCGCAGCGTACCTTGTTGGTCATCGGCATCGCCGCGGTGCTGCAGGTGCTGGTCCACCTGCGCTTCTTCCTGCACATCAACTTCACGACCACGCCGCGTGAGAACGTGCTGGCGCTGGTCTTCACCTGCATCCTGCTCTTCCTCATGGTGGGCGGCAGCTTCTGGATCATGTTCGATCTGCACAGCCGGATGCTGATTTAGTCAGCGACAGTTCAAATGGCACAAGCCAAGTCGAAGATGACGCCGCTCCTCTTGTGGGAGTGGATTGTCGGTCTGTCTCCCGTCGCGGCGACGATCCTCGCCTATCTCGCGCTCACCAACCTGTCGCTCGAAGGTGCGGCGGTCGGCTTCACCGCGGGCGCCCTCGACGGTCTCTGCGCCGCCGGGATGCCGGCCTTCTGGTGCCGTACGCCGAAGCCGGTGACGCTCCTGACGGCCGTGCAGTTCCTGAGCTTCCTCTGGTTCCTCGTGGCCTCGGCCTACATGTTCTGGCGGGTGCGGTTCGGGCCCTACCGGAAGCCCCCGGCCTACATTCCCGGCTCGGCGTCGTTCTTCGAGATGGCGAGCTGGGCCGCCATCTGGCTGTTCATGCTGATCGGCGGCCAGATCTTTCCCTATCGCGGCCAGCCGCTTTCCGAACCCAGCCTGCTCTTCTCGATGCTGGCCCTCAGCCTCGCCATCCTGTCGCTGCGCATGCTGGCGGTCGCGCTTCGCTTCCGGAACTGACGCCTTATTGGAGCGCGCCACTCCAGTGGCGCTCAAGCCATTGTCGATCGGCGAAGACATGAGCGCCACTGGAGTGGCGCGCTCCAATGAATCAAAACGTCTTCGAAATAGCGAGGATGAAGCGGCTGGCGCAGTTCTGGGTGCCGAGGCAGTCCTGGACGCTGAGGTTTGTGCCGGTATAGGCGGCGGAGAGGTCGAAGCCGTAGACGGAGACGACGAGGCCGAGCTGCCAGTCCCAGTAGTTGTTGCTGGGGATGCCGTAGTTGGCGAAGCGCTCGACGTATTGATTGCCGATGGTGCCGAACGCCTTGAAGGCGACGTTCTCGTTCACGTGGATGAAGGGGAGCGGCACGGTGACCGACGCCCACTTGTACCAGGCGTTTCCGGAGTTGGCGAAGAAGTTGGGGCTGTAGCGGATGGCGGCGCTGACCTGGGCGACGCCGAAATCGTAGCCGGCGACGAGGCCGAACTCGTTGAAGTCGTAGAACAGGTTCGAGGGTGCGCCGAGATAGTTGTAGCGGATGTATCCGAGGTCGAAGGTGAGCTTGTCGTCCATCAGCTTGAGCTTGAGGCCGGTGATGACGTCGATCTCGGCGAAGGTGCCGGTATTGGGGAAGTCGACGTTGGAGCCCCAGGCGCCGAGATAGGCGCTCAGCGGGACCTTTTCGCTGACCGGGGCGGTCTCGTAGGTGAGGCCGGCCTGGAAGGCGGCCTGACGCTGGGTCTGGGAGATACCGCGGTAGGAGTATTCGTTGAGGACCGCGAGGCTGGCCGCGAAAGTGCCGCCGAACGGCGCCTTCCACGTCTCCTTCGGCGGCGCCACCTGCGGTGTTTGAGGATCCGGTGTGCCTTGCGCATACGAGGCGCTGGACACGATCATCGCCACCATTGAAATCAAGCTTCTGCCGATCATCCATTGTCTCCCTGATGTCGGCCGCACCAGACGCCGCCGGGGCCTAGGAAATCCAGAAGAGTGACGAGGGAAAGTCATAGGATTCCCATAAGGACAGACGCTACTGTCGAGAGCGGAGGCGCCTCTTCATGAAGTTGTTCAAGGACGAGCTGCACGACGATTTCGGCACCTGGCCGCTCGCCTACATCCGCTATGGCGGACCGGATTTCGGCGAGATCGCCGCGGTTGCCGAGGCCGTGGGAGAGGGTGACGATTCGGCCTTTCATGCGGCCTGGGTCGCGACCGGCGACCGGCTGGCGGCCGAAGCGCAGGACGTCCTGGCGAAGGGCCATCGCAGCTCCGCGCGGGAACTGTTCCTGCAGGCGAGCGCCGCCTATGCCGCCTCGTATCATCTGCTCTTCGGCGCGCCGGTCGATCCCCGGCTCCTATCGGCCTTCCGCAGGCAGATCGACGCCTTCGACAAGGGCCTCGCGCTGGGCGAGCCGCCCGTCCTGCCGCTGCGCATCCCCTTCGAGGGACGGTCGCTGCCGGCCTATTTCATTCCCGCCGCCGGACGGGCCGACAAGGTCCGGCCGCTCGTCATCCAGGTGGACGGCTACGACGCCACGGTGACGGATCTCTATTTCGCGTCGGCCGTCGCGGCCTCGCAGCGCGGCTACCACTGCCTGATCTTCGACGGGCCGGGGCAGGGCGAGATGCTCTATGAGCACGGGCTGCCTTTGCGGCCGGACTGGGAAACCGTGGTGCGGGCGGTGGTGGATTTCGCCGTGTCGCTGCCGACCGTCGATCCGTCGCGGATTGCGCTCAGCGGCGCGAGTCTCGGCGGCTACCTCGCCCTGCGCGCGGCCACGGGCGAGCCGCGTCTCGCCGCCTGCATCGCCGATCCGGGCCTGTGGAGCGTGGCCGGGGCGGCGCGGGTCTTCGCGAGTCATCTCGGCGCCGACCTTGCCGCCGATGCCAGCCTGTCGACGCTCGACCAGGGCATCCTCGACAGGATGTTCGCGATCATCCAGGCGGATCGCGGCCTGCGCTGGAAGATCGTGCAGCGCGGCTTCTGGGCCAATGGCGCCTCCGATCTCCGCGACTATCTGCGGCTCATCGAGGGATTCACCCTCGAAGGGCGTATCGAGCAGATCCAATGCCCCGTGCTGCTCACGCACGCCGAGAATGACGCTTTGGCCTCTGACACGCAGGCCGTGTTCGACGCCCTGCGGTGCGCCAAGAAGATCATCCGCTTCACGGCCGCCGAGGGAGCCGGAGACCACTGTGAGATGCAGAACCGCTCGGTGCTGAACCGGCGCGTGTTCGACTGGCTTGACTCGGTCATCAGCCTGTCTTGAAATTCCTATGGAATTCCTATGCTGGCTGCTCGCCCGCCGGCTCGAATTCCTACGCCCGGAACCCCTTCTATGCTCGCGAAGGAGATTTCCATGCTCGACATCCTGTTCTTCGGCGGCGGCCTGCTGCTGTTCTGCCTGCTGATCGCCTACGAACGCCTGTGCCACAGGTTGTGAGGCGGCCATGACCTTCGATTACGTCCTGGGCGGCGCCCTCGCCGCCCTTTTGCTCGTCTATCTGACGGTCGCGCTGGCGCGGCCGGAGAAGTTCTGAGGCTGTCATGACTCTCAACGGCTGGGCGCAGATCGCGCTCTTCTGTGGCCTCGTGCTGCTGCTCACGCGGCCGCTCGGCGGCTACCTCGACAATGTCATGGCTGGACGGCGCACCCTGCTGTCGCCGGTGCTGCTGCCGGTCGAGCGCGGCTTCTATCGCCTCGCCGGCATCGACCCGGCAGAAGAACAGAGCTGGTGGGTCTACGCCCGCGCCATGGTGGTCTTCCACATCGTGGGCTTCGCCTTCCTCTATCTGCTGCTGCGCCTGCAGGACCTGCTGCCGCTCAATCCGCAGGGCATGTCCGCCGTGGCGCCCGACCTCGCGGGCAACACTGCCGTGAGCTTCCTGACCAACACCAACTGGCAGAACTACGGCGGCGAGGCGACCATGAGCTATCTCTCGCAGATGGCGGGCCTCTCGGTTCAGAATTTCCTGAGCGCGGCCGCGGGCATTGCGCTGGCCGTGGCGCTGGTTCGTGGCTTCGCGCGCGCCGAATCCAAGGGCATCGGCAACTTCTGGGCCGACATGGTGCGGGTCACGCTCTATGTGTTGCTGCCCTTCTGCATCCTGCTGACGATCTTCTACGTCTGGCAGGGCGTGCCGCAGAACCTGTCTTCCTATGTCGAGGCGACCACGCTCGAGGGCGCCAAGCAGACCATCGCGCAGGGGCCGGTGGCCTCGCAGCTCGCCATCAAGATGCTGGGCACCAACGGCGGCGGTTTCTTCAACGCCAACTCCGCGCATCCCTATGAAAATCCGACGGCGTTCTCGAACCTGGTGCAGATGCTGTCGATCTTCGTGATCGGCGCGGCGCTCACCAACGTATTCGGCCGCGCCGTCGGCGACGAGCGTCAGGGCTGGGCGATCCTGGCTGCCATGGGCGTGCTGTTCCTGGCCGGTGTCGTCGTCTGCTACTGGGCCGAGGCCGGCGGCAATCCGCTGATCGGCGCGCTCGGTGTCGACAATGCAGCCGGCAACATGGAGGGCAAAGAAGTCCGCTTCGGCATCACCCTGTCGACCCTGTTCGCCGTGATCACGACGGCCGCCTCATGCGGCGCGGTGAACGCCATGCTCGACAGCTTCATGCCGCTCGGCGGCATGATCCCGCTGATCAACATCCTGCTGGGCGAGATCATCATCGGTGGCGTCGGCGCGGGCCTCTACGGCATGCTCCTGTTCGCCATCCTGGCGATCTTCCTGGCGGGCCTGATGGTCGGCCGGACGCCGGAATATGTCGGCAAGAAGATCGAGGCGCGCGAGGTGAAGTTCACCATGCTGGCGATCCTCTGTGCTCCGCTCGCCATCCTGGGTTTCACGGCGCTGGCCAGTGTCATCCCGGTGGGCCTGGCGGGCCCGGCCAACGCCGGTCCGCACGGTTTCAGCGAGATCCTCTACGCCTACACGTCGGCCGCGGGCAACAACGGCAGCGCCTTCGGCGGCCTGACCGGCAATACCGTCTTCTACAACGGCACATTGGCCATTGCGATGATGGTCGGCCGCTTCGCCATCATCATTCCGATGCTGGCCGTGGCGGGCTCGCTCGCGTCCAAGCGCAAGGCTGCGATCTCGGCCGGCACTTTCCCGACCCATGGCGGGCTGTTCGTCGGCCTGCTGGTCGGTGCCGTGCTGATCGTCGGCGGTCTCACCTTCCTTCCGGCGCTGGCCCTCGGCCCCATTGCGGAGCATTTCGCCCTGCTGGCCGGCACGCTGTTCTAACGAGGCGTCATCATGAGTAAACGTGACAAGTCGCAGTCGCTCCTCGACCCCGCGATCCTGAAACCCGCACTGCTCGGCAGCTTCACCAAGCTCGACCCGCGCGAGCTGGTGAAGAACCCGGTGATGTTCACCGTCGAGATGGTGGCCCTGGCCGCCACCATCCTCACCGTCCGCGATCTGGCGACCGGCGTGACGGGCAGCGGCTTCCAGATCCAGATCGTGATCTGGCTGTGGATCACCGTCCTGTTCGCCACCTTCGCCGAAGCCGTCGCCGAGGGCCGTGGCAAGGCCCAGGCCGACACGCTGCGCCGCATGCGCAGCGAAACAATGGCCAAGGTGCTGCTGGGTGTCGGCGATACGTTCGAGCCGCGGCGCGCCCATACGCTGAAGGTGGGTGAGAAGGTGCTGGTCGAGGCGGGCGATCTGGTGCCAGGCGACGGCGAGATCATCGAGGGCGTGGCGACGATCGACGAATCGGCCATCACCGGTGAGTCCGCACCCGTCATCCGCGAGGCCGGCGGCGACCGCTCGGCCGTCACCGGCGGCACGCGCGTCCTGTCGGACCGGATCAAGGTCCGCATCACCGCCGAGCAGGGATCGAGCTTCCTCGATCGCATGATCGCCCTGGTCGAAGGCGCCGCCCGCCAGAAGACCCCCAACGAACTGGCGCTCAGCGTCCTGCTGGCCGGGCTCACCCTGATCTTCGTCCTGGCCGTCGTCACCATCCCGAGCTTCGCGACCTATGCCGGCGGCGCGGTCTCCGTCGTCGTCCTGATCGCGCTGTTTGTCACCCTCATCCCGACGACCATCGGTGCGCTTCTGTCGGCCATCGGTATTGCCGGCATGAACCGGCTGGTGCGCTTCAACGTGCTGGCGACGTCGGGCCGTGCCGTCGAGGCGGCGGGCGACGTCGATACGCTGCTGCTCGACAAGACCGGCACCATCACGCTCGGCAACCGCCACGCGACGCAGTTCATCCCGGTGACGGGCGTCACCGAGGACGAAGTTGCGCGGGTGGCGCAGTTGGCCAGCCTCGCCGACGAGACGCCCGAGGGCCGCTCGATCGTCGTGCTGGCCAAGGAGAAATACGGCCTGCGCGGCGTCGACGTGGCCGAGTTGCACGGGCAGTTCGTGCCCTTCACGGCGCAGACCCGCATGAGCGGCGTCGACCACGAGGGCGCGGTGATCCGCAAGGGCGCGATCGACTCGGTGATCGAGCACGCGCGCTCGCTGGGCGTCACGCCACCGGTCGAGGAGGTGAATCGCATCGCCTCGACCATCGGCAAGGAAGGCGGCACGCCGCTCGGCGTGTCGCGCAACGGCCGCATCCTGGGTGTCGTCTACCTGAAGGACATCGTGAAGGGCGGCATCCGCGAGCGCTTCGCGGAGCTGCGCGCCATGGGTATCCGCACGGTGATGATCACCGGCGACAATCCTCAGACGGCTGCGGCGATCGCCGCCGAGGCCGGCGTCGACGATTTCCTGGCGCAGGCGACGCCGGAGGCCAAGCTGCGCCTGATCCGCGAGGAGCAGGCCAAGGGCAAGCTGGTGGCGATGTGCGGCGACGGCACGAACGATGCGCCGGCGCTCGCCCAGGCCGATGTCGGTGTCGCCATGCAGACCGGCACTAACGCCGCGCGCGAGGCCGGTAACATGGTCGACCTCGACAGCGACCCCACGAAGCTCATCGAGATCGTGGCCATCGGCAAGCAGCTGCTGATGACGCGCGGCGCGCTCACCACCTTCTCGATCGCCAACGACGTGGCAAAGTACTTCGCCATCATCCCGGCGATGTTCATCGCCTTCTACCCGCAGCTCGGCGCGCTGAACGTCATGGGCCTGGCGACGCCGCAGAGCGCCATCCTCTCGGCCATCATCTTCAACGCGCTGATCATCGTGGCGCTGATCCCGCTTGCCCTGCGTGGCGTGCAGTACCGTCCGAGCGGCGCCGCCGCGCTGCTGCGGCGCAATTTGCTGATCTATGGAATCGGCGGCCTGATCGTGCCCTTCGTCGGCATCAAGCTGATCGACGTCGTGGTCGCGGCCACCGGCCTCGCCTGAAGGAGACAGTCATGCTTCGTCATTTCCGTGCGTCCGTCGTCATGCTGGTGCTGATGACCGTGCTACTGGGTATCGCCTATCCGCTCGCCATGGTGGGCGTGGCCGGCGCCGCCTTTCCTGGACAGGCCGCGGGCTCGCTCGTGGAGAAGGACGGCAAGGTGGTGGGATCGAGCCTGATCGGCCAGTCCTTCGCCGGCGACACCTATTTCCACGGCCGGCCGTCAGCCACGACCGATACCGATCCCGCGGATTCGACCAAGACCATCGCTGCGCCCTACAACGCGGCCAACTCGATGGGGTCCAATCTCGGGCCGACCTCCAAGGCGCTGGTCGATCGCGTCAAGGAGGATGCCGACAAGCTCGGCAAGGGCGTGCCCGTCGAGCTCGTCACGACCTCGGGCAGCGGCCTCGATCCGCATATCTCGCCCGAGGCCGCGGCCTGGCAGGTGGCTCGTGTCGCCAAGGCGCGAAACCTGTCGGACGCCGAGGTGCGGGCGCTGGTGGCGCGGCACACCGAAGGCCGCATGTACGGCCTGCTGGGCGAGCCGCGGGTCAACGTGCTGCAGCTCAATCTTGCCCTCGACGCGCTGCCTAAGCGGTGACAATGATCCGGATGAATGGTCACCGCTGCTGACGAACTCCGGCCCTCGCCCGACGCGCTCCTGAAGGCGGCGGAGAAGGAGTCGCGCGGCAAGCACAAGATCTTCCTCGGGGCGGCGCCTGGTGTCGGCAAGACCTGGGAGATGTTGTCGGCGGCCCATCGGCGCCTCCGCGAGGGAGTCGATGTGGTGGTCGGCGTCGTCGAGACGCATGGCAGGGTCGAGACCGAGGCCCAGCTCAAGGGGCTCGAGGTCCTGCCGCGCCGGTCCGTCGACTATCGCGGCCGCATGCTCGAGGAGATGGATCTCGACGCCATCCTGAAGCGGCGGCCGGCGCTGGTGCTGGTCGACGAGCTCGCCCACACCAACGCCGAGGGCAGCCGCCATCCCAAGCGCTACCTCGACGTCGAGGAACTGCTGGCGGCGGGCATCGACGTCTATTCGACCCTGAACGTCCAGCATATCGAGAGCCTGAACGACGTGGTGGCGCGGATCACGCGAATCCGGGTTCGCGAGACCGTGCCGGACCGCGTGGTCGATGCCGCCGACGAGGTCGAGCTGATCGACCTGACGCCGGCCGACCTGATCGCCCGCCTGGCCGAGGGCAAGGTCTATGTCCGCGACCAGGCGCAGCGCGCGCTGCGCCACTATTTCTCGCCGGGCAACCTGACGGCGCTACGCGAGCTGGCGCTCCGGCGCACCGCCGTTCGTGTCGACGAGCAGATGCGCAGCTACATGCGCGAGCACGCCATCACCGGCCCCTGGGCGGCGGGCGAGCGGGTGATCGTCTGCCTCGATCCCGGGCCGGGCGCGGCCAATGCCGTGCGTGCCGCCAAGCGCAGTGCCGATGCGCTCGATGCCGAGCTGATCGCCCTCTATGTCGAGACCGACCGGCACGCGACCCTCTCCGAGGTGGAGCATGCGCGCCTCGCCGAGGCCCAGCGCCTTGCAGCCCAGCTCGGCGCCGAAATCGTGACCTTGCCCGGCCGTTCGGTCGTCGAGGAGATCGTGGCATTCGCCCGTTCGCGCAACGCCACGCGGGTCGTGGTCGGCAAATCGCGCCGATCGCGCTGGTTCGAGCTGCGCCACGGCTCGGTCGTCGACGAGCTCATCCGCTCCGGTTCGGGCCTGGCGGTCGAAGTCGCGCCGTCGGCCGAGGTCGAGCAGAAGAGCGGACCGCAGGACTGGCTGCGCGACGTGCCGCTGACACCGGGACCCTATCTCGAGGGCACCCTGGCGACAGCCGTCGCGACGGCGGCCGGCGTGCTGATCGATCGTCTGATCGTGCTGCCGAACATCTCGCTGGTCTACGTGCTGCCCGTTCTTTTCTCGGCCGCGCGCCACGGGCTGGTGCCGTCGCTCTGGGTTTCGGCGCTGAGCGTGGCCTGCTTCAATTTCTTTTTCCTGCCGCCGCTCTATCAGTTCACGATCGCCGATCCCGCCAACGTCATGGCGCTCTTCCTGTTCGTCGTCGTGGCCGTCATCGCCAGCGCGTTGGCGGCAAGGACCCGCACGCAGACCGAATCGGCGCGTCGCGAGGCGCGAACCACGGCGGGACTCTATGCCTTCAGCCGCAAGATCGCCGGCGTCGTCGATCTCTACGATCTCCTCTGGATCGTGGTCTCTCACATCGCCCGGCTGCTCAAGGCCGAAGTCGTCGTCCTGATGCCCCGGGACGGTGAACTCTCCACCCAGGCGGCTTTTCCGCCGGACGGGGCGCTGAGCGACGCCGACCTCGCCGCCGCCCGCTGGTCCTGGGATGCCGACCGACCCGCGGGGCGCGGGACCGACAACCTGCCGGGCGGACGCTGGCTGTTCGTGCCCGTCCGCACCAGCCGCTCGGCCGTCGCCGTGATCGGCGTGTTGCCGAACAAGGAAGGCCATGAACTGACGTCGGGCGAGCGCCGCCTGCTGGAGGCCGTCGGCAACCAGGCCGCCGTCGCCATAGAGCGCGTGACTCTTGCGGAAGATATCGACCAGGCGAGGCTGGGGGCGGAGCGCGAACGGCTGCGTTCGGCGATGCTGACTTCGGTGTCGCACGACCTGCGGACGCCGCTCGCCTCGATCATCGGTGCGCTGTCCAGCCTGCGCAGCTTCGATGCCCGCCTGGATGGGGCGGCGCGCGAGGAGCTGCTGGCGACGGCGCAGGGCGAGGCCGAAAGGCTCGATCGTTTCGTGGGCAATCTGCTCGACATGACGCGCCTCGATGCCGGTGCCGTCGTGCCCAAGCGCGAGGCCGTGGAAGTGGGCGACCTCGTCTCCACGGCCCTGCGCCGCGCTGCGGCGCTGTTGGTCGGCCACAAGGTCTCAACCGCGGTGGCGCCGCAGCTGCCGGTGCTCCAGCTCGATTTCGTGCTGGCGGAGCAGATCCTGTTCAATCTGCTCGACAATGCCGCCAAGTACTCGGCGCCGGGCGGCCGGATCTCCGTAGAGGCGGAACGTTCGGGCGAACGTGTCGAGATCGTCGTACGGGATGAGGGACCGGGTCTTGCCGAGGCCGATCTCGAACGTATCTTCGACAAATTCTATCGCGCCGAATCGGGTGACAGACGCCGCCCCGGTACGGGCCTGGGCCTTGCCATCGCCCGTGGGTTCGCCGAGGCGATGGGCGGGACGCTCACGGCGCGCAATCGCAAGGATCGCAGCGGGGCGGAGTTCGTGGTGAGTTATCCGGTGTCCTCGAATGACCGCTGACGGCGCCACCATCCTGATCGTCGAGGACGAGCCGCCGATCCGGCGGCTCCTGCGCACGACGCTCACGGCTCACGAGTACCGCACCCTGGAGGCCGGCACCGGCGCCGAGGCGTTGCAGGCGGTGCGCCATCATCGTCCCGACCTGGTGCTGCTCGACCTCGGCCTGCCCGATCGCGACGGTCTCGAATTGATCGCCGACATTCGCAGACTCGGGCCGGTGCCCATCGTGGTCCTGTCGGGACGCGGCGAGGAGGCGGCCAAGGTGGCGGCCCTCGACTCGGGCGCCGACGACTATGTCACCAAGCCGTTCGGCGCCGAGGAGCTGATGGCGCGCCTGCGGGCCGCCCTGCGTCACCGGCTGCAGCAGCAGGGAGCGGACCGCGGCTTCACGAGCGGCACGCTCAAGGTCGACCTGGTGCGCCGGCTGGTCGAACGGAACGGCGAGACGGTAAAGCTGTCGCCCAAGGAATATGACATCCTCGAACAGCTCGCGATCCACGCCGGCAAGGTGCTGACGCATCGACATCTGCTTCGGGAAGTGTGGCGCGACGAGGCGGTCGATCCACAGTACCTGCGCGTCTACATCCGCCAGCTCCGCCAAAAGATCGAGACCGACCCGGCTTCGCCGCAGCACGTACTCACCGAGCCGGGTGTCGGCTACCGGTTGGTCTAGGCTGCGCGCGGCTGGTGAGGATGCGACGAGGAGGCGAAGCGCAGTGCCTCCTCCAGCTCGGCCGCGTCGACGGCTTCGAGGATGCGCATCAGCTTCTGGTCGGCGATGGGGCCGAGCGGAGTCAGGGGCAGGCGAAGGCCGTCGCCCATCAGGCCAAGGCGATGCAGCGCCCGCTTGAGCGGAATGGGATTGGCCTCGAGGAAGAGCGCGGCATGTAGCGGCGCCAGCAGATGTTCCAGCCGGGCAACCTCCTGTGCGTTCCCCGCATCGCATGCCCGGTGGAGGGCGGCGCACAGGGCCGGCGCGACATTGGCCGTCACCGAGATACAGCCGTCGCCCCCTGCTTTGCGAAAGGCACCCTGTGTCGGGTCGTCGCCGGACAGGAGGAGGAAGCCGTTGCCCAGACGGCGCCGCAGGCGTGGCACGCGCGGAATGTCGCCGGTGGCGTCCTTGAGGCCCCGGATCCGCGGCAGCTCTGCGAGGCGCCGAACGGTGACGTCGGCCAGCGCGCAGCCGGTGCGCGAGGGAACGTCGTAGAGGATGATCGGGATGTCGACTGCATCATGGATGGCCTGGAAGTGAGCCACGAGACCGGTCTGACTGGGCTTCAGATAGAACGGCGTGACGCAGAGCAGCGCTGAGGCGCCGGCTTTTTCCGCCGACCGGGCCAGCTCGACGGCGGTGCTCGTATTGTTGCTGCCGGCGCCGGCGACGACGGGAACGCGGCCGGCACTGGCGGCCACCGCGCCGGCGACGATCTGGTGTTGTTCCTCGAGGGTGAGCAGCGGCGCTTCGCCAGTCGTGCCGCACGGGACCAACGCGGACGTGCCGCGATCGATCAGGCGATTGCACAGGCCAGCGAACGCATCGAAATCGACCCGGCCGAAACGGTAAGGCGTAGGCAGGGCCGCGATAGAGCCTCTTACGCGGGTAATGATGTCGAACATCGATCGCCTCCTGGCGAAAAGCGGTTATGGCAGGACCTTGTCGAGCAGGGTGTGGATGTACTGCGCATCGCCGCGGCTCTGCTCGAACAGCAGGTAGCGCGTCGCCACGGCCGCCGCCGCGAGGAGCGTGATGCTGAGCAGCAGCAGCGTGAACCGGCCGACGGCGACAGGGATGTGCGGTCTCATTTACGCCGCGCTGGCAGGGGCTGGCGTGGGCGCGAGAAGGAGCCGGCCCGCAGCATGGTCGAACGAGACGACGTCGAGACCCGCACTCACTGCGCGATCACGCAGGGCGGCGAGGCTGTTGCGGCAAGCACACGCCGTGCCTTCGACGATGACGCGTCCTTTGGCGCCGGTGCGGCGGCGCGCTGCCTGCAGGGCCTCGCAAAGCTCGTCTTCGCTGGCGACATCGACGATCCAAGCGAGGTCGGCGGCCTCGCCGTCCGGCGAGGCCGTGTCGGGACGCAGGCTGCGCACACAGGGGCAGCCGCGCCGCATCAGGGCGAGGAGCAAAGGCAGGGTGTGGTGACCGATGACGGCGACGCTGGCCGTGGGGGCCAGGTGCGCGACCGCCATGACCTGGTCGACGAGGGCTCCCGACGGGTCGTCGGGGGCGAAAGACGGGATGTCGAGCATGAAATTCCTCCGGGACACCTCCGATATGGCGGAGGGTCCCGTAGGAATTCGAGAGGGTCGGGAGCGGCCCGGCATAGCCCCGCCATAAAGACGGGGCGGTTCGCGGAAGGCCTACTTCGCGACCTTGGCGCCCGTCGCGACGTTGATCACCGAACCGTCCTCGAGGCTCAGGCGATAGATCTCGCGCAGCACGTTGCCGGCGAAACCCAGCTCGACGATCGACACGGTCTTGAACGCGATCGGAATGCCGTCGGGCAGGATCTGGTTGAACTCGGCCGCCGTCTGGTTGAACGCCGCCTGGATCTCCGGCGTGAACTTCGCCATCGAGTAGACCAACGTGTTGTGCGGATTGTGCGGGCGCAGCTCCTTGCCGTCTTTGACGGTATTGAGGCCGCTTACGCCGACCGTCTGCACCAGCTCCTTGGCGGCGTCGCCCATCACGCCATAGACCGGACCGGTGACGCGCGGCAGCGGGCCGTCGCGCAGCGGCGTCAGCGCGGTCGTGGCGATGGTGTTGAACGCCATCATCGCCTCGAAGCCCGCGCCTTCCTTCACGATGCCGAGGTCGAGCCACCAGGGATGGCCTGCGCCCTTGGCGGCCTCGGTCGTGTAGAAGGTCTTGAGCGTGACATTGAGGACGGGTGGCAGCTTCGGCACCGCCTTCAGCATCTTCTCCGGTGTCGTCGGGTCGATATTGTGGATGTGCAGCACCGTGACATGCGGGATGTTGAAGCGAAGCGCCTCGTCGATGAGCTTGGCGTTCAGCAGCTTCTCGCGCAGCAACCCGCCGATTGTGATGGCGAGAAGGTCGTTCACTTCCTTCGGCAGCGTATAGACGAGGCCGAAGGTACGCTTGTGTTCGCGGAAGGCTGGAGAGGAGAGCGCGCTGTTGTCGATCGCGCCCTGTGCCAGGGCAGGCTGGGCGGTCAACAGGGCCGAGCCGGCCATGACGAGCGCAGTCATCCTGCCGAGAATAGTACTCTTCATGAAATTCTCCCCCCTGTGGCCCGCACAGTTAGTGCAATTCGCGTGCCTGATGACAAGGGAGATCAGAAAGCGCACTCCGCGCGCATGGCGGGCGTGATGGGATCGGCCGGCATGTTGAGCTTGCAGTGATAGTCGAATGCGGCCCGGTATGGAGTGGCGATGCGGGCCTTGGCCTGAATGGGCAGGACGAAGCGGTTATTACGACGGTCGATCTGCTGGCGTCCGTATCCGATGTTGGTGCCGTCGGGAAAATAGGCGTCGAAGAAGGAGTGACCGGCCGTCGAGGTGAACTCGACGGTCAGGACGGCGCCGTCGAGACAGTCGAAGCGTGGAGCGCTCTTCAGGACGCCAGTCTCCGTGCTCTTTCCGGAGGGACCGGAGACGGTCCAGTTCGACGTGGAGCCCGTCTTCGAGCTTTCCGCCTTCAGGACGCCACAGGCGAGGCTGCTGGGCGTGGGCGGGCTTGCAGGCTTGCCGGCCGTTTGCGCGTGCACCGGCCCGGCGAGAAACACCGCCGTCACCGGCAGCAACAGGCTCATCTTCATTTGGGGAGACCGTCCAGCGCCTTCTTCGCGTCGGCATCGTTCTGCGCCGCCGCCTGTTGCAGCCAGACCTTGGCCTTGGTCGCGTCTGCCGCGAGGCCGGCGCCGCCTTTGGCAAGCAGCAGGCCGAGCTTGCGCTGGGCCTCCGCAAGACCCGCCAGCGCAGCGCGCTCGTACCAGTCCGCTGCCTGCGTGCCGTCGTGTGGGAAGCCCGCCTTGGGCGGCGTTGTCGGATCGTAGAAGGACGCCAGCTCGAGCTGCGCGGCGGCGCTGCCCTGTTCGGCGGCCTGACGGAAGACCAGGAAGGAAGCCGCGAAATCACCCGCCTTGGCGAAGTCGCGCGCCTTGGCCAGCATCGCGTCGGGCGTGGGCTTGGTCGCGAGGTACTCCGCGACCGTCTCGCGAACCGACTTCTTCGGCGGCTCTGGCACGGGCGGTTGCAAGGGGGTCGGAGCAGGCGTCGGCGCGGCGGCGACGACCGGCTCCGGCGGATGGAGATGGTTGGTCCAGTAGTAGTAGCCGCCGCCCACCGCGAGCAGGACCACGACGGCGGCGATCATCCAGCCCGTCGCGCCGGAGCGCTTCGGCAGATCGGCCAGCGGGTCGCGCGCCGCGCGCAGCTCGGGGCGTGGCGGTGGAGGTGGTGGCTCGGGAGCGACTTCCAGAGGCGGCGGCAATTCCGGCTCGAGCTCGGGAACCGGCTGCTGGCGGCGGCGCAGGTGCACCGTGTCGTCGTAGGCGCGCGAGGCGCCGGCCGCGCCGGAGGTCAGCATCGCGGGCCAGGCCACGACGGTCGTGCCGACGACACCGATGTCGGGCTCGCGCACCCGGAGCCGCAGGGTCGCGATGCCGGCCAGGCGGTCGCAGATCTCGGGGCCGAGATGGAATTCCAGAACCTCGCCGTTGCGCCTCACCTCGTCGGGCATCAGCCAGGTCTCGGTGCGGCGCCAGCCATCGTCGGCCAGATGCGTGTCCGGTCCCTGCTGGCGCTGGATCGAAAGGGTGAGGCCCTCGGGTGCGGCGTCGAGTTCGCTCACGCGCAACAGCGCGTGGCCGGGTTCCGGCAGCGGGGCAATGGTCGCACGGACAGGCATCGAAACCCTCTACGCCGCCACGGTGCGCAGGATGGCGCCCAGCCGGTCGTTCTGTTCGGGCGTGATCTCTCGTCCGCCCTCGTAGCCGACATTGTCCATGGCGAGCTGCAGGAAGGCGCGCATCCAGTCCTTGCAGTAATCGGCATAGATCGGCGCCGGGTTCTCGCTGAGCTGCGGGATTCCGTCGACCATGATCGTCGGCTGCTCGAACACGCGGCGCACCGGGGCGTTGGGCGGCAGGCCGGGGCGCTGGTCGAGCGGCAGCTTGTCGAAGCCCAGCGCGCTGACATAGCCGTTGAGCGCCGAGGAGGCCGTGCGCACCTGGCGCTCGGCGATCTCCTCCCACTTGGCGTTGGCCGCATTCTCCAGTTCGCGCACCTCGTGGGAGAGCTGGTCGATCAGCTTCAGCCGGTGGGCGCCCACGATCAGCTCGTCGATCAGCCAGCCGAGATGCTGGCGGTCGACGCCGAAATGCGACAGCGCCTTCTCGTCGGCGCCGATGCGGCGCATGTTTTCGAGCCAGTATTCGGCGGCCTCGCGGGCGAAGCGTTCGGCACGATCCTCGAGCACGCCGGCGGGCGGCGCGCCGCGGCCGGGCTCTTCGCCGAACACGTCGGCGAAGATGGCGCCGAGGTCGACGGCAGCGCCGGTCGACTGCGCTGCCGCGGCGTGCGGCTTGCCGTTCCTGTCCACGCCCTCGTCGGATGGCCGTGCCGTGGCGATGCGGAAGTAGATCTCGCGCAGGGCGGTGTCGGCGACCTGCAGGGCAGCGACCAACTCGCCGAACAGCTGCTGCTGGATGACGTTGGCGAGACCACGCAGGACGGTATGGACGAGGTCGCGCTTCTTGGCCCGGGCGTCGCCGTCGGAGGCGCTGTGGAAGCCGGCCAGCCGGTCGACCAGGCGGCGCAGCTGGACCTCGAGCTGGCCGCGCACCTGGGCTCGTTTGATCGCGGGATCGCAGACCGGGATCAGGCTCTTCACCAAGTGTGCCACGCCGCCGTCGTTTGCGCGGAACGCCTCGTCCCAGGCCAGCGCCGGATCGGCGAAGTGGCGCCGCACGTCCTCGTTCTCGATGAAATGGCGACGCAGTTCGCCGGCGCGCTGGGCGAAGGAATCGGCGATGTCGACCTCGCGGCCGCCGTCATAGTCCATCAGCCGCTCGTCGATGACGGTCGGATTGCGCAGCCAGAAGCTGTTGTCGAAGGGCTTGCCGTCCCAGTTGAGCGGCCACTCGCCACGGAAATTGTTGACCAGCGAATTGCCGAGGCGCGCGCTCCAGCGCAGGCGGCGCGACTCCTCGGTCTCGCCGGCCTTCTGCTCGAACTCGCGGTCCATCTTGGTCAGCACGAGGAACAGCGCGTTCTTCTGCCTGGCGCGGTCCGCCGGCGTGGCGCCGATCGTCTGGTCGATCCACGCTGTCATCATGTCGGAGAGGTCGCGGACCTCCTGATTGCCGTCGGGGATGCACAGAAGGATGGCACTGAGCTCGCGCTCGGCCGAGTAGCGCTGGAAGAGATAGGCGACCTTGCCGCGCAGCAGCAGCTCGCGCAGCGGATTGGCGCCCTCGGCCACACCCTTGGTCTTGGCGACGTCGTCGAGGTTGGCGAGCTTCAGGCGCGAGCGGGCGCCCGGAAAATCGAGCAGGTCGGTATGGTCGAAGAAGTCCCACGGCTTCTCGTCGATCGCGACGTTCAGCTCGGCGGTGAGGGCGCAGACCAGCGAACGCGGCAGGCGGGCGTCCGGCGAGGAGCGGCCGTCGGCGCGGCGAGGGCGCACCAGCAGCAGATCGTCCGCATCGGCGCCCAGCCGATCGAGCGTCAGCACGTCGACGATGCTCTTCTCGCGGGGGATCAACGCGTCCATGCCGAGCTGAGCCTCGGCGGCGTGGCCGAGCTTCTGCAGCCCGTCATAGAGGGTCAGGTAGAGATCGGTGAAGGGTTGAAAATCGTACCACAGGACCGACCAGAGCCTGGCGCGGTCGTGGCCTGACAGACGCGGCGCCAGATCGATCGCCTCGCGCCAGTAGTCGGTGCGCAGCTCGGCGGTGACGCCTGCGAAGAAGGTGTCGAAATACTCGATCAGGTCGAGCACGTCGTCGGAGTCGAGATCGCCGACCGGCATCGGCTGCGCCTTGACCCTCAGTTCCGTCAGTCGCTTGCGGATCGCCGCACCGTCGGGCCCTACGAACTCGGCTTTCTGGTGGTCGAAGTCGAGCAGGAAGGAGTTGCCCAGGATCTTCACGATGTCGGTCTGCGTGAGCAGCCGCACCTTCACCGGGAATTCGGCCGAGCCGTCGCTGAGGCCGAGGCCGAAGCGCGTGACCAGGCCCGTCGACTCGCGATTGCCGGGAGGGTTGATCTCGCTCAGGAAGTCGTAGGTCTTGTCGGCAAATCGGGCTTGCAACGGGCGGCCGTCGCGGCTCGCGAGGATGGAGACGAGATAAGACTTGCCCGCCTGGCTCGGACCAAACACGCCCACGCACATGCGGCGCCGGGCGGCCCGCGCGAGCTTGCGGCTCTGGTTGCGAACCTTCTGTAGCTCGCTCACCAGCGACGGCGCTTGCTGCGCGACCGTCGGCGACTGTCCGGCGGCATCCTTCAGCCAGGCCACGCCCTCGCTCGCGGCGACGGCCAGCGCCTCGCAATCCTGAGCAAGCTTGAGATCGACTGTGTCCATGATCTACCCGAAAGTCCCTCAACCGGTCTTGAGCATGCCGGTGTCGAGCCAGTAGCCCTCACGGCGCGGCAGTGTCTGGAGGCGGAGTGTCAGGCGGTCGAGCGCGACGGCGCGGCCGTCGCGATTGGTCACCTGGCGCAGGCGGAAACGTTCGACGTCACCAGAGTCCTTGTCCTTGGGCTTCACCCGGGCGAGCGCGATCCTGAACGGCGTCTCGCGGGCATGCCGCTCGGCATATTCCGGCTTGGCGAATTCCAGCGCGTAGAGCCGCGCCGCAGGCCAGCGCACCAGGTCGAGCTGGCGTGCGCCGAGCCACATGGGACCCCGGAACTCGAAGGCGACTTCCGGCAGCTCGTATTCGCGATTGTCGAGATCGACGTCGCGGAAGATGAGATCTTCCTTCTGCAGGCGGCCGCCGCCGTCGAGCTTGCCGATGAATTTGGCGATGCTCCTGGAGCGCAGCAGGTCGGAACGGAAGGAGAAATCCGGAAGCTGCGACTGAGCGAGAGCGGCGATCATCGCGCCCACCGCGACGGTCGTCTTGGGATCCTCCACCCTGAGGCGCGCGTCGCGGAACGGATACCAGGCGCCGACGCGATAGTCGTGCAGCGAGATCACCCGTTCCGGCGGCAGCGGCAGCAGCTCCATCACCAGCGAGCGGATACCGGGCAGGCGTGACGGCCGACCCGACAGCAGCAGCACGTCGCAGTCGTAGGCGTGGACGATCTCGGCGAGCGGCGCCAGGACGCGGCCCATCTCGGCCCGTACCGTCTTGTCGAGGCCCGGCAGGTCGACCGGAAAAACCACTTCACGCAGGTCGAAGTTCTGGGCGCCGCGCTTGCGGGCTGCTTCGTTCACGAAGGTGACGACTTCCTCGGAGGGTTTGGCGCCGCCGGGGAAGAAGGTCTCGTAGGCGCGCGGCTCGGCCGCGACGACGCCCGAGGTCGGATCGTAGGTCTCGGCCGCGCGCAGGAACTCGAGCGCGAGGGGGTGGGCGATCTGCAGCGCGAACTGCTGGCGCAGGTTGCGCTGGATCACGTCCTCGCCGCCGCGGTCGCCGCCCACCAGCTCGGCCATGAGGTCGGCCGGGTTGGCGATGCCGGCCACGCGCAGCGCTGCTTCGATCGGTGGCAGCACGTGGCCCTGGACGACGCGCAGCAGGATGTCGTCGCCCGCGACGCTGAAGCCCTCGCGGAACTTCTGTTCCGGGAACAAGGTCACGGACGTGCCAGCTCCCTCAAGGCGGTAAGAGTTGATGATCAGGTCCGTGGTGCCACCACCCACGTCGATGCTCGCGATGTTGAGCACGTCCTCGGCCGGCTTGCCGCGCGGCTTGCGCGTGACCTGGAAGAAGCGGCGGGCGTCGCCGCCGAAATTGCGCGCGACTTCGGTGTAGAGATAGACGAGCTGCGTGCAGCTTGCCTCGTCCCAGTCGGTGAGCACGCGCGGCGCCGGCGCCGCCGGATCGTCGAGCTTCCAGCCCAGCATCATCCAGACGAGATCGCGCGCTGCCTCGGCGCGCTTGCGGAAGATCAGGCGTTCGGCGAGCGGCATGCCGGTTGGCAGGGTGAGCACGATGCGGCGCAGGCGGCGCGGCGTCTCGGCATGGGCGCGGCGGCCGCGCTGCTGCGGCGAGTTCATCAAGGTGAGCGCCTGCAGCAGCACTTCGGTCAGCACGAAAGTCATCACCGAGGAGCGCGAGTAGAGCGGTTCGAACACCGGCAGGTGATCGGCCGAATCGGCATCGGCATCGACCAGGTGCAGCGGCTCGCCCTTCTGGTTCACGAGCTGGGCCATCGGACCGGCGGCGGCTGGCATCGCCGTCTGGTCCTGGGCGTAGGCGACGTTGAAGCGCCATTCGCGTGTCTGCGGCTCCTCGTCCCACAGGTAGCGCTTGGGGCTCGACATGCCGGTGTTGCCCTCGGTGCCGCGCCGGCGGGCCGCCAGCCGCGTCGCCTCGGGGCCGACCCGCGTCATGGTCGGCCAGACAAACGCATCGGCGCGGCCGCCGAGGCGCGAGAGGTGGTTCTTGCCGAACCAGGCCTGCGCGAACTCCACCCTCGATTCGAACGGCCGCGTGTGCACGACCTCGGGATGCGAGAGGTCGCGAAGTGCCAGTTCGTAGGAATCGTTCAGGTTGACGCCCAGTTCGCCGGCCGCCTCGATCAGCAGGCCGCAGGTGCGCGAATTGCCGACGTCGAGCACGAGATCCACTTCGATCGCGCCGCGCCCGGGCCGCTCGGCGTCGCCCACCAGCTTCACCGGCGGGAAATGCACCGCGGCGGCGAGCAGGCCGAGGAACGCGAGATAGCGCGCCGTGGCCTCCTGCGGCTTCTGCTTGATGTCGTTGTCGATCTCTTCCGCGGTCGCGCGCGGATGCAGTTCGTGGAACAGCTCGTCGAGCCACTGCACCATCCAGCCCTGGCGCAGCAGCCAGTGATTGGCGCGCTGCTGCGGCGCCAGCGCGAACAACGCGCCGGACGTCACGTCCTTGGGCGAGGGGGCGAGATAGGCGCGGCCCTCGGCTTCGGCGATCAGGCCGGTGTCGAAGGCCAGCACCGCGCGATACCTGTTTCCCTGCTCGTCGCGATAGCCCGGGCCGTAGCGTGCCTCGAGATCGACCACGCGCACGCGTGCCCAGTCGGCCGGGCCCTCGCGGAACTGATTGTTGGGCCGCACCTGCAGGAACGGCACCGGCACCCACTTGTCGAGGAAGGGCGCAAGCGCGTCCTTGGCGGTGATGACCAGATTGGGATCGGCGGCGCGGCGGCGGCCATTCTCGACCACCTCGTATTGGCCGCGGCTCTCGTCGAAGTCGAGCTGGACCAGGTCGTCGACCACGTTCGAGGCGGCGGCGTCATGGAAACCCCATTCGCGCACCTTGAGGCGCACCGGATCGAAGCCGAAGTCGAGGAACTGGATGCCGGAGCGGGCAATCAGCGTCGTCGGGCTGGGATAGCTCGGCAGGCGGGCGAGGTCGCTCATGTCACTCCGGTACGGCCATCATCATGTGTATGTAGGGTCTCAGCGGCCGATCTGCACCTGATAGCTGCGCGGGTCGCCGGGCTGGCTGCCCTTGCATTGCGCCGCGCCATCGGCACCGATCTCGCAGTTCACGGTGTTGCGGGCGTAGGTCTTGCCGTCGCTGCAGCGCGGATTGCTCTTTTCCTCGATCACCAGCCTGGTGCCGTCCCAGCGCGCTTCTGCCGGAGCTTCACAGGTGGCGCCGTTCTTCTGGGTGAACGACACCTTGCCCTTGCCCTTGTCGTCGAGCGTGTAGGACGGGCGCAGATCCTTCTCGCCGGTCGCGGTCGCGAGGCCGGTGCGCGACCGCCAGTCGCCCTTCAGGAAAGCGAGGTCCTGCTTCTGCTTGGCCTCGGGTGGTACGATCATCGGCTTCGGCTCTTCCTTCTTGTCGTTCCGGGCATCGTTCTTTGGATCGCTGGGCGCAGCGGCGCTCTTGTCCTTGTTCTGCCCATCCGGCCCCTTCATGTCGGCACCCTTGGCGTCCGGCTTGTTCGGATCCTTGGTCTGATCGTTGGCGGCCACACCGGTATCGGCGCCGGCGCCGCGTTCGATCGGCGGCCCGCCGGCGGAGCCGACGATCACGCCGCCCGGTCCGATGACGCCGGCTGCGCAATCACCGCCCCGGCGCGAGATTTCGTCGGTCAGACGGGCCAGTTCGAGGCGCAGCTCCTCATAGTCATGCGCCAGCGTCGCGACGCGGGTCTGCTGCAGCTCCATTGGCTGGCGGACGGAGAACCCCAGTGCACGTTCGCGGGCCTCTGCCTCGATGTAGGGTTCGATGCGTGGCAGATAGGGCCGCACCAGCCAGGCGAGCAGCGCCAGGATCAGCATCAGCACCACGCCGAGCAGCAGCCACTGCCACCATACCGTGCGCGGGGCCGCGACGGCGGCGACGGCCGGCGCCGAGGCCATGACGGCTTCGGGCCGCGCGACGTGAGGAGCGGCGACGCGCGGCGCGACCGCCGGCGGCAGGCTGGGCAGGAACACCCCCGGAAGGGCGGCATCGGCGGTGAAGCCCCAGAAGGTCATCACCGGACGGCCGTTCACGACGTAGAGCGTCTCTTCGCCGGGTGCAGTGAGTGCGTGACGCAGCAGTCGTGCGAAGTTGCGTTCGGCGCTGGAGCGTTCCACCGCTTCCATCTGGGTCGCGAGTCCGGCGATCTCGCCGTGCAGACGGTGCACTTTGTCGAGGATCTCGCGGCGTTCGGCCTCGCCGAGATCGACGAGACGCTTCACCTCGCCGTCGAACGGCGCGTACCAGTCGATCGTGCGGCCGCTCGGCTCGACCTCAGGGACTGCCAGAAGGTCGGCATGCTCGCGTGACAGGCGCGAAGCGATGGCGGCGCGCAGCTGTCCCGCGGCGCGCCAGACCGGATCGCCCGCCAGCCCGAGCGCGCGATAGCGCTGCAGTGGCTCACTGACCAGTAGCGGACCTGCGGCCATCTCAGCTCCTCACCGTCTGCTGCCACGCGGGCAGGCAATGGCGTAGTTCCAGCGCGTGCCCCATTGTTCACCCGTTACGATCACGTCGACCGAATAATCCCCGGCGACCGGATTCCAGTCGAACCCGAAACCGCCGCGGCCGCTGCGCGGACCGCCTGTGCCGGCGAGCTGCTGGCCGCGATAGATGACCTTGATGTCGTCGGGCCGCACGAAGAGCTGATAGTTCAGCGCCACGAAGCCCGGCTTGTCGCCGAGATAGTGCTTGTTGCGTGTCACGCCCTCGCCCCCCGAATCACCCGACCAGTCGCAGGGAAGCTGGCCCGGCGGCGGCCGATTGACGGGCGGCGCGGAGGCCTGCTGCGGTGGCTGCGGCCTGGGGGCCGGCGGCGGTGGCGGCGGTTTCGGCGGATCGACCTTCGCCACGGGCGGTGGGGGCGGCGGCTTGGGCGGCTCGACCGGCTTGCACTGTTCGAGCTTGTCCTTGAGCTCGGCTTCGAGCGATGCGAGCTCCGCCTTGAGCTTCCGTTCCTCGTCAGCGGCCGAATCGAGGGCAGCCTTCAGCAGCGGCGTCGGGTCGGGCGGCGCTTCGGGCGCCGGCGGTGCCGGCGTCTCGAGCGTCGCGACGTTCAGGGTCGGATCGACCGGCACGCAGGCGCGCAGCAGCCACGAGGTCAGCAGCAGGAGAAGCAGGAGCAACAGGCCGAACAGCAGGGCACTGAACCAAGGCGCCCAGCCGACGATGCGCGTCGCCGGCAGCATCGCGGCCGCCGGAGCGCTCGCGAATACCGCTTCCGGCCGTGCCGCGGCGGGAACCGTCGCCAGCTGGAACGGCTGCAGGCTCGCCGCGGCGTCGGCTTCGTAACCCCAGGCGACGATCACCGGTTGGCCGTCGATCACGAACACGAAATCGTCCGAGGGGCGCGACGTCGAGAGTTCGAGCGAGCGCCCGATCAGCCGCGCCTCTTCGCTGGTCTGCGAGCCCATGAGCTGCGCGCCCAGCGACCGGATGGACGCAAGGTGATCCTCGACGATGCGCAGGGCTTCCGTGCGTTGCGTCTCATCCAGTTCGCTGAGGCGTCGGGCGGTACCGCTGCGCGCCGCGTACCAGTCTATGCCAGCGCCGGACTCGCGAAGCTGCGGTTCGGCCAGCAGGTCGGCGGGGCCGTCACCCAGGCGACGCCGTATGACGGACAGCAACTGGCCGGCGACCGAGTGCAGCGGTTCGCCCCGCACGCCCAGAGGACGTACGCCCAGTCGGGTCGTCATCAACAAAGTAGGGCGTTCGCCCATGGATGCCTGAGGTCGGACTTATGATTGCTGATCGAAGCATCATAACATCGTTCGAATCCGGCGGGTTTGTGTCGGATTGAACACCGATTCGCGGTGAATCAGCCGGGACTGAGAAATGCTGTTCTCCCGGCGGCTTCGAGCCGCACAATGGGTGTCGCAAAGACGGCCGAGAGCCTCTCGGGGTCGAGCGTCTGGCGTGTCGGTCCCAGATTTGTCACACGGCCATCCTCGACGATGCCGACCCGATCTGCATAACGCGCCGCCATGTTGAGATCGTGCAAGACGGCAAGTACGCCAAGTCCACGATCGACCCGACGCCGGGCGCTGGAGAGCGCCGCATGCTGATGCGAGAGGTCGAGGCCGGTGATCGGCTCGTCGAGCAGCAGGAACGGCGTGGCCGCGGGGTCGGCGTCGCACTGGGCAAGCACGCGTGCGAGCTGGACGCGCTGTCGTTCGCCACCCGACAGAACGGTATAGGGCCGGTCGGCGAAACCGAGCGCCTCGGTCTCGGCAAGGGCCTTTTCGGCCAACGTCTGCATCTCCCGTTCCGACAGGCTGCCCCGATGGGCCAGCAGCCCCAGCGTGGCGATCTGCAGTCCGGTGAAGTCGAAGGCTACGGCCGAATGCTGCGGCAGGACCGCGCGGCGGCGCGCGAGGTCCAGCTTGCTCCACTGCGCCAGCGGCCGTCCGTCGAGCAGGATCTCGCCGGAGGAAAGCGTACGGTCGCCGGCGAGAGCGTTGAGCAGGGTGCTCTTGCCCGCGCCGTTCGGTCCGATGATCGCCACCAGTTCACCGGGAGCGACATCTATGGAGACGTCGCGCAGCAGTGTCCGCGTCCGTGCCCTGATCTCGATGCCGATGGCCTGCAGGAGTTTCACAGCCCACCTCGCGCGGCGCGGCTGGCGAGGAGCCAGAGGAAGAAGGGCCCACCCACCAGGGCGGTGAGCACGCCGATCGGCAGCTCGGCCGGCGAGACCATGGTGCGGGCCAGCGCATCGGCCAGTACGAGGAAGGCGCCGCCAAACAGGGCCGCGGCCGGCAGCAGGGTGCGATGCGACGGGCCGAGCAGCAGGCGCACGATGTGCGGTGCGATCAGGCCGACGAACCCCACGATGCCCGAGATCGCCACGCCGGCGCCGACGGCCAGCGCCACCTGGGCCACGAGCCGCTTCTTCAGGCGTTCGACGTCGACGCCGACATGGCCGGCCTCGCGCTCGCCGAGCGCCAGCGCGTCGAGCAGGTGCGCGGTCGGCAGCAGGGTCGGCACGCTGATCAGAAGGATCAGCAAGGCAGGCGCGATGGCGACCCAGGTGACGGAGCCGAAGCCGCCCATCGTCCAGAAGATGAGTGTGCGAAGCTGCTGGTCGTCGGCCACGAACACGAGCATGCCGATGCCGGCGGAAGTGAGCGCGTTGATGGCGATGCCGGCCAGCAGCAAGGTGCCGACCAGGGTCACGCCTTCGCGTGCGGCGATGCGATAGACGACGACGGTGGCGGCCAGGCCGCCGAGGAAGGCCGCGATCGGCAGGCACCAGGGGCGCAGGTCCGGCGGCACGACGTGCATCACCTTCTCGCCCAGCACGATCGTCGACACGGCGGCCAGCGCCGCGCCGCTCGAGACGCCGAGCAGGCCGGGATCGGCCAGCGGGTTGCGGAACAGGCTCTGCATTGCCGCACCTCCGGCCGCCAGCGCGGCGCCGACGGCGAAGGCTGCGAACACGCGCGGCGCACGGATGGCGTAGAGGACGGCTGCCGTCGTGTCGTCGAGCGGCGTGCTCGACAGGCCGATGGCCGACAGGATCTGGCCGAACCCGACGGGGAAGGCGCCGATGCAGAGGCTGGCTACGACGCTCGCCAGGGCGGCGAGCGCAAACAGCGGGATCGGACGCCGCAACGCAAGTGCCGTCACGGCGAGCGCGCGAGGTCTGGATGCAGCGCCATCGCGAGTTCGGTGGCCGCCTCGGGCGTGCGCGGGCCGAAGCCAAGCAGGAGCAGCGTGTCGAACTCGATGATCCTTCCGGCCTTGCCGGCCGGCGTGCGGTTGAGCGACGGCTGGTCGAGGATGGCCTGCTTGCCGCCCATCGCTTCCACGGTCTGGCGCGTCACCAGTACATAGTCGGCGTTGGAGGCGATGACCGATTCCGGCGTGAGCGGCCGGTAGCCCGAATAACCGTCGACCGCATTGATGCCGCCCGCCAGCCTGATGATGCCGGCCGCCGCCGTGTCGCGGCCCGCGGCCTGCGGCGCACCGCCGGTCATCGAGAGCAGGAAGAGCACGCGTGGGTGGCTTTTCGCCATCGCAAGCCTGGCGGCCAGCGTCTTCATGGCCTCGCGTCCTTTGGCGATCAGGGCGTCGGCCTCGGCCACCTTGCCGGTCAACTTGCCGATGGCGGCGATCTTGGTGACGACGCTGTCGTAGTCGTAGAGATCGGGCAGGATCATGATCTCGATGCCGGTCGCCTTGAGCTGGTCGAGCGCGCCGGCCGGGCCGGCCGCGGTGGTCGCGATGATCAGGGTCGGCTTCAGCGACAGCACGCCCTCGGCCGACAGCGCCCGCATGTAGCCGACCTGCGGCAGCTTCCGCGCGGCCTCGGGGTACATGCTGGTCGTATCGACGCCGACCAGCAGCTTCTCGGCACCGAGCGCGTAGATGATCTCGGTGATGGAACTGCCGACCGACACGATGCGGGGCGGCTGCTGCGCATGGGCCGGGAAGGCCGTGGCTGCCGCCGCGCCGAGTCCCAGGCCGAGGGCGGTGCGGCGCTTCATCACGAGGCCGCCTGCTTCTCGACGTTCGCGACGATGGCGCGCCATTCCTCGAGCTCCGGCTTGCCGGGCTTGCGGGCGCCGAACATCAGCAGGATGTTGCGGTTGTGCGCGTCGAACGCCTCGATCGAGGTGACGATGCCGTCTTCGGTCGGCTTGCGCACCGAAAAGACCCGGGCCACGCCCGCGTCGCGCAGGTGCAGGTTGAAGTCCGGATCGAGCACGTTGAACCAGCCCTGCGTGTCGACCAGGCGCTTCACCGGGCCGGTATGGATCTGGATGCAGCCATGGCTGCCGACGAAGACCATGACCGGCGTGCTGTCGGCGGACGCGGCCTCGAAGGCGGCGCGCAACGCGCGCGCCGGAAGCTCGCGGGCGAGATCCTCGCCAACCAGCCGCAGCGCCTGGACGCGACCGACCTTGAACTTGCCCAGCATGCCGAAGAATTCGTGCGTGTCCTTCATGCCGAGCCAGGCCGTGCGCAGGCCCGCGACGTCGATCTCGGAATCGGGACGATCCACCGCATCGGGCGCGCGCCTGCCGATCTTCATATCGGGCAGCGTCGCGGCCGTGTAGCGCACGATCAGCGCATCGAAGGCCGGCCGGTCGGTCTCGTCCGTGGCGTAGATCTTGTGCACGGCATCGCCGGCGCCGTCGAAGAACTGCAGGCTGAGCCGTTCTCCCTGCTTCAGTGGCTCGCGCACCGCGAAGCCGTGCTTCCACGAGCCAAGGAACAGGCGCAGGTCGATGTCCGGGCCGAGCACGATGCCGTGCGGGGCCTTCACGTCCACGCCCTCGAAGCGGCCATGGCGTTCATGCACGCAATGCTCGTTGCGCGTGAGGCACATCACGCGGCCGACTTCCGGCATGTCGTTCAGGATGCCGCGCCAGTCGGTCGTCAGCGGTGTGGCCGTCTGGCCGACGCCGAGTGCGACCAGCTCGGCCTCGCTGACGCCCAGCGTCGCGGCCGCATCGCGGATGCGGAGCGCAGGTTTCTCGCCGCGCAGGGTGTTCCAACGGGCGGCAAGGTCCGTATTCGGGGATGAGAGCATCAGACTGTCCTTTCAACGAAGATGAAAACGAACCGGGATTTCCACCCAGGCGGCGACCGGGCGGCCGTCGCGCAGGGCGGGAAGGAAATGCCAGCCGCGCACCGCGGTGAGCGCGGCACGGTCGAGCAGGGGGAAGCTGCTGCTGCGCCAGACCATGATTTCAGCCGCGGTTCCGTCGGGATCGAGGCGCACGCGCACCATGACCTCGCCCTGCTGGCCGAGCTCGATGGAGCGCGGCGGGTAGACGGCCGGTGTCGGCGGGATCCGGTAGCGCGGCTTTCCCTCGAACACGATGAGCGACGAGGAGGAGGCGGCCTGCTGCTGCGTGATGCTGGCATTGCCGGCGTCTGGCACGGGAGCCTTCGTGACGGCAGCCTGAGCCGTCGGACGGGGCGCGGCGGCCGGCTTGGCCTGCGGCGGCTTGGGCTTGGGTGGCTCCGCCGGCTTCAACTCGGCGGCAGTCGGAGGTGGCGGCTCGTCCGGCGGAGGGAGCTCGACCTTGATCTCGGGTTCCGCGGCAGCGACCTCCTGCGGAGGCGGCGGTTCCGGCTCGGGCGGCGGCGTCGCCTCGGTTTGCTCGGCCGGAGGGGTCGGCAGCTCGGGCTGCTGCTGCGGTTCGGGCGTGGTTTCGGGTTGGTCGGCCTCGGCAGCGGCGCCGGTGGTGGGGGCCGCGAGGGACAGCTCGACCATGAGCGCCGGCTCGTCGTCGTTGGCGCTGCTGCCGGATATGCCGGCGAGAAGAAGGGGAACGATGGCCAGCCCATGCAGTGCAAGCGACAACGCCACCGACACGCGTGGACCGCGTGCCGGTGGCGCCGGCAGTCGCTCGGCAGAGAGGGCTGCCGGGACTACCATTTGGCCAGAAGGTTGACGCCGAAATACCGGCCGGGCTGGGCATAGAGATCGAGCTGCGGATTGGTCGGCGAAATGCCGATCGTGTCCGGAGCGTTCCAGTACTTGGCGTTGGTGATGTTGAACGCGCCGGCATTGATCTTGAAGTGGTCGTTGAAGACGTAGCCGACGGTGGCGTCGAGATTGAAGTAGGCCGGTGCCTGGAAGTAGGTCGGGCTGCTGACCTGGGTATGGGCCGCCGCCACCGTGCCGATGAGCTGCGCCACGACGCCCTTGTCGAAGCCGTAGCGGATGCGGGCCTGGGTGGTCCACGGCGACACCGAGTCGACCGGCAGGCCGGTCCTCGTGTCGGTGCCTTGCGCGAAGGCCGTCCAGCCGGCCACCGCCCATTCCGGCGCAAAGCGGTATTCGCCGCGCGCCTCGATGCCCCAGATCGTCACGTTGGTGAGGTTGACGTACTGGTACTGCGTGACCGGGCCCACCATGCCGACGACGACGGTTTCGAGGAAGTTGTTGTAGAGGTTGTAGAAGCCAGTGAGCTGCCAGCTCGAGCCGTTCTCGTACTTGCCGCGGAAGCCGATTTCGAAGGAGTTGGCCGTCTCGGGCTTCAGGTTGGCGTTGGGCAGGATCTGGTAGAACGACGCGGCATTGGTAAAGCCGAAGTTTGCGTTGTCGTACGGCGGTGCGCGGAAGCCCGTCGCGTACTGGAAGTAGCCCGAATAGGTGTCGTTGAAGTGGTACAGCAGGCCAAGCTTCGGCGAGGCCGAGACGTAGGTCGTCGCCGACGGCACGGCATTGAGCGTGGCACCTGTCGAGTTCCAGAAGTACTTATCCGGATTGGGCGTCATGCTGTAGTAGTCGAGGCGCACCGCCGGCGTGATCTTCAGCCGTCCGCCCAGCGCGCTGATCTCGTCCTGGACGTAGATGCCAGCCTGCACCGTGTCGGTGTCGGGAAAGTTCTTGTTCGGATAGAGTTCGCCGCCCACCGAGTTCGTCGTGGCGCCGGTCGCCAGCGTGATCTGCGTCCTGTTGCGCGGCCGGGTCGTCGTCGTCCAGGCGAAGCTCAGGCCATAGGTGAAGAAGTTGTCGAGGCCGCCGATCTCGCGATCGGTATGCATCTGCAACTCGGCGCCGGTGACGTTCTGTGTGTAGTAGAACTGCGAGGTGCGGGCATTGCTCGGCACGACGCTGGTTGTTCCGCCGCGCAGCGTGTAGGTGTCGGCCTGGGTGTAGACCGAGTTGAAATAGGCAAGGAAGCTCAGCCGGTCGACGAAGCCGATCGGCGCGTTGTGCTCCCACTGCGCGCTGATCCGGTAGGTGTTGGTGTAGTCCTGGCCCCACTCGTCGTAGATCCGCGCGAACAGGCTGGGGAAGGTGCCGACGGCGCTGAGCACATTGGTGCTCTGTGCGCTCTGGTTGTAGGAGCCGGTCAGTCGGATCGTGTCGACCTCGGTCGGCTTGATCACCAGCTTGGCGAAGAAATTGTTGTTGTACCAGGTCGTGGGATTCGGGCTGACCGTCGTCTGCGCCGGCTGGAATTCCTGGCCGT
Organism: Reyranella sp.; assembly: GCF_004297265.1. Classification (GTDB taxonomy): domain Bacteria; phylum Pseudomonadota; class Alphaproteobacteria; order Reyranellales; family Reyranellaceae; genus Reyranella. Next base: position 143,078 of record NZ_SCUT01000035.1, read on the forward strand.
CGCGCCGCGTGTAGATGCCCATGAACTCGACGTTGCCGGAGCGGACCGCGCCGGTGAACGATTCGGAGAACTGCAGGTTGGCGCCGCTATAGGCGGCCTTGGCGCTGGCATAGACGTCCTTGCCGTCTCGCATGTAGTCGCCGGGATCCTTGGTGGTGTATGCGACAACGCCACCGATCGCGTCGGAGCCGTAAAGGGCCGATGCGGGGCCACGGATGATCTCGACCCGCTTGATGTCCTCGAGGTCGGGCTGCTCGCGCGAATAGGTGCCGGCGCCCTGGTTGCTGTCGGGGAAGTCGGGCGTGCGCATGCCGTCGACCATCAGCAGCACGCGGTTGCCGCCGATGCCGCGGATCACGAAGTTCTGGAAGCCGGCGCGTCCGGGATTGTTGCCGACGGTGACGCCGGGCTCGTTGCGAACGAGGTCCCGGACGTCCTGCATGTTCTCGCGGTCGATGTTCTCGGTCGTGATCACGGAGACGGTGGCCGGCACATCGTCGAGCGGTCGCCGGCTGCGCATCGCCGCCGTCGTCACGGCGTCGAGCTGGGTGGGAACGGCCTGGCTGGCCGGCGGTGCCTGTGCCGGATCGGCGATGGGTGTTGTCGGTGCCTGCGCCCAGGCGGGCGTGGCGAGAGGCGCGCAGATGGCTGTCGTGGCCATCAGCGCGTAGACGATGCGCAGCTTCATTTGAACCAGGTCCCCAGGGAAAAAAGGACGCCTGGCTTGCGGAACCCTTGCGGGACCGGCTGGCTGGGCAGTTTGACCGAGGAGGGATGGCCCCTCGGGGTTTCGAATTACTTCGTCAGGATGAGTTTGTTCGAAGCGGTCAGGCGCAACCGGTAGAGCTCGGCTCCGTGACGGATCATGAGTTCGCGCCGTCCTTGCAGGAGCGCGGCGCTCTCAACCGCCGGAATGGAAACTTCCAGCCTGTCGCTCTGCAAATCCCGCACCCGAAGCGGACGGGTCACGTCGTTCATGGCGTCTCTCACTGCCTCATTATAAGGTTTGCGAATGACTCTTAATTTCATAGAATGTCTTTCTCGTCAAGGTCCTTCAATTTTCGGTGAGGCCATGCAAACCATTCAGGAACAGCGGCTTAGCGCCCTGCAACGCGACCCCAGGCCGGGGTGTGGGAAGGCCGGTTGCGCCTGCGCCTTGCCGTTGAGCGAGCGGTTCGTGTTGTGGGCCCTGCGTCAGTGGCAGCAGGACCGTGCGCTGCCTCGCGAAGGGTCGATCCTTCATCGCGGCTTCAAGGTCGCGGGTGTCATCGACGCGCTGCCGGACTTCGCGATCGCCATGGATGCATTCCTGTTCGGCGCGCGCCGCGCGATGGAAGTCCACGTGCCGACCTGCTCGAGCGTCAGCCACGACGAGGCGGTGCTGGTGGCGCTTTGCGGTCTCGCGCAAGCGGATCATGACGCGTCGCTGCTGGCGTCGCTCGACATCCTCATGGCGCCCACCGCGTCCCGCGTCGCCGCGATCCGCCTGAAGGCATTTGCCGTCGCGCTCGCGGGCGCTGGCCTCAGGATCGCTCCGGCGGCCGGTGCCGCCGCGGGCCGCCTCAATTGAAGGCCGCTGCCTTGACCGCCCCGATGCCCGATCGTCTCTCCGACCTGCAGCACGCCATGCGCGTGATCGCCGATGCCGTCGAAGGCCTGCCTGCGGAGTGCCGCGATCTCGCCGGCAATGCGCTGCTCAACATCGCCGCCGAGGCGGTGGCCCAGGATGTCGGCTGCACCGAAGCGGGCCGCATCTTCGCCCGGCTGGGCGATCTGCTCTCGCGCGGCCTGCAGCCGCCGGCGAGGGATGCGATCTCGCTCACCGGCTTCGACGCCTGACTCAGATCTCGATGCGGCTGCCCAGTTCGACGACGCGATTGGTGGGCAGGCCGAAGAAGTCTCCCGCGCTGGCGGAGAAACGCGACAGAGCGAGGAAGAGCTTCTCCTGCCAACGCGGCAACGGCGATGTGGTGGCCGCCATATATGTGTTGCGGCCGATGAAGTAAGACGTGCGCATCGGGTCGAACGGTATGCCCTTGTCCTCGAGCAGGGCGAGAGCGCTCGGCACGTCGGGCTGCTCCATGAAGCCATAGTGCAGCACGACCCGATGCACGCCCTTGCCGAGATGCGTAACCTGGCTTCGGTCTCCGGATGATACGAAGGGGATGTCAGGGACCTCGATGCTCAGCAGCACGACGTGCTCGTGCAGCACCTCGTTGTGCTTGAGATTGTGCATCAGCGAGCGCGGCGCATTGGTAGACGTGGCGGTCAGATAGACGGCAGTACCCTGCGGCCGGTGCACGCGGGCCGGGTTGATGCTCTCGAGCAGCGTTTCCAGAGGCAGCGCTTCTGCCTGCTCGTGTTTGGCGACGGCCGCCCGGCCGGTCAGCCAGGTCCACATGCAGAGAAAGATCAGCGCGGCAATCGCCAGCGGCACCCAGCCGCCGTCGAGGAACTTCAGCATGTTCGAAGAGAGCAGGGCCAGGTCGAGCGCCATGAAGCCGCCGAAGACGAGGATGCTGAGCGACCAGCCCCAGTTCCACTTGCGTATCGCGATGACGCAGACGAGCATGCTCGTGATCAGCATCGTGCCGGTGACGGCGATGCCGTAGGCCGAGGCGAGGTTGGTCGACGACTTGAACGCCATGATCAGGATGACGACGCCCAGCATCTGCAGCCAGTTGACCACCGGCAGGTAGACCTGCCCGAATTCGCTGGCCGAGGTGTGCTGGATGTGGACCCGCGGGCTGAGGCCCAGCAGGGCCGCCTGCTTGGCCATCGAGAAGGCGCCGGAGATGGTGGCTTGCGAGGCGATCACCGTGGCGGCCGTGGCCAGGACAACCAGCGGATAAAGCGCCCAATCCGGTCCGAGATTGAAGAATGGGTTGGCCAGGGCGGTCGGATCCTCGAGGATCAGCGCTCCCTGCCCATAGTAGTTGAGGAGCAGGGCCGGCAACACGAGGCCGAGCCAGGCCATCCGGATGGGCTTTGCGCCGAAATGGCCCATGTCGGCATACAGCGCCTCGGCGCCGGTGATGGCCAGCGTGATCGCTCCCAGCGCGATGAAGGCAACGATCTTTTCGCGTATGGCGAAGCCGATCGCATGGTGCGGCGACAGCGCCATCAGCACTTCGGGACGCTGCACGATCTGGTGGATGCCGAGCAGCGCCAGCACGACGAACCAGAGGAGCGTGATCGGGCCGAACCATTTGCCGATGCCGCTGGTGCCGAAATGCTGGACTGAGAACAGCGCGACGATGACTCCGAGCGCAATCGGGATGACCATCGGCTGGAAGGCTGGCGTGGCGACGGTCAGGCCCTCGACGGCGCTCAGCACGGAGATGGCGGGCGTCAGCAGGCAGTCGCCGTAGAACAGCGCGGCCCCGGCAATGCCCAGCATGAGATAGAGCCGTCGCCGCCAGGGTGACGGAATGTTGCTCTGGCTGGAGACCAGCGCCATCAGCGCCAGCACGCCTCCCTCGCCCTTGTTGTCGGCGCGCATGACGACGGCGACGTACTTCAGCGTGACGACGACGATCAGCGCCCAGGTGATGAGCGACAGGATGCCCAGCACGTTGTCGTGCGTCGGCTGGATGCCGGTGTACTCGCTGAAGCACTCCTTGACGGTGTAGAGCGGGCTGGTGCCGATGTCGCCGAAGACGACACCGAGGGCGGCCAGGGTCAGCGCTGCCCGGCGCCGCCGGCCAGCGGGTTCAACTGCGGTGCCGTTGGCGGCCATTTCTGTAACGCGACTCCCCCCTGCGAACGATTGATCCTAGCCGCGAATTCCGGGACGCTGCAGTCCAGAATTCGTAACAAAGGAGGAAACCGTGGCCGAGAGCGAGAACTACCGGAAGGGCAGCGAAATCCGCGCCAGCCTGATGGGCGAGAAATTCGCCGCCGACATGAACAAGTGGGTCTACGACGACCCCATGATGAAGAAATTCGGCGACTACGCCCGCGAGGCGGTATTCGGCATGCTGTGGTCGCGCCCCGGCCTCGACCTCAAGACGAAGACGCTGATCTGCGTCATCTCCGACACCGCCCAGGCGCGCTGGCCGGAACTTGCAATTCATCTGCGCATGGCCCGTCGTCAGGGTTGGACCGAGGACGAATTGTCCGAGGCGCTGATGCACCTTTGCGGCTATATCGGCCTGCCGTCGGTGCGCGAGGCGCTGCTCACCGCGAAGGAAGTGTTCGAGGAACTGCGCAAGGAAGGTTAACGAGGAACCTCACCCTGAGGAGCGGCCGCGGGCCGCGTCTCGAAGGGTGGGCATCCGCACTGTGGCCCGTCCTTCGAGACGGCCGCGGCGCGGCCTCCTCAGGACGAGGGATATGATGATGCTGATGACGGTGAGCGACCTGCCGCTGGAGCGGATCGCGCGCGGCAAGGTGCGCGATGTCTATGTGGTGGATGCCGACCGGCTGCTGCTGGTCGCGACCGACCGGGTGAGCGCCTACGACGTGGTGATGGCCGAGCCCATCCCGCAGAAGGGCGCCGTGCTGACCCAGGTCAGCGCCTGGTGGTTCCGCCAGCTGGGCGACCTCGTCGATCATCACATGATCTCGGCCGACGCCCACGAGATCATTGCCGCGGTGCCGGCGCTGAAGGGGCACCGTGCCGAGATCGCCGGTCGCGCCATGCTCTGCCGGCGCGGGACGGTATTTCCCATCGAATGCGTGGTGCGCGGCTACATCACCGGCTCGGCCTGGCGCGAATACGCCAAGTCCGGAACCCTTGCCGGCGAGACCCTGCCCAAGGGACTGAAGGAGAGCGGCCGGCTCGATCCGCCGATCTTCAGCCCGGCGACCAAGGCCGAGAGCGGCCACGACGAAAACATTACCATCGCCGAGATGCAGAAGGTGCTGGGCGCCGACGTCACCGCCGAACTCGAACGGCTGACCCGTCTCGTCTACACGCGCGGCCGCGACGTCGCGCTGAAGCAGGGCATCATCATCGCCGACACCAAGTTCGAGTTCGGTCGCACGGCCGCCGGAAAGATCCTGCTGATCGACGAGGTGATGACGCCGGATTCCTCGCGCTTCTGGCCGCTCGATGGCTATGCAGAAGGAAAGCCGCAGCCCAGCTTCGACAAGCAGCCGCTGCGCGACTGGCTCGACGTCGAGCGCCACGCCGGGCGCTGGAACGGCGAGGCGCCGCCGCCCAAGCTGCCGCCCGAAGTCGTCGAGGCGACCAGCAAGCGCTACCTCGAGGCCTATCGACGCCTGACCGGCGCCGAACTGTCGGTGTCGTAAGAAACCTTTCTCCTCCCCCGACTTGCGGGGGAGGAGAAGGGATTGGTTGCTCCAGCCTTACTGCGGGCTGCGGGCGAGACGCGCGCTGCGCAGCACGAGCCGCTCACGCACCCACAGGAAGAGCGCGGCGAGCGGCAGCCAGCCGATCCAGCGCAGGCCTTCCATCAGGTACTCGCCCTGGGTGGTCGCCATCAGATAGTCGGCCTGGACCTTCCAGACGCTGGCAGCGACTTCGAAGCCCAGCATCCAGATCAGGATGGCAGGGAGGAGCACCGTCAGCGGCTTCATCGACTCGCTGAGACGTTCCGCGTACCAGGGCGCCAGCGCGATCGAGAAAGCCAGTACGGCCAAGACCAGCTTGGCGGCCGGATGGGCTTCGAACCACGACACCAGCATCGGCTCGCGGACGATCATCCCGTAGGCGGTCCAGCACAGCACCGCGCCGCCCAGCAGGATAACGGACGGGTAGCGGTCGACCAGCTTGATCACGAGCTGGCTGCCCCAGACGATGATCGGCACGCTGATGGCGAGGCCCAGCAGGATCAGCAGGATCGAGCCGTGCGACGCGCCGCCGATGGCCAGCACGTTGTCGATGCCCATCACCGCGTCGGCGATGATGATCGTGCGCACCGCCGCGGCGAAGCTCGCGGCCGGCGCCTTGACGAGGTGGCTCTCCTCGGCGCTGTCCTGGGGCGTGAGCAGCTTGCGTGCGATCCAGACCAGCGCGAGGCCACCGGCCAGCATGAAGCCCGGCACGGCCAGGATGTAGACGACGAGGATGGCCATCAGGGCACGGATGGCGATGGCGCCGAAGGTGCCCCAGAAGATGACCCTATTCTGGCTTTCCTTGGGAAGATTGCGCGCGACCAGGCCGATGATGAGGGCATTGTCGCCCGCCAGCACGAGGTCGATCAGGATGATGGCGAGCAGCGCCGAGAAGAAGGCGCCCGAAAACAGTTCGAGTTCCATGAAAATCTCCAACAACGAGTGAATGCGTGCCGACGCCGCGCGCTCCCGAAGGAGCGGCGGTCGCAGGCGTTTCAGCCAGTCGTCAGAGCTTGATGGGCACCTTCTCGACGGCGCCGGAGTCGGCGGGATCGAGCGGCCGGAAGAAGGCACCGGCCACGATGCGCAGGATCATGATGCCCGCGGCCATCACGCCGCCGGCCAGCAGCAGCTCGAGGAGATGCCAGTGACGCATCGCCAGAACCGAAAATTCGCCGCCCAGATCGAAGATGGCGAACTCCAGTCCTGCCTCGCCGAACCAGGTCGGATCGACCGCATCGCCGAACGACGCCAGGATCATGCAGATCACGATCGAGGCAACGAACAGCTCGCCGCTCGGAGACACGGTCCGGACAGCGTTGGCGGCGCGGTGCGATCGATGGATCAGGCGCATGGTTCGGTCAATTTCCGGCGGAGCCCGCTGCAGATCAAGCGCAAAGCGACACGACCCTCCCGAAAATGTCGCAGCGGCTCAGATCTCCAGTCGTCGCAGTCGGAGTGCATTTCCGATGACGCTGACCGAACTGAGCGCCATGGCCGCCGCCGCGAGGACGGGGCTGAGGGTGATGCCGAGGAGGGGATAGAGCGCGCCCGCCGCCACCGGCACGCCGGCCGCGTTGTAGACGAAGGCGAAGAACAGGTTCTGGCGGATGTTGGCCATGGTCGCCCGGGAGAGGTGACGGGCGCGGGCGATGCCCAGGAGGTCGCCTTTCACCAGGGTGATCCCGGCGCTCTCGATGGCGATGTCGGTGCCGGTGCCCATGGCGATGCCAACATCGGCCGCGGCCAAAGCGGGCGCATCGTTGATGCCGTCGCCGGCCATGGCGACCACGCGGCCCTCGGCCTTGAGCTTCTGGACGATCCGCGCCTTGTCCTCCGGCAGGACCTCGGCTTCGACCGCGTCGATGCCCAGCCGACCGGCCACTGCGGCAGCGCTGCGCCGGTTGTCGCCGGTCAGCATGACGATGTGCAGGCCGGCGTCGCGCAAGCGCTTCAGCGCCTCCGGCGTCGTCTGCTTCACGGGATCGCTCACCGCCAGCAGCCCTTCGGCCCGGCCGTCGACGGCCAGCAGCACGACCGTGGCGCCGTCAAGGCGCAGCGCGTCGGCTTTCGCGTCGGCGTCGGCGACATCGACACCGGCTTCGCGCAGGAAGGCGGCGTTGCCCAGCAGCAGGCGGCTTCCATCGACCGTGCCGGACACGCCCTTGCCGGCGGGGGAGGCAAAGCCCTCGACAGAAGCGGTCGAGACGCCGCGTGCCCGCGCGCCGGCCTGGATCGCCGCTGCGATGGGATGTTCGCTGCCGCGCTCGAGACTGGCGGCCAGCCGGAGGATCTCGTCCCCGGACAGACGGTCGAACGACTCCACGCTCGCCAGACTCGGCTTGCCGAGCGTCAAGGTGCCGGTCTTGTCGATCACGAGAGTATCGACCTTCTCCAACCGTTCGAGCGCCTCGGCATTGCGGATCAGGATGCCGGCGGCGGCGCCGCGGCCGACACCGACCATGATCGACATCGGCGTGGCGAGACCCAGCGCGCAGGGGCAGGCGATGATCAGCACGGAGACCGCCGCCACCAGCGCGTAGGAAAACGCGGGCGACGGGCCCCAGATCGACCAGGCGGCAAAGGCGATCACCGAGACGGCGATCACCGCCGGCACGAACCAGCCGGCGACGATGTCGGCCAGGCGCTGGATGGGCGCGCGGCTGCGCTGCGCCTCGGCCACCATCTTGACGATGCGCGACAGCATCGTGTCGCTGCCGACCAGCTCGGCTTTCATGACGAAGGTGCCGCTGGCGTTCACGGTGCCGCCGATCACCTTGGCTCCCGCCGCCTTGGAGACCGGCATGGGCTCGCCGGTGATGGTCGATTCATCGACCGATCCCGCACCCTCGATCACCGCGCCGTCGACCGGCACCTTTTCGCCCGGCCGCACGCGCAGCCGGTCACCGACCGCGATCCGGTCGATCGCCACTTCCGTGTCGTTGCCGTTGGCGTCGATGCGCATCGCGGTGCGCGGGGCCAGTCCCAGCAGCGCCTTGATGGCGCCGCCGGTCGCGTCGCGGGCGCGCAGTTCCAGGACCTGTCCCACCAGCACCAGCACGACGATCACCGCCGCCGGCTCGAAATAGACCGGCACCGACCCGTCGGTGCCGCGCAGGCCGGCGGGGAACAGGCCGGGCGCCACGGTTGCCATGACGCTGTAGGCCCAGGCGACGCCAGTGCCGAGTGCGATCAGGGTGAACATGTTGAGATGGCCGGTCTGTACCGACTGCCAGCCGCGCACGAAGAAGGGCCAGCCGGCCCACAGGACCACCGGTGTCGCGAGCGCCAGCATCAGCCAGGGCACGATGCCGTGAGGCAGGAACTCGTGCAGGCCCAACAGGTGGCCGCCCATGTCGAGCGCCACGAGCGGGACGCTGAGAGCGCCGCCGATCCACAGGCGGCGCGTCATGTCGACCAGCTCCACGTTCGGGCCGTCGTCGAGGGAGATCTCGGCGGGCTCCAGCGCCATGCCGCAGATCGGGCAGCTTCCCGGTCCGACCTGGCGGATCTCGGGATGCATGGGGCAGGTGAAGATCGTGCCGGGCGCGACCGGCGGCGCGGGCGGCGCCTCCTCGGCCTTCAGGTATCGCGCGGGCTCCGCGGTGAACTTCTGCAGGCACTTGGGATTGCAGAAGTAATAGGTCTGCCCCTCATGCACGGTCGTGTTCTTCGCGCCCTCGATCTTCACCTTCATCCCGCAGACGGGATCGATGGCGATATTGGGGTCCGCGGCCGGAGCCGCAGTGGCGGGCGCGTGTGACGCGTGGCAGCAGGCGTGACTCATGCTTGCTATCTATACCCTACGGGGGTATGGTTCAAGGATGGACGACAAGCTCAAGAAGTCGCAGCTCGCGCGCCTCAGCCGGATCGAGGGGCAGGTGCGGGGCGTGGCGCGCATGATCGAGGAGGAGCGCTACTGCATCGACGTGCTGACGCAGATCCGCGCTGTGCGCGCCGCGCTCGACAAGGTCGAGCAGGAGACGCTGGGCGATCACCTGCAGCATTGCGTGGCGCATGCCTTTCATGCCGGCTCGGAAAAGGACCGGCAGATCAAGATCGACGAGATACTCGAAGTGCTGGATAGTCGCAGGCGCTGACGAGGAATGCCGATGACCCCCATCCGCCCGCTGAGGAAGATCGCACAAGCGCTCCTGCTTGCGTTCGCGGCGTGGGTGCTTGCCGCTGGCGCTGCGTCTGCTCATGGCAGTCATGCCCATGGTGGTCATACCCAGGCGGATGACCGTCCCGTGACCGTCATGGCTTCGCAGCCTGTCGCGTACGAGGAGTCGGCCACGCCGGCAGCGAGCCTGCCGGACGGAACGGAGGCGCCTGCCGCGCACGAGGCCGACACCTGTCCGGGCGGCGGCATGGCAAACCACGACGAAGGCTGCTGCACCATTGCCTGCCATGCAGCGATGGCCGCCCCCGGCATCGATGCCTGGGCAGGTCCCGGGATCGCGTCATCGGTCCCGACGCTCATGAGCGACCTGCTCGAGGGCCGTTGCGGCGGCCGTTCGGAACGTCCTCCCAGATTCACCTGACCGCGTTCGCGCCATAAGCGTGTGTCTGGTCGCGAGTCGTTCCCCGGCTCGCTAGCTCCGACGTCCGACTTGCGCGAACGCAGGCAGCTCGCCGCCGTCCGGCCGCGAGGCTCGCCCCGTTGCGTCCACGTCAATTCTGCCCGGGCTTCTGCCATGAGATTCCTGATTCCAGCCATGCTTGCGCTTGGAGCGGCCGCATGCGCCGCGCCTCCCTTGCCTGCGTTGTCGCCTGACGACGCTTCCAGCCCCGATGCCGCCATCATCGGGACGCCGTACCAGCCGGTGATGTCCGGCACCGCGCCCCATGCGCCGGTCGGCCTGAAGCCGTGGCGGGAACTCAACGATCGCGTCGCCCCCGCGGCCGGGCGGTCGCAATGAGCGCCCTTTCGCGGGTGGCCGCCGTCACCCTCGTCGGACTGCTGGCCGCCGGTTGCGCGAAGTTCACCGACGATGGCGGCATGGCGCCGGTCACGGACGGCGTTCGCCGGGAGATCGGCCGCGACGCCGTGAAGATCTCCTCGCCGGAAGACATGCGACGGGCCCGCGAGCGCGTGCAGTCCCTGCTGGCGGAGCCGCTCAGCGAGGAGGCGGCCGTCCAGATCGCGCTCCTGAACAATCGCGGCCTGCAGGCGGCCTACAACGACCTGGGAATCTCGGAAGCCGAGTATGTCCAGACGAGCCTGCCGCCCAATCCCGCAATCACCTTGAACCGCACGTTCGGCACGGGAAGCTTCGTGGAGTTCGGTTTCCAGCTCGTCGGCAACCTGCTGGCCTTCGCGACGCTGCCCGCCAGGACCGAGATCGCGAAGCGCGAGTTCGAGGAGGCGCGCTATCGCGCGGTCGCAACGACGCTCAGCCTGACGATCGACGTGCGGCGTGCCTATGTCCGCGCGCTCGCCGCCCAGCAGCGCCTCGCCCTGCTCGAGCAGGCGCGCCAGACGGCCGATGCCTCGGCACAGATGATGAAGCAGCTCGGCGAGACCGGCGCAGCCAACAAGCTCGACCAGGCGCGCGTTTCCGCTTTCTATGCCGACCTGAGCGTCCAGGTCGCGCAGGCGCGGCTGGCGGTTACCACGTCGCGAGAGACCCTGACCCGCATCCTCGGTCTCTGGGGAAGCGATCTCGCCTACAGGCTTCCCTCCCGGCTCCCGGTCCTGCCGGCCGCCGCCGACGCGCTGGCCGACGTGGAGGTCGATGCGATGAGACGGCGCGTCGACCTGATCATCCTTCGGTACGAGATCGTGACACTGGCGAAGTCGGCGAACTTCGTGAATGCCACGCGCTATCTCTCGTTCCTGGAACTGGGCCTCGGCTTCCGAAACGAGGTCGAAACCGGCAGCACGGGCGAGCAGACGTCCAAGAACAGGTACGGGATCGAACTCGGCATCGTGATCCCCATCTTCGACACCGGCCAGGCCCGCGTGACGGCCGCCCAGGAGATCTACATGCGGGCGATCAACAGGCTCGTCGAACGGTCGGTCAACGCCCGCTCGGAGGCGCGTGTCGCCTATGCGACGTATCGCGCGACCTATGACATCGCGCGCTACTACCAGTCGCGCATCGTTCCGCTGCGGCGCCAGATCTCGTCCGAGGTGCTCCTTCGATACAACGGGATGCTCACCGACGTCTTCGAGGTGCTGATCGAGGAGCGCGAGCGGATCAACGCGAACATCGCGTCGCTCGACGCCTTGCGCGACTACCACCTGGCCGTCGCCGACCTCCAGGCGGCTCTGATCGTCGGTGGCACGGTGCCGCCGTCCGGCGTGATCAACACGACCCCGCCTCCCGAAACAATTCCCCTCGGACTCTAGGAAAGGAGAACGACATGAGCATTTCCCGGCGTGATCTCGTCGGAGCATCGGGTCTCGCACTCCTCGGCGCCGCCGCCGTCAGCGGTCGCGTCCAGGCGCAGTCGATTCCCGAGGCCCCGACCACCACCACGAACACGATGCAGCCGCCGCTCTATCCGACCAGCGGACCCGACTACCAGCCCGTCGTGACGCTGAACGGATGGACACTGCCGTGGCGGCAGAACGGCGACTGGAAGGAGTTCCATCTCGTCGCCGAACCGGTCGAGCGCGAGATCGCGCCCGGCATGACGGCGCGCCTGTGGGGCTACAACGGCCAAAGCCCCGGTCCGACGATCGAGGCGGTCGAGGGCGACAAGGTGCGCATCTTCGTGACCAATCGCCTGCCGGAGCACACGACCGTCCACTGGCATGGCCAGCTCCTGCCGTGCGGCATGGACGGCGTCGGAGGGCTCACCCAGCCTCACATCAAGCCGGGCAAGACCTTCGTCTACGAGTTCCAGCTCATGAAGAGCGGGACCTTCATGTACCACCCGCATGCCGACGAGATGGTGCAGATGGCGATGGGCATGATGGGCTTCTTCGTCGTCCATCCCCGCGATCCGAAGCAGCATCGCGTCGACCGCGACTTCGTGTTCCTGCTGAGCGCCTACGACATCGAGCCCGGCGGCTACGTGCCGAAAGTCGCAGAGATGCTGAACTTCAACATGTGGACTTGGAACAGCCGGGTGTTCCCAGGCATCGACCCCCTGGTCGTGGCGAAGGGAGACAGGGTGCGCGTGCGCGTCGGCAATCTCACCATGACCAACCACCCGATCCACATGCACGGTTACGACTTCGAGGTCACCTGCACCGACGGCGGATGGGTGCGACCGGAGGCGCGCTGGCCCGAGGTCACGATCGACATCCCGGTGGGTGCCATGCGCGCCTACGAGTTCGACGCAATCTACCCCGGCGACTGGGCGATCCACTGCCACAAGTCGCACCACACGATGAACGCGATGGGTCATGACCTCCGCACCTTCATCGGAGTCGACAAGAAGCAGTTCGCCAAACGGATGAAGCGCCTGGTGCCCGACTACATGCCGATGGGCAGCGCCGGCATGGCCGACATGGGCGAGATGGAGATGCCGCTGCCGGACAACACGCTGCCGATGATGACCGGCTTCGCCCAGTTCGGCGCCGTCGAGATGGGCGGCATGTTCTCCGTCGTGAAGGTGCGCGAGGGCATCGGGTCGAACGACTACAAGGACCCCGGCTGGTACCAGCATCCGCCCGGAACGGTGGCCTGGGAATGGACGGGGCCGCCGCCCGCCACCACCCGCGCGCCCACGCCCGTACCGGCTACCAAACCCGGCGGCGCACCGGCGCGCGTGGTCAAGCCGTCGTCCCATGACTCCCACAAATAGTTCCACCAAGGAGGCAATCGTGAAAACCGGAACGTTCCTGACCGCATCGATCGTCGCGGCCCTGCTGGCCGGCGCGGCCCTCGCGGCACCCGGCCATGCACCGGGCGAAGGCCACGATCACGGCGGCGAGACGGCGTACGGCAGGCCGGGAGATCCGAAGAAGCCGGCGCGCATCGTCCAGGTCGTCTTCCGCGAGGACGAGGGGAAGATGCTGTTCCTTCCCGACGGCTTCAGATTCAGGAAGGGCGAGCAGGTGCGCTTCCAGCTCCGCAACAACGGCGCCGTCGACCACGAGTTCGTCATCGGCACCGTCGAGGAGAACCTGAAGCACATGAAGGAGATGGAGAAGAACCCCGACATGGAACACGACGATCCCAACGCGAAGCGCCTGAAGCCCAGGGCGACCGGCGAGATCCTCTGGCAGTTCACCAAAGCGGGCACGTTCGACATCTCCTGCCTCATCCCCGGACATCGCCAGGCGGGCATGACCGGCACCATCGTCGTCGAGTGAGTCCCTTCAGGAGCGGAGGTCTGCATGTTCAGGAAGATCGTCACGGCGATGCTGGTCGCGATCGCATTCTCGGTGTCCGCATGGGCCGACAGCGGCATGGTGCAGGCCGAAGTCATCAAGGTCGACAAGTCCGCGGGGAAGGTCACGCTCAAGCACGGGCCCATCAAGAGCCTCGACATGGACGCGATGACCATGGTGTTCCGCGTCGCCGATCCCGCCATGCTCGACAGGATGAAGGCAGGCGACAGGATCGAGTTCGAGGCCGAACGGGTCAACGGCGCCATCACCGTCACCAAGCTCGGCAAGGGACGCTGACCGGGCTGCGATGAGGCAGCCCATCGCCAACGCGTGGCATGCAATTTGCTGCATCGTCTCTGGAAATTCGGGGACGACCAGGGGGTTCGCATGTTCCATCGTTTGCTGTCCGGTCTGGCTCTTGCTGCCGCCTTCGTCTCAGTCGCCGCGGCGCAGGATCTGCCCAAGAGCCAGTTCAAGGTGATCGGGCTGAACAGCCCGACTCCGGTCTCGATCCATGACGAGCTGCCGTTCTGGCGCAAGACGATCCCCGAGGCTTCCAAGGGCGCGATCACCGTCGACGTGACGCCGCTCGACCAGATGGGCATCGACGACAAGACCATGCTGCGGCTGCTGAAGCTCGGCGTGATGGACTTCGCCGCCATGGATATTTCCAAGATGGCCGGCGACGATCCGCGATTCGAGGCGTGCGATCTCGCCGGCCTCACGCTCACGCCGGCCAAGGCGCGCGAAGCCTGCAATGCTTATCGCGCCGTGATCGACCGCCAGATGCAGAAGAACTGGAATGCCAAGCTGCTGGCCTTCGGCGGCAACACGCCCCAGGTCTTCTGGTGCCGGGACGTACTGGCCGGCCTCGAGGGGCTCAAGGGCAAGAAGATCCGCGTGTTCAACAACACGATGCGCGACTTCCTGAGCGGAGTGGGCGGCACGGCTGTCAGCATGGCCTTTGCCGAGGTTGTCCCGGCGCTCAACAACGGCGTGGTCGATTGCGGCGTGACCGGCAGCCTGTCGGGCAACACCGCCGGCTGGGCCGAGGTCACCAAGTCGATCTACCCGATGTCGCTGGGCTGGAGCATCAACGTCCTGGCGGTCAACCTCGACACCTGGAAGCGGCTCGATCCCAAGACGCAGGCTTTCCTGACCGAGCAGTTCAAGGCCTACGAAGACAAGATGTGGAAAACGATCGAGACGACGACCGGCGAGGCCGACAACTGCAACACCGGCAAGCAGCCCTGCACCATGGGCAAGCTCGCCAAGACCACCATCGTGCCGGTCAAGCCCGAGGAGATGGAGGCCCATAAGAAGCTGGTCGAGGGTGCGGTGCTCGCCGGATGGGCCAAGCGCTGCGGAGCAGCCTGCGCGAAGGAATGGAACGAGACCGTCGGCAAGACGCTCGGCCTGCAGGCGCCCACGCCGTAGCCGGCGGCTGCTCTCATGATCGGAGTCCGTCGCTTCGCCCAGTGGGGCCTTTGGTTCGGTGGTGCGCTGGTTCTCCTGGCTGCGGTGCTGATCGGCATCGACGTGCTGATGCGCAAGTTCCTCGCGCGCTCGATCGGCGGTGCCGACGAACTGGCCGGGTATTCACTGGCGATCGGGACGACCTGGGGCCTGGGGGCGGCCTTGCTCGACCGGGCGCACATCCGGATCGACTCGCTCTACGTGCTGTTTCCGCAGAAGCTGCGGCTGGCGCTCGATCTCCTGGCCCTGGTTCTGTTCACCGCCTTCTTCGCGCTGACCCTGTGGCACGGGCTGGGCGTCGTCGGTCAATCCTGGACGTCGGAATCGCGCAGCCAATCCGCCCTGGAGACGCCGACCATCATTCCCCAGTTCCTCTGGATCGCAGGTCTGGTGGCCTTTGTCGGCATCGCGATCGTGATCATCGTGCAGTCGCTGCGGCTCGCCCTGGCCGGCGATCTGAACGGCATGGCGCAACTGATCAGCACGCGGTCGGCAGAGGAGGAAGTCGAGGACGAGATTCGCGACCTCAAGGGCCGGCAGGATCGCGAGGGAAGCGCCTGACATGCTCATCGTCACGCTCCTCATTCTCATCGGCCTGCTGGCTCTGGCGATTCCGGTCGCTGCCGGCCTCGGCATCCTCGGCCTGTCGCTGTCGGGCATTTATTCGAAGCTGCCGCTGTCGCTGGCGATGGGCGAGATCGCCTGGGGCACGTCGAACAACTTCCTGCTTGTGGCGATTCCGTTCTTTGTGCTGCTGGGCGAGATCCTGCTGCGCTCCGGCATGGCCGAACGCATGTACAATGCGCTGGTCCTGTGGGTGCCGTGGCTGCCCGGCGGCCTGATGCATTCCAACATCGCAGCCTGCGCCATGTTCGCGGCAACGTCCGGATCGAGCGTGGCGACGGCGGCGACCATCGGGACCGTGGCGCTCGGCGAGGTCGAGAAGCGCGGCTATTCCGAGCGGCTGTTCCTCGGTACCATCGCCGCCGGCGGCACGCTGGGCATCCTGATCCCGCCCTCGATCAACATGATCGTCTATGGGGTGCTGACCGAGACGTCGATCCCCAAGCTCTACCTGGCGGGCTTCATTCCCGGTCTCGTCCTGGCCAGCCTGTTCAGCCTGACGGTGCTGGTGATCTGCCTCGTGCGGCCGGCGATGGGTGGCAAGCCGACCTCGACGAGCTGGGCTCAGCGGATCGCGGCCCTTCCCGATCTCATTCCCCCGCTGGTGATCTTCCTGTCAGTCATCGGCTCGATCTATGCGGGATGGGCGACTGCCACGGAATCGGCGGCGCTGGGCGTGATCGCCTCCATCGGCATCGCCGCGGCCTATCGCCGGCTGACGCTGCGCACCCTCCTGAACGCCTTCGAGGGGACGATGCGCACCACCGCCATGATCATGGCGATCCTGCTCGCGGCCTACTTCCTGAACTTCGTCATCACCTCGATCGGCCTCACCGGCCAGGTCAATCGCTTCATCACCAGCCTCGGCCTGTCGAAGGTCCAGCTGCTGATCGTCGTGGTGATCTTCTACTTCATCCTCGGCATGTTCATGGAGACACTGTCGATGATGGTGGCGACGGTGCCGATCATCGCGCCGATCATGATCAAGGCCGGCTACGATCCGATCTGGTTCGGCATCATGATCATCATCCTGATGGAACTGGCCATGATCACGCCGCCGGTCGGCATCAACCTCTATGTCGTCCAGGGCCTGCGCAAGAAGGGCCGCATCGACGACGTGATCCTCGGCACGTCGCCTTTCGTCATCACCATGCTGCTGATGCTGCTGGTCCTGTCGATCTGGCCGCAGATTGCGCTGTGGCTGCCGCAGATGGCGGCGACCTAGGCCGCCGGCGCCAGCGTAATCACGATGTTCCCCGCGCTGTCGCGCTCGGCGCGGGCGCCGGGCGGAACGACGCAAGTCGTGTCGTATTCGTCGATGATCAGCGGGCCGGTCTGCGCCACGGAGAGGTCGAGGCGGCTCACGACCGGCGTCTCCATCCAGCCGTGCCTGTCGCCGAACCAGGCGCGGCGCGAGGCCTGGCCCTTCGCCTCTGCGCGGCTCGGCCGCACGTTCCGGGGCACGCCGCTACCCTCGCGCAAGCCCGCGCCCACCAGCTGGATGGCGACCAGCTCGACCGGCTCGTCCGGCCCGGCGCGATGGCCGTAGGTGCGCTCATGCTCCTGGCCGAAGGCTTCCTCCAGATGCGTGACCATGCGGGCGTCGATCGGGCCGTCCGGCACCGGCACCGTGAGCTCGTAGCTCTGGCCCTTGTAGTGCAGCGCCGCGGAGCGCTTCAGCCGGGCGCCCGCGCCCGTGAAGCCCTCGGCGGCGAGCTGGCCGTCGGCCTGTTCCGCCATCGTGGTCCAGGCGCGATCGATCTCGCCGAGATCGGCCTGGCGCAGCAGGCGCCGGAAGGTCCGGGCATAGTGGTGCTCGACATCGGCGTAGAGCAGGCCGAAGGACGAGAAGAGCCCGGCGGACGGCGGCACGATCACCTTGCCGATGCCCAGCGCCGCCGCCATGCCGGCGGCGAACAGCGGTCCGTTGCCGCCGAAGGCGAACAGCGAGAATTCGCGCGGATCGCGGCCGCGCTCGGTCGACACCGCCTTGATGGCGCGGATCATGTTGGAGGCCGCGATCAGGTGCGCGCCGTAGGCCGCGCGCTCGACGGTCATGCCGAGAGGCCTGGCAATCTTCTCCTCGAACACGGCGCGCGCCTTGTCGGCGTTGAGCTTTACGGCGCCGCCCACGAGATGGCCGGGGTTGATGTAACCCAGCAGCACGTTGGCGTCGGTGATGGTCGGCGCCGTGCCGCCCTTGTCGTAGCAGACCGGGCCGGGGAAGGCGCCGGCGCTTTCCGGTCCCGCCTGCAGCGCGCCGCCCGGATCGATCCAGACATGGCTGCCGCCGCCTGCGCCCACCTCGGCGAGGTCGATCGCCGGGACCTTCAGCGTGTAGCCCGCGCCGGTGAGCAGGCGCGAACCGATCATGATGCCGGCGCCCACCGCATACTCCTGGGCGCGCGCGACCTCGCCGTCCTCGACCATCGAGGCCTTGGCGGTGGTACCGCCCATGTCGAAGGTGATGATCTTCTCGAGGTTCTTGGCGCGGGCCAGCGCCTGGGCACCGACGACGCCGCCGGCCGGGCCCGATTCGATGATGTTCATCGGCCGCTCGGCGGCGGCGGTGTCGGTCGTGAGGCCGCCGTTCGATTGCATCAAGAGCAGGCGCGCCGGAATGCCGGCACCATCGAGCCCGCGCCGCAGCGCATGCAGGTAGGTCGCCACGATCGGCATCACATAGGCGTTGATGACCGTGGTCGAGGTCCGCTCGTATTCTTTGATCTCGGGCAGCACCTCGCAGGAAACGCTGAGCGGCAGGTGCGGTGCCTTCCGGGCGACGAGGTCGCGCAGCATCAGCTCGTGCGTTGGATTGGCGAAGGAGTTCAGCAGGCAGATGGCGATCGCCTCGACCTTCTCGGCCAGCAGTGCGTCGACGGCGCGTTCCGCATCGGCCGGGTCGAGGGCGCGGTCGATCTTGCCGGCATGGTCGACCCTCTCGTCGACCACGCGACGCAGATAACGCTCGACCAGTGGCTCGGGCTTGGTCCAGCCGAGATCGTACAGCTTGGGCATGCGCAGGGTGCGGATCTCCAGCACGTCGCGGAAGCCCTTGGTGGTGATCAATCCGACGCGGGCGCCCTTGTGTTCGAGGATCGCGTTGGACGCGACCGTCGTGCCGTGGCGGATCTCCTCGATGGCACCGCCGTCGAGCCCGGTCTCGCGGAAGACCTCACTCAACCCGTCGACGATTGCCTGGGCGTAGTTGCCGACGCTCGAGGAGATCTTCTTGGTGTGGATGGTGCCGTCGGAGCCGAGCAGCACGATGTCGGTGAAGGTGCCGCCGATATCGACACCGACGCGGTAGGTCACGGTCATGTTGGCTACTCCGCGGCCCGGGCGAGCGGGGCCGGATCGTGCCATTGCACCTTGGGCGTCTCGGTCCAGCCGCGCACCTTGGCGATCTCGGCGCGACGCCGTTCCGTCGCCGCCGCGTCGACTTTCCAGACCCCGGTGTCAATCACGACGCCATAGTCGGCGAGCGCCTTCGCGGGCGAGAGCAGTTCGTTGCGCACGTCGCGCAGGACCGCGGCGGGATCGCGCTCCAGTGGATCGCCCCAGCCGCCGGCACCGGCTAGCACATGGCGGAAGATGTCGCCGCCCTTGACGGTCATCGTGAGTTTCGAGGGCAGCAGCCGGTTCTCAGCCCCGGGGTTGAGATAATTCTCCGACGGCCCGCCGGGACTGCCGCCATAGAGGCCGAACGGCCGATGGTCGCGGCGGTCGGAGCGGACCTGCAGCATGCCCTCGGTCTCGAGGAACTTGTAGTCGCGCCGGAACGGCACGCCGCCGCGATACTTTCCGGCGCCCGCCTTGTCGGCCACGAACTCGTAGGCCAGCAGCTGGATCGGCTGCTCGGCCTCGGTCACTTCGATGGAATGCGAGGCCATGTTGGCGAACATGTGTGAGTTGCCGTCGAGCCCGTCGGCAAAGGGCCGCGCGCCCCAGGCGCCGCAGGTGAAGTCGACATAGACGAAGGGTTTGCGCTCCGAATCGTAGCCGCCGATCGAGATGCCGGTGTTGCCGCCGTCGCCCGCTGCCTTCACGCGGTCGGGCAGCATCATGGCGAGCGCGCCGAACATGCAGTCGGTCATGCGGAAGCCGGTCAGGCCGCGCGCCGCACAGGCCGCCGGCAGCACGCCGTTGCCCACCGTGCCCGGCGGGCAGATCACCTCGATGGCGCGGAACACGCCTTCGTTGTTGGGGATGCCCGGCGGCAGCACCGAGCGCACGCCGGTGTAGGAGGCGGCCTTGGTGAAGGAGAGCGTGTTGTTGATCGCGCCCTTCACCTGCGGGTTGGTGCCCGTCCAGTCGACCACCATGTGGCCGCCCTTCTTGGTGATGGTGACGAACAGGCGGATCGGCTTGCCGTAGTCGACGCCGTCATCGTCGATCCAGTCTTCGAAACTCCACTGGCCGTCGGGAAGCTCCTGGATCGCCGCCCGCGTCAGGCGCTCGGCATAGTCGATGACTTCGTTGAGATAGAACTTCGTCTCTTCTGCTCCATGGCGTGAGACCAGCTCGGCGAACTGCTTCTCGCCGATATGGCAGGCCGCGAGCTGGGCGCGCAGGTCGCCGAACAGCTGGACGGGCAGGCGGACGTTCTTCTCGATGAACGTCATGATGGTCTTGTTGAGAATGCCCTTGTCGTAAAGCTTCATCGGCGCGATGCGCAGCCCCTCGGCGTAGATCTCCGTCGAATCCGAGGCGTTCGAACCGGCGACCCGGCCGCCGACGTCGATGTGGTGGCAGACGGTGCAGGCGAAGGCCAGCCGCTCGCCCTCGTGGAACAGCGGCTTGATCACGAAGATGTCGGGCAGGTGCATGCCGCCGTCGAACGGGTCGTTCATGATGAAGACGTCGCCCGGCGCCATGTCGTCCTTGAAGTGCCGCATGATCGATTCCATCGCCGTCGGCACGGAGCCGAGATGGCCCGGCAGGGTCAGGCCCTGGGCCGCGAGCTTGCCGTTGGCGTCGGCGAAACCCGTCGAATAGTCCATGTTGTCCTTGAGCACGCCGGAATAGGTCGTCCGGAAGACCGTGAGCGCCATTTCGTCGGCGATCGAGAAGATGGCGTTCTTGAAGAGCTCCAATGCGATCGGATCGGATACCGGCACTCGTCTTCCTCCCGAAATCAGTGGCCGTCATTTGGCGAGCGTCGCCATGCAATTTGCAAGCCGCTTCGCCTGTCGAATTTCGGCTATGTGTAGACGGGACCGGTCCGACCGGTCGCATGGGCGAACTTGCCCGCGCCGCGCTACACTATATTGGCCCTCCAAAGGAACGCTCGATGCCCAGGACCAAGATTGCCCTCGCCTGTCAGGGCGGCGGCAGCCAGACCGCCTTTACCGCCGGCGCCTTGAAAGCGCTCTGTCAGGCTCAGGGACAGGGCCGGCTGAAGGACGAGTTCGAGTTCGTCGCCATCAGCGGTACGTCGGGCGGCGCCGTCTGCGCCACGCTGCTCTGGTACTCCTTCATGAAGGGCGAGCGGCCCGTCTGGAAGCGCATGATGGATTTCTGGGAGGAGAACACCGCCCAGGGGCCGATCGAGCA
The DNA here is from genome assembly GCF_004297265.1 of Reyranella sp. Taxonomy (GTDB): domain Bacteria; phylum Pseudomonadota; class Alphaproteobacteria; order Reyranellales; family Reyranellaceae; genus Reyranella. The sequence continues at coordinate 164,325 of NZ_SCUT01000035.1, forward strand.
CGCGATCAACAGCTTCATCGTCGAATCGGTCCGGCTGGTGAACGCGGGCATCATGCCGACGCTGCAGCTCAGCCCGTCGTCGCTGCTCATGCAGTCGATGATGGAGTTCATGACGACGGGGCAGCGCACGGGCTTCTCCGATTTCCGCGGGTTGCTCGAGAAGCACATCGACTTCGCGGAGATCGCCTCGTGGGGGGCGAAGCCGCAGCGGCCGGTCCTGATGCTCGGCGCCGCCAACGTGACCAGCGGCGCGCTCGCCAAGTTCGTGTCCGCGCACGAGCCCATCCGGGTCGAGCACGTCCTGGCTTCCTGCGCGGTGCCAAACATCTTTCCGGCGGTGCAGATCGGACAGGATGCCTACTGGGACGGGCTCTTCTCGGACAACCCGCCCGTCGAGGAACTGATCCGCCCGCGCTCGGTCGGCGAAGCCAACATTCCCGACGAGGTCTGGCTGATCAAGATCAACCCGACCGCCAGTCGGCGTGTGCCTCTGAAGCCGGGCGAGATCGTCGACCGGCGCAATCAGCTCGAGGGCAACATCTCGCTGTTCCAGCAGCTCGGCCATCTCGAGTTCATGAACGACCTGATCCTGGCCGATGCCTTCCGTCCGGAATTCCTCAGCCGTTTCGACATCAAGGCGCCCGTCCGGATCCCGAAGTCGTTCCACACCGATGGTGCCAAGCCCTACCACATTCCCTGTATCGAAATGCCGGCCGAGCTTCAGGATCTGCTCGACTACGAGGGCAAGATCGATCGCGGCTCCGAGAACATCGGTCGCCTGATCGCCGAGGGGGAGAAGGCCGCAGAAGTCTTCCTGAAGGCGCGGGCAGAAGCCGTCGCCGCTTCTTCCCTCGGCGAAAGCCAGACCGCCGGGCAGGCCACGCCGAACGGTGACGGGTTCGACGAACTCCCGCTGTCGCGCTGGCGTGACCCTTTGGCGCGTCAGGAGTGATGGCTACTGCGGTTCGATCTTCGCGATCTTGACGTAGTCGGCCCACTTGGCGCGTTCCTCGCGATCCTGCGCCGCACATTGCTCGAGCGTGAGCGGCCTGGCGGTGAGGGCGAATTCATCGGTCAGGCGCTTGTTGTTCTCGGGCGCCGTGATGGCCTCGTTGATCAGCGTGTTCAGCCGCTGCTGGATCGGCAGCGGTGTGGCCTTCGGCACCGCAATGGCCAGGAAGCCCGTGCTGGTGAAGCCTGGGAAGGTTTCGGAGAGGACCGGGATATCGGGATAGAGCGGGCTGCGACTGGGAAGCGAGATGGCGAGTGCGCGCGCCTTCTTGTCGACGACCTGACCGCGCCCGGCGGTTAGGTCCACGAACATGAAGTTGATGGCGCCGCCGTAGAGGTCGTTCCAGGCATTACCGATCGCCTTGTAGCCGACACCCTGCCAGTCGACGCCGGCCTTCTTGCCCAGAACCTCGGCCGGCACCTGCGAGCTCGCATTGAAATAGCCGAAGTTGAGCTTGCCGGGTCGCGCCTTGGCGTCGGCCAGCAGGTCGGCCAGGGTCTTGTAGGGACTGTCGGCCGGCACCACGAGGAAGGTGCCGGAGGAGCCGATGATGCCGACGACGGAGAAATCCTTCTCCGGGTCGTAGCCCGGATTCTTGTACATGTGGACGTTGGCCGCATTGGTCGAAGTCGTGGCCAGCATCAGCGTGTAGCCGTCCGGCGGTGCGACCTTCACGGACATCGCGCCGACGATGCCGTTGGCGCCCGGCTTGTTCTCGACCACGAAGGGCTGGCCGGTCTTTTCCTCAATATACTTGCCGACCAGACGCGCCGTGATATCGCCCGAGCCGCCGGGCGCGAAGGGCACGATGATCCGGATGGGCTTGTTCGGGAAAGTTTCGGTCTGCGCAGCGGCAGGCAGGGCGGCGAGGAGAGGGAGAGCGAAGAGGCTGCGGCGAGACAGCGATGTGCGAAATGTGTCCATGGGAGTGGACTCTAGCGCATGTGCATCGGATGGACAGCGCGCCGCTTGCAGCCCTACCTTGCAGCCATGTCAAAATCAGGTCGGCCGCCGCTCGACGGCATTCGTGTCATCGATTTTTCCCGCGTGATCGCGGGACCCATGTGCACCCAGATGCTCTCGGACATGGGCGCCGAAGTGATCAAGATCGAGAATCCCGACGGCGGCGACGACACGCGCAAGGGCGCCGGCCCGCGGGCCGGGGGCCCCAACGGCGAGAGCCATTTCTTCATGACCTACAACAGGGGCAAGAAGAGCGTCGCGCTGGACTTCACCAAGCCCGAAGGCCAGGCGATCGTGCACAAGCTCCTCGCCGGTGCCGACGTGATGGTCGAGAACTTCCGGCCGGGCGTCCTGAAAAAATACGGCTTCGACTATGCCAGCGTCGCCGCGAAGTATCCGAAGCTGATCTACCTATCGATTTCGGCCTACGGACAGACCGGGCCGCTGTCGGACCGGCCGGGCTACGATCCCGTGCTGCAGGCCGAGTCAGGCATGATGAGCGTCAACGGCGAGGCCAATGGCGAGGGGCTGCGCCATGCCATCGCCATCGTCGACACGATGACGGCGATCCACTCGGTGGCCGCGGTCAACGCCGCGCTCTATGCGCGCCGCGACACCGGGAAGGGACAGCAGATCGATCTCGCCCTCTACGACACGGCGCTCGTGTCGCTGGGCAACATGGGCTCCTACTACCTGATCGGCGGCGAGCAGCCGCGGCGGGCTGGCAACGGCCATTTCGCCTCGGCGCCCAACAGCTCGTTCGAGACGGCGAACGGCAAGATCTACATGGCGGTCGCGAACCAGAAGCTGTTCGCCGACACAGCCAAGGCGCTGGGCCACCCCGAATGGGTGACCGATCCGCGCTTCGATACGGTCGCCAACCGCGTGGCCAACAAGCCCGAGTTGACACGCCTCATGGAAGAGGTGCTGACGACCGACACCAAGGAGAACTGGGCGCAGAAGCTGCGCCACCTCCCGGCCGGCCCGATCCGCACCATGAAGGAGGCTCTGGACGAGCCCGAAGTGAAGCGCCGCGGCATGCTGAAGACCTACAGGCACAGCAAGGTCGGCGACGTGCCGCTGATCGGCTCCAACTTCCACTTCTCCGACACGCCGGTCGACGACACGCGACCGCCGCCCGCGCTGGGCGAGCATACCGATCAGGTGCTGACCGAACTCGCCGGCCTCGGCGCCGCGGAGATCGCGACGCTGCGGGAAAAGAAGATCGTGGGCTGAGTCCTCTCATTCATGTCGTCCTGAACGAAGTGAAGGACCTCGCGGAACGGCCAGACGACTCCTTGCCTACCGTGAGATCCTTCGCCTTCGGCTCAGGATGACAGGCTCCTTACCTGTCCAGCCAGGTTTTCAGGATGAGGTTCGCTTCCTCGGGCTTTTCCATCGTGACGAGATGGCCGCACTGGTCGACGACCACGAGCGCCGCCGCCGGGATGGCCTTGGCGATCTCCTCGGACAGGAAGAGCGGCGTCGCCGCGTCGTCGCGGCCGCAGACGACGATGGTCGGGCACTTGATGCTCGGCAGGTCGGGACGGCGGTCGGTGCGGATCGCCGCCAGCTCCTCCTGCCGCTTGTAGATCTCGACGCCGATCTCGCCGCACATCGTCATCACCTCGTCGACCAGCGGCTTGTCGGGCAGGCGATAGGCCGGGATGAAGCGTGTCATCTGCATGCCGAGCACCAGCTCGAAATGACCTTCGTCGGCGAGCCGGATGCGGGCGCGGCGGATCGCGCGTTCGGCCTCGCTCTGGCTCCTCATGCCGGTGTCGAGCAAAGCGAGCCTGGTCACGCGGTCGGCGGCGAATTGCATGATCTCGACCGCGAGCATGCCGCCCAGCGACAGGCCGGCCAGCGCGAACTTTTCCGCCGGCATCTGATCGACCACCCAGCGGGCGGCGGTCTCCCAACTGTCCCAGATGGACAGTGGTGCCTTGCGCCAGTCGGGCACGACGATATCGGCCTGGCCCGAAAGGGCGGCGACCTGGGCCGAGAACAGGCGGGGCGAGCACAGCACGCCGGGGACGAGCAGCAGGGGGGTCTTGGTCATTTCCTTCCTCCGTCGCCGAGCGTAGCGCAGACGATTCGGCTGCGGTACCAATAGGCATGGCCGCCGCCTCCGTTCGCGACATCCGTCTCGACCTGTTCCGCGGGCTCGCTTTGTGGTTCATCTTCCTCGACCACATCCCGACCAACATCGTGAGTTGGCTGACCGTCCGTAACTACGGCTTCAGCGACGCGACCGAGATCTTCGTCTTCATCTCGGGCTACACCGCCGTCATCGCCTACGGCCGCATGCTGGAGCAGGAAGGCTGGCCGCGGACCGCGGCCCGCATCTATCGCCGCGTCTGGCAGCTCTACGTCGCCCATATCCTGCTGTTCGTGGCCTTCTCGGCCCAGATCGCCTGGGTCTCGATCGCGCGCGACACGCCGGCCCTGATCGAGGAGATGGAACTGCTGGGCCTCGGCCAGAACCCCTATCGCGCCATCCTCGAAGCGGCCCTGCTCAAGTTCCGGCCGGTCAATCTGGACGTGCTGCCGCTCTACATCGTGCTGCTGGCTGTCTTTCCGCTGGTCCTGCCGGTGGTGGTGCGCTGGCCTTGGGCCGTGATCGCGGCCTCTCTCGCCCTCTATGCCGCGACCTGCCGTTTCGACTGGAAACTGCCAGCCTACCCCGACGAAAAGATCTGGTACTTCAATCCCATGGCCTGGCAGGTCGTGTTCCATGTCGGGGCGGCCTGCGCCGTGTTCGGCTCCGGACTGTCCTGGCTGGACCGGTTTCGCACGCCGCTGACCGCCGTGGCCGTCGCCTTTCTGCTGTTCGCAGCGTTCATTGCCCTGTCCTGGCAGTACAATCCGCTGGAAAGGCTGGTCCCGGTCTGGGTGGCGCGGATCATCTATCCGATCGACAAGACCAACATCGACATCCTGCGATTCCTGCATTTCCTGGCGATCGCCTGGCTGGTCCGGATCGCCGTGCCGATCGACGCCCCCGCCCTGAAATGGCGGATCTGGGAGCCACTTCGCAGATGCGGTGAAGCTTCATTGCTTATATTCTGCATCGGGACATTCCTGGCGCTCAGCGGCCAGGTCATCGTCAGCCAATATGAAGATTCGATCTTGTCGCAGATTGTCGTGAGCATCCTGGGCATCGCCATCATGTGTGTGGCCGCCTACATCGCGGCCTGGTTCAAGCGTGGGAACGCACGTGGGACCGATCGCGCGCCTGTGGCGACCAGAGTGCCCCGGTGAAACGGACGATCGCCCTGCTGGTCGCCGCGCTCGCCCTGGCGATGGGCGGAACCGCCCACGCCAAGTCGATGACCCTGTGCCGTGCAAAGCCGGAGGTGCTTGCGCTGGGGACGACGCTCCCGATCTCGCGCAAGGCGATCGCCGAGCGCAAGCTCCTGCGCATAATTGCGTTGGGATCCTCCACGACTGCGGGCTACGGGGTCTCGAATCCCGCCTTCGCCTATCCCACGCAGCTGCGCATCGGGCTTGAGAAGGCGTTGCCGGGCGTCGATATCGAGGTGATCAACCGCGGCATCGGCGGCCAGGACGTCGAGGAGATGGCGGCCCGCATGCGCTCCGAGATGGAGGACAACCCGCCCTCCCTGGTGATCTGGCAGACCGGCACCAACGCCGCCATCCGCCACATGCCGCTCGACAAGTTCGACAAGACGCTGCGCGGCGGGCTGAAGCTCGGCACATCGCTCGGGGCCGACTTCATCCTGATGAACCTGCAATATGTGCCGGCCGTCGTCGCCGTGGCCGACAAGGAAGCCTATGAGAAGGTCATGGCCGGGGCGGCCAGGGACTATTCCGCGGGCTTGTTCCGCCGCTACGACATCATGCGCGGCTGGTACGATGACGGCATGCCCTACGCCCAGTTCGTGCAGCTCGACGGTCTGCATCTCAACGATTTCGGCCAGAAGTGCATCGGCAAGCTGCTGACCCGCTCGATCCTGGATGCGCTGACCGGTCCCTGAGAAGAGGACGCAACATGCCCCGCCGCTTCGTCGACCTTTCGATCTATCTCGAGAACGACGTGATCTCCGATCCGCCGCCGTTCGGGCCGAACATCCAGTACCACAAGCATGCCGACACGGCCGGCCAGATCGCCGGCTTCTTCCCCGGCCTCCGGAAGGAAGACTTGCCGGACGGCGCCGGCTGGGCGGTCGAGAACGTCAACCTCTCGACGCACAACGGCACGCATCTCGACGCGCCGTATCATTTCCATCCGACGATGAACAAGGGCGAGCGCGCCATCACGATCGACGAGGTGCCGCTCGAATGGTGCTTCCAGCCCGGCGTGAAGCTCGATTTCCGCGACAAGCCCGATGGCCATGTCATCACGGCTGCCGAGGTCGAGCAGGAGCTGAAGCGCATCGGCCACGAGCTGAAGCCGCTCGAGATCGTGGTCGTGAATACGCGGGCGGGCTCGCGCTACGGCAACGACGACTACGTCAATGCCGGCTGCGGCATGGGCTACGACGCCACGATCTACCTGCTGGAGAAGGGCGTGCGCCTGACCGGCACCGATGCCTGGAGCTGGGACGCGCCATTCTATTTCACCGCCCAGAAATGGGCGAAGGACCACGATCCGTCGATCATCTGGGAGGGCCACAAGGCCGGCCGCGACATCGGCTACTGCCACCTCGAGAAGCTTCACAATCTCGAATCGCTGCCCGGCGACGGCTTCACCATCGCCTGCTTCCCGCACAAGATCCGCGGCGCCTCCGCCGGCTGGACGCGCGCCGTCGCGATCTTCGAGGAGTGATCGCGAAGGCGTGTGGCTACGCACTCGGCGCGTGCTGGTCCCGACCCGGCGATCGGCGGCATCGTCAAGGCATATATCGAAACAAACGAAATATACGAAACTAACGAAAGGAAAAATCCTCCCCGTGCGGGAGAGATTTTTTAATTGAGGGGCCTTGACATTGTGAGGATCGGCGCGGGGATGCGCTGGATAGCCTTGGCCCGGCCGGTGCAAAGCCGCAACGAACCGCCAGGACGCCTCGCTCTAGGGCGGGACGGGGCGCCGCGCGAAAAGAAGTGCGAGGCCGAGGGTGGCGACGAGACCGCCCGCGGCCGTGCGCAGGCGGCGCAGCATCTCCGGCCGGCCCGTGGCGAGGGAGCGCGCCCGCGAGGCCAGCATCGCGACGACGACGTCGACGGCCGTGTTGAGCGCCACGGAAATCAGGCCCAGCAGCAGGAACTGCGGCCAAACCGGACCTGCGGCCGGATCGACGAACTGCGGCAGGAAGGCCAGGAAGAAGGCAGCGGTCTTGGGATTGAGCGCCTCGACGACGATGCCCTCGCGGAAGGCCCTGCTGGCACCCGTCGTCACCGCTCCGGCCTCGAAGGGAAGACGGGCCTCGTGGATCGCCTTGAGGCCGATCCAAACGAGATAGAACGCGCCCGCGAGCTTCAGGATCGTGAAGGCCTCGGCGCTGGCCATCACCAGCGCCGATACGCCGATGGCGCCGGCCGCCACATGGACCAGACCGCCTAGACCCGTGCCGAAACTGGAGGCAAGCCCTTCGCTGCGGCCTCCGGCCAGGGTGCGTGCCGCTACGTAGAAGATGCCGGGCCCGGGCGAGATCGCGATCGCCAGGGCCGTCGGGATGAAGAGCGCGAGGGTCGCGAGATCCATCGCCGCCTACGGCAGCGGGTCGGGCTCGCCCGGCGGCAGCGGCATCTCGAAGACGTTGAGGGTCATAGACACCAGCATGTAGTAGCCGCAGACGCCCACGAGATCGACGACGCCTTTCTCACCGAACGCGTCGATGGCGCGCTTGTAGTTGGTGGGCGCCACGCGGTTGGTCTCGAGATATTCGGTGACGAAGTCGTAGACGACCTTCTCGACGTCGCGCTTGAACGGCGGCGTGGCGCGCAGGCGGACCGCCTCGATGATGTCTTCCGCGAGGCCGGCTTCCCTGGCGAGGCGCGCATGCGCGTAGAACTCGAACTGCGCCTTGAAGTGCCGGCCGACCAGGCAGATCGCCAGCTCGGACAGGTCGCGCGGCAGCGAGTTGTCGAAGCGGCAATATTCGCCGAGCTTCTGGGCGCGGTCCGCGAGGATGGGGCTGCGCAGCCACGGTTCGAAGGGCCCGCGCAGGCCGCCGCGGGGACCGGACATGATCGCGTCGGCGACCTTCTTCTGTTCGGGATCGAGTTTGTTCAGGTCGAGCGGCGCCAGACGCGGCATTGCGTTTCCTCTGTTCTGTCTTTTCGAAGGGTTAGATCGGACAACCGGCGTCGGCGACGCGATTGGCATCGGCGGCGTCGAAGATGTGGTTCACGATCGACAGGCCGGCCTGCATCGCCGCACTCGATCGCACGCTGCAGGAACCTGTCGCGGTCCACAGAACCTTGCCGCTGTTCGATTCGTAGAGCGTGAGCGAGACGCGCAAGGTCGAACCGGACGGCACGGGCGGGATCGTGTCACGGCGCCCGATCGGATTGGCGGGAAGCGCGAGACGCGGATTGGCGCCGGTCTCGTAATCCTGGCTCTGGATCAACGGTATGTCGCGGTCCAGGCCGCCGCCGGACAGGTCGAAATAGCTCACGTCCATGCGCATGATGTTGCCGCCGCTGAAGCCGACCTGGTTGCCGCGCTGGGCAAGGCGCACCATGACCTGGCGGCGCAGCTCGCGGGCAAGATGGGTGTCCGAGGTGAGCTGGACAGCGATCTTGACCTTCGGGATCTTCTGGTAGGCCTTGATCTCCAGTTCGCCGAGCTTGGGCCCGGCGGGCATGCCATATCCCTGGGCGGAGGCCGGCGCCGCGAAGCAGAGCGCAGAGAGCGCAACAAAGGTGGCGGCGATACGCATTCGTCTTTCCCCTAACGTCCCTCGACCGCCGTGAGCCTGCTCCAGCCGGCCTCGTCCCGGTCGAGCATGCGCTTCAGCGATTCGAAATGCAGGAAGGCCTGCTGCGCCTCGCCCGCGATCTGCCTGGCCGTATGCTCGGCCATCGCCTCGTCGATGTTGTGCAACTCCCGGCCGGTCTGCATGGCCAGCACCTGCACCATCGCCGCACGTTCGAGGTAATAAAGGTCGTCGTAGGCTTGGGCAACGGTCGGACCCGAGACGATGACGCCGTGGTTCCGCAGGAACAGGATGTCCTTGTCGCCCATCGCCCGGCACATGCGCTCGCCCTCGTCGTTGGACAGGGCGACACCGCCATAGGCCTCGTCGTAAGCAATGCGGCCCCAGTAGCGGAAGGCGTTCTGGGTGCACATCTCGATGCGGCCGTCGCGGATCGAGGTCAGCGCCGTCGCGTAGGGCATGTGGGTGTGCAGCACGACCTTGGCGCGCGGGTTGCCGGCATGGATGCGGGCATGGATGTAGAAGGCGGTCGGCTCGACCGGATACTTGCCCTCGACGATGGTGCCGTCGCCATCGGCCATGACGATGTCGGACGGCGTGATCTCCGACCAGTGCAGGCCCTGCGGATTGACCAGGAAGAGATCCTCGCGGCCGGGCACCGCCATGCTGAAATGGTTGCAGACGCCCTCGTTCAGACCGTGCCGCGCGGCGGCGCGCAGGGCGGTGGTCAGGTCGATCCGCGCCTGGGTGACCGGGTCGTTCGCCAGCATTGAAAGGGCTCCGTTGAAGAAAGGCTCCGCCGCGGGCGATGATGCTGCGAAGCGCATATGCGGCCAAGCAAAATCGCCGACGTCAGGAGCTGTCCCGATGAATGTTCTGTTCGATTCGCCGGTTGGAGCCTTGCTGGCGCGGCCGTGGGTCGATCCGGTCGGGCTGTACGGCCTGCGGCGATGGTATCTGCCACTCTCGCGACTGTGGGCGGCGGCCAATCTCGCCGGGCTGGATGTCGCTCGATTTCGTGACGGGATCGGCCTTGCCCTGCCGGGTTTCTGGTCGGAGGCCCGCCTCCAGCGTCTGCTGGCGCGTCATGGACGGGCCCAGGCCCGCGCGGAGGAGATGCGGACGGAATGGGAGGCCGCCCTCTTCGATCCGGTGGCCGGGGGCGATCCTGAACGGCTGGACCGCGAAAGGCGGTCCGCTGCGACCGCCCACCTGGCGAGCCGCGCACTCTTCTATCCGCTGCTGTTTCCCCGCCGGCCGCCGCTGGCGCGCTGGCGAATCGACCCGCCCGAACAGGTCGAGCGTGAGCTCGGTCGTGCCCAGGAGAATCCTTCGGCCCTCTACGTGGCGCCACTCGCCCCAGGAAGCGTCGAGACATCGCGAAGCTTCGTGCGGGAGGGCCTTCGCGAATACTGGCTGCGGGCTGCGACTCCATCGGCGCGACTGCGACAACGCCCGGGCAGTGAAACGCTCTATGCCCGTGTCGTCGAACCTGTCGGTGGAACGATCGACACTTTGGTCTTCGGAAACGGCCTCTGCGTCGAGACCGAGTTGATGTCGATGGACAGGGGGCCGGGTCCCCAGCTCGCGGCAATGGGATGGAGGGTCATCGAGCCGGTCTCGCCGTATCATGGCCTGCGGGCGATGCCGGGCTTCTATGGCGGCGAGCCGTTCTTTGCGACGAGTCCGATGGGTTCCATGGATCTCATTGCCGGACAAGCGATCGAGTCGGGGCTCCTGGTTGCGTGGGCACGCGCGCGGTTCGCCGGCAAGGTTGCGCTCGCGGGCATATCGATGTCGTCGTTCGTGGCGCAACTGGCCGCCAGCCATTGCCATCTGTGGCCGGCCGAGGCGCGGCCCGACGCGGCTCTGCTGATCAGCCATTCGGGCCGCGTCGAGGACGTCACCTTCGGGGGAGCGCTTGCTGGCATGCTGGGGCTCGACCGCGCACTGATCGAGGCGGGCTGGGCACGCGAGAGCCTGGCGCGGCTTTCACGCATGATCGATCCTGCGGACATGCCGGCATTGCCGCCCTCGCGCATCGTTTCGGCACTGGGCGAAACCGATCGCTGGGTGCCTTATCGCGATGGCCTGGCGCTCGCGCAACGCTGGCGCCTGCCACAAGACAATCAGTTTCGCTACCGGTTCGGCCATCTCGGCATGCCGGTCCAGCTCATCCGCGACAGCAGCCCCTTCGCGAGACTCAGGCAGGTGATGAACGAGGGCTAGGTGTCGTACCGGAGATCTCGCGCACCAGCTTGGTGCGCACGGCGCGGCCGAAATGGTCGAAATTGTCGGCCACGATAAGAAACGAACCCGGCCCGCCGATGACGCTCTCCTCGTAGTACTTGTCCAGGGTGAGGTCGGGCGGACGGCCGAAATTGCTGCGGTTCATCATCACCGGCAGGCCGTTCACCACGATGCCCTGCGATACGAGCTTGTCGCGTACGATCTCGGCGGGCGGGCCATCGTTCGTGCGGCCGTCACCCGAAACGTCGATGACGCGCCGCTTGGCGACGAAGGGCGAACTCTCGAAGCGCTGGCCGGCATGAGCGAGGGCCGCTCCGACGGCGGTCCAACTCTGCGAGGTTCGCGGCGCCTCGGCGAGCTTTTCCGCAAAGCGTCGGGCCGCCCCGGGACTGTCGATCACGGCCCAGTCGATCACGACGGTCTGAAAGTGTGCGCCCGCCCACTCCGTGTAGCAGATCGCGATGCGCCTGTTCTCGCCCGAGAGGATGGCGTCGACCACCCGGTCGTTGGTCAGCGCCTCAATGTAGCCGCGACGCTGGAGCTCGGCCTCGACCTCGTCGATCGAGCGCGAGACGTCGACGGCCAGCACGAGCTGCAGGTCGACTTGTGTCTGGGCGCGAGCCGACGGTGCCGTCGCCAGCGCCGCCATGGAGCCTACGAGCGCCGACCGTCGCCTCATGCCCACCTCCGCCGAAGAAGCGAAGCATAGCACCGGCGCGGCGCATGCAAACGAAAACGCCGGAGGAAATCCTCCGGCGTTCAGGTCGACCGTCAGGACGGTCTATTGTCGGAACGGCTTACTGATCGTCGTCGAAGCCGCGCTTGCGCGGCTCGTAGTCGCGATCGCGACGCGGACGATCCGGGCCAGCGCCGAAACGACGGGCCGGCTTGCCGAAATCGCCGCCTTCGGCCGGAGGAGCCGGGGGGGCGCTGGTGAAGTCGGCACGGCGATCCCGCATCGGGCCACCATCGCCACCACCACCACCGCCGGCCCCGCGGTAACCACCGCCACCGCCACCGCCACCGCCGTAACCACCGCCGCCGCCTTCACGACCGCCGCCACCGTAGCCGCCGCCACCGCCGCGATAGCCACCGCCACCGCCGCCGTCACGGCCGCCGCCACCACCGTAGCCGCCGCCACCACCGCCGTAGCCGCCGCCGCCACCACCACCACCATAAGGCGGGCGCGGGCCGCGCGGACGGAAGCCGCCGCCATCACGGCCGCCACCACCACCGCCGCCATATCCACCGCCGCCGCCGCCGCCACCGGGCTGACGTTCGACGGCTTCACGGACCGCGATCGAGCGGCCATCCAGCAACGCGCCGTTCATGGCCTGCATGGCCGAGGCGCCTTGGTCATCGGTTTCCATCTCGAGGAACGCGAAGCCGCGGCTGCGGCCGGTCTCGCGATCCACGATCACTTTCGAAGATGTAACGGTGCCGAACTGAGAGAAGGCTTCAGACAGACGCTCAGACGTGACCGAATAGGGCAGGTTGCCCACA
>NZ_SCUT01000036.1 GCF_004297265.1 Reyranella sp.
CGCAACTTCGAGATCCGCAAGAACCTGCTGCGCTTCGACGACGTGATGAACGCCCAGCGCCAGGAGATCTACAAGGAACGCATCGAGCTGATGGGCACCGACGACGTGTCCGATACGGTCGCCGGCATGCGCCGCGACGTGGTCGACGCGCTCATCAAGCGGACCATTCCCGAGGGCGTCTACGCCGAGCAGTGGAAGGTCGGGGAACTCAAGGACGAGGTGCAGCGCATCTTCGGCCTCGACCTGCCGGTCGACGAGTGGGCCAGGGAAGAAGGCATCGCCGACGAGGAGATCAAGGTCCGCCTGAACGATGCGGTCGAGCGGGTGTTCGCGCAGAAGGCCGCGCAATACGGGCCCGACGTCTGGCGCCAGGTCGAGAAGAGCGTGCTGATGCAGCTCTTCGACCAGAGCTGGAAGGACCATCTGCTGCATCTCGACCATCTGCGCCAGGGCATCGGCCTGCGCGCCTACGGCCAGAAGGATCCGCTGAACGAGTACAAGCGCGAGGCCTTCAACCTGTTCAGCGACCTGCTGACCAACCTGCGCGAGCAGGTGGTCACGTTGCTGGCGACGCTGCAGATCCGCATGGAGCCGCCGCCCATGCCCGACATGCCGTCCAACATGCACGAAGTGCACGAGGATCCGGCCCTCGCCGCCTCGATGAGCGACGACCCCGCCTACGATCCGGCCGACCCGGACGGCGGCGGCGTGGCGACGCTGCACCGCCCGCGCCCGGTCGCCAAGGGCCCGGTCGACCCCAACGATCCCTCGACCTGGGGCAAGGTCTCACGCAACGCCGCCTGCCCCTGCGGCTCGGGCAAGAAGTTCAAGCACTGCCACGGGCGGGTCTGAAGTTCAGGCTCACCAGGTACGACGCGAGCACCCGTCGAGCCGGGCCGGTACCGTCAGTGCGGATGCTGCCCGCGAGCAATCATCAGGTGATGCTCCTGGTGATGCATGCCTCTCGTCATTACGCCAATGAAGCCCAGAGCCTTCGGCTTTGCCATGTCCGCTGGCGGGACATGAACTTCCAGAACGGCACCACGATCGACATCCGCCGCCTCGAAACGCCAGCCGCCGACGCCGTTCATCGTAGCTGCGTGAGCGGTGATCATCCTGCGAATGGACGCAACGACAGGACCTGAACCCGTCACCGTAAAGCGCATTCCGTCGCTGAGCGGCTCGCTGCCGACAACGGCGAGCAGGGTCACGTTGCTCATGTCGATGAGGTGCTGGCGAAGGGCCTCGATGTCGACCTTCGTCCAGTCCGTTTGGGGGTCTGCCTCCAAGACCTCGACGATCTCCTGGATAGCCGCGAAGGCATCCTGACCCGGCTGCTTTGGCGTGAAAGCCGGGTTCGCGTGCCCCAACTTCATGTGGTCGGTTGGCGACATTGATTGCGTCGTGGCGCCATGGTTGTGCGTCTGGGCATACGCAAGGGTCGGAAGAAGCGCCAACAAACAGCAGAGGAATCGGAACATCATCGTTCTCCTTCACCTCTGCTCTTGCCACGGCACGCTGGTGACGAACATGATATCCATCATGTTCAACGACCTTGAACCGCGGTTGACCGGCCTGATCCGGCACAAACTCGTGTACCAGCCTGGGCGATACCTGTTTCATCGCGGTGATCCGGTGCGGCGCATTCACTTCGTGACTGCTGGGACGGTACACCTGGTCCGCCATCTGCCATCGGGAGCACCGCTCGTCATCCAGCGTGCCGGTTCAGGCGATCTGGTGGCTGAGGCCTCGCTATACGCTGCCAAGTACCACTGCGATGCGATCGCGACGACGGAGACAAGCATCCGGGCATTTGCGAAGCGGGAGCTGCTTGTTCGCCTTGCCGATGACCCCGTCCTGGCTGCAGCGCTGTTGAAACGGCTGGCCGCAGAGTTGCAACATGCCCGTTTTCACGCCGAGATCCTCTCTCTCAAAACGGTCGCGTGTCGTCTTGATGCGTGGATGGAATGGAAGGGGACCGTTCCCGCGAAAGGGGAATGGGTCCGTCTCGCATCGGAACTCAGTGTGAGCGCGGAAGCGCTGTATCGTGAGATGGCAATCCGTCGCGCCAAGACCTGAGGACGCCGAACCGCACAAGAGTTGGCGATCGAGGCTCAACGGGCCGCGGGAACGAGAACGACCAGCTTGTAGTCGGGACGGTCCGAAGGGCTGAATGTGTGCTGCTCGAAGCGCAGCGGCCCGGCCTGGGGATGCGCGAATGTGCGCAGTCCGCCGGCCCGTTGCTGGACGTCCTGCTCGTCCCAGGCCTTCGCGAAGAACGGACTTTCACGCCGCAGCGCGTCCACCAGCGCCCGCGCGCCCCGGAAGTTGGTGCCATAGTCCGCTCGAAACTCCGCGAGAAGGCGTCTTGCGCGTTCCTCCCATTCAGGGATGAGGCGGTGGGCAGCCTCGTCCAGGAAGACGAAGCGCAACAGATTGCGCTGGCACCCCTCGCCAAGCCACCCGACGAAAAGGCCTGCCGCCGGTTCGTTCCAGCAACAGGCATTCCAAAGCGGGTCCAGTCCATAGGCAGGATGCCCGACCGCGGTGACGAGCGCGACCAGCGATGCCGGCGCGTCCGGAACGGGATCGGATGGTGCCGCGGGATCGAGACGTCCCGCGAGTTCGAAGAGGTAGGCGCGCTCGGCCCTCGACAGAGCGAGGGCCGCCGCGAGCCGTCCCAGCGTCTCCGGCGAGGCCTGGACGGGCCGCCCCTGCTCGATCCACGCACACCAGGTCGTGCTTATGCCCGCCCGTTCCGCCAGTTCCTCCCGGCGAAGCCCCGGTGTGCGCCTTCGCGCACCGGCTTCCTGCGGTCGCATCCGCGCGCGATGGGCACGGACGAACTCGCCGAGAAGCCGCCTCTGGTCGGTGTCGAGCATGAGGAAATCTATAATAGGATAAATCCCACATTGTAACAGGCTGGGTTTGAGGCACGGTGCCGTCATCAGGAGGGAACGAGATGACGGGCAAAACCCACAAGGATCTGATCGACGCGCAGTTCGGCCCGCGCGCAAAAGCCTATGTGGAGAGTGCCGTGCATTCGCGCGGCCCGGATCTCGATGCCCTGGAGTCGATCGTCCGCGACATCGCCCCCTCTCGCGCGCTGGATCTCGGCTGCGGCGGCGGCCATGTCGCCTATCTGCTGGCGCACCATGCCGGGAAGGTCACGGCCACCGACCTGTCGCCCGAGATGCTCGCCGCGGTTGCCGAAACAGCGAAGTCCCGTGCGTTACATAATATCGAGACGGCCGAAGCATCGGCGGACCGGTTGCCGTTCGAGGACGGCGCCTTCGACTTTCTCGCCTGCCGCTACTCGGCCCATCACTGGCGGGATTTCGAGGGCGGTGTACGCGAGGCGCGGCGGGTGCTGCAACGCGGCGCGACCGCCGTGTTCATCGATGTCGTCGCCCCGGCGCATCCGCTGCTGGACACGCATCTGCAGGCGGTCGAACTCCTGCGCGATACCTCGCATGTCCGGGACTACAATGCCGCGGAATGGATCGCGGCCGTCGGCCGGGCAGGATTTGCTCCGAACGTCTATCGGACGTGGCGCGTACGGATGGACTTTCCCGTCTGGATTGCCCGGATGCGTACACCGGAACTGCACGCAAGCGCGATCCGCAGCCTGCAGGACGGGGCGTCCGCCGAGATCCGCTCGCACTTCGCCATCGAGAGCGATGGCTCCTTCATGCTCGACGTCCAAATGCTCGGGATGAACGCGGCCTGACCGCGTACGTCCCGCCAGCATGACAGGCATCGCGAGCGGCGTCGCTACTTCAGAAGCTTGAGGCACTCCCCGGCCGCCTCGGCCGCCGTGCGCGCGGCATCGCGGGACAGCGTGCCGTTCATCACCAGCGGACGGGCCTGCGCGGTGAGGGCGTCCTTGATGTCGCTCTGCGGCGTGATCGTCGGGGCGGTCTTGTTGTAGAGCATCTGACCGGTCGGCGACAGATTGGCCGCGCAGGCGTTCCCCGCAGCTTGGTCGGCATGGGCCGCGACGGGAAGAACGACAAGCAGCACCGCCGCGAAGATCCGGTTTTTCATTGCAGGAAGCCCTTTCGAAAAGACGTCGCGAGGATAGCGGCGAGGCAAGCGACGCCGCAACAGATCAGTAAGACCGCGACCGCCTGTGACGTTTCAATCGTATCACGCGCTCTCTTGCGTCGCGAGCCAGGCGCGGGCCTTCTTCTCCGTCTTGAACAGGGCCGCCGGTCGCTTCGACGGCGAAATATTGACGAAGCGCTTGAAGGCCATGACGACCGATGGGTCACCGCCGACGACGGCCAGCGGACCGCTCGGGAAGTGGGACGTGTAGGCGCTCAACCGCGCGCCCATCGCCATCACGTCGGCGTCGTCGTAAACCGGCTTGAGGCGGGTCGCATCGAACAGCTTCGAATAGGCGAGCGCATTGGCCACGACGAGGGCGTCGAAATGCTCCTCCATCTCCTTCAGCGTGACCTCGCCCTCGGCGACGATATGAATGAGTTTATCCGAATGAAGGATCTCCCAGCGCAGCGGCATCGTATTCGTCTCCAGCAGCCCTCGTCCCCGTGCAGCGAGCCCGAGCCTATCACGGGCAACATGCAACCCGCCAAAGCCTGTTCGCAGGCCTGCGCTGCGCGCTATCATCGCACGGAAACCGAAGAGAACGGACGGATGAAGCTGGCTCATCGTTTGGCTGTGGCATTGACCATTGCCCTCGCCACCCCCTTGACCTCTCCCGGAGCCAGGGCGCAGCAGGACACGAACTCGGCCAACTACATCATGCTGGGCTGCGAGGCGTTCCTCCTCGATCCGATTCCGACATCCAAGCTGCTGATCGCCGGAGTCTGCGCCGGGATCATCGACACGCTGCAGGCGGTCAAGCCGAACATCTGCCTGCCCGGCATCTCGACGCGGCGGCTGCTGGTGCGTGGGGTCGTCACCTACATCAACAACAATCCCGCGCGCCTTCATGAAAATTTCATCGAGCTGGCGGGCGAGGCCCTGGAGCAGACTTGGCCCTGCACCCCGAAGTAGCGGCGACGCTCGTATGTCCGCGCGACCGCACGCGCCTTTCGGGCACGAGCGACCAGCTGGTCTGCGAGCAGGGACACCGCTTCCCGGTATGCGGCGGCATACCGGTACTGGTGCTGGATGACGGCCCCGGCATTCACGTCTCCGTCGCACGCGCCCTGGATGAAGCCGAACGCACCGAGGATCTGGGGCTCGACGATGGCGAGACACCGCCGCCGACGACGCTCCATCCTTTCGTGCGCGAGCTTCAGGGCGCCACGAGCGGTGCGATGTTCCATGCCGCCCGCGACCGCTTCACCACCTATCCCATTCCGGAGCTTCGCCTGCCCGACGGCGCGGGCGAGCGGCTGCTCGACATCGGCTGTGCCTGGGGACGCTGGTCGATCGCGGCGGCCCGGAAGGGCTATCGCGTCACCGGTATCGATCACAATTTCAGCCGCCTGGTTATCGCCCGTCGCGTTTGCCGGCAACTGGGCGTCGAAGCGGATTTCGTCTGCGCCGACGCGCGCCGCCTGCCTTTCGCCGATGGCGGCTTCGACGTTGCCTTCAGCTATTCCGTCGTCCAGCACTTCAGCAAGGACCAAGCGCGCCTGATCCTGGCGGAGGTCGGGCGTGTCCTCGCGGCGGGCGGCACGGGCATGATCCAGATGCCGAACCGCTACGGCATCCGTTCGCTTTACCATCAGCTTCGCAAGACATGGACGCCGGCGCGGCCTTACGACGTGCGCTACTGGACGGCACGCGAACTGTTAAGGGACTTCGAGGCGGCGATCGGGCCGTCACGACTCACGATCGACGGCTTTTTCGGCCTCGGCATCCAGGCTCGGGATTCAGAAAGATTCCTGCCGCACCACCGCGCGATCGTCCGGCTCTCCGAACGGCTGCGCCGCGCGCCTTGGCTGGCCCCGGTGGCCGACTCTCTCTACGTGCACTCGACGGCGCGTTCGCCTCGCTCGACGACGTAGGGAACAAAACGCGCCGCGCCCCAGGGACCATCTCAATTGACGGATAAAATGTTATACTATAACTAGCAACAGTATAACATTTTTGTGCGTAGATGGAGACCCAGATGCAGCGGATCGGCGTATCGGCATTGGCCCTCGCGGCAGGTCTTTCCGCGGCTCACCCGGTACGGGCGCAGACTCCGCCAGAGGCCCAGCCCCAGCCGGCGCCTTCGGACGGGCTGGCGATCGAAGTGGTCGGCAAGCGGCTCGACCGCGAGCGCAGCGAGATCCAGCCGAGCCTCGGCGCCACGCGCTACGATTTCAGCAAGACGGCGATCAGCAACACGCCGCTGGGCGAGAACGCCACGCTCAACCAGGTCCTGCTGCGCGCGCCCGGCGTCGTGCAGGACGGCTTCGGCCAGATCCACGTGCGCGGCGACCATGGCAGCCTGCAGTATCGTCTGGACGGCGTGCAGCTGCCCGAGGGCCTGGCGCTGTTCAGCAGCATCCTTTCGCCGCGCTTCGCCGACCAGCTCTCGCTGATCACCGGCTCGCTGCCCGCCCAGTACGGCCTGCGCACCGCCGGCGTGGTCGACATCACCGTGAAGTCGGGCACGACCAATCCCGGCGGCGAGGCCTCGGCGATGGTGGGATCCAACAACTGGGTCCAGCCGGCGCTGGAATATGGCGGGCGCTCCGGCAACTTCGACTATTTCGCGGTCGGTCAGTATGTCAGCAACAACATCGGCATCGAAAATCCGACGCCCAGCACCTCGCCGCTCCACGACTCGACGGCGCAATGGTACGCTCTGACCAAGCTCAGCGCCCTGGCCGACGAAAATACGCGCCTCAGCTTCATCGCCGGCGGTGCCAGCGCGCGCTACCAGATTCCCAATGTGCCGGGGCAAACGCCAGAGTTCCCCGTCAATGGCATCACGAACTGGAACAGCGCGGTGCTCGACCAGCGCCAGTGGGAGGACACGTACTTCGGCATCGCCTCGCTGCAGAAGAGCTACCAGAACTTCAACATGCAGCTCTCGGGCTTCGGCCGCTATTCCAAGCTCTCCTACCAGCCCGACGCGCTGGGCGACCTGCTCTACAACGGCATCGCGCCCTGGTCGCAGCGCTCGAGCCTCGCGTTCGGCGTGCAGGGCGATGCGAGCTGGAAAGTCGCCTCGAACCACACGCTGCGCGGCGGCTTCCTCGTCCAGCGGGAACAGGTGTCGAGCTACAGCCAGAACAATGCGCTGGGTCTGGTCCCGGACCCCAGCGATCCGACAGCACTCATTCCCGGCGAGAATCCAGTGGGCTTCAGCGACGGCTCGACCCTCGTCGGCTGGACCTACAGCGTCTACGTCCAGGACGAATGGAAGGTCATCCCGACGGTGACCGTGAACTTCGGCGCCCGCTTCGATGCCATCTCCGGACAGGTCTCGGAAAACCAGGTCAGCCCGCGCATCAACGTCGTCTGGGAGCCGACGCCGCAGATCAGCCTGCGGGCCGGCTACTCGCGCTACTTCGTGCCGGCGCCGCTCAACCAGGTGGGCTTCGGATCGCTCGCCGCCCGTTTGGGCACCACGGCCGAACCCGAGAATTTCATCAACGATCCGGTGCGGGCTGAACGCTCCGACTATTTCGACGTCGGCCTCACCGTGAAGCCCCTCGAAGGGCTCACCATCGGCTTCGCCGGCTACTACAAGATCGCCGAGAACTATCTCGACAAGGGCCAATTCGGCGCGCCGATCCAGCTGGCGTCCTTCAACTATGCGAACGCGCAGGTGAAGGGCTTCGAACTCTACGCCAACTACGACCAGGGTCCGTGGTCCGTCTACGGCAACCTTGCCTGGTCCAAGGTCAGCGCGACCCGGATCAACTCCGCCCAGTACAATTTCTCGCCCGAGGATCTCGCCTATATCGGCAACTACTGGATCGCCGCCGACCACGACCAGGGTTGGACCGGCTCCGCCGGTGTCGCCTACATCTTCAACTCCGGCAGTGACCGGGCAACCCGGGTTTCGGCGGACATGCTGTTCGGCAGCGGCCTGCGCACCAGCGTCATCACACCCAACGACACGTCGCTGCCGGCCTATGCCACGCTCAACCTGTCGGTGACGCAGAAGATTCCGATCAACGGCAGCAAGGGCACCCAGATCCGCCTCGACGCGATCAACGTCACTGACGGCGTCTACGAACTGCGCACCGGCGAGGGCGTGGGCGTCGGCGCACCGCAATACGGAATGCGCCGGGCCTTCTTCGTGACGCTCGCGCAAAAATTCTGACGCGCAAACGACATGATGTGGGAAGGCCGGGCATGGTAGAAAACACCATGCCTGACACCAGCCTTCCCTTCGTCCTGACCCTTCAGGGCGGCTCCAACTTCCGCGACCTCGGCGGCTACAAGACCGAGGACGGCCGCACCGTGCGGCGCAACACCGTGTTCCGCTCGGCCCATCTCGGCGGCCTGACCGACGAAGACCGCGGCGCCCTCGGGCGCCTCGGCGTCCGCACCATCGTCGACCTGCGCGGCGTCAGCGAAGCGGCCGAGACACCGCACCTGATCGAGGGCCTCGCCTGCCGCATCGTCGGCGCGCACATCGAACCGGGTGTCGGTGACAAGATCCGCGGTGCCGTGGCCGACGGGACGGCCAACCCGCACGTCATGATGGGGTTCCTCACGGACCACTATCGTGACTATCCGCGCCGCTGCGCGCCGGGCTTCCGGACCCTGTTCGCAACGCTCAGCGACGGCGAACATCGTCCGCTGGTGTTTCACTGCACCGCCGGTAAGGACCGCACCGGCTTCGCCTCGGCCCTGCTGCTCTCGCTGCTCGGCGTGCCCTGGGAAACGGTGATGGAGGACTATCTCCGCACCAACGAGCTGTGGACCGGGCATATCGGCCGCTATCCCGAACTCGACATCGACACGCGCGCCGCCATCATCGAAGCCCGCACGCCTTATCTCGAAGCCGCCTTCGAGGTGCTGCGCGGGGACTTCGGCACACCAGAAGACTTCGCGGAAAAGGCGCTTGGCCTCGACGCCAAGGCTCGCGACCGGCTGAAGGCGGATTTGCTGGAAGGGTGAGTTCCGCGCTACGCCTGTCGGCATGGCCGACACGCGCTACGACACACCCGAACCCTTCAAGGTCGACATTCCCGAACGGGCGCTGATCGACCTCGACGAGCGGCTGCGCCGCTGGCGCCCGCCGGTGGCGATTGCCGACGGCGGCTCCTGGGCCTCCGGAACCGATCCGGCTTTCCTCGCCGAGCTGGTCGACTACTGGCGCCACGGCTACGACTGGCAGCGCTGCCAGGAGGCCATCAACCAGTGGCCCAATTATCTCGTCGATATCGGCCCGCAGCGCCTTCATTTCATCCGCGAACCCGGCACCGAGGTCGAGGACGCGCCGCGACCGTTGCCTCTGGTCGTGACCCATGGCTGGCCGGGATCGATCGTCGAGTTCCTGCACATCATCGACGTCCTCGCCCATCCGGAGGACCATGGCGGCGATCCGCTCGACGCCTTCGACGTGATCGTGCCCTCCCTGCCGGGCTACGGCTTCTCCGGCCCGCCGATCCGCGCCGACGGCACGCAAGGTCCGATCGGTCCGCGCGCCATCGCGGGCCTGTGGCACAGGCTCGTCACTGAAAAGCTGAACTACGACCGTCCCTACGGCGCGCAGGGCGGCGACTGGGGTGCCGTCGTTTCGTCATGGCTCGCCTTCGATCAACCGATGAAGGACGAGACCGGCGTCCTCGGCGTCCATCTCAACATGATGGGACTGCGCCCCGGCATCGATCTCGAGACCGTCACCCTCAGTGCCGACGAACAGGCCTGGCTCGCGAAGATGGGCAGCGCGCTCGACGACAAGACCGCCTACCAGCGCATCCAGGCAACACGGCCGCAGACGCTCGGCGTGGCGCTCGCCGATTCGCCGGTGGGACTGGCCGCCTGGATCGTCGAGAAGTTCCAGGCGTGGAGCGATTGCGGCGGCGATCCGCTCAAGCGCTTCCCGATGGACACGCTTCTCGACAACGTCATGGTCTACTGGCTCACCGGCACGGCCGGCACCTCGACGTGGCTCTATCGCGGCGTCACCGAGCAGAAGCCGCGCGCCTTGCCAGAAGGCGCAAAGGTCGAGACGCCCACGGGCTTCGCCGCCTTTCCCGCCGACATCGCGCCGGCCCCGCCGAAGGAATGGATCGAACGCGCCTTCAACCTGCGGCGCCATACGATCATGCCGAGCGGCGGCCACTTCGCGGCGCTCGAGGAACCCGAGCTGCTGGTCGAGGACATCCGCGCCTTCTTCCGCCCCCTGCGCTACGGCGCGGCAAACGATTGAGGAAAGTGTCAGCGCTCCCGCAGTTTCGGATCGATGGCATCGCGCAGCGCATCGCCGAAAAGGCTGAAGCCGAACACGGTGAGGGCGATCGCGAGCCCGGGAAAGATCGCGATCCAGGGCGCCGTGGAGGCGTATTCCTCCGCCCCACCCTGCAGCATCAGCCCCCAGGCCGGCGTCGGCTCCTGTACGCCGAGCCCGAGATAGGACAGAGACGCCTCGGCGAGGATCGCCTGCCCCACGAAGGCCGTGAGCATGATCAGGAACGGCGCCACCACGTTCGGCATCATGTGACGCAGGATGATGCGGCTGTGGCTGAAGCCGGAGGTGCGCGCGGCGTCGATGTAGGGCACTTCGCGGATCGAGAGCGCGCTTGCCCGGACCACGCGGGCGCAGCGCGGGATCAGGGGCACGGTGATGGCGGCGATGACGTTCTGCACGCCGGTCCCGAAGATCGCGACCACGGCCAGCGCCATGATGATCAGTGGAAACGCCATCAGGATGTCCATCACGCGCTGCAGGATCAGGTCGATCTTGCCGCCGAAATAGGCGCTGCCGACGCCCAGCACCAGGCCGGCGAAACCGCCGACGAAGGCCGAGATGAAGCCGATGATGAGCGCGGTGCGCGCGCCGTAGATGATTCGCGACAGCAGGTCCCGGCCGAACTGGTCGGTGCCCAGCCAGTGCGCCCAGCTCGGCGCCTCGGTCATGGCCTCGAAATCGTTGGCGGTCGGGTTGTAGGGCGCGATCCATTCGGCCGACAGGCCGGCGATCGCGGTGACGATCACGATCGCCAGGCCGAACGTGCCGAGCGGTTGACGGCGGCAGAAACCAAGCGCGGCCGTGCGCCACGAACGGTGGATCTCGTCGGGAGCCTCGCTGGTCATGACGGCCACCGCTCTCTCCTCAGGCGAAGCGGATGCGAGGGTCGAGCCACGCATACAGAACATCGACGACAAGATTCGTGACCACGAAGATGGCGACCGTGAGCATCACCAGCGCCTGGGTAAGGGTGTAGTCCTGGTTCTGGACGGCGAGCACGAACAGCCGGCCGATGCCGTTCAGGTTGAAGACCTGTTCCGTCACGACCAAGCCGCCGATCAGAAAGGCGAACTCGATGCCGACCAGCGTCACCACCGGCAGCATCGCGTTCTTGAGCGCGTGGCGGTTTACGATGAGCTGCTCCAGGAGACCCTTGGCGCGGGCGGTTCGTATGTAGTCCTCCCGCAGCACCTCGAGCATGGCCGAGCGGGTCATGCGCATGGTCACCGCGGAATAGCGGTAACCGATGGTCAGCGCCGGCAGGATCACGATCGAAAGATTGTGCAGCGGATCTTCCCAGAACGGCACGAAATTTATCGGCGGCATCCAGGGCGCTCCGAACAGGAGGTGGGAGACGTCGAGCACGATCAGTATCGACATGATGCCAAGCCAGAATGACGGCGTTGCGATGCCGGCAATCGCCACCGTGCGCACGACATGGTCGAGCCAGCTGTTCTGATGAAGCGCCGAGATGGTGCCGAGCGGGATGGCGATCACCACCGCCACCACGGTGGCCAGGATCGCGATCTCCAGCGACACCGGGATGCGGGTGGCGATCTCCTCTGAAACGGGCTTGCCCGACCACATCGAGGTTCCGAAGTCGCCGCTTGCGAATCCCACGATGAAGTCGACGAACTGCAGCAGCAGGGAGCGGTCGAGGCCCAGTTGGGCATGGCAGTTGGCGACGGCAGCAGCGTTGATCGAACTGCCGGAGCCCAAGCGGATGACGCAGATGTCGCCCGGGATCAGGCGCATCAGGATGAAGACCAGCGCGGCCGCCCCGATCAGCGTCGGGACGGCCAGCAGCAGACGGTTCAGGATGTAACGATACATCTGTGCGCCCGATTCCTCGACCCGGGTGCTGCTACTTGTCGAGCCAGATGTTCGCGAGGTTGAGGTTCAGATAGTGGCTCGGGCTGATCTTCCAGCCCTTCATGTACGAACGATGGGCGAGGATGCGATTCCACCACGGCGTCATGATGGTGACGACCTTGGTATCGAGCGCATAGGTCTCGAAGTCTCGCATCCTGGCGCGCTGCTTCACCGGATCAGTTTCCTTGAGCATCGCATTGTACAGCTCGATCAGCTTCGGATCCTCGTAGCCGCCGTAATTCTCGGGATAGACCGAGCGCGGCAGGACCTTGGCGACATCGAGCAGCGGGTTGACCATGTTCTGGCAATTGAATTCGACGGTGACCTCGAAATTGCCGCTGCGCAGCGCCTCATAGAACGGCCCTGTCGGCAGCACGCGCTGCGTCACCTTCAGGCCGATCTTGCTCCACTCGTCGATCGCCCAGGTGGCGACGAACTTGTAGGGCTGGTCGACGTTGCGGTTCATGAGTTCGAACTTGAGCCCTTCCGCGCCGGCTTCCTTCAGGAGCTTGCGGGCCTCGGCGCGCGCCTTCTCGATGTCCGGGCCGAAGCCCGCGATCTTTTGCAGTTCCTCCTTGTTCGCGGCCAGCGGCGAGCCCGGGAAGACCAGTCCGCCGACCGTGTGGACGGTGGCAATCCGCGACAGCGCGGGGGCGCCCTTCCAGGGATCGATCGCCAGCGCGAGCGCCCGCCGCACCCGCACGTCGTCGAACGGCTTCTTCTTCTGGTTGGGCGTCAGCAGGTTGACGCAGTTCCAGTCGCTGGTCTGGACGGTGATCTTGTCGCCCAACTCCTTCACCAGCTCGTCGCGCGCCGACGGCGGCATGCCCCGGAACTCCGTCGCGGCGCGATCGGCCCGGATGGCGTCGACGCGGACAGACTGCTTGGCGGCGAATATGGCCGTGAAGCCGTCGATATAGGGTTTGCCCTCGTGGTAGTAGTCCGGGTTGCGCGTCCCCTTAATCGACTGGCCGGTCTCGTACCCGACGAACTTGAAGGGCCCCGATCCCATCACGTTCTTCTCGTACCAGTGCGGTTCCTTCTCGAGGATGTCCTTCTTGTAGATGTACGCGAAAGGATCGGCGAGCGCGGGCAGAAACGCCGACGTGGCGAACTTCAGCCGGAAGACCACGGTCTCCGGATCGGGGTTCTCGATCTTGTCGACCATCGACATATAGGCTTCCCGCGCGCTCGAAACGCCCGTGGGCGGGAACGCGATGTACTGCCAGCTCTTCGCCACATCGGCGGCCGTGAGCGGCGTGCCATCGTGGAACTTGACGCCCTTGCGGATCTTGAACGTGTAGGTCTTGCCGTCGTCGGTCGGCTTCGGCATCTCCGTGCAGAGATCGCAGACGATATCGGTCGTCGACGACGGATTGTCGGGATTGATCGAGATCAGGGTGCTGTAGAATGGCGCCGTGGCGTGCAGCGTGGCAAAGGTGTTTTCCTTGTGTCCGTCGAGACTGGGCGGCGCATCGGCCGGAATCATGTAGGTGAGCGTGCCGCCTTTCTTGATCGCCTGCGCCGCAACGGGCGTGGCGGCAAGTGCGGCCGTGACAGCAATCGAAAAGCTTACGCCAAGCCACCCGGTTCGATTCATCATGGTCGCCTCCCTTGACTCTTTTCAGGTCGTTCTGGTTTTCCCCGATTGGTTATCGCTTCAACTCACTTCACTGCACGCCACCCAGTGGCCGGGCCGCAATTCGCGCAGCGCGGGCCGCATCCGCCGGCAGCTCTCGACCGCCTTCGGGCAACGCGGATGGAAGACACAGCCTCCAGGTGGATTGATCGGGCTCGGCACCTCGCCGAGCACCGGTTGGAAATTCCGGCCGGCCTCGATGACCGGATCCGGCACCGGCACCGCGGCCAGCAGGGCGCGGGTGTAGGGATGGAGCGGGTTGTCGAACAGTTCGTCGCAATCGGCCAGTTCGACGATGCGGCCGAGATACATCACCGCTACGCGCTGGCAGAGATGGCGCACCACGGACAGGTCGTGGGCGATGAAGAGATAAGTCAGGCCGAAACGCTCGCGCAGATCCTCGAGCAGGTTGATCACCTGGGCCTGGATCGACACGTCGAGCGCCGAGACCGCCTCGTCGCAGACGATGAACTCGGGTTCGAGCGCCAGCGCGCGGGCGATGCCGACGCGCTGACGCTGACCGCCCGACATCTCGTGCGGATAGCGATCGGCGAAGCCGGGGTTCAGGCCACAGACCTGCAGCAGTTCACGCACGCGCGCACGCCGCCGCGCCGCATCCGGTGCAAGGCCATGGACATGGATCGGCTCGCCGACGATGTCGCCCACCTTCATGCGCGGATTGAGCGAGCTGTAGGGATCCTGGAAGATCACCTGGATGCGCCGCCGCAGCGCCAGCCTCTCGCTGCGCGACAGGGTGTTGATGTCGACGCCGTCGTACAGGATGGCACCCGAGGTCGGGCGCTCGAGCTGCAGGATGCAGCGGCCCGTGGTGGTCTTGCCGCAGCCGCTCTCACCCACCAGGCCGAGCGTCTCGCCGCGCCGCAGGCTGAAGTCGACCCCGTCGACCGCCTTCACCTCGCCGACCTGGCGCCGCATCAGGATTCCCTCGGAGATCGGGAAATGCATGTGCAATCCCTTGATCTCGAGCAGGGGTCTGTCGGCGCCGGCGTCCGTCATGGCGATGCCCGTCATGCCGCGACCTGCACGGAGGGAAGTTCGTCCCGGCGGAAGCAAGCCGACAGGTGGCCCGCCGCGCCGATCGCCTCGAGGGCCGGACGCGACTCGCCGCAGGCCTCGACGGCGAACCGGCAGCGCGGACGGAACGCACATCCGCCGTCGAGCCGTGTCAGGTCGGGCGGCTGGCCGTCGACCGGATCGAGTCGTGCCTGGCGAGGCCGGTCGAGCCGTGGCACCGAGCGCAGCAACGCCATCGTGTAGGGGTGGCGCGGATCGTGATAGACCTCGGTCGCCGGACCACTTTCGACCAGGCGACCGGCATACATGACGTTAACCCGCTTGGCGTAGCGGGCGACGACGCCGAGATTGTGCGTGATGATGATCAGCGCGACATTGAGACGCCGCGTCAGCTCGGCCATGAGCTCCAGAATCTGCGCCTGGATCGTGACGTCGAGCGCCGTCGTGGGCTCGTCCGCGATGATCAGTCGGGGCTCGCAGGTCAGCGCGATGGCGATCATGATCCGCTGGCGCATGCCGCCCGAAAGCTGATGCGGATACTGCCGCAGCCGGCGCTCGGGATCGGCGATGCCGACCAGGTTCAACAGCTCGACGGCACGCCGGTCCGCCGTGGCCCGGTCGGCGCCGCGGTGCTGCTGCAGCGTCTCGGTGATCTGGCGCCCGATCGTCAGCACTGGATTGAGCGACGTCATCGGTTCCTGGAAAATCATGCCGATCTCGCTGCCGCGCACCTCCCGCATCTCCTCGGTGGACAGGCTGAGCAGATCACGACCGGCAAACAGGATCTGCCCCTGGGTAATTCGCCCCGGCGGATCCGGAATGAGGCGCAGGATCGACATCGCGCCGACCGACTTGCCCGACCCGCTCTCGCCGACGACGGCCACGGTCTCCCCGGAATGGACTGTGTACGAGACGCCATCGACAGCACGCACCACTCCCGCTCCTGTGCGGAACTCGGTGTGCAGCCCTTTTACCTCGAGCAGCGGCGGCATGCGGTCTCGCTCCGTAAAGCCTGATCAACGACTACGCACGGTGAGAACTAAGCACGGTAAGAACGACGCACGGCGATGCACTTCGCGGTGGCGCGGCATCACAGGTCCCCCAACGGCCTGTGCCTCTACATCGATCTGTCTCTACGCGAAGTCTGTTTCGTCCCTGTCCGCTCCGCCGGTTCAATGCCGGCGGGCGCAGCCTCTTGCGGGCTTGCGCGAATCGTACGGGAGTGAGCCGCACATCGCAAGCCGCTTAAGCCGGGTCGGGCGGTCGTCGCGCCAGCAGCGCCGCCACCACCGCACATGACGCCAGGATACCAAACAAGATCAATGAGTCGGTGTAGTTGCCGCTCCAGTCGCGCAGCATGCCGGAGGCCAGCGGCCCCGCGGCCTGCGCCGTCACCTGCAGAGACAGGGCCACGCCGCGAATGGCGCCGTAGCTTTCGCGACCGAAATAGTCGGCCCAGGCGACCGGCAGCAGCAGCATGATTCCGCCGATGCCGATGCCGAACAGGCCGGCCGCCGCCATCGCGGTCTCCACGCCGGAGACGAAGATCAGCCCGTAGCTGCCGAGCGCCATGCTCGCCGCACACAGCGCCATCTGGTAGCGCACCGGCCAGCGGCGCGGCAGGAAGCCGATGCCGAAGCTCGCCGCGCCCGAGAGCATGGCGACGAAGGCGATCACCGAGGCCGCCGCGACAGGCGACAGGCCGCGTTCGATCAGGTGCGGCGCATTGTGGAGGCTGACGCCGGCCTGCACGGGAAACACGAGGACCGTGTAGAGCGAGAGCAGCCAGAAGGCCGGCGTCCGCATGGCCTGCGCCCGGCTCCAGCGCGGCTCGACCAACGGCGCTGCCTTGCCATCGGCCAGCCGGTCGGGCTGGAGGCCGACATCCTCCGGCCGCCGCACCAGCAGCAGCCAGCACGGCACGAAGCCCACCAGCAGCACCGTGACGCCGACCGCGATCCAGCCGGCGCGCCAGTCGGCGCCGCCGATGGCGAACTGCGCGATCAGCGGCAGACCGACCAGCCCCGACATCTGTGCGAGCGTCGCAAACGAGGCGGCGATGCCGCGGCGTGCCACGAACCAGTTGTTGAGCGCGCCGTAGAGGCCGAGGTCGAACGGCCCCGCCCAGATCATGCGGGCGAAACAGAACAGCAGATAGAAGA
Source organism: Reyranella sp. (assembly GCF_004297265.1). GTDB lineage: Bacteria > Pseudomonadota > Alphaproteobacteria > Reyranellales > Reyranellaceae > Reyranella. The sequence goes on from NZ_SCUT01000036.1 coordinate 17,051, forward strand.
GCAGCAGCGACTGGACGAGCGACAGCGCCATGCAGGCGATGCCGGTGCCCGCCACCGCGAGGCAGAGCACGAGGCGCGCGCCGCGGCGGTCGACGAACGGCCCGATCAGCGGCGACAGGATCGCCGCCAGCACCCCGCCCAGCGACACCGCGCCCGACATCTCCGTCCGCGACCAGCCGAAGGCCTCGGTCATCGGCACGACGAAGATCGAGAGCACGGCAACGGCCGGCCCCTGCCGCGCGAAGCCCGCGAGGCAGATGCAGCCCAGCACCACCCATCCGTAGAAGAAGGGCAGCCGCGGGATCAGGAACCGCGGCAGGGGTGGTGCTTGCATCGAAAGCTTAGGCGAAGGTCGCCGTCGCCTGCGCCGCGATCGTGCCCTGGGGCGTCACGGTCCAGAGTTCGGCGCCCTTGCCGTCGGCGGTCGGCCGGCCGATCGCGTCGAACGGCGCGGTGTCGAACAGCGGCGCGCGCGCGCGGATGGCGAAAGTCTTGACCGTCCGGCCGGGATTGGAATCGCGCAGCAGGTCGAACAGGCATTGCTGGGCAAACGGTCCATGCACCACCAGGCCGGGATAACCCTCGGTCTCGATGCAGTAGGTGCGGTCGTAGTGGATGCGATGCGGGTTGAAAGTGATGGCGGAATAGCGGAACAGCATCACCGGATCGGCCTTGATGGTGCGCCGCCACGGCACGTCGGTGGGGGCCGCCTCGCGCACCGGCACGCCGCTCTTCTCGCCCGCCTTCACCTCCTCGCGGAACACGGTGTTCGCCACTTCGGTGACGGCGAGGCCGCGCGGCGTGTAGATGCGGCGTGTCTGGCTGGTGACGATCAGGCTGCCGGTGCCGCCGCCGCGCAGCTGCACATCGGAGAACTCAGTCTCGCGGCGGAGCCTGTCGCCGACCCTGATGTCGCCGTCGAAAGTGAAGGTCGAACCGGCATACATGCGGCGCGGCAGCGGGATCTTCGGCAGCACGCCGCCCTCGGTCGGCAGCCCGTCCTCGGCCAGGACGTTGCGGCGGGCGTAGGAATGCAGGAAGCAGAGGTGCCAGCCCGGCGCGATCGGCTCGCCCTCCGCCGGCACCTTGTCGTCGCGATCGAAGGTCGCGATCATCGCCTTCAGCGGCGCCTGGGTGACGACGTCCTCGTCCTCGATCTTGCGGCCGAGTTCCTTCTTCAGCGGTTCGATGTCGATGGTCATGGTTGCTTCCTCCGGACTTTCAGCCAGCCTAACCAATCCCCTGCCATGATTCGCCGCCCGCATCCGCATGAAATCAAGCTGCTGCCGCAGATCGAAAACGAGGCCGATCTGCGCTACCGGCGCGCGGGCCTCGGCCGCATTCTCGACATGCCGCCCGCCAGCCTGGCGTCGCTCGAGGCAGGACGGCGTGAGGCCCGGCTCTGGGTCGCCGTCTCGCCACTCAACCGGCCGGTGGGTATTGCCCTGATGAAGTTCCCGGGCGGCACGGCCTGGCTCGACCAACTCTCGGTGCTGCAATGCTGGCAAGGTCGAGGATATGGCAGCGCGCTGATCGACCGGACCGCCGCAGCCGCTCGCGATCTTGGCCATCGCGCGCTCCATCTGTCGACCTATCGCGACGTCCCGTGGAACGCGCCCTACTACGCGCGCCGCGGCTTCGAGGAGGTGCCGCGCAGAGAGTGGCCGCACGTCTTCCGGATGCAGGCGATGGAAGAAAACAGCCAAGGCCATCCACCGTGGCGCCGCACGATCATGAGGCGGCTACTCGATTGAGAGGCGGTGCGCAGCCCCCTCACCCAGCCTCTCCCCCTAGCGGTGGAGAGGAGTCTGAATTTCATGTTCCTCTCCCCCGATCGGGGAGAGGTTAGGTGAGGGGGCGACGCACTACTCCGCGGCGACGGCCAGGCCCATCTGCTCGCAGGTCGGGGCGACGTCGGAGACGGTGGCGCGGCGCATGTCGCGCTTGTAGCGCTGGTCGTCGAACGCCATGCCGCGATGCATGGTGCAGCGATTGTCCCAGATCACCAGGTCCTTCTCGCGCCAGCGATGGGCGTGGACGAACTGGCGCTGCGTCGCGTGCGCGGTGAGCTCGTCGATGAGCTGGCGCGCCTCGTCGTCGGCCATGCCGCGGATCGCACCGGCGTGGCTGGCGATATAGAGGCTCATGCGGCCCGAATCCTGCAGCCGGCGCACCAGCACCTGCGGCACCGGCGCGAAGGCCTGGCGCTCGCTCTCGTCGAAATCCGCGAAGCCCAGCTTCGCGCGCGAGGTCATGATCGAATGCTCCGCCACCAGCCCGACGATGCGCTGCTTCGTCGCCTCGGGCAGCGCATCGTAGGCCGCACGCATGTCGGCGAACTCGGTATGGCCGCCGATCGGCGGGATCGAGCGCGCATGCAGCATCGAGCAGTAGGCCGGCAGGCGCTTGAACGAGGAGTCGGTGTGCCACAGCCGGTTGCCGAGATTGTAGAGCCGCTGCCGGTTGTTGGTCTCCAGGATCCGGTTGTCGGCGTCGAGATTGCCGACATCGGCCATGTTCTGGTGCAGGCGCAGGTTATGGCCCTTGCGCGCCATGAAGACCGTCGTCTCCAGCGGGCCGAAATGGCGCGCGAAGGCGAGCTGGCTCTCGTCGTCGAATTCCTGGTCGGGGAAGACCAGCACCGCGTATTTGGTGAAGGCTTCGCGGATCGCGGCGAGGTCCTCGCGCGAAACGCTGTTCAGGGCGACATCGCCGACTTCGGCCACGAAATCCGGCGTCACGGCATGGATCGACAGGGCCACGGGATTCTCCTCCTCGCTTTGCTTATGCGGCGGATTGGACCACCTAACGGACATCCGGGCAATCGCGGGATATACTTTCAGCCATGATCGAGAAGCAGGAAGTGCAGGAGATCTTCCCGACCCCGTTGTGGATCGTGGACCTCCAGCCGGCCGCCGCAGCCAGCCTCAATGCGAAACTAAAGGCCGAGATCGAACGGTTGATCGCGCCTCGTCCGAAGGTGCCGGCCGGCAGCAACTGGCAGACGCCGCAGGATCTGCACACGCGACCGGCCTTCGCCGAGTTCGTGAAACTGGTCGAGACGGCGGGCCGCGGCGTCGCCCGCTTCCTGCAGGTCGATCAGTATCCGATGGCGATCACCGGATGCTGGGCGAACATCAATCCGCCGGGCGCCTACCATCCGATGCACCACCATCCGAACAACTACCTGAGCGGCGTCTACTACGTGTCGATCCCGGCCGGCGGTTCGCAGATCCTGTTCCAAGATCCCCGCGGCCAGGCCTCGATGATCATGCCCAGACCCCGCCAGTACACGCGCCTCACGGCCAACGGCGCCAACGCGCCGAGCAAGGAAGGCCGCATGGTGATCTTCCCCTCCTGGCTGAAGCACACGGTGCCGGCCAACGACGGTGAGAGCGAGCGCATCAGCATCTCGTTCAACCTGATGTTCAAGAATTTCACCGAGACCATGGCTTCACCGATGTGGGATCCCACGGCGGGCAAGGAGAACGCATGAGCAGCCTGCAGGATCGCTACGGCAACGAACTCGGCACCCAATCGGTCGCGGCGCGCGACGCCTATCTCGCGGGCGTCGACAGCCTGATGGCCGCGACACCCGGCATGGACACGGCCTTCCAGAAATCCGTCGAAGCCGACGAGACCTTCGCGCTGGGGCACATTTCGCTGGCCCGCGCCAAGCAGTTGCTGGGCCGCGGCCACGAGGCCAAGCAGCCGCTGGCGCGCGCAAAGGAGCTGGCGGCGAACGCCACCCCGCGCGAGCAGAGCCAGATCGCGATCTTCGAGAAGATCCTGACCGGCCAGGGCGCCGCCGCCCTCGAGGCGATCCGCGAACACATGAAGGAGTGGCCGCGCGACGCCATGGCGCTCGCACCCGCGACCAGCGTCTTCGGCCTGATCGGCTTCTCCGGCATGACCGGCCGCGAGGTCGATCAGTTGGCGCTGCTCGAACCCTTCGAGAAGCACTATGGCGACGACTGGTGGTACCGCACGCAGCTCGCCTTCGCCCAGATCGAGCTGCAGAAGCTCGACGAGGGCCGGCGCAACATCGATGCGGCGCTCGAAGCCTTTCCGAGGAGCGCCCACGCCGCGCACATCCGCGGGCATCTGTTCTACGAGCTGGGCGAGCGCGAGGCCGGGCTCGCCTTCCTGAAGGAATGGATGAAGGACTATTCGCGCGACGGCCTCATGCACGTCCACAACAGCTGGCATCTCGCGCTGTGGTCGATGGAAACCGGGCGGATGGACGAAGCCTGGCGCATCTATGACGACGCGCTCAGCCCCGCCGTCGCCTGGGGACCGCAGATCAATGTCGCGACCGACTGCGTGGCGTTCCTGGCGCGCGCCGAGATGGCGGGCGAACCGCGCCAGGCGCAGCGCTGGCGCAAGATTGCCGACTACAACACCAAGTGGTTCGGACGTCCGGGCCTGGGCTTCGTCGACATGCACACGGTGCTGGCCTACGCGATGGCCGGCGATGGCGCGGCCCTGGCAAAGTTCACGGAGAAGCCGGCCGGCGCCACGGCCGACATGCTGCCGCCGCTGGCGCGCGGCTTCGAAGCCTATGCGCAGGGCGACTGGACGCGCGCGATCGGCGAAATCGAGCCGCTGCTCGCGACGCACGAGCGCCTGGGCGGCAGCCGCGCCCAACGCGACCTGCTCGAATACGTCGTGACGTCGGCGATGGTGAAGGCCGGCCGCACCGCGGAGGCTCGCGCGATGATCGAGAAGCGCCGGCCGCAGAACGGCAAAGGCAAGGGCTTCCCGCTGGCGGGGCTTTGATCATTGGAGCGCGCCACTCCAGTGGCGCAATCATGATCATGAGCGCCACTGGAGTGGCGCGCTCCGTTGAGACGCTACGCGCTCAGCCCGAACTCTTTCGCCAGCAGCTCGTAGGACCGCTTCCGCTTCTCGAAGTCGTAGCAGATCGTGACCGCCATGATCTCGTCGACCTCGTAGGCGGCGGCGTGGCGTTCGAGGCCGGCGCGGACGGTCTTGGGCGAGCCCACCACCGAGCGGCGGCGCAGCGCCGGCAGCCAGCGTTCGGCGCCCGGTTGCTTCGCCGCTTCCAGCGCTTCCTCGACCGACGGCACGGGGCCGGGGTTGCCCAGCGTCCTGAGCCGCATCGCCCAGACCTCGCGACTGCGCGAAAGAAGATCAGCCTCCTCGTCGGTCTCGGCGCACAGGACCGAGATCGCCATCATCGGCACCGGCCTGGGGTGCAGCGAAGACGGCTTGAAATGCGCGCGATAGGCGCGCGTCACGCCGTCGCCGCCGTCGGGATTGATGAAGTGCGCAAAGCAGAACGGCAGGCCGAAATGAGCGGCAAGCGCCGCGCTGTCGTCGCTCGAGCCCAGCAGCCAGACGTCGGGCGCCGTCTCGCCGGTCGGCTGCGCCACGACGCCAGTGCCTTCGTGGTTCAGCGGCAGCGCGTCGTGCAGCCAGGCGACGAGGTCGCGCACCTGGTAGGGATACTTGTCGGCGTTGCTCCAGTTGGGCTTGCCGTCGGCCAGGATGCGCATCGTCTGCTGGTCGCTGCCCGGGGCACGGCCGATTCCGACGTCGATGCGGCCGGGGAACAGCGTCTCCAGCATGCGGAAGTTCTCCGCCACCTTGTAGGCGCTGTAGTGCGGCAGCATCACGCCGCCCGAGCCCACACGGATGCGCTCGGTGAGACCGGCGACGCGCGTGATCAGCACCTCGGGCGTCGAGCCGGCCAGCGCCTCGCTGCTATGGTGCTCGGCCAGCCAGTAACGCGTGTAGCCCAGGCGGTCGCAGAGCTGCGCCAGTTCCAGCGTGTCGCGCACGGCTTCGGCCGGCGTGCCGCCTTTGCGGATCGGCGACTGGTCGAGAACGCTGAGACGCAGCGACAAGGAAGTCAGAGGCCCTTCTTGCCCATCGCCAGGAACTTGTCCTGGCGGCGCTCGCGCAACGTGTCGGCGTCGAGCTTCGTGAGGTCGGCGATCGCCTCGGCCACGACGCGCCCCACGACGTCGATCGTCTCGCCGGGCGCGCGATGGGCGCCGCCCATCGGCTCGGGGATCACGTCGTCGATCACCTCGAGCTTCTTGAGGTCGGCGGCCGTGACCTTCATCGCCTCGGCCGCATCCTGCGCGTTGGCGTTGTTGCGCCACAGGATCGAGGCGCAGCCTTCCGGCGTGATCACCGAATAGACCGAGTTCTCCAGCATGTAGACGCGGTCGGCCGAGGCGATGGCAAGCGCGCCGCCCGAACCGCCCTCGCCGATCACCACGCTGACCAGCGGCACGCCGAGCCCGAGGCAGGTCTCGATCGAGCTGGCGATCGCCTCCGCCTGGCCGCGCGCCTCGGCCTCGATGCCGGGATAGGCGCCGGGCGTGTCGACCAGGGTCAGCACCGGCAGCTTGAACCGGTCGGCGAGCCGCATCAGGCGCTGCGCCTTGCGATAGCCCTCGGGCCGCGCCATGCCGAAATTGTGCTTGATGCGCGAATCGGTGTCGTCGCCCTTCTGCTGACCCAGCACGACGATGCTGCGGCCCTGCAGGCGGCCCATGCCGCCCACGATCGCGGCGTCCTCGCCGAAGGCGCGGTCGCCGGCCAGCGGCGTGTAGTCGGTGATCAGTCGGTCGATATAGGCCTGGGCATGCGGCCGTTCGGCATGGCGGGCAACCTGGACCCTCTGCCACGGCGTCAGCTTCGCATAGGTCGCGCGAATCTGCTTATGCGCCTTGTCCTGCAGGCGCATGACTTCCTCGGCGATGTCGACGTCGCCGGAATTGGGCAGGTGCCGAAGCTCGGCGATCTTGCCTTCCAGCTCCGCGATCGGCTTCTCGAAGTCGAGGTAAGTCGTCATTGAGGGCAGGTGTCGCCCGGTCGCGGAATCCTGTCAACCGGCCGGCCGGCGCTTTCGCCGTGCCAGCGGATGATGCTCCTGCACCAGCGACCGCAGCTTTTCGTCGAGCACGTGGGTGTAGATCTGGGTGGTGGCGATATCCGCATGCCCCAGCATCAATTGGACGGAGCGCAGATCAGCCCCGCCCGCCAGCAGATGGCTGGCAAAGGCATGGCGCAGCACGTGCGGCGACACCCGTGCCGGATCGATGCCGGCCCCCAGCGCCGCTTCCTTCAGGAGCTGTGCGAAACGCTGCCGCGTCAGGTGGCCGGTCCGGCCGCGCGAGGGAAACAGGAACCGCGACGTCTCGCCCTCGGCGAGCTGGCCGGCGCGCATGCGCAGCCACGCGACGATCGCCATCCGCGCCGGGTCCGACAGCGGCACCAGCCGCTCCTTGTCGCCCTTGCCCCGCACCAGCAGCATCGAGGGATCGCGTTCGACCGCGGACAGAGGCAGGCTCACGAGCTCCGACACACGCAGGCCTGCGGCGTAGAGGATCTCGAGCAGGGTCGCCATGCGGCCGCCGTCGACGGCGTCCCTGGCGCGTGTCGCGTCGATCAGGCGGTCGACCTCCTCGCGCGACAGGACCTTGGGCAGGGGCCGGCCGAGCCTCGGCGAATCGAGCGTGCTCGCCGGATCGTCGTCGCGCCGCCGCTCGGCCAGGAGGAAGCGGAAGAACTGGCGCATCACCGACAGACGCCGCGCCACCGTGCGCGGCGTCATGCCGACATAGTCGAGCGACTTCAGATAGGCGCGCAGTGCCGTCGCATCGGCCGTCACCGGGCTCTGCTTGCGCCGCGCCAGGAAACCCTGGAGGTCGGCCAGGTCCGCGGCGTAGGCGAGCAACGTGTTCTTCGAGGCGCCGCGCTCCGCCTGCAGCATCTCGAGAAAGGCCTCGGCCTCGCGTACATGCCTGAAGGCCGGCTTGCGCTTCACGGGCCGTGAGCGCGGCTAGCGAGCAAGACGCTCATTGGGGACGGGTATCTCGAAATGCCTGAGCGGCGGGCGCGGCTCGACGACCGCGAGAGCGACCAGCCCGGCAATCACCACGGCAAGGACAGCGACGGCTATCACAGGCCCGAGACGCAGGGTGGGCATGCTGAATCGGTTTCTGGAGCGGAACAGGGCCACGACCGCGGCAACCTACCTGCCCACCGTCCGGGCGGCAATTGCCGAGAGCGCGGGCGGCCCTGATCGGAGGCCGGTCGCTTGAAACCCGGGTCATTATGGGCGACATGCATGGCTGCAGCTCGACATGGACGCCTCTTCCCCCCTGTCCTTGCCGCGCACCGTGGCCCTGGTGGGGCTGATGGGCGCGGGCAAGAGCGCCATCGGCAAGCGACTGGCGGCAAGACTCGGCCTCCCGTTCGTCGACGCGGATGACGAGATCGAACGCGCGGCCGGCTGTACCATCGCCGAATTCTTCGAGAGATTCGGCGAGCAGGAGTTCCGCGCCGGCGAGCGCCGCGTGATCTCCCGGCTGCTCGACGAGACGCCGCGTGTCCTGTCGACCGGCGGCGGCGCCTACATGGACCCTGAAACGCGCGCGCTGCTGCGGGCCAAGGCGTTGACCGTGTGGTTGCGCGCCGAACTCGACGTGCTGTTCGACCGGGTGAAGAAGCGGACGCACCGTCCGCTGCTGCGCCAGGGGGATCCGAAGGAAATTCTCGCGCGGCTCATGCAGCAGCGCTATCCGATCTACGCCGAGGCCGACATCGTGGTCGATTCGACCGCCCAGCCGGCCGACCGAACGACCGAACAGGTGATCGACGCGATCCGCGCGCACCTGCGGGTCCAGGCACACGGGCAGCCCCAGACGACAGGACAGACGGCATGAGTTCGCCCCGTACCATCAGTGTCGACCTGGCCGGCCGCGCCTACGACATCGTCATCGGTCCCGGCCTGATCGATCGTGCCGGTGAACTCTCGCGCCCGCTGCTGGCCGCGCCGAGGGTCACCATCGTGAGCGACGACACGGTCGAGCCGCTCTACGGCGCGCGCCTTGCCGCCGCGTTCGAGAAGGCCGGCATCAAGACACGGACGGTGACGGTGCCTGCCGGCGAGAGCAGCAAGGACTTCGCGAGCTTCGGGCGGCTGATGAACGAGCTGCTCGACCTGCGCCCCGACCGCAAGACCACGCTGGTGGCGCTGGGCGGTGGCGTCGTGGGCGACCTTACGGGCTTCGCCGCCGCCGTGCTGCTGCGCGGTGTCGACTTCGTCCAGGTGCCGACCACCCTTCTGGCCCAGGTCGATTCCTCGGTCGGCGGCAAGACCGGCATCAACACCCGCCATGGCAAGAACCTGGTCGGCGCCTTCTACCAGCCGCGCCTCGTGCTGGCCGACACCACGGCGCTCGACACGCTGCCGCGCCGCGAGCTGCTGGCAGGCTACGCCGAGGTCGCGAAATACGGGCTGATCGACGATCCGGATTTCTTCGCCTGGTGCGAGGCCAACGGCGACAAGGTGCTGGCCGGCGATGCCACGGCGCGCACGTACGCGATCGAGCAGAGCTGCCTGTCGAAGGCGCGTATCGTCGCGGCCGACGAGCGCGAGACCACCGACCTGCGCGCCCTCCTCAATCTCGGCCACACGTTCGGCCATGCGCTCGAGGCCGAAACCGGCTTCGGCGGGGCGCTGCTGCACGGCGAGGCCGTCGGCGCCGGCATGGCGATGGCCTTCGACCTGTCGGCCCGGCTCGGCCTCTGCCCCGCCGCCGATGCCGAGCGCGTGCGGCGCCATCTCGGCGCCGTCGGCCTGCCCGTCCGGCTGCGCACGATCGGCGGCGACAACAGCCGCACCTGGGATGCGGCGAAGCTGATCGAGCACATGCGCGGCGACAAGAAGGCCGAGGGCGGCAAGCTCACCTTCGTGCTGGCGCGCGGCATCGGAAAATCCTTCGTCACCCGCGACGTCGACGAGGCGGGCCTGCGCGGTCTGCTCGACGACGCCATCGCGGCCTGAGGAGCGGCATGGACGCCGAGCTGCATTTCGACATCCCGCTTTCCTTCGCGGTTCCGCTCGTGGTGCTCTGCCTGCTCCTGGCGGCCTACCTGTCGGCGGCGGAGACGGCGATCACGGGCGCCTCGCGGCCGCGCATGCATCGTCTCGCCCAGCAGGGCAACCCGAAGGCGGCCGTCGTGAACGCGCTGCTCGACCGCAAGGACGAGACGGTGAGCGCCGTCCTGCTGGGCAACAACGTGGTCAACATCTTCTCCGCCTCGCTCTCGACGGCGGTGCTGACGGCCCTGTTCGGCGCGGCCGGTGTCGTCTACGCAACGATCGTCATCGGCGTCCTGATCGTGATCTTCGCCGAGGTCATGCCCAAGACCTGGGCGCTGCTGCGCGCCGACCGGGTGGCGCTGGCGCTGGCGCCGTCGATCATGGTCACGCTGACCATCCTCGGCCCGATGGCGCGCGGCGTCGCGGCGGTCTCGCGCTTCTTCCTCAGGCTCCTGAACGTGCGCACCGACCGCACGCCCGACGCCGAGGAGCAGAGCGATGCGCTGCGCGGGGCCATCGAACTGCACGGCGAGGGCCAGACCGGCGACAGCGCGCCGGCCGAAAAGGCCATGCTGCGCTCCGTCCTCGATCTGGGCGACCGCACGGTGGGCGACGTCATGACCCATCGCGGCAACGTCGTGCTGATCGACGCCGACCAGCCGACCGAGGCCATCGTCACGCAGATGCTGGCAGCGCCCTATACGCGCATCCCCCTCTATCGCGGCGAGGCGGACAATGTCGTGGGCATCATGCACGCCAAGGATCTCTTCCGCGCCGTCGAGGCGGCGGGCGGTCCGAAATCGGTGCAGATCGACCCGATCCTGACCCCTCCCTGGTTTATTCCGGAATCCACGATCCTGTTCGACCAGCTCGAGGCCTTCCGCGCCCGGCACGAGCATTTCGCCCTGGTGGTCGACGAATACGGCGCACTGCGCGGCATCGTCACGCTCGAGGACATCCTCGAGGAGATCGTCGGCGACATCGAGGACGAGCATGACGCCATCCGCCGCGGCGTCGCCCGGCGCGACGACGGCAGCGTGGTCTGCCGGGGCGACGTTCCGATCCGCGACCTCAACCGCGAGTTCGGCTGGGGCCTGCCCGAGAGCGTCGCCACGACCATCGCGGGGCTGGTGCTGCACGAGGCGCGGCGCATCCCCGAAGTCGGCCAAGTCTATGCATTTTACGGATTCCGCTTCGAGATTTTGAAGCGCGAGGGCACGCGCGTCGCCGAGTTGCGGATCGTGCCGCCCACCGCCATACAGACGGGCAACTGACTTCCACCCGACACCACGAGGAACGACCATGCCGCTTTCGCCGCCGGTCGGGCGACAGCACCTTCATACGCGCCGCGTCGTCTGCCAGGGATTTTTCCGCGACGACGGGCTGTGGGACATCGAGGGCCGCATCACCGACGAGAAGACCTACGAGCACGCCAATGAATGGCGCGGGCCGCTGCAGCCGGGCGACTTCGTCCACGACATGTCGATCCGGCTGACGATCGACCATAAGTTCACGATCGTCGACGCCGAGGCGGTGACCGACAAGTCACCCTACCGGATGTGCGGCGACATCGCGCCGGCCTTCCGGAAGCTGATCGGCCTGCGCATCGGCGGTGGCTTCCATCGCGCGGTGCGCGAGCGGCTGGGCGGCATCCATGGCTGCACGCACATCGTCGAGCTGCTGGGGCCTGTCGCGACGACGGCGTTCCAGACCGTTTCGTCGAAGAAGGCGCAGGACCTCAACCGGGCCCATCGCGAAAAGGCTGGCACCCTGCCGCCGAAGAATCCCGACGCCCCGCCCAAGCCGCGGCGCAAGCCCTACATGCTCGACACCTGCCACACTTGGGCGTCGGACAGCGAGATCACCAAACGCTGGGTGCCGCATTTCTATACCGGCCCCGACGCCGAGGCCGTCCGCGCCGCCGTCGAAGGCAAGGACGTGGAAATGGAGGGCTGACGCTGTCGTGAGCAGCGCCGTGCGTCGCCCCCTCACCTAACCTCTCCCCCTATCGGGGGCGAGGGACATGAATCCGAATCTCATATTCCTCTCCCCCGATAGGGGGAGAGGTTAGGTGAGGGGGTTGCGCATGGCGCTTACGACCTCTTTCCGTCTTCCGCCGGCGTCAGGGTCTCCATCGCGAGCGCGTGCAGGCCGGCGTCGAGTTCTTCCTTGAGGGCGGCATAGACGAGGCGCTGGCGGGCGACGCGGGTCTTTCCGTCGAAGGCCTGCGACACGATTTCCACCCGGAAATGCGTCTCGCCGCCCTCACGCCATCCGGCGTGGCCGTGATGCTTGGAGGATTCATCTTCGATGGCGAGGCGCACCGGCGCGAAGGCCGCCCGAAGCTTGCTGTCAATCGCCGTCGCTACCTTGCCCATGACCATCTTGCCTCATCTTGCCGGTTCAATTGGTTGAACACATATTAGCCTGATGGCCCGACGGAGAGCGAACCCACTGGCGGCACTGGATGGTGCGAAGCCGCACCAGCGCGTCTGCGAGGCGCCGGGCTGCCGCCTGCAGGGTGAGTACCGGGCGCCTCGCGCGCGCGACAAGCTCGACGAATATCGCTGGTTCTGCCTCGACCACGTCCGCGACTACAACAAGAAGTGGGACTATTTCGCCGGCTTGGAACCCGACCAGATCGAAGCCCATATCCGCGCCGACACGACCTGGCGCCGGCCGGTCTGGCCGCTGGGCGCCCGCCGCAACGGCAATTCCTATGCCCACATCAAGGATCCGTTCGGCTTGGCCGACGATGCCGGGCTCGGGGAAAAGCCGCCGCCCAAGTACGATGGCAGCGAACAACTGACCCCGGCCGAGCGGAACGCGCTCGATGTCCTCGAACTTTCATGGCCGCTTACCCGGAAAGTCGTGAAATCCCGGTACAAGGAGCTGGTGAAACTGCACCACCCCGACGCAAACGGCGGGGCGCGCGAGGCCGAGGAGAAACTCAAGGAAATCAACGCCGCCTATTCCACTCTGCGGGCCTCGGAGCACCTTCCGGCCGAATGATTAGCCCTGCTTGGGGCTGTCCGTGCATTTGGCCGCTTGCAGTGCACAATCCTGCCTGCGACTATGAATTTGCCCGCAATTGGCGGGCATTGTTTTGTAGGAATTCGTGTGATGGCCTCTACGACGACCGCGGCGCGTCAGAATGTTTCGGGCATGCCGGATATCAAGGTTTCTGCGCGCCAGGTTTTCGGCATCGACACCGACATGGAGGTGCCGGCTTTCAGCACGCCGACCGAGCATGTTCCCCAGGTCGACGATGCCTACCTGTTCGATCACGACACGACGATGGCGATCCTCGCGGGCTTTGCCCACAACCGCCGTGTAATGGTCCAGGGTTATCACGGCACCGGCAAGTCGACCCACATCGAGCAGGTGGCGTCGCGCCTCAACTGGCCCTGCCTGCGCGTCAACCTCGACAGCCACATCTCGCGCATCGACCTGATCGGCAAGGATGCGATCGTCCTGCGCGACGGCAAGCAGGTGACCGAGTTCCGTGAAGGCATCCTGCCCTGGGCGCTGCAGAACCCGACGGCCCTGGTGTTCGACGAATACGATGCCGGCCGCGCCGACGTCATGTTCGTGATCCAGCGCGTGCTCGAGGTCGACGGCAAGCTCACGCTGCTCGACCAGAACAAGGTGATCCATCCCCATCCGGCGTTCCGCCTGTTCTCGACCGCCAACACGGTCGGCCTCGGCGACACGACGGGCCTCTATCACGGCACCCAGCAGATCAACCAGGGCCAGATGGACCGCTGGTCGATCGTGACGACCTTGAACTACCTGCCGCACGAGCAGGAAGTGAACATCGTTGCCGCCAAGACGCCGCACTACAACACCGAGGAGGGTCGCAAGACCATCGCCGCCATGGTGGCGCTGGCCGAGCTGACGCGCGCCGGCTTCATCGCTGGCGACATCTCGACCGTCATGTCGCCCCGTACGGTGATCACCTGGGCCGAGAATGCGCGCATCTTCGGGGGCGACGTGGGCTTTGCCTTCCGTCTCACCTTCCTGAACAAGTGCGACGAGGTCGAGCGCAGCACGCTCGCCGAGTATTACCAGCGCTGCTTCGGCAAGGAACTGCCGTCGTCGAGCGCCAAGGGCGGCAAGCTGCACTAACGGAGAGGGCCGCATGGCCAAGGACTCCACTCCCCTCGAGGAGTTTCGTCGCGTCACCGCCACCACCATGCGGGCGGTGTCGCGCAAGGAAGTGAACGTAGCCTTCGTCCCCGACGGCGGTTCACTGCTGGGCCAGGAAGCCCGCATCACCGTGCCGGCGCGCGATCTGCCGGTCGAGGATGTGAGCCGCGTCCGCGGCGAGGCCGATTCAATGGCGCTGAAGCTGCGCCATCACGACCGCAAGACCCATCTGCGCCGCGTCCCCCGCGGCGAGGCGGCGCGCGCGATCTTCGAGGCGGTCGAGCAGGTTCGCGTCGAGGCTTTAGGGGCCCGCAAGATGGTCGGCGTCGCCGACAATCTCTCGGCCCTGTGGCGCCAGCGCTCCGACCAGCGCGGCCATGCCCGCATCAAGAACAAGGAAGACGCCCCGATCGCCGACGTGATCGGCCTGATCGCCCGCGAGCAACTGCTCGGCGCCGCGCCCCCGGAGTCGGCCAAGGCAATGGTCGACATGTGGCGCGCCGACGTGGAAAGCGCCGCCGGCCGCGATTTCCAGAAGCTGCGCGATTCGCTCACCAACCAGGAAGCCTTCGCCCGCGCCGCCCGCCAGCTGATCCGCGACCTCAAGCTCGGCGACGAGACCGCCGAGTTGCAGGACGACGACAACGAGGATTCGCAGGACCAGGAGAACGCCGACGGTCAGTCGAACGAGACCGGCGACGACCAGAGCGATTCGAGCGAGACCCAGGGCTACGGCGCCCAGGGCGAGGAGAGCGAGGACGCGTCCGAGCAGGATGACGCCTCCGAGACCGCCGCCGACCAGGCCCAGACCGAGATGCAGATGGGCTCGGGCGACGAGGAGGAGCCGGGCCGCGCCGAGCGTCCGTGGTTGCCGCCGGGTGCGCTCAGCAACGAGCCGGCCGGCCAGCAGTATCACGCGTATTCCAACAAGTTCGACGAGATCGTCGAGGCCGACGCGCTGTGCGACGCCGAGGAACTGGGCCGCCTGCGCAACCATCTCGACCAGCAGCTCGCTCATCTCCAGGGCGTGATCGGCAAGCTCGCCAACCGCCTGCAGCGCCGCCTGATGGCGCAGCAGAACCGCGCCTGGGAGTTCGACCTCGACGAGGGGATCCTCGACGCCGCGCGCCTCACCCGCGTCGTCACCAACCCGATGCACGCGTTGTCGTTCAAGACCGAGCGCGACACCAACTTCCGTGACACCGTCGTGTCGCTGCTGATCGACAATTCGGGCTCGATGCGCGGCCGTCCGATCACGGTGGCGGCGATGAGCGCCGACATCCTCGCCCGCACGCTCGAGCGCTGCGGCGTGAAGGTCGAGATCCTGGGCTTCACGACGCGCGCCTGGAAGGGCGGCCAGAGCCGCGAGCAGTGGCTCGCCGCCGGCAAGCCGGCCAACCCGGGCCGCCTCAACGACCTGCGCCACATCATCTACAAGCCGGCCGATGCGCCGTGGCGTCGCGCCCGCAAGAACCTGGGCCTGATGCTGCGCGAGGGCATCCTCAAGGAGAACATCGACGGCGAGGCGCTCCTGTGGGCGCACAACCGGCTCCTGCCGCGGCCCGAGGAACGCAAGATCCTCATGGTCATCTCCGACGGCGCGCCGGTCGACGATTCGACCCTGTCGGTCAATCCCGGCAACTATCTCGAGCGGCACCTGCGCGACGTCATCGACTGGATCGAGACGCGCTCGCCGGTCGAACTGGTGGCCATCGGCATCGGCCACGACGTCACGCGCTACTATCGCCGCGCCGTCACCATCGTCGACGCCGACCAGCTCGGCGGCACGATGATGGAGCAGCTCGCCTCGCTGTTCGACGACGACGAGAAGAAGGACACCCGCGCCGCCCGCGGCTCGGCCAAGCAGCCCGGCAAGGGTGCCAAGTCCGGCAAGCGCGCCGCCTGAGCGAGTCGTTTGACTTCAGAAGCGCCGTCGTCTCGACCGGAGCGCGTAGCGCGGAGTGGAGAGACCTTCCCTCCACCAAATGCCAGCAAATCGTGGAGAGAAGGTCTCTCCACTCCGCCTCGCTTCGCTCGGCTGCGGTCGAGACGACGGGTCTTGTAGTTCAGGCCATAATTTCAGTGACCAACCGCTTTCTTCTCACGCTCTCCCTGCTCGTCGCGGCCTGCGCCGGTGTCTCGCCGCCGGCCGCGGCGCAGGAGCAGCCCGTCACGATCGACAGCTCGGCGCTCACGCTCAAGATCGACGAGCCGAAGGCTGCCCGCGTCGGCCGCCTGGTCTGGCGAGGCGGCCTCGAAATGCGCGGCAACCTGCGCATTTTCGGCGGCCTGTCGGATCTCCACGTCACGCCGGACAACCGCACCCTCACCTCGATCTCGGACGAAGGCTCGTGGCTGGTCGCCACGCCCCGCTTCGACGCCAACGGCACTCTGGTGGGCCTGGGCGATGCGCGGATGGGCCAGCTGCGCGGCCTCGACGGCAAGCCGATCGAGAGCAAGGCGGAAGCCGATGCCGAGGCGTTCGCGCGCCTGCCCGACGGATCGTGGCTGGTGGCCTTCGAACGCCGGCACAGGCTGTGGCGCTATTCGTCGCTCACCGCGACGCCGCTTCCCGTCGAGGGACCCGCCGACATCGGCCGCCAGCCCGGCAACGGCGGCATCGAGGCGCTGACCGCCCTGGCCGACGGGACGGTGATTGCCATCAGCGAGGAATACAGCCTGCAGCCCGCGACGGTCGTGGGCTGGATCGGCAAGCCCGATGCGGCCGGGCGCTATACGTGGAGTTCGTTCAGCTACGCCACGGTCCCCGACTTCAAGCCGACGGCGCTGGCGGTGCTGCCGGACGGTGCGTTCGCCACGCTGGAGCGGGCTTTCGACATGGTGCGCGGGGTGCGCGTGCGCGTGATGCGGATCGACGCGGCCCAGCTCAAGCCCGGCGCGACGGTGCGGCCGGAGGAGCTTGCGTTCCTCGCGTCACCTTACGCAGTCGACAATCTCGAAGGCTTGGCGGCAACGCGCGGCGCCAAAGGCGAGACGCTGCTCTGGCTGATGTCGGACGACAACTTCAATCCGCTTCAGCGCAATATCTTGATGCTGTTCGAACTTTCTCAGTAGATCCCCCTCCTCATTCAAATGGGGAGGTGTCGGCGTAGTCGCCGACGGAGGGGTCTGAGGGTCGTTCGTCCTTCGGCGCTCTCGGACATTGCAAGCAATGTCCTGTCGCTCACGGGGCTGAGCTTCGCTCAGCCCTAAGCCGCCTTCTTCGCGTCCTTCTTGCCCTTGGCCGACACGACGCGGCGCTTCAGCACCTTCATCTCGGGCGAGAGCTTGCTGTCGTTCGTGTCGAGCAGGTAGGCGTCGATGCCGCCATTGTGCTCGATCGTCTTGATGCCGCGGGGGGTCAGGCGCAGGCGCACCGCATGTCCCAGCGCATCGGACAACACCGAAGCGACCTGGAGGTTCGACATGAACCGGCGCTTCGACTTGTTGTTGGCGTGGCTCACATTGTTGCCGTACTGGACGGCCTTGCCCGAGAGGGCGCAACGACGAGGCATGACGATATCCGCTAAAAAACGATCCCGCCGGAGGGCGGGAAGGCCGGCTTTTTACGGGCCTGAAGGGTGCCCGTCAAGCAAACCAATCCACCACTCTTTCGCTGATGTCCTCGACCTGGTCTTCCGGGATCACCCGCCCCCGGGCCGAGATTCCCGCCTCGTGCACGGTGTTCGGGTCCCCGGAGACCAGGGGATGCCACCAGTAGAGATCCTGCTTGAAGTGGACCAGCCGGTAGCCACAAGTCCTGGGGAGCCAATCCATCTTGGCCACCACCTTTGGGGTGAGCTGGATGCAGTCCGGCACGATCTTCTTGCGATTCTTGTAGTCCTTGCAGAGCGCGGTCCTGGGGTCGAGCAGCCGGCAGCAGGTGTCGGTCTGCACCAGCTCGCCCGTGCCCTCGTATTCCAGCTTGTTGACGCAGCACATGCCGCAGCCGTCGCAGAGGGACTCCCATTCCTGCTTCGTCATCTCGGCCAGGGTCTTGCGTTTCCAGAAAGGTTCCTTCTGGGCCTCGGCGGCGCGGCGCGCCCGCTTCAGGAAGGATTTAGCGGCCATGAAAGGCTTGTAGCATGGACCGGGCCGCCGCGGCGGGGGTCAGCCGGCCGGCCTCGACTTCGCGCTCCAGGCCTCCGACCAGCCGGCGCACGTCGGGATGAGCCTTCAGTTCCGCCAGCAGGGTCTCGCCGACCTCGTTCCACATCCAGGCGCGGGCTTGTTCGGCGCGGCGCTTCTGGATGCCCTTCTCGCCCACGGCCTGGTTGAAACGCTCGACGACATCCCAGATCTCGACCACGCCGTCGCCCGTCTGCGCGGAGCAGGTGGTGACCTCGGGCGTCCAGCCGGGGGTCGGCGAACGCAGCATGCGCAGCGCGTGCTGGTAGTCGGCGGCGGAGCGCCGCGCGGTCGCCTTGAGGTCGCCGTCGGCCTTGTTGACCACGATCAGGTCGGCGAGTTCGATCACGCCCCGCTTGATGCCCTGCAGGTCGTCGCCGCCAGCCGGCAGCAGCAGCACGATGAACATGTCGACCATGTCGGAGACCGCGGTCTCGGACTGGCCGACGCCCACCGTCTCGACGATCACGGTGTCGAACCCGGCGGCTTCCACCAGCAGCATCGTCTCCCGCGTGCGCCGGGCGACACCGCCCAGGGTAATGCCGGCCGGCGAGGGGCGGATGAAGGCCGCGCGACGGCGCGACAGTTCCTCCATGCGCGTCTTGTCGCCCAGGATCGAGCCGCCGCCGCGCTTGGACGAAGGATCGATCGCCAGCACGGCCAGCGACTGGCCCCGGTCCAGCAGCGACAGGCCGAAGCGCTCGATCAGGGTGGACTTGCCGACGCCGGGCACGCCGGTGATGCCGAGCCGCACGGACTTGCCGGTATGCGGCAGCACCTCGGCCAAAAGCGCGTCGGCACGCGCGCGATGGTCGCTGCGCGTCGATTCGATCAGGGTGATGGCCTGCGCCAGCGCCCGCCGGTCGCCCTTCAGCAGGGGCTCGAGAAGCGGATCGGCCGGCACGCCGGAAATCGCTGCGGACGCACTCATCGGCGGCCAGACTTATCAGCCGCGGCGGCGCATTGCCAGCAAAGCGCCGACTGTCGCGATTGCGTAGAAGAAGCCCAGAGTCCAGCCGAGGCCGGGCTCACCGACCGCATCCATGGCCGCCCCGGTGAGCGGCCGCCCCACGAGCCCGCCCACGACGTAGATCAAGCTGAAGGCGGTATTGGCGCGGGCGATGTCGCCGCCGTTGAAGCGCTGGCCGAGCAGCGCCAGGCCCACCGGATAGATCGCGAACGAGATGCCGCCCCACAGCATGATGACGCCCACGATCGAGAGCGACTGCGCCGGCACGAAGGTGAGGCCGACCACCAGCGCCGCACTGACGATGGCGAGCCCCGCCAGCACGCCCCGCCGGTCGAAATGGTCGGCCAGCCAGCCGATCGGCCATTGCAGGGCGACGTTGCCGACGACGAACGCCGACAGCCACAGCGCACCGGTCTCCGGCGCGACGCCGGCGCTGACCGCGTAGACGGGCAGGAAGCTGAAGGCGACCTGCTCGCCGAGGCCGCCGGCGAAGGCCGCCAGCATGGCCAGCGGGGCGGCCACGATGATCGAGGCATAGCCGCTGTCCTTGTGATGCCGGATCGCCGGCGCCCGGTAGCGGTAGGGCAGCAGCGGCAACGCCACGAGAAGGGCGAGTCCGGCGCAGGTGAGGAACGGCACCGGCCCGTAGACTCCGACGACCTGCAGCACGAAGGGCCCGAGCGCCATGCCGCCCGCGAACATCGCGGCATAGATCGCCATGACCCGGCCCCGCCGCTTCTCCTCGACGACGAGGTTCATCCAGATCTCGCTCACCACCCAAGGCACGCCGCCGACCGCGCCGTGCAGGAAAGTGAGCGCGAACCACGCGACCGGGTTCGTGGTCAGCGTATAGCCGACCGTGCACAGGGAACCGGCCAGGACCGCAGCCAGGATGAGCGGCACGGCGCCGAAGCGCGCGGCCAGCCGCGGAATGTACGGGCCGGTGGTGAGCATGCCGATCGCCCAGCCCGCGGCGATGATCCCGATGGTCAGCTTGTCCGCGCCCTGCCGCTCCAGCGCGAGCGGTACCAGCGGCATTGCGGCGCCCGACTGCAGGCCGATGGCGGCACAGGCGGTGAAGACGGGAACGAGGGAACGCCAGGAGCCGGTGGCTGCCGGCCTAATCGGCGACACGCAAATGCCCCTCTCCCCTCAAGGACGCCGCCTCCTCGACCCGGCGCTCGGCCTCGGCGGCGGCCTCCTGCTGGCGACGCCACATGTCGGCGTAGAGGCCGTTGCGGGCCAGCAGTTCGCCGTGGCGACCGCGCTCGGCGACGCGGCCGCGGTCGAGGACCACGATCTCGTCGGCGTTGACGATGGTCGACAGGCGATGGGCGATGATCACCGTGGTGCGGCCGCGGCTCACCTCTTCGAGCGAGCGCTGGATCTCCTGCTCGGTGCGCGTGTCGAGGGCGCTGGTCGCCTCGTCGAACAACAGGATGCGCGGGTTCTTCAGGATGGTGCGGGCGATCGCCACGCGCTGCTTCTCGCCGCCCGAGAGCTTCAGCCCGCGCTCGCCCACCGTGGTGTCGTAGCCCAGCGGCAAGGCCATGATGAAATCGTGGATGCGGGCCAGCCGGGCCGCCTCCTCGACCTGCTCGCGCGTGCAGTTCGGCCGGCCGTAGCAGATATTGTAGTAGATCGTATCGTTGAACAGCACCGTGTCCTGCGGGACGACGCCGATGGCGGCCCGCAGGCTCGCCTGCTGGACGTCGCGGATATCCTGCCCGTCGATGCGCACATGGCCCGCCGACACATCGTAGAAGCGGAACAGGATGCGCGAGATCGTCGACTTGCCGGCGCCGCTCGAGCCGACGATGGCCACGGTGTGGCCGGGCGCCACGCGGAAACTGACATCGTGCAGGATCGGACGGGACGGCTCGTAGCAGAAGTCGACATGGTCGAAGACGATCTCAGCCCCGGCGACGGCGAGCGGCGGGGCGCCCGGCTTGTCGGCGATCTCGGCCGGCACGTCGAGCAGGCCGAACATTTTCTCCATGTTCACCAGCGCGTTGCGGATTTCGCGATAGGCGAAGCCCAGCATGTTGAGCGGCATGTAGAGCTGGATCAGGAAGGCGTTCACCGCGACGAAGTCGCCGATCGTCATCGTGCCGGCGATGACGCCCTGGCCCGCCATTCCCATGACCGCGACCAGGCCGACGGAAATGATGGCGCCCTGCCCGATGTTGAGCAACGAGAGTGTGCGGCTGGAGCGGATGGCGGCGTCCTCGTAGCGCCGGCGGCCGACATCGTAGCGCCGCGCCTCGTGCGCCTCGTTGCCGAAATACTTCACGGTCTCGAAGTTCAGCAGGCTGTCGATCGCCTTGGCATTCGCCTCGGTATCGGCCTCGTTCATCGAGCGCACGAACTTGATGCGCCATTCCGAGAACACGATCGAGAAGACGATGTAGACGCCGACCACGACCAGCGTCACGACGGAGAAGCGCCAGTCGTAGAGGCTCCACAGGATGGCCCCGACCAGGACGATCTCGAACAGCGTCGGCAGGATGTTGAAGGTCGTGAAGCGGATCAGGAAGTCCATGCCCTGCGTGCCGCGCTCGATGACGCGGCTGATGCCGCCGGTCTGCCGCTCCAGATGGAATCGCAGAGACAGTGCATGGAGATGCCCGAACACTTCGAGCGCCAGATTGCGGATCGCCCGCTGGGCCACCGGGGCGAAAACGGCGTCCCGGATTTCGCCGAAGGCCTGCGCGGCCACGCGGGCGACGCCGTAGGCCACGATCAGCGCGATCGGCACCGCGACTGCCTGCGCGGCAGGCGTTCCCAGCGCATCCACCGCGCCCTTGTAAAGGATCGGGACGTAGACGTTCGTGACCTTGGCCACCACCAGCAGCACCAGGGCGATCACCACCCGCGTGCGCAGCGCCATTTCATTCTTCGGCCACAAATGGCGTCCGAGAATCTTGATGACGTCCCAGACGCGGGGGCCGTCGACCTTGGGAATGCCGTCAGGGCCGGGATTCGACATGAACGAAAAATGCCTTATTGGGCCACCATGTTGGGTGGCGAAGGGAGCGTCCGGCTTCTATCGTGCCCGGGGAGCCGACGTAAGCCCTTCCGGGAAAGGGAGTCTCATGAGATTTCGTAGGGCGTTGGTGGCGATAGCCTTGAGTGTGGGTGCACCTGCCGCGGTGTCGGCCGAGGCATCGGCCCAGGACGCACGACAGGTCGACATCGCCTACGAAATCACCTTCGCGGGCCTGTCGGGCTTCCGCATCGACGTCACCGCCAAGTTCAACGGTGCGAACTATGATGTCGAGAGCCGGACCTTCAAGGAAGGCCTCCTGCGCGCGGTCACCATGCATTATGACGGCCGCAATCGCGCCTGGGGCGGTTTCTCGACGCAGGGCGCACGCCCGTCCGCCGGCTCGCTGTCGATCGTCGTCGGCGACAAGCCGCGCACCTGGATCGCACAATATGGCGGCGGCACGATGCAGGAGCAGCACAACCCGGCCTACAAGCCGTCGCCGCAGAACACCATCTCCGAGGAGCAGCGCCGCGGTTCGCTCGATCCGCTCTCGGCCGCGCTCAGCGTCGGCATGGCCGGCGACGCGGCCTGCGACCGCACGGTGCAGACCAACGACGGCAAGCGCCGCATCGACGTCATCATCAGGAAGGTCGGCACCGAGCCCGCCGCGAAAGCGGGCGTTCCCGGGGCGCAGGGCGACCTGCTCATCTGCGAGATTTCCACCAGGCGCATCGCCGGCGAGTTCGACGAGGCGCCCAAGGAGGCCGAGGCCGAGCGCGACCGCCCGATGCGCGTCTGGTTCGCCCGCCTGGACCAGACCCAGATGCGCTATCCCGCCAAGCTGGAAGCCCATACCGGTTTCGGCACGATCCGCGGCCGCATCCTCACCTTCCGCGAACGCCCGATGACCCCGGACGAAAGCCAGGCGATGCGGAAGTAGCTCCGCATCAGTTCGCTCTCGTTTCCCCGAGAATCACGAGGGCGAAACGTCTGCCCAGGGCGGGTGAGCCGCCGCCAGGGCCGGGATCGCTTCGATCCGCCGGATACTCATCGACGAACCCGTCGTTCTGACTTCCCACCAGTTGCACGGACGCCGGATGCAGGCGGGCCGGCGGGCCGGCGCTTGCCCGCAAGGTGCACAGCACTCCTCAACATCGCCCCGTCGCCGGCCGTCACCGGGCCTCCAACATCATTGGAATCCGCTTGGCGGCACCGCTGGATGATTCGGGTTTGAATAATCTTTCAAAATACGGAAAGAGTATACAATAAGCAAAAAACGGCCGCCGAACGGACCGAGGAGGAACTTTGGTCAAAGTCATCCGTGCCTGCGAGAACGGTGCCCGATACCTCGGCATTGCCGCGACCGTCGCAATCATGGCGATCATCGCGTGCGACGTGGTCCTCCGTTACGCATTCAATGCGCCGCTCGCCTGGGCCTACGAATTCATAGGGCTCTATGTAATGGCTGCGCTGTTTTTCCTGCCACTGGCGTACGTACAGCGTTGTCACGGCAACATCGCCGTCGACCTTTTCGTCAAGCTGCTGCCCCTGCCGGTACGGTCCGCCTTCACGCGCCTGGGCAACGTGCTTGCGGCCTCCGTCTTCGCGATCGCGTGCGGTGCCTTCGCGGTGAAGGCGCTCGACGCCTTCCGGAGCGGCGACGAGATCATCGGTCCCTACATCTGGGTCACTTGGCCGATCTACACCATCGTCGCGGTCGGGCTGGGCCTGTTCGTGCTGCGCCTGCTGCTCCAGGTCTTCCAGTCCGAATCAACTCTCCAGCACGACGCCGCCGAGGGGGACCACGGCATATGAGCCCCGTTCTGATCGCCTGCCTCCTGCTGGGAGGACTGCTGCTGTTCGGCGTACCCGTAGCCTTCTCGCTGGCCATCGCCGGCGCGGTGGGCCTGTTCATGATCGGCGGTTGGGACAGTCTGGTCGGGATCCTCGAGACGACGACGCTGTCGAGCGTCAGCGCCTACGAACTGGTCTCGATCCCGATGTTCATCCTGATGGCCGAGTTCGTCATCCTGAGCGGCATCGCCAACGGGCTCTTCGAGGCGGCCTCCCTGTGGGTCGGCCGTGTTCGCGGCGGTCTGGCGATGGCTACCGCCCTGGCCGGTGCCGGGTTCGGTGCGATCTCGGGCTCCAGTACCGCTTCCGCCGCCACGCTGGCTTCGACGAGCCTGCCCGCGATGCTGCGCCAGGGCTACGATCCCAAGCTGGCCAGCGGCGTCGTCGCGATCTCCGGCACGCTGGCGATGCTGATCCCGCCAAGCGTTGCATTGGTCCTCTACGGCGTCATCGCCGACATCAGCGTCGGCAAGCTGCTGATTGCAGGCGTCATCCCCGGCCTCATCGTCACCCTGGCCATCATACTCACGGTCTACGTGATCGTGCTGTTCGACCCCAAGGCGGCTCCGACGGCGGTCTCCGTTCCCTGGCGCGTGAAGTTTGCGGCGTTGAAGGAACTGGGGCCGATGCTGCTGCTCTTCGGGCTGATCACGGTGTGCATCTACACCGGCCTCTCGACCCCGACCGAGGCCTCGGCGATCGGCGCGATCGGCGCGCTGGGCCTCGCGGTGCGCAGCGGAAACTTCAGCCTCACCGCCTTCGTGTCGGCCTGTTCCCGGTCGGCGCGGACCACCTGCATGATCCTGCTGATCATCGTCGGCGCGCATATCTTCGGCTACTTCTTCACGCTGACGCGGACGACCTATTCGATCGTGACGTGGGTCTCGGCGCTGCCGCTAGATCCCTTCGTCATCCTGGCCATCATCCTGTTCGGCTACATCGTGCTCGGCTGCGTGATGGATCAGGCGGCCATCCTCATCCTGACGGTGCCGGTGGTATTGCCGGTCATCAAGGCGCTGGGCTTCGACCCGGTGTGGTTCGGGGTCATGGTGGTCGTCACCGCCGAACTGGGCATGGTGACTCCACCAGTGGGACTCAATGTCTTCGTCGTCTCGAAAACGACGGGCATGCCGCTCGGCACCGTGTTCCACGGCGTCTGGCCGCACGTCATCGCTCACATCCTCGTCCTGGCGCTGCTGACGGTCCTGCCGGGACTGGTGATGTGGCTTCCGTCCAACATGCAGTGAAGAAAGCAGGAGGATTCACATGAAGATCGCACATTTCGGCATGCCGCTGCTGGCGCTCGTCGCCGTCGCCGGATCGGCCGCGACGGCCTCGGCCCAGATCGTCATCAAGATCGCCGATTCGTTTCCCGCCGGCCATTACGTCGTCGAGAACATGACCAAGCCGTGGATGGAAGAGGTCACCAAGCAGACCGGCGGCAAGGTGAAGTTCGAGTATTATCCGGCCGAGCAGCTCGGCAAGGCCAAGGACATGCTGTCGCTCACGCAGAGCGGCGTGGCCGACATGGCCTATGTCGTTCCGTCCTTTGTGCCCGACAAGATGCCGCTGTCGCCGGTGGCCGAGCTGCCGCTCGCGGAAGCGGTCGGCTGCAACGGCGCCATGGCCTACTATCATCTCGTCAACTCGGACAGCCAGCTGCGCAAGCTCGACTTCGACGCCAATCGCGTGCGCCCGCTCCTGGTACAGAACCTGCCGCCCTATCAGGTCTTCACCGCGAAGAAGATCAGTTCGTTGAAAGATCTGCAGGGCATGAAGATCCGTGTCACGGGCTCGGCCAAGGCCGCCGTCATCCAGCGCATCGGCGCGGTGCCGGTCCAGATCCCGACACCGGAAGTTCGTGAGGCGCTGTCGCGCGGAACCGTCGATGGCATCAACTTTGTCTACACCAGCCTGTTCCCGTACGACCTCAATCCGCTGGTGAAGACCGGCACGGCGGATGTGAACTTCGGCGGCTGGATCTCCAGCTACATCATCAACGACCGCAAGTGGAAGTCCCTGCCGCCCGACGTCCAGCAGGTGATGTCGACGCTGGCGGAGAAGTACTCCCGCCAGAACTGCGAGAAGGTCATGACCGACGATGTGCGCGACCGCGACCGGCTCGTGCAGGGCGGCATGTCGCTGCTGCGCCTCACGGACGCCGAGAAGGCCGACTTCGAAGCCAAGACGCGCGACGTCGCCGACCAGTGGGCCGCCGACCTCGACAAGCGCGGCAAGGCTGGCAGCGTCGTTCTGAAGGAATATCGCGACCAGCTCGCCAAGAAGAACTGACATCACCCGAGTTCCCCGGTCCCCTTGCGGGACCGGGAAGGTGTTCCGCTTTTCCTGGGGTTTCTTGACGATGCCGCTTTCCGGAGTGAAGGTTCTCGATCTGACGACGGTGCTCATGGGCCCGTATGCCACGCAGCTCCTGGGCGATTTCGGCGCCGAGGTGACCAAGGTGGAGGCGGCGGGCGGCGATTCGGTCCGCGGGATCGGCCCCGGCCGCAATGACGGCATGGGCGCGGCCTTCCTCGCGGTCAATCGCAACAAGCGCAGCATCTCGATCGACCTCAAGCAGGAGGGCGGACGGCAATTGCTGCTCGACCTCGCGCGTCATGCCGACGTGCTTGTCTACAATCTGCGTCCACACGTCATGGAGAAGCTTGGCCTCACCTACGAGGTCTTCGAGGCGATCAACCCCAGGCTTCTCTATGTCGGCGTCTACGGCTACGGCCGCCACGGCCGCTACGCCAGGCGACCGGCCTACGACGACCTGATCCAGGCGATGACGGCCATCCCCTCGCTCTACGCGCAGTCGACAGGCTCGGATCCGCGCTACGTGCCGTTCCCGGTCGTCGACCGCTTCGTCGGCCTGTACGCGGCGATGACCATCGCGTCCGCGCTCTACGAGCGCACGCGTTCGGGCCGCGGCCAGCGGATCGACGTGCCGATGTTCGAGACCATGGCCAGCGTCGTGCTGGGAGACCATATCGGCGGACATGCATTCGTCCCGCCGATCGGCCCGCCCGGCTATGCGCGCCAGCTGTCGCGCAGCCGTCGTCCCTACCCCACGCGGGACGGCTACCTCGCAATCCTCCCCTACAACGACGAGCAATGGCGCCGATTCTTCCGATCGGTCGACAAACTCGAGCTCTTCGAGAACGATCCGCGGTTCGCCGACATCGGGGCGCGTACGCGCAACATCGATGCGCTCTATGACATCGTGGCCGACATCCTGACCACGCGCACCACCGACGAATGGCTGGAAGTGATGGCCGATGCGGATATTCCGGCGACTCCTCTCTATGGGCTGGCCGACGTGTTCCAGGATCCGCATCTCCAGGAGGTCGGCTTCTTCCGCGATCGCCAACATCCGACCGAGGGACAGGTGCTGTCCATGCGCGTGCCGTCGGAATGGTCCCGGACGCCGCCGGCGCATGACCGGCCGGCGCCGCGCCTGGGCGCCGACTTCCGGGACATCCTGAGCGAGCTGGGGCTTTCGCCCGAACGCATCGAGGCACTCACGGAGGCTGGCGTGGTGAAGGCGTACCAATGAGCATGAAAGGCGTTCTTTCCGGAGTCCGGGTCGTCGAGTTCGCCGGCATCGGCCCGTCGCCGATGGCGGCCATGCTGCTGGCCGAACTGGGCGCCGACGTGCTGCGCCTCGACCGTACCGCCAAGGTTCAGCTCGGAACGCACAAGCCGGAGCGCTTCAATCTCCTCTATCGCAGCCGCCGCACGATCGACGTCGACCTCAAGGCCCCCGAGGGCAGGACGCTCGCGCTCGATCTCGTGGCCAAGGCCGATATCGTGCTGGAGGGCTTCCGTCCCGGCGTCATGGAGCGCCTCGGACTCGGTCCGGACGATTGCTTCGCGCGGCGCCCCGGCCTCGTCTACGGCCGTGTCACCGGCTGGGGCCAGGACGGGCCGCTCAGTGCCTATGCCGGTCACGATTTGAACTACGTCGCGCTCTCGGGCGCCCTGCATGCGATCGGGGCGAAGGACGGTCCGCCCATCCCGCCGCTCAATCTCGTCGGGGATTTCGGCGGCGGCGCTCTCTACATCGCGATGGGCGTGCTGGCGGCCCTCGTGCAGGCACGAGCCACAGGCAAGGGTCAGGTCGTCGACGCCGCCATGGTCGACGGCGCCCTGTCGCTGATGACGGTCTTCTATGGCGTCCATGCGGCCGGCCTGTTCTCGACCGAACGGGGCACCAACGCACTGGACGGCAGCGATCCCTTTTACGCGGTCTATGCCTGCGCCGATGGAAAGTACCTGTCCGTGGCGCCGATCGAGACGCGCTTCCGCGAAGCCTTCTCGGACATCGCGGGACTTGGGCTGCGAGGGCATCCGGATCTCACGCCCACGACGACGGAGGACAAGGAACGCGTACGGCGTCTGGTCGCGGCGAAGCTGCTCACGAAGACGCGGGACGAATGGGCCGCGCTGTATGCCAACAGCGACGCCTGCGTGGCACCCGTCCTCTCGGTCGAGGAGGCGCCGACGCATCCGCATCTCGCGGCGCGTCGCGCCTTCACGACGCTGGATGGCATCGTCCAGCCGGTCCCTGCCCCGCGCATGCCGAGCAACGACAAGCCGGCGGAGCTGGCGCGCCGAGGCGACCCGGCAGGTGCACTGGCCGACTGGGGGATCGACGCCGCCCGGGCCGAAACGCTGAAGACCGCCGGGCTGCTGGCGTAAGGAGTTACATGCTGCAGATCGCCTTTCCGCACCGGAACGCCGACCTCGACACCTTCGGCGAGTTCCGCGAGCGCGTGCACGCCTTCCTCGCCGACGATCCAGCCACCCGCGAACCGCATGCCGATTCCTGGTCGCAATTCGACGCCGCGTTCAGCCGCCGCCTCGCGGCGAAGGGGTTCCTCGGCCTGACCTGGCCGAAGAAATATGGCGGTGGCGAGCGATCGTCGCTCGAGCGCTTCATCCTGCTGGAGGAATTGCTGGCCGCCGGGGCGCCCGTCGGCGCCCACTGGATTTCCGAGCGGCAGGTCGGCCCCCTGTTGCTGCGCTATGGAACCGAGGCGCAGCGGGCGGAATTCCTGCCACGCATCGCCCGTGCCGAGCTCTTCTTCTG
Organism: Reyranella sp.; assembly: GCF_004297265.1. Taxonomy (GTDB): domain Bacteria; phylum Pseudomonadota; class Alphaproteobacteria; order Reyranellales; family Reyranellaceae; genus Reyranella. The sequence continues at coordinate 46,104 of NZ_SCUT01000036.1, forward strand.
CATCGGCCTCAGCGAGCCGGACAGCGGGTCGGATCTGGCGAGCCTGCGGACGAGCGCGGTGTCGACGCCGGAAGGCTGGCGGGTCCGCGGCCGCAAGATCTGGACGTCGAACGCCCATCGCAACCACTACATGGTTCTGCTGTGCCGCACCGACCCGCAGTCACAGCGTCATGCGGGCCTGTCCCAGCTCATCGTGGACATGGCGTCGCCCGGCCTGACGCTGCGACCGATCCCCAACATGTCGGGCGAGCACGAATTCAACGAGGTCACCTTCGACGACGTGCTCGTGCCGCATGACCGGGTGGTCGGCACGGTCGGCAATGGCTGGGAACAGGTGACGAGCGAACTTGCCTTCGAGCGCAGCGGGCCCGAACGCTTCATGTCGTCCTTCATTCTGTTGCGGCATCTGGCGAAGACCACGCACGCTTTACCTGCCGAGAAGCTCGGCCTGCTGGCGGCGCGGCTCATCGGCCTGCGTGCCCTCTCGGTTTCCGTCGCCGCGATGTTGAATGACGGCAAGCTGCCCAATCTCGAAGCCGCACTCGTGAAGGAGCTGGGCTCGCGCCTCGAACAGGATGTCGGGGAGGTCCTGCTCGACGGGATCGACAGTGCGCCCGATCCGGGAAGCGCCGATACGATGAACCGCCTGATCGCCCAGACGCTGCTTCATGCGCCGTCGTATTCCATCCGCGGGGGAGCCCGCGAAATCCTGCGCGGCATCATTGCGCGCGGCCTGGGGTTACGCTGATGATCGAAGACAGTCCCGTTCATGCCTCGGCTCTGCGCGCGCTGGCGCCGATCTCCACGATCGGCAAGGCCAGCGACATGCCGGCGGCCGACGCCTGGATCGAGCTCTGGCCGGCATTGGAGCGCGACGGCTTCACCCTGCCCGCGGTATCGGCCGATCTGGGCGGCACCGGTGGCGAACTGCAGGACGAGCTCGCGGTGATCCATGCCTGCGCTGCCGTGGCGGCACGCTGCCCGCTGCCAGAAACCGCCGTCGCCGGTGCCTTGCTGGCGATGGCCGGGCACACCGTGCCGACAGGTCCGCTCACCCTCGTTCCGCCGGCCGGGTGCGCCAGCCTCGTGCTGACCGACGGTCTGCTCGACGGTGTGGCGATGGGCGTACCCTGGGCCGCACATGTCGGCCTCGCGCTGCTGCCTCTGTCCCAGGGGCTGGCGCTCGTCAGTCTCGAGGGCTGCCTCATTGAAGCCGGCCGAAATCTCGCCGGCGAGCCGCGCGGGTCGGTGCGTTTCCACCAGCAGCGCCTGCTGGCATTGTCGACCGAGGTATCGGCGGACGAGGTGCTGCTGCGCGGCGCGCTGATGCGCTCGGTACAGATCTGCGCGGCGGCCGAACAGGCGCTCAAGCTGGCCATCGGCCACACGACGACCCGAAAACAGTTCGGCAAGCCGCTGGCCTCCTTCCAAGCCGTTCAGCACCAGATCGCGGGCGCCGCCAGCAAGCTGGCCGCCGCGCGGATCCTGCTCGACGCCGCCTACGATGCCCTGGCGAGCGGCGATGCCAGTCGTGAGATCGCAGCGGCGCGGATCAACGCCTGCCTCGCCGGCGGCGACTGCGCGGCGGTCGCCCATCAGGTGCACGGGGCCATGGGATATGCCTGGGAATACGACCTGCATCGCCACACGTCGGCCATCCAGGCCTGGCGCGCCGAGTTCGGTCCCCTCGCCTATTGGGCAGAGCGTCTCGGGGCCCAGGCCGGCGCTTCGCCATCTGGCGATCTCTGGCAGTTCATCACGTCATGAGAGGGTCTGACATGGAGCCCGCAGTCCTGGTCGAACGGCAAGACGGCATCGCCGTCGTGCGCCTGAACAGGCCGCAGCGTCGCAACGCCTTTACCGACGTCGCGATGATCGACGAGGTGGCGGATACGATCCGCGCGCTCGATCGCGACCGCGAGGTGAAGTGCCTCGTGCTGACGGGCAACGGCTCGGCCTTCTCGGCCGGCGGCGATCTCAAGGCCATGCTCGACGGCACTTCGCTGGTCGATCGCGAGCGTCCCGAGGCAACGCGCATGGCCTATCGCCGCGGCATCCAGCAACTGCCCGAGCTGTTCGAGGCACTCGAAGTGCCGGTAATCGCCGCGGTCAACGGGCCGGCCATGGGCGCCGGCTGCGACCTCGCCATGATGTGCGACATCCGCATCGCCTCCGAAACCGCGCGTTTCGCCCAGACATTCGTCACTCTGGGCCTGGTGTCGGGCGATGGCGGCGCCTGGCTGCTGCCGCGCACGATGAGCTTCGCGGACGCCTGCGAGCTGGCTTTCACTGGCGACACGATCGACGCGGCGCGGGCGCTCGAGATCGGCCTCGTCAGCAGGGTCGTCAAGCCGGAGAGCCTGATCGAGGAGGCGATGTCGCTGGCCCGGCGTATCGCCCGTCACCCGGCCGACGGCGTGCGCATGACCAAGCGCCTGCTGCGGATGGGACGCAACATGCAGATCAACCATCTGCTCGAAGTCTCGGCCGCGATGCAGGCGCTGGGGCACAACACCCCGGAACATCGCACGGCCCTGGCGGAGGCCTACGAGCGCATCTCGCGGAAACCAGCGCGCTAATTGCTGCTGATCGCCTCGGCGGTGGCCTGCAGCCGTTCGAAGTTTTCCTTGAAGTTCGTCTTGATGCGCACGGTGGGACCGGAAATCGCCAAGGCATAGTGCTCGCCGCGCATCGTCAGCGGCACGCAGAGCGACGTCATGTCGGCGATGGTCTCTTCCACGTTCGTGTACCAGCCGCGGCGACGGCTCGCGGCCAGCTCCTTCCTGAGCTGGCCGGTGTCGGTGATCGTCTGCCGCGTGACTTTCTCCAAGGTCACGTGCGACAGGATCTTCTCCAGCTCCTCTTCCCGCAACGATCCCAACAGCGCCTTGCCGATGGCCGTCGCATGGACGGGCCGCAGGTCGCCGACCTGGGGCATGTAGCGCGATGGGGCCGAGGTCACCTCCACGGCGAGCAGGATGACCCTGTTGCGGCAGAGCTTGCCGAACATCGCGGTCTCCCGCGATTCGTCGCAAAGCTGGCGCACCGCGCTGCCGACCACCGACAGGACCGGGTCGGCCTTGGTGATGTCCTCCGCGACGTCGCGCAGGCGGGCGGTGGGATAGAAGCTGTTGCCGGGCGGCAGGTTGAAGAGATAGCCGCGGGCCTCCAGCGTGCGGATGATCGAGAAGCAGCTCGACACCGGCATCTTGAGCGCCCGCGCCATTTCCGAGACGGTCATCGGACGGCGGATCGTCGCAAACGCCTCGAACAGGTCGATGGTGCGCGATGCGGCGCGCACGTTGATCCCGCCGGCCGGCTTGCCGTCCTTGTCCTTCCTCGGTTCCTTCAACGCCACCTCGACCAGCTCGAGCGGACCAGGCCCGCGCGCGTCAGGCGGCGCGCTTCTGGTCGCGCTGGCGCAGGATCGACAGGATCTCCGCGGCGGCGGCCGGGATGTTGGTGCCCGGGCCGTAGATCGCCGCGACGCCTGCCTTCTTCAGGAAGTCGTAGTCCTGGGCGGGAATGACGCCGCCGACCACGACCATGATTTCGGACGCATTCTGCTTGGCCAGTTCCTCGATGAGCTGCGGCACCAGGGTCTTGTGGCCGGCGGCCTGGCTCGAGATGCCGATCACGTGCACGTCGTTCTCGATGGCGGCGCGCGCGGCTTCCTCGGGCGTCTGGAACAGCGGGCCGACATCGACGTCGAACCCTAAGTCGGCGAAGGCCGTGGCGATCACCTTGGCGCCGCGATCATGGCCGTCCTGGCCCATCTTCACGACCATGAGGCGCGGCCGGCGGCCCTCCTCCTCGGCGAAGGCCGAGATGTCGGTGCGGATGCGCTCGAGGCCGGCGTCGCCTTCCCATTCGCCGGCATAGACGCCGGAGATCGAGCGGATGGTCGCCTGGTAGCGGCCGTAGACGCCTTCCAGCGCCGACGAGATCTCGCCCACCGTGGCGCGGGCGCGGGTCGCCTCGATCGAGAGCCCCAGGAGATTGCCGGTGCCGTTGCGCGCGGCCTCGCCCAGCGCCTTCAGCGCGGCGACGCACCTGGCCTCGTCGCGGGTCGTGCGGATCTTGTGCAGGCGGCTGAGCTGCGCCTCGCGCACGACGTCGTTGTCGATGTCGAGGATGTCGATCGGCGGCTCTTCCTTGAGCTGGAACCTGTTCACGCCGACCACGATCTCCTCGCCGCGGTCGATGCGGGCCTGGCGGCGCGCCGAGGCTTCCTCGATGCGCATCTTGGGCATGCCGGCCTCGACGGCCTTGGTCATGCCGCCCAGCGCCTCGACTTCCTGGATGAGCTTGCGCGCCTCGGCGACCAGGCTGGCGGTCAGCGATTCGACGTAGTAGCTGCCGGCCAGCGGATCGACGACCTTGGTGACGCCGGTCTCGTGCTGGAGGATCAGCTGGGTGTTGCGCGCGATGCGCGCCGAGGTCGGCGTCGGCAGCGCGATCGCCTCGTCGAACGAGTTGGTGTGCAGCGACTGCGTGCCGCCCAGCACCGCCGCCATCGCCTCGTAGGCGGTGCGGATCACGTTGTTGTACGGATCCTTCTCGGTGAGCGACACGCCCGAGGTCTGGCAGTGGGTGCGCAGCGACAGCGAATCGACCTTCTTGGGCTCGAACGGCTTGATCAGCTCGGCCCACAGGAAGCGCGCGGCGCGCAGCTTGGCCGCTTCCATGAAGAAGTTCATGCCGATGCAGAAGAAGAAGGAGAGGCGCGGCGCGAAGGCGTCGATGTCGAGGCCCTTGGCCTTGGCGGCGCGCACGTATTCGAGCCCGTCGGCCAGCGTGAACGCCAGCTCCTGGACGAGCGTCGAGCCCGCCTCCTGCATGTGATAGCCGGAGATCGAGATCGAGTTGAACTTGGGCATGTAGAGCGCGGTGTGCTCGATGATGTCGGCCACGATGCGCATGGAGGGTCCGGGCGGATAGATATAGGTGTTCCGGACCATGAACTCCTTGAGGATGTCGTTCTGGATCGTGCCCGACAGCTTGTCCTGCGGCACGCCCTGCTCCTCGGCGGCGACGATGTAGCCGGCGAGCACCGGCAGCACGGCGCCGTTCATCGTCATCGACACGCTCATCTTGTCGAGCGGGATGCCGTCGAACAGGATCTTCATGTCCTCGACGGAATCGATCGCCACGCCCGCCTTGCCGACGTCGCCGACCACGCGCGGATGATCCGAATCGTAGCCGCGATGCGTGGCGAGATCGAAGGCCACCGACAGGCCCATCTGGCCGGCCGCGAGGTTGGCGCGATAGAACTTGTTGCTCTCTTCCGCGGTCGAGAAGCCGGCATACTGGCGGACCGTCCAGGGACGCCCCGTGTACATCGTGGCCTTGGGCCCGCGCGTGAAGGGCGGGAAGCCCGGCAGCGAGCCCACCGTCTCGATCTGCTCGAGGTCGGCGGCCGTGTAGAGCGGCTTCACCTGGATGCCCTCGGGGGTCGTCCAGGTGAGGTCATCGAGCGGGCGGTCGCGCAGCTCCTTCGCTGCGAGCTTTTCCCAGTCGGCGAGGGTCTTCTTCGGAAAATCGGCCATACCCACAATGTACTGCGGATTTCCGGCCTGAAAAGACCTGCTTATTCGTTGGCCAGAATCGTGTTTCGCACCAGGGGATAGATCTGGCCGGCCCAGCGGCGGCCGCTGAACACCCCGTAATGGCCGACGCCGGCCTGCATATAGTGCTTCTTGCGATAGGGTCGCAGGCTGGAACAGAGGTCGTGGGCGGCCACGGTCTGGCCCAGCGCGCAGATATCGTCGCGCTCGCCCTCGATGGTGAACAGGGCGGTGCGGCGGATCGCCTTGGGATCGACCCGCCGGCCCTTCCAGTCGAGCTCGCCCTTGGCCAGCCGGTGCTCCTGGAACACCCACTGGACGGTCTCCAGGTAGAACTCCGCCGTCATGTCGAGCACGGCGAAATATTCGTCGTAGAAGTCCTTGATGGTCTTGGCCTGCTCGGTCTCGCCCTTGGCCAGGTGCTTGTAGAGGTCGACCTGCGCCTTGATGTGGCGCTCGGCATTCATGCTCATGAAGGCGGTGAGCTGGACGAAGCCGGGATAGACGCGGCGCGTCGCGCCGGGATAGCGGATCGGCACGCGATGGATCAGGTTCTGCTCGAACCAGCTGATCGGCTTGCCCATGGCCAGCTCGTTGACCTTGGTCGGGCTGATCCGCGTGTCGATCGGGCCGGCCATCAGGGTCATGCTGCGCGGCTGCGCCGGATTGTCGTCCTCGGCCATGATCGCCGCCGCCGCCAGCGCCTGGACGCAGGGCTGGCAGACGGCGATGACATGGGCGCCGGGGCCCATCACCTCGAGGAACTTGATCAGGTGCTCGACATATTCGTCGAAGCCGAAGCGGCCGTTCCAGATGCCGACGTCGCGGGCATTGGCCCAGTCGGTGATGTGGACGTCGTGGTCTGGCAACAAAACGCGCACCGTGTCGCGCAGAAGCGTCGCGAAATGCCCCGAAAGAGGCGCGACCAGCAGCACCTTGGGCTGCGGCGGGACCCCCACCTTGGCGAAGCGCAGCAGGGTGCCGAACGGCGTGGCGAAGACCTCTTCCTCGCGCACCGCCACGGTCTGGTTGCCGTAGGGCACCTCGGATAGGCCGAAGGACGGGCGCCGATGGGTCAAGGTCGCCCGTGACGTCATCTCGCACAATGCGCTGGCCGCCCGCCAGCTGTCGGGCGTGGGATTCGCCCCTGTGGACAGGGTCTGGCCTGCCGCCGTCGCCCAGAGACGGATCGGAAGCATCATGTCGGCGGCGGTCTGATACATCGCATAAAGCATAGGGGGCGACCGGCTCGGAATTTGCATCTGCGAGGGCACCTAAGATACAGACAACCACCAACCGGGAGGGGTGGAGTCCATGGCCGAGGCCTCGCTCACCATCAGTAGCAAGAACTATTCCTCTTGGTCACTCAGAGGCTTTCTGTTGTGCCGGATGGCCGGCCTCGATTTCGAGGAGCGGATCGCGCCGTGGGACGATCCGTCCACCCGGGCCGAGCTGCTGCTGCTCTCGCCCTCCTTCCTGGTGCCCTCGCTGGAGCATGGTCCGGTCAAGGTCTGGGACACGCTGGCGATCGCCGAGTATCTGCACGAGATCAAGCCGGACGCCGGCCTGCTGCCCAAGGATCCGGTGGCGCGCGCCCATTGCCGCGCGGTCTGCGGCGAGATGCATTCGGGCTTCGCCAACCTGCGCTCGGCCCTGCCGATGAACCTCAAGGTCCGTCACGAAAGCTTCAAGGTGTGGGGCGGCGCCCAGGCCGACATCGAGCGGGTCACGACGATCTGGCGCGACTGCCTGCAGAAATATGGCGGGCCCTACCTGTTCGGGAAGACCCCGACCATGGCCGACGCCATGTACGCCCCGGTCTGCACCCGCTTCGCGACCTACAACGTGAAGCTCGACCCCGCCTCGGCAGCCTATCGCGACCTGATGCTGGGCTTCCCCGCGATGAAGGAATGGACCGCCGCCGCGAAGTCCGAGCCCGAGGAAGTGGAGGAGCTGGACGTCGAGTTTTAGGCTGGGTTTGCTGGGGGCGCGCCCCCAGCACTAACTCCCCGGCGCCCGCTTTAGCTCGAGTTCGACGCGTCCCACGCGGATGCCCCATTTGCCGACGGTGGCCTTGTTGATCAGGGAGCCGTCGGGATTGAGGGCGAGCACGTCGGAGAAGTCGACGGTCCAGCCGCCGAGGCTCACGGCATATTCCAGCCGCACCACCTTGCCCTCGGTCCAGGCCCGCGCCTGCCCCACGACGTCCTCGCGCATGCCGGTGTAGGTGCCGGGCGCGGTGCGTTCCAGGCGCCAGGTCTTGCGGTCCTTCTCGCCGTCGGCATAGGCGAAATCCTCGACCAGGGTCAGCACCTTGCCGTCCCAGCTGCCGTCGATCACCACGTCGAAGCGGCGCTGCGAACCGGTCCAGCTGTTGGTGAACACGCCCTGCCCGACCGTGCGGCCGGGGAAGAACTGTTCCAGCACCAGCGGCGGTGAAGAAGCGGCGACGGTCGCCTCCGGCGGTGCGGCGCAGGCACCCAGCAGCGCGAGGAGGCCCAGCGGGGAGAAGCGCTTCGGCGTGAAGGTTGTCATCGTGCCGGTTGTACGACCGAGATGCCGCCACCGGATCACCCCTTGTCGCCTCCCCTGCCGCCGCGCAGACTTCCGCCAACGAAGCGGAGGAAACAAATGACCATCACCCGCCGCGCCGCGATCGCGGGGCTTGCGGCCCTGCCGGCCGTGCCGATCCTGAGCGCCGGCGCCCGCGCCCAGGCCACGTTCCCGAGCAAGCCGCTCACGCTGATCATCCCCTTCCCGGCCGGCGGCCCGGCCGACACGTTCGGACGGCCGCTCGCCAAGGGCATGGGCGAGCGGCTGGGCCAGGCGGTGGTGGTCGACAACAAGAGCGGCGCGGCCGGCGTCACCGGCATCGACGTGGTGGCCAAGGCGGCGACCGACCCGCACATGCTGGGCCTGATGAGCGCCAGCGCCGGCGCCATCATGCAGAGCCTGATGCCGAAGATGCCCTACGATCCCGGGAAGGACATCGTCCCGGTCACCCTGGTCGTGCGGGTGCAGGAAGTGCTGGTGGTCAGCAGCAAGCTCGGCATCGACGACTTCAAGGGCTTCGTGGCCTATGCCAAGGCCAATCCCGGCAAGCTCACCTATGGATCGGCCGGCACCGGCGGCATCACCCATCTCGCCACCGAGCTGTTGAAGCGCGAGGCCGGTATCGACCTCCTGCACGTGCCCTATCGCGGCGCCGCGCCCGCGACCAACGACCTGATCGCCGGCACGGTGAACTGCGCGCTGCTCGACGTGCCGGTGCTGCTGCCGCACATAAGGTCGGGCGCGGTGAAGGCGCTGGCCGTCAGCTCCGACACGCGCGCCAAGCTGCTGCCCGACGTGCCGACCATGGCCGAACTGGGCCTGCCCAAGGTGAACTCCGACAACTGGTATGCGCTGGTGGCGCCGGGCGAGGCGCCGGCGGCGGCGCGGCAGAAGATCCACGAAGCCGCGGTCGACACCTTGCGCTCGAAGGAAGTGATCGACGCCTATGCCGCGGTCGGCGGCGTCGCGGTCGGCGATTCGCCGGCCGAGGTGACGGCCTATCTCAAGTCCGAAGTGGCCAAGTGGGCGGCGGTCATCAAGGCCGCCAACGTGAAGCTCGAATAGCCATGCCTTTGCCCATCGAGCGCGGCCTGGCGAAGACCTTCGCCGGGCACATCCACTACAGGGCCTGCGGCAGCGGTCCCGTCGTGATGGTGAGCCACATCAACCAGCAGAGTTCGGCCCTGATGGTCGAGCTGCTGCAGGCGCTGGGCCCGCACTTCCGCGCCGTCGCCATCGACTATCCCAGCCACGGGCATTCCGACCACATCGACTGGCAACCGCGCATAGAAGATTACGCCCGCGCCGTGATCGAGACGATGGATGCGCTGAAGATCGATCGTGCCTTTGCGCTGGGCGAGGCCGTGGGTGCGGCGGTGTCGATCGCGCTGGGCAGCGGCTGGCGCGATCGCATCGACAAGGTCGTGCTGGTGAACACGCCCTACTTCGCCGACGACGCCACCGCGACCAGGGACATCGCCGACATCGCAAAGGTGAGGCCGCAGGACGCCACGGGCTTCCCCGCACCGCGCTCCATCGACTTTCTCCTCACCAACGATCCCGAGCATGCGCCGATGCAGCCGACGCAAGCCTGGATGGACCGTATCAACGTGGCCCAATTCGAGATCGGCCGCGACCGCTGGCAGGCCATGCAGGCGCTGGCGAAATTCGACACCCTGGCCGGCATGCAATCCCTCGCCTGCCCGACCCTGATGCTCTACGGCGAGCACTTCATCTATGGCCGCCATCGCGCGCTGCTGCAGGCGCGCTGCCCGCACGCAAGGATCGAGACGATCGCAAACGGCCGCTTCTGCATGAGCTGGGAACGCGCTATCGACGTCGCCGGACATGCCCATGCTTTCCTCAGCTGATCGCTTCACCACGAAACTGGCACGCTTTCCGCGCCTCGGCCTCGCCCACCTGCCGACGCCGCTGGAGCCGATGAAGCGGCTGACGGCGCATCTCGGCGGACCCCGCCTCTGGGTGAAGCGCGAGGACTGCACGGGCGTCGGTCTCGGCGGCAACAAGCTGCGCAAGCTCGACACCGTGCTGAGCGAAGCCGTCGCGGCGGGCGCCGACACGCTGGTCTCGGGCGGCGTCGTGCAATCGAACAGCCAGCGCCAGGTTGCCGCCGCCGCGGCGAAGCTCGGCTTCGACTGCCATCTCGCCGTCTATCACGGTCGCCTCGCGCCGCCTTCGCCCGACTATGAGAAGACCGGCAACGCGCTGCTCAACCGCCTGTTCGGTGCGACCCTGCACGACGTGCCGTGGAACGGCGATCGCAACGGCGCCATCCGCGACCTCGCCGACCGGCTGCGCGCGGCGGGCCGCACGCCCTACCTCGTCCCCTACGGCGTTTCCAATCCGCTGGGCGCCGTGGCCTATGCGTCGACCGTGACGGAGATCGCCGCGCAGGCCGAGACGCTGGGCTTCACGCCGCACTCGATCGTCCATTGCAGCGGCAGCGGCGCCACCCAGGCCGGGCTGGTCGTCGGCGCGCGTGCCTGCCTGCCCGACACGAAAATCGTCGGCATCGACATCGATGCCGAACCCGAGCGGGTGCGCGCCGACGTGCTGGCCTATGGCGGAGGCGCGGCCGACCTGTTGGACCAGCCGTTCGTGCCGGACGACGTCGAGGTCGTGGCCGGACATGCCGGGCCGGCCTATGGCGTGCCGCATGCCGCGACGGTCGAAGCGATGAAGCTCGGCGCGCGACTGGAGGCGCTGGTGCTGGACCCGGTCTATTCCGGCAAGGGACTGGCCGGATTGATTGCGCTCATCGAGGCCGGGCGCTGGCACAAGGACCAGGACGTGATCTTCGTCCATACCGGCGGCGCGCCGGCGCTGTTCGCCTATCGTCACCTGTTCGACTGACTGCTGGAGACAAGACATGCTCGACGCCGAAGCCCGTATCCTGCTCGACCTGATGGAGGAGGCCACCAAGGCCGGCCGGCCGAAGCTCGAGACCCTGCCGCATGCGGTCGGCCGCGCGGCGGTCGACAAGATGTCGGAGGACAGCGAGGCCGATCCGCCGCAGGTCGGCGACACGGTCGACGGCGTCTTCGCCGGGCCGGGCGGCCCGATCAAGTACCGCCGCTACCTGCCGCTCGGCGTCACTCTGGCGCTGACGCAGGGCAACCTGCCGACGCTGATCTACTATCACGGCGGCGGCTTCGTGATCGGCACCATCGAGACGCACGATTCGACCTGCCGGCGGCTCGCGAACAAGAGCCGCTGCCAGGTGATCTCGATCGACTACCGCCTGTCGCCCGAGCATCCCTTCCCCGCGCCGATCGACGACGGCATCGCCGCGTTCCGCCACATCCGCGACCACGCCGATACGTTCGGCGCCGATCCCGCGCGCCTCGCGGTCGGCGGCGATTCGGCGGGCGGCGCGGTGGCCGCCGTCGTCTGCCAGGCGATGCGCGATGCGAAGGAAGCGGGCCCCGCCTTCCAGATGCTGATCTATCCCGCGACCGATTCCAGCAAGGAGAGCGGCTCGCGCCAGCAGTTCGCCGAGGGATATTTCCTCACCAAGGGCCTGATGGACTGGTTCTGGAAGGCCTATGTGCCGGCCGGCACCGACCTTTCGGACCTGCGCCTGTCGCCGCTGCTGGCAAAGGACTTCACCGGCCTGCCGCCCGCCTTCGTGCTGACCGCCGGCCACGACCCGCTGCGCGACGAGGGCCGCGCCTATGCCAACCGGCTGATCGACGCCGGCGTGAAGACCACCTACGTCAACTACCCCGGCACCATCCACGGCTTCTTCTCCCTCACGCGGTTCCTGCAGCAGGGCCTGAAGGCCAACGACGAGGCCGCCGCGGTGATGGGCGCGTTCTTCGGGACGTGATCATTGGAGCGCGCAACTCCAGTTGCGCTCATGACTCATGATGCGCCACTTCAGCGCGGGGGTTACCCCGCGCGCAGTGGCGCGCGCCCAGCAAAGACTCCGGGACGGGAGGCCGTGCGTTGCCCCCTCACCCAGCCTCTCCCCCTGGCGGGGGAGAGGAGTTTGAAAACTCATGTTCCTCGCCCCCGCTAGGGGGAGAGGTTAGGTGAGGGGGTTACAGGCGGTGCCAGCCGCACGAACCCGACCGGCTTGTCGAAGCCCTTCAGCGCGACCTCTTCCTCGCGCTTCGACACGTCGGCGATGACTCCCTGGACGGCGGGATCGTCGGCGACCGCACGCGACAGCACCACGTCGCCACCGGCACTCTGCCCCTGCAGGCGCGCGGCCATGTTCACCGTGGAGCCGAAATAGTCGAGGCGGTCGTTCAGCGTCACCACCACGCTCGGCCCCATATGGACTCCGAGCTTCAAGGTCAGATCCTGGTCGGCAATGCGGGCCTGCATGGAAAGCGCGGCCCGCACCGCGTCGGCGGGGTCGCCGAACGAGGCCATCACCGCGTCGCCGATGGTCTTCACCACCGCGCCGTCATGGTCGCGCACGATGGCGGCCAGCAGCGCGAAATGCTCGCGCACCACGTTGTAGGCCGCGGCATCGCCCAACCGCTCGTAGAGCGCGGTCGAGCCGCGCAGGTCGGAGAAGAGCAGCGCCACCTGGCTCACCCCCGCCTCGTCGCCCGGCCGCAGGGTCGCGGCGGCGAAGAGATCGCGGAAGGCCTGCAGCGAGATCACCTCCGGCGCGGTGAGCGCCTCGCGCGTCCAGGTGCGATCCTCGATCAGCGCCGCCAGCTCGAAGCCCGCCTCGTTCACGAACTCGATCGTCCCTGCTTCGCCCGATGGAGGAAGCGCCTCGACGCCGGCCGCCGTCACACGCAGGCCGGGGAACGGCCCGCCCTCATGCTCCACGTCGATCGTTTCGCCGGGATGCAGCGTGCGCAGCCGGTAGCGGCCCGGCGGCAGATCGACCGAAACGCGCCGCCGCTCCCCCGGCGCCAGCAGCAGCTGGACCGCGACATGCGGCGTCGCCATCGGGCCGCTCAAACAGAAGCCGCCCGCCATCAGCGGCCGCACCGACGGCGCCGGCGCAAAGGTGAGCTCGACGTTCTTCTCGAAATCGCGGTCGTAATCGATGTTGCAGGAGGGACAGTGCGCGCCGCGCGGCAGCTCCGACAGGGCCGAGGCCGAGAGCTTGGGCCCGCGGCAGTTGGTGCAGAGCAGGTCCCAGCTCATGGTCAGCAGCCCCGCCCGCACCGAGGCGAGGCAGCCCTCGATCGCGGCGCGCGGCGCCACGCCGATCTGGCGCGCCAGCCGCTTGGGCTTGAGATGGGCGAGATCGCCCGCCATGCCGCCCAGCACCGTGCCGGTCAGCACCCGGCCGAGCCCGTTGCCGTAGGGGCTGCGGTCGATCTCCACCGCCATCGCCGCCGCGCGCTCGAACGCGCCCTCCGGCAGCGCCGGCTTCGGCAGCTCGAACGGCGTCTCGCGCTCGCCCTTGAGGAAGGACACGGCCTCCAGGACGCGCTTGCCCACGGCGGCGCCGGCCTGCTCGGCCAGCCGCTTGCCGAACAGGCGGCCCATCAGGGTGAGCGGCTCCCATTCGAGCGCGTAGCGGACCAGCGAGCCGCCCTTGCCGTCGGGCTCGAGATCAAACACCGGCCCGAAGCGGCGGAACGGCCCCTTGGAGAAGACCCGCGACACGTTGAAATGCCGGCCCAGCACCCACTCGTAGGGCTTCTCCTCCCATTCGAGCGTGAACCCCGCCGCCTTGCCCCGGCCGCGGCGCAGCACCGTGCCGTTGGGCTGCGGCGTCTCCTCCAGCAGATAGGGCGGCAGGCCCATCGCCTCGTTGAAGCGGTTGGTGTCGGCCAGCACCGGCCACAACACGGACGGCGGCAGATCGAAGGTCCAGCTCCAGGTGCGGCGCGAGAGAGGCGGCATGGGGCTGGTACTGTAGCACGCGGGCGGGCGGATCAGGGGTGAAGGATCGATAGAATAACCCCTCTAAGTCTATACTCCATTCCAGCGAGAGAGGGCGCCACAGCGCGCAATCTTGAACTGTTTGCTATAGTGATTATCTTGCCCGAATTGAAGTGATTGTTTGCGCCCGTCTGAACTGGCATTGGCAACAACTCTTTCACGCTTGGCCCGCTAACAACATGATGAAAACAAGACAAACTTGGCACCGTTGGCGGGAGCGAATCTGCTTTCGGTATCTGCCCACGTTCGTCAACGGGTTGATTCATCTATCGACGTACGAAGCACGAAGGCAGCTTCGACTCTCTCCTCTCAAAGTGTTGGTAGATGTGAACGTCTTCGCCCACGGCGTAACGCACGAAACTCAGTGGGTAACAACCGGGTACTCAGATGTTTGGCAAGCTGAGCTGGGCTATCTCGCGCGCGTGCCCGTCCATGCACCTGACTGCGCGACGGACCTATACAGAAGCGTCCAAATCCTTCCGGGCATCGCGCACCTTGCGCGCCTCGGGTTCATTGCAATGAAAACTTCGACCGAGCTGAAAGCCGAGGAATACCGCCTTGCGCCCGCGCGGCTCCAAGGCGGCAGCTACTACGACTACAACGTCTTTCAAGGCATTCGCCCCCAGATCCTCGACACGCTCTCATTCGGCGGATACACATTCGAAGAACTGTCGAGCAAGAAGCATCAACGCGAGCGATTGGATGCTTCGGAGGACCCGCTGTATCAAAGCCTTCTGTACCATCTGGAGCAGAAGCGAAGCCAAGATGCTTGGCATCTTCGTACCGCTGAAGCGCATGACTGCTTCTGCTTCCTCACAATGGATTTTGATCTGATCAAAAGGTTCGAAGAGGTAAAGCATCTGGAACCATTAACGTCATTGAGAACGAAACTGATGACACCAGAGGCGCTAGGCAAGTATCTGCGTCTTCATCCCATTCCACCGCGCGTTCTCAGTTACAATGGAGCCAGCTTTCCGGTGCGACCCGATCTGAACCAACCTGGAAGCAGACGCTATGACTGGCCGAAAAAACGTCCCTCGGCCTGAAGCGTCCACCACATCGATCTGGTCGGTTTCACGCTCAGCCTGCAATACGTCTGCTCAGAGCGATCGCCGCGGGTGACCCACGAGCAGTCACCTTTGCGAGCAACTTTAAGAACGCTTCCCGATTTTTCTGATCGGCAGCGAGTTCATCACGCCTCTGCGCCCAGCACGCACTCAAGAACTCTATGAGGCTATCTTCAACATCATGCTTCCAATCGTAATCGGCGAAGCGCTCAACTTTTGGCAGCAGCCAATTTATAGCTGGTAGCAGCAATTCGCTTGGGCCTGGAAGCACAACAAAAGCCGCAAAATGGGAGACAATTCGTGGTGTTGCTCCCCAATAACCGATTGCCTTCTCGTATACCTCCTCAAGCTGCCTAAAGATCGCGGCATGTTCTTCATTAGTCAGTTGCCGTGTCCAGCGCGCGTCCAATGCCAGCAACTGTACTACGACTGCGTCGAGGTCGAAATACGCAACCTTGCTCGGGCTCCATGACTCTTGACTAATTGCGAAATCAATCATTGGCCGCCAGATTCCAACAAAGGTATTGGCCGAGCCAGTAGCGGCGTATCCTGTAGTGAACCAATTCCAGAAAAAGTACTCGACCCAGCGATGCGCGAACGCGCCATGCGCCACAATTGGCTTCCAGAGTTCTCGACGTGACTCTTCGTCGGGCCGGCTCGGAATGCTCCTGGCGACCATCTGCAATGTCCAGTTGTCAAACTCTGATGGCGTACCTTCTAGACGATCGCGGCTATCTGCCCGGATAACAGGCAGCCTATTGAGCACGAGCGCCAAAAGTTCCTTCAGAATCGCTACCCACGCCTTGTTCTCCGCTGGTGTCGCTTCTGCCAAATTCAGCCATCCGAAGGCGGCCATGATCACGTGCTCGTCCAGCGCCAAGCGCTCTGGTCGAAGCTTACGTCGCTGGCCGCTTCCTTCTTCGTGCTCCTCTGGCTCGCGAACTACTCTTCGCTCAGGATATTGCTTCTCATAATGCTCATCGAGAGTCTTTCGTAACTCAATATTGAGCGATTGTAGTTCGGGAATTGCGTCAGACAATTGGCCGGCCTCAAATTGCTCAATGAGCTTCCTTCTTGAGGCGACAGCTTCTTCGACAGTCTGATACCTCGCCATTTGGCGAACTGCCGACCACCTCGCTGCCAACGCAATGGAATGCGGAAACAGTGTTCCAAGATTTGCTCGCGCGTCCGCAATACGCGTCATAACCAACCCTGTGGTGGCATATCGAAACGCCGTGATAGCCGCGGCAACGAGCTTCCTTGCCAGCGAATCTGAAGGATCGGTTACGAGAAGCATGACACCACACTCGGCTGCAAACGAGTCCCAGCGCTGATCACCGATTGCGACTTCACTCGAAAATCGATCCGTTTGAAAGTTAAGTGTTTCCTCCAATCTCGCTCGACACCATGCGATTCGAGTTGGGTCATCCTGGAGCCAAGGCCAACTCTTAGCAATTAAGAGCGCAATTCCCGAAATGACCGCATCAATCGCTTCCCAGTAAGGCCCTTTGCGATCTGTGAGTGATTCAGTCAGGTGCGGCTCAAGTGACTTAAGCAACGTCCAAATCGACTCGGTTTGCTCCCGAGTTAGATCCCCGCTTGCATGAAGAAGCTTACGGCATTGGAAAGGCAGCAGCCTCCGATTCTGCTCCTCCATAAGCCTCTGCAAGCTCGCTTCGTTCTTGCTCGCAATTTCTGCCGGCCAAGAGAAGGAGACTGGCACAAGCTCCGCTCCCTGCGCCTCGAATAGGTAATTCTCTGGTCTCAATCGCTCAATCAGCAATCTTAAGGACTCTTTTGAATCGTCTTCTGATAGATGTGCCTCCCACTTTGAACGCACGTCTTCGAATAGCGAGGCATACTCAGGCCGCCCCAGCATGCTTCTCGCAATCGGCCCCTCCGGATAGAGCAAGCTTTCCGAACGATGGGGAAGACGCGAGAACGCTGCAGCCATATCGAACAGCTGCCTAGATTGATGACCCCAGTAACCTAGGGGTCCAGTACTGTCCGTAGACTTTAGAGTCGCAAGCTGAAAATCCCAACTCCAGAAATACCAAACAGAAAACAGAGGCCTGAGCACATTCGCAAAGAGATGCGGTGCTAGCTTGCCAACATTCATAAGTATCCCGGCGAACGCCAGTGACTCACTCTCGTTGATAATTCTTGTCAACCAATGGGCAATGGACTGTTGTTGATGAATTTTGGCGTACAGCCAGAACTCCAGTGCCATCAACGCTGAAACCACCTGCGAGGCGCTATGGACAGGCCCATCGTGATGCCAACGGTAAACGTTTGAATTGCCGAACCATCGTCGGCTCTCGCCCGCCACAGTAACGTCCATCCAACACTTATCTCTGGTGTATCGATGTGTGGCGAAGTTCGTCAGCCGAATAACAAAAGACAGTGCTTCTTGCGGTGCCTCGTTGAGGAACGAGAGAAACGGGCCTCGAAAGTATGCCGGAGGTTCACCCTCTGGCCAATACGACAGGCCACACCCTGGCAGGCTCGAACTGCCGAAGTCATCTTCATCGGATGCTTCTTCAATGCAAACGGCAAGTAGAACCTCCAGCGCCGCCTCTGGATTTGCCCGCGCCAGCCGAGCAAAGGGATCTCCCGCAAGGCAGGCATTTCGAAACTGTGAGAGAACGTGCCGTTGCGGTCCATCCTGCCAATGGCTGCTTCTGCGTCTTCCTCCCAAGAATGGGGGAATGACTGGCTGAACCGGAGGCCCCGCGTCCACTCGCCTCGCCTCGGCGCGTTCCTTGCTTACGCGAGCAACACGTTCACTAATTTGGGCACTGATTGGCCTTCGGCCCGCAAGCTCCAGGCACAACTCCGAGACCTCTACCGGCAATAATGGTGCCGCGTACAATAGAGCTTGGAATACCGTGTCGTCTTTGCCCTCCGAGTAGTAGGCGGTTTCAAGGTTTCTGCCCTGGACTTCGCGCGCAATCGTATAAGCGAGATTCGCCGCTTCCTGACGCCAGCGAATCTCGACACCCTGCGCCGCCAAAGCGGCTGTGGTTCGAAGCCACAAATGGCACACATCTGCAGCCTCATACGGTGAGATGAGTGCAACCTCTTGCTTCTTGGAATGAAGAAATGTGAGCACCGGCGGCCAGTATACCCAGTTGGGTAGTCTGACCAGATGCTCAAGCCTCGTCGCGTCTTCCGGGGTGCTGAAGACCGCAAGTCTGGGATCAGGCACAGTCGCCACCGCAAGGAAGCGTCTCAAGAGCAAGCGCAGGTGTTTGCCACCATTGTGTGATAGTGCTCTCCACATCCCTTCTAAGAATTCCTGCGCATCCGTTGCGAGGCACAGCGCATCGATAAACAGATCTCGCGTTACACTGGACTGGGGAGGTGCATCGACCTCGATCTCGATACTTCTCAGCCATCGTTGGCGACTTGCGTCGTCACCCTCCAAGAGGCGTTGGCCGAAGAGACGAATCGCGGGCTGCCAAAGCGGTGACAACGCATGCTGCAAAAGATGAGTCAGAGAGGTGGGATTCTCCCCAATCAGAATCTTTAGCCTCGCCCAATGGCCCAAAAGATCGTGGTGAAGGTACACGCGTTCATCTTTGATGCGGATCAGGCCCGATCTTTCAAGGCTGCGCAATATGGGCTGCCTCTCTCCGCCGATCCTTCCACGAGCTAGACCATAAGTAAGTGTGTCTGCCTCAATTTGCGCCAGCTCCATCAGGAAATGAGAGCGCGCTTGCCCATCATCAGCGTCTTCCGTCCACCGCGCCCAAAGTTCATCAATGACACCTATCGTTGTTAGACGTTGGCCTGCTTCCGGTAAGGCGTGTGGCCCACTACTTGCGAACCAATCCAGTACTTTTAGATTGGTAAGCACCGGAGCAAGTTCAGGGCGCCGAGCAAGCCATTGGAGTTCTGGGAACTCCTCAAGCAGACCGTGCACTTCCTTTTCGTCTGGTCTTTCGCATTGAACTGGGAACAAGCTACCTGGCGTAACGTGGTGACTACGCAAGACGCGTATGACCCGCTCGCTCGCGTCTGATTGCAGTGACAAGGCCACGTTGATATGCGCCCTGTTCAATTCAAGAATCTTCGCCTGCAGTAGGGCGCATAGCTTCAACGCCCGCTCCGAGCACCCTTCGACACTGTCAAAAACAACCAAACAAGAGCCCGGGGCATGCAACAGAGTTTCGAGAAGAGGGTGTTGTAGCTTCATCGAGTTCTGAAGGTCGATGACACTTGCACAATCTAGATCTTCACGAGAGAACCAAACTGTAAGGTCAAAACTAGCCGCTAGCTCCTTTAACAGGGCCGACTTTCCGCTTCCCGACTCGCCCCCGAGTATGCAGACTTTATCGCGCGCAAGTTTCTCGCGGACACGATCCGAAATAGCCGCTCTCGGGAGATGGGCGATGCGAGCGACACGATTGCCAATATCCTCCATCACCGACTCGGAGCGTTGCCTGATGGCTTCTATATCGGCTCGATAGTCTGGATGATCCCGCAGCTTGAATTCGCCTCGCAGTTTTTCGAGAAGATGCTCAAGTTTTAAAGTGCCGCCTACCGGACGCATCTCATCGGCAATTCCGATTAGGCGTTGCCAGAGTGCGAAAGCTTCTGTCGCATCACTGGACGAAAGCAGGCTGCGGGCGTCACGTAGAGCAGCAGTTGTCGCGAGGGAAGTTGGGCTACCATAGTCAAACACGACTACGCGTACATCGTGTAGAAGTTCGACTGCCTCCTCGGCTGTCGATTCGCCTCTGTAACGAGGGGGGCGTCTGAATCCATCCAGGATGTTGCGCTGGATAGAGGAGGATTGTGCTCCTTGCACCTTTAAAGTCTGAAGTCGCGCCACGATCCTATCAGGTGTAGTGCTCAGCACCTCTCTGAGCAGCGCATTCCAATCATCCAGAACGTCGCCGCTAATCGACGCCGTAACAAGAACTATGGCATCTGTGTCACGGGAGAGTTTCCGACCGTCGACTCCCAGCCATTGGCCCCAAGCCAACTCTACAAAGTCTTCGGGAAACCCGCTCCTAGTGAGTTGTCGGTTGCTCTTGTACGACAGTCCAATCGCCCTCTTCGTGCCGTCTATGGTCTTGCAGCTAATCAGCAAATCGTCGAGGAGCCAGCCCGTGTCACGGGCCTGCCAGTCTGCCTGCTCAACGCGGCCAAACTCCGCTCCGACGCTGTTGGTGCCCATTAGCATGTCTAAGAGAAAGCGGGCAGCGACCTCGTTTTCGTATCGAGTTCCGGCGTTTCCGGTTAGTCGTACTGGAGACCTTTTGGTGGGAGCGGACGTCATATGGTCGTGTTCTCGTTGGCCGATGCAGGCTTTGGCAGTT
>NZ_SCUT01000008.1 GCF_004297265.1 Reyranella sp.
AACGAGAGCATCCTCTACCTGTCGGTGCGGCGGACGGTGGGCGGCCAGACGGTGCGCCATGTCGAACGCATGGCCTCGCGCTACTTCCCCGATGTCTATTCGGCATGGTGCGTCGATTCGGGCGTGAGTTACGACGGCTGGAACGGCGACGCCTCGAAGTTCCTGAGCATCGGCGGTACGACCTACGATGCCGGAGATCCCGTCACCGTGACGGCCGTCGGGCACACGCCCTTCACCTCGGGCTCGGTCGGCGCGAAGTACATCCTGCGCAGCGGCCAGAACCAGGTCACGGTCACCGTCACGGCCTACACCGATGCGAGCCATGTCAGCGCGACGCTCGATACGGCGCCGCACACTTCCCTGCAGGCCATGGCCCTGTCCGACTGGGCGCTGGCGACCTTGACCCTGGGCGGGCTCTGGCACCTCGAGGGGCGGGACCTCGCCGTCCTGGCGGACGGGTCGGTGCAGCCCGCCGCCGCCGTCGTTGACGGCTCGATCGCGCTGGTGCGCGCCTGCGGCCGCGTCGTCGCGGGCCTGCCCTACACCTGCGACCTGGAGACCCTGAACATCGAGGCCGGGCAGCCGACCCTGCAGGGACGCCAGAAGGTCATCAACGAGGTGACCTTGCGGGTGAAGGACACGAGAGGTCTCAGCGCCGGTCCGACCGCCGACCGCCTCACCGACATCAAGGAGCGGCTGGGCGAGACCTTCGGCTATCCGACCCTGCTCGCGACGGGCGACGAGAAAGTGCTGATCGATCCCTCGTGGAACACACAAGGCCGGGTCTTCGTCCGCCAGTCCAACCCCCTCCCGGCGACCGTCGTCGCCATCATCCCCAAGATCGAAGCCGGAGCCTGACCCATGGCGCTCACGACCACGACCAACAAGGTGATCCACGCCGGCAACGGTTCGGCGACCGTGTTCCCGTACGGCTTCCCGATCCTGTCGGCCTCGCACCTCAGCGTGATCTACACCAACGCGGCCGGCGCCGAGACCACCTTGTCGCCCAGCGAATACAGCGTGACCGGCATCGGAGCGCGCGCCGGCGGCAGTGTCACCTACACGCGTTCGGGCTCGCCGATCGCTAGCGGCACGAAACTCACGATCCTGCGCACGGTGCCCTACACGCAGACGACGGTGCTCTCGAACCAGGGCGGCTATTACCCGGAGGTCGTCGAGGCGCGGCTGGACCTGATCACCATGGCGATGCAGCAGCTCGCCGAGATCGTCGGGCGCTACACCGTCTCCAGCATCAGCGACCCGGCGACCGAACAGAGCAACTACGCCCTGATCCAGGCGCTGCAGGCGACGGTCGGCGGGGTCGACAAGCTCACCAGCCAGGGCGACCTGCTGACCCGCGACGCCTCGGCCTACAAGCGGCTGGCGCGCGGGACGACGGATCAGGTGCTGAGCGTCAGCGGTGCGGACCTGATCTGGCGGACGTTGGCCGCCTATCCCGTCTTCTCGGGCCTCAGCCGCCAGACCGTGGCCGCCGGTCCGGTCACGACTGCCGGCCTGCCGGGCTTCCTGCCGTCGACCAACGCGGCCCTGTCGGTCACCAGCACCAACGTCTCGTCGACCTATCCGCTGGTGGCCACGGCGGCGGCGGGCTGGTCCGCTACGACCGGCGGGCCGGTCGACGTGATCGGCTACAGCACGGCCAATCTCTCCTGGACGGGCCTCACCGCCAGCCGGGCCGCGGCAACGCCGAACTTCCTCTATGTCACGATCGCCAACGGCCTCATGACGCCCGGCAGCACACTCCTCGCGCCGGTCTACCAGTGGGGCGGCACGCCGGCCGTCACCGCCGGCCAGTTCACCTTCAACATCGCCGAAATGCGCGGCTATCTCGGCAACGGCACGACCGCGCCGCAGGTCAACCTGGTGATGGTCGGCGAGGCCGCGACGGACGGGACGGGCGTCATCTCGACGGTGGCCTATGCCTATAACGGCAAATTCGCATCGGCCTTCACGGCGACGCTGCCGGGTGCCGGCGCTTACACGTCCGCAAATCACAACATCGGTATCAAGCCGCGATCAGCCAAACTCGTTATTGAATGCATTTCCGCTGAGATTGGCTACAGCGTCGGAGATCAGATCACCGAAGGGCATATTGCAATCTACTCAACGGTCTTTGCTCCTGTGCCCATCGTCTCCACGGGGAAGACGGTCGGCTTCCAGACGCCCGCCAGTACGAGCCTAATTCTCCTGTCGCGAACGACAGGCACCCCAACGCAGCTCACGGTGGCCAACTGGAAGTACTCCCTCGTCGCGGAGCGCGGGTGGTGATCACCATGCTCCCCGCCACCGAGGAAGATGCCCGCGAGCTGGCACCGCTGCTGCGTGCCGAGGATCGCGCGGAGATCGCCGCCTTGTCGGGCCGTGAGCCCGCCGAGCTGCTGGTCGAGAGCGTACGCGCCTCCTGGGAAACCACGACCTACCGGGCCGACGGCGCACTGATCTGCATCGGGGGCGTGGCGCCGCTCAGCCTGATCGGCTCGACGGGCGTTCCCTGGCTGATGGGCACCGATCTTGTGCCGGTTCATCGCAAGGCGTTCATGCGCCACAGCCGCGAAGCCATGCCGCGCTGGCTGGCGCGCTATCCGACGCTGCGCAACGTCGTCGATGCTCGATATGCCGAGGCCATCCGCTGGCTGCGCTGGCTGGGCTTCCGGTTCGGCGAGCCCGTCGTGATGGGCGTCGCTGGCTTGCCATTCCTGCCCTTCCAGATGGAGGCCGCCGATGTGTGAGCCGATTTCCCTCGCGCTGACGGCCCTCAGCACGGTCGCAGGCTTCGTCGGCCAGGTGCAACAGCAGAACGCTCAGGCACAGGCCGCACAGGCAAACGCCGCGCAGGCTCGCTATCAGGCGCAGGTCGCCCAACAGAACCAGGAGCTGATGCGCCGGCAGGAAGCCGATGCGCGGCAGCGCGGGCAGGTGGCGGAGGAGAACCGGCGACGCCTCACGTCCCAGCAGATCGGCCAGCAGCAGGCTGGTCTTGCCGCGCAGGGCACCGACCTCCAAGGCAGTCCGACCGACATCCTGGGCGACACCGCCGCAGCCGGCGAGCTGGACGCCCGCACGATCCGCGCCAATGCCGCGCGTGAAGCCTACGGCTATCAGATCCAGGGGCAGGGCTACGGCAATACCGCGATCCT
>NZ_SCUT01000037.1 GCF_004297265.1 Reyranella sp.
CAGGCGATCGAGGCGCAGCCGTCCTCTGGCCAGATCAGCCAAAAGAGAGGCCGTGGGTCGCGCGCCGAACAGCATCCTCGGGAGAAGTCGTGGCCAACCTGAAGGGACCTGCGCAAGAGGTCCGGCGTACCGAGCGAAGAGACGGCGGTCGTGGCGTAGAAAAAGGACGGCATCATCTCAGCCCAACCGGTCGCAAAGCTATCACTGCCGAAGCGGCGCAGCTTCGCGCATTCGGATTGACAGGCCGTGACATTGCTGCGTTTCGGCTCGTCCGGGAGATCGCGTGCCGCATGGCCAAAGCCGAGGTGCGCCGGCGGCCGGTGCTTGCTCTCACGGGTCCGGTATGCCCGTGAGCAGGAAAGAGGTGGCGCTCACGCGCCACCCGAACCAAAGCGCCAGACCGGTATGCCAAGCTTGCGCGCCTTGTCGGCGAGGTTCTCCTGGATGCCCGAGCCTGGGAACACGATGACGCCGATCGGCAGGACTTCCAGGATCTGGTCGTTGCGCTTGAAGGGTGCGGCCTTGGCGTGACGGGCCCAGTCGGGCTTGAACGGAACGTGAGTGACCTTGCGGCTATCGGCCCAGCGCGCGGCGATACGCTCGGCGCCGGTCGGTGAGCCGCCGTGCAGCAGCACCATGTCGGGATGCTTGACGCGGACCTTGTCGAGCGTGGCCCAGATGAGCTGATGGTCGTTGCAATCTGCACCGCCGGTGAAAGCGATCTTCGGACCGGCAGGAACGAGGAGTTCGGTCTCGGCGCGGCGCCGCGCATTCAGGAACTCGCGACTGTCGATCATCGCGGCGGTGAGAGCCCGATGGTTGACCATCGAGCCGGTGCGTGGCCGCCAGGTCGAGCCGGTGTGGACATCGAAGCGTTCGGCGGCCTGATCGCGGAAGAGCTCCATTGCATTCCGGCGCTCGATCAGAGTCAGCCCCTCGGCAACGAGACGCTCCAGCTCGACCGAGCGGACCTCCGAGCCGTTCTGCTCCTTCTGGCTGCGACGCTGCGCCTGCTCATTGCCGTCGAGCTCGCGCTCGATCCTGTCGGTGGCGCGATGGAACAGGTTGACGGCCGACCACAGCAGCTCCTCCAGGTCGGGCTCGAGGCGGGTGTCGGTGAGCGTCGAGACGAACGCATCGAAGATGTCGACGACGGCGCCGGCGATGATGTTAGCGTCCGGCAGCGGCCGGGGGTCGGGCTCGTCCTGGAAGGGACGATGGCCAAAGAGCTGCAGCTCGGTGAGGACTTGGTCGGTCGGGGATGAGCCGTGCACGGGCTCGAAGTCAGGATCGTTGTGGGTCGCCATGATGCTGTCCTTTGTCGGATCGGCCGCGCCCATCGCGGCCTTCGTGGGCGTCGACAGACGGCAGGCGGACCGGTCCCGCACCGCACTTGCGGCCGGAGCGCAGCGGAGGGCGGCGGGCCGAGGCTTTCTTGCTTCGCGAGGAATGCCGGCGCAGCCGGCAGGGGAAGAAAGCTGAAGGACCGCCGTTGCGGGAACGGGCTGGCTGCCGTCCGATCGCCCCTCTAGAAGGCCGGGGCGCGCTCCGGTCCGATCCGAAGGACAGTAGAGAGACCATTGACGAAGAGATTCACGCGCCCGTGCTCATCCCCTCACGAACCAAAGCCAGGAAACACGCCACGTCCGGCGGGGCGAGCTGCCGGCGCACCGATGCCCGGAGCCCTTCGATTCCCCAGTATTGGAGATCGTCATTGAAGTCGTCTAGACAGGGCGACAGGACGAACGGCTCGATACCGGCGGCCTCCGCGCGGGTGCACAGGCTGGCCGTGGCGGTGTCACCGGCGGGGTCGATATCGCGGGCGACATAGAGACGGCGCAGTGTCGGTGGAAGCAGCAAGGCGGCGAGGTGATTGGCCGAGAGCGCTGCCACCATCGGCAGAGTCGGCAGGATCATGCGCAGGGACAGCATGGTCTCGATGCCTTCCCCGGCGGCCATCACGTCGCGGGCCACGCCGAAGCGGACACCGTGCCCGAGAAGATGGCCCATGGCCCGTCGCGGTGAAGCGATCGGCGCCTTGTCGCGTCCGGAGGGATCGAGCCAGGTACGGTGTGCGCCGGTGACCGTGCCGCCAAGATCGGTGACAGCGGCGATCAGTGCCGGCCAGGTCTCGGTCGGGCTGTCCTCGTCGGGCCGGTAGTAGCAGCGTGGATGGAAGCGTAGTGGGTCATCGTGAGCCACGGTCGTGATTCCGCGACTGTGCAGGTAGGCTTGAGCCAAGGTGCCCGTGATCGGCCGGGACATGGCATAGAGACGCCGAGCGGACTCAGGCGAACCGCGTGGGGCGGGAAGACGTTCCTGCCGAGGAGCGATCTGGTCCGGTGGCAACGCGAGGAACGCCCGTGCCTCGTCCAGGGTATCGCGCAGGCGGTCAAACCGGCGATTGAGGGCGATCAGGTCCAGAAGATCGCCATGCTGTCCCGTGGCGGCGTCGGTCTTATGTTCAACTGCACATAAGACGGATTATGTTGCGTCGAGAGTTATGTTGCGCAGCCGCGATTGGGCGCTGCCCTGCGGACCATCGACAAGTTTTACGCAACATAACGCC
This sequence comes from Reyranella sp., assembly GCF_004297265.1. Classification (GTDB taxonomy): domain Bacteria; phylum Pseudomonadota; class Alphaproteobacteria; order Reyranellales; family Reyranellaceae; genus Reyranella. The sequence continues at coordinate 2,570 of NZ_SCUT01000037.1, forward strand.
AGCACGCGGGGAGGTGCGTGATGCCCCGCGACG
>NZ_SCUT01000038.1 GCF_004297265.1 Reyranella sp.
GCTGTCCTTGATGGTGTAGAGCGCCAAGGGCATCCAGGCGAGCGGCGACACCGGCTTCAGGATCTGGATGAAGGGATCGAGCGCGCGATAGACCAGCGGCGACATGCCGATCAGGAAGCCGAGCGGAATGGCAACGAGCGCCGCCAGGCCGAAGCCCAGCAGCACGCGGCCCAGCGAATAGGCGAGCTGGATGCCGATCCCCTTGTCGTTGCTGCCGCGCACGTAGAAGGGATCGGCGAGGTGCTTCCAGATCGTGGCGCCGATGTCGGCCGGCGTCGGCATCGCCGACTTCGATCCGGTGGCCGCCGCGGCCCCCACCAGCTTGGCATATTCCGGATCCATCGCCGGGCCGCTGCCCGCCGCCGGCATGGTGGCGACCTGCCAGATGCCGACGATGGCCACGAAGATCAGCACCGACAGCAGGCCCGCCCGCACGCCGAGCGAAGTTTTCATGGCTGGGGGCGCGCCACTCCAGTGGCGCGATCTTCTTTGACCCCCAAGCATGACGGGCGACTGGAGTCGCGCGCCCCCAGCACCTGATACGGCTTCATCATCTCAGGTCCGCTTGATGGCGAAGCTGTTCACGTACTCGTCGGGCTTGGCCGGATCGAAGGGCTTGCCCATCACCACGATCGTCTTCTTCGACGGGTCGGGCGGGGTCAGGCCCATCTCCTTCATCATGTTCGCGGTGTCGGTGGCGAGATAGACCTCGGACGCGACCTTGGCGTAGTCGACATCGGCCTTGAGCTGACCCCAGCGCTTCATCTGGGTCATGATCCAGATGGCGAACTGGTTCCAGGGGAAGGGATCGAAGTCGATGCGGTTGGGATCCTTCTTCACGCCGCCCAGCCCGTCGGCATAGGTGCCGGTCAGGATCTGCTCCAGCACCGTCTCGGGCTGGTTCAGGTAGTTTGCCGGCGCGATCGCCTTGGCGATCTCCTTGCGGTTCTCCTGCTTGTGGGCGTAGGCGGTCGCGTCGATGATCGCCTTCAGGAGCGCGCGATAGGAGTTCGGATTCTGGGTCGCGAATTCCTTGCTGACCGTGAAGGCGCAGCAGGGATGGCCGTCCCACAGTTCCTTGGTCAGCAGGTGGATGAAGCCGATGCCGTCGAACACGGCGCGCTGGTTGAACGGATCGGGGCCGAGATAGCCGTCGATATTGTCGGCGCGCAGGTTGGCCACCATCTCGGGCGGCGGCACCGAACGGATCGAGATGTCCTTGTCGGGATCGAGCCCGTGCTCGGCCACGTAGTAGCGCAGCAGATAGTTGTGCATCGAATAGTCGAACGGCACGGCGAAGCGGAAGCCCTTCCAGTCCTTCGGGTTGCGCTTGTCCTTGTGCTTGTTGGCGAGGGTGATCGCCTGGCCATTGATGTTCTCGATCGCCGGCATCGTCCACGGCACCGGGTTCGAGCCGACGCCGAGCGAGATCGCGATCGGCATCGGCGACAGCATGTGCGAGGCGTCGTATTCCTTGGCCAGCGACTTGTCGCGGATCACCGCCCAGCCGGCCGTCTTCACCACTTCGACGTTGAGGCCCTGCTTGGAATAGAAGCCCATCGGATGGGCCATGATGATCGGCGTGGCGCAGGTGATCGGGATGAAGCCGACCTTCAGGTCCTTCTTCTCCGGCGCGCCCCCCCCTGGACCTCCTTGGGCGAAGGCCTCGCGGGCGGCGCCCAGCGGCAGGACGGAGGAGATGGCGGCCATCGCGGTGGCCGCGCCGACCGTCTTCAGGAACTGGCGGCGCTGGGCATCGACCGGGAACACCGCGCGCAGGACGGCGGCATCGACCACGCGGTTCCAGCGGTCCTCCTCCCCGGCCGGCACGGCCGCCGCCGTCAGGCGGGCATGGTCGGCCTGGGCATGGTCGCCGCCGCAGCTGCAGCTGCCGCGGCCGAGCAAGGCCTTCGGGTCGAATGGGTCCTTGAACATCGAAGCCTCCTCCAAGTCTTGACGTCGGCACGTCTTGGCGCTGATGCGCTTGGAGGCGGAAAAGGCAAGCCGTATGCCAATCGCTCAGGACGTGCACAAATCCCGCAAATTCCGGGGGCCGGAGTCAATTATGCTCAATCAATAAGCAGATTCCGCCGAATCGTTCTGCGGAATCGCCGGACTCGAATCTTAACGTTGGGGATTAAATTCATGGAATCCCTGACTCTTTCCCCGTTTTACACGCCCATTTCTTATTGCGCGGGGAGACTTCCTTTGGCAGGCTACCATTAGTGGGTTGTTGGGTGCCCACCACGATATGTCGGCCACCCGCCTCAAGATTGGCTCAGCGTAGCCGCACGGCGGAATGGTTGGGGAGTAGCTCTATGGCGTTATCTCGACATGAGCGGACACGTTTGAAGTCTGACCTCAATCCGCTCGAAATGATCGAGAAGGTCGTGTCCGCCAACGACTGGCCCTTCGACCGTACCTCGGACCGGGAAATCGCCGTCGAGGTCGCCGGCCGCTGGTGCGATTACCGCATGTTCTTCAGCTGGCGCGACGATGTCGAGGCGCTGCATTTCACCTGCGCCTACGACGTCCGCATTCCCACCGAACGGCATTCGGACATTCACGGGCTGCTGGCCCTGATCAACGAAAAGATGTGGCTGGGTCACTTCGATCTGTGGACCGAGGAAGGCCTGCCGATGTTCCGCCACGCCATCCCGCTGCGCGGGACCAAGGGCTTGATGGCCGAACAACTGAACGACCTCGTCGAGGTGGCGATCACCGAAAGCGAGCGTTTCTATCCCGCCTTCCAGTACGTCGTCTGGGCCGGCAAGAGCCCCGCCGACGCGTTGACCGCCTCCATCCTGGAGACGGTCGGCGAAGCCTGAACCAAAGGGACCTTCCGACGCCCCCTCTCGCTAAAACCAATAAAACCTCGTTCGGATAGTCCCAGCGGCGCCGATCCCCCCGGATCGGCGCCGCGACATTTTAGGGACGCGATTCCCCCGCTATAAGGGTCGCCTTCATGAACACCCTCACCGCGCTTCTCCTGGCGATCCCGTATCCCGAGATCGATCCCGTCCTGGTCCAGCTCGGACCCTTCGCCATCCGCTGGTACGCGCTGGCCTATATCGCGGGCCTGGTGATCGGCTGGCAGGTCATGCGCCGCGTCTGCGACCAACCGCCCAAGGTGCTGTCGCCGGTCAAGATCGACGACTTCCTGCTGTGGGCGGCGCTCGGCGTCATCCTGGGCGGACGGCTGGGCTACGTGCTGTTCTACAAGCCGGGCTTCTACCTGGAGCACCCGCTGGCGGCGCTCACCTTGTGGGAGGGCGGCATGTCGTTCCACGGCGGGCTGCTGGGTGTCATCGCCGCCATCCTGCTCTTCGCCATGCGCAACAAGGCCGATCCGTTCATGCTGTCGGACCTGGTGGCGATCGTGGCGCCGCTCGGCCTGTTCTTCGGCCGCCTCGCCAATTTCATCAACGGCGAGCTGTGGGGCAGGATCAGCGACGTGCCGTGGGCGATGGTCTTCCCGCGCGGCGGACCGCTGCCGCGCCATCCCAGCCAGCTCTACCAGGCCTTCTTCGAGGGCGTGCTGCTGACCCTGGTCGTGGTCGCGGTGTGGAAGCTCACCGAAGGCCGCCGCCGGCCCGGCCTGCTGACCGGCGTGTTCTGCGCCGGCTACGGCCTCGCCCGCATCGTGGGCGAGATCTTCCGCGAACCCGACGCCCATCTCGGCTATCTGTGGGGGCCGGTCACCATGGGCATGCTGCTGTCGCTGCCCGTGCTGCTGTTCGGCCTCTGGGTGATCCTGCGTGCCTACCGCAAGCCCGCCCTGCCGTGACCGGGGCGCCGTGACCGAGCCCTCATGACTGAATTAGGCGGGCTGATCGCGCGCCGCATCGCGCTCACCGGTCCCATATCGCTGGCCGACTTCATGGCCGAGGCGCTGGGTCATCCGCGGCTCGGCTACTATCGCCGAGCCGTGCCGGTCGGCGCCGCCGGCGACTTCACCACCGCGCCCGAGATCTCGCAGATGTTCGGCGAGCTGATTGGCGCCTGGCTGGCCGAGCGCTGGCTGGCGATGGGCCGGCCGTCGCCCGTGCGGCTGGTCGAGCTCGGGCCCGGCCGCGGCACCCTGATGGCCGACGCGCTGCGCGCGACGCGCGGCGTGCCGGCTTTCCACGCCGCCATCGACCTGCATCTCGTCGAGACCAATGCGCCGATGCGCGAGGCCCAGCGTGCTGCCCTGCAGGCCCATCGTCCGACCTGGCACGAGCGCTTCGACGACGTGCCCGAGGGACCGCTGCTGCTGGTCGCCAACGAATTCTTCGATGCACTGCCCGTGCGGCAGTTCCATCGCACGGCGAGCGGCTGGCGCGAGCGCATGGTCGGCCTCGACGATCAGGGCGAGCTGCGGCTGGCCCTGGCGCCGGGCACCACGCCCTTCGCCTCGCTGTTGCCCGATGCCGGCGAAGGCGCCGAAGCGGAACTCGGCGAAGCCGGACGCGCCCTGGCGGGCGCCATCGGCGCGCGCATCGCCCGCGACGGCGGCTGGGCCCTCATCATCGACTACGGGCTGGAGAGCGCGGGCCGCGCCGCCTCGCTGCAGGCGGTGCGCGGCCATCAGGGCACCGGCATCCTCGACCGCCCCGGCGAGACCGATCTCAGCGCCCATGTCGACTTCGCGGCGCTCGCGGCAGCGGCTGGCGTTCCGGCCTTCGGGCCCGTGGGCCAGGGTGAATTCCTGCGCCGCCTCGGTCTCCCCGAGCGGGCGCAGGCCCTGAAGCGCAATGCAAAAGCGGCGCAGGCCAATGCCATCGATGCGGCATCGGCCCGCTTGATCGCGCCCGACCAAATGGGCACCCTCTTCCGCGTGCTGGCTCTCGGCGACGGCAAGAGCGCTCCACCAGCCGGCTTTACGGACATCCCCTCGGACGAAGCCCTCTCGGACCAATAAATGATCCAGGCCCAGACCCTCGCCGCCCTCGACGGGGTGCAACACCGCTTCTTCACCCGCCGGGGCGGGGTCAGCGGCGGTCTCTATTCCTCGCTGAACTGCGGCTACGGGTCGGGTGATTCGCCCGACAACGTGCGCGAGAACCGCCGCCGCGTGGCCGCGCAGTTCGGCCTCGGCGAGCCCGACCTGCAGACCGTGCACCAGATCCATTCGACCGACGTGCTGACGGTCGCCGACGAGCGCTGGAGTTCGCCGGGCGCGCCCAAGGCCGACGGCCTCGTGACCGACCGGCCGGGCGTGGTGCTGGGCGTGCTGGCGGCCGACTGCGCGCCGGTGCTGCTGGCCGACGGCGAGGCCTCGGTGATCGGCGCCGCCCATGCCGGCTGGAAGGGCGCGCTGGGCGGCGTCGTCGACACGACGATCGCGGCCATGGAGAAACTCGGCGCGCGGCGCGAACGCATCCGGGTCGTGGTCGGTCCCTGCATCGGGCCCGATTCCTATGAGGTCGGCCCTGAGTTTCCCGCACCGTTCCTGGCGCAGGACGAGGCGAACGCCGCCTTCTTCCGGACCGCCGCGCGCGCCGGGCATTTCATGTTCGACCTGCCCGGCTATCTCGTGCACCGCATTGCGCTGAACGGCGTCGCCGTAACCGCCACCGGCCACGACACGCTGAGCGGCACCGACGATTTCTTCAGCTATCGCCGCAATACGCTCCAGGGCGTGCGCGACTACGGGCGCGGCCTGTCGGCGATCGCCCTCGCGGCCTGACGTGCCCTATTTCTACTTCCTGATGATCTGCTGCCTGCTCGGGGTCGTCGCGACATGCGCCATGTTGTGATGCTGCTCTGCCTGCTCGCCCTGGCGGCGTGCGGCGGAACCCCCAAGCCCTTCGAGCACGATCCGTCCCAGGTCTCCTACGGACGCCAGATCCGCGACAAGGTCGAGGTGGCGATCAGCCCGCCGCGCAACATGCCACCGGAAATGGGCGAACGCGTCGCAGCCGCCCTCGCCATCGAACTCCAGTCCTACGGCATCGTGGCGGCCGTGGCCCCCGCCGAGGCCCCGATCCAGGTCGACGGCGTGATGAGCACCCGCGATGCCGGCATGTCGATCGAGGTCCAGGTCGACTGGCGCGTCCGCGGCAAGCCGCGCACCGACGAGCCGGCGACCGTGAAGACGCGGGCTCCGCCCGAGGACTATGCCGAGCAGGCCGAGCGCCTGATCTCGCGCATCGCGCAGCAGGCCGCGCCCCGGGTCGCGACCCTGATCGGCAAGCCGCCCAATTTCATTCCGAAAGCGCCGGGCCAGGTCGCGGCCGGCGTCACCATTCCCTACGAGTACCCGACCGATCCGGCGGCGCCGCCGCCGCCGGACGGAGCCGTACCGACGAGCACGACGACGCCGACACCGGTCGCCGCCAAGCCCGCCGAACCGCAGGTCAAGGTGCTGGTCGCACCGGTGACCGGCGCGCCCTCGGACGGCAATCGCCAGCTGACCTCCGGCATGCGGCGTGCGCTGGGATCGAGCAAGCTCGTGATCGTCGACCAGGCAGAAGACGGCGCCTTTACCGTGGTCGGCACGGTGAACATGACGCCGATCGACGACCGCATGGCCCGGCTCGTCGTCAAATGGATCGTGAAGGATCCAACCGGCAAGAATGTCGGCGACATCGAGCAGTCGAATCCGGTTCCGCTTGCGGCGGCACAGGGCTCGTGGGCGGGATTCGGCGACATCGTCGCCTCCGCCGCCTCCGAAGGCGTGCTCCAGCTGCTCGAGCAGGCGATCAACAAGCCCCGCTGACATCTGCGCAGCGCGTGAATCGGCTTGTCAGAGGGGGGTTCCCGGCTGCTACTGTCCTGTGGGGCGGCTCGATTCTTGCAAGCGTGTGCGAGGACAAGAAATAGCCGCGAGACAGGGAGCTAAAAAATCATGTTTTCATTCAGGAAGTCGGCGTTGGCCGTCCTCGCTGCGGCGAGTGTCGGCGGGCTCATGGCCGCTGCCCCGGTGCAGGCGCAGACGCTCAAGGTCGTGATGCATTCGGACGTGAAGATCCTCGATCCGATCTGGACCACGGCCTACATCCAGCGCAACCACGGCTACATGGTGTGGGACACGCTGTTCGCCATGGACGAGAAGTTCGACGTCAAGCCGCAGATGGTCGACAAGTACGACGTGTCCGCCGACAAGCTGACCTGGACCTTCACGCTGCGCGACGGTCTCGAATGGCATGACGGCAAGCCCGTGACCGCGGAAGACTGCGTCGCCTCGATCAAGCGCTGGGCTGCCCGCGATTCGATGGGTCAGAAGCTGATGGCGTCGGCCGAAGGGCTCGAGGTCGTCGACGCCAAGACCTTCAAGCTGAAGATGAAGGAGCCGTACGGCCTGGTGCTCCAGTCGCTCGGCAAGCCGTCGTCGAACGTGCCGTTCATGATGCCGAAGAAGACGGCCGAAACCGACCCGATGCAGCAGATCAAGATCGAGGACGTGATCGGTTCGGGCCCGTTCGTCTTCAAGGCCGACGAATGGAAGCCTGGCGAGAAGATCGTCTACGTCAAGAACACCAAGTACAAGCCGCGCGCCGAGCCGCCCTCGGGCCTTTCCGGCGGCAAGGTCGTCAAGGTCGACCGCGTCGAGTGGATCGCGATGCCGGACGCGCAGACCCAGATCGGAGCCCTGCAGAGCGGCGAGATCGACATGATCGAGGCGCCGGGTCACGACCTGCTGCCGCTGCTCGCCAAGGACAAGAACATCAACCTGCTGAACGGCAACCCGACCGGCAACCAGTACACGTTCCGCTTCAACAGCACGGCCAAGCCCTTCGACAACACCAAGGTCCGCCACGCCGTGTTCGTGGCTTTCGCCCAGGAGGACTTCCTCAAGGCGACGATCGGCGATCCGCAGTGGTTCAAGGTCTGCAAGGCGCCGTTCGTGTGCGGAACACCGCTCGCCACCGACGCCGGCATGGCCGACGTGCTGAACGGCAACGCCGCCAAGGCCAAGCAGCTCCTCACCGAGGCCGGCTATGACGGCACGCCGATCGTGCTGATGCACTCGACCGACCTGCAGGTCCTCACCAACCTCGCCCCGGTTGCCAAGGCGCAGATGGAGCGGGCCGGCTTCAAGGTCGACATGGTGTCGATGGACTGGCAGACGCTGGTCGCCCGCCGCGTCAAGAAGGATCCGCCGAACGCCGGTGGCTGGCACGCCTTCCTCACCTCGTGGGTCGCCGCCGACATCCTCAACCCGGTGATGGCCGGCTTCTTCAACGCCTCGTGCGACAAGGCCATGTTCGGCTGGCCGTGCGACGCGACGATCGAGAAGTTCCGCGACCAGTTCGCCAAGGAGACCGATCCCGCGAAGCAGAAGCAGATCGTCGAGGACCTGCAGAAGTACTGGGTCGATCATCCGACCCACATCAACGTCGGCCAGTGGTACGCTCCGCTGGCCCGCCGCAACAACATCGAGGGCAACCTGATCGCCCCGGCGCCGGTGTTCTGGAACGTCTCCAAGAAGTAGCCCGATCCGCGCGCGGGGCCCTGCCCCGCGCGCCCATCGACGAAGGCGGGAGATCCCTGCCTTCTTCGATGGGGAAGAAACCCGGAGGGGGCTTATGAAAAAAGTGATGAAGCGTACGCTCGCGGCGATGGTTGCCGGAGCGATCCTGTCGAGTGCGGGACCGGTGCTGGCCCAGGGCAAGGTCGTCAAGTTCGTGCAGAACGGCAACCTGACCATCCTCGATCCGATCTGGACGACAGCCTACGTCACGCGCAACCACGGTTACTTCATCTACGACACGCTGTTTGCGGCCGACGAGAACAATGCCGTGAAGCCGCAGATGGTCGACAAGTACGAGGTCTCCGGCGACAAGACGGTCTGGACCTTCACCTTGCGCGACGGCCTGGAATGGCATGACGGCAAGCCGGTGACGTCCGAGGACTGCATCGCCTCGATCAAGCGCTGGGGCGCCCGCGACGCGATGGGCCAGAAGCTCATGGACTTCGTGAAGGAGTTCAAGGAGGTCAATCCCAAGACCTTCCAGATGGTGCTCAAGGAGCCGTACGGCCTCGTCCTCGACTCGCTCGGCAAGCCGTCGTCGCAGGTTCCGTTCATGATGCCGAAGCGGGTCGCCGACACCGATCCCTTCAAGCAGATCGACAGCCAGATCGGCTCGGGCCCGTTCATCTACGTGAACGCCGAGTCCAAGCCGGGCGAGAAGCACGTCTACGCCAAGAACACCAAGTACAAGCCGCGCGCCGAGCCGCCCTCGGGCCTGGCCGGCGGCAAGGTGGTGAAGGTCGATCGGGTCGAGATCATCGAGATGCCCGATCCCCAGCAACAGGTGAATGCGATCGCCGCCGGCGAGATCGACGTCATCGAGCAGCCGCCGCACGACCTGATCCCGGTCCTCAAGAAGGAAAAGGGCGTCACGCTCTTCAACTGGAATCCGCTGGGTCACCAGTTCATCTTCCGCATGAACTGGCTGCAGCCGCCGTTCAACAATCCGAAGATCCGCGAGGCCGCCCTGCTGTCCATCCGCCAGGAGGACTATCTCAAGGCAACCGTCGGCGAGCCGGAGTTCTACAAGGTCTGCACGGCCGCCTTCATCTGCGGCACGCCCAACGCCGTCGATGCGCCGGGCGACATGTTCGTGAAACCGAACTTCGAGAAGTCGAAGGCGCTGCTGAAGGAAGCGGGCTATGACGGCACGCCGATCGTGCTGCTGCAGTCGACGACCCTGCCGGTGCTCACCAACACCGCCCCTGTGACAAAGGCGCTACTCGAACAGGGCGGTTTCAAGGTCGACATGCAATCGATGGACTGGCAAACCGTCGTCACGCGTCGAACCAACAAGGGTCCCGTGAGTCAGGGCGGCTGGAACATCTTCCACACATTCTCGGTGGCGGCTGACATCCTGAACCCGATCTCGACCTCCTACATGGTCGCGAACGGCGACAAGGCGTGGTTCGGTTGGCCGAACGATCCGGAGATGGAGAAGCTGCGCGACGCGTACGCCAAGGAAACGGATCCGGTGAAGAACAAGGCGCTCGCCGCGGCCGTTCAGGCCCGGGCCTTGCAAACGGCGCAGTATGGCTGGATCGGCCAGTGGTACGGACCCGGCGCCATGCGCTCCAACATCTCGGGCTGGCTGAAGGCGCCGGTGCCGGTGATGTGGAACATCGAGAAGAAGTGACAGCGGGACCGCCATCCGGCGGTGCCGTTGTCATCCTGGGTGGAGCGAAGGATCTTTCGCTCTGCCCGGGTGACACGTAGAGGGAAAATGCTCGACTTTATTGCCCGTCGTCTCATAGCCATCATCCCCGTATTGGCGGTGGTGGCTGTCTTCGTCTTCCTCATGCTGCGATTGACGCCGGGCGATCCCGCCGCGGTCATCGCCGGCGACAACGCCACCTCGGACCAGATCGCCGATATCCGCGCCAAGCTCGGGCTCAACGAGCCGATCTGGACGCAGTTCGCCATCTGGATCGGCAATGTGCTGCAGGGCAATTTCGGCGAGAGCTTCTTCTTCAAGAAGACCGTCGCGGAGCTGATCGCCCAGCGCGTGGAGCCGACGCTTGCCCTCGCCATCTGCACCCTGCTCTTCGCCGTCACCGTTTCGGTGCCGATCGGCGTCATGGCCGCCTACCGTCAGGGCTCCCTGCTCGACCGCGCGGTGATGGGCTTCTCGGTGCTGGGCTTCTCGGTGCCGGGTTTCGTGATCGGCTACTGCCTGATCTACGTCTTCGCGATCGAGCTGGGCTGGCTGCCGGTGCAGGGCTACATCCGGATCGGCGTCAATTTCTGGGGCTTCCTCGAGCGAATGATCCTGCCGTCGCTCACCCTGTCGGTCGGCTTCATCGCCCTGATCTCGCGCATCACGCGCGCCTCCGTTCTCGAAGTGCTGAACGAGGACTATATCCGCACGGCCCGCGCCAAGGGATTGTCCAACCGCGTGGTGCTGATGCGCCATGCGCTGCGCAATGCCGCCGTGCCGATCCTCACCGTGATCGGTCTCGGCATCGCCATCCTGATCGGCGGCGCGGTGGTGACGGAAAGCGTCTTCGGCCTGCCCGGTCTCGGCCGTCTCACGGTCGAGGCGGTGCTGAGCCGCGACTTCCCGACCATCCAGACCGTCATTCTTCTCTTCTCCGTCGTCTATGTCGTGATCAACCTGCTCATCGACATCAGCTACACCCTGTTCGACCCGAGGATCCGGTATTGAGCGCGATCACCGAAGAAGTCGTCGACTCCGCGTCCATTGCGGCGGCGTCGACCAAGCGCAAGAGCCTCTGGCTCGTTGCTCTCCGCAACCCGAACGTGATCGTCGGCGGCGTCATCCTGCTCGCCATGCTGCTGATCGCCATCCTGGCGCCGTTCCTCGGCACCGTCGATCCGACGCGCATCGATCCTGCGGCCCGCAACAAGAAGCCGGGCACCGAGATCACCTATCGCCTCGACGACGGGACGACCGCCAAGCGCGTTGCCATCATGGGGACAGACAGCCTGGGTCGCGACGTCTACAGCCGCGTCCTCTACGGCGCGCGCGTTTCGCTGGCCGTCGGCGTCGCCGTGTCGATCATCGCCGTCATCATCGGCATGGTGATCGGCCTGGTGTCCGGCTACATCAGGTGGGCCGACGGGATCATCATGCGCGTCATGGATGGATTGATGGCGATTCCGGGCATATTGCTCGCGATCGCCCTCGTCTCGATCTGGCGCGCCGGCCTGATCACCGTGGTCTTCGCCATCGTCGTGCCCGACGTGCCCCGTGTCGTGCGACTCGTCCGCTCGATCGTGCTGACGGTGCGCGAGGAGCCGTACGTCGAGGGCGCGATCTCGGTCGGCACGCCGACCTGGATCCTGATGTTCCGACACATCCTGCCCAACACCGTGGCGCCGTTGATCGTACAGGGCACGTTCCTTGCCGCCGCCGCCATCCTCACCGAAGCCGCGCTGTCCTTCCTGGGCATCGGCATCCCGCCGGAAATCCCGAGCTGGGGCAACATCATGGCCGAGGGCCGCACGCTGTTCCGCGTGTTCCCGCACAACATCCTCTATCCCGGCATCTTCCTTGCCTTGACGGTGCTGGCCATCAACATCATGGGC
>NZ_SCUT01000009.1 GCF_004297265.1 Reyranella sp.
CGGATCTCGTTCACCTCGCGGCTGGCGATGGTGCGGGTGATGGCGTCGCTGTCCTTGGACGGCGAGCTGGTGTTCATGTTGTTGAAGGCGGCCGAGGCCGACGAATAGAGCGTCTGCGGCTTCTGGTTGGTGCGGGCGTACCACTGGCGCCCCTCGTGATAGGTCGAGCAGCCGGGATACTTGTCCGTCGCGTCGAACGGGTTCTTGTCCTCGGGCGGCGTGTCGGATGTGTCCGGCGCCACCGTCGTGTCGGTGAAGCCCGTGGTGCCGTCCCCGGCCCGGCCGATGAAGCCATAGACGCCGTTCTTGCCCTTGTAGACGTTGTAGGAGTTCGCGCCCGCGGCATCGGTCCAGGTGATCTTGGAGGTCTGCGTGGTGGCGCTCACGGACGCCGACGCCACGCTCTCCTCGCCGGTCTCTTCGCTCACGGCCGTGACGACATAGTCGAAGCCGGACCCGGCTGAGCTGGAGGCCAGTGCCGTCGGCGGCTGCTGGGTCGGGGCGTAGGTGATCGCCGTCAGCGACCACGCCGCATGGCCGGTGCGTGTCAGGTTGCGCGGGGCGTAGGACGGGTGCGTCAGCGTCATCGTGTCGGCGCTCTGCACGAACTTGAGCCGCGGCAGGTCGGCCTCGACGTAGGGGGTCGCCAGCGTATAGAGCCGCGCCACGGTGCCGCCCGAGGTCCAGGCGCCGTAACCCGACGTGTCGATCCCGATCGAGAGGGTGCTAGCGCCCAGCGCCGTCACGGTCACGGTGCGGCGGTTCAGCGCCGTTATGCCGGCGATGCCGTCGAGGAACACCCGGTCGCCCGTCGAGTATCCGTGCGCGCCGGAGGTCGTGACGACGCCGGGATTGGCCAGGCTGATGCCGGCGATCGTCACCGCCCCTTCCAGGACGTAGCCGCCCTCCTTGACGACCCGCATCTTCTGGTCGCCGAACTCCAGCACGTAGGTCTGCTCGGTATTGAAGGCGAAGGGCACCAGGCGCGAGCGCCTGGTGGCGTCCAGGACCGTGCCGACGAACGCCGTCCCCGCCCGCGTGCTGGCCCCGCCGAACGGATGGATGAACCAGTTGAGGCAGGTCGCGAGGCCAACCTGGTACTTCGCCAGATCGACGCGGCCGTGCAGCGCCGGCGACAGCTCCCCGGCGGCGAAGCTCGGGAGGACGAGCGGCACGGTCATGGCACGCTCCCGTCGAGGCCGCGCACTGCGAGGCTCTGCGCCAACCGGTCCGCGTCGCCCGGCAGCATGCCCTCGTTGGCACTGTCGGCCAGGGCACGCTCGATGCGCTCCTGAGCCCGGCGTGCGAGGCGCTCGGCGAGGTCCTCCTTCTGCGTGATGGCATGCGCAACCGACGCCGCGAGGCAGTCGACGAAGGCCAGGATGAAGCCCGGCGTGAAGCGTGCCGGATCGGTGACCCTCTGGGCATAGACCGCCGATACCTGGTCCTCGTTGCAGTAGAGGAAGGTCCCGCTGCCGTTGGAGGCGATCTCGAAGCCGGTCGCCTGCGAGCCGGCGACCCAGCTCGCGCCGCCGAAATCAAGCCGCCGCATCCTGAGGCAGTCGGACGGATAGGCGTAGCTCGAGGCCCAGCGCGCCGGCGGCGTTCCCGAGGCCGCAAGCGCCTGCGAGACACGGTTGAAGTTCCAGTCGACCAGCGACTGGAGCTCGTCGCGCACGGTCGCGTACCAGAGATTGAGTTGCCGCGCCTCGGTGCTGTTCTCCGTCAGATCGGCGATGGTGGCGCGCGTGCCGAGCCGGCTGAGCGCCATGTTGCCGATATCGGTGTCGGCCGGCATCTAGCGCCCTCCCCCCGCCACGACGGCCTTCTCCAGTGCCGCGGACTTCTGCGCCGAGCCCGAGCTGGAGCCGACCCAATAGGCGACGATATCGCCGAACTTCGCCCCCAGGGTGCCGAGCAGGATGTAGGCGATCTCGCGCGAAGCGGACGGGATCTCCTGGCGGACGACGAACCACAGCGCGGCCATAAAAGCCGCCGTCACGAGCATGCTGACGACGACAGCGCCCCACGCGATGGCGGAACCCGCCTTCGCGAGTTCAACGGTCTGGTTGCGGGCGCTCTGCACGTCGGCGAGCTGCGCCTGCAGCGTCTCGAACGCCTGCCGCCGCGCGTCCGCCTCGGCCTGGATCACCGCCATCCTGAACTGCAGAGCCAGGTTGGGATCGGCCGAAATCGCGCGCTCGATGCCGCCGGCATCCGACGTACCCAGGATCTCCTGAGCGATGCCGGTGACCTTCGACACCGCGGCGCCGGTCTTGTCGCCCATGATCCAGGATGCGACGGTCGGCGCGAGGCCGAGCAGCAGAGGGAGAAAGGGCATCTAGGCCTCCTGTGAAAGGAACAGATCGCGCTCGGCGGCGCGGCGCGCGACGAGGCCCGGCAATGGCCCGGAGGCGCCGTTGATCCAGCGCTCGAATTGTCCGGCCGCGCCCTCGTAGTCCCCGCCATTCAGCAGCCGCAGCAGCGTCGAGTGCACGAAGGCGTGGACGCCGACGTTGAAGATGAAGCTTGCCAGCGCGTCGAACTGGCCTTGCGTCAATGGCACCTCCACCCGGGTCCGCACCGCGGCCTCGGCCAGGCCGAGATCCTGCCGCAGCCATTCGCTGGCCTGTTCTTCCGTGCAGGTGTCCCCACGGCGAACGCCGGCCGTATGGCCGTAGCCGATGGTCCAGGGTTCGCCCGTGACCTTGTTTCCCGGATCGGGATAGGCTTCCTGCTCCAGACCTTCCGAAACCTTGATCAGGGACAGGCCGACATCGGACGTGACCATCAGGGAGTTGGCGACGTGGCTCAAGATGGCTCCTATGGCTTGAACTTCTGGCCGGCGAACATGATCAGCGCGCCAATGAGGCAGATGACGACGGCCTGGCCGATCTGCTTCAGCGCGCCGTTGCGCACGGTGCGGTAGGCGTTGAAGAGATCGCGCAGGCCGCGGATGTGCTCGGGCGCGTCCTCGTCGCCGAGACCCACGCCGGCCAGCGCCTTCTTGGCGCCGCGCTCGGCCGCGTCCTCGAGCATCGCCTCGAGGGCGGCCTTCGGCATCGTGACGGGATCGCGGCCGCTCATTCCTAGGGCTCGATCGTCTGCGGAAACTCCGGGTCTCCGCTATCCATCTGCGGCAGCGCAGCGAGGTACGCCCAGTGTGCTTCGTGCGCCGGGTCGGCCAGCACGTCGACGCCCAGGATGAACACGCCGCCCTGATGCTCGACCGGCTCGAGGGCGGCCGAAGGCACCCTGGTCGACGGGCCGCGGACATGATCGGCCTGCCCGGCTGTGAGGAGAATGAACATAGCCATCAGACCTGCGCTCCTACCGCCGTATGCAACGCCTGGATGTTGGCGTACTGCGCCGCTTCCTGCGCGTCGCTGAGAGGGCCGCCGAGAACGACAAAGCTGAAGGCGCCGGCGCGAGTGTTCGTGAGTGATCCAACGAAATTCAGGCCGCCAATGAAGACGCTGTGCGTCGGGCGGGAAGCATTGCTCACGGTGAGGCCGGTCGCGTCCGTAAGCCGGACGCCCCGGTCATACCCCAGCATGGTAGTGCCGCCACCGGCGCGACTGACGGACTTCAGTCCCCGACTGTCAGCCGGCGAGATCGCGAAGTTTCCAGGCGAGCCATCGGCGGTGTTCAAGCCACCCCGAAGCATGCCTGAGCCGACCTGATTGGTGATGAAACCTTTATTCACGGCACCTGTGTACGCACCAGCCGATACCGAAGCGGCGTTAACGACGTTGGTACGCTCGTAGACGGCGAGGCGCTGGGCGGACACGGTCCAGTTGACGCCGTGCGAGGCCGGAATGAAGCCCGTATCGATGTAGCTGGTACTGCCGTTCGTAACGAAGTCGCGGTCCGTCGTGAAGGTCGGCGAGTTGACCGCCGTGGCGAGGCGCCGTTGCTTCAGCGAGGTCAACGCCTGCACCGCGTTCTCTCCGCAGAGAGGTAGGTAGTCGTCGGTCAGGGCCCAGAGACCGGCCGCCTTCTCGCCGAAGACGAACTGGTCGACGACGATCAGGCGCGCGAGCGAGACCGGGCCGCCGTTGGCGATGACTGCATCGCGCCACGCCAGCACGTCGGCATCGAAGGCCCGCGGGCTGCCGCCGCGCACCCGATTCAGGAAGGTGATCGGCATGGGATCACGCCCCCGTATAGACGGTGAGCTTCTGGCCGTTGGTGCCGATCTGGGTCATGGCGCTCTGCGCCTCCTTGCCCGTGATCTGCACGGTGTCGCCGCCCGAAAGAGAGATGCCGGCATCGAGCGCGCAGAGGCCGCCGGTTGGATCGAACGCGGCATCGCCGTTGGCGTTCGCGCTGCTCACGATGACGACGCGTCGCGTGGGATCTGCCGGGACCAGCTCGGCCGAGGCGCCGGTCATGATGACGGTCGACCTGGTGAGCGCCGCCCCCGTGAGGGTCGTCAGCACGACCGGCAGCGGCCTTACCTCCGAGACTGGGACGGCGCTGCGCTGGGCGGCGGACTGATAGGCGATGTCTTGTGCCATGAATTCTGCTCCTCGCGATGCCGGGGCCGGCCGGACGACCGGCCCCTTCTTCTGTGCTCACTGCCCGTTGATCACCGCTCGACGATCATTGGACGAGGACGACCTGATCGCCCGGCTTGGCGGCCTTGACCGGGGTGCCGTCGCCGCGACCGCCCAGCGGGTCGCCGAAAATCGGCGCCTCCGCCGCACTGCGGCGGCGCGGGGCGTCGACCGGCGCCAACGAGAGGCCCGGCGGGCCTGACCACAGGATACGAGCGCCGATCGGATGGAGCTGGACGCCGTCGTAGAAGGGATTGTCGACGACGATGTACTCAGCGGACTTGTCGTGCTTGTCGCTCTTGAGGGCCATGACGATGTCTCCGTTCAGCTCACGGTGAAGCCTGACGCGTAGGCCCTGCTGGCCTGGCGGTCGTGTGTGAGGAAGGCGGTGAACGTGCCCGCCGTCAGCGGACCGGTCGCCACCGTGTAGTTGGTGCGCAGGTAACGCTCGGCATCGAGCGGTACCTTTGCGCGCAGCACCTCGGTGCCGGCCGGGAGTGCTGCCTTGCCGATCGCGCCGGAGCTCGCGAGCACGACGGGCGAGGAGAAGCCCGCATTGTCGTCGGTCTCCAGGGTGAAGGCGACCGTCGCGGCGCCGGCGGCCGTCACGCCCTGCGTGACAAGGATCACCAGCTCGAGCGGCTCGCCGTTGCCCATGTCGCGGGCCGCGCCCAGATCGACGATGTCGGTCGAGGCGACGGTAGTGGTGACCGCCTGGTCCGTGCCGAAGGTGTTGAGCTTGTCGTACATCATGGTCTCTGTGTCCTTTCCTGTGGCGTCGACTACGACACGGTCGCTTCGGCCAGCGTGATCTGATCGCACTTGCGGATCGGGATGCCGCCGAACGAGTCGAAGATGCGGCCGTCGCTCTCGTCGAGCGTGCGGCGGATGTTGGTGTTGTTGGTGGTGGCTGCGACCGAGGCGCCGAGGTTGCGCTGGATGTCCAGCCACTGCTTGGTCGTGCGGTTCATGTACCAGGCCGGCCGGCACATCTTGATGTTGGGGATCTTGTTCATCGCCCGCATCATCAGCTTGACCAGGTCGGCCGGCGTCGAGCCCGCGAGATCCGACACGTCGATGTTGCCGATGCGAACGACGTAGCGCCAATCGCGCACGGTCAGGCCCGCATCCCACTTGTAGTGCGTGCGATAACCCTGGTAACGATTGCCGGCGGCATCGAGCAGCGTCTGCTCGCCCAGGTCCTTCATCGACAGTCCGGCCTTGCTGCCCTTGGGGAAGATGCCGTGCACGGTGAGATCGCCCCAGCCGACCAGCCAGATCGACGTGTTGTCGGAGCCCGAGCCGCCGCCGGAAATGAAGTTGTTGGCGGTCTGCGACGTCGAGGTCGACGTCGTGTTGTAGCGCGGCGCGAATCCCATGAAGCGTTCGGGATTGGTCGCGGTGTTGCCGTAGAACAGCACGCCGGCGAGCTGCTGCGTCAGGCCCTCGAGGAAGGCGCGGTCCTCGCTCAGGCGATAGGTCGCCGTGTTGCCGTTGAGATCCGCCAGCGCCTTGTCGATCTCCGAGTAGGTCTCGAGCATGCCGCAGGAATCGGTGATCTGCGTGCTCGTGCTCTTCGTCGGCACGATGCCCTCGTTGAAGCGGCGCCAGGTACCGGTCGGCAGCGAGGTCTGCACGCTGGTGCGGTGGCCGGTGGGCAGGTTGCCCTCGTTCCACACCATGTCGTCGGTGATCTCGTTCATCTGCGACAGGAGCTGGATGACCTGCGCGATGCTGCCATCGGGATCGATGACCTTTGACCAGTCGGCCAGGGTCGGATTGGTCACGGAAAGCGTTGCCATGGAGCTTGGTTCCTAGTTGTGCTGGGAGTTGGGATAGAGAGCCTTGGGGTCCATCGTGCCGGTCCCGCGGCCGGCATTGCCGCCCACGAACGAGTCGTCCTTGATGGTGCTGGCGACCTTCACCATCCCGCGGATGAGTCCCGGGTGGTTGGTGAAGCCCAGCCCTTCGAGATAGGCGATCGTCTGCCGATCGAAGACCTTGGCGAGTGCGGTGCGGGCATTGCCCAGCGCCTCGGGCGAGAACTCCTTTTCGGACGTCGCGCGCCATTCGGTCGTCTGCTTCGTCCACGAAGACGCGGCGTGGTCGTTGACCGCCCGCGCGATCTCTCTGTCGCGCTCGACGGTGAAGTCGATCAGCTTCTGCGCCGTCTCCGGCGCGATCTTCTCGCTGCCGAACAGCTTCGTCGCTTCGCCGAACACCGGATCGTCGGCGCGGTAACCTTCGGGAAGGCGGAGGCCGGAATAGTCGGCCGGCGCTTCGGCAGCCGCTTCCGCTCCAGCTTCAGGAGCCGCTGGCTCGTCGCGGGGCCCGATCGTCGGCGTTACTTCCGCGTTGGCGGCGCCAGATCCCTCCGTGTCGGCAACCTGCCGTGGGGGTGTCGTGTCGAATGCGTCAGCCATCGTTCTGCTCCTCCGCGGCCCAGGCCGCCAATTCGGCTTCCATCTCGCTGAAGCGGGCTTCCGCGCTCATCAGCTCGGTCATCTCCGGCGTGTGCCGTTCGAGCTCGCCCAGCAGCTCGATGCCGATGCTGCGGCGGCCGGCGCGGTAGTCCTGGTGACGCTGCGCCTCGGGGCCGCCCGGCACGTAGCCATCGCTGCGGATGTCGCAGAGGCCGAGCAGTCCGTGCACGAAACGGCGGCCGGCCTCCGTCGCCATGACCGCGCAGAGGTCGTCGGCGACGCGCTCCTGCGCCAGCTTCTCCCGCCGCTCGGCCTCGCGGACCTGCCGGGCATCGTTTGGATCGTGCATCTCTAGACTCCCAGTACGGTTTGAAGGGCGTTGCGGCCGCCGCCGACCTCGGTCTCGCTCAGGGTCTTGGCGCCCTCGGCGACGGCGCCAGCCATCTGCAACGCCTGCGCCGCCTGGGCCTATCGCTCGCGCGGCGCGAAGCTTTGCCACCACGTCGTCGGCCACGGTGATGGCGGCCGGCGCACCGAGCTTGTCGGCGTAGACATCGATGCTCTCGTCGGCGTTCAGTTTGTCGAGCACTTCGGGTCGCGTTGCGGAGATGCTGCCGGCGAAGGCCCACAACCGCTCGACGGTGCCGAGGTCGGCCGCCTTCTGGGCCTGCGCCAGGATCGAGATCAGCTCGACGTCGAGCGGATAGCCATGCAGTTCCGGCGGCGGATCGGTGAAAAGGCCGTTCTCGGCCATGATCGTGAAGGTGCGCTGGACCAGCGGCTGCAGCAGGTCATCGTGCAGGTTCTCCAGCACAGGCCCGAGCATCTGCATCTTCTCCTCGCGACGCGTGCTGATCTCGAGCTGGTTGCGTGGCTGCACGCCCTCCATGTCGGAGATCATCAGGAAGAGGTCCGCGAAGAACGCCGACTTTATGGCGGCCTGGGTGCGCACAACGAGACGCTCGACCTCGGCGATGGCGCCGGGAGCCGTCTGGTAGAGCGGCCACATCCCCGCTCCCCTCTCCTGGGTGGTGAAGTAGTTGATGGCGCCGGGCAGCACCGACGAGGCCGAGCCGCGCAGGCTGACATGCGCGCCCATCGGCGGATTCACGTGCTTGTCGACGGCGTTGTGTTCCCGCTTCTTCAGGATCTGCAGCGACTTCACGTCGGGCAGCGCGTCGTGGCCGGGCCCCTTCGAATAGGCGTCGTTACCGATCGGCGACCAGCGCGGCGTCAGCGCCGGGAACTGCGAATAGCCGCCGCGGTGGATGAACTCGCCTTCCGCCTGGCCGCCGCCCTCGCGCCAGTAAACCGAGCGGAACTTCTTGCCCGCCTGGTCGAGCCGGCCCTTCTCGAAGTCGGTGTTGGGCTCGATCATGTGCAGGATCGCGATCTCGGTATCCGCATCGGCGCCGCGCGCCCGCTCGGCGATCTCGCAAACGCCGTGGCCGGGCCAGCGCTCCTGGATCTGGCGATACGAATACATGAAGCGTCGCGCCAGCGTGTCGACCCGGCCACGCCAGTCGAGGCCCAGCCAGTATTCGCCGGTCGACAGCGTGTAGAGGCGGATCACGTCCTCGCGGTCGAACTCGACGATCGCGCAGCCGGTTCCGAATTGACCCAGCTCCTCGTACATCGACGGCAACGCCGAGTAGAGATTGCCGGCGTTGAACACCATGCGCATGCGCTCGGCGCATTCGTCGAGCCACACCTTCACCGGCGTCAGCGACGCCACGCGGCGGTCGGGAATCGAGAGGCGGAACCACGGCCTGGCCGGCGAGGTGACACCCGACATCAGCCCGGCCACCAGGGTCCGCAACGCAAAGAGTGCCGTGGGATCGAGGATGGCGGCATTGGCCTGCGCGCCGCGGCCCCCCTGGTTGGGCGAAGTGAAGAACTGGCCGCGCCGCGGATTGACGAAGCGCGACAACTCGCGCCAACCCGGCTCCCAGGACTGGCGCTGGCGCTTCAGGACGTTGAGACGGGCGTCGATGTGGCGGCGGAGGGCAGGATCGTGGGCCATTGCTCAGGCCCCCAGCATCGTCTTGCCGCTTACGGCGGTCGTGGAAGCAGCGCCGGTGAGGCCGAGGCCGCCGTCGCGATCGTCGAAGCATAGCCCGCCATCGCAGCGGCGCGCTTCTTCTGCGCCTCCCGCGCCTCTCGCACCGACGGATCGGCCATCGACGGGACGGGATCGGGCGCCGGCGGGAGGGCCAGCGGTGACATCGGAGGATAAGCGGCCTGTCCGCCACCAAAAATTCCCAAGGGCGTCTCTCCTGTGAGCGAGCCCTTGAGTTACTGACGAACCGGATTCTGGGGATGCAAGCGGGAAGTTTTGGGAAGTGGCCGCGACAGCCTTTTAGGCGATAGCGTTCACCCATGCCCGTTTGCGCATCCAGCAACTAGTTCCTGCGTGCCGGCCTTTCCGATTCGTCCAGCACGAAGCGAATCGGCACTTTCACTCGTACCGGCTGAGGCTTGCCGTTGACAAGATACGGCTGAAATCGCGCAACCTTCACAGCCTCGATCGCCGCCTCATCGAGCGCCGGATGACCGGATGATTTTTCCACGACGATGATGCTCGGAAGACCATTCACATCGACAGTCACGTCGATGAGGGTCGAGCCCTCGTGTCCCGCCTGCCTGGAACCGGCCGGGTAGACCGGTCGAGGCGGCGCAAGAACAGCCAGGGGCAACGCCGGGTGTGTCGCGGGACTGGCATTCTGCGGTGCTGGCGTGCGCAACGCAGGAGGCAAGATGCGGCCGCTATATTCCTTGACGCAGGTAGCCAGCCGCTTCGTTGCTTCTTCTACGCCGGCGAGGTTGACGGTGAAGTTGCGCTGGTTTGCGCTGACCTCCAGCGGTCGATCCGATTTCAGTTCCTCGAAGAACTCGGGCGCCGCTCGGAATGTCATCAAGGTGGGCGTTCTCGCGGTTCCGATGAAGGTGAAGGTGCGCCCGCCGATGGCGAAGGTGGCCGAATAGGTCTCACCGGCCTTCAATCCCCAGCTCGGAACCTCGGCAGACATCCCCCGGCTGCCGCTGTACCCTTGACCCAGGTACAGAATGAAGCCGTCGGCAAATATCCGTCGGATTCCGCACCCGTCGAACGCCGGGTTCGTGCCGCGCGTCGTCGCCCGCAACTGCCAAGGTCCCACCTGAGCGACGGAATCCGGAAAAGTGTCGGCACTGGCAGTTCCCACCGCGATGGGCACAACAGCCATGGATATGGCCATCGCCGCACGGCAAATACGCCAGAAAACCATCGGATGTCTGATGTCGATCCTCCGCACCGCCGGCCGCAACGGTAGCTTGTTCGGCCACGGCGGTACAACGACACCCGCAGGATAGTATACAAATCCGGATCCAATGCGGGCATGCCGCATCCGCTGTCGCCACAGTCCGACGGCATCGCCTGCGGCGCGCCGCCTTGGTCGGAGAACTGAAAAGGCCCGCCGCTCCCTCGGAGACGAGGGGAACGGCGGGCCTCCAGACATCGTGTCGGCCGATCGATCGGTCGCCCGGGATGCCTCCCAAATCGCCTCTTCGTGCGACTGGCCTCGACCATGCCAATGCAGTCTGTGTGAGTCCAGCGCTCAGAGATCCGTGTGCGGGTCGTAGTCGGACTCGATCGTGACGGCGGCCGGCGCGCCCGTCCCGCCGACCGTCACGAACCGTGTCTCCTGCGGCAGATCCGCCACCGGATAGGCGAAGGTGAGCGCGAGACCGTCGGCATTGTCGGGCGAGGCCAGGCCGCGCTTCTTCATGTCCTCCTTCTTCTCGAGCTGGATCGCGTTATGGAGGTTGAAGCCGTATTCGCGCCCCGTGAGTTCGGCCAACAGCTCGGGATCGTCGGGGATGGCGCCGGTTTTCAGCCAGGCGCGCATCGACGCCCACATCTCGGCAGCCTTGTTGGCGGTGAGCGGCATGCCGTCGCCCAGAGTATAGCGATCGGCACGGCCGCCGAAATTGACACCGACGACGAGGTGGCCCCCCAGCATCTGGCGCACGCGGTCGACGACACCGGCGCCGATGCCGCCCTCGTCGATGAACACCGCCGTCGCGCGATGCCGGATGGCCTGCTCGGCGACTTTGCCCGACAGGACCATTAAATCACCGACCCGGAGCTTGATCGCGGGGACAGTGCGCGCGTCACGACCGCGCCGGAACCAGATGGTGCTCTGATCGTCGCCGCCGCGCGCGCAATCGACGCCCATCACCAGCGGCTGGCGCAGATGGCCTTCAGCTGGGCGCCGCGCGGCTTCCTCTACCGTCTCGCCGTCGATGAACTGCATGGCGCCCCCTCTCGGAAACTCACCTTTCACGCGGACGCGGAAGAAATCGCTGTCGTCGCCATAGTCGGCGGCCCAGCGCGCGATCTCGTCCTTGTCGGTGAGCGAGACCTTGCGACCGTCGACCTGGTGCCGCTGCCAGCGATGCCGGAAGCGGCCGAAGCATTCGCGGAAGCGGCCGGTGTTGCGCGTCGGATTGCCGGTAGCCAACCACAGGATCTCGGTGTTGTGGTCGGTCAGAGCACCCTCGATGGTTTCCCAGACCGGATCGGGAATGGCCGAGGCCTCGTCGAAGGCGACGAACAGGCGCCGGCCCTGGTTGTGCAGGCCGGCGAAAGCCTCGGTGCTGCGCAGACTCCAGGGCACGGCGTCGATGCGCCAGGTCCGCTCGTGCGCGGGCTGCGTGCTGGCGATGGACGTGGCCCCGATCTCGAACCAGCCGGCGCAGATAGCCAGCCGCAGCCACTTGGTGAGTTCGGGCCAGGTCTTGGTCTTGAGCTGCGTCGCGGTGTTGGCCGTCACGACCCCGCGCGTGTCGCGGAAGGTGGCGAGTGCCCAGACGATGATCCACGCCACCAGCGCCGACTTGCCGACACCATGGCCCGAGGCGACGGCGACGCGGATCGCGGCGGAGGCGCTGTCGAGGGACCGCCCGATCTCCTGAAGCACCTCACGCTGCCACAGCTCAGGCCCCGCGTCCTTCGCCAGCACCGTCCCCGCCTCGCCCCAGGGGAAGGCGAACAGCACGAAACCAAGCGGATCGTGCGCATAGGTCCCGATCTCGACAGCCAGGGGATCGAGGGCGGCGGCCTGCGAGAAGGATGGGGAATCCGGAACGTCGGCCACGATCTGGGTTCTGATGGACCGGATTCTGCGTTTGCAAGGAGAAAGCACATCCTCCAAGTTCCCCCAAAGCAGGACAGGTCATGACGGCGCCGTATCCACGCACCCTCTACGACAAGATTTGGGACGCACATGTCGTCGAGCGGCTGGGCGGGCGGACATGCGTGCTCTATGTGGACCGACACCTGCTCGACGAGGTGCACAGCCCGCAGGCCTTCGATGGGTTGCGGCGTGCCGGGCGTCCGGTGCGGCGGCCCGCCGCGACGCTTGCCGTCGTCGATCACAATGTCCCCACCGAAGGCCGACGCAACGGTATCACGGAGCCGAAGTCGCGGGCGCAGGTCGCCGCGCTGGAAGCCAATGTCGCGTCGTTCGGCGTGCCCTACATACCGTTGCTCGACGAACGCCAGGGCATCGTCCACGTGATCGGGCCCGAGCTCGGCTTCTCATTGCCAGGACAGACCATCGTGAGTGGCGATTCTCATGCCTCCACGCACGGGGCCTTGGGCGCGCTCGCCTTCGGCGTTGGCGCATCGGAGGTCGAACAGGTACTGGCGACGCAGACGCTGGTGCAAGAGAAGGCATGCAACATGAAGGTCGAGGCGACGGGCGGCCTGCCCTTCGGCACCTCGGCCAAGGACCTGGCGCTCGCGATCGTCGGACAGGTCGGCGCGGCGGGCGGCAGCGGCCATACGATCGAATTCTGCGGAGACACGATTGCGTCGCTCGACATGGCCGGCCGTATGACGGTGAGCAACATGGCGGTCGAGATGGGGGCTCGCGCGGGCCTGATCGCGCCCGACGAAGCGACCTTCGCCTATGTGCGGGGCCGCGAGCGGGCGCCCGAAGGTGGCGCGCTCGACCACGCCATCCAGTGGTGGCGTACCCTGCCCTCCGATGCCGGCGCATCGTGGGACCGGGTAACGACGATCGACGCCACACAAATCGCCCCGATGGTGACGTGGGGGACCAACCCCGAGACAGCACTGGCGATCACCGGCGCCGCGCCCGATCCGGACGACGAGCTCGATCTCCAGCGCCGCACCCAACGCCGGCGCATGCTCGACTATATGGGACTGATACCGGGGCAGAAGCTCGCCGGCCTGAAGGTCGATGCCGTCTTCATTGGCTCATGCACCAACGGGCGCCTCGAAGACATCCGCGCTGCCGCGAGCGTGCTACGAGGCCGCAGGGTGGCGCCCGGCGTGCGAGCGCTTGTCGTTCCAGGATCCGGGCTCGTGAAACGGCAGGCGGAAGAAGAAGGGCTCGACCGCGTGCTCATCGACGCGGGCTTCGAATGGCGACAGCCTGGCTGCTCGATGTGCCTTGCCATGAACCCGGACCGGTTGTCGCCCGGACAGCGCTGCGCCAGCACGTCGAACCGCAACTTCGAGGGACGCCAGGGAGCGGCGGCCCGCACCCACCTCGTTTCGCCAGCCATGGCGTCGGCCGCTGCGGTGATGGGCGCCTTGGTCGACGTGCGGGAGCTGGCCTGAACGTGTCTAGACGGGCGGCGTGACGTCGATCTCCTCGAGATATTCGATCTCGCGCTCGTAAGTCATGTCTCCGATGGCGAGACCGATGCTGACCATTGCGTCATCGACATCATCACCGGTCACGGCGTACTTGGCCGCTAGCTTATCCAGCACCGCCCGAATCTCGGCCTCGGCGCCCAGCCGGTCGCGCTCCAGAATATCCAGCCGCTCCCGTGGATCCGTTGGGCCGACCAAATACTTGGTGAAATCGTCAAGGAGTGTACGTGCCGTTTCCATTCTTCACTCTCCGTCCTGTTGGAGAGTCAACTCCTGGGCGCTGTGGTTGTTGCGTGACCGCGCCTCGCTGGTGACAAAAATGTCACAAAAAGGGGCCCGAGAGGGCCCCTTCTTCTCCAGAATTTGGCGCCGCTCAGCCCGGCCAGTTGGCACGCATGCGGTCGATCTCGGCCTGGCTCGGACGATACGGTGGGGCCTTGGGATCGAAGCTCTTCCAGCCGGCAGCGCGATATTCTGCGCCGCGCGCCATCGGGTCGATTGGGCTCGACGCAGCAAGGATCGCCTCAATACGCGCCGCATCGCCGTCCGGTACGCGCGCAGTGACAAGCGTTCCGCCACGCCGCACGGCTTCCGAGTAGACCTCGGCGTGGTCGCGGTCGGTGCCGGCATCGGCGAGCGCACCCACGATTCCGCCAGCGGCCGCGCCACCCGCCGCGACGGCGGCGGTCGAGGCGAGCCAACCCGCGGCCACGACAGGACCGAGGCCCGGGATTGCCAACATGCCGAGGCCTGCCAGGAGCCCTGCGCCCGCGCCGACAGCGCCACCAATACCGGCACCGGCCGCTGTCTTGTTCACGTCGTCGACATCGGCGTACTCGGCGCTGACGTACTTGTTGGCCACGATGCTCACGTCGCTGCTCGGGACACCCGCCCGCTCCACTGCATCGACGGCCGCACGTGCCTGGGCATAGCTGTCATAGGCTCGGCTTATGGTCTTCATGGTCGTGTTCCTCCTCGCGGTTACTGATTGGCTGTGACGACGTTGCCCTTGTAGTCCACGGCAACCTCGACCGACTTGCCGCCCTGCTGGGCGGTGCCACGCCAGATGCCGTCAGCGTCCTTCTTGAGCCCCGTCACGCCGTCCATGCCCTGAGCAATGATGCGATCCTTCGCCTGCCCCTCGGTGAAGGAGTTGGAGCCCTTCAGGGGCGCACCCGCATCGGCCTTCTTTGCCTTGTAGGCGTCGGCCTTGCAGGCGTTCATGAACTCGCCCTGCGTAATCGTACCTTCCGTCGCGACCGTCATGCCGGCAACGCGCATAAACGAGATGTAACGGATGGCCTCACCTCCCGAGACGTTGCCGTCGCTGTTGGCGTCGGCCTTCTTCCACATGTCCTGGCACTCGGCGTCCGTGGCGGCGAATGCGGGGGCGCTGACAGCCCACGCCGCGATGGCCGCAAGGGCACACATCTTCTTCATTTCTTCGTTCCTCCAAGATGGAGCTGATCAAGTCAGCCGCCGCTTCAACGGGCCGCGCGCGAATGGTTGCGGTACGCCAGCGAACGGCTCGGCTTTTGCTGCAACTTCGACTGGACGTGCCGCGTTATCTCCGGGAGCGACACGAGATTCAGCCCGAGGAATGCCATGACCAAGACGGAACAGCTCATGCAGGAGCGCGACGACCTGAAGGCGAAGATCGCGAGCGCCGGAAAAACCGGCGGGGCATCGAAGCGCGAGACATCGGATCTCAAGATGATGGAGCAGGAACTCCTGGCGCTCGAGCAGCGCATTGCCCGGGAAGAGACGGGCAAAGCCAGCGCTTCCGGCAATAAGCCGGCCTCCCTGGCCGAGAAGATGGACAAGAAGCTGGATGCCGCTCTCAAGGACAGTTTCCCGGGGTCCGATCCTGTATCGTTCATCGAGGCCACTCCCGTCCAGCCCGGCGACGAGTCGCTCACCGCAGTGAAAGCCGGTAAACGCTGATCGCTCCCCGATCGAATGCAGGTCCCGGCAGACAATGACCGGCGCGGCATAATCGGGCAGGCCTTGCTCCAGCGTCTTTGCCCGCAACCCGTGCGCCAACACGTTCCGGATCATTCCAGGCCCTGGCCCGCGCGTGTACAGCACAGAACCATGTCGACCACGCCGCCCCTTGCCGCCAGCTGGGGCGGCGTGGACGCGGTTGAGTTGCTCGCGGCTCATGGCGCCCGCTTTTCACGCTCCTCGACCGATTGACGAGCACGACGCCGTCCCTGTCGAGCACGAGCGGTAGCGGTCCGCCTGGAAATCGCAAGATCGATCGGCACTGTCGCATCTCTAACTTCTGCACAACCCACGGCATCACGAACCACAACGATCCCAACGCAGCTGGGACGAGGGCGCCGACAAGGGCGGTCATCCTGTCGTCTGCCACCATGAACACGAGAATGTAGGTGTCGGCTGCGAGGCCAGTCATGAGGGGCAGTAGAGCCCAGGTCATGAGCCTGGAAGCCAGGTCAAGGAAGAAACCGCGAGTGACGCGACGGGTCTCCTGCAGCCAGGGTCTCGAAGCGCTGATTGAATACGGCGATAAGCTGGAAGCCCATGATCGCCTGAACGCCCGGCAGAACCATGCGAGCCTCGTCGGTCGCGTGGGTTGCTTCCTCTTCGAGACTCTCGCGATGCTCCTGCTGGGCGTTCATCGGGTCAGCAGATCATTGCATCTGCACCGGTTGGCTCTGGGCGAGCTTATGGCCGGTGAAGGAGCGGGTCTGTGGCGGCGGTAGGGCACCCGCTTCCTTGAACTCGGCGAGGAGCTGCGCCTTGCGGGCCTTCAGCCGGTCACCGAGATCGTCGAGGTCCATGCCGGCGTCCCGCGCCTCGGCGAACAGGCCCTCGGAACGCATTTCCTCTTCCTTGACGTGATGCTTGATCATCTCGGACAGGACCTTGACCTTGGCGTCGTAGAATTCGTCCGACGGCGAACCCTCCAGCAGTTCGGCGATCAGGACCTTGGCGCCGTCATGCTCGACATAGGCCTCTTCGAGCAGTTCTCCGTCTTCGATCTTGCCCTTGCAGGCCGGATAGAAAATCTCCTCCTCAATGGTAGCATGTACCGTCAACTCGGTGCAGATCTCCTTCACCAGCGCGACCTTACGGTCCTCCGACCGGGCCTTCTCGAACGACTCGAACAGCTCCTCGACCTTGCGATGGTCGGCCTTGAGCAGAGCAACCGCATTCTCTTTCGTAGCCATGAAGTCTCCTATGGTTGGCTTGTCGGCGAAACGGGCTGCCCCGGGTTCAGTTGCAATCAGTTCGGCGCAAGATTCGAGAGGCGCCGGGGGAAGCGATGCTGGGCGAGGTTGTCGAGCAGGAGGGTCGTGAGCTTGGTGGCGCCGACAACCACCCCTTCCGCATCGGTGATGCCGATCCGTTCGAACAGGGCGCGCGCGTCCTCCGCCGCCACGATCGGCTTGCCGTGCCGGAAAGCTTCGTCGATGAAGCGCTGGCCCAGCGGCATGGCCATCAGCCCCTCGGCGACGCCGGGCGGGATCAGTACGGCGTCGTAGATCACCGATGGCGCGTTGGGCGCGGCGCGGTTGACCGGCAGCGGCTTGCTCGTGGAGTCGATGACGGCGCCGGCAGTCGGACCAATCAGCTCGGGCACCTGGCCGGCCTTTGTGAGGTCGCCGACCATCGTCTTCACGAGGGCCGAGTCGACCCCCTCCCCTACCAGGATGGCGATCTTGCGCCCGCGCACCAGGGGCGGGGCCCGGTCCATGGAAAGTGCCGGGGAGCGAAGTTCGTCCGCCTTAGGATTGAGCGGTCCCGACGGAGTCGGGGCCGAGGGGGTCGGCGCCTCGGGCGTGCCGGCTGGAGCAACCTCGATACCGGTCGCCCCGTGGACCATGTCGGCGAGTTGCGGGGAGATGTTGCACAGCAGCTCGTTCATGACGCGGTGCCGCACACCCTGGTCGACGACCATATTGAGCTCGAAGGCGAAAGCCGCGGCGATGTGGTCCTTCTCCCAGTCACTCATGCTGTTCCAGAACATCGTCGCCTGGCTGAAGTGGTCGCTGAAACTGTCGCTGCGCTGGCGCAGTTTGGCGCCAGCCTCCTGCACCGCGACCGAACGGAACGCCCCCGCCGCGGTGGGCGAATGCATCGGGCAGCCGCCGCCCAGGCTGTTGGGGAAGTATGAGACTTTGCCGGGATTGATCGTTATCCGCCCGAACCCGTCGCGCTGGTTGTTGTCCACCGGTCGCAGTGAGCGGTTGATGGGCAACTCGTGGAAGTTCGGCCCGACGCGGCGCAACTGCGTGTCGATATAGGAGAAGAGCCTTCCCTGCAGCAGTGGATCGTTGGTGAAGTCGATGCCCGGCACGATATGCCCGGTATGGAAGGCCACCTGCTCTGTCTCGGCGAAGAAATTGTCCGGATTTCGATTGAGCGTGAGCTTCCCGACCTTGCGGATCGGGACGAGCTCCTCCGGGATGAGCTTCGTCGCGTCGAGCAGATCGAAGTCGAACTTGTGCTCATCGACCGGCTCGACGATCTGCAGGCCGAGCTCCCATTCCGGGAAGTCGCCACGCTCTATGGCTTCCCAAAGGTCGCGCCGGTTGAAATCCGGATCACGACCGCCCAGAAGGTTCGCCTCGTCCCAGATGAGCGAGCACACACCCTTCAGGGGCTTCCAATGAAATTTGACGAAGCGCCAACCACCCTCGGCATCGACGAGGCGGAAAGTGTGGACGCCGAACCCCTCCATGGTCGCGTAGCTGCGCGGCAGCGCGCGATCGCTCATGAGCCACATCAGCATGTGGGCACTCTCTGGCGTCAGCGATACGAAGTCCCAGAACGTGTCATGAGCCGATTGCGCCTGCGGAATCTCATTGTGTGGCTCGGGCTTCACCGCATGGATCAGGTCGGGGAACTTGTTGGCATCCTGGATGAAGAACACCGGCATGTTGTTGCCGACCAGATCCCAAACGCCTTCCTGGGTGTAGAATTTGACCGCGAAGCCTCGAACATCGCGCGGCGTGTCGGTCGACCCCCGCGAGCCTGCGACCGTCGAAAAGCGCACGAAGACCGGTGTCTGGACCTGCGGGTCGCGAAAGACCTGCGCACAGGACAATGCCGAGAGGTCTTCATAGACCTGAAACACACCGTGCGCCCCCGCCCCGCGCGCATGCACCACGCGCTCCGGGATTCGCTCATGGTCGAAATGCGTGATCTTTTCACGCATCAGCATGTCTTCAAGCAGCGTCGGCCCGCGCACGCCATCTTTCAGCGAGTTCTGGTCATCGCTGACGCCGACACCCTGATTGGTGGTGAGCAGGTCACCGGGAGCGGCCGTATCGGGGCGAAGATCACTCGTCTTGGCCGTGTCCTGCCGCGTTGCCGTTTTCCTGTCGAGAGCCGTGTCCTGTCCTGCCGTGCGGGGAGAGGGAGGAGCCATCGTCGGCGGTACGGGCTTCTTGGCCATGGGAGGTTCCGTTCGGTTGTGCGTGAGGAGCGCTGCCAACGCAGCCGCAGGAAGAACGGTTGCCCTCCTTTCGACATTGTGCGCGCGAGGGAGCAAAGAGGACCTAGCGTCGCCCCATCGCCCTGCTCTTTGCCGGCGCAGTGTTGCGAATCGCAAGGATCGCTGGCGCGCAGCAGCGGCCGCTTTCGGACGCTCAACGACTACCAGCGGCGCAGAAGATCCTCGGTCGTTGTCGCCTCCACCTGCGCGGCGAAGCGCGTGCGGAACAGGTCGACAAGCGCATCATGTGCGCCGTCGCTGGTGCTGCACAGAGCATCGATTGGCAGCACGATGCGGAAGCCCAAGTCGATCGCTTGCATTACCGTCGCCAGCACGCAGACATCCGTCTCACCGCCAGTGACGACCAGGGTGGTGACGCGCCGTCGCTTCAGAGCTGCGGCGAAGCCGGCGCGACTGAACGCGGAGTTGGCCGGCTTGTCGACCGTGCGGGCCGGCGGCACCAGTCGGGCCAGCGGCTCGACCAGCTCGAGCAGGTGTGGCTCCAGCACCTCGCGCGTCATCTGCGGCCAGCGTTCGTAATACGTACGCCACGCGCCCTGGGCGGCATCGGGCGCAAGAGGCGGCGAGAATCGGGTGAAGACGGTGTGTCGGACATGCCACTTCGCGATCTCGGTGACGGCCGGCAGAACGCGAGGCAGCCACGGTACCTGCCACGCCGTCTCCTCCGCAAAGAGCCGCTGCATGTCAATGCAGAGATGCAGCGTACGGTCGGCCTCCAGCCGGAAGCCCGCATCCTTCACGCCACGCCCCTCAGTCCTGACCCCAGCGATAGCGCGATTGTTCTTCCGCCTCGCGGGCAGCTACACGGGCACGACGGCCGGCACCGCGCCCATCGGGCGGTCCGGCGATGGCAAGCAACGCCTCGTGGCGCGCCTCGTCGAGCTGGAATTGGCGGCGACCGCGCCAAAACAGGGCCTCGACCTCGGTGGCGCCGGTTGCTTCGGTAAGACGCTCGAAATCATCCTGTTCGGTCAGCGCGCAGTGGATCACCAGGCTGTTGCCGTCGCGGGACGGTTGCACCGCGAATGGCCCCTTGAGCTTGAGCTGGCTGCAGGTACGCACGATCAAATTGGCGGCAAACCTGAGCCGCGCACTGTCGAAGGGATCATCGTCGCGCCGCCCTCCCGCAAAACAGGGCGCGAGTTCGCCCGCCAAGAGGAAAGCGGCATCAGGGGAACCAGCCAGGTCGGCCCAGGCGATGCGCGGCATCGGCGATTATCCCCGCAGCGACTACGGTTCGGTTCGCGATGGAGGAACCACGGGAATCTGCGGCATCTTTCGTCCAACGCGCGCGTCGGAGTCGGTCGACATGTCCCGCCGCTCACGCAACATCCGATCGGCAAGCGATCGCCGGCGGCGCCCTTCTCCCAAGGCGCGCAACGAGGCCAGTTCAAACCCCAGTTCCGCATGGGTCGCGTCGAACGGCATCCTCTCCTCCTCACGCTGGCGAACATCGCGTCACCTCTTTGCCAACGGGACTTCTTCAAGGCGGTTGCAGGGGGGTTGTGACAAATTCGCATCATGGGAGGACGCGTGGCCGACCGAAAAGGTTCATCGAACGCGCCTTTTCAGGATCTGCTCAACCGCGCGCGAACAATCTTCATAAGAAGCGCACTGCAACCTGGTACCGCACACGGACGCGGAAGGCTGAATAAACGCCACCGCCGGCAAAAGGTTGCAAAGTTTCTATTCTCGCCGGCAGACAGCCGGCGACGCGGTTTATTTGCCCGCCTCAGCCGCCGTGCCAGTTGCCTCGGTCGTACTGGCGGGTCGCACCTCAGCACGCAGGGCCTGGCGCAATTCGACGGCAGTCATATCGTCGTGGAGGCCCGGCAACAACGCCAGCCCGTCGGGAATCGGGGCGACATGCTCGGCAGCGCGGACGGCTTCTAATCCCGCCTCATACCGGCCCTCACGAAGCAATTCTATGGCCGAGAGGATGTGGTAGGCCTCCCGCCGATTTGGATTGCGCCGGAAGCGTTCCAAGACGAGCACGAATCGATGGATACGCTGGCAAAGTAAGTGACGTGTCGCGTCCGCCAAATCCGTCATGACTTCACCACTATCGCAACATCGATTGGCATCCAAGCATTCGATTCGCCGCGGTGATATGCGAGTCGGTAAATTGTGAATGGAACGCTTCGAGCATGCAAATTGTTCACGAAGTTTTGTTCGCGAATTGCCGCATTCGAGATGGGAATAGTCGATTTGTCGGAACGCGCAGCCCGGGTCGCGCGTGATGCAACAGAAAAGGCTGGCGCGCGTAGTCGCTCATGTCACAGCGTGCGGAGGATGGCATGGCCAGAAAAATTGCAGTCGCCGGCATCGAAGGTTCGCTCGAAGTCAATGACGACGGCGAACTCGTTTACATGAAATCGGAGTTGCAAACCGAGGTGCTGAAGCCCGAGCAAGCGATCCGGCGCTGGCCGGCGGCGGAAATACAGATCCGCCAGGCACTCGCCGCACTCGAGGCCCATTAGAGCGCGGAACAATTTAGTCTGACACGACAGGAGGCATGCCCGCTGATGAGGGGCGGTGGCCGCCAGTACAGCGCGGGAAGCCTGCTCCGGTCGTCGGCGCCCTAGGCTTCCGGAGTGCGGCCGTCGAGCTGTTTGGAGGTCGCAGCTTCCGCCGACTGAGACGCGGACCTGAGCCCATCCGAAGCAACCTGTAGCTCAGCCGCCAGCGCGGCACGCTCCCCCTTGAGTTCATCGTTGCGACGATTGAGGTAAGCCCGGCGGCGACGGATTGCCCCCTGTCGCCGAGGCTCGGCCGTCATGTCGAGTTCGGTCTTGAGTTCAGCGCTTTCGGCCGCAAGCCGAAGGAGCTCTGCTTTTATTTCGAGCGTCCTTTCGGTGCAGTAATACTTGGAAAGCTGCAAGCTTCGCGTGCGCTCATCGGCCATTTCCATCCTCTGACAATTATCGAAATCATGTACGCCATCTCGATCGGCTGGAATCAACGTGGACATTGGCAGCAGCTTTCGCCACATCCTCCCGAAAGCAGTCACCACTTTTTCGGGAATAGTTGGCGTCGCCTCGCCAAAAGGACGAGATTTTTGCACTCTGGCCGGCGTTTACGCGAAATTTCCTCCTCCCGCGATGTTCGAGCTGCAACAAATGCTTTGGAGCGGCAACAGTGACGGCCCCGGGTACCGCTGCCGCGCCTTCGCCGTCGTTTTGCGTCAGGCCGACTTGGCCTTCAGCTCCTCGAGCTGCTGACGGGCGCCCGCGATCATGCAGGAGAGATCGGCGGTCAGCATCACCATGTCGAAGCCGCGTTTCACGGCGCCGGCCGCGAAGGGTGCGGCGGCACAATGCATGACGCACTTGATGCCGGCCTTGTGCGCCGCATCACGGATCTTGTCGCAGGTCGCGATGTGGAGCGGATCGGGATTGTCGCCGCGCGGCGGCAGGCCGAGCGCGAACGAAAGGTCAGCCGGGCCGATATAGACGGCATCGAGGCCCGGCGTCGCGCAGATGGCTTCGAGGTTGGCGATGCCTTCCTTGGTCTCGATCATCGCCATGACGATGATCTCGTCATTGGCCTTGGCGACGTAGTCCGCGCCGCCATAGTGAACGGCGCGCACCGGGCCAGACGAGCGCATGCCCACCGGCGGATAGCGGCATGCCGCGACGGCCTTGGCGGCTTCCTCGGCATTGTTGACCAGTGGCACGATGATGCCGTAGGCGCCGAGATCGAGCGCTTTCATGATCGCGGCCGGCTCGTTCCAGGCCACGCGCACCACCGGCACCGTGTCGGTCTGGGAGATCGCCTGCAGCATTGGCGCCACGTCCTTCATCTCCGAGAGGCCATGCTGCAGGTCGACGCACAGCGCGTCAAAGCCCTGCCGTGCCATCACCTCGGCGGTAAAGGTGTTCGGCACCGAGAGCCAGCCCAAGGTCGCGCACTTCCCCGCGGCCCAAATCTCTTTGATCTTGTTCTTTCGCATGGCCGGACCTTTCATTCGTCCAAGAGTCGCTGAAGCGGCGGAATTGGGCACGATCAGGCACCCTGCATCAAGAGCCCAAAATCGCTGAGCGATCAACGCCGCAACGGCGGCTGGCCAAGAGTCCGACTGCGGGAAAGGCGGCGAGCGGCGAGTGCAGCGACCGCTCCCGTCAGCAGCAACAGGACATCCATGCCGGCCACCGGCCACAGGTGCCGGAGGGCAAGGCTGCAGGCGAGATGGTCACCGGTCGTGATCCAGTTGAGTAGAACCGCCGCTACCGCCAAAGCGGCAATCGTCCAGCACTGCTCGATCCACGCCCCGCCCGGCCGCAGCCACGCATGCGCGAAGGTCGCGAGCCACGCCAGGTAGAAGATCCAGATCTCCAGCGCCGCCCGATCATAGCCGGCAAAGGTCGCGCCGAGCGGAAGGATGCGATTGACGACGAAGAAAGCGAGCGTGGCGGCGATGATGCCCGTCACCGAGCCCACTGTCAGGCCCTCGACGACCGGCACGCCGTGAAGACCCAGCTGCTCGTGCCTCTTGCGGCGCGACTCCAGCCAGAACAGATAGCCGGTTGCGATCAGGACGCAGCCGACGAGGCCCAGCACGAAATAGATCCAGCGCAGAGTCCAGTGGCTGAACTGGATCATGTGAAGCCCGGAAATGAATCGCTGGGCCGACAAGATCGGCTTGGGTGCAATGCGCCGGTGCAGCAGTGCGCCGGTGCTCGAGTCGAAGTAGACGATGTCGTCGCTGAACGACACGCGGTCCACGCCGTGGCGGGCGAACTGCACCACGGCGGCGGCATCGCCTGGATTGCGGACGAACAGGTACCGGGGCGTCTCGCCGTCCCAGAGCCGCCGCGCCTCCGCCGTCATGGCATCGAGGGAAGCGAGCTCGCCGGGCCTTCCGGCCTTGGGCTTATCGTAGATTCCGTACGCTTCGCGGGTGAAGGCGCGCGGCTCGTCGTCGTAGGCGAACTTGATCGTGCCGGGGAAATACACCGTATAGAAAATGATCACGCCCGACAGGGTGATCACGAAATGGAACGGCAGGCCCAGCACGCCGGTCACGTTGTGCAGGTCTAGCACCAGCCGGCGCGGCTGCCTGTCGGCCCGGAAGGTGAAGAAGTCGGTGAAGATCTTGCGGTGGATCACCACGCCGGAGACGCAGATCGCCATCATGGCCATCGCCGCCAAGCCGACGATCCAGTAGCCGAGATCGACATGCAGCATGTAGTGGAAGGGATAGAGGAAGCGTGTGCCCGCCCATGTGCCCGGCTCGGGTAGAGCGGCCCCTGTCGTGGGATCGATCAGGCCGAAAACAGAGCGCG
This sequence comes from Reyranella sp., assembly GCF_004297265.1. Classification (GTDB taxonomy): domain Bacteria; phylum Pseudomonadota; class Alphaproteobacteria; order Reyranellales; family Reyranellaceae; genus Reyranella. The sequence continues at coordinate 24,420 of NZ_SCUT01000009.1, forward strand.
AACCTTCGCGTGAGATCACCTGGATAACGGGCTCGCGGTCGGTCGGGAGGATCGCCAGCCACGACCGCGCTTTCGCGGCCGCGGCTGCGTCATAGGAAGGCCGCAGCGCCTCCGCGGGGAATGACCCGTCCGTCAAGGGGAGCCGGATCATCGGCGCCATCCACTGGTCGATCTCGCGATCGAACACCGAAAGCGTTCCCATCCAGAAGATGGCGAACAGCAATCCACCCAAGACGATCCCCGCCCAGGTATGAAGCCAGTTCATGGAGGCGCGGAAGCCGGTCTCCATCTCAACCAACCGCTGCCGACGCCTAGAAGTCCGCCGTCAGCGCCAGCCGGAACGTGCGAGGTGTGCCGACATTGAGGCGCGTGTTGAACGACACCATCGACCAGTAGTTGGTATCGAGCAGGTTCTCGACGTTGAAGCGGATGGCCACCGGCTTGCCGGTCGGACTCTGTGCATCGCTCAGGACGTAGCGCGCGCCGACATCGAAGCGCACCCACTCAGGGATGCTGAGCCGCGGATCGGTGAGCCCGACATACTGCGTGCCGGTGTAGATGACGCGGCCGTCGAGCGTCAGGCCGCGGGCGAAGGGCGTGTCCCATTCGGCCGCCAGATTGACCTGTACGTTGGGCGCACCGGCGGCCTGCCAGCCGTCGTTCACGCCGCCCGCCGTGCTGACCAGGATCGCCTCCTGGAACATCGCACCGCCCAGCAGCCGCACGCCCTCGGTCGGCGCGCCGAACATGTTGATCTCGATGCCGCGATTGCGCTGCAGGCCGTTCTGCGTGAGCATATTGGTCGCCGCGTTGGCGATGGCGCTGGGCTGGCTGATCTGGAAGGCACTGAGCGTCGTGGTGAACTTGCCCCAGTCGATCTTGGTGCCGACTTCGAACTGGGTCGACTGGTAGGGCGCGAATATCTGCCCGGCATTGGCGAAGGTCGGCCCGACGACCGTGCCGGGCTGCAGGCCCTGGATGAAGTTGCCGTAGAACGACACTTCTTTCCAAGGCCGCACGACCAGCGCCACCGACGGGCTGATCGCATCCTGGGTGTAACCCGACGTCCGGTTGCCGGTTACGATATTGAAATTCTCGCCCACGATCTGCTGGTAGCGCGCGCCGAGCGTGAGCTGGACGCGCTTCTCGGCAAGCGATAGCGTGTCGGCGATCGCCAGGCTGGTGAGCTGGAGCGTGCTCGACTTGTTCGGTGACATGGTCGTGATGTTGGGTCGCGCGACGACGTTCGGCGTGTAGATGTTCGAGGCATAGGCGGTGCCGATTCCGCGGCCGAAGCCGAACACCTGCTGGTAGCGCATCGCGCTCACGGCAAATGTATGCCCGACCGGACCGGTGGTCGCCTCGCCGCGCAGGCCGATCTCGCTCGTCCACTTTGTTTCGTAGGAGGTGTTGTACAACGGCGTCTGCGTGCTGTTGCCGCTGAGCCCACTGACGATGGGATCACCCGACCACAGCGACGACCAGCGATTGTCGTGTGCGCCGATGGCGCCGTAGAGCGTCACGCCCGGCCAGACATCGACCTCGCCGCGCAACGCGCCGAACAGGTCCTGGGCGCTCGTAAAGCTCCAGGGCAGGATGAAGTTGTTGTTGAGATCCGGCACGCCCGGCACCGGCGCGCCCGGCGCGCCCGGCGCGACAGTGGCGTAGCCGATGCCGCCGCTGATGTACTGGGACTGGTAGCCGCCGTCCAGGGACAGCCGGAAGCCGTCGCCGCGATAATCGACGCCGATCGTCGCCAGCCCCAGCTCCTCGGCGTTCCACATCACCGCCGTCTGGCCGGCGCGATAGGCGCCGTTGATGCGCACACCCACTTCCTTTTCGGGGCCGAAGCGGCGGCCGATATCGACGGCGCCGCCGAACTGCGCGGCCGAGCTATAGGCGGCCGTCACGCGGTTCATCGGCTCGTCGTGGGCACGCTTGGGCACCACGTTGATCGTGCCGCCGATCGCGCCGGTGGGCGGCATGCCGTTCAGCATCGCGCTCGGCCCCTTCAGCACCTCGATGCGTTCGGCCAGTTCGACACCGATCGCATAGGTCGGCAGCAGGCCGTAAAGCCCGCCATAGGCGATGTCCGTGCACTCGACGGTGAAGCCGCGGATCATCATGTTCTGCGCGCCGTTGTTGCCGCTCGGCCGGACGGCACGCACCGACGGATCGTCGATCAGCACGTCGCGGATGGTCTGCGCCTGCTGGTCCTGCGCCTTCTTGGCGGTGTAGCTCGTCTGGTTGAACGGCGTGTCCATGACGTCGCGGTTGCCGAGCAGGCCGAGCTGGCCGCCGGTCGCCACCTGTCCGCCGGCGTACGCGGGCGGGATGTTGTCGATCATCGCCTGCGACGGCACCGGAAAGACGCCCTGCACCTGTACGGGATCGAGCATCATGGCCGACGATCCCATCGTGGTGATCGTCACCGATGTGGGCGAGGAGTAACGGAAGGTCGCACCCGTTCCCGAAAGGAGCCGCTGCAGCGCCTGCTCGACGGTCATCGTTCCGCTGACGCCCGCGGTCGATTTGCCGGCCACCGAACCGGCATCGAAGACGATCTGAAGTCCGGCTTGGCGGCCGAAACTCGTGAGCGCCGCGGCCAGAGGCTGGGCCGGTATGTCGAACGAAGCCGTGCGCGGCGCGGGAGCCTGCGCCTGCAGTTCTTCTGCCGGTGTCTGCGCCCACGCTGGGGCGCACAGGCTCACGCAGATCGCTGAAGCCGTACCGAAAGCAAGCGCCGAACCATAGGCGACCGAAAGGACGCCCGGCAGCCGCGCCGTCTCAACATTCGCAGGCACGAAAACTCTCCCCAAATTTCTGTGCCGGCGGGTACACGGGCTCGCCCGGCGCACGCTTGCGCCGGGCTCTCACTGAGGAAACGAACGGACAGCGGGAAACTTAACGGCTGCTTCGTCACAAAAGATGACACTCGTCCGTTCTTCAGCGAGAGGAAATCACCGTCAGGTAGGGTGAGAGCCTGGTGACACGGCCCTGCTGGAGATCGACCAGTGCGCGCAGGGCATCGTCGGGACGATCGAGATCGATGATGCCCGACACCAGGCTGTCGGCGATCCGGGAATCGGCGAAGACGATCATACCTGGCATACGGCGGCCGACCTGCCCGACGACGTCGCGCATGACGGCATCGTAGGCGACCAGCCGGCGGTCCCGCCACGTGGCGACATCGCCCGGCATCATCGTTCCACGGCCGACCGGTCCGTCGCTGAAAATGTGGATCCATTGTCCGGCGGTCAGCGCCGCCACCTCGCCCGCCTTGCTCCGCGTGACATTCACGCTACCGCTCTGGACCGACACGGTGACGCCGGTTTCCGATTTCGCAACATCGAACGCCGTACCGGTCACGGTGACATCGACCTGTCCCGCGCTCACGACGAACGGCCGCTGCGGCGACGGCGTGACCTCAAAGAAGGCCTGGCCGGACAGCAGCCGGACGGACCGGCGGGCTTCCGCATACTCGACCGCCACTGCGCTGCCGGCGTCGAGGGCGATCCGGCTCCCGTCCTCCAAAGCAACATCGCGCGTCTCGGCCATCCCCGTCATGTGATCGGCCGTCAGGCGCAGCTGCATTGCCGGAACGGCAAACAGGGCCACGCACGCGGCCAGGGCCGCGCCGGCCGTCATCAATACGGGCCTGCGATACCAGGACCGCCCGGCACGCGTCGCTTCACGGCGCACGGGCGTGAGCGGGGGAAGGCTGGCCGAAGCATCCCATACGGGCCCAACCTCCGCATAGGCCCGCCGACGCATCTCGCTCCGGGATAGCCAGCTCTCGAATTCCGCACGCAGGACGGCATCGCCGGGCGCATTCTCCAGCCGCATGAGCCAGTCGATTACCTGGCTTTGAAGGGACTCACCCTTGGCGGGCGCCGGGTTCACAGTCTTTGTTCCTCAGTACGGAGCAGCAGGGCAGATTCTCCCTGAACGACGAATGGCCGCCTACGAGTTTAATGGCCCGTGCGTGTCAATCGAAGATCAATCCCTCGGCTCCAGGCCGGTTCAGTGTGCAGTGGAGCAGCGCGTCCTTGATCATCTTGTGCACGCGCGGCACCGAGACGCCGAGATGGGTTGCGATCTCCTGGAGAGTACGGCGTTCGACACGATACAGGACGAAGGCGACCTGGGTGCGTTCCGGCAATCCGGCCAGGCTCCTCTCCAGCGAGCGCAGCTCGTCGCGGAAATGGAGGATGCGTTCTGCCGACGGTGCCTCGCTGGGCACGCTCTCCATCGTCTCGGCGGTGATCGGATGGGGAAGATGGACGGACCTGCGCCTCAGCCAGTCGACCGCGAGATTGCGCACGATGGAGAAGAGATATTTGGTCGGCTGCGCGAGATCGCCCGATTCGCCGACCTTCGACGAGAAGCGGAGCCACGCTTCCTGGACGAGATCCTCCGCGCTCGCCCGGTCACGCAGCAGGTGATGGGCGTAGTTCAGCAGCTCGTTTCGATGCGCCATATAGACGGCGAGCGATGACTCCGCGGGCGCCAATAGGCTTCGCTCCCAAATGCGAACGGTTCGCATTCTCCCTTACCGAGTGCCGACCGGCTTTGCAAGATGATGCGCCCGTTATCGTAGCCGAAGCCCTACGCCGACACCTCGGGCGCCTCGAATGACGGCAGGGTGGCGCGGATCGCGGGCGAATCGAGCCACTTGCGGGCCTTTCCGGCATCGGTGAACACGCGCATTGGCCGCTTGGCAGCAGCAAGGATGCCGAGCACGCGCGACATCATCGCATACCTGTCGTCCGGCAAGACGATGGCCAGCGGCCCGTGATCCTGGATGCCGTCCTGCAGCGCTCGCATGCGCACCCCGATGCCCAGCATGTCGATCGAACTCATCTGCGTGTCGCCGTTGGTACCGTCGAACAATTTGCGATAGCGGAGCCCGTTCGCACCCACCATCGCATCGAGCATCTCATTCACTTCGGCGAGGTCGACGTTGCCATCGCAGGTCGCCACGAAGATCTGCAGTCGCGAGTCGATGGTCCAGTGCAAAGGCATCTACAGAAAGTCCGCAACGCACACGAAAACAAGCGCTACCGACAATGATCGGCGGACTGAGTCCTGGCAAGGGTCGCGCGTCGTCTCCGCATCGCCGTGAGCAGATTTTCCTCCGTTGCAATGAGCCATGGGTCACCCGTAGATGACACCCGCCAATGGTGGGGAGATCGTGATGACCGGCGTGAAGGCAGCGAAGGACGAGCGGCGCGGGGACTATAAGTGGTCGATGCCGGTCGCGAGCCGGTGGTCGGACTGCGACGCCTACGGCCACGTCAACAACGCCGTCTATTACAGCTGGTTCGATACTTCGCTCACGACGCTCGCCATCGAGCGGGGCATCCTGCGAGCGCCGGGCCAGACCTCGATCGGCCTGTGCATCGCGAGCGGCTGCGAATTCCTGGCGCCGGTCGACTTTCCCCAGACGGTCGATGTCGGAATCCGGCTTGGCCGCATCGGCAACAGCTCGCTGCGCTACGAGCTGGCAATCTTCACGCGGGAGAGTGAGACGCCCGCCGCCGTCGGCCACTTCGTCCACGTCTATGTCGACGTCGCGACCCGCGCGAGCGTGTCCCTCACCGAGGCCCAGAAGGCGGCGGTGACTGATCTCCTGGCGGCTTGAGATTCAACCGGCGCGACATGCGATCAGACACAACCCGCAAATGCGTTGAAGCGAGAGGGGGAAACGGCCTAGCCTGTTGTCACGACCTTGGGGGGTATATGCGTTGGTTTCTGGTTTTGGGATTGGGAGCGCTCCTGACGGGCTGCGCGAGCGCCCAGCTCAACTACAACACGGCAGATCTCGCCTCTTCACTTGGCTCCCTCCAAAAACGACAGATCTTTTACAATCTGGCGCAGGCCCTCGATGATCCCGAGTTCATCCCTTCGCAAGTGACGATCTCAATCGGCACCGCCCAAACGGCCAACGCGGTCAATCCGAACCTCAGCATTCCCCTGGGCTCGGGTTTCGCCTCTGCGGCCCGAATCACCGAAGGGGGGAGGAACGCGGGCAATCAGTTCACGGGAACGTTCACGACGGCCGCGACCGGGCTGGGTATCCAGCTCGTCGATTCGTGGAACCAGAGCTGGACCATGGTGCCCGCGAACGGATCCAATCAGCTCAGGCGTCTCCGGGCACTCTATCAATACGCGACCGGCTCCTTTCCTCATGTCGAACCGGGCCGGGAGATCAGCGAGGACGAGGCGGAGAAGGCCTTTCTCTGTGAGTATCCCCTGCAGGCCCTGGCGGTGCCGTCATCGCCGCCCGGCGACAACATTGCCTATCGTCTCGAAGGCTGCCCGGAAAACGGGCACGGGCCGCGTTCGCGGTTGATGTACGCCGACCCAAATTTCACGCAGGGGCCCAACTGCGTGATCTGCGTGGACGACCTGAAGTCGAAGTTCCCCCGGCTCTATGTCAATCCGCACCTGAAATACCGTTTCATCCACAGCGGGAAAGACAAGACGGACGACATGGTCAAGGTGGGCGAGCACGGCTTCACCTCCTTCTACGTCTGCGCCTCCCGAAAGAGCGACTGCAGACGCGCGCCCCAGCAGGAACCATTCGACGGGCGCAAGGCCTTCAGCGATTTCGTGCTGTTCGTCTATGAAGCCATGACCGTGCCAGCCGGCGGTTCGGGGAGCGGCAAGTCGACGGGCGGCGCCAACTTCGTCTATTCCGTCCGGTGATGCCGGCGGCGCCGGGAGATCGCGATATCGCCCTTCATCAATTTCGGGAGAATACCATGTCCGCCAAGGATCCCGCCGTCAGTCGCTTCCCCGTCCCCGCCCTTACCGATATGCCCGCCGACATCCGCGAGCGCATCGAGAAGGTCCAGGAGAAGTCGGGATTCATCCCCAACGTCTTCCTCGTGCTGGCGCATCGGCCCGACGAGTTCCGCGCCTTCTTCGCCTATCACGACGCGCTGATGGACAAGCCCGGCAACCTCAGCAAGGCCGAACGCGAGATGATCGTCGTGGCGACCTCGAACCTGAATCAGTGCCAGTATTGCGTGATCGCCCATGGCGCGATCCTGCGCATCCGCGCCAAGGACCCGCTGATCGCCGACCAGGTCGCCATCAACTACCGCAAGGCCGACATCTCGCCACGCCAGAAGGCGATGCTCGACTTCGCCGTGAAAGTGAGCCAGTCCGCCCATCTCGTCGGCGACGACGACATGGAGACGCTGAAGCAGCACGGCTTCGACGAGGAAGACGTCTGGGACATCGCGGCCATCGCCTCCTTCTTCGGCCTGTCGAACCGCATGGCCAACGTCACCAGCATGCGCCCGAACTCCGAGTTCTATGCGATGGGGCGCGGCTGAAGGGCGAGGCCCGCTCTCACCTCGCCGCAAGCCGCAGGCCGGCAACGGCCATGACGGCCGCCAGGACGAATCGCACCATGCGGTCGGAGATGCGAAGAATCGCGGCGGTGCCGACGGCTGCGCCCAGGAGCGCGACACAGGCGAAGAGCGGAAGCTCCGGCGCGAATTGTTGGCCGGTGAGGAGAGTGCCCGCCATTGCGGTCAACGAATTGCCGAGGATGAACGGCGCCGACAGGCCAGCGGCTTCCTTGGGCCGGGCCCAGCCGAGCACGATCAGTGCGGGCGCGATGAAGACGCCGCCGCCGATGCCGGAGAGTCCGGAGAGAAAACCCGCCGCCGCCCCGATGCCCGCCAGACCTACCCTTGAGGCCGCGACGCCCGGCAGGAGGGCAGTTGCGGGCCTCACGACCATCAGCACGGCCGCCGCGAGCAGCAGAGCGCCGGTCACGGACGTATAGAGTCCCGACGGCAGGGCGATCACGCCGCCGACGAACGCAGCGGGAAGCGCAGGGACGGCCAGCGACATCAACATATGCCAGTCGATCAACCCGGCCGCGTGGAGCCGCCAGCTCGTATAGGACGCCGCAACGACATTCATGGCGAGCGCCGTTGGCCGAAGCTGGTCGACCGGAACGCCGGCCATGGCCATGACTGCGAGAAAGCCCGTCCCGCCAGCTTGGCCGACGGTGGCGTAGACGACCGAAATGGCGAACAGCGCCAGCGCGATGAGCATGATGATCGCCCCTCAGTCGAAGCCGACGTACCTCACGAATTCCGCTGCGGGCGTCCGCTCGGAGCGGACGGCGTTGGCGGGAAACGAGTCGTCGGGATAGCCCAAGGCGACGCAGGTCATGATCGCCTCATCGTCGGAAATGCCCGCGACCTCGCGCACGATATCTGACCGGGCGATGCCCTGCCCGTTCACCACGGCGCCGATGCCGCGATCCCACGCCGCCAGCACGATGCCGTAACACAGCGCGCCCAGGTCGAAGTGGCAGGTGGCGCCGGGATCGAGGACGCGGTCGTAGGTGAGCACCAGAGAGACCGGCGCATCGAACTGGCGGAAGCCGCGCATCACCCAGTCTTGGCGCATCGCCTTGTCGTCGCGCGCGATGCCCATGGCGGCGAAGAGCTGCTTGGCGATGTCGACCTGGCGTTGGCGATGGGCGCCCTCATAGGGACCGTGGGTGAAGATGTCCCGCTTCGAGGGCTTGCCCGCCGCCATCTCCTCCATGTTGCGCCGGCGCACCTCGTCGAGCGGCGCGCCGGTCAGCACATGCACGTGCCACGGCTGGCTGTTCATCGACGACGGCGCACGCTTGGCATCCTCGATGATCTCCTGGATCACCGACTTCGAGATCGCCTTCTTCGCGAAGCCGCGCGTGCTGCGGCGACTATGCACCAGTTCCCGGAAGTCCATGTTTCCTCATACGCCGTGTTGGAAACAGGATAACAGGCGCTTCCTATTCGCGAACCCAGGCCGCGCGGCGGGTTCCGTATGCCGGGCGACCCCAAGAATAGACGGATTCGAGCAGAATCTGAGCTACGCGGCGGCCTGTAAGCGCCGGGGCGGCATTGCCTGGGCGATCTTCAGTTCGCGGGTGAGTTCGGGAATCGTCAGCATTCCCGGGCGCAGCAGCAGGCGGGCCACGCCGGAATTGCGGCGGTTCTCCTCAGGCCACAGAGCGCGCCGCGCCAGCGAGCGCGAATCGTCGTATTTGCTGGCCCGCAGCGCGATGATCGACGCCGCGAGGCAGCGCTGTTCCCATTCGCCGAATGTGCCGACTCCGCGGCCCAGTGCGGCGAGAATCGTGGTGATGGCCGAAACGGCCAACCTCTTCTTGTCTTCGGAAGACAGACCTTCGGATGAGAGGGCGAGCGATTTGCGGAGCGATTCGATTTCGGACATCGGCGCGTTATACTCATTCAAGCGCGTCTGTGAAGTGCGAAGACTCGTCGTCGAGGAATTCAGCACCATGAACGCACTCAGCGTCCCGATCGGAGTTCCGTCCGGCTCCAGGGCAGCCAAGCGCAGAATCCGCCAACGAGCCCGGCTGTGCCGCCAAATCCGGCCATCTCGAACGTAATCCTGCAACCCTCAGCCGTCCGAATACTGCCGATCGAGCTGACGCGGCCGGTGCTGGACGAAAAGAGTGGCGCCGAGGGAAGTGCCAAAAGCAGGACCGTTGGCGGAGCCCCCACGAGGAGCCCGCCAGTCGCAGCGGCACAAAGACCGATCCGGCCCTGGCGACGGGCGCACAATGCCGCCGGAAGTCCGACGACCAGGGCATAGACAAGCGCCACGCCGGTGAACAGGGAGAACGCACGTAATTGCGGACCGGGCTGCCATGCTGCGGCCCGTACTCCGGCTGCAACGCTTCCGCTTCACTGTCGGCGCATCCCGTGACTCCCGTCAGGCAACGACCGCACCCGGGCTTTCCAGAAAGATTCTGAGCGCGTTCATTCTCACCCCTTCCCCATGACAGTAACACGGGTTCCGATGGAACGACTTCGCGGCCGGTTGACTCCTCCACATATCTATCGGTAGCATAATTACAGGCGCTACAACCTGAGGAAGCGTCGAGGGGAACGAATGAAAAGGCGATCGCTTCTGGCGTTTGGAGGCGCCTGCGCGCTGTGCGGCTGCGCAGGCGCGGTGCATCAACTACCGCAGGTCAGCGACAGTCATCTCAGCCTCGCTCAGAGCGAAGTGCAGGGCGCTGGCGGCCCACCCCAACGCCGGGTGCTGACAGACGAACAGGTCGACGAAATCATGCGTTCCGCCCTCGCCCGCATCCGGCCACCGGCCGACCGGATGTGCCGCGAGATGAACGTCGGCGTATGCGACTGGCGCTTCATGGGGTCGGCGAACCGCTCGATGAACGCCGGCGCGGGCGCCAACGGCCTGATCTTCGTCAATCGCGGCGTGGTCGAATATGCCTCGAACGAGGAGGAAGTTTGCCTCGTGTTCGCACACGAGATCGGCCACCAGGCGGCGAATCACATCGCCACGAGCCAGCGTAACCAGATGACAGGCGCGCTGATAGGCGCAATCCTCCTGGGTGCGGCCGGCGCGGCCGCATCCTATCGCAGCCCCTATGTCGGCCAGGTGACGCGCTCGGCGATGGATGCCGGCGCCAACCTCGGCGGCGCGGTCGGCCGCATCTCGTTCTCCAAGGAGCAGGAGCGCGAAGCCGACTATCTCGCCGCGGTGATCCTCTATCGCTCGGATATCGACCTCGACAAGGCACGCGGCATGCTGGTGACCCTGGCCCGTTCGTCGGGACGCCGCGACACTGGCATGCTCGACACCCATCCCGCGGGGCCCGACCGCCTTGCGAGCTGGGACCGCGCTGTCGCGGAGATACGCGCATCGCAGGGTGCGTTGCCGGCGCGGGCGTAAGCGGAGCCTGTGACCTCCGACGGACGTCACTCGCAGCGACGCGCCAGACTAGTCACGTTGCCGGCGCGAGGGCTTGTCCACCCAGCGCCAGGTGCGGGACGCTTCGACCAGGTGGTCGACGAAGGACGAGACGCGCAGCGAGACGGCGGAGTTCTTGTAGTAGACCGCATGCATCGCCTGTGTGGTGCCCGGATTTTGGTCGGCCAGCACTTCGACCAGGGCGCCGCGGGCGCGGTCGCCGTCGGTCATGAAGTCCGACAGGCATACGATCCCCTGCCCGTTCAGGGCGAGCTGGTGCAGGACCTCGCCGCTGCTGGCAGCGATGTCGGGGCGGATGTGCAGCGCCTTGTCGCTGCCGTGGCGCAGTGGCCAAACGTTCAGGCTGTCGGGCTGGCTGAAGCCCAGCAGCATGTGCCCGCTCCCGGGTGCCAGAAGCTCGTCCGCGCTGTCGGGCAGACCGTGGCGCTTGATGTAGGCGGGGCTGGCCAGAAGGCGGATGCGGCAATGGCCCAGCAACCGGCTGTGTAGAGTCGAATCCTTCAGCGGGCCGATGCGGATTGCGAGATCGATGCGCCGCTCCAGCAGGTCGACATAGCCCTCGTTGTTGCTGAGTTCCAGCTCGACCAGCGGGTAGCGCCGCCGATAGCCGTCCATCAGCGGCGCCAGCACATGAAGCATGACCGGCGTCGAAGCGTCGATGCGGAGCGGGCCGGAGGGCTGGCCATGCCGCTGCACCAGCCGTTCCTCGGCTGCCTGCACCGACGCGAGGATGGCCCGCGCATCCTCGAGGAAGCCGCAGCCCTCGTCCGTCAGGTCGAGGCGGCGCGTCGTGCGGCGCAGCAGGGTCGTGCGCAGCGACTTCTCCAGCCGGCGCAGCAGGCGACTGGTGGTGGAAACGGGCTGCCCCAGCCGCAGCGCCGCGGCGGTCAGCGAGCCGGTGTCGACCACGGTGAGGAAGACCTCGATCTCTTCCAGGGAGAATTTCATCTTGCCATTTTTAGCAAAAGTCTTTGCGGGCTGCAGGTGCTTATCGGCAAAAGCGGGAACGCAATATTGGGCGGTATCCGTTCAGCCCCAACGCGTAGTGCCCCAGCATGCCGACTTCCGCCGCGTCTCCCGTCAACACCAGCGCCTCGAGTATCAGCGCCTTCTGGCCTCTCCTCGCCCTCGCCATCGGTGCCTTCGGCATCGGCACGACCGAGTTCGGTCCGATGGGCATGCTGCCGACCATCGCCCAGGGCGTGGATGTCTCCATCCCGACTGCCGGCCTGCTGGTCTCGGCCTATGCGGTGGGCGTCCTGGTCGGCGCGCCGGTAATGACCTTGCTGCTGGCGCGCTGGCCGCGCCGCCGGGCGCTGATCGCTTTGATGGCCATCTTCACCGCCGGCAACCTCTTCTCGGCAGTGGCGCCCGACTACACGAGCCTGCTGTTCGCGCGGCTGATCACCAGCTTCAACCACGGTGCCTTCTTCGGCCTGGGCTCGCTGGTCGCCGCCAGCCTCGTGCCGCGCGAGAGGCAGGCGAGCGCGGTGGCAGCCATGTTCATGGGCCTGACGATCGCCAATGTCGGCGGCGTGCCGGCCGCGACCTGGTTCGGCCAGGCGATCGGATGGCGCGCATCCTTTGCCGCCATCGCTCTGCTGGGCCTCCTCGCCATGACTTCGCTGCGGCTCGCTCTGCCGGCGGGAAGCGCGGGAGAGCGAGTCGACGTGCGTGCCGAACTGCGCGTCATCAGGCGGCCCGCCGTGCTGATGGCGCTCACCACCACGGTGATGGGCGCCGGCGCGATGTTCACGCTCTACACCTACATCAGCCCGTCGCTGCAGACCCTCTCCAATGCCTCGCCGGGCTTCATCACCGCGATGCTGATGCTGATCGGAGTCGGCTTCACGATCGGCAATGCCGTCGGAGGCAAGCTGGCGGACCGCTCGGTCGACGGCGCGCTGATCGCCTTCCTGTCGTTGCTGGTCGTCTCGATGCTGGCCTTCCCGTGGTTCGCTGCCAGCAAGCCTGGCGTGGCGATCGGTCTACTCGTCTGGGGCACGGCCGCCTTTGCCGTGGTGCCGCCGCTGCAGATGCGGGTGATGCGCGCCGCCACCGGCGCGCCAGGCCTCGCCTCGTCGGTGAACATCGGCGCGTTCAACCTCGGCAACGCGTTGGGCGCCGCACTCGGCGCCGAGATGTTGCGGGCGGGCTTCGGCTACGGCGCCGTGGCGGTCTCGGGCGCCATGTTGGCGGCGGTGAGCCTGGTGCTCCTACTGGCGCAGATGCAGGTCACGCGCCGGCAGCTTGCCGCCGAGGCGCCGGGCTGCGATTGAAACTGGCTAGGCCTCGTCCGGATCTTCCTCGACGTCCTTGATCGCGATCGCGTCGGCGAAGCGCCGGGCCACGACGGGGAGGCCCGCCGCCTCGGCGACGCGCAGGCCCTCGCGGTTGGCGTCGAGACGCGCGAAATCCTCCGGCGGCGCGGCGGCCAGCGCCCGCTGGATGAGGTCGATGGCCTCGCTGAATTTCCCCTGATTCCGCAGGGCAGCCGCCACCTTGATGGCGTCGTCGAGGCTGCTCATGAATTCCTCCTGATGCGAACTTCTCAACGGCGAGCGGATGTGGGAGTTGCCTCGAGCAGGCCGCTTGCCGCGCCGGCCACCGCTGCGGCGGCGATGACCGGGAGCAGCTCGGAGCACTCGAACTAGAGCTGCGGGAAGAGCCGCGGCCCCCTCGCATAGGGGATCACCATCGCCCCCGGCCCGCCATTGACCAATTGGTCGACCGTATCGACCAATGCGCGCGGCGATACCGGCTTCGTGATCAGGGGCCGCAGCGCCAGTTCGTGCGGCAAGGTGCTGGCGTCGTCGGCAATCACCGCGAACGGCACCTGTTCCGCGGCCAGCCAGTCGGCAACGGCGAAGGGCGCACTTCGGCGGGAGTCGACGTCGATCACGGCCGCGTCGAGGCGGCCGCTCCTCACGAGCCGTTCCACCTCGCCCTGGCTGCCGGCAGGCCCGACGATGCGGTAGCCGGCATCGCGCAGATGCTTCTGCATTTCGAGCGCCAACGGGAGCTGATCTTCGACGATCAGGATACGGCCGCGCGGGGGACGGTCGACCGTCCCGGCATATCCGCAGGGTGGGAAGACTTCAGCGCCATCGGCCTGGGAATCCAGGTCTGAAGACCATTCAGGCCGGTAGGCTGCCGACCTTGCGATCATGACGAACCTCCTAAATGTTGCGTGATTGGATGGAAGGGAAGCGCCCGCCGCGCGGGCGGCGAACGCTCCTCTCCCCCTGTCGGACGCCGCGCCTACTGCTTCGAAAGGCGTGGCGTGGAACCCGACTCGATGCGGATGGCGCGGGCCTTCTTCTCCTCCGGAATCTCGCGCTTCAGCTCGATCGTCAGAAGTCCGTTCGCCAAGCCGGCCCCAACCACTTTCACGTGGTCCGCGAGCTGGAAGCGACGCTCGAACTCCCGCGCGGCGATACCGCGATAGAGATACTCCTTCTCTTCCGAGCCGGGCTGGGCCTTGCCGGTCACGAGAAGCTCCTCCTCCTTCTGGGTGATGCTGAGCTCGGCCTCCGAGAAGCCTGCCACCGCCATGACGATGCGGTAGGTATCGTCGCCGGCCTTCTCGATATTGTACGGAGGATAGCCCTGGGCGCCCTGGCTCACCACGGAATCGAGCATGTGGAACACCCGGTCGAACCCGACCGTGTCACGATAGAAAGGGGAAAAATCGAAAGCGGTACGCATGTTCATCCTCCACTCCTGAGCGATGGTTTTGCGAAGCGGTCCCCCGAAGGGCGACCGGCTGACGATCTAGGTTCGGCCCGGTGGCCTTCAAGTCGCCGCCTCCAGATTTTTTTGCGGTCGGTCCTCCGCGCGCCGCCAACCTGTGTGGCGGGAGAGACCGGCAGTCAGGGGACCGAGACGATGATCAACGTGGAGATGGGCCGCACCTGCGCGCCGAACGGCGCGACCACCGCCCGCAGCGACCCCACCGGATCGCGCAGGTCGTAGAAGCCGGTGAAGCGCTGGCGCAAGAGATTGCCGTCGGTCACGACGATCCAGCCGCCATGGTACCGGCGCAGTCGGTCGATCGCGTCGCCGACCGTCGACCCATCGGCGTTCAGCCTGTGGCGGCGCCAAGAGCCCGCGCCGGAGTCGTTGACGGGGCCCTGCTCGATCGTTCCGTCAGCCCGGGCAACGAGCTGTTCGCCGGCCTGCAACCGCCGCAACACCGGTCCCCTTACTCCCTGCCCCGTTTCCGGAGATGGCATCCTGACCTCGACGGAACCGTCCTCAACCGCGACGCTGACGGCCTCGTCGGCGAGCCGGACGTTGAAGGCCGTGCCCGTGACGACGACCGACACGCCGCCGGCTTTTACGATGAAAGGGCGCGCGTCGCCGGACTTCACCTTGAAGAACGCTTCTCCGGAACGAAGCTTCAACCGCCGGTCCGTCGCGCTGAACTGCACGTCGAGGGCGCTGGCGGCCCCCAGCTCGACGAGCGACCCGTCCGGCAGGTCGACATTCCGGTGCTCGGCGGTCGTCGTCACGTGATCCACACCGAAATTCTTCACCAGCGAGGGCGCGCAGAAGGACAGGACCAGCACCGCAAGGAGGGAAACGCCCACCACCCCCCAGCGCCGACTGCGGGACGGTCGCGACAGATCGCGCGCCAGGCGTTTCTGCGCCTTCGCTTGCCGAATGAGGTCCCTGCCGGGCGTGCTTGTTGTCATCTTCATTCATCCAAGCCGGCATCGACGTCGAGCCATATCCCACCATGGCCCACCAACCGGCAAATACTCCCGACAACGTTCTATGCCAGGACTGGGCGCCGGTCGACGTCTCCCGCGGCAGCAACGCGGACGGCCGTCACACCATGGTATCGCCTCCCGCACCCTCTCGCCGCGGCGGGGTGGGCGTCGCGGCGCCGACAGCCGCCATCGCAGCCTGTTTCGCCACGGCGGAATGCACTAGTCTGTTCCTGCAAGGATCAGGGGATGCAATGTCAGGCAATCACGATCACGCTCATGACCACGGGCATGACCACAGGCATGACCACGAGCATGGGTCCGAGTTGTCGGAGATGCAGCTTCGCGTCCGCGCGCTCGAAACCATTCTGACCGAGAAGGGTTACGTCGATCCGGCGGCGCTCGACTCGATCATCGAAACCTACGAGACGAAGATCGGGCCGCATATCGGGGCGCGGGTCGTGGCGCGGGCCTGGGCGGACCCTGAGTTCCGCACGGCGCTGCTCATGGACGCCAGCAAAGCGATCGCTCAGCTCGGGCTCGAGCAGAAGGTCGGCGATCACCTGATTGCCGTCGAGAACACACCGACCACGCACAACATGATCGTCTGCACCCTGTGCTCCTGCTATCCGTGGGATCTGCTCGGCCTGCCGCCGGCCTGGTATAAGTCCGCGCCCTACCGCGCCCGCACGGTCAAGGAGCCGCGCAAGGTGCTGGCCGATTTCGGCGTGACGCTGCCCGACGAGACGAAGGTCCGCGTGTGGGACTCCACGGCCGAGACGCGTTTCATCGTGCTGCCGATGCGGCCCGCTGCGACCGAGGGATGGTCCGAGGAGAAGCTCGCCGGGCTGGTCACCCGCGATTCGATGATCGGCACCGGCTTACCGAAGGAAGTGAACGAGGTGGCGGCATGAACGGCGTGCACGACATGGGCGGCATGGACGGCTTCGGCCATGTCGCGCCCGATCCTCACGAAGTCCCCTTCCATGACGACTGGCAGGCGCGTTCCTTCGCCCTCAACCGGGTCATGGGCTCGGCCGGCGAATGGAACATCGACGTCGGCCGCTACTGGATCGAGACCTTGCCGCCGGCAGTCTATCTCTCCTCTTCCTACTACAAGAAGTGGTTCTTGCGCCTCGAGCGCCTCTGCCTCGACCGGGGCCTCGTCTCAGAATCCGAGCTGGTCAGCGGCCATTCGAGCGGTCCGGGCCGCCCCCTGAAGCGCAAGCCGCTGTCGGGCCCGAAGGCCGGCGTCGGCATAAGCCGCCCGAACTACGACCAGCCGTCGCGAGCGCCTGCTGTCTTCGAGATCGGCCAGAAGGTGCGCGCCCGAAACATCCATCCCCGCTCCCACACGCGCCTTCCGCGCTTCGCCCGCGGCCATATCGGCACGATCGAGCGCATCCAGGGCTGCCACACCTTTCCCGACGCGATGGTCGAGAAGGGTATCGAGCAGGGCGAATGGCTCTACACCGTGGTGTTCGACGGGCGGGAGCTGTGGGGGCCGGACGCGGAAGACGGCGCCACCGTCTCCATCGAGGCGTTCGAGCCGTACCTGGAGCCGGCGTGATGGCTTCGGATCTCGCATCCATTCGCGAGGCACTCAACGCTCTGCCGGGTATTCCCTGCGAAGGCGAGGCGCCGGTCTTCGCGGAACCGTGGCAGGCCCAGGCTTTCGCCATGGTGCTCACCTTGCAGCAACGCGGCGTCTTTTCCTGGAACGAGTGGGCCGAGGAGCTTGGCGCGCAGATCAAGTCCGCCATCGCGGGCGGCGACCCCGACGACGGGTCGACCTACTATCGCCACTGGCTGGCGACACTCGAACGGCTCGTGGCGCGCAAGGGCATCGCGTCGACGGAAGCGCTCGACCGCTATTACCACGCCTGGGACCATGCAGCCGATCGTACGCCGCACGGCCAGACGATCGAGCTCAGGGCAGACGACTTTCGATGAACGACGCGAAGATCCGGACCGGCGGATGCCATTGCGGTGCAGTGCGTTTCGAGGTGACGCTCAGCGACGGCTTCAACTCGATCCGCCGCTGCACCTGTTCCTTCTGCCGCATGCGTGGCGCCGTCGTGACCATGGCGGAGATGGGCGGGATCAAATTCCTGCAGGGCGAGGAGGCGCTGACCAGCTACCGCTTCCACACCGGGACGGCACAGCACTTCTTCTGTTCGCGCTGCGGGATCTACACGCATCACCAGCGGCGATCAGACACCAGCCTCTATGCCGTGAACGTGGCCTGTCTCGACGGGGTCAGCCCGTTCGACTTCGCCGAAGTGCCCGTCATGGACGGCATCAACCATACCAACGACACCGGCAAGCCCACGCGGCGGGCCGGCACACTGCGGTTCATCCCGGCCGACTGAAGATTGCCGGGAACGGCTGTGCGCCCGGCGGGTTACTCGGATCCTGACCATCCGGAGAGGAGTGGCACATGGACCACAGCAAGCATGTCCGCCTGGCGGCCGAAGAACTCACCGCGGAAGTCCTCAAGGACGCCACCATCTACGGCCCGGGCGACGAGAAGATCGGCTCGGTCGCCCATTTGCACGGCTCGGGCTCGACGGCCCAGGTCGTGATCGATGTCGGCGGCTTCCTCGGCATCGGTGCCAAGCCGGTGGGTGTCCTGATCGCCGGCCTCGACTTCATGCGCGACGAGGACGGCGACGTCCATGCGGTGACGGGCTGGACGAAGGACCAGCTCAAGGCGATGCCCGAGCACGGCGACCGCTAGGTCGCGCGCTGCAACCTGGAGGCCGTCCAACCCGCCACCGCAGCCCCGAACAGAAGCAAGAAATCCATGCCGGCGACTGGCCAGAGGTGAGGCTGCGAGAGGCTGCGCCACAGGTGATCGCCAGTTGTGAGCCCGTTGAGGGTCACCGCCACGACCGCCAGCGCGGCGATTGCCGCGCACTGCTCCCGCCAGGCCACGCGCGGACGGCTCCACGCGTGAACGAACGTCAGCAGCCACATCACGTAGAAAGCCCAGATCTCGAGCTCGCGGCGTTCGAGGCCCCATGCCGAGGCGTTCGGCGGCAACAGCCTGTTGGCGACGAAGAAGGCGAGCGTGGCCGCCACGATCCCGCTGACGAAGCCGACCGTCAGCGCCTCGACGAAGCGTACACCACGCAGACTGAGCTGGGTATGGCGCTTGCGGCGCGATTCCAGCCAGAAGAGGAATCCCGTGGCGATCAGGACACAGCCCGCGAGGCCCAGCGCGAAGTAGAGCCAGCGCAGACTCCAGTGATCGAACTGGATGAAGTGGAACCCGGTGATGAAGCGATGGACGTTCATCACGGGCTTCCCCGTGTTGCTTGAAAGGATGGCGCCCGTGCCGGCGTCGAGGTAGAGCGCGTCGACCGGCATGGTCACGCGATCGTCGACGAACGAGCGGCGCACCTCGACATAGGCGTTGGCGTCGCCCCGGTGGAACACCCGGAACAATTGCGGTGTCCCCCCTTCCCACCGACGCGATGCCTCCGCGACCATGGCATCCAGCGATGCCAAGGGCGGCCCCGGCCGGTTGAGCCGCGGCCGCCCGTAGATGCCGTAGGACTCCTGCACGAAGGCCTGCCGGTCGCCGCGATAGGACATCTCCCAGGCACCGGAGAAGTAGACCGTGAAGAAGATGACCAGACCCGACAGGGTGATGAAGAAGTGGAAGGGCAGCCCGAGCACGCCTGTGACATTGTGCAGGTCCAGCACGACCCGCCGCGGCTTCCGGTCGGACCGGAAGGTGAAGAAGTCGGCGAAGATCTTCCGATGGATGACCACGCCGGACACACAGAGCGCCAGCATCGCCATCCCTGCAAAGCCTACGATCCAGAGGCCCAGCGACCAGGCCTTGATGTGCAGGTTGACGTGGAACGGATAGATGAATCCCGATCCCCCCCACGTGCCGGCGTCCGGAAGAAGGGCCGACGTCGAGGGATCGGCGTGGCGGTACCGCAGCCGGCCCGCGCCGTCCAGGTAGCCAACCCGGGCGACGGGTTCGCGATCGTCTGGAAAGAGAACAAGCCATTGTGGCGATGCACCGATCACGGGCTGCAGTTCGCGGGCGAGCGCATCGACCGATTTCAGCTCGGCTGGCACCAGCCGCGTGGCGGGCATCATCCAGCGATCGATCTCACGGTCGAACACCGACAGGGTACCCATCCAGAAGACCGCGAACAGCACCGCGCCGACGCAGACGCCCGCCCAGGTGTGCAGCCAGCTCATGGAGGCGCGGAAGGTCTGCTCCATGTCGAGCCCGCGCCTCCGAGCGCTAGAAATCCGCCGTCAGCGACAGGCGGAAGGTGCGCGGCGCGCCGAGGAACATGAACGTCGCCGTCTGGTTGCTGCCCGCCCAGTAGTTGGCATCGAGGATGTTGTCGACGTCGAAGCGGGCCACCAGCATCTTGCCCTTCGCGCCTGGATTCTCGAACGTGTAACGCGCGCCAAGATCGAAGCGGGTCCATTGCGGCATCATGCGCCGTGGATAGGTCGTGTCGATGTACTGCGGGCCGGTGTAGATGGCACGCCCCGCGAGGGTGAGGCCCGGTACGAACGGCAGGTCGACCTCGCCCGACAGGTTCAGCGTGAACTGCGGCGTGAAAGGCGCGATCCAGCCATCGGCCGCCCCGCCCTGCGTCTTGGCGAGCACCGGGTTGAGGAACATGGCGCCCCCCAGGAGCCGGAACCCCTTGGCCGGTTCGCCGAACATGTTCAGCTCGAGGCCCTGGTTGACCTGCTGGCCGTTCACGCTCTGCGTGTTGGTCGCCGTGTTGGTGATCACGCTGGGCTGCGTGATCTGGAACAGCGCCGCGGTGGTCGTGAAGGTGCCCCAGTCGACCTTCACGCCGACCTCGATCTGATTGGACACGTAGGGCGGCAGGATCGTGCCGGCATTGGCGAACGGCACTTGCACCACGGTACCCTGCTGCAGGCCCTGGATGTAGTTGCCGTAGAGCGAGACGTTCTCGAGCGGCTTCACGATCAGCGCCACGGCCGGGCTGACGACGGTCTGGTCGTAGCTGGCCGTCAGGGCGCCGGTCACGGCGTTGAAATTGGCGGACTGGACATTCTGGGCGCGCAGGCCGGCCGTGAGCTGGACGCGGTTGTTCAGCGAGAAGATCGTGTCGGCGATGCCAATGCTGTTGAAACCGGACGTCGAGGTCTTGTTCGCCGCCGGCGTCGGTATGTTCGGCCGCGCGATCAAGGTCGAATTGTAGATGTTGGTCGCGAAGGCGCCGCCCGGCTGCGAGACGTTGACCTGGCCGTTGTCCTGCTGAAGGGTCGAAGCGGTGAGCGCAAGCTCGTGGTTGACGTCGGCCGTGCTGAACAGGGCGCGCAGGCCGCCCTGGGCGGTCAGGCTCGTCGTGTACTGGCTGAAATTGAGCGGCGCCAGCGCCGTGCCCGCGCCGTTGAAATTCGTGATCGTCGTCGCCGCCGAATAGAGGCCGCCCATCCGGTAGTCGTGTGCGCCGGCCGAGGCGTAGAGCGTGACGTTGTCGGTGATGTCCATCTCGAGCCGGAAAACGCCGAAGGCATCCTTGCGGCCCTGAAAGCCCCAGGGCTGCGCGGTAGGATTGCTGCGGGCGCTCGGCGCATACGGGAGTTGCACGCCCGGCGCCAGGGTCAGGTAGGGCGTGATGCCCGAAATGTACTGGTTCTGGTATCCCAGATCGGCCGAGAGCCGCACGCGCTCGCCGCGGACATCGAAGCCGAGGACTGCCAGCGCCCTCTGGTCGGCATTGTACTGGATGTCGGTCTGGCCGCCCCGGAACACGCCGTTGAAGCGCACGCCGAATTCCTTGTCCTCGCCGAAGCGGCGTCCGAAATCGATGTGCCCGCCAAACTGGCTGCCGGAGATGTAGCTCGCCGTCGCCTGGGTCAGATCCTCATTGGGCGCCCGCTTCGGCACGACGTTGACATTGCCGCCGATCGACCCGAAGGGCGGGATGCCGTTCAGCAGCGCACTCGGTCCCTTCAGAACCTCCACTCGCTCGGCCATCTCCGCCATGATCGACGAGTTGGGCAGCATTCCATAAAGGCCGCCATACGAGGTGTCGGAATTGTCGACGGGAAAGCCGCGGATCTTGACCTGATCGGTGCCGGGACTGTTGTCGCCCCGGGTGATCCGGACCGACGGGTCGTCGATCAGCACGTCTCGCACGGTCTTTGCCTGCTGGTCCTGCGCTTTCTTGGCGGTGTAGTTCGACTGATTGAACGGCGTGTCCATCACGGCGCGATTGCCGAGCAGGCCGAGCTGACCGCCGGTCGCGACCTGCCCGCCCGCATAGACCGGGGGCGCGTTGTCGATCATCGCCTGCGGCGGCACGATGAACGCACCCTGTACCTGCACGGGATCGAGCTGCAGGGCGCCGCCGGCGTCCGGCACACCGGAGATCGTGACCGTGTTGGCCGAGGTGAAGCGGAAGGTCACGCCGGTTCCCGCGAGCAACAGTTGCAGGGCATGCTCGGCCGTCATGCTGCCGCCGATCGCAGTGCTCGTCTTGCCGGCGACGGCTGAGTTGTTGACGACGATCTGCACGCCTGCCTGCTGGCCGAAGGCGGTCAGGGCCTGCGCCAGTGGCTGTGACGGCACATTGAAGGTCGCCGGGCGGCCGGCCTGTGCCTGTTGCGGTCCGCCAGCCGCGACGCCCTGAGCGAGCACGTCGCCGGCCATCAGGGAACCTGCCGCTACGGCGGCAACCGTGATCCTCGCAAACACAGACTTCTCCCCCGAAAGTCCGTTGCCGGCGGGTCACGGAACTCGACGCCGCGGGCAACACGCCCGCACTCGCGGAACAAGACTGATGGGGACGGTTCGACTTAAGCAGAAATCGCAAAAAAGTTCGCGCCGCGCCTAGCCTCATTCCGAGTCCGATCGGATCACGAATGCCAACCTCATGCTGAGGAGCGCTCCGACGGAGCGCGTCTTGAACTCCTCAGGATAAGTTGGTGCGGGTCGACTTGAAGCGGAAAGACTCTAACGCTTCGAAATGACCGACAGGTAGGGCGTGATCTGGCTGAGCTTGCCGTGCTGGGATTCGGCCAGCGCGTTCAATGCTTCGCGTGGCTGGGTGAGATCGATGACGCCCGAGATCGACCGGCCGTTCATCGAACCGTCACGAACGACGATCATGCCCGGCAGATAGCGGCCGAGGATCTCCACCATGTCGCCCACGGTGGCGTCGTGCACCACCAGGCGGCGCGAGCGCCACGAGGCGACCGTGGACGGCACGACCTGTTCCTGCCGCGCGGACCTCGCCTGCCGGTCGAAGACGAGACGGTCGCCCATGCCGAGGCGGCTGACTTCGGCCACGCCCGGCGACGCCACCTCGACCGTGCCGGACTGGACGGCGACCGTCACCGTGCTCGCGAGCTTGTCGACGCTGAACGCGGTGCCCGTGACGCGCACCGACAGATCGGCTGCGTTCACCCGGAATGGCCGATCCGGATTCGGATGGACTTGGAAGAAGGCCTGCCCGGCGAGAAGGATCACTTTCCGCTCGGCCCCGGAATAGTCGACGGCGATCGCACTGTCGGCATCGAGGCTCGCCAGGCTGCCGTCGGGAAGGACGACATCGCTCAATTCGGCGACGCCTGTGATGTGATCGGCCTCGAGATGGCGCTGAATCACCGGCGCCGCAACCAGCAGCAGGCAGGCGGCGGCCAGCAGGGCGCCGGCGCTCGCCCAGAAGATGCGCGGTCGCCTGCGTGGCTTCAGCGGCAGGATGTCGGCGGGCGTGGCCGGCGTCGCGATCAATTCCGGCGGGAGCTTGCCCAGGCGCGCCCATGTGTGCTCGGCCGAACGGAACGCCGCACGGTGGGCTTCATTCTGCTGCAACCAGCTCTCGAATTCGTTTCGCAGCGCGCCGTCGCCGGGAGACCCTTCGAGCCGCAGGAGCCAGTGCGCCGCCTGAAGCCGGACCGGATTGTTCTTGCTGTTGGTTCCGTTCACGAAGGTTTCCCCGGTTCGAGGCAGCGGAAGCTGCCATCCTCCCCGACACCTAGACGGTTGTCGCGGCGCCAACTTAAGAACGCCCGGCAAAAAATGTTGCCGCTACCTGTCCTCGTCGCCGAGCAGGCGCTGCATGGCATGCACCAGCGCCTCGGCCACGATCTGGTGGGTGCGCGGGACGGAGAGTTTGAGACGGTCCGCCACTTCCTGAAGCGGCCGTTCCTCGAGCTTGTACATGCGGAAGGCGAGCTGGGTCCGTTCGGGCAGTTCCTGGATCGCGTCGAGCAGCGCCCGGAACTCGTCGCGCTGCAACACGACGTCCTCGGCGGTCGGGGTCGACGCGGGCAGCACCTGCCAAGTCGCGCTCTCCGGCGACTGCGGCACTTCCCTCACCCGGCGCTTGGCCCAGTCGAGCGCCAGGTTCCGGACGATGGAATAGAGGTAGCTCAGCGGATGGCCGATCTCCTGCCCCTTGGCGTCCCGCGACGACAGGCGCAGCCAGGCTTCCTGCACGACATCCTCGGCGACCGCCCGGTCGCCCAGGAACTTGTTGGCATAGTTCAGCAGGTCGTCGCGATGCTCGATGTAGACGGACAGGGACGTGGACGAGGGTGCCAAAAGTCGACCAGAAATGCGAATGATTCGCAACACCTATAGGCGGATCGTCACCTGAAATCAATCGGTCCGCATCGCGTCGACGCCCTGACAGCTACGGCTGCGGGCGACAATGTCGCCCTTTTCCTCGCACGCCGGTCCCCCTAGAACGGCTTCCCGAGGAGCATCAGCAGCAGAGGACAAGCCCTTGAACGGTCGAACGTTGGCGAATGCCATCATGGTGTCCGTCACCATTCTGATCGGGTTGATCTTCGCCGAAGGCGCCGCGCGCGTCCTGGCAGGACTGCCCCTCACCCAGCTCGAACTGCCCGTCCGCCTGGTGAACATCGGCAACGATACGACGGCCGAGCGCCTCGACGACGTGCCGCGGGCACCGTCGGTCGAGCGGGCCTGGTTCTTCAGCGATCCGCCGCCGCTGCCCAATCGCAAGCCGGTGCCGCCCGAGGCGATGGAGCTCGACCGTACCCTGCAGAAGGCGGGCACCCCGTTCCAATCCCCCGAGGTCTTCAAGATCTGGAACTCGGTGCTGGTGGGCGATCCCTGCAAGAGCCCGTTCTTCGCCAACGCGCCGGGTTCGCTCGAACTCTTCGATCCCGAGGACGGCAAGCCCAACCCGCCCTTCCGCTTCAGACCGGACACCACCTCGCCGATCGGGCTGGTGACCAACGATCTGGGCTGGCGCGGCGCGCCGATCGATTTCGCGCGCGCGCCGAAGACCATCCGCATCGTGTTCGCCGGCGCCTCGACGACGGCCGACACGCACCAGATGCCCTATTCCTATCCGGAGTTCATCGCGCACTGGCTGAACCTGTGGGCGGCGAAGAACCGACCCGACCTCAAGATCGAGGTCGCCAGCGCGGCCCGCGAATCGATCAACTCCGAGGGAATCGAGTCGATCGTCCGCACCGAGATCGTGCCGGCGCGGCCGGACCTGGTGATCTATCATGAGGGCGGCAACCAGTTCAGGCTGGAGAGCCTGGTGGCGTCGATGCCCCAGGGCGAGAAGCCGCAGCCGATGAAGCCGCGCGAGCCGCCTGGACCTGCGTGGCTCAACGTACTGGCGCGCTATTCGGATATCGTGCGCCGCATCCAGGTCCTGCGCGCCTCCGACGAGCTGCCGTCCACAGGACTGGAGGCGCCCAAGCCCGACTACCAGCTCACCTGGCCGAAGGATCTGTCCGAGACCGATCCCGACCTCGCGCGCAAGGACCTGCCGGTGTCGCTCACTCAGATCCTGGGTGACCTCGACCGGATCCAGGCCGACCTGAAGCCCATCGATGCCGAGCTGGCGGTCACCTCGTTCCTGTGGATGGTGAAGGACGGGCTGAAGCTCGACCCGGTCCGCAATCGCATGATCTGGGATTACCTGAACCTCTACATGTACCCTTGGCGCTATCGCGACCTCGAGCGGCTGGCCAACTTCCAGAACCGGGTGCTGAAGAAATACACGCAGGAACACGGCATCGACTTCATCGACGTCGCCGGCCGCATGCCGTTCGATCCCGACCTCTATGCCGACGGCGTCCACACGACCTATCCCGGCACGCGCATGAAGGGTTGGGTGATCCTGCAGCAGCTCGTTCCGCTGATCGAGGCACGCCTGAAGTCGGGCGCCTGGCCCAGGCCGCAGCCGGCGATGGACAGCACGCCGCCCTGGTTCAAGACGCCGCCGCGCCGCATCGAGGTTCACTGCAAGTAGGGAGGTCGCCGGCCGCAATGCTGCCGGCTCACTCCAGCCTGGGAGCCGCAGCGTCGGATTTCTTTGAATCCCGGCGCAACCATTCTCGGCATTCTCACAACGTCGTGAGTTCCTTCAGTAGCATTGAAACCAGTCACACTCACTCTGCGTAGTACACCCGAGGCGACGCCTTAGGTTCCGTCTACGGAGTTTGGAATTAGACATGCCGGCAAACGATCATTTGAAACAGCTTATGGTCGACAACCTCAAGGATTGCGCACTTGTACTGCTCGATACGGACGGCAGAGTCTTGAGTTGGAATGCCGGGGCGACGAACCTGCTCGGCTACGAAGAGGCCCAGGCGGTCGGGCGGGCCTACGGAAGCATCCTCCCGCCTGAGTCCTGTGACTGCGACGGCGCACCCCTGTCGCTGGCCATAGCCCGCAAGAAGGGCCGGCACGAAGAGATCTGCCAGCGGACCCACAGAAACGGGGCGCGTCGGGCACTGAGAGAAGTCGTCATTTCCCTACGCGACTCCCGGCGCAACCTGGTCGCGTTCGGCCTCATGATGCAGTCGCTCGAAGCCGCCCTGCAGAGCGGACCCCGAGCTGGCCGCGGGTCGGCAATCGGCGAGAGCACCTCGCTTCCCAAGGTCCTTGTGGTCGATGACGACGACCAGGTCCGCATGACGGCCGAGGCCACGCTCAAGGACCTGGACTATGAAGTGCTCGCAGTTGCGAGTGGCGCGGAGGCGCTGGACATCCTGAGACGTGACGACAGTATCGATGTGCTCTTCACCGACGTGGTGATGCCCGGCATGGATGGCGGCGAGCTTGCGGAACAGGCGCGGCTGCTCAGGCCCGACCTCAGGGTCCTCTTTACGTCAGGCTACTTCGCCCACGCTTTGATCCGGAGAGGCAACATCACGCCGAACACCAACCTTCTGGTGAAGCCCTATCGCCCGAGAGACCTTGCCCGGAAAATGAAGGTGATCCTGGCGGATGACGTTCCCGGAGATGGCGATCGCCCGGAAGCCGGACACGGCTAGCATTGCGGCGCACGCGCCAGGACGATGCGCGCATACTCCGGCGGTTCGTACCATGCGCATCGCCGCCCTGCTGTTGGTCTTGCTGCTCGCATGGACCGGCCCGTCGGCCTCCGCCATGACTTTCTGGGCGCTCACCCTTCCGGAGGGCCGGCGGATCGTCCTGGCCGAGGGGTAGGTTGCCGAGGGCGATGCCGGCCGCCTGAAAGTCGCGCTGTGATTCGACCGATCGCGACGTACTCGGACACAAGGTGCTGGCGCTGGACAGTCCAGGCGGCCTTGTTGTCGAAGCCTTTGCCATGGTCGATGTGATGGAATGCAACGCATCTCGACCCTGTTTCGGTCGGGCGCGGAGTATGCCTCGCCCTGCGCCATCATCGGCGAGCGGCGCGCCGCCGGCGACGATTGCCATCCTCCCGGCGGACGGCGCATGGTGGGTCACGCCGTGGACGGCGAAGGGGAGAGAGCGACGGTGCGGACATTGGGCAACATTCTGTGGCACATCCCGTTCCTCGGGTTCCTCACAGCGGCCTTCTATTGGCTGCTTGGCCTGCTGCTCACGCTGCTGGTCGTCACCGCGCCGCTGGGGCTCGGGCTGATGGAGTTCGGCAAGTTCCTGCTGGCGCCGTTCGGCAACGAGATGGTGAGCAGGTCCGATCTCGACATGCCGCAGAACCCGGTGTGGCGCGCCTACTCGACCTTGGTGATGATCCTCTACCTGCCGTTCGGCGTGGTGTTCGTGATCCTGAACGCGATCCAGGTGTTCGCGCTGTGCCTGTCGATCGTCGGCATCCCGGTTGCCCTGGTGATCGCCAAGTCGCTCGGCACCGTGCTCAACCCGGTGAACAAGGTCTGCGTGCCGTCGGCGGTCGCCGAAGAGATGGCGCGCCGCAACGCCCGCGCCGAGATCGACCGGCGCCGCGGCTGATACCATCATTCCGAACGAGCGCGCGATCAGCAGGAAGCCGCGTCTCCGCCGCCGCTTCCGTCCGCCGGCGGCCGAAGAACGTCCGCCGCAGCCCTGTCCTCCGCGAGTTCCTCGGCCAGCTTCTGCTGGACATAGCGGCGTTGTGCCTCGTCGAGCTGCCCGCTCGCGAGTTGCTTCGTCAGGTTCTCGATATTTTTCCGGCGGATGAAGTCCTGCATGGCCATGCGCCCCTCCGGCGTTGGACTGCAGCCCCATGCAATACCCTACGCCTGCAAGACGCAACCTGCAGACGCCTACGCCAGATATGCGAAACGCGTGGGTGGCAGCGCCTCGCCGGGTTCAGCCCCCGAAGGCAGCGCCGAGGAGAGCCGGTCCGCCAAGGGCCTTGCCAACGCCTTGTCCAACGAAAAACATGCAACGTCGCCAACGGTCGCCTGTTGGCGGAACCAGCATGTCTTCAGCGGAGGTTCCATGTCGATGAAAGTGCCGTTCGCGGCGATGTTCCTGATCCTGGCCGGCTGCAGCAGCGGCGGCAGCGCCGGCACCACCGGCGGCAACCCCGGCGCCACCGGTGCGGCGTCGGAGCGCTACATGGGCGTCCGATCCAACGTCAACGCGACCTGGACCGGCGCCACCAGCTCCTCGACCATGCTCGAGCAGCGGATCAAGGAAGATTCGGCGCGCGGCGCCGCCAGCGGCGGCGGCGACACGAAATACTGAGCCCGCCACACCAAGAACAGGCCGGGATTGGCACGATAGCTTGCCAGCCCCATGCCCCTCGGCTACGCAACTCCCTCCAGCAACGAAGCGGTCCGAGTTCACCTTGCCTAAGTAACACCGGTCTCAGCAGTTCCCCGATCGTGCGGCGACGCGATGCGACGCCGCCTGTCCTTGCGCATGCGCATGAGTGCCTGCGCGCGTGAGCCCGTCGGGTGGCGGTTCGAGACCGGTTTGGCATCGCTGACCACCGCCTCCAGGACTGCTTCATTCATTCGCGTCCGCTTCAGATCATCCCTGCCACGCCGCGCCCCTGACCAGAGGGGGCCTCGCTCCAGCCGCCGCCTCGCCGGGCTTCCCAACGGGAAGATCCAACCGGCGTGTCCAATATCCATCCCCAGACCCTGCGCGTGCAGTGGACGATGACTCCCCGAACCGAGCCGCAACCCTGGCTCCATTGCAGCCGCTGCCGCGGCCCGCGCGGCTTCCGCAGCAGCGGCCGCATTCGGCTCAACGCCAACGGCCGGCGCGTCGACGCCTGGCTCGTCTACCGATGCGCCGACTGCGACGGCACCTGGAACCGCCCGATCGTCGAGCGCCGCGCCGTCGGCACGCTCGACCGCGAATACCTGCGGGCGCTGCAGTCGAACGACCCCACCCTCGTTCGCACCCTCGCCTTCGATGTCGCCGCGCTGAAGCGCTGGACCGATCGCATGCAGGAGTTCGACGACGTGCTGGTGACGCAGTGCGTCCTCGAAGAACCACGCCGGATGCCGGTGCTGAGACTGGAGATCGAGTGCCGCGTACCGCACCCGATCGGTCTGCGCACCGACCGGCTTCTAGCGAGTGAGTTGCGACTGTCGCGGAGTGCGGTTCGGCGGATGGCAAAGGCGGGGATGATCCGGACGGTGCCGGAGGGCGCCGATCTTCGACGGCTGGTGCGGGATGGGATGCAGGTGGTCGTCGAGACAGCGCAGGCCGTGCCTTCGGTGTGCTTTACCCAATGACGCGGACGGACAATCAGTCAGTCTGAGATCCGTTCCCGGAATGGATTGGTCGGTTATCAGCCCATTCCTCCAAGGTGCAAACACGACATCAATCAGGCTGTTCGGAGCGTACGCGGGCGGCTCAGTTCGGCACGCTGGCCAGGATGGCGGGCGAGTCGAGCCAGGCGCGGGCCTTGTCCGCCTGCTTGAACACGCGCATTGGCCTCTTGGGGACGGCGAGGATCCCCAGCAACCGCGCCACCTGCCAGTAATTCTCGTCGCGCACGACGAGGGCGAGCGGACCGATCGCGGAGCCGGCGGCAATGTGCAGGGATCGAAGGCGAACGCCCACCGAGAGCAGCTCCGTCGGACCCATCAGAGTCTCGCCCAGGAGGCCGTCGAACAGCTTGCGGTAGCCCAGGATGCTCGAACTGGCGACGACGTCCAGCATGCGATGGAACTCGGCGAGTTCGACGGCGCCCTCCGCGACGGCCACCAGGAGCTTGGCCCGCGAATCGATCGTCCAGTGGAGCGGCATGCCTTCGGCGATCCTGTAGAGAAGCGCAGTCATTTAGCGGCTACGATGCAGAGGACGCAACGGTCTTCAGAAGGCCCTGGCCCTGGTGCCGTCCTGCAGGGCCGCGCCCAGCGCGACGGCGATGTCGGTCCGGGCAGCTCCCTTCCTTCAAGACTGCGCTGAAGCGCGCCAGGTGGCTGGTGGTGCTCCATAGGCGCGAGCGAATGCACGGTTGAAGGAAGCTTCGCTTGCGTACCCGGCATTGAAGGCAATGTCGGCGATCGCCTGCCGAGTGGTCGCAAGCGCAACGCTCGCGAGATAGAGACGCCACTCGCGTACGTACTGAATTGGCGAGATGTCGAGTACCGCTCGAAAGCGCTCCGCGAACACGCTGCGGGAGATTCTCGCTGCGTCCGCAAGAGCCTCCAGCGACCATTCCCTGCGCGGGTCCTCGTGGATGATGGAAAGACAACGGGACAGGGACGGATCGGCGAGAGCAGCAAGCCAGCCGACCGCCCGCGGCGCAGAGGTCACGATCTGGTGTCGCAGAACCTCGATGAAGATGATTTCGGTGAGCCGCGGAACCATCGAGACGCTACCGGCGCGCGGCCGATCGACCTCGGTGATCATCTGGCGAACCGTTGAATCGAGCCAGCTTGGACCGCCGCTCGCTCCGGGACGGACATGGACGAACTCCGGAAGAGACCGGCTGAAGGGAGAAAACCCCAGAGCCTCGCACTGCAGGTAACCACACAGCATTCGCACGCCGGCCACGTCGTCCCCGTAGCGCAGCAGCGGAACCTCCCGCCATGGCTTCGGCGGCAGATCCTTGGTTGGCGTGACCAGTCTGCCATCGCGGCCACTTCCGAGCTGATGGCCCGAGCCGAAGGGGAACAGCACCACGTCACCGGCTTCCAGTGTGGTCTGGTCATCCGCGAACCTGAGCCAGCACGTCCCCTCGGCGACAATGTGGAACGGGATCACCCCGCTGCCCCGGCTGGACGCCAGGGAATTGAAGGCGGGCGTTGCATCGGTCTGCCAGCTACCACTCGGCATGAAGCAGAACTGCAGAGAGCCGGAAAGCCTTATCGTCGACAGAAGTGACGACAGCACGTCATCCAGAGCGACGCCGCGGGCACTTTCAGGATTCTCGGACAATCTATACGGCATGGCGGCCAAATACGCCCGACGGGCGCTCCAGTATCACTCACGCGTCAACCCGAACACTGGAGATTACAATGACACAACAAACTGACAAGCTCGTCGTTCTCGTGACGAAGGGCATCGACTCCGAGCTCTCGTCGGTGGCGTTCACGATTGCCAATGGCGGCATCACCGCAGGCCTCAAGGTATCTGTGTTTCTGACCAGCACAGCCATCGACCTCGTGCGCAAGGGAGGCCACGCGATGACCCATGTGGCGCCGCTCGATCCGCTCGCCGCACTGATCGCGGATTTCCAGAAGCGCGGCGGCACCATCTGGGCCTGCCCTCCCTGCGTCAAGGCGCGTGGTTACGAGCAGGCCGACCTGATCGAGGGCGTAACCATCACCGGCGCCAGCGCCATGCACGCGCAGATCAAGGAGGGCGCGGCAACGCTATCGTTCTGACGGTCCGCCTCTGTGGCTGCGGCGCCTACGCTCGGTCGCCGTGACGCGCCGTACGGCCACTTATCGGCACGGTCGCTCATCCCCGGGCACGCCAACCCGCGGCCCGGGGATCCGGCCGCGGGCTCAGCATCAGGACCAGGGCTCCGAGCACCGCGGAGACGAACGAGCCCAGCAGGATGCCGATCTTGACGTCGTCCTGCAGGGCCGCGTTGTTGGGGAAGGCGAGCAGGCCGATGAACAGGCTCATCGTGAAGCCGATGCCGCAGAGCAGCGACACGCCCAGCACATGCAGCGGTGCGGCGCCGACAGGTGCGGCGGCCCAGCCGAGCTTCACGGTCGCCCGGGCGGTGCCGTAGACTCCGATCACCTTGCCCAGAACGAGCCCGCCCGCGACGCCCAGGGTCAGCGGATCGACCAGCGCGGCCGCGTCGAAGCCGGCCAGCGACACGCCGGCATTGGCGAAGCCGAAGATCGGGATGATGACGAACGGCACCACCTTGGCCAGCGCGTGCTCCAGCCGATGCAGCGGCGAATAGACTCCGCGTTCGTGCCCGCCCCCCGCCGCGCGGGTGAGCGGGATGGTGAAGGCCAGGGCCACGCCCGCGACCGTCGCATGGACGCCCGAGAGCAGCACCAGCAGCCACAGGACCGCGCCCAGGATCAGATACGGCCACAGCGCCTTCACCCCCAGCCGGTTGAGCGCCAGCAACGCCGCCAGCACGGCGGCCGCACCGCCCAGTGCCGCGAGGTCGAGATTGCCGGTGTAGAAGATCGCGATGATCAGCACCGCGCCGAGATCGTCGATGATGGCGAGCGCCGTCAGGAACACCTTCATCGAGGCCGGCACCCGGTTGCCGAACAGCGAGAGCACGCCCAGTGCGAAGGCAATGTCGGTCGCGGTGGGAATCGCCCAGCCGCGGATCACCTCGCCGTTGTTCCAGTTGAGCCCGGCGAAGATCAGCGCCGGCACCGCCATGCCGCCGGCAGCGCAAAGGCCGGGCAGGATGCGCCGCGACCAGGTCGAGAGCTGGCCGTCGACGATCTCGCGCTTGATCTCCAGCCCGACCAGCAGGAAGAACACCGCCATCAGCGCATCGTTGATCCAGTGCGACACGCTGAGCGGACCCACATAGGCCTTCAGCGCGGCGAAGTACGTCGCCGCAACGCCCGAGTTGGCGACGATCAGCGCCAGCGCCGCTGCCGCCATGAGCACGATGCCTCCCGAGGCTTCGCTTTCGATGAAGCGGCGCAGCAGGGTCGGACGCCGGTGAGGATTGCGGGTCATGGTCTCGCAAGGACAAAGGACCGCTGGCGGCCCGACCAGCGCTATTCCCTGCCCGCGCCGATGTGCGGACACCCGCGTTTCTTGTGGCCGATGTGATGCGGGAGGGCAACAAGATCCAGCTGCAGCGGCCTGCGAATTCGTGGCATAGGGGCGCTCTCGGGGGAGGTGACGATGGTTGGGCGTTTGCGGGGCTTTCTGGCCCTGGGATCGATGGTGGCGGCGTTCGGGTTGGCGGCGCCCGCGGTGGCGCAGACGAAGAAGCTCGGCACCTTCGGTGGCTGGGACATCAGCATCGTCCACGACAAGGGCAAGTTCGTGCGCTGCATCGCCGATACGACGGGTCCGAACAATGAAGGGCTGCGGATGAGCTTCGGCGACGATGGTCGGCGCCAGTTCATTCTGCCGGGCTCCGGCACGAGCAGCGCCCGGGACGAGGCCGTGATCGTGCTCAGGCCCAGCGGCAAGCGGTTCACCTTCAAGATGGCGCAGGGATCTCCCGACCGGCTGTGGAGCCCGGCGCTCGAGAACAGCTTCACCGACGTGTTCTTCGAATCGAAGCGCATGGAAGTTCAGCTTCCCGCACGTAACGTGACGCGCAGCTTCGACCTCGGAGATCCAGACACGATGAGCGCGCGGATCGACGGCTGCATGATGTCCCATCAGTAGAGTTGACCGGAGTCCGAATGATGACACGCAAAGACCTGGTTTCCGTGGCGACGGGACTTGCCCTCCTCGCCCTTCCCGCGGGCGCGCAGGCCGAGCCGGGCGATGCCGCCTTTTGCCAGCAATATGCGGCGGCAGCGGCGACCGCAGCGAAGGACGCCATCGCAATCAATCCGGCCTGCCAGGATTTCAGCAAGGGCGTGCATGCCGTCACCAAGATGCATGTCGACTGGTGCCTGAAGACCGACCGCACCGAGGTAGAGAGCGCCTCGACCCACATCCGACGGCTCGCCAGCCGCTGCACCAACGGCCAGTTGGCCGCCCCCAACGGCTATGGCGGCTACGACATCGTCGCCAACGACAGGTTCGAGAAGCCTTGGGGCCAGGCCGGCCCCTGGCGGATTCGCGCCGCCCGCAGCGGCCAGACGTTCATGTACTGCGTGGCGGATTCGAATGCCGGCGGCCGCCGGGTCCGCATCGGCGTCGATCTCGTGCAACCGGGCGATTCGCGACAGTGGCAGGTCGCGGTGCCGATGAAGGGGCCGAAGGACTGGCAGGGCTCGTTCCAGGTCGACGGCAAGGGTTTCGGCAATGGCGGCGGCAACCAGATGAGCGGCGTCGGCGCCGGCGGCTGGAGCATTGCCTGGCTGGGCGAGTCCGAACTCTCGGGCCTGCGCAAGGGCGGGCGTGAAGGCATGGTGGGCGTCGAGACGCAGGATTACGAATTCCCGCTGACAGACGTCGGCGCGGCGATCCGCCAGCTCGAAGACTGCCGCAGGAAGCGCGGCCTGGGCGGCTGATCCGGCTTAGGCGTGGCGCAGGGCGCCGCGCAGCTGTTCGACGGTGGACTGGGCGGCCACGATGCGGCCCATCAGGTTGACCCTGCGGATGACCAGGCTGGTGTTGCGCGGATTGACGTTCAGCGCCTTCGACAGATCGTTGAGATCGTCGCGCAGCCGGTTGAGATTCGTCTCGAGTTCGGCAAGCTTCCTGTCGTCCCTGCGCACCGCTACCCTCGCAAAAACCGCCTTCCGCAGGATATCATGAGCACCGTGACGCCGGCGGGGCGGGGGCGCGTCCCTTTTGTATCAATCGTATGGGCGCTACCCGGACACGAGCCAGTTCAACCTCGTTTCGAAACCGCTCCTTCCCATCGACGACAGGATGTCGTGGTCTTCGACCCCGGGAACCGGGTCCAGGTCCACCCCGGGCAGATGCGCCATGTTTTCTGCTTCCTGGCGATCCACTGTGTTCCTCTCGCCAAAGGTCATGCGGACCAAAGGCCGCCGGTGCGCCCGGCCGTAGAGCGCGGCCATGTCCAGAGAGCCCGGATCGATCGGGGCGGCCGATGGCCGGCGACGCTTCTGCCGTTCGAGGACGCGTTGGGCGCTTTCGTCCAGCCGGGACGGTCCCGACAGGCTGAGAACCCTCCGTGCGGACAGATCCAGCCCATAGAGAAGGGCGCCGAACGTTCCGGCGGAACTGCCCGTGCAGAGTATCCGCTCGCCTCCCAGCAGCCGCGCGACCTCGGACAGGCACTCGATCGTATAGTCGTAGCTTGTCCCCAAAGATCCGATGCCGCCCGCGTAGAACATCCCGTCGTGATCACGAAGATAGACGACGCTCGCATCGAGCCTTCGAAACCACTGGTGCATGAGCACGAGTGGACCGGAAAAGCGCTTGGCCCCGCCGGTGAAGACGAAAAGCACGCTACGCGATCCCTTGCGGGGCACGATCTGGATTTCCGCCGCCGGATCGTCCTTGAACTCCATCTCGTCCTGGTCTGGAGGAGTCTCCGGTGCTGCGAGAACGAGCGATGGAAGCTTGCCGGTACTGGTGTCGGCATGTCCGAGAATGTTCGAAACATAGTGTTTCGCCGCCGCCAGGGAGCCGCATTCGAGGATGGTCCACAATACGACTCTGTGCCTGTACGTCGGCTCGGCGAGCCGCGCGGCGGGCTCACCACGCTCGAAACCGCGCAGGAAATCCAGGGTTTCCTGGATCAGCAGCCTTTCATTGAGCCATGCGTAGTTCCTGACCTCGGCTTCGACGGCTTCCCTCTCGCCGCCCGCCCAGCGCCTGAGGAGTTTCCGGGTCTCGTAGGTCAGCATGCTTGCCCGACGGGCCTCGCTGCATATTCGATGATCGCCTCGATCGACCTGCAATCGTCGAGGTCGTCCTCCGCGATCAACACTCCAAAGACTTCCTCGATCCGCATCAGGATCTGGGCGTGATCGAGGGAGTCGAAGCCGAAATCATAGAAATCCTCCGAGGCCTGCAGATCATCCGTGCAGACTCGCTCCACGACGCCAGCGATGATCTCCCGGACACCCTGCTCGGTCACCTTTATCGACATCCCCTCTCCTTGGGTGCGCTATCAAACAATCTTCAGCGACGCGGCTGCCCTCGCGCAAGAAGTATCGTGCCGCCGCCATCTCCCTCCACCGTTCGCGCGGTCGCCTTCCAGTAGCGACCGCCCAGAAGCCGGCGAAGCGTCAACGAAGCGGGAGCGCGATGGGGCGGCAGCCGGGCGCAGGAGATCTCGGCGATCGTCCAGTAGTCATCCGGACAACTGCACTGCAGAAGATGCACGCTGGCAGCTGCGACACGCCGCATGAATGGCGCCCCTCCCGTGGGTATCGACGCGCTGTCGCCGGCAAAAATCGCACCTTCGACCAACGAGGACTCGTCGAGGGGCAACCGCTCCTGAATCGGCATGTCCCGGCGGCGGCGCAGGTGAAGCCGCCGGCGAACACCGTCGTCGAGATAGCTCACGGATCCGCAGATATCCGCAGACGCGCAAGGCTCCGCGTCATCCCCGCAGACCTCGATGGCGCAGTCGCTTGCCACGGTCAGCGTGAGCCTGACGTCGGCCGCGGCCGCACCGATCCGGCGCACGATGCCGTCGAAGATATCGGCCCCGTGAAGATAGGTCCGGTCGGCCGTGAACGGCGGCTCGAGGATGAAGGGCTGCAATGCCATCGGATACCTAGGTCGCAACGACGTGCGGAACGAACCGGCTGTATTCGTCGAAGATGATCGGTCCGTCGGACTCGAGGATTCCGATCCCTTCGACCGCGCCTCCCACGATCCAGCTCATGACGGACGCATGCCTCGTCTGCGTGGCACTCCGGAAGGTCGGCAACCGGTGAAGCGCCTGAACGACCCAGCCTTCACGCCCGTAAGGCCCGGGCGTCGACAGGCCGCCGGCGGGAAGGGTCTGGTCCCTCAACGTCACATTGTGCCCCTTGATGGAGAACAGGGGCTTGACGACGCAGTTGCCGGTAGGCGCCGCCGGATCGCCGGAAAACCAGGCGGGGAGCAGGTTGGGATGGCCGGGAAACAGCCGCCATAGCCACACCAGGATTCCCTTGGAGGCCAGAACCAGCTTCCACAGCGGTTCGATGACGCCGGGCGAACCGGCCGCGAGGAAATTTCGTCCATAGGGTTCGCGCAGCAGGACGTTCCAGCGATAGGCCTTGACCAGCGAACGGATCGGCAGACCGTCGGCATCGACCAGAAACCCGCTCCCGTTCAGCCGGATTGCCTCGAGGTCGACATAGCGCGCGTCATGGCCGGCCTGCGTGGCACAGTCCTGCAGGTAGCGAGCCCAGATCTGGTCCTCGACGTTGCGCAGCGACGCGGCCATGTGGAGCGGCCGGGCCATTGTATCGCCGAGCCTGTGGAACGAACCCACCAGCGCCTCGTGCAGATGGTTGAACTGGTCGTAGCTGGCAGGCAGGTCGCCGTCGCGTTGCCGATCCTCCAGCCAGATCCACTGGAACACGGCCGCCTCGAAGAGCGTACCGGCCGTATCGGCGTTGCACTCATGGAGTTTGGCGGGATGGAGACCGTCGAAGGCCAGGTCGAAGCGCGCCAGAAGGTCCGGGTCGCTGCGGCGCCAGCTCTCGCTCAGGGCACCCCAGCAGGTTTCGGGAATGCCGAGGGACCGCAGGATTTCGTCGTCGCGACTGGCGCGGTCAACGACCTGCAGGCAGAGATCCCAGAGTTCCGTCGACGCGGCCTCCACGAGACGTTCGATGCAGCCCGCCTCTAAGAGATAGTAGGCATCGTCCGTCCAATACGGCGACTTGGCTGTGGTGTGGTAGCGAAAGCCGGTCTGCTCGGCCAGATCCCGCCAGTCGGGCCGTTCGGCGATTGCGAGGCGCTGCACGGTGGCGATCTTCGACTAGTCTGACAGATCGCTATCGAGCATCGTGTCGCCAAAGAGCCCCAGACCCCGGGCATGAGAAGGACCCACCGGATGAGCGGATGGGACTGTCCCGGCTGGTGTCCGGGCCGCGGCGACATCGGACAAGCTCGGGAAACCGGCCCGATGCACTCCTCCGTCTTCTCCGCGCGCGACCCGGAAATAGGGTTGGTCGACCATGAGGACGAGTGCGATCGCTCCGGAACGGCGCAGAGGGGCGGCGTTCCGCGCCAATCCGTCTGCTCCTTCGGACTGCCCTCGCCGTTCCATGGATGCTCCGCACTCAAGCCCGAAAAGGCACACTCGAACTGCGGAAACCATACCGGGTGCTTTTTACACCTTCAAGTTATGACTCTTCGCTCAGCGGCCTCGCCCCCTCTCGATCGCATCGCCGGCCGACGCGATCGTGGCGACGGCGGGCACCCCTTTTTCCTTTCGTTTGATTCGGGTATCCCACTTAATTCGACTATTTTGGATATTTCGTTTATTGTCGGGCGCCTTCTGACGCAGCCGGCAACCGCATGGAGATGACGATGCCCGTCGACGGATCTCTTTCCGAGCGCCTCCCGACACCTGACGAAGCCGAGAAGGCCAGGACGGCGAGCACGCTCCTGGCGCGCCACAGGGACAGGCGGGGCGGCCTGTCGCTCCGCGTCAGGAAGGGCGCCAAGGACGCCACCGTGGAGCTTCCACCGGCGATCAGCCACCTGGTGCTCGACCTCCTGCTGGCCGTCGGCAAGGGCGAAGCGGTCGCGCTCGTGCCGTTCGGCGGGGATCTTTCCACCCAGCAGGCGGCCGACATGCTCCAGGTCTCCCGGCCCTTCCTCGTGAAGCTGATCGAGAACAAGGAGATCCCGTACCACAAGGTCGGCACCCATCGGCGCATCCGGGCACAAGACGTGTTCGCCTACAGGCAACGCCGCGACCGGACGCGCAACGACGCGCTGACCCGGCTCGCCCGGCTGAAGCAGGAGGTCTAGGACTGAAGGGAACGCAGCGCGGTCGTGACTCCCTGGCGAGGAGAGCGTCGACGCGCTAGCGTCCTTCCATGTGTGGGAAGTTCACGGCGCAGGCCGCGTGGCGCGAAGTCGTCGCCTTCTCGCAGCCACTGACCGGTGAAAGTGGCGGCGGTGATGCCGAGGGCGGTGGAGACGAGATCGTCACCTACCGAGTCGGCGGGCCCTTGCCGGTCATCATCCGGGATCGCGAGGCGGGCAGGCGCCGCGTCGTGCCGATGCGCTGGGGCTTCCCTGCGCCGAAGGACTGGCGCCGGCCGCAGCCGATCCATGCGCGTTCGGAGACGATCGACGAGCTTCGCACCTTCAGGACGGCCTTCGAGACCGGGCAGCGCGGCATCGTCCTGTTCCGGACCTTCAACGAAGGCGAGGAGATCCTGAAGGAGGGCCGCAAGCCCCAGACGAAGCAATGGACGGTCGATCCCCGGGACGGCCGCCCGCGCGGCTTCGCTTTCCTGTGGCGCGAATTCGAGATCCCGGACCTGCCGATGCCGATGCGGGCCTGCGTCATGGTCACCGTGCCGGCCAACGAGCTGATCCGCCGGACCATCAAGTCCCTGGAGGAGGACCCGCGAATGCCGGCGATCCTGGAGGACGACGTCTGGGCGACCTGGCTGGGTGAGGACGGCGCCTCGCCGGCCGAAGCCAAGGCCCTGCTTCGGACGATGGAAGGCGTGAACTGGACGGCGGCGCCCGAGCCGAAAAAGCCAAAGCCCGCCGCGCCACGCCCATAGCCGCGCGCGCGTGCCGTGCCGTCCTGCCAGCGATCCGACCGGCACAGGAATTCTACCCTCCCCCCATTCGCAACCGCGCCACCCGCTCCCGGCCCTTCTCGATCGCGTCGCCGATCGACGCTTCCGCGGGCGCCGCTTCGGGCACCGCCTTCTCGCCGTAGCGCTTCGGCGCGATCTTCGCGGTGAGCCATTTGATCGTCTCGATCTGGAGCTTGCACATGCTCACGGTGCCGGCTTCGGCGTTTCGGGCGATGTGGACCGCTTCCTCGGCGAGCGCATCGGCCTGCTGGTCGCGGGCGACGGCGTACTGGCCGCGGAACGGGCCGTTCTCGTTCTGCCAGCGGCGCACCGTGTCGCGGCTGGGCATGCGGGTCGGACGACAGATGTCGCACAGCAGCTCGCCGTCGGCGAGGCGGCGGCAGATCTCGGCGGCCAGAGTTTCGCTGAAGAGCGTGGGACGCTCGGCCGCCATCACGGACCCTCCTTCTCGTACTTGCCGGCTACTTTCTTGCCCAGCCGTCGCCGGTTCATGCGCATCAGCATGACCGTCGCGGCGCGCGACTGCCCGGGCGTCAGGTTCTCGGCGCGGCGGCGCTTGCGGATCAGGTCGGGATGGCGAGCCATCGTCTCGCCGATGCGCGCATCGGTTTCGCCGGCGGCGACCAGCCGGCGGAGCTGCGCCGCATCGTCGGCGGTCCAGGGGCGACCGCGGCTCATCGCATCGCTCCTTCGCGACTGAAAGAGAGGAGCCCAAGCTTGAAGGTTCTGTTACGTGCCATCGGCCTTTACCTCGCCTCAAACGGAAGTCACGGTCGGCGCATGAAGAGACTTGCCCTCGCCGCCCTCTCTCTCACGCTGCTGGCGCCTGTCGCCCAGGCGCAGAACGCCGCCAAACCGCCGGCCGCCGCGCCCGCGGCTCCGGCCGCTGCTCCGGCAAAGCCGCCGGGCTGCACCGCCACCCAGGGCGCGCTGCCGCAGAACTGGTCCGGCCAGGCCTTCGCCCTCGACGGCGAGACGATGGGCGGCAGCGGCCTCAAGACGCCGATCCGCATCTGGGGCGTGCAGGCGCCGGCGCTGCGCGATGCCCAGCGAGTGGAGACGGTGCCCGGCATGCGCGCGCGGGCCGCGCTCGAGGATCTGCTGGCGCGCGCCGACCACAAGGTGAAGTGCCGCATCGCGCGCTACGATTCGGAATGCCGCCTCGTGGCGCAATGCGCGCTCGACGAGGCGCAGCCGATCGACCTCGGCGGCGCGCTGCTCGCGTCCGGCGTCGTCTACGGCCACGAGCTCGACGAGCCGCTGGCCTGGGAACCGCGCGCCGCCCAACGCTACGCCGACGCCGAGTTCGAGGCCCGCAAGGCACGCAAGGGCAGCTGGCCGCACTGGCTGGGCGAGAAGTAGCCCCCGGCCCCTCTCCTCACCGTCGCGAAGGCGGAAGCGGCTCATTGCAGCGCCGCCGCCGCCAGCGCCGCATCGATCACCCGTTCGATCTCGCGTTCGGAGTAACCCAGTTGGCGGGCGCGATCGGCCAGCATGTCGCGCGTCGCGAGGCGGGCGGCGCGGGCCGAATAGCCGCCCGTCCGTTCGAAGCCGAGACACTCGGCGGCATCCTCGATCAGCCAGGGGTGGAGGACGGGAGGGGAAAGTCTGGGTGAGGCGGCCATCCCGGAAAGATATCCGGATTATTTTCCTACTTCAAGACGGATTCCGGAAAATTCCCCTCTCGGAATCCATTCCGGAACATGCCAGACTGAAGGCATGGCCTTCGACGCCAACCAGCGCCGCCAGGCCCTGCGCGCCTTCATGGCCGGGGCCGGCCTCAACGTCGCCCAGTGGGAAAACCTCTCCGGACTGGGCGATGGAACGCTGCGCAAGTTCCTGGACGACCCGACCGGCGCCAAGACTCTGACCGACAAGACCTATGCGCGCTTGGCGGCCGGCGCCGCGAAGAAGACCGGCCGCGCCGTGGGCGTCGCCGAGCTGCAGGGGGAACTGCCCGCGGCGGCCGATGGTGCCGCCTCCTCCTTCGTCACGGATCTCGCCGGCAACGTCACGCCGGCCTTCGACGCGCCGGGCCGGCCGATGCTCGGCCACATGGCCAACGACGTCCCGCTCTATGGCACGGCGATGGGCGGCGACGGCAACGGCGAGTTCGAGATGAACGGCACGGTGATCGACCATGTCGCCCGCCCGCCGGGCATCCTCGGCCGTGGCGACGTGTTCGCGCTGAACGTGGTGGGCGATTCGATGTGGCCGTGGCGCAAGCCCAACAGCCTGATCTACGTCGAGCGCGACCGCGCCCCCAGCGTCAACGACCATGTCGTGGTCGAGTTCAGGCCGATCGCCGGCTCCAGCGTGCGCCAGACCGTGGTCAAGCTGCTGGTCGGCATCTCGGTGAAGACGCTGAAGCTCGCGCAGTACCGCCCCCCGAAGGAATTCGACGTCGACCGCAGGACGGTGTTCCGCGTCTACCGCGTGCTGGAGTGGGATGAGCTGATGAAGGGTGGGCGATAGGCAGGCCGAGCGAAGCTCGGCCTGCCTATCGCCGAGGAGCGTCAGGACATTGCCTGCGGCAATGTCCGGGAGCGTCGAAGGCAGAACGACCACACCTCTCTTTTGTCATCCTGAGCGAAGCCGCCCGCAGGGCGGCGCAGTCGAAGGATCCTTCATGCGGCGTATGATCGATCGAAGCAGAAGGATCCTTCGACTGCGCGCCCGTGGCGCTCCGCTCAGGATGACAAACTATTTCCGGATTTATTTCCGGATTTCCATTGATTTTTTCGGAACCTGATCCGATACTCGGGCAATGCCCGACAGTCTCTCTCTCCGCCCAAAAGAGACCGTCGCCGACCTGATCCGCCGCCACCGCCGCTCCCTCCCCGCACCCACCATCGAGACCGAAAACTTCCGCGCCCGCGCCGTCGCGCTCTGCAGCGCCGAGGTCGCCCACCGCAGCCGCGACTTCCAGCGGGTGGAGCGCGCCCTCGGCCTCGGCTTCGACCGTTGGCTCGAGCCCGACTGCGAACAACTCGGCCAGTTCCCCCACGAGGCCCACGCCGCCACCGCCCTCCTCTGGCTCTCCCATCTCCAGACGCATGAGAGCCAGAAGCGCACGCCGTGGAGCGGCGTTCCGTTCCGCTCCTGGCGTGAGCGCGAGCGCACGGCCTGGTTCACCAAACGCCGCGAGTTGTGGAGCGGCTTCTTGAGGCAGGTCGAGCGCTATCGTGCGGCTAGGGCCAGTCGAAAGTGCTCGGATAGGGCGATTCAAAATTTGAAAAATACACTCTAGGATTGGAATAGCGGGAAAGATGAACGCGTACATGGATTGCGCGTCAGACGTTGCCAATTTTTGAGGGAGACCAAACGTGACTGTCTGCATTGCAGTTCGCTGTCAGGACAAAGACGTAGAAAAAATTGTTCTTTGCACGGATCGAAAGGCGAGCACAGCGCTAGGAAGCGCTGAAACGGCCTTTAAACAGTATGACATTTCGAATGGCTGGTGGTGTCTCGGATCAGGAGATGAACCCGATATCATAGCGCTAGTACATCTTTACAGAACTCAGTTCAGACAAGCGACGACAGAACCTACCCGAGATACCATTTTTGATTTTTTGAAAGTGCCTTTGCGACAAAGAAAAGCGGCCTTATGCGAGGACTATATACAAAGCCGGTTTGCCATTTCTTATGACAACTTTATCAAAGAAGGAAAAGGAAGGTTTCCTCCTGATCAATTTTACGGAACAATGCAGGCAATATTAGAACTTGAACTCAAAGCTTCTCTGGTCATTGCTGGCTATGTGGAACACAAGCACGCAGTTGTCTTTACGACTGACGGCTACGGAATGCTCAGACCTACTGGTGATTTTGCAGTTGGGGGAGAGGGAGGCTACATCGCGCAATCCTCCCTACTCAGAAGGCAATGCATCAAGTATCAGTCGCTTCACGAAGCTTTATATTTGGCTTACGAGGCAAAGACGCTCGCCGAATCAGTTGGAAGTGTTGGGTCGGAAACGCTTATTACAGTTCTTGGCCCCAAGAGTTGGCATGTTATCAACGATTCAGCGATAGAGCAGATGGCTGAGATGTTTACGAAGTACGGCCCTCAGCCCGTTGGCGACGTGAATCTGAAAGGCACTATCTTTCTTGGAGACAAGCCATCTCGTACAAAGAAAAAATCCGGGTGAATTCATCATCAAATGCGTAGATTTCAAAGAAGCGCTACGATGCTTTTTGAAGAGTGCTCAACATGCCTCCTAAACCTCTATATAAATTTTCTGGATAGGCAGCGTCAGAAGCCCAAGCCTGTCGCATAAAGTCAAGTTGGCTACGGCACAGGGATGACTCCGGGAAAGGGATATCCAGTCGACGACAATCTGAGCGGGTGAACTCAAAAAGAGCGCATCACAACTCCAATGCGGATTGCGCTGATCGCAACCTTGAGGATCGATCATTGGTGGGCGCCTACTAAGCCCCTCACCTCGGCGCGAGCAGTGGCCTGATCTCCTCTTTGGCCAGCATGCCGAGCGCGAAGATTCGCTGGGCGACGACGAGGGCTTCGCCGGCGGTGCCGACGATGGCGGCGGCGATGCGGTCCTGGGCGGCGTTCATCGCGAACTCGACGGCCAAGCTCATGACGGCGGTCGAGGAGGCCGAGAACAGGACGTGCGAGAGGATGCGCCAGACGGCGCGTGCCGTGGCGCGGATCGTACTGGACAGATCGACTTCTTTGCAGAAAGTGCAAACAACCCCAAGCCGCCTGCAAGGCGATCACATGTAGTCCACTTTGCCGTCGTCACGACCGAAGCGGAGTGGATCTCTTTTCCCCGATTTGACGGCATTAACTGGAAAGGAGGTCTCTCCACTCCGCGCCTTCGGCGCTACGGTCGAGACGACGGGGTGCTTTTATGTACGTCCAAAACACTTAGCCATTCGTGAAACTTTTTCTTGACCGCGCCGTCGCGTGCGACAATAGTTTCCGTCATGGCTAACCATTCGACCGACCTCGACCGAACCTTCGCGGCCCTCTCCGATCCGATCCGGCGGGCGATCGTCACTCGTTTGTGCGAGGGGCCGAAGTCGGTGAGCGAACTGTCCCAGCCGTTCGAGATCGCCCTGCCGTCGCTCCTGAAGCATGTGCGGGTTCTCGAGGAGAGCGGGCTCATCAGCTCCGAGAAGACCGGGAGGGTGCGGACCTGCCGGATCGAGCGGCGCGCGCTGCGGGAGACCGAGGCCTGGATCCACCGGCACGTCGCCGCCTGGGAGCAGCGCCTCGACCGGCTGGAGACCCACGTTCAACGCATGAAGAGGAAGCATTAGGAAATGAGCGAGACGTTCACACCGCCACCGTCCGCGTGGCAGGACTGGCCCCTCGATCGCGAGATCGTGCTGACCCGCGTGATCGATGCGCCGCGCGCCCTCGTCTATGCCGCCTGGACCGATCCAGAGCAGATCCAGGTCTGGTTCGGGCCCGAGGGCTTCGAGATCGAGAGCCGCGAGA
This sequence comes from Reyranella sp., assembly GCF_004297265.1. Lineage (GTDB taxonomy): Bacteria > Pseudomonadota > Alphaproteobacteria > Reyranellales > Reyranellaceae > Reyranella. The sequence goes on from NZ_SCUT01000009.1 coordinate 69,369, forward strand.
TCGACCTGCGGCTTGGCGGGCTGTGGCGCTTCGACATGGTGGCGCCCGACGGCACGCGCTACGACAACCGCATGCGCTTCCTGCGGCTCGAGGCGCCGTCGCTGATCGAGGTCGAGCACGGCTCGGACCGCGACGAGGATCCCGGCCGCTTCCGCATGCTCGTCACCTTCGACGAGCAGAGCGACGGCAAGACCGTCCTCACCCTGCGCCAGATGCATCCCACGAAGGCGCAGCGCGAGGGCGCGATCGGCTTCGGCGCCGTCGAGTATGGCGGCCAGACGCTGGCGAAACTGGCCCGCCACGTGGCGAAGGTCCGCGGCGTCTGAGCGGTCATTTGCTTCCCCTTTGCGGAGTCCGCAAAGGGGAAGTGCCCTCGTCTTACGAGGGCGATGGGGTCATGACCCCTCCGGCCCTACGGGCCACCTCCCCATTTGAATGGGGAGGAAGAAGATTCTGATTCAGTCGGAAAGACTCAAAGCCACCCTCACCTCGGCGCCGGCAGCGGCCTGATCTCCTCCTTCGCCAGCATGCCGAGCGCGAAGATGCGGCGCGCCACGACCAAAGCCTCGCCGGCGGTGCCGACGACGGCGGCGGCGATGCGGTCGTGGGTGGCCTTCATCGCAAACTCCACGACGCTGCTCATGACGGCGGTCGAGGAGGCCGAGAAGAAGACGTGCGAGAGAATGCGCCACACGGCGCGGGCGCTGTGGCGCAGGCCGTAGATCTGCATCAGGTCCTTGACCAGCGCGACGCCGATGCCCAGCACGACCAGCGCGTCGAGCGCGGGGTGCGGACAGGCCGCGACGCCGAGGCTGGCGCGCAGCGCGGCGCGCTGGATGCGCTCGTCGGCCGCGCGATCCATCGGCACGAAGATCTCGCGATTCAGGAGATCGATCACGTCGGCGTCGGTGTGCTGCGGCTGCAGCGCGGCCGAGACGGCGCCGAGCTTGCCGCGCACCTCGGGGTTGCCGGCATAGAGCGCGTCGAGCACGCCGACCAGACGGCCGCCGCTGCCGACGCCGCCCAGCCGCGCCAGATGCTCGGCCAGTTCGCGCGCACGTTCGGCTGACTTCAGCCGCGCATAGGCGCGGGCCTGGCCAGCCACCAGCCACAGGGTCGAGACCAGCAGCGCCACCAGCAGTCCGAACTGCGCGAGGTCGAGCAGGCTGCCGAGTTCGATCGCGCTCTGCAGCAGCGAGACCGCACCGTCGACGACATAGAACACCAGCAGCAGGCCGGCCGAGCCCAGCGCCAGCCTCGCCGGCCAGCGGATCGCGGGCGGGCGCGTCGTTACGGGCAGCGACTCGTCGAGCGCGGGCGCGTCGGCGGGCGGCAGGTCGCCCGGCCGGAACTCCATGTCGACGAGGCGGCGGGGCTTTTCTGCCACGGTTTCGGTGGGTGTGGTGATGCTCATGCGGGTGCTCACGCGAGGAGGAACTGGAGGACCTTGTCGAGATTGACGTGCGGCAGCGGCCGGTCGCGGAAGACGGCGCCCAGCCGCGGCGGCTCGAAGCGGCGGATGTTGAAGTCGTGCTCCGCCCACTGGTCGGCGGCGGGAATGGTGCCGGGGATCACGCCGGGCTGGATGTCCAGCACCTCAGCTCGGCCGGCCGGAATGCCGCGCAGGAAGGGCGTCGCGAGCCCGTTCACCTTGAGCTTGAGATCTGTCGTCGCGCGCACCGACGAAACGGCCAGCAGGCCCGACTGCCGCGCCGTCGCCTGCAGGAACGGCTCGCCGATCAGGTCGCGCAGCAGGTTGACCAGGTTGGCGTGCTGGTCGGCGGTGACATGGTCGGCCTTGGTCGCGGCCAGCGCCAGCCGGTCGACGCGCGCGAGCGGCAGCAGGCGCAGCAGCGGATGGCGCAGATCGTCGAAGGCGTCGCTGATGCTGCGGATCGCGAGGCCGAGATCGGCGAAGGCGTCGCGGCCCTGCTGCAGCGCGGACAGGAGATCGACCAGCAGCACCTGCTTGCCCATGCGGCCGAAGACCTCGCCGTAGAACTGCCGCACCTGCCTGAGGTAGGCGGCGTGGCGCTGCAGCAGCGCGGCGCCCATCGTGCCGCTGCGGGGCGCACGCACGCCCGAGCGCACCGACGAGAGCGGGAAGAACAGCGCGGCGGGATCGACCGCTTCGTCGCCAAGCGCAAATCGTCCGGGCTGCACGAAGCACAGGCTGCGCTCCTCGCGGCAGCGCAGGAGATAGTCGCGATAGAGAAGACCGATGCGTGCCAGCTCCTCCGGATTCTCCGGCGCGGCGGGATCGAGCGTGCGTACGGCGTCGAGCCAGGGCGCGGCGAGATCGTGCCGGCCGGCGCTGTTGGCCAGTTCCTCCATCTGCAGCGACCAGTCGCGGAACGATTGGGTCAGCATCGGCAGGTCCAAGAGCCATTCGCCGGGATAGTCGATGAGATCGAGATCGGTCGTGGCCTCGGACGAGAGGACGGAGCGCAGCAGCCCGACATCGCCATGCCGGATGCGCACCCGCAGGCCGCTCAGGCCGGTGGTCGGCGCGGGCCAGGCCGGCGGCTCGGCGAGCAGCTGGTCCAGCCGCTCCTCGAAGGGAAAGCGCGGCACGCCGGGAATCGCCAGCAGCTCCACGGCGCGCACATGCTCGCGCCAGGGGAAGAACGGGAAGGATGCCATTGGCGCCTGCACCGCCGTGCGCAATGCGTGGGCGAAGGCGGTGATGAACACGGTCTTGCCCGAGCGCTGCAGCCCGGTCACGGCAATGCGATGCCGCCGTTGCGAGAGCGGCGAGGCATCGAACGCCGCCGCGATACCCTCCAGCGTGGAGCCGGCCGCGTCTTTCAGTCGGGAAAAAGGGGTCACCGGATCGTCGCCTCGAAACATGCCGTTCGCATGTGGGGTGTCACCACGTCCGAAAGATGGCAAGGCGCCCTTTCTGATGCCGCCAGCACTGCTTTCAGCCCATATCTAGCGGGTTTTCGCGGATTCGAGCCCCTGTATTAAGTGGCTTGTTGTTCCTATTTTGTTCGCATACGAGTCCATCCAGCAGAGGAGGTGCTGGATGTTCGGTTTAACGCTTCACGACGTCGCCACGGCCCCGCATCCCATCGGCATCGAATGCGAGCGGTGCATCCGGCGCGTCGTCGTCACCGCGGCAACGCTGAAGGCGCGCTCGGGCGACCGGCGCACGCTCGAGGAGGCGGGTCTCGTCTGCAGCCGCTGCGGCTCGCGCGTCTTCGGTATCACCCGGTTCCTGTCGCAGGCCGAGTTGCGCGCCTTCGTGCGGGCGCGGTGAGACACGCCATGACCGACATCGATGCCGGAACGCCTCGCCCGCCCGGTCCGGCGCGCATCCCCTATCGCAGCCCGCCGCGCTTCGACACCTCGGCCGAGATCGAGCAGGCCTTCCCCCATGCCACGCAGATCATCCGGCGCGGCCACTGGATGGTCTACGAGCAGGCCGAGGTGAATGCGATGCTGGGCGGGCTTGGCGAGTATCGCAGCGGTTGCTTCAACGGCATCGGCACCTTCCGCTTCACGCAGGCCGAGCACGCCGCCGCCTTCGCCGAATATGCCTTCGACAAGCGGCTGCATCGCCTCAAGGCCAACAGCACCCACGGCGCCACCCGCGAGGAGGTGGCGCTGGAATGGGAACGCCGGGCAGCGGAGCGCGAGGAGATCCTCGCCTGGGGCCGCCTCACCGGCATGACCCGCCAAGTGGTCGCGCACTATCGCGCCGAACGCCATGTCGGCGCCTGGTCCTGGCCCGCGCATCTCGCCGCCGCGCGGCTGATCGAGAAAGCCCATCCCACCATCGCCGATCCCTGCCATTACGCCGGGGTGATGATCGAATGGGCGGAACGGGAACACCGGTCGTGGTTCTGGCGTTGCTGCCGCGGCCTGCACCAGCTGTAAGGGAGTGCCATGTCCACCGCCTTCGATTTCCTGCCCAATGCAAAAGATTCGCTCGAACGGGAAGCCGGCCTGATCCGGCGCGCTTTCGAACTCGCGGCCCGCCAGCCTTACGGATTCACCTTCGATGACCTGGAGCAGGTCGAGGCCTATCGCATGCAGCGTGCGGCCGACGTCGCGTCGCTGGACTGCGTCGCCAGCCTCACCGACGGCCGCCGCTTCCACCTCGCCTATGTCGCGGGCCCACATCGGCCGGACTTCGTCATGGTCACGCAGATGATGACCACCGAGCCCCTCCCTTCCGGTCGCAGCCGGTTCTGGATCGACGACGTGGCCGAGCTCAACCACACGCTCGGCCTGCCCCTCATCCCGCCACCTCCCGCCCCCGTAATCCTGCCGCTGCCGGCGCGGCACTAGAAACCGTGCGGGGAGCTTGCGGCGGCCTGCGGTCTCGCCCACAAGCTCCCCCATGAGCCGTCAACACTCCCGCAAGCTCCCGCCCTCCTCCCGCGAACGGCCCGACATGGTCGCGGCGCGCAAGGTGCTGGCGGAGATGTGGCCGGGCCCGGCGCGCGAGAGTTCCGTCACGCTGCTCAAGGCGTTGCACGTGCTGACGCGCGACGGCGGGCTGAACCTCGACACGCGGCGCAAGCTGAAGCAGGTGCTGCACCTCGTGCAGCTGCTGCGGCCGTCGCTCGACGCGCTGCTCGCCGAGGGAAATGATCCGGTGATCGCCGATCTCGGCACCGGCAAATCCTATCTCGGCTTCATCCTCTACGACCTGATCGTTGGTCCGGCCGGGCGCGGCTCGATCGTCGGCGTCGACGTGCGCGCCGAACTGGTCGAGCGCTCGCAGCAGTTGGCGAAGGAGTGCGGCTTCGACCGCATGTCGTTCGTGGCCGGCGGCATCGCCGACACGGTGCTGCCGGGTGGTCGCGCCGACATGGTGACGGCGCTGCATGCCTGCGACACCGCCACCGACGACGCGATCCGCTTCGCGCTGCGCCACGAGGCGAAGGTCATCGCGCTGATCCCGTGCTGCCAGGCCGAGGTCGCGTCGCTGCTCGAGCATGCGAAGCCCGCGCCGATCGACCAGCTGTGGCGCCACCCGCTGCACCGCCGCGAGTTCGGCGCGCACGCCACCAACGTGCTGCGCGGCCTGGTGCTCGAAGCCAGGGGCTACAAGGTGCGCGTGACCGAGTTCACCGGCCTCGAACACACATTGAAGAACGAGCTGATCCTCGCGACCCGACACCAGCAGGGCAATCCGCTCGCCCGCCGCAAGCTCGACCAGTTCGTCGAGCAGCTGGGTGTGCGGCCGGGCCTGCTGGATGTGATGGATGCCGCTGCCTGAGAGCGGAGGCCGCGCGCTGGACTACACTGACTCGCGCTGGCGTCTCGCGCCGAAGTTGTATAGCGTCCGCCCCCTCAGCGGGGGAGGCAATGGAATGATCGCGAGACGAGGTCTCATGGCGCTGGGTGCTGCCGGCGTCCTGGGCATGGCAGCGGCTGCGTGCACGGCCGACGTGAAGACGGTATCGAACGTCGACGCTGCCTATGGCCGCAAGCTCGACCGGGTGCTGGTCACGGTGGACCTGGGCTACCGGCATTCGCCGGGCCTGGTCATGACCAATGAGGCGACCTACCTCAAGATGGGCGAAGTGGTCGACAGCCTGCGCGCCGCGTTCGCTCCCACGGGTGTCACCACGGAGTTCGTGACCGAAGAGAGTGCCGTGCCGGCGGCGACCGCCAGCTTCCGGCCCACCCAGTTCCTGAACATCCACGTCTCGTCCTACTCGAAGGACATGGGCAGCCCGAACGCCTTCACGCTCAAGTGCGAGGTCCGCGACGCGGCAACGCAGAAGCGGATCTGGCTGTCGACCATCACCTTCGAGGCGTCGCAGACCGCCGGCACGCGGCTGCTGCGCGCGGCCTCGAAGAAAGCCGCCGACAATTTCGCGGACAATCTCGTGGGAAGGCTGCGCCAGGACAGGCTGATATGAGCCCGGGCGCACCGACCCTCGCGCGACGCTCGCTGATGCGGACGGTCGCGCCCGTCCTGCTGATCGCGCCTGCGCTCCTCACGGGCTGCAAGCCGGGTCCCACCGTCATCGCCACCAGGCCCACGGATGCTCCGGAGACGGATCGTGTGACGCGCCTGCTGGTCTGGCTCCCGCCCTCCAGCAAATACCTCGACTCTGGCAATCTCGCTTCCGCGCTCAGCGCCCGGCTGGTGGCGAAGGGCGTACAGGTCGAGATGGTGATCTCCCGGCCCCTCGAACTCGAGCGCAGCGATTCACAGGCGCCCTTCATCACGCGATTCCGTCCCACGCACCGGCTCGAGATCGACGTGAAGGATATCTCCAGCTCGTCCACCAGCTTCGGCCAATCGACGATCTTCTCCGTCGTGGCCGTGCTCTATCCGGCGACGGGCGCGAAGGAGATCCGCAGCGTCCACATCGTGGCCAGGAATTTCCTCGCCCGCTCGGCGGACAGCGCCCGGGAAGTCAGCGACGAACTGCTCGACAAGCTGCAGGCCACGGGCATCACGTTCGGGCGTTGAGAATCACTCGATACGCGCCGCCCCTCGTCTCCCGTACCGCGGCGCGCTCACCGCGTCGCCGTGCGTCACGGTTTCTGGCGAAGGCTCAGGATATAGGTGACCAGCGCATCCCGTTCCTGGGCGCTCAGCGAGAAATCCGGCATCAGCGTGTGCCCGGTGGAGAGGTAACGGTCGAGAGTCGCCGCCGTCGTGTCCACCCGCGCGGCAATGGCGCGAAAGCTCGGCGCACTGTCGGAAGCCAGGCGCTGACTGGCTTCCACGACGTGACAGGCCGTGCACCACCGCACGGCGAGCGCGCCACCGGTCTGGACGGTCTGGGCGGCCGCCGGGAGCGATATCAGCAGCGACGCCAGCACAAGGGCTCTTTTCATGGCTTGTCCACCAGCTCGGCCGTAGCGATTGTACGCTTGGAAACATTATCGCAGTCTTCATCTTATATGTCCGCCACCGGACGTTTCCTTGATCCGGGTCAAGACGCCCGCTGGGTGGCGGCGAAAGGAATCATCTGTGACAGGGAGAGTTCCATGAACAGTTCCACTCTGGTCGTCATCGGGACCGTCCTGGTCGTTCTCGGCCTGATCGGCTTCGCCTTCCCGATGTTCACGACCAAGGAGACCACGGAGTTGGCGAGGCTCGGCGAGCTGAAGCTCGAAACCACGCAAACCACCACGCATGTCGTTCCACCGCTGGTGATCGGCGGCGTCCTGGTGGCCGGCGTCATACTGCTGGGTGCAGGTCTCTACCGTAAGAGATAGCGCCGCGGTCAGAGCCCGCTTGGCCGCCGGCCCCAGCAGATCATCCGCCCGACTCAGTATCCGGGGCGGCTGTCGTTCTCCGCAGCTCTCGAGAGGAGCGGAAAAGGCTCGCCGGCAAGGCCAGGGGCCGGCCCCTCGGAAGCAAGCCACTCCCGCGCGTCCGTCTCGTCGGTGAAGAGGCGCAACCGGCGGCGGTCCCCTATCCGGTGCTTCAGGAGAACCGCCATGTCCACCAACAGGGGCGGCGGCGTCCTTCCGACCAGAATCGCGATGGGTCCCGCGATGGTCGGGCCGGTCAGGCGGGTGCTGGCGGCCATGATGTTCAGATCATCGCTGCTGAGCTGAATGTCGGCCCGGCTCAAGTCGAACAGCTTGCAATACCCGACGGCACCCTCTGCCCGCATGGTCTCTCGAAATGCCGTGGCGAAAGAAAGATCGAACACCCCCACGCCGCGGACCACGACCAGCCCTGCCGGCCGGTAGATCTTCCAACCCAGCGTACCCATGACTCTTACTCCCCTTGACCCAACTACCCGACGCGTCCGCTCGTCCCTCTCCCCGTGAACATCCTGCAGTCAGAGAAGCGTCAGAGTCATCAAATTTCTTCACGGGCTTCGGAATCGCGAATTAGTGTCGATCATCCCTCCCCTTTTGTTATTTTCTCTCCTGCCGCAATTTTCAGCGGCAGCGCGGACTGATCGCGAACGGCAGGCTGAGTTTCGCTCTTGGGCAACGTTTCAGGGCCAACGGCGTTATTTGCCGCCGAACACAGAATGATCACTTCGACAGGTGTTTCTCACACTTATGTTGGTGATCGGATCGGAGGCCCGCAGATGAAGAAGTTACCCTTGGCGATCGCATTGATCGTGGCCGCCTCGTTGGCACCGCCTGTGCTGGCCCAGAAGGACAAGGACAACCCTGGCCAGGGCCAGGGCCGCGGCGTCGAGAAGGCGGACAAGGCTGATCGCGGGAACGGGAAGAACGGAGTCGGCAATGCTCCTGGCGTGGCGCGAGCTCCTGGCAACCCGGGCAACGGCGTGGGCCAGGGCGCGGCATCGCCGGTCAACATGGTCGTGACCGAGCACGACCGGAGCGCCATCCAGGGCTACTATCGCCCGCTCTACGCCGCAGGGAACTGCCCGCCGGGTCTCGCGAAGAAGAACAACGGATGCATGCCGCCCGGACAGGCCAAGAAGCTTTGGACCATTGGCCAGCCTCTCCCGGCTGGCGTGGTCTTCTACCCGCTTCCGGGCCCGCTGCTCGGGCAGCTCACGCCCGCACCGGCGGGTTACCAGTATGTCCGCGTCGCGAACGATATCCTGATGATGGCGATCGGCACCCAGCTCATCGTCAGCGCCATCGCGGATCTCGGCGCGATGTAACCACGCTCCGAGCGCGCCAGGGAGTGACGATGCCGATTTACATGGACATTCTACGCATCGAGCGCCTGGTTGTGATCGTTGCGCGGGGTCATGTGACGGCCGAGGAAATCGCCGCAAATATCAGGACGCTGATAGAGGCCAACGTTCCCGGCTTCGCCAAGATCATCGATGTCGCCGGCTCGGCTTCCGATCTGACGCGCGATCAGGTCCAGCGTATCGCCGACATGCTTCGCGGCGGTGCGGGCAGCCCCTCGAGGGGCCCTGTCGCCTTCGTGGTCAATCCGCCGCGAAAGGGGTTTGCCGAGGCATTCGCCGAGGTGACTCAACGCGACCGGCCCATCGAGCTCTTTACCAGTCTCCATGCCGCCCGCAGTTGGCTGAAGCGATCGAGGGAGGGCGCACCGCGTTCAAGCGCATTCCTGCATGATGGAGTACCCGTTCGGAGGTGAGTTCCTCGGCTTGGCCGGCGGCGCGGGATCGGGCGCAACGAGGATGGCGGACGCGGCGTTTATCGCCACCAAGCCCGCCCCGGCACCACCCCAGCAGGAGCCAGCCATGGCAAGTCCCCGCGAAATCGAAGTGAAGAGACGCGCCCTGATGGCGGCCACCGTCGCCACCGCCGCGGTCGGCGCCGTGGCCCAGCGGGCCGGCGCGCAGACGACACCGGCTCGCGCCGCCCCGCCAGCGATGAAAGTTTCCTTCACCGTGAACGGCAAGCCGCGCGACCTCGACCTCGATCCGCGCACGACGCTGCTCGACGCGCTGCGCGAGGGGCTGCATCTCGGCGGCACCAAGAAGGGTTGCGATCACGGCCAGTGCGGCGCCTGCACGGTGATCCTCGACGGCCGCCGCATCAATTCCTGCCTCACCCTCGCCGTGATGCATCCGGGCAGTGAGATCACCACCATCGAGGGGCTGGGCACGCCGGACAAGCTGCACCCGATGCAGGCGGCCTTCGTGAAGCATGACGGCTATCAGTGCGGCTACTGCACGCCCGGCCAGATCTGCTCGGCGGTCGCGGTGCTGGCGGAGATCGAGGCGGGCATCCCGAGCCACGTCACCGCCGACCTCAACGCCAAGCCCGCGCTGGACGATGCCGAACTGCGCGAGCGCATGAGCGGCAACATCTGCCGCTGCGGCGCCTATTCCAACATCGTCGAGGCGATCGGCGAAGTCGCCGGGAGGAAGGCATGAAGCCCTTCACCTACGAGCGCGCCGCCTCCCCCGCCGAGGCCGCGACGGCCGCGGCCCGCCAGCCCGGCGCGCGCTTCATCGCCGGCGGCACCAACCTGCTCGACCTGATGAAGCTGCAGATCGAGACGCCGGACCATCTGATCGACGTCAACGGCCTCGGCCTCGACAGGATCGAGGAAACGCAGGACGGCGGCCTGCGCATCGGCGCCCTGGTGCGCAACACCGATCTGGCGGCCGATGCCCGCGTGCGGCGTGACCATGCGGTGCTCTCGCGTGCCCTGCTGGCGGGCGCCTCGGGGCAGTTGCGCAACCGTGCGACCACGGCCGGCAATCTCCTGCAGCGCACGCGCTGCCCCTACTTCTACGACACCAACATGGCCTGCAACAAACGCCGCCCCGGCAGCGGCTGCTCGGCGCTGGGCGGCTATAGCCGCCAGCTCGCGGTGGTGGGCGGCAGCGAGGCCTGCATCGCCACGCATCCCTCCGACATGGCGGTGGCGATGCGCGTCCTCGACGCCACGGTGGAAACCGTGAAGCCCACCGTGAAACCTGAGGGCGCTACCCGCAAGATTCCGATCGCCGATTTCCACCGCCTGCCCGGCGACACGCCCGAGATCGAGACGGTGCTGGAGCCCGGCGAGCTGATCACCGCGGTGACCTTGCCGAAGCCGGCGGGCGGCACGCATCACTATCGCAAGGTGCGCGACCGTGCCTCCTATGCCTTCGCCCTGGTTTCGGTCGCCGCGATCGTCCAGCCGGACGGCAGCGGCCGCGTGGCGCTGGGCGGCGTCGCACCCAAGCCGTGGCGTCGCGAGGACGCCGAGGCGGAGATGTCGCGCGGCGCCAAGCCTGTGATGGCCAAGCTGCTGGCCGGCGCGAGGCCCACCGAGGAGAACAAGTTCAAACTGCCGCTGGCCGAGCGCGCGCTCGCCGCCGTGCTGGCCGAAGCGAAGGGCTGAGCCATGAAATTCGACACGCCCGCCACCACCAATCCCATCGACCGGCTGAAGATCGTCGGCCTTCCGACCGACCGTATCGACGGACCGTTGAAGACCACCGGCACCGCGCCCTATGCCTATGAACGCCACGACGTGGCGCCCGACGCGGCCTACGGGCATGTGCTGGGCGCCGCGATCGCCAAGGGCCGCATCGCCTCGATGGATCTCACGGCCGCCTGGGCCGCGCCCGGCGTGCTGGCCGTCGTCACGGCGGAGAATGCCGGCAAGCTCGGCAAGGGCGAGTACAACACCGCCAAGCTGCTGGGCGGGCCCGAGATCGAGCACTATCACCAGGCCGTCGCGCTGGTGGTCGCCGAGACCTTCGAGCAGGCCCGCCACGCGGCCGAGCTGATCAAGGTCGACTATGCGCCGGCCAGGGGCGCCTACGACCTCGCGGCGTCCCGCGATTCCGCCAAGCCCGCCGGCAAGGACGAGGAGCCGGCCGACAGCCGTGTCGGCGATTTCGACGCAGCCTTCGCCGCCGCACCCGTACAGCTCGACGCGACCTACACCACGCCCGACCAGTCGCATGCGATGATGGAGCCGCACGCCAGCATCGCCGCCTGGAACGGCGACCGGCTTTCGCTCTGGACCTCGAACCAGATGATCGCCTGGAGCGTCGGCGACGTGGCGAAGACGCTGGGCATCGCGAAGGAGAAGGTCCACCTGATGTCGCCCTATATCGGCGGCGGCTTCGGCGGCAAGCTGTGGGTGCGCGCCGACGCGCTGCTGGCGGCGCTGGGCGCGCGCGCGGCGAAGCGGCCGGTCAAGGTGGCGCTGCAGCGGCCGCTGATGATCAACAACACCACGCACCGGCCGGCCACGATCCAGCGCATCCGTCTGGGCGCCGACAAGGACGGCAGGCTGACGGCGATCGGCCATGACAGCTGGTCGGGCGACCTGCCCGGCGGCAAGCCGGAGACCGCGATCATGCAGACGCGGCTGCTCTATGCCGGCGCCAACCGGCTGACGCGGCAGCGGCTGGCCGAGCTCGACCTGCCGGAAGGCAATTCGATGCGCGCGCCCGGCGAGGCGGCCGGCATGATGGCGCTCGAGATCGCGATGGACGAGATGGCCGAGAAGCTGGGCCTCGATCCGGTCGAGTTCCGCATCCGCAACGACACGCAGGTCGATCCCGAACAGCCGGAGCGCAAGTTCTCGCAGCGCCAGCTCACCGAATGCCTGCGCACCGGCGCCGAGCGCTTCGGCTGGGCCCGGCGCAAGGCCGAGCCCCGGCAGGTTCGCGACGGGCGTTGGCTCGTGGGCCTCGGCATGGCGGCCGCCTATCGCGGATCGCCGGTGATCAAGTCGGGCGCGCGGGTGCGGCTAGACGGCAAGGGCACCGTCACCGTCGAGACCGACATGACCGACATCGGCACCGGCAGCTACACGATCATCGCCCAGACCGCCGCCGAGATGATGGGCGTGCCGCTCGACAAGGTGGTGGTGCGGCTGGGCGATTCGGCCTTCCCGGTGTCGTCGGGCTCGGGCGGGCAGTTCGGCGGCAATTCCTCGACCGCGGGCGTCTACGCCGCCTGCGTGAAGCTGCGCGAGGCTGTGACGGCAAAACTCGGCCTCAACGCCGCCGATGCGCAGTTCGCGGACGGCCAGGTCCGCTCGGGCGATCGTTCCATCGCACTCGCCGAGGCGGCCAGGAGCGGCGAACTGGCGGCCGAGGATGCGATCGAGTTCGGCGGGCTCGACAAGAAGCATCAGCTCTCGACCTTCGGCGGTCATTTCGTCGAGGTCGCGGTCGATGCCGCCACGGCCGAGGTGCGGATCCGGCGCATGCTGGCCGTCTGCGCCTCGGGCCGCATCCTCAACCCGAAATCGGCGCGCAGCCAGGTGATCGGGGCCATGACCATGGGCGCGGGCGCGGCGCTGATGGAGGATCTGGTGGTCGACAAGCGCCACGGCTTCTTCGTCAACCACGACCTCGCTTCCTACGAGGTGCCGGTCCATGCCGACATCCCGCACCAGGAGGTGATCTTCCTCGACGAGACCGATCCGATGTCGTCGCCGATGAAGGCCAAGGGCGTCGGCGAACTGGGCATCTGCGGCGTCGCCGCCGCCGTCGCCAACGCGATCTACAACGCCACCGGCGTCCGGGTCCGCGACTATCCGATCACGCTCGACAAGCTCTTGGAGAAGATGCCGGACGTGGGGTGACCCGCCCTCACCCTGAGAGGCTGGCCAGAAATGAAATAGCCCCAACAACCTCACCCTGAGGAGCATCGCGCAGCGATGCGTCTCGAAGGGTGGGAACGCGCACCTTGCCTGTTGCCCATCCTTCGAGACGCGCCGCTTCGCGGCGCTCCTTGTATCAAGGGACGGCCGCGCCGGCGTAGAGTTGCGGGTGCGGTCTCGGTGGAGAGCCCGGAGGCTCCTGGGGCCAGCAAGCCCGTTCCTGAGCTCGGCGCCTCCACCGTTGATTTTGTGATCCCGAACGGTCGCCTGGGCCGAACCGCGAGCCCGCATGCGCAAGGATGGGAGCCAAGATCCATGTTCGTTGGCATCGATGTGGCGAAAGATCGCCTGGATGTTCATGTGCGCCCCGCCGGTGAGGCCTTCACCGTTGCCCGTGACGGAGAAGGCATCGAGGATCTGGTTGGGCGGTTGAGTAAAATGGTGCCCGCTCTGATCGTGCTCGAAGCAACCGGTGGCTTCGAGACGATCGTGGCGGCAGGTCTGGGCGCGGCGGGCCTGCCTGTGGCGGTCGTCAATCCCCGGCAGATCAGGGACTTCGCTCGGGCCACCGCGCGCCTGGCCAAGACCGATGCCCTGGATGCTGCTGTCATCGCCCACTTCGCCGAGGCGGTGAACCCACCGGCGCGGCCGCTCGCCGACGAGCAGTCCAGGTTGTTGGGCGAACTGATGGCGCGCCGCCGTCAGCTCATCGAGATGATTGGCGCCGAGAGCAACCGCCGACGCATGCTCACCGTGCGGCGCACCCTGAAGACCGTCGATCGCGTGCTGGCCACCTTGAAGACCCAGCTCCAACAGATCGACGACGACATCGACAGTGCCGTCCGGGGAACCCCGGCCTGGCGCGAGGCCGAGGATCTTCTCGTCAGCGTTCCCGGCATTGGCCCCAGGATTGCTCGCACCCTGATCGCCGAGCTGCCTGAACTGGGCCGCCTTGGCCGCCGTGAGATCGCGTCCCTGACCGGCGTCGCCCCGTTCAATCGCGACAGCGGCACCTTGCGGGGCCGCCGTACCATCGCAGGCGGACGGCCTGTCGTGCGGGCCGCCCTCTACATGAGCATCCTCGTATCCATCCGCCGCAAGCTGCCGCTGGCCCTCACCTATCACCGCCTGCGCGCTGCCGGAAAGCCAGCCAAGGTCGCCATCGTCGCCTGCATGCGCAAGCTCGTCACCATCCTCAACGCCATCCTCAGGGACAGAAACCATGGGCAAACGCTTGACCGCCACGACGGTCGCTCAGGATGAGGCCGCTCTCACCCCACCACGCACTTCGACGGCGGCGGCACGTCGTCGAGCACGTAGAAGATGTTCTCGACCGCCTGCACGGCGACACGCTCCAGCGACTGGCGGGTCGAGCCGCCGATATGCGGCGTGAAGACCACGTTCTTCTGCTTCCACAACGGATGGTTCGGATCGGGCGGCTCGACCACGAACGTGTCGAGCGCCGCACCGGCGAGATGGCCGCTCTCCAGCGCCGCCACGAGGGCCACGTCGTCGACCAGCGGGCCGCGGCCGGCATTCACCAGGAACGTGCCCTTGCGCATGCGGGCGAGCGCCGCCGCGTCGATCATGCGGTCGGTCTCCTCGGTCAGCGGACAATGCAAGGTGACGATGTCCGCCCACTCCAGCAGATCGTCGAGGACGGAAACGCGGCCGACACCCTCGGGGATTGCGTCCGGCGCGATGTACGGATCGTAGATCCGGATCTCAAGATCGAACGGCTGGCAGAGCGCGACCAGCGAGGAGCCGACGGCGCCGCAGCCGACGATGCCCAGCTTCGAGCCCGACAGTTCGCGGCCCATGAAGGCCGATTGCGACCAGGTGCCCTGCTTCAGCGCCGTGTCGAACGGCACCATGTAGCGCAGCACGGAGATCATCATGCCCAGCGCCAGCTCGGCCACCGAGCGCGCATTGGCGCCGTGGGTGCGCAGCACCGCGATGCCGCGCTCACTGGCCGCCGCGACATCGATATTGTCGTAACCGACCCCGTGCTTGGACACGACGCGAAGGTCCGGCGCGGCGTCATAGACGGCCGGCGTGATCTTGGTGGTCCGCACCAGGATCGCATGCGTCGGCGCCTCCGCCACCGCCGCGATCATCTCGGCCTCGGACGCGTGCGTCGGCAAGGTCCGGATCTGCGCCCCGCGCGCCTCAAGCAACGCCAGCGCCGCCGGCGCCAGCACGTCAGAATTGATGATGATCCGCGGCCCGTTCCTCATAGAGGCACCCTCTCCTGATGCGATGACAGGGGGTTGTGTTTAGCGGGATTGGGGGATGGGGGCGAGACGTGGGGGCACTTCTGGACACAACTATCAAGTATCGCCCAAGAGATAACTCGTCACCAACCTAGTCAATCAATACTCGAACAGCGAGACTAACTGAGCGGAAGCTTCAAAAAACTTCCTTGTTCCAAAAATTGAATGAGGTTGCAGATCAAACGCAAAACCCACCAATATAGGAAAATGAGGCAGATCAGGTTGATATTAGTCACTAGGAGCTAGTTTCTATGCTGAATGAAGATCTTGCGTCTCTTCTCTTGCCAATCGGTCACGATACGGCAAACGCCTCATACGATCCAGAAACCTTTCACGTTCTCCATCCAGCTCTCAAGAAAGAAGATTCTCCAACAATCTTCTCCCTATTACATGAATGCGTTCATGTCATTCAACATAGTTGTACTTCAACGGGCATTCACGACGTAATTGCGAAAGCGACGCGAGATCAAAACGTCGAAACGTTCATAAAAAGCGCTTCAATAGATTTTGATTTGTATCCCGGGCACAAGTCTTGGTTCGGCTTGTACAGGCACCGATCAAGTCCAGATTTTTATCGCAACACCGTTAGATCAAAAGATGGACTAAGCCTTCAAGCGTTTATAGATATTTGGTATTCGAATTTTCTCGCTGATAGATTTCGCCACGATCCGATTGCTGTGGCCAAATTGGCAAAGCGCTATGACCCTCGTTACGAAGACCCATTTGTAGCGCTTCTACTGAGTCAAGCGAAGCAGCTTGTATTTGCGCAACACCGGTGGGCGCCAGCCTTTTTCGATCCATCTGAAGACTACACCTTCGATGACTACAATGCCCAAGCATTTGAGTCGTATATTAAGAGCCAGCAGATATGGTGGCCTGGGTCAGCGGAACAAAAAGTACTTTCATCCCGGTTGTTGTACGAGGCTTGGGCATGCGCCATCGAAATGCTTCACATGAAGCGCTTAGGGTTAAACTGGGAATGGTTGAAGCGGTACCAAGAAATATTGAATTCTGAATACAAATATTTTTTTCAATGGGTTGAGAAGAATTTTATTACCTTAGTTGGCGTCGACATACTCGAAGAGCCGCTCATTCTTTTGGATTTAGCGATCATGTGCGAGCTGGCTCTTAATCCTCGCAATGCACCTTTCGTGAAAGAGATGTTTTCGGAAGGTATAACCAAACTTAATCCTCCATCGCGATTTGCGACTTTGAATAAGCATGCTCGTGTCGTCTGGGACACTATCGGCAGCCCCAAAACCCTTGGAATAGACGAAATTAAATCGCGCGTTCGCACCTGGCGTTCACGCGCAAGCTTTAATTGCGTCGAGCTTCAAGAATTATCTGGATTGCAACTTAAGGAACAGTACAAAGGACGCTTAGGCTACGCTGGCATTGAACTCTTGCTATCTTACAAGGATCAACTTTTCTCAGCGAATCCAACAGCAGAATCTGTCACCGAAATCATTCTTTCTGAGAATTTTTTGGCAAGCAGACCGCCACTAGCTATCTACAAGTATGATCAAGAAGAAGAATATACCTTCTCCGAACAATGCTTCCCAAGCCAAGAGATCTTAATCAAAAAGGTCACAGAAATAATGTATTACAATGCAATGAAAGATTTAGTTATTGGCTTCGCTCCGATCCAATGCCTTATAGGTGGCCACTATGACCTAGAGAAAAATATTCCGGGCTTAACCCAGTTTGTCAAAAAGCAAATTACTCGTCTGACTCGTCGGCAGTGACCGAAGTCACCTCAATTTTGGATGTCTGCTTACGATGTTCTCTAAATCGACTTAAAGCAGCATGGATCATATCGTGAGCTACGCTAGCTGAAATATGAGCAGAAAAAGCAACTACGAGATACTCGAACGCTGTCATCCCTAACGGTCGAACTGCGTTCATGTGATCCGTCCTGTCCTCATTGACGAAGACCGCATCCGCGCGATCATCCACCAAAAATTTGCGAAAGGCTTCCAATTCATCCTTCGCGCCCCGAATTGTAGCCTCGATACTCATATAACAACCTGAGGTTAGATACTTCTTAAGAACGGATTAGAAAGGAGTCTGGAACGCATTGCAAGACAGGAGCAACTTCGATCTACTCGCCCACTCGGGAGCGTCGTGACGGCGCTGGCAAAGGTCGTTCTAAGCGTATGCCCCAACACATCATCGCTGCTGGAGAGGCACACTCAGAGTGAAGCTGCTTGTGTGGGGCCGGCAATAGGGTCGCACTCACCCCTCAGGATCGGAAGATTGCCAAGGTCCGCTCGCATGATAGCTACGATCCTATCTGTAGCACTGCTTCGACGAGCCGTTCTACAATGCTTGCCGGTACACTCCGCACCTCCCGCCATCGGGCCTTTCGCCCCTACTCCGCCTTCAGCAACCCATCCTTGATCATCTGCGCGGCCGCCGCATCCTCCTTCTTCAGGAGCGCGTCGTATTGCTCGGGAGTCATCTTGCGGCCCTCGGTGCCGAGGCCGCGCAGCTTGGCCTGGACCTCCGGATCGTCGAGCACCTTCTGCAGCGCGTCGCCCAGCACCTTCACCGTCGCGGGCGGCGTCTTGGCGGGCGCGAGCAGGCCGGAGCCGGTGACGATCTCGAAGCCCTTGAGGCCGAGCTCGTCGAGGGTTGGCGTGTCGGGCAGGTCGGTGGCGCGCTTCAGGCTGGTCACCGCCAGCGGCTTGAAGGCGCCCAAGCGGAGCTGGCCGATCGAGCTGGGGATCTGGTCGACGACGGCGTCGATGTTGCCGCCGAGTAGGTCGGTGATGGCCGGCGACGAGCCCTTGTAGGGCACCGCGGTGAACTTCGTGCCCAGCATCTGCTGCATCCGCAGGATCGCGACATGGTTGGTCGTGCCGTTGCCGGCATGGCCGATGCGCACCGCCTCGGGGTTCGCCTCGGCGTAGTCCGCGAACTCGGCAAAGGTCTTGAAGCGGCTGTTGGCCGGCACCTCGAGCACCAGCGGCGTCTCGGAGGTCGAGCCGATGCCCGCGAACTCCTCCACCTTATAGGGCGGCGTCGGCACCAGGCGCGGCGCCAGCACGAAGCCGGTCGTGCCGGCCAGCACCAGGGTGTAGCCGTCGGGCCTGGCCTTAGCGACGGCGGTCTGGGCGATCAGGCCCGCGGCGCCCGGCCGGTTGTCGATGACGACCGGCTGGCCCAACACCTTCGACATCGCCTGGGCCACGGTGCGCGCCGTCACGTCGATGTTCCCGCCGGCGGCATAGCCCACGAGGATGGTGATGGGCTTGCTGGGGAAATCCGGTGTCTGGGTCTGGGTCTGGGCCGGGGCGCTGGCCGTGCCCGTGGCCGTGCCGACGAGCGGTGCGGCGGCGAACGAAATACCGAGCGCGACGAAATTCCTTCTACGCATGAAAAACCCCCGGAGACCTTCCCCGGAGGTTCTTATCAGCCCATGCGGCGGCGTTGGTGCGGCGTGTGCGACAGCGTTCCGCCGCCCGGATCAGCAGCGTGCGTAGCGCTGGCGGTAGCCGTCGTAATACTGGGTGCCGCAGGCCACCTGCTGCTGGACGACCTGGTCGGCGTAGCCGTTCTGGCCGCGGTTGGTGACGGTCACGGTCGTCATCCGCGGACCCTGATTGTAGTAGCCGTTATTGTAGCCGTTGTTATAGGCGTAGCCCTGATTGCCGTAATAGGCCGGCGCGGGCTGCGAATAGGCATAGCGCGGCGGCGGCGGCGCGTAATAGCCGTTGTTGTACGCGGGCTGGTAGCCGGTCGGCTGGCCGTAGCTATCGCCCTGGCAGGCGGCCGCCCCCATGCCGATGCCCGCAACAAGCACAAGCCTCGCAAAGGTCGTCAGCATCTCTCACCCTCCAGCCCGGATGGGGCACACGATCATCATCGGAAGCGCTGCGGGCCAAACCAAGGCGGAATTGGCCATTTCTTGCGACGTATAACGCGCGGCCCCGATGGAAGTTGCCGACCGCGCGAGTCAGCCCGAGACGGCCGGTCGGTGTTCGCCGGCGCGCCTCCTCGAGATGAGGGGTTTGGTTCAACTCGAAGCGGAAGGGGTCTAGGCTCGGGCGCTGCGCCACGCCGCCGGCGATTGCCCGGCCCGTACGCTGAACGCCCGCGAGAAGGCGGCGACGTCGGAATAGCAGGTGGTGACGGCGATGTCGGCGACGGTGAGATCGGTGTCGCGCAACAACTGCTGTGCGACCTGGAGGCGGACCTCCGCGATCAGGTCGCGGATGGAGGTGCCGCGTTCGGCCAGGCGGCGATTCAGCGTCCTCCGGCTGAGGCCGGTGGCGGAAGAGACGGCGTCGACGCCGACGATGCCCTGCGCCATTGCGCCGATGACGGCCCGGCGGGCCCGGACGGCAATGTCGAGGTCCTCGCCGGCCGCGGGCGGCGATGGCGGCCCGGCCGGTCCCGGCGGCGTCGACACGGGGCGCCGCGGCAACCAGCACGGATCGAAGTACACGGCGCTCTGCGGCGCATCGAAGACGAGCGGTGCCTTGAAGAAGTCATCGTAGGGCCGGCGGTCGGCCAGCTCGCGATGGGCGAAGGTCACGCGCAGCGGCGTCCATTGGGGACCGCCCAGAAAGCGCAGGATGTTGATCGCCGCCGCCAGCGAGAAGTCCTCGAGATGCAAGGTGCCGCGCCGGTGCCAGGCATAGGGCGTGATGCTGAAGCAGGCGCCGTCGGGACCGACCGAGAGGGCCGGCACCAGCGCCTCGCCGTTCAGGTGCAGGTTCATCGTGAGGCCGCGCAGCGCCCGCTCGACCGTGAGGGCGCCGCCCAGCAGGCGGGCGAGCGGTGCGCCGAGAGCGGCGGGTCCCACCGGCTGGGCGAGCAGCAGCCCGAGATGCGGACAGTTCGCGGCCTCGCCGCAGCGCGCCACGAGATCGAGCAGCCGGTCGACGGGCCAGCGATTGTCGGGATGGCCGAAGCAGTCAGGCGGCAGGCCGGCCTCGCCGATCAGCGGCGCCAGCGGGACCCCGAACCGCCCCAGCAGCGCTTCCAGACCGAACATCGGCCCGACACGCATGGTGCGAGCTGCAGAGTCGCTGCGGCGGGCGGGCGGGCCGAGTTCATCGGAGGTCGCGAGGACAGTCACGTTGCGCGGAAGATTGCACTTTTGGCGCAAACTGTCATGGCCTCCGGCAAGGCGCTTTGGCACACCGCCGGGGAGAAATAGTCCCCCTCGAAATGGCCGGAGAAGCCCTCGTGAATCGGAAGTTGGCGGCTGCTGTGCTCGTCGTCGGGGGTGTCCTCGCCTGCACGGGCGTGGCGATGGCCGAGCCGGCGGCCGCCAACACCGCCGTGGCAGCCGATCCCGACGCCTGGCGCTTCCAGGTCGCCAGCTATGGCTGGCTGATGAGCGTGAGCGGCAGCACCACCTCGCACGGCCAGACGGTCGACACCAATGCGAGCTTCATCGACCTCTTGCAGAAGAGCGATTCGCTGATCGGCTTCATGGGCTATCTCGAAGCCGACAGGGGACCGGTCGGCGTCTATGCCGATCTCGTCTTCACCAGGATGGGCTTCACCACCAGCCAGGCCGCCTATCGCAACCCGGTCGCCGGCCTGAAGCTCAGCGCGACGGCCAACGCGGCGCTCACGATGCAGATGTTCATCGCCGAGCTGGGCGGCGTCTACCGGCTGGCGCGCTGGGGCGACGACGGCAGCGGCTCGACGACGCTCGAAGCCGTCGGCGGCTTCCGCTACTGGAACGTCAACCTGGTAGGCACCTTCGACGCGCTGCTCAACGCCGACACGACGCGCTTCAACCTGAGCCGCAGCGGCGGCTTCGCGCTGGCCGACAGCGGCACCACGGCCTGGGTCGATCCGCTGGTCGGCCTGCGCCTGCGCCACCAGCTCGCGCCCAACCAGACGATCACGGTGCGCGGCGACATCGGCGGCTTCAACCTGCAAAACTCGCTGAGCTGGCAGGCGATCGCCGTCTATTCCTACGACTGGCAGCTGAGCGGCTACCAGATCGCGGCCCTCGCGGGCTTCCGTGCGCTCGGCGTCAACTACAACAGCGGCAGCGGCGCCACCGCCTTCGGCCTCAACGAGGTCTTCTACGGCCCGGTCCTGGGCGTGAGTTTCCGGTTCTGAAAGAGAGAGGTTCGATCATGGCCATCAATCGTCGCAACGCCACGCTGGGCGGTCTCGCCGGCACGCTCTCGGCCCTCGGCGGCCTTCTTCCCACTGCGGGCGCACAGGCCCAGGAAGGCGTGCCGATCCTCGGCGGGCTGGAGGAGTTCTGGCTGGGGACCGACGCCTATGTCTATGGCTACCCGCTGGTCACCATGGAGATGACGCGGCGGATCATGACCAACGTCGCGGCCCCCGCCGGCACGCGCGCGCCGATGGGCCAGTTCGCACGCATCCGTGAATATCCCAGCGCCGCCTTCCGCGACGTCACCGCGCCCAACGCCGACACGCTCTACACCATCGCCTGGGCCGATGTCGGCAAGGAGCCGTGGATCCTCAGCCTGCCCGACATGAAGGGCCGCTATTACCTGTTCCCGATGCTCGACGGCTGGACGAGCGTCTTCCAGGTGCCCGGGTCGCGCACCACCGGCACCGGCGCGCAGACCTACGCCATCACCGGACCGGGCTGGAAGGGCACGCTCCCCGCCGGCGTGAAGGAATACAAGTCGCCGACCAGCCTGGTCTGGATGCTGGGCCGCATCTACTGCACCGGCACGCCGGAGGACTACGCCGCCGTCCATGCGCTCCAGGACCAGTGCAAGCTGGTGCCGCTCAGCGCCTGGGGCAAGGACTACACGCCGCCGGCCGGCATCGTGGATCCCAAGGTCGACATGAAGACGGCGGTGCGCGAGCAGGTGAACGCGCTCGACGCCGTCTCCTACTTCACGCTGCTGGCCGAGCTGATGAAGACCAATCCGCCGGTCGCCGCCGACGCCGCGGCCGTCGCGCGCTTCGCCCGCATCGGCCTGGTGCCCGGCCAGGATTTCGACAGGACGAAGCTCAACGCCGACTTCGTGGCGCGCATCCCGCACATCGCCTTCGACCGCATCATGCTGCAGCTCAAGGTCGGCAAGCCGGTGAAGAACGTGAACGGCTGGCTCTACGACACCGTCACCGGGATCTACGGCACCGACTATCTCAACCGCGCGCTGGTCACGGCGATCGGACTGGGGGCCAACCGGCCGCAGGACGCGATCTATCCGATGTCGATGAAGGACGCCGACGGGCGCGACTATGACGGCGCGAACAAGTACGTGATGCGCTTCCCCAAGGGCCAGCTGCCGCCGGTCAAGGGCTTCTGGTCGCTCACCATGTACGACGCCGACTTCTTCTTCGTCGCCAACCCGATCAACCGCTACTCGATCAGCGCGCGGCAGAAGCTGAAGGCCAACGCCGACGGCTCGACCGATCTCTACATCCAGAACGAATCGCCCGGTGCCGACAAGGAGTCGAACTGGCTGCCCGCGCCCAAGGGCAAGTTCCAGCTGATGCTGCGCCTCTACTGGCCCACCGAGACGCCGCCGTCGATCATCAACGGCACCTGGTCCCCGCCGCCGGCGAAGAAAGTCGGGTAGAAGCTCCCCTTCGCGATCACTTCGGGGCGCCGCCGAGCGTCGCAGCGATCTCGCGTGCGGCGAGGGCGGCGCCACGGAAGGTGAAGTGCAGCATCGTGTAGTAGGCGTCGATATCGCGGCCGACATTCTCCTGCGCGAAGGCAGGAGTCGTGTCGAGGGTATCGAGGCCCGCCCGCGCCGCGCAGTCGAGTACCCGTGTCAGCGCTTCGCGCTGGCCGGCGGCCGCCTTCGCGTCGAAGAACACACCCTGCTCCGGCAAGGCCACCACTAGGGCGGCGGCACCCTCGCGCTTCGCCAGGGACGCCAAACGGTCCATCAGCCGGCAGGATACGACGAAGGGATCGACGCCCGTTCCGATCTCGCGGCCCGACCAGTAGGCCCGCAGGCCGAGGCGCGTCACGATCAGGTCGAACAGGTGCGAATGGCCCAGCAGCCCCCGCGCCAGCACGACCGGCGGCGGGAAGTTCACCCCCGGTACCGGCACGTTGTGCAGCGCGAGTCCTCCTTGCGCGTCCGGAACGAAATAGGGCTTGCCCCGGGAGTCGCGGACAGAGAGGGCGGTGCGCGAAATATCGTCGGCGATGAAGGCCAGGACGACCGTCGCCGGCCTGAACTCGGGAACGAGGCGCTCGGCCCGCAGCACCATCTGGTCGAGGCCATAGCCGCGCACGCCGGCATTGAGCACGGGCCGGCCGGTGATGCGTTCCAGTTCGGCAGGCCAAGTCTCGTTGTCGCCCACGGCATAACCCTCGGTCATGGAATCGCCGAACGTCATGATCGACGGACCGATCGCCCGGGGCGCTTCGCGGTTCTGCGCGCGCGTGCCCTCGTCGGTGAAGGTGAGGAACTTGCCCAGCATCTTTCCCGAGGAACCGGCGACCGGCGCCCATCCCAGGATCGAATCGTAGGCGAACTGCGTCTCCCCTGGCGCCGGCTCCGAGGCCTCGACCAAGGAGTTGGGCCAGTGCCACAGGGAGACGTCCGGATCCCACAGGCGCGTCGCGACCTCACCCGCCAAGAGACAGAACACCACCGTCGCGGCGCCGAGAGCCAGCCCGCCCAACACTGAGGAAGACCGGCCGGGCGCGGGGTTGGTCACTGAGCACTCGGCGAAGGTTCCGCCTTCGCGCCGGGTTGGCTGGCGCCGTTCGTCCTCTCGCGCTGCGCGAAGACCCTCGTGACCTCGGCGAGGTTCTCGGTGCCCCAGGTGCAGAGCGGCACCAGGGCCTGAGCGAGGCTCTCGCCCAGCGGGGTCAGGGCGTAGTCGACCCGCGGCGGGACCTCCTTGTAGTCGGTGCGCTGCACGAGGCCGTCGGCCGTCAGCTCCTTCAGCTGCTGGATCAGCATCTTGTCGCTCACGTCGCGCATGGCGCGGCGCAGCTCGCCGTAGCGGGTCGGACCGCCCTGGGCCAGGAAGTAGAGGATCAGCGGCTTCCACTTCCCGGCGATGACCCGCAGCGTCGCGTCGAGGCCGCAGGTGAAGCCCGGCAGGGTCGGGGTACAGGTGTCTGACATTTTTAGGCACTTACCAAAAGGTGCATACTTGTCCTTAGGTGGGTACGCCTCCAGCTCTGTGCAACCTCAAATGCAGGAGCACATCATGAACAGACTCAAGGGCAAGACAGCGGTAATCACCGGCGGCGGCACCGGCATCGGGCTGGGCGCGGCGCAGCGCTTCGTCGACGAGGGCGCCTTCGTCTACCTCTTCGGCCGGCGGCAGGAACCGCTCGACGCGGCCCTGGCGAAGCTCGGCAATTCGGCGCGCGCCGTGCGTGGGTCGGTGACTGACCTGGCCGACCTCGACCGGCTGTACGAGACGGTGAAGACCGAGCGCGGCGGACTCGACATCCTGTTCGCCAATGCCGGTACCGGCGCCTTCGCCCCGCTGGGCGCGATCACGCCCGAACAGTACGACCAGATCTTCGACGTCAACGTGAAGGGGCTGATCTTCTCGGTGCAGAAGGGCCTGCCGCTGATGAAGGCCGGCGGGTCGATCATCCTGACCGGCTCGACCACCGGCGAGATGGGCACGCCGCAGTTCAGCATCTACAGCGCCACCAAGGCCGCCGTGCGCAACCTCGCGCGCAGCTGGGCGCTCGACCTGAAGGGCACCGGCATCCGCGTGAACGTCCTCTCGCCGGGACCGACCCGGACGGACCTGGCGCTCGAGGTGGTGGGCAAGGAAGCCTTCGAGGCGATCGGCGCCTCGACACCGCTCGGCCGCATCGGCGAGCCGTCCGAGACCGGCGCGGTGGCGGCCTTCCTCGCCTCTTCCGACTCGAGCTTCATGACCGGCGGCGAGGTCTTCGTCGACGGCGGACTGGCGCAGATCTGAAGGGCTAGCGCGACCTCTGCAGCGGGGTCGGCGTGAGCGGACTCGGCGCCAGCGGTGCGGGCGCCGGGTCGGCCGAACTGGGCGGCAGTCCACGCATCGGATCGTTGATGGCCGGATCGTTGACCATGCTGGGCTTCACCATGGTGTCGGACTCGGTCGCCGACACCGGCGTGGTGCCGGGTGCCAGGGGAACCGGCGCGCCCAGGGCCGTGGGCGCTCCGGGAGCCGCCGTTGCCGCGTTCGGAACCGCGGGCCGGCCCTCCTGCCGGGCGACGGCCTTGGCAGCGGAGGTGGTGTAGAGCCACTCGTCGGCGCCGCGGGTCGTGCCCTCCTTGAAGACGGCGATGGCGCGCTTCTTGTCGCCGGCCTTCCAGTAAGCCTCGGACACGTCGCGATAGACCATGCCGGTGGCGCTGGGCTTGTTCTCCTTCGGCACGAGCTGAAGCGTACCCTTGGCGCGGTCGAAGCTGCGCTCCCCGGCGGCCAGGTTCCCGCTCAGGATCTGGTATTCGGCCAGGCTGCTCAGGGCGAGCGCCAGGGTGCCGCAATTATAGTTGGTGGTGGAGGAGCACTGGTCGGCGGCCGAATATTTCTCGACCTCCTTCTGCGCCAGGCTGGTCGCGGCCTTGAGGTCGCCGCCTTCCGACGCGCGGAGCGCCTGCTCCTGATAGGAGGTGCTGTCGCCGGCGCAGGCCGAAAGAAGTGCGCCTGCCGCGCCAACAACGACGAGCTTCAGGACCCCTGTCCCGCAATCCCCCAAAAGCCCGGCCATCCCAACTTCCCTGTCCGCTCCGAAGGCCGTCGATCGGCCCTCCCCCGCCCCTTCTTATGGCGGGCGACCCGCCGGAACGGAAGGGGGCATTTGGGACCGGGCCAAGCCGGCTGACGGTCCCGCTTCGGACAAGGATCAACCGGGCGCTTTCGAACCCCGCTTCCCGGGTTCCGGCCCGATCAGCCAGGCACGTCGGTACTACCCCTGCTCCATTCGAGCAGACGGCGTTCGATCATGTCCATGAGGGCCGTCAGAGTCATCACCAGCAGGGCGACGATCAGGATGAGCGCCAGGACGCCGGCAATGTCGAAGCGGCCGCTGTAGCTTTGCAGCAGCACGCCAAGGCCGCTCTTGGCGGCGATCATCTCGCCGATGACCGCGCCGGCGCTGCAGTAGATCAGGGTGAGCTTGAGCCCGGCAAAGATGCCGGGCAGTGCCCAGGGGAAGCGGACGTGGCGGAACAGACGCAGTTCCGACGCCCCGAACAGCCGCGACATCAGCAGGAGATCGCGGTCGACGTTCTTGAGGCCGCCCAGCGTACTCAGCAGCATGATGAAATAGCCAAGCGAGAAGGCCAGCACGACCTTCGAGGCGATGCCGATCCCGAACCACAGGATGAACAGCGGCCCCAGCGCGATGCGCGGCATGCTGTTGAACGCCGTCAGGAAGGGCGAGACGATGCGGTTGAGCCAGTCGTTGCGGTCCAGCACGACGGCGCTGGAAATGCCGAAGACGACCGACAGGCTGAAGGCGATCACGATCTCGAGCACGGTGGTGCCGAGGTCGGGGAGTATCTCGCCGTCCCGGAACAGCTGCCACAGCGATTGCGCGACGCCGATCGGCGTCGACACGAAGGCGGCACTGGCAAGGCCGGCCGCGACGGCACCCTGCCAGGCGGCGAGAATGAGCACGAGGAACAGCACCCGCGCCGCGAAGATCAAGGCCGGACGATTGCCCGCCGGGCGTACGGCCGAGCCGAGACTTGCTTCCGAATTCGCGATGTCGGTCATTGCGCGCTCGCCCTCAGGGAGGTCCAGGTCCTGCGGTAAAGATCGTGATAGTGGGCGTCGGCCTGCAACGCCTCGGCCGACCGCGGTCGCGCGAGATCGACGCGGATCTCGTCGACGACGCCCGTCCCTTTCTTCGACATCACCAGCACCCGGTCGGCGAGCGTGATCGCCTCGCCGATGTCGTGGGTCACGAAGACGACGGTGGCGCCGCTCTTCTCCCACAGGCCGAGGAGCTGGTCGTGCAGCACCAGCTTGGTCTGCGAATCGAGCGCACTGAACGGCTCGTCCATGAGATAGAGGCTGCGGTCGACGGCAAAGGCCCTGGCCAGCGACGCCCGCTGCCGCATGCCTTGTGAGAGCCGGGAGGGATAGAGATCACGCGCAGCGCTCAGGCCGACCTTCTCTATGTAGGTCGCCGCCCGCCGCGCCCTCTCCTCGCGGCCCACGCCGGACAGTTCGAGGCCATACTCGACATTGCCCATGACGGTGCGCCAGGGCAGCAGCGCGTCACGGGCCAGGACATAGCAGATGTCCGCGCGCCCGGCGGCCGGGCCGGAGCCCGCGACCGTCACGGTGCCGGAAGCGGCGGGCACGAGGCCGGCGATGACGTTCAGCAAGGTCGTCTTCCCGCAGCCGCTGGCCCCGATCAGGGCGACGAACTCGCCCCGACGCACGGCGAGGTCGACGCCGGTCAGGACGCTGCGCACCTGGCCGAAGTTCACGACCAGGTCGTGGACGGCGATGTCGACGGGGTTCATGTCCATCGCGGGATGCCTAACCGGGGCAGCGGAAGCTTTCCCGCGCCGTTGGGGCGACCACGTCCTGCCGGGTCTTGGACGCAGCGAGCTGCTTGTTGTCGACCAGCAGCTTCGACCAGATGTCGATGGTGCGCGACGTGATCTCCGGGCCGAAGGTTGGCAACAACCCCTTGACCATCGTCTTGAAGGCGTCGTCGGAAAGATCGGGAACCTTCACGTATTTCTTCATCAGGGTGACGACCTCGTCGAGGTTCTCGGGCCTGCTGAACCAGCAGTAGGATTCCTCAAGCGATTTGGTGAAACGCGCGACGACTTCAGGCTTGTCCTTGAGGGTGGCGCTCGACGCCCACCAGCCATTGTAGCCAAGATCGTGGAACACCTTGGGCCCTTGGTTTTTTGCCAGATCCACCACGACGGTCCCTTCGTTGTTGGCCGCCACGATCGAGGGCAGCGGCTCGATGCTGAGATAGGTGTCGACGGTGCCGCGCTGCAGGGCCGGCCGGGCGGTGTTGGGCAGTCCGACGGCCAGAAACGTCGCATCACTCGCCTTGAAGCCGGCATCGGTCAGGATGGTCTGCGCCATGAAGTGCACGGACACGCCCAGAGCCAGCACGCCCCAGTTCTTCCCGACCAGGTCCTTGATGTCGGCGGGATAGCCTTCCGCCAGATGCGGCAGGGGGAGGCCCTTGCGGGCGATCAGGGCAAACGGCACCTTCACGGTCGAGCCGGCCACCGCACGAACCGGCAGGCCCTTGTCGACCGCCAGGATGAGATTGTCCCAGGAATTGTTGACGAAGGTCACGCTGCCGCTGGCGACGGCGGACGTCATGGCGGGGCCGCTCGCGACCGGCACGAGTTCGACCGTCAAGCCGTTCTTCTCGAAGAATTTCCGCTCGCTGGCGACCAGCACCGGCATCGAGATCAACGCACCGGGATAATAGCCGACACTCGCCTTGTCCTGCGCCGTCGCCGGCGCCGCCAAGCCAACCGCCAGCAGGCCGGCCATGATGTGCCTTCGCATTTGTTTCCTCCCTCGTATCGTTGTGCTTCTCACCACACCCCGTTCACCACACACCGTCGTCGCGCAGGGTGCGGCGCTGCGCTGCGTCGTAGCCCAGCTCCGCGAGCACGCTTTCATTGTCGGCGGCCAGCAGTGGAGGCGCCTGCTCGGGCGCAACCCGCTGACCGTTGAGCTTGAAGCCGGCCGTCGTCAGCGCCGCGTCGCGACCCTGCTGCGGCAGCTCGAGGCGGCGGAACAGGTCGCGCGCAACGACCTGCTGCTCGGCCAGCAACTCGGGCACCGACCGCACCGCACCGCACGGCACGCCGGCCGCGGCCAGCAGCTGTTCCCATTCGATCGCCGGGCGCCCGGCGAGGCGCGCCGCGATCAGGGCGCGCAGCGCGTCCTGGTTCTGCTTGCGGGCCGCGGGCTCACGGAAGCGCGGATCGGTCAGCAGCTCGGGCTGCCCCAGCACGCCGCACAGCGCGGCGTACTGCGCTTCGGTGTTGGCGACGACGGCGAGCGGCGAAGTCTGGGTCGCGAACATCCCCGACCCGGGCGCACCGCTGGCGGCAGCGTTGCCGATCGGCGCGGCGGGCACGCCGCCGTTCACATGGGCCGACACGATCGAGCCCATGCCTGCAACGGCGCAGTCGAGCATGCCGACATCGACGTGCTGAGCCTCGCCGGTGCGATCACGCTCGCGCAGGGCCGCGAGCACGGCCACGGCGGCCGACAGGCCGGTCATGTAGTCGACCAGCGGCGGGCCGGTGCGGCTGGGCGCCGTCTGCGGCGTCCCGGTGACCGACATGATGCCCGAGACGGCCTGGATGATGTGATCGTAGGCCGGACGCGGCGACATCGGTCCGTCCTGGCCGAAGCCCGAGATCGAGCAGTAGACGATGCGCGGATTGACGGCCTTGATCGCGTCGAAGCCGACGCCCAGGCGCTCGGCGGTGCCAGGCCGCCAGTTCTCGATCATGACGTCGACGCCGGCGGCGAGCTCGCGCGCGATCTGCACGCCGCGCGGGTCCTTGAGGTTCAGCGACACGGATTTCTTGCCGGCATTGCAGGACAGGAACGTACTGCCCAGGCCCGCGGCGACCAGCGCCGCGTCGCCGCCCTGCCTGCGCATCCAGTCCCCCTGCAACGGGCGCTCGATCTTGATCGTCTCCGCACCCAGCAGAGTGAGCATATAGGAGCAGTAGGGACCGGCGATCACGCTCGCGCATTCGAGCACGCGCACGCCGGACAGCGGGAGTCGACTCATGCTCTCACCTTCTCATCGAATTCGGGTTCGGGAAGTCCGCGCACGCCGAGGCCCTCGATGGCGAACACACGCCCCGCCAGCGGCTGGTCGCGAAGCGCCGCTTCGTCGAGGAAGCGACGGGCCGAGGTG
The DNA here is from genome assembly GCF_004297265.1 of Reyranella sp. Lineage (GTDB taxonomy): Bacteria > Pseudomonadota > Alphaproteobacteria > Reyranellales > Reyranellaceae > Reyranella. The sequence continues at coordinate 99,418 of NZ_SCUT01000009.1, forward strand.
ACGTAGAGGATGTCGAGGTCCGGCCCGCCGAACGTACACATGGTGGGATTGGAGACCGGCAGGCGGATGTGGCGCACGAGTCTGCCGTCGGGATCGAACTGAGCGACGGCGCCACCGCGGAACAGCGCCGCCCAGTAGCAACCGTCGGCGTCGACAGTCGCACCATCGACGAAGCCGCTGATATGGGCGGTCGACAGGAAGGGCCGCCGGTCGGCGAGCGCGCCGGTGGCGATGTCGAACTCGTAGCGCCACACGGTCCTGGTGAAGGTGTCGGCGAGGTACAGGGTGCGATCGTCGGCGCCAAAGGCGATGCCGTTGCCGACGAGCAGGCCGTCCTGCATCAGCGTCGGAGTGCCGTCCTGCCCCAGCCGCCAAAGCGCGGCGCTCGGTGTGCGATGATCGGTGTTGACCGAGGCGCACCAGAATCGCCCGGCGCGGTCGCACTTGCCGTCGTTCAGCCGGTTGGTGGCCGGCCGGTCGCCCTCGACCATCGCGATCCGACGCGCCGCGCCCCGTTCCAGGTCGAGATGCCAGAAGCCGCCCTTGACGCCCGCGATCATACCCCCGGCGACATGGCAACCGATCGAGCCGATGGGTTGACCGGCCAAGGCCGCCGCGAACTCGATGCAGCGTGTCTCGCCAGTCGCCGGGTCGAGGACGTGGACCTCGCTGCGCCATGCATCGATCCAGTAGAGCCGCCGCGAACGGATGTCCCAGACGGGCGACTCCCCCAGATCGTTGGCGGCAGAGGACACGCAGGCGATGTCCAAGGGTGTTTCCTCTCGTCCAATTAGTAGTGATCACTACCATATGGCTTGAGCGATGATGCGGTCAAGTGCTAAGGCGTTGGCATGCGAGAGTCGAAGATCGTCCCCGACCTGCTGACCACCCGCCTGCTGCGATTGTCGAACACGCTGGGCCTCTACAGCAGCCGCCGTTACCGCGAGCAGTTCGACGTGACCCTGCCGGAATGGCGCGTGCTGTCGATCATCGGAGCCCTCGAGACGACGAGCGCGCGCGACGTCAGCCGGGCGCTGGCGACGGACAAGGCCTGGGTGGGCCTTACGGTGCAGAAGCTGGAGCGACGCGATTTCGTGCGGCGCGTGCCGGACTGCCAGGACGGCCGGCGCACGCTCGTCAGCCTGACCCGGCAAGGCAAGGAAGTGTACGACGCGATCATGGCCAACGCCCGGCGCCGGCAAAAGCGTCTGCTGGGTACTCTCACCGAGAAGGACGCCGAGACACTGATCGCCAGTATCGAGAGACTACAGGTCGAAGCCGACCGGATGCTGGAGGAGCTCGATGAGTCGTAGTACCGCCACGGCCTGCAATCATTCGGTTCCAACCGTGAGCCTCCGATAGGTCGAGGGTCCGTGCCGTTATTCCTCCCGTTACCGCTGTGAGATCGACCGCGACGACCGGGCTTGCGGCGGTGGGGGTAATCGGGTCGGTCCTCATGGGACCGGCCACGGCGCTGGCGCAGGCCAGCAAGCAGGAATATCCGATCCCGCGCAATCCGTCGGAGGACCTGACGGCGATCGAGCGCATCTTCACGCCGCCGAAGCCGCCGCCGCTCACCGCGTTTCCGGAGTTGCGCGAACGATGGCAGGACACGCCGGCGTTCCTGCGCGACTCGAAAGTGAGCATCGACGCCCGCAGCTACTATCGCGACGCCGTGCGCCCGCCGGGCAGCGCGACCATCCAGGAGGCCTGGGCGAGCGGCGGCTCGATCTCGGCCGAGACCGGCAAGCTGTTCGACCTCGTCTCGCTGGGCGCGGTGCTCTACACGTCCTTCCCGATCGTCGCGCCGTCGCAATACGGCGACACGGGACTGCTGCTGCCCGACCAGCAGGGCTATGCGGTGTTCGGCCAGCTCTATGCCCAGGTCCATCTCGGCGACGCCTACGAGATCACGCTCGGCCGGCACCTCTACAACACGCCCTTCGTCGGGGCGCACGACAACCGCATGTCGCCGAATACCTTCTCCGGTTACAGGCTGGTCGGAACGTTCGAAGGGGACGCGGGCGGGCCGAGCTTCCGCTACGGTGCCGCCTACCTCGATGCCATGAAGCCGCGGGATGCGATCGCCTTCCAGTCGATGGCCAGCGCCGCCGGCGCTCCGACCTCGAACGCCGGAGTGGGTCTCGTCGGCGCCCTGATGAACTGGGGCCCGGCCTCGATCGGTGCGATCAACTACTACAGCCAGGACCTGCTCAACATCTTCTACACCGAGGGCAAGGTCGGCCATGACTTCGGCGGCGGTTTCACGGCGCTCGCCGCGGCGCAGTTCGTCGCCCAGAACAGCACCGGCCAGACGCCGCTCAACGGCGGCAATGCCTTCGCCACCAACCAGCTCGGCATGAAGGTCGATCTCGGCTACCAGACCGGCATCCTGACCCTGGGCTATTCGGTCACCAACCCTGGCCTCGGCATCCTCACGCCGTGGAGCGCCAACCCCTTCTACACCGATGCGCTGATCCAGGGCTTCCAGCGCGCCGGCGAACAGGCGGTGATGATCGGCTTGTCGCACACGCTGAAGCCGGTCGGCCTGCCGGGCATCGCGCTGGCCGCCCACTTCTTCAACGGCTGGACCAGCGCCCCCGCCGCGGGCGCGCCGCTGGTCGAGACCGAATGGGACTTCCACGTCGACTGGCGCCCGGACCACGAGCCGCTGCGGGGACTCTGGTTCCGCGTGCAGTATGGCCGCTCCACCGTGTGGCAGGGCGGCACGGTCACCAGCAGCGAGGAACTGCGGGTGGTGCTGAACTACGACCTCAAGATCTACTGAGCCAAGGTCGACGGAATCTCCAGCCGGACCCGGAGCCCATGGGGTGCCCGGTCGTGCAGGGTCAACGTGCCGCCATGGTGCCGGGCCACCGTTGCGGCGATCGCCAGTCCGAGACCGAAACCACCGACACTGTGACGTGCATCGTCGCCACGATAGAAGGGTTCGACCACCCTCGGTTTCTCGGCGTCCGGGACGCCTGGCCCATCGTCCTCGACGTCGATGGACACACGGCCGGCCTGCGTCGTGTCGAGACGGACGGTGACGGCGGTGCCGTACTTGACGGCATTGTCCACGAGGTTGGAGATGCCGCGCTCCAGGGCAAGCGGCAGGCATTGCAGCGCATAGTGCCGGGGACCTTCGTAGACGATCGGATGGCCGGCATCCTCGAACCGGCTGCAGACCGTCTCGAGCAGCGACGGAAGATCGGCCATTTCCGGCGCTTCCGTCGTCCCGCCTTCGCGAACATAGGCGATCGCCGACGCAATCGATTCGTCCATCAGGGCGATGTCGTCCAGCATGCGCTGACGGGTCTTCCGGTCGCCGACTTCCTCCAGCCGCAGCCGCAGGCGCGTGAGGGGCGTCCTGAGGTCGTGGCTGATGGCCATCAGCATGCGCGTGCGATCCTCGATCAGGCGCAGGATTCGTTGCTGCATGCGGTTGAAGGCTCTCGCCGCCTGCCGGAGTTCCGCGGGCCCCTCCTCCCGAAGCACCGCCTCATCGCCATCCCCGCCGAACCGGTCCACCGCCACCGCAAATCGGGACAGCGGCGAGGCGAGCCGGCGCACCGCCCACACCGTCAGGAGCATGATCGACGCGACCATAAACGTGACCAGCAGGACGATCGGCAGGCTCAGGAAGCTCGGGACGTCCCGTACCAGGCGAAAGACCACGATCTGGCCGTCGCTCAGCCTGGTCACGACCGTGCCCACCTTGCCTTCGAAGTGAATGCCGAGAACCTCCACACCGGGCGGAATCTGGCTGAAGAACCACGACCGGAATTCGCCCTCCGAGTCCACGTCGTTCGACGGCAGGCGCGGCGCTTCGTCGACCAGACTCGCCGTGAAGTCGCCGCGCTGAAAGGCTGAAATCAGCTGTGCGCGACCGGCCGCCGGCAGGGCCTCGAGACCATGCAGGACGTTGAACACACTCACGACATGCCGGGTCACCGTCGGCGACAGGAACAGTATGGACTCGGGCGCCAGCGTGACGAACAGCGAACCTATGCCGATCCAGGCCAGGAGGCTGGACAGGATGAGGACGACGATCATCTGCGTGGCCACCCGGCTCATCACGCCGAACGGCCGAGCGAACCTCACCGCGCGTCCACAGTGGGCGTGAAGACGTAGCCGCCGGAACGGACCGTCTTGATCAACGCAGGATCGCGCGGATCGTCCTCGATCTTGCGTCGAATCCGACTGACGAGAATGTCTATGCTGCGGCTCACCGCCTCGGTCCCGCGGCCCTGCGTGAGATCGAGCAGCTGATCGCGCGTCAGCGTTCGTTGGGCATGCCGGCAGAACGCGAGAAGCAGGTCGAACTCACCACTCGTCAGCATGACGCGGACACCCGCCGGACTGCGCAGCTCGCGGCCCACGGGATCGAGCTGCCACCCGGCGAACCGCATCGGTCCCACCGGCTTCTCGGCCTGGGGAAGCGCCGCCGCACGGCGCAGCACGGCGCGGACGCGGGCCAGCAGTTCGTGCGGATCGAACGGCTTGGCCACATAGTCGTCGGCGCCCATTTCCAGCCCCACGACCCGGGCGACCGGGTCGCCGGCCGCCGTCAGCATGATGATCGGCACTGATGACGTCGCGCGAAGACGTCGGCAGATACTCAACCCGTCCTCGCCGGGCAGCATGATGTCCAGGACGACCAGGTCGATACGGGCCGTCGCGGTCGCGCGGGACATCGATGGACCGTCGGCCGTCGCCGTGACCCGGCAACCGTGCTTCGTCAGGAAGCGCGACACCATCGTGCGAATGTCGGCATCATCCTCGACGATCAGAATGTGGGGGCTGTGCATTTCGCCCATTCTACATGCCCGTGACGGCCGATCACGGCGCCAAATTTGTTTCCCATTGTTTCCGGCCCGCACCTTTGCAGCCGCCCGGGCGCGCGACGGGTTCCGTGGCATCGACGGCGGCGTTCGATCGCCGACATATTTGTTTCCGACTGTTTCCCGCCGCCCTGCCGATACCTTCCGTGACAATCGAGCCGTCCGGCCGTCGCGTCGCCGCCGTGTCCCTATGCCATATCAAAGGCATCGAACCTCAACGCGGGAGCCGCACGCTTCATGACCCTCCAAGCAAGACTCGTGTCGACACTCGGCATCCCGGCAGGCTTCCTCGCGGCCCTCCTCGCCGTCGCGCCGGCCGCCGGCCAGCCCCTGAACGATCCGTTCGCCTCGGGACGGACCGGCAGGGACTGGCAGGTAACCCTGGGTGCCGGCGGGGCACTCCGGCCCTCCTACGAAGGCAGCGACACCTATGCCGTGATGCCCCTGCCCTACCTGAACGTCATCTGGCGCGACATGATCGCGCTCGATCCTTTCGGCCTCAGTGCCTACTGGCGCCTCGACGGGCTGCAGATCGGCGGCGGCCTCACCTACAACTTCGGTCGCAACCAGAGCGGCGGGCTGTTCCAACCGGGCAACTGGCGCCTCAACGGCCTGGGAGACATTCCCGCGGCCCTCGGCGTCCGCGGCTTCGTGAACTACAAGCTCGGTCCGGTCCTGCTCGGCGCGACGCTGACAAAATTCGTCACCGAAGGGAACAGCGGGCTGCTGATCGACAGCAGCCTCGGCGTACCCTGGCGCATCGACGACCGGTTCATGGTCATGGGCCGGCTTTTCGCGACGTGGGCCGACTCCACCTACATGCAGACGTATTTCGGCATCAACGCCACGCAGTCGATCAACTCCGGCTACGCGCCCTACAGCGCCGGGGCCGGGATCAAGAACTTCGGGTTCGAAGTCAGGGCGAACTACGCTCTCGCCTCCAACTGGATGCTCTCGACCAGCGCCCGGCTGTCCCAGCTCGGGGGCAGCGCGGTCGCCAGCCCGATCTCCGTCTCCGACACCGCCGTCACGCTGATCACGACCGTCGGCTACCGCTTCTGAAACGGATGTTCTCCGAAGTTCGCCGAGCCATCCTGCCGCTGGCGCGGCGCCGCATCCGGGGCCGGGACGATCTGGAGCGCGCCAGCCTCCTGATCGACTCCCTGGGGCGTCACTGGCAAGACCCGCTTCCGCTCGAACTGCTGATCGTCACGCCCCGGCGCGACGTCGCGCCGGTTCGTGCAAGCATCCCGCACGCGAAGACCGTGGCCGTCACGGTCCGCCCCGAGAGCGACTTCTTCGCGCCCTTCAGCCCCTTCTACCTGATGCCGGGCTGGTTCCGGCAGCAGATCGTCAAGCTCTACGTTCCGGCGCGCCTCGGCTTCGGCGGCTATCTGACCCTGGATTCGGACATCGTCTGCGTCGGGGATTTCGATCGCAGGACGTTCGTCCGCGAGGGTCGCGCGGTGTCGCGCTGGGAACCCAAGAGCGGTCAGGCGTGGTGGCGCAACGTCGCGGGGTCGATCGGCGTGCCCTACGATCGCCAGGGCCACGGCCTGTCGGTCACGCCCAACATCCTGCACAGCGACCTCGCCTTCCAGGCTCTCGCGCATATGGCCAACGGCGCGATCGACGCCACCGCGCAACTCTGGCTCCGGCTTGCCCGCAGGATCGGGACCGTTCCGTGGACGGAGTATTCGCTCTACACCAGCGTCGCGGAGCTGAAGGGCAATCTGCTCGCCTACCACCAGCATTGGGATTCCTGCTACGGCGGCGACGTGCATCTCTGCTCGGAACGGTCGTGTGTCTGGGAGGCGGACGACTTCGTGCGCCTGGCCGGACTGCCTCAGGGCAGCGATCCGGGCGGCACGTTCATCGTCGTTCAGAGCCATGCACACATTCCCGTCGAGCGGGTGCGCAGCTACAGCCGGCGCTTCACGGGTTGACCGGCGCCGCCGCGGCCGCGCCCGGCCGGGCGGCGACGATCCGGCCATCCTCCATTTCGAGGAGCCTGTCCGCGAAATCCAGCACGCGGTTGTCGTGGGTCACCATCAGCACGGTCATGCCGCGCTCGCGGGCGACACGGCGCAGGAGCGCGACGACGTCGTGGCCCGTCTGCCTATCCAGCGCAGCCGTGGGTTCGTCGGCGAGGATGAGCGGCGGCTCGGCCACCAGCGCGCGCGCAATGGCCACGCGCTGGCGCTGGCCACCGGACAGCTGATGCTGGAACTTGTTCGCATGATCGGCGAGGCCGACCACCGCCAGCATGCGCTCGCTGCGCTCGTCGGCATCGGGCGGCAGCCCGCGGCCCTGCGCCTCGAGCCCCATCCGCACGTTCTCGCGCGCCGTCAGGGAACGGTGCAGATTGTGCGCCTGAAAGATGAAGCCGCATTGCCGCCGGTTGGCGATCAGCCGCGCCTCGTTCGCGCCGGCGAGTTCCCTGCCCGCCACCCGGACCGAGCCCTGCTGCACCGACCGCAACCCGCCGACCAGGGTGAGGATGGTGGTCTTGCCGCAGCCCGACGGTCCCATCAGGAAGACGACCTCGCCGCGCGGGATGACCAGATCCAGTTCGAACAGGACCTGCCGCCGCGTCTCGCCGGCGCCGTACCAATGGGACAGGCGCGAAAGCTCCACCGCCGGCTCCTGCATCAGAACACGTCCGCGGGGTCGGCCTTCCGCACGCGCCGCATGGCGAGGGCGCCCGAGAGGGCGCACATGGTCACGGCGAGCCCGAACACCAGCACCAGTCGCTCGACCGTCATCGCGATCGGCATGGTGAGGGCGGACCGCACGACGGCGTAGAGTCCCAGCGACACCAGCAGCCCCGGCACGAAGCCGGCGACCGACAGGATCAGCGACTGTTCGAACACCACGCCGAGCAAGGCCCGGTTGCTGAAGCCCATCGCCTTGAAGGTCGCGTATTCGGCCAGATGGTCGTGCACGTCGGCGGACAGGATCTCCAGCACGATCACGACCCCCACGATCATGCCGATGATCGTGCCGAACGTGAAAACGAACGAGATCGCCGAGTCGCGCCGCATCCGGCCCTTGGAGTGCTCGATGAAGTCTTCCATGGTCATGACCATGGTGTCGTCATAGGTGCCGAAGCGCGCCCGGATGGCCGCCGCGACCCCTGCGGCGTCGTGGTCCGGCGCCACGTTCACCAGCCCCACGCTCGGCGCCGAGGGAACCCTGTTCAGGGCGAACTCGAAGAAGGTCTGGTCCGATACGATCAGCACGCCCTCGCTGCCGAACGACGAACCGATCTGCATGGTGCCGACCAGCGTCACCGTGCGTCCGCCCAGCTCGGTCTGCGGCCGCTCGCCCCGCTCGATGGCCTGGCGGAATGGAATGAAGTTGCCGCGCGTCTTGCGGTCGAACAGGGCCGTTCCCGTCTCGACGAGCAGAGGCAGTTGGGCCGCGATCTCGGGATCGCGGAACGCCGCGAAATCGGGCCGGACGCCGATCATCAGCATCTGGGCGCGCTCGCCGCGATTGGTTTCCGACTGCTTGATCCAGTCGCGCGGAGTGACATACAGCGCCTCGGCATCGGCGACGCCCGGCACGCCCACCGCCTGCAGGAGCCGGCTGCGCGGGAAGGTGCCGGGACTTGCGAAGTCGCGCGACGTCGACGACACCAGCACGATGTCGGCATTGAGCTGGCGATGGATCATGACGGCCGACTCGAACAGCATGTTCATGAAACCGAGCTGCATGAAGATCAGCAGCACGGCGAAGGCGACCCCCGCCGTGGCGATCGCCATCCGGCCCTTCGAATGGACGAGCTGCTTCCAGCCGAGCGGCGTGCGGCGGCGGACCAGATCCCTAATCTGCACGCGAGAGCCGCGACAAGTTCGGGCCGGTGGCCGTTGCGACGCGCCGGATCGACACGCGGACCTGCAGGTTGGTGAGCGCCGAGACGCGGGCCGACGAGGCGGAGTCGAGCTTCAGGTACACTTCCACCACCCTCGAATCGAGCACCGCCGCGGGATCTTCGCGGATGACGCTCTGGGTTCCGACGACCATGCCGATCCGCTCGACGGTCGCGTCCAGCGGTGTCGCGAGCGACCTCGACGTGACGGTCGCGGGCTGGCCGACGGCAACGGCGGCGATGTCGGCTTCGAAGACCTCGGCGCGCACCACCATTGTCGAAACGTCGCCCAGCTCGGCAAACCCGTCGGTGCCCAGCTGCTGTCCCAGCCGCGCGTGGAGCCGCAGGATGGTGCCGTCCACCGGGGCCCGGAAGCGCGACAGGGCATAATCGGTGAGGGCCCTTTCGGCGGCTGCCTCGACGGCCTGCAGTTCTGCCCGCACGACCGCCTCCTCCAGACGTTTGCCGTTCGCGTCTCGCTGCTGGATGCGCTCGAGCGCCAGCGTCGAGGCGTTGAGCTTTCGGTTCGCCGACAGCAGCGCCAGCCGCTTGTCGATCAGCGCCGGGTCGCTGTAGAGCCCCGCCTTGGCGAGTTGGCGCGTTCGTTCGAGGTCCCACTGGGCGCGATCGCGTTCGGCCACCTGCTGCTCGACGGCGGCGCCGAGGCTCTTTTCGCTATTGTCGAACTCGGCGAGCTTCTGCGCGAGCTGCGCCCTCTTCGTTGCCACGTTCGCCCGGGCCTGGGCCAGCGCTGCCGCCAGCCGCGGCTCCGTATCGAGAACGCCCAGGACCTGATCCCGTGTCACGCGCTCGCCTTCGGCGACGAATATCCTGGCAATGCGGCCGGCGTCGTTGCCCAGCGGTCCGTCCAGCCTGAGCAGCCGGCTGGCCGGCTCGATCCGGCCCAGCGCCACGATGGCGGTACCGGCGCTCTCGCCGGCGGGACGCGCCGAGAACCTGCTCGCCGCGGCCGCTGCCGGCGCCGCCGGCGCATGCACGGGCCATGACAACAGGACGAGGGCCGCCGCGAGCAGGGCAGCCGCTGCCGCCATGAGCAGATGCTTTGGCGATATCTTCATGGAAGGCTCCACGGACGCATGGTGACGATGAGGACTGCGCCATTGCCGGCGGCAACGCTCAGTCCGTTGCCGGACCGGCGCCTGGAGCGGTCTGGCGGCTCATCCCGGCGTCGCCGACCTCACCGGCCCTTCCCTCGGCGACCAGCGCCGCGCGACGCTGGGCGGCAGCGGCCCGCACGGTCGCGTAATAGTCGAGCGATTCGCGTTCCAGGGAACTGGTGACGCCCAGGGCACGCGCGCGACCGTCGACGATGCCAGCTGCCTTGCTGGCGGTGTCGACCGTCGCGATCGTGCCCCCCGGAATCAGCCCCACCGGGTTCGCCACGAAGTCCACGACCTTGCCGACGCTGTCGCGCACGTTCGAGGGACCGAGCAACGGCAACTGGACGCTCGGCCCGGGGCCCACGCCCCATACGCCCAGCGTCTGGCCGAAATCGGCCTGGTGTCCGGGCCGGTCCCAGTCCGTGGCGACATCGAACAGGCCCGCGCCTCCGACCGTCGTGTTGATCACGAAGCGCTGGACGGTATTCCAGCCCCGGCTGAAATTGCCCTGCAGAGCGTCGTTCAGCGCCACGGCCGGCTGGCCGAGATTGCTGGTGAAGTTGTGGACGCTCCTCTGCACTCGACCTGGAACGTGCTCCTGATAGGCCCGGGCGACCGGTTGCAGGGCATTGTCGTCGACGAACTTGTTGCCCTTGAAGATCACGCGGTTCGTCGGCTCGGCCGGATCGTTGTTCCGTTCATGCTCCGCGCGCGCCTCGGCTTCCGCTGGCGCATGGGCGCATCCGGCCACGGCGACGATCCAACCTGCACAGATCACGGCAGGCATCAGGTGTCTCAGGACGATGGCGACAGGCATTTCAATCTCCTATTCCTGGTTGGGGCACGACGGGTAATCTGCTCGAGGTCCGCAGGCACTGGGCGCTGCCGCAGGCGAGCTCGCTGCGAGGGCGCGCCACGACGAAGGCTGCCGCCATCAAAGCCACGGCCGCCGCCAGGAGCGGAAGGACCTTCAACGGTGGTTTCATGGGCAGACGGCGCGATGCAGCGAACGATGTTCTGGAACCGGACATGTCACCGCTATAGCGAGTCCGCGGAGCCTGGACGGATTCGAGTTGTTTCGTGCCGTGTCTGGCGGCGGCTTGGTTACAAGCCGTTACAAATATGCCGGCGCCGCCGAAGCAGACGCGTCCCTTACGCCCTCAGCCTCAAATGACGTCGAGCTTGAACACTCGACGCGCATTGGTCTCGTAGATCTTGCGTCGCTCCTCCTCGGTGATGCTGGCGCCGTCCATGAAGCGGACGGCTTCGGCGTCGTCCTCATAGGGGAAGTCGGCGGCGAAGAGGATGCGGTCCACGCCCAGCTCGTCGAGCGAGAGGCGGAGCGCCGGCATCGACGTCACGCCCGAGGTCGTGATGACGAAATTGTCGAGGAAGTATTCGCTGGGCAGGCGCTCGAGCTTCTCGCAGGCGCCGATCTTCGTCTCGAGGCGGTAGCGGTTGTCGATGCGCTGCAGCCAGAACGGAATCCCTTCGCCCATGTGGCCGAGCACGATCCTGAGCCTGGGGAAGCGATCGAACGTCCCGGACATGATGAGGCGCATCGCATGCAGGCCGGTCTCGGCGGCGAAGCCCCAGCCGGCGAACCACAGCGCATAATCGAGATAGGGAGCGACCCAGGAAGCGGCGGGCTCGCGCGGATGGAGATAGATCGGCATGTCGAGCGCTTCGGCCGCCTCGAAGATCGGCCGGAACTTCGGTGCGTCGAGATACTCGCCCTTCGTGTGGGAGTTCACGATCAGGCCGTTGAGCTTCAGCGTGTTGGCGGCCCGCTCGATCTCCTTGGCCGCCGCCCCGGGATCCTGCGGCGCGATGGCGGCGAGGCCGGCGAAGCGCGTCGGATGGGCGCGCACGGCCGCGGCCAGCGCATCATTCGACTCCGCCGCGAGTCGGGTCGCCAGCACGGCGTCGAACACCTGCACACCCGGCGAGGTGAGCGAGAGGACCTGCATGTCGATGCCGATCGCATCCATGTGGGCGAGGCGCGCCGCGCCGATGTCGAGCAGGCGGTCGTCCAGCGGCTTGTTGGCCGGCGTCTGCGCCAGGATCGACTCGCCCATCTTCGCGAAGCCGGGCTCAACGTCGCTGCCCGCCAGCACCTTGCGCCATTCCGCCATGATCTCGGGCGTGACGAAGGCTTCTTCGACCGCGATACGCCGAAAGTTCATATTCCGCTCCCTGCTCCACTGCACCCACCCTACGTCGACGCACGCAAAACGCCGAATTCATTTCACATGCAATCGTCCACCCGATCCGCGTAGCATGAGGCACCTTCACTCGAGGAGCCCCGGATGACGACGCCCGAAGACGATTCGTCCCTCCCGTCCCGCCGCGCGGCCATGGCTTCCGGTGCGGCCCTGCTGGGCACGACCCTGCTGGCCGGCGGGATCTCTCGAGCCCAGGCGCAGGCCGCTCCTTCCACAGCCACGATGCCCACCGGCTACAACATCCTCTTCGTGCTGGTCGACCAGGAGCATTTCTTCCCGCAATGGCCGTTCCCGGTGCCGGCCCGCGAGGCACTCAAGAAGAAGGCCGTCACCTTCCTCAATCACCAGGCCGCCTCCTGCGTCTGCTCCTCGGCGCGCTCGGTCGTCTATACCGGCCAGCACATCCAGCACACCGGCATCGCCGACAATCTCAACTACATCTGGCAGCGCGACCTCTCGACGAAGATCAGGACGATCGGCCACAGGCTCACCGAACTGGGCTACCACGCCGCCTATCAGGGCAAGTGGCATCTCTCGGCGACGATGGACCTCAACGACAGGCCGGTCGACGCGCCGCTGCTCGACTATCGCAAGACCATGCAGTCCTACGGGTTCCAGGACTTCTTCGGAGTCGGCGACCTGATCGACGGCACCCTTGGCGGCTACAAGTACGACGACGGCACGCTCGCGACCGCGGTCACGTGGCTGCGCACGGAAGCGCAGACACTGCGCACGAAGGGCCAGCCCTGGTACCTCGCCGTCAATCTCGTGAACCCGCACGACACGATGTATTTCGACTCAGATGTCGGAGCGGAGAACATCCAGGGCAAGCGACATGCGCTCCCCATCGCCCGCGCGCCCGACGACGATCTCTATCGCGCAACCTGGGACAGTGTCCCCCTGCCTGCCAACAGGCACCAGCCATTCGACGCGCCGGGCCGGCCGAGGGCACATCTCTACTACCAGCAATCGATCGACCTGCTGGTCGGGCAATGGCCCGACGAGGACCGGCGCTGGCGCGACCTGCGCAACTACTACTTCAACGCCATCCGCGACTGCGACACCAAGGTCGAGCGCCTGATGGCGGCGCTCGAGCACAACGGCATGGCGCGGAACACCATCGTCGTCTTCACGGCCGACCATGGCGAGCTGGGCGGCAGCCACCAGATGCGCGGCAAGGGCACCAACACCTATCGCCAGCAGAACCACCTGCCGCTGATGATCGTCCATCCCGCTCTCCCGGGCGGCAAGGAATGCCAGGCGATCACCTCGCAGCTCGACCTCACGCCCACCCTCCTCGCACTCACCGGCAAGGACGCCGGCGCCGTCGCGCGGGCAAGCGAGGGACTGCGCGGGAAGGACTTCTCCGCCCTGCTGCGCAACCCGGAGACAGCCGAGCCGAAGGCCGTGCGGCCCGCCTCGCTGTTCAACTTCGACATGCTGTCCTACTCGGACCCAAAATGGGCCGCGATGACGATCGATATGCGTGCCTTCCGCACCAAGCCGCCGGAGCAGCAGGAGAAGATGCTGGCGGCACAACCGCCTGATTTCCGCAATCGCACCGCGATCCGCAGCATCTTCGACGGCCGCTACCGCTTCTCACGCTACTTCTCGCCCGTCGCCTTCAACAGGCCGAAGACGATGGAGGAGCTGCTCGCGAAGAACGACCTTGAGGTCTACGACCTGCAGACCGATCCCGACGAGATGGCGAACCTGGCGGTCGATCCGAAGAAGAACGGAGATCTCATCCTGGCGCTCAACCAGGTGACGAACGAGCGGATCGCCGACGAGGTGGGCGTCGACGACGGGTCGTTCCTGCCGATCCGGGACGGGAAGTGGAAATTTCCGCCTCTGGATGAACGGTAGGCCGCCAGCAGTCCCGGTCCGAGCGTAGCCACTTCGCCAGCCCCGCTTGCGACCGGGACTTGCGTCCCAAGCCGTTGACGCCCTATATTGGTAGGTATACCAACCAGGGTCGCCGATATGTCACCCGCCGAGATCGCCGTTCGAGAGCGCCTGCTGATGGCGGCCATCGGGCTGATCCGCGAACATGGACTGGCCGGCCTGACCCAACCGCGCGTGGCGAAAGCCGCCGGCATCTCGCAAAGCCACCTGACCTATTACTTTCCCACGCGGCAGGCGCTGCTGGCCGCCGTGCTGGATCGCACCGCGGCCGACCAGCTGACGGGCGTGGAACTTGCGATGCGTGCCGCCTCCACAAGTCCCAGGAAGCTGGCGGATGCCATGGGCGCCGCCTTCGAGAAGGCGGAGAACAGCCGCGTCCTCATTTCCTTCGCCCTGGCGGCCAGTCAGGACGCCGATGCGCGGGCGATCTTCGAGCGGCTGACGCGCGGCATACGCGGCGAGGTTGCCGCAGCCGCCGATCGCATCGGTATTCCTGCGGATGCCAATACCGTGGCGCTGGTCCATGCCCTGGGGGTGGGATTGTCGGTGCTCAATCTCGCGCTCGGCGGCTCGACGCTGCGTCCCAAGGCCGCCGAGGGAATGGCGAAGCTGTTCAAGCTTCTCGCCGAGGAAGGCAAATCCAGGAACTGACGGAACGAGACCATGACGACCTGGCTGGACAATCTGATTCCCCTCAAGGGCCGGCTCAACCACCTGCAACTCGCAGGCTGGAAACCGAGCAAGGTCGCCGCACAGGATCTGGGCTGCCGGTTGCTTGCCGATGTCATGATCCCGATGAAGGACGGAACGAAGCTGTCGGCAGACGTCTATCTGCCGCGCAAGCCGGGCCGCTATCCGGCAATCGTGCAGTTCTCGGCCTACAACAGAGACTTGCACTCGATCGGCGTGCCCAAGGGCACCAACGAGATCGGGTCGCCGCCGGTCATCACCGCCCGGGGCTACGCGCAGGTCGTCGTGACGGCGCGCGGCGTCGGCCGGTCCGAAGGCGAGTTGCGGCGCTGGCACGCCGAATCCGAAGTGCAGGATCATCTTGCCTGCGTGGCCTGGGCGGGCGAGCAGCCCTGGTCGACCGGCGATGTCTGCCTGTTCGGCACGTCATACTACGGCATGAACCAGCCGACGATCGCCGCGCATCGGCCACCGGCGCTCAAGGCGTTCTTCTGCAACGAGATCTGCACCGACTTTCGCCGTCATGTCTTCCGCTATGCCGGGTATCCGAACATAGAGTTCTTCGGCCTGTGGACCGGCGCCAACTTCACGGCCAAGGGCGTGAAGCTCTACGTTCCACCGGCGGTGCGCGCCCTCCTGAGCCACGTCGTCAACCGACCGTACTTGTGGAATCTGGTGCGTCCGCGCATCGATTCCATCATGCAGGGGTTCAAGAAGAACCGACCCATCCCCCGCGCGCTGGAAAACCTGGTCGCCTTCTTCGCCGATACCGATACGGATCCGCACAACCGGACCGACGAAGGCTCCTTTCGCCGCCTGTCGCAGATCGACGTGCCGTTCGTCGTCGTGCAGAACCGGGGCAACATCTCGCTGCACCAGTTCGGCGCCTACGACCTCTTTGAGAATGCCGGCACGCCGGCCGACCGCAAATGGCTGATCATCGGGCCGGCCGAGTACGAACTTCCCGCCTACTCCTGGCAGCTCGAGGCACTCGCCTTCTTCGACCACGTCGTGAAGGGGATCGACAATGGCTACGATCGCCAGCCGGCCGTGCGCTGGTGGCGTGACGGCGCGGGCGACGGCGAAAGCGCCTGGGGGACAGCGGCGGATTTCCCGCCCCCGGCCTCCCGCACGCTGGCGCTCCATCCCGCCGCCACGGGCACCCTCGAGGTCGAACCGGTCGCCGAGGCCGCGAGCCACTGGCTGGCCGTGCCCCAGGTTCCTGGCCTCGTGCCGGGCACCGACAGCGTCATGCCTCACGTCCTGCGCTTCGCCTGGAAGGTGCCGGCCGATATGGAACTCGTCGGGCCGGCTCGTTTTCGCCTGGGCCTCGCCAGCACCGAGATCGACACGCATGTAATCGCGCGCCTCGACCGCATCGATCGCGGTGGCAAGCGGCACTGCCTGTCGATGGGAAACCAGCGCGCCGCGACTCGGCAGGTCATGCCGGAATACTCGACCAGGGCCGAACAGGCCATCGATGACAGGATCAAGACCCCGCTCGTTCCGGGCGAGCCTGTCGACCTGATTGTCAACATGACTCCGACCGCCGCCGTGCTGCATGCGGGTGACACGCTGGAACTTGCCGTCGCGAGCCGCCCGGCGCTTCTCGCTGCCTCAGTCCGCGAGGGATTCCTCAGCTACGAGAACTATGGCCTGCCGCAATACATTGCGCGCAACACCCTGTTGCACGGCGCCAGGACCACCCTGGAAGTCACCGCCCTCTCACCGCCCGCATGAGGCGCGTGCCGTGCGCACGGCGCCCCCTACTTCCTTTCGAAGGTGGCCGTAAGCGCCGCTTTGGCCAGCGTGTTGAAATGCAGCTGGAAGCCGACGACCGCGGCCGAGGTGTCGGCGTTCACCGGCAGCGTCTCCTCCTTCACGGCGAACACCGTGAACACGTAGCGATGCGGGCCATGGCCCGGCGGCGGGCACGGGCCGCCATAGCCCGGCGCGCCAAAGTCGGTGCGCGTCTGTAGCGCCCCCTTCGGCAGCAGGCCCGCCTTCGGGTTGCCGGCGTCGAGCGCGAGCTCCGTCGTGGTCGCGGGGATGTTGACCACCACCCAGTGCCAGAAGCCCGAGCCTGTCGGCGCGTCGGGATCGAAGCAGTGCACGGCGAAGCTCTTCGTGCCCTCGGGCGCGCCGGACCAGCGCAGGTGCGGCGACTTGTTGCCACCGCCGCAGCCGAAACCGTACTCGGCCGACAGGATGTGCTCCATGCCCAGAGTGGCGCCTTCCTTGAAACTGTCGCTGGTCACGGTGAAGGACATGGTTGTGATCTCCCCTTGAGTGGTTGCACCGGCAAGCGTCGCGCGGCCGACTACTCGGCCTTGATACCGATCTCCTTCATCACCTTCAGCATGATCTCGGTGTCTCGCTTGAAGACCTTGTTGGTCGCTTCGAAATCAAGCGGGCCGACGATCAGGTAATTGGCCATCAGCGCCTTCACCTTCTCGTCTGTGCCGGCTTCGAACAGCGTGTCCGAGAGCTTCTTCACGATGTCCTTCGGCGTCGCCGCCGGGACAGCGAAGACGGCGAAGGCCCGCGTCTCGTAGAAGCCGCCGACCGCGCCCTGCTCCACCATCGTCGCCACGCCGGGAAAGGCCGGAAGACGGTCGCCCATCATGGCGATGGCCCGGCCCTTGCCGGAGGCGATCACCGCCGCCGCACCGGCGGGACTGCCCGCCGCGCCGTCGAGCGCCTGGGCCGCGACGTCGGCGAACATCGCCGCCTCGCCGCGATACTGCACGACCTCGACCTTGAACCCGTACTGCCTGGCCATCGTCTCGATCAGCATCTGCGGCGTCGAGCCGGGTCCGTAGGCGCCGAAGTTCAACTTGTCGACCTTCTTGGCATACTCGAGGAACTGCTTGAGGTTGGTCGCGCCGGTCTTCTCGGCCGCCACGACCGGGCCGCCCAGGCTGGTCGTCATGGCGAGATAGGTGAAGTCCTTCTCCGGATCGTACGGCAGGTCCTTCACCGTGACCCGGTTCTGGATCAGCGACGAGGAGATGGTGCAGAGGATGGTGTAGCCGTCCGGGGGTGCGCGCTTCACCTCGGCCACGCCGATCGTGCCGCCGGCGCCACCCTTGTTCTCGACCACCACCGACTGGCCGAGCTTGCGGCCGAGATACTCGCCATAGACACGCGCGATGCCGTCGGTCTGCCCGCCCGCCGGATATGGCACGATGATGCGGATCGGCTTGGTCGGGAACGCACCCTGCGCCCGCGACGACGTGGTGAAAAGAGCCGGCGCCGCAAGGGCGCCCGCACTCGCAACAATGAGCCCGCGACGAGTCGGTGTCCGCATCACAATTCCTCCCTGATCCGTAGGGCCTTCCCGCCCCTTCGATCGTGTGGCGGGACACTAGTTCAGGAGATGTGATTCGGGCAAGGCGCGAGACGTCGCGTCAGAAGTCTGCCGTCAGTGAGAAGCGCACCGTGCGGGGCGCACCGAGGAACATGAAGAGCGCGCTCGTGTTGCTGCCGGCCCAGTAGTTGTTGTCGAGCACATTGTCGATGTTCAGGCGCGCCACCAGCAGCTTGCCGGGCGCTCCCGGATTGTCGAAGGCGTAGCGCGCCCCCACGTCGAAGCGGGTCCATTCCGGCATCATGCGCCGCGGGAAGGTTGTCGCGTCGATGTATTGCGCGCCGGTATAGACCGCGCGGCCGGTCAGAGTGAGGCCGCGCACGAAATCTACGTCGACCTCGCCGCCGAGGTTGAGCGTCACCTGCGGCGTGAAGGGCGCGATCCAGCCATCGGTCACACCGCCCTGCGTCTTCGCCAGCACCGGATTGATGAACATGGCTCCGGCGAGGATGCGGAAGCCGGGCGAGACTTCGCCGAACACGTTCAACTCGAGGCCCTGGTTGACCTGCTCGCCACCCAGGAACTGAGTGTTTGTGGTGGTGTTGGTCAGGATGCTCGGCTGGGCGATCTGGAAGATGCTGGCCGTCGTGGTGAGCGTGCCCCAGTCGATCTTCACGCCGGCTTCGTACTGCGTAGACTTGTAGGGCGGAAAGATGGTGCCGGCATTGGCGAACGGCGCCTGCACGATCGAGCCCTGCTGCAGCCCCTGGATCCAGTTGGCGTAGAAGGAGACGTTGTCCCAGAACGGCTTCACGACCAGCGCGACCGAGGGGCTGAGCGCGGTCTCGTTGTAGGACGAAGTCGTTGCACCGCTGACGACGTTGTAGTTGACGCTCGCCACCTGCTGCAGGCGCGCGCCCACCGTGAGCTGCACCCTCTTGTCCGCCGCCGACAGCGTGTCGGCGATGGCCAGGCTGTTCAGGCCCGCGAACGACGTCTTGTTGGCGCTCGGCACCGCGATGTTGGGGACACCGACCAGCGTCGGATTGTAGATATTCGTCGCGAAGGCGGGCTGCGAGCCGGTGGTCGTGTTGAAACCGTCGGTCTGCGAATAGATCGTGCCAATCACCGCCGCTTCGTGGTTGATGATGCCGGTGTCGAAGTCGGCGCGCACGCCGCCTTCGGCCGTGAGGTAGTTCGTCCACGAACTGTAGTTGAAGGGCGCGCCGCTGGTGGCCGCGCCGTAGAAGCTGGTGATCGTCGTGAAGGGCGTGTAGACGCCGGTGACGCGGTTGTCGTGCGCGCCGAACGAGGCGAAGGCCGTCACGTTCGGCGCCAGATCGACCTCTGCCTTCACCATGGTGAAGATGTCGGTACGCGCCTGGAAGCCCCAGGGCTGCGCGGTGGGATTGCTGCGGGCGCTGGGCGCCCACGGCAGCTGCACGCCCGCGGCCAGCGACAGATAGGGAGCGATGCCGGTCAGATACTGCGACTGGTAGCCGAAGTCGGCCGCCAGCCGGAATCCATCGCCGCGATAGTCGAGGCCGAGCGACGCCAGGGCTCGCTGGTCGGTGTTGTACTGGAGTTCCGTCTGGCCGGACCGGAAGACGCCGTTGAAGCGGGCGCCGAATTCCTTGTCCGCGCCGAAGCGCCGGCCGATGTCGGCATGCGCGCCGAACTGGCTGCCGGAAATGTAGTTGCCCGTGAGCTGCGTCAGCGGTTCGTCGGGCGCGCGCTTGGGCTGGACGTTCACGATGCCGCCGATCGCACCGAGCGGCGCCATGCCGCTCAACATGGCGCTGGGGCCCTTGAGGATGTCGACGCGCTCCATGAGTTCGGCCATCGGCGAGAGCGACGGCATGATGTTGAACAGACCGCCGAAGGCCCAGGACGTCGAATTGACGGGAAACCCGCGGATGTTGGCGCCGTCGGCGCCGGGACTGGTCGCCGGGCGCATGGCGCGCACCGAAGGATCGTCGGCCAGCACTTCCTGGATGGTCTTGGCCTGCTGGTCCTTCGCCTTCTTCGCCGTGTAGGTCGTCTGGTTGAACGGCGTGTTCATGACCTCGCGATTGCCCAGCAAACCCAGCTGGCCCCCGGTCGCGACCTGGCCGCCGGCGTAGGGGGCCGGCAAGTTGTCGATCATCGCCTGCTGCGGAACGATGGCGCCCTGAACCTGCACGGGATCGAGCTGCAGGGCGCCGCTCGCATCCGGCGCGCGACTGAGCATCACGCCGCCGCCCGGCGTGAAGCGCGCGACGATGCCGGTGCCGCCGAGCAACTGGCGCAGTGCGGCGTCGATGCTCATCGTGCCGGCGACCGCCTGCGACTGGAGCCCGCGCGCGACGGAAGCCTCGACCGAGACCTGGATGCCTGCCTGCGTGCCGAAGGCATTGAGCGCGGAAGCCAACCGCTGGGCGGGAATGTCGAAGGTGCGCTGCTGGCCCGAGGCCTGCGCCAGATCAGGACCGGCGGGATCGCCTTGCCCGACCTGTGCCCACGCGTTCGACGAGGCCGCCAAGGCCACGACCGTCAACATCACCGCCACGCTCTTACGCATATCGCCCCCGAAGCAAACTCCTGCGACACGGCTGGCGATGGCTGCGTGTCACATCAGAGACGTGGAGCTGCGATTTCTTTTCGACGGCCCGGGAAAGGCGGCGATCAGGAGCCTGACACGACGGTCAGGATCCGCGGGACCGGACGCACCTGCGCGCCGAACGGGCCGACCAGAACGCGCAGCGCCTCGGCCGGGTCGCGCAGATCGTAGAGGCCGGTCACGCGCTTCCGTAAAAGGGCCTCGTCGGTGACGACGATCCAGCCGCGATCGTAGCGGCGCAGATCGTTGATGACTTCGCCGACGGTGGCACCATCGACGAACAGCCTGTGGCGGCGCCACGATCCTGCCTCGGCGACAGGAAGAATGCTCTGCTCGATCGAGCCGTCGGTCCGGGAGACCAGTTGGTCGCCGGCCTTCAGGCTTCGCCGGACCTGTGTCTTCGCCGCCGTCCCCGGCATCGTGACCTCGACGGAGCCATGCTCGACCAGGACCGCCACGGCTCCGTAGTCGAGGCGGACATTGAAGGCCGTACCCGTCACGACGATCGAGACCTCGCCCGCGCGCACCGTGAAGGCGCGCGCGTCGCCCGGCTTCACCGAAAAGAACGCCTCGCCCTTGAGGAGCCTGACGGCGCGGGTGCTGCCGTTGAACTCCACGCCGATGGCGCTGGCCGCGCCCAGTTCGACGGTCGAGCCGTCCTGCAGGCCGACGCTGCGATGCTCGGCCGTCCGGGTTGCATGATCGGCGCCGAAATTCATGACCAGCGGCGGCGCGTAGAAGGACAACGCCAGCACCGCGAGCAGCGAGACGGCCGCCATCATCCAGCGCGAGGTGCGAGCCCGCGGCGCAGGCGCTGGCGACGGGACTTGCGAATGCCCTGCCTCGTCTGCCCTCACCCGATCCACATCGGCTTCCGTCGGCGTCGCGAAGGCCACCGCGCG
Source organism: Reyranella sp. (assembly GCF_004297265.1). GTDB lineage: Bacteria > Pseudomonadota > Alphaproteobacteria > Reyranellales > Reyranellaceae > Reyranella. The sequence goes on from NZ_SCUT01000009.1 coordinate 120,888, forward strand.
CCAGGCCCGCTCGGCCTGCCGCCACGCCACCGCATGGGCCGGGTCGCGGGCGCGCCAGGCTCCGGCCGCGTCGTGGAGCGCGCGGTCGGCCGGCGCGGCCGACAGGCGCATCATCCAGTCCGTGGCCTGCCGAAGAAGCTCTCTGTCCGGCCTGCTTGCCGTCATCGTCCGATCATCCAAAGCGGCCCAAGGCCAAACCATCCCCTGACCATAGACGATCAGCCTGCGAATTTTTTCGATGTGTGCTTTTCGGCCCGGGTCAGGCGTCGGTCGATGCCAGCGCCACGGCGATCTCGACCAGCGCCTCGCGCACCAGACGATGGGCCGTATTGATCGAAACGTCGAGCTGCTCGGCGACCTCCTCCAGCGTGTAGCCGGCGATCCGGTGCATCTTGACGGCTTCACGCGCCCGCGCCGGCACGGTTTCGAGGATGGCGTCGATCCGCTCGATATCCTCGCGCAGGAAGAAGTCGTCCTCCGGCGTGCGCGGCTCTTGCGGCACCGTCCAGAAGGCCGACCGCGAGTAGTCCTCGCCATGTTTCGTTTCGAGCACGCGCTTGCGCATGACGTCGTAGGCGAGATTGCGGACGATCCGGTAGAGATAGGACAGCGGCTCCTTGATCGGATGCGCCGCACGCCCGGTGTTAGGCGCGAACCGCAGGTAAGCTTCCTGCACGACGTCCTCGGCGCGGGCGCGATCACCGACGATCGGCAGGGCAAACCGCACCAGCGCCGCCCGGTGCTGCATGAAGATCTCCGCTCTTTCGTCGGCGCTTCTCACTTGACGCAAAGCCCGGTTGCGAATGGTTCGCATCAATAGGTCATGCCACGTCGAAGCGCAAACTTCTTCGTTGTTTCCAGGCTGGCGGTCCTGGACAAGTAGCGACGATGCTCGCCGCGACATCGCACGCCCGGAACGAATGTGGAGTTGCATGATCTTCTGGATCGCCTGCGCGGCGGGCATCGCCGCCGCCTATCTCCTGGGCTCGCTTCCCACCGGCTATCTCGCCGGCCGGCTGCTCAAGGGCATCGACATCCGCGAACATGGTTCCGGCTCGACCGGCGCGACCAATGTGCTGCGCACGCTGGGCAAGGGACCGGCGCTGGCAGTGCTGCTGGTCGACGTTCTCAAGGGCGTCGCGGCCATTCTTCTTGCACGCTGGCTCTATCCCGGACTGCAGGCGCCGGCTGTGTGGCTGCCTTGGGCGGTCTGCCTGTGTGGCCTCGCCGTGCTGCTGGGACACAGCCGCTCGGTCTGGCTGGGCTTCACCGGCGGCAAGTCTGCGGCGACAGGGCTCGGCGTGCTGCTCGCGATGTCGTGGCCGGTCGGGATCGGCGCAGCGGCCGTTTTCGTCGCCGTGCTCGCGATCTTCCGGATCGTGTCGCTCGCCTCGATGCTGGCGGCTGTGACGGCCGCCATCCTCGTCTGCCTCCTGCCCGAGCCGCTGCCCTATCGCCTGCTGGTCGTCGCCGGCGGCCTCTACGTGATCGCGCTCCATCGCGCCAATATCGGTCGGCTGCTCGCGGGCACCGAGCCGAAGGTGGGGCGCAACAGCCCCTGATCCATTGTCAGCCGGGGGACTTGGGTCTTCCCCGCATCACCTCGGCGATGGCCTGGTCGAGATGGGCCTGCAGGAAGGGCTTGTTGAGGCGCGGCACGGTGCTGCTTTCGCCATTGGGCAGCTCGGCGTAACCGGTGGCCAGCAGGATCGGCAGGTCGGGGTGCCCGCGCCTGATCTCGGCGATCAGTTCGGTGCCGGTCATGCCGGGCATCGCCTGGTCGGTGACGACGAGATCGACGCGTTCCATGCGTTCGAGCGCCGCCAGCGCCTCGTGGCCGGAATAGGCGGTGGTGACCTCGTGGCCCAGATCCTCCAGCATGGCGGCGGTGTTCACCAGGATCAGCGCATCGTCGTCGACCGCGAGGATATGCAGCGGCGTCGTCTCCGGCGCAGGCGTTGGCTCGGATGCGTTGGAAGGGACGTCCTCGCCGCCGGCCACCGGGATCCACAATGATGCGGTCGTGCCGGCGCCCGGCACGCTCTCGAGGTGCAACCGGCCGCCGAGCTGCTCGGCAAGACCATGCACCATGGAGAGGCCGAGGCCGGTCCCCTTGCCGACGCCCTTGGTCGTGAAGAAGGGTTCGGTCGCGCGCGCCAGCGTGGCGGCATCCATGCCGTGGCCCTGGTCCCGGACCGAGAGGCGCACGTACCGCCCGGCCGGCAGCGGGAAGGACGCAGACGGCCTGTTCACGATCTCGCGCGCGGAGATGGCGATCACGCCGCCGCGCGGCATGGCATCGCGCGCGTTCACCACGAGGTTGAGCAACGCCATCTCGAGCTGGTTGACGTCGACCCGCACCGGCGGCAGCGACGCCGGGCAATCGACGTCGAGCACGATCGAGGGGCCGAGCGTGTGGTCGAACAGGGTCGTCATGCCGCCCACCAGCGAAGCGACCGAGGCCAGTTCGGGATCGAGCTCCTGTCGCCGCGCGAAGGCCAGCATGCGCTGCGTCAGGGTGGCGCCACGGCGCGCCGCCTGCATGGCATTGTCGATCAGCGGCAGGTTCCGGTCGGCGGCCGGCAGGCGCTTGCGCACCAGTTCGAGACTGCCGATCACGGCGGTCAGCAGATTGTTGAAGTCGTGCGCGACGCCGCCGGTGAGCTGGCCGATCGCCTCCATCTTCTGCGACTGGAACAGCGCCTCCCTCGCCCGCTCCAGCTCGAGCTGCGCCTCGCGCCGCTCGGTGATGTCGCGCGTGACCTTGGCGAAGCCGCGCAGCGTGCCGTCGGGCTCGCGCACCGGATCGATGACGATGCTCGCCCAGAAGCGCGTGCCGTCCTTGCGCACGCGCCAGGCCTCGTTCTCGAAGCGGCCCTCGTGGGCCGCGGTGGCCAGCGCCCGCTGCGGGGCGCCGGCGGCGCGGTCCTCCTCGGTGTAGAAGCGCGAGAAGTGCTGACCGACGATCTCTTCCTGCGTATAGCCCTTGATGCGCTGGGCGCCGGCGTTCCACGTCGCGACGTTGCCCTCGGGATCGAGCATGTAGATGCCGTAGTCGGTGACGCTCTGCACCAGAAGGCGGAACTCCTCCAGGTTGCGGCGCAGTTCCTCCCCGGCGGCGCGCCGCCGGGTGAGGTCGCGTATGACCATGGCGAAACCCAGCAGGGTGCCGTCGGACGCACGGATCGCATCCATGCCCTCATGCGCCCAGAAGCGCGCACCGTCCTTGCGCACACGCCAACCCTCGTGCTCGAGCCTGCCCTCGCGCAGAGCGATCTCGAGGGCGCGTGCCGGCAGGCCGGAGCAGCGATCCTCCTCGGTGTAGAAGCACGAGAAATGGCTGCCGATGATCTCGGCGGCGGTGTAACCCTTGAAGCGCTCCGCGCTGCTGTTCCAGCTCGCGACAGTGCCTGCGGGATCGAGCATGTAGGCGGCGTAATCGAGCACGCCCTCCACCAGCTGGCGGAACGAGCCTTCGTCGATGGGTTCGCGGCCGGACGCAAGGGCCTTCTGTGAAGGGGCCGACATGGCCCCTCTCTATCACAACTCGCGCCGACCGGAACGACTCCGTCGCTCGCGCGCCCGCTAGCCGAACCGCAGCGAGTCGAAGAACTGCGCGACCAGCGGGCTGCCGAGTTGGGACATCGGTCCCTGCGCGATCTGCGAGTAGATCGCCTCCGGCGTCAGATAGAAACGCGCCCGCACGAAGCGGTCGCCCGCCGCCGCCAGGACGAACTCGCGGCCGGTGAGCGGCCCGGTCTGGATTTGGCGCTGTTCCCGCACCGTGCTGCCCGGCCAGCTCTTCATCATCCCGCCCTGCGCCTGCTCCAGCGCGGTCGCGAGGGCCGCCCCGGACGGAACCGGATGCGGACTGGCCGGAACGATGTCCAGCAGCTCCAGGGTCACCTTGTCCGGCAGCATGTAGACATACGAATTGAGCGTCCCGCTGTGCGTCGGGACCTGCAGGTAGCGGTAGCCCAGCGGCATCTTCAGGCGATAGCGGTTGCCGGGGCCGGAGACGGCGACCCACACCACCTCCGCCCGTCCCGGCGTGGAGACCCCGATAAGACCGACCGCGGCGCCTGCGGTCACGAACAGCCGACGATGCATCATGTCATCTTCTCCCGATCAAGAAGTGGCATCCTGCGCCCGATCCGCGTTGGACGAAATGGGCACCGGCAGCAGTCCGGCCAGTGCGAGCCAGCACCCCGTAGCTAGGCGGAGCGCTCCCGGGAGGTTTTCGCCCCGTCGCGCGGCTGCCGGCGTCCCTTGAGAAACAGCGGCGGCACGATCATCGCAACGCTCTCGCGGTAGCGGCGATACTCGTCGCCGAACAGGTCGAGGAGTTCGTGCTCCTCCAGGGCAATGCCGACGAAGATGTAGGCCGTCGTCACCATCGCGAACAGCGCGTGTCCCACCGTCATGGTCGGCGCCACCCAGAAAGCGACGAGGAAGCCGAGATAGAGCGGATGGCGCACCAGCTTGTAGAGCAGCGGCGTCTGGAAACGCGGCGCTGATGCGGTGCGGCCGCTGAGATGGTTCACGACCTGCGAGAGACCGAATAGCTCGAAGTGGTTGATCAGGAAGGTGCTGGCAAAGACCAGCGCCCAACCGGCCAACGAAAGGCCGGTCAACACCAACGCCAGAGCATTGTCTGTATGCCACAGTACGCCCGGCATCGGGCGCCACTGCCAGAACAACAGCAGCAGCACGAGGCTCGCGGCCATCACGTAGGTGCTGCGCTCGACCGCCACCGGAACGTACTGCGTCAGCCAGCGCTTGAAGCGCTTGCGCGCCATAACGCTGTGCTGGACCGCGAACAGGGTGAGCAGTGCCAGGTTGACCAGCAACGCCTCCGGCGCGGAAACGAGCGCGCCGGCGTCGATGTCCTTCGGCACGCCAAAGCCGCTCACGAAACCGATCGCATAGAGGATGGTGACGAAGAACAGAAGATAGGCCGCGAGGCCGAACGCGAAGGCTATGAGACGGATCATGGGAATTTCTTTCGAGGCGAGAGTGGGATTCGGATCGGATGCGCAGACAACGCCGGTTCTAGAAATCTCGAGGCACGAGCCCGTCACGATCCAGGTGAAGGATGCCCGCTCGGCCGACGCCGATGTCGCGCAGCGTATGGTCACTCAATGCACGCAGTTCCTCGATGGTCCTGCGCCGCTGCCGCCGGCCTCTCTCGGTCCGCCACCATCCCAGTACGACAAGGACAGAGCGGTGGGCCAGGCGGCTGACGATGGTCCGGCCAAAAGGGAGGCTGATCGCCCGGGCGATGGCGCCGGGGATGTGGCTGGCGCGTCCCTCGGACGCTTGCCTCCAGGGACGCGATTGAACGAATGAACGAGTGTTCACGAAATTGCTCCGATAGGAGTCGGCGGCCCGGTGCGGGCCGGCCGACCGGCGCGCGCGCCTGGGGTTAGGTCGAGGTGTCGGCGGGGTCGTCGCGGATCACGACGGTCGCGGCGACGCGGCGGAAATCGTCACCGGGCATGCCAACGCGGGCCGCATGCTCGCGGATCGAATCCTCGTCGCGTGCCTGGTAGATACAGAAGGTGCCAATCCGGCCGTTCGGCTCGTGGACGACGTAGCTACGGATCCAGCGGACCTGGTCGGGCATCTCGTCATTGCCGATACGGGCGGACTTGGCGCCGGCGGCCTCCAGTTCCTGGAGATTGGCCCAAGCGGCCGGGCGGCGGATGACATAGAGTTCCATGGCATTTCTCCTGTATGAGGTGGCTCGTTCCCGAGGCGATTTCCGGTAAGGTGATGGCCGGGTTCGCTGGTGGAACGTGACAGGACCGCAACTTCGCGTCCTTATCCCACCCTTATGATCTTCTGATCGTTTGCCGACGGTCGTGTGTGTTTGTGGAGGAGGGAAACAGCTCCGATGGGAGTCTATCGCTTCGGCCAGTTCGAGCTGAACGAGGAGTCCCGGGTCCTCTGTCTGGCGGGGCGCGAGCTGGCAGTACAGCCGCTGGTCTTCGACTTCCTCTCTCTGCTGCTGCGCCATCGAGACAGGGCGCTGAGCAAGGCCGAGCTGCTCGATACCTTATGGCCCAGCGTCACGGTCACGGAAGCCTCGCTGCAGCGCGTGGCAAGCCTTGCCCGCGCCATCCTCCGCGAGGGCAATATGGACGGCGCGTTGCGCAACCTGCCGCGCTTCGGCTACCGGCTGTTCCACGACACCCCGGAGGCAGCCCAGAGCCTTGCATATCCTGCCGACGCAGCGACTTCGACCCTGGCCGCTTCCTCACCCCTCCCAATCGCGGCGCCGACTACGCATCTCGCGGCGGCCCGCTCGGCAATCGCCGCCCGCAAGTGGAAGGAAGCAGCCGACGCCTTCGCCGCGGCCGATGCCGATGCCGAGGGTGCGCTGTTGCCGGCTGACCTCGAGGACTGGTCCCTCGCCATCGAGTGCATTGGCCATCCATCCGACGCCGTGCCGCATCTCACGCGCGCCATCGCCGGCTACAGCATGAGCGGCCAGCGCCTGCGGGCGGCCAATGCCGCGATCTCGCTGTCGCGCATCCACCTCGAGAAGGGCGAGCTTGCCGTCAGCAGCGGCTGGCACAAGCGCGCGGCATCGCTGATCGGCGGCAGGCACGACAGCCGCGAGCATGGTCTGTGGTGTTACATGGGCGCGCGCATCGCCGGTGCCGAGGGCGATTCCGAGCGCGCGCTGGCCTGTGCAGAGCAGGCGAGTGCGCTCGGCAACAAGCTCGACGACCCGGTCGTCGAGTCGCTCGGCCTCGTCTACCGCGGCTTCTTCAAGATATGCCTGGGCGAGATTAGGGCGGGCCTGGAGGACCAGGACTTCGCCGCGGCGCTCGGCCTGTCGAGCGACATCGATCCGATCGCCGGGGGCGTTCTCTACTGCAACATCCTCTGGGCTTGCCGCATGTCCGGCGACTGGGCGCGCGCCGACCAGTGGTCGGTCAGCTACGGGCGCTGGTACCGTGCCTCCGGCATCGAGGATCTGACCGGCTCCTGCAATCTGCATCGCGCAGAGGTGCTGAGCGTGCAGGGCACGCTAAAGGAGGCAGAGGCGATCGTGCGTACGGCACTCGACCGGCTGGAACACGATGCGCCTTGGGCCAAGGGTGACGCGCTGCGCGTGCTGGGCGACATCCATCTCGCGGCCGGCGATTTCGCGCAGGCCGAAGCTCGCTATCGCGCCGCATACGAGGTCGGTTGGGATCCGCAGCCGGGCCAGGCGCTGCTGCTCCTCGAACAGGGCAATGCCGAAGGCGCCTTTCGCAGTCTCGAACGATCGCTGCTCAGCAGGGCATGGCCGACGCAGCAGCGGCGCGGAATCCTGCTCGCAACGCTCGCCAAAGCAGCGGCACGAACGGCGCGCGCCGAGCACGCCGCGGCAATCGTGGCCGAGCTGGAGGCCGATCCGAGCCGCTGGCCGCACGCTTCGATCCGCGCCCTGATCGCCGAAGCCAAGGCCGAGATCATGCTGAACGCGGCCCGGCTCGACGAGGCGGTGCGCGAGCTGCAGGCCGCCTCTTCCCTCTGGACGGAGATCGGCTCGGTCTTCAACGCCGCCGAGGCCAGGCTCTCGTTGACCGCGCTGCTGCTGCGGCTCGACGACTGCGCCGGTGCCGAATTCGAGCTCCGGACCGCCCGTTCCATTGCCCGCAAGGTCGACTCGCCGCGCCTGTCGCAACGGTACGAGGCCCTTGAAGCAGCGCTCGCGGGCCGTCACGGGAAATGACCGCCCCGTCGCTGTCGCCGCCCCTCACACGCCCGTAAGCCGGTACTGCCGCTGGAAGAAGGCCGAGTGCATTCCGCCTTCGGGCGGACGCGCGGAGATGTGCTGGGTGACCTGGGCGTCGGCCGAGGCGTTGCCGGCGACCATCAGCATGACGTGGTTCACCGGAATGGTCTTCAGCGTGCCGCGCCGCAGCAGCTCGTCGAAGACCTGCTCGGGCTCGCCCTCGGGAGCCGGAGTCCAGTAGCGGATCGCGTTCAACATGCTCCGCGTCCCGGCGTCCTGGAGCCGGTAGTCGCCGTCGACATAGTGCGTGCCCAGGGTTTCGATACGCGCGATGCAGATCGGCTCACCGGCGGCCGCCGCGTCCTCCAGGCTGTGGTCGGTGTGCAGCCCGTGCGGTTCGGGGAAGACGAACCGGCCGTAGGCATAGTGCTCCTTGCGATAGGACGCGGGAGGAACGAGCACGCCCATCATCGCGTCGACTTCCTCGTTATAGAGGCGGACATATTCCGCCATGGGATCGTCCGTGCCCTCGGCGACCTTCCGCGCCCAGCTTTCGTCGACGTTGACCGTCACGACCTCGTCGAACTGGCAGGCGCGCTCGAAGATCTCCTTCACCACGTTGTCACGGAAGCGGGCGATCGCCAGCGGCAGATGCGTGTGTGCCTCGCGATCGTTGAAGCGCTCATGCAGGCGTTCCAGCACGGACCATTCGCTGTCGGTGAAAGCCACCGGCTCCAGCAGCTTCAGCCGGGACGGCAGGCTCGTCCAGGCCTCGCGGAGGGACGTCGTCATTCCGCCAACCTAGCACGTACCGAGCCGAGATTTCATGGCAGCCCTCGCGATCACGTCCTCGCGGCATAGCCTCCGGGCGCGACGCCGACGACGCGTCGGAAGGCCGTGCTGAACGCACTCACCGAGCGATAGCCGCAGGCTGCCGCGACCTCGGCCAGCCGCGCGCCCCCGAAGCGCAGCCTGTCCTTGGCGAGCGCCATGCGCAGCCGCAGCAGGTAATCCATCGGCGGCAGACCGACGACGGCGACGAACCGTTCGGCAAAGGCTGAGCGCGACAGGCCCGCCACCCGGGCCGCGCGCTCCACCGTCCACGGCCGGCGCACGTCACCATGGAGCGCGCGCAGCGCCCTGGCGAGGTAAGGATCGGCGAGGCCCGCGAGCAACCCCGGTTCCGCCCCGCCACCCGCCGCCGGTGCCTGGCGGATCGCCTCGACCAGCAGGACCTCGAGCAGCCGTTCGAGTACCAGCGCCTGCCCGGCACGCTCCGAGGCGGACTCCTCGCGGATGAGCGCCAGGAGATGATGCAGGTACGGCCCCGTCGGATCGTGCGACAGGATTTCGGCACGACGCGGCACGAGTCCGTCGAGCAGGTCGGCGTTGGTCGGATCGAAGCTGAAGCGGCCGCCCAGGATCTCGACCTCGGGGGGCCGGGACGCATCGCCTAGGAAGCGCGCGCCCCCGCGTTGGGATGCGGCCGGACGCGGCGCGTAGTCTCTCTCGACCGTCGGCCGGGTTCCATCCGTCTCGCAGGACAGGCGCCAGACCGGCGGCCTCGACAGCAACAGGAAGTCGCCCTGCTCCAGCACGCGCGGCGGCTCGCCTTCGATGGCAAGATCGCACCGGCCCGAGGCAACGAAGCAGAGGACGACACCGGTGCTCGCGGGAAAGCGCACGGTCCAGTTCCCGTTGGCCTGCATCTGCTTCCAAAGCAGGGCCTTCGGGCGCAGCAGCGCGACGGTCTGCCCAAGCGGATCCACGTTCGGACGATCTCGAATGAAAAGCGGGGCCTCACGGATAGTGGAAGCCCGCCGCTCTGGCTAGCGTGGCCCATGTCCCAGAACACACCAATCACGCTCGCCACCTGGCGCACGTCCGACGTCATCGCCACCGCGTTCCGCACCGTCCCCGACTTCATCCCGACCGCGCGCATCGCGGCCGCGCCCGCGCCCTCCGACCTGCCCGAAGGACCGACCGCCGACTTCGGCGCCTTCGACGTCGCCTTGCCGCCCGACCGGCATTTCGACCTGCCGGCGCTGCTCGCCGCCACGGCAACCGATGCCTTCCTCGTCCTGCAGCGCGGCCGCATCGTCCACGAGACCTACGGAAACGGGCTCGATGCCGACACACCACACATCCTGATGTCGATGTCGAAGGCAGTGACCGGCCTGGTGGGCAGTGTGCTCGCCGAGGCCGGGACGCTCGACCTCGACGCGCCCGTCGCGTCGCTCGTCCCCGGGATCGCCGACACCTCGTGGCGCGGCGCCACCCTGCGCCATCTCCTCGACATGCGGGCCGGCGCCGCGCTCGACGCCGCGACGCTCGCTGCCTATGCCGCGGCGACGGGCTGGGAGGCCCTGCCCGCGGGCGCGCCGCCCGCCGACCTCGCGCGCTTCTTCACCGGCATGGCGTCCGCCCCCGGCACTCATGGCGGCGCCTTCAAATACGATTCGGCCAACACCGACCTGCTGGGTCTCGCCCTCGAACGCGCGACCGGCCGATCCTATGCGCAGTTCGTGAGCGAGCGTCTGTGGCAGCCGATGGGCGCGGCGCACGACGCGTTCGTCACCGTCGACAGCCGCGGCGCCGCGCGCTGCAGCGGCGGCGTCTGCGCCACCGCCCGCGATGTCGCGCGCCTGGGACAGCTCGTCCTCGACGGTGGCCGCCGCGGCGCGCGGCAGCTCGTGCCGGCACGGGTGATCGACGATCTGTGGACCGGTGGCGACGCGGGCGCCTGGCGTGCCGGACAGTTCGGCGCGAGTTTCGGCGCCATGGGGCTCGGCACGACGCGCTATCGCAACGGCTGGTACATCGTCGACGGCCCGCCGCGCCAGCTGTTCGCCATGGGCATCCATGGCCAGAACCTGTTCCTGGTGCCCGACCACGGGCTCGTGATCGTGAAATTGTCCTCGCTCGTCACGCCGATCGACCCGCCCGCGATCATGCTGGCCCATCGCGCCGTGACCGAGGTGGCGCGGCTGCTGCTTCCCTAGAGTGCGAAAGGGCGTCCCGCCGTGCAGCCCTGCCGATCGACAATCAGCGACCGGAGCGAAGCGGAGTGGAGGAAAGCGGCGGCTTCCCCTATGCGAACAGGAAGTCGGCGTCCGAGAGGCTCGCCGTCTGCACGCCGATCAGCGTGATGGCACTGGTCGTGCCGTCGCTCGTGTAGAACAGCGTCGTCGAGTTGTAGCCGAGGCCGAGGGGATCCCATTCGAAGGTCGAGAAGTCCGAGAAGGAGTGGATCGCCGCGACCGCGGTGAAGTCCAGCTTCTCGCCGTTGAAGTCGAAGGAATGGATCGTGTCGGAGCCCCACGTGGCGGCGGTGTAGACGTAGCGATTGAAGCCCGTCTCGCCGATCAGCGTGTCGTTGCCGGCGCCGCCGGTCAGGACGTCGTCGCCAGCGCCGCCGGCGATGTAGTCGTCGGCCGAACCCGCCGTCAGCACGTCGTTGCCGCCCCAGCCGTAGAGGAAGGTGTTCACGGTATTGCCGGCGCCATCGAGATGGTCGTCGCCCGGCACCGAGCCCTGCACCCATTCGATCGACGCCGCCGTGAGGTCGAGCGTCACGCCCGTATCGGACCAGACGAACAGCGAGTCGAAGCCGGCCCCGCCGTCGATCACGCTGTCGCCGCCCAGCTCGATCAGCGAATCGTCGCCGCCTTCTCCCCGCAGGATATCAACCCCGCCATTGCCCAGCATGAGATCGGCGCCATCGCCGCCCGACAGCGTATCGGTGCCGTCGCCGCCATCGAGATAGTCGCCGAAGGCCGAGCCGGTGAGCGTGTCGTCGCCGCCCATGCCGTAGATGTAGACCGCGCCGCTCTGGCT
>NZ_SCUT01000039.1 GCF_004297265.1 Reyranella sp.
ACTCGAACTTCCACGCCTCGCGGCACTAGCACCTCAAGCTAGCGCGTCTACCAATTCCGCCATGGCCGCGCCGGTTCGATGGCGCGGGGGATACCAAATCGCCCCCCCAGTGGCAAGGCGGGCTTGCACGAAGGCCGGGAAGTGCCGATTTTGCCACAATGAACAGGCTCGAATGGCGCATCTCGGACGGCGTCGTCCCCTATGACGAGGCGCTCGCCGCCATGGAAGAGCGCGTCGCCGACATCCGCGCCGGACGGGCGGGCGAAATGGTCTGGCTGCTGGAGCATCCGCCGCTCTACACCGCCGGCACCAGCGCGCGGGCCCAGGACCTGCTGCAGCCCATGCGTCTTCCGGTCCATGTCGCCGGCCGCGGCGGGCAGTACACCTATCACGGCCCCGGCCAGCGGGTGGCCTATGTGATGCTCGATCTCCGGGCGCGCCGCCAGGACGTGCGCCGCTATGTGTCCGACCTCGAGGAGTGGACGATCCGCACACTCGGCCGCTTCAACGTGAAGGCCGAACGGCGCGAGGGCCGCGTCGGCGTCTGGGTCGTGCGACCGGACAAGCCGCCGCTGCCCGACGGCAGCCCGCGCGAGGACAAGATCGCGGCCATCGGCGTGCGCATCCGCCACTGGGTGGCGTTCCACGGCATCTCGATCAATGTCGAGCCGGACCTCTCGCACTATGCGGGAATCGTTCCCTGCGGCATCGCCGACCACGGCGTCACATCGCTGGTCGATCTCGGCCTGCCGGTGACCCTGTCCGACCTCGACGCAGCCCTGGCCCAGACCTTCGAGGAAGTGTTCGGCCAGATCAGGCCGTCGGCAGCCGCGTAAAGCCCGTCGGCAGGACGTCGAGGTCGACCGGCTCGACGTCGACCGTGTCCACCCGCGCGAGGGCCGGACCGCGACGGCAGGCCTCGATCATCCTGCCCACGGCTTCGTCCTCGCCCACGACCAGCGCCTCGACCGATCCGTCGATGCGGTTGCGCACCCATCCGTCGAGACCGAGCCGCTGGGCCGTGGCCATCGCCCAATCGCGATAACCCACGCCCTGGACCCGGCCGGCGATGCTGAGGCGCGCCTGCAACGCCATCGGGCTCAGGCGAACTCGATGATCTTCTGGTCGACCCTCAGGCTGTCGCCGGCCTTGGCGTGCAGCGTCTTCACCGTGCCGTCGCGCGTCGCGCGCAGCACGTTCTCCATCTTCATCGCCTCCACCACGGCCAGCGCCTCGCCGGCCTTGATCTCCTGCCCTTCGCTCACCGCGACCGAGGCCAGCAGACCCGGCATCGGTGAGAGCAGGAACTTCGAAGTATCCGGCGCGGCCTTGATGGGCATCAGCGCATAGAGCTCGGCCTGGCGCGGCGTCAGCACCAGCACGTCGGCCTGCCCGCCTTCATGCGTCAGGCGCCAGCCGGAGCCCAGGGGATCGATCTGCACCACGACCGGGTGCTGGTCGACCTTGGCCCGCATCAGCGGTTCACCCGGCGACCAGTCGGTCTCGATTTCGATCCGGCGCGCGTCGATGTCGACGGCGAATTCGAGACCGCCGCCGCTCACGGATACCGGCATCGCGGTGCGATTGAGCATGACGACCCGCTCGGACTGCGGCGCGCCGGAGCGGTGGGCATGGATGCGATCGACCACCGCCGCGACCGCCGCCAGGACCGCCGGGTCCTTCGGCGGCAGATGCTCGGCCGTGAACCCGCCCTTGAACTCTTCGGCAATGAAGTTGGTCGTGAGCTTGCCGGCGCGGAAGCGCGGATGCGCCATCAGGGCGGCGAGGAACGGCACGTTGTGCGAGACGCCACGGACATAGAATTCGTCCAGCGCCCGGCGCATGCGGTCGATCGCCTCGTCGCGCGTGCTGCCGTGCGTGCAGAGCTTGGCGATCATCGGATCGTAGAACATCGAGATCTCGCCGCCCTCGAAGACGCCGGTATCGACGCGCACGTCGGGGCCGGCTTCGGGCTCGCGATACTTCACCAGGCGGCCCGTCGAGGGCAGGAAGTTGCGGAAGGGATCCTCGGCGTAGAGACGCGCCTCGACGGCCCAGCCCTGCAGCTTCACGTCCTTCTGCTGGAACGGCAGCTTCTCGCCCGCCGCGACGCGGATCATCAGCTCGACGAGGTCGAGGCCGGTGATCAGCTCGGTCACCGGATGCTCGACCTGCAGGCGCGTGTTCATCTCCAGGAAGTAGAACTTGCGGTTCTTGTCGACGATGAACTCGACGGTGCCGGCACTCTTGTATTTGACCGCCTTGGCGAGTGCCACGGCCTGCTCGCCCATCGCCTTGCGCGTCTTGGCGTCGAGGAACGGGCTCGGCGCCTCCTCGATCACCTTCTGGTGGCGGCGCTGGATCGAGCACTCGCGCTCCCAGAGATAGACGCAGTTGCCGTGGCCGTCGGCGATGAGCTGGATCTCGATATGGCGCGGCTCCTCGACATACTTCTCGATGAACACGCGATCGTCGGCGAACGAGGCCTTGGCCTCGTTGGTCGCCGAGCCGAAACCTTCATGCGCCTCGGCATCGTTCCAGGCGATGCGCATGCCCTTGCCGCCGCCGCCGGCGGAGGCCTTGATCATCACCGGATAGCCGATCTTGCGCGCGATCTTCACCGCTTCATCGGCATTGGGAATCGCCGCCAGGTAGCCGGGCACGGTGCTGACGCCGGCCGCCTGCGCGAGCTTCTTGGATTCGATCTTGTCGCCCATGGCGTAGATGGCGTGGGCATCCGGCCCGATGAAGGCAATGCCGGCCTCGGCCAGCGCCTTCTGGAAGGCTTCCTTCTCGGAGAGGAAGCCGTAGCCCGGATGCACCGCCTGGGCGCCGGTCGCCTTGCAGGCCTCGACGATCTTGTCGATCAGCAGGTAGGACTGGGCCGAGGGCGGCGGTCCGATCAGCACCGCCTCGTCAGCCTCGCGCACATGCAGCGCGTCGGCATCGGCCTCGGAGTAGACCGCGACGGTCTTGATGCCGAGCCGCTTGCAGGTGCGGATGACGCGGCAGGCGATCTCACCGCGGTTGGCGATCAGGATCTTGTCGAACAGCGGTCCGTCGGCCGTTTGCTTCGAGGCCGGCGCCTTTTTCGCAACCGCGACACTCTCGGACGCTTTCTGGGGCGCGCTCTTGGCGGCGACCTTGGCGACCTTCTTCTTGGCGGCCATGCTCACATTCCTTCTTTTCTGCGATCTAAGAAGCCCCTGGCCCACATCGAGTGAGCACCGATCAGGGGCAACCAGACGATGAGGACCCAGAGCCACCACGGATACTGGCGGCTCACGATGAAGTTCAGCGGGATGATCACGAGCAGCGCGAGAAGGCCCACCATCAGGTGCTTGCGCACGATGCGGCCGCGCCTCATGCGCTCCTCGGGAGAGAGATGCACGCGGCTTCCGTCACAGGGGAACGTTGCCGTGCTTGCGCCACGGGTTCTCGAGCTTCTTGGTCTCGAGCGTGGCGAGCGCGCGGCAGATGCGGCGGCGCGTGCCGTGCGGCATGATCACGTCGTCGATGAAGCCGCGATTGGCCGCCACGAACGGGTTGGCGAACTTCTCGCGATATTCCTCGGTGCGTGCCGCGATCTTGTTGGCGTCGCCGACGTCGGACCGGAAGATGATCTCGACCGCCCCCTTGGCGCCCATCACCGCGATCTCCGCGCCCGGCCAGGCATAGTTCACGTCGCCGCGCAGGTGCTTGGACGCCATGACGTCGTAGGCGCCGCCATAGGCCTTGCGGGTGATCACCGTGACCTTCGGCACGGTCGCCTCGGCATAGGCGTAGAGCAGCTTGGCGCCGTGCTTGATGATGCCGCCGAACTCCTGCGTCGTGCCCGGCAGGAAGCCCGGCACGTCGACGAAAGTCACGATCGGGATGTTGAAAGCGTCGCAGAAGCGCACGAAGCGCGCGGCCTTGCGCGAGCTGTCGATGTCGAGGCAGCCCGCCAGCACCATCGGCTGGTTGGCCACGAAACCCACCGAGCGGCCGGCCATGCGACCGAAGCCCACCACCATGTTGGCGGCCCATTCCGGCGACAGTTCGAAGAAATCGCCCTCGTCCACGACCTTCAGGATCAGCTCCTTGATGTCGTAGGGCTTGTTGGGATTTTCGGGCACCAGCGTGTCGAGCGAGAAATCCTCGCGATCGATCGGGTCGAGCGTCGTGCGAACCGGCGCCTTCTCGCGGTTGTTCGACGGCAGGAAATCGACGAAGCGGCGCAGCTGCAGCAGGGCCTCGATGTCGTTCTCGAAGGCGAGGTCGGCCACGCCCGACTTCTGCGTGTGCGTGAGCGCGCCGCCCAGCTCCTCCTGCGTCACCGTCTCGTGCGTCACGGTCTTCACCACGTCGGGTCCGGTGACGAACATGTAGGAACTGTCCTTCACCATGAAGATGAAGTCGGTCATGGCCGGCGAGTAGACCGCGCCGCCCGCGCAGGGGCCCATGACCATCGAGATCTGCGGGATCACGCCGGACGCCAGCACGTTGCGCTGGAAGACGTCGGCATATCCCGCGAGCGAGTCGACGCCCTCCTGGATGCGCGCGCCGCCCGAGTCGTTCAGGCCCAGCACCGGCGCGCCGACCTTCATGGCCATGTCCATGACCTTGCAGATCTTGGTGGCATGCATGCCGGACAATGCCCCACCGAAGACCGTGAAATCCTGGCTGAAGACATAGACGAGCCGGCCGTTGATGGTGCCGTGACCGGTGACCACGCCATCGCCCGGGATCTTCTGGTTTTCCATGCCGAAGTCGATCGAGCGGTGCTCGACGAACATGTCGTATTCCTCGAACGAACCCGGGTCGAGGAGCGCATCGATGCGCTCGCGCGCCGTCAGCTTGCCCTTGGCGTGCTGCGCCTCGATGCGGCGCTCGCCGCCGCCGAGACGCGCCGCTGCCCGCCTGCGCTCGAGTTCTTCCAACATTTTCTGCATCTATATCTCCGGCCCTCGGTCAGTTTTCGGCCAATAACGTGATCACGTCTAGAGCCCTTCCATCTCACATTCCCCCATCCACCTCATCCTGAGGAGCCGTGCGCAGCACGGCGTCTCGAAGGATGGGCAACAGACGGGGTGCGCGTGCCCACCCTTCGAGACGCTCACTGCGTTCGCTCCTCAGGGTGAGGTCAGGTGGAATGCTCCGCTCGATTCAATCCCACCCGGAAAGGCTCTAGCGGAGGAATCGCTTCTCGTTGTCCTTCACCGTTCCCATTCCCTGCAAATCGAATACCGCGTCGACCGAGGGAATACTCGCCTCGACACCGTGAATTCCGCCGTCCTTGCGGATCTGGGCGAAGGTCGCGCGCATCGCCCCGACCGCCGCGCGAATCGCGTGGTTGCCCCAGATCAGCAGGCCGACCTTCTTCAATTCCTTCACCCGGGCCACCGTCATCTGCGGATAGGCGGTCGGCACCAGCGCGATCGGCACCTTGCCGTCCCACGCCTTGATGAAGGCCTCGATCTCGTCGGGCGTCTTCTGCTTGGAATGGACCAGGATCAGGTCGGCGCCCGCGGCCTCATAGGCCCGCGCGCGTTTCAGCGCCTCGTCCTGGCCGAGACCGGCGATCAGCGCCTCGGTGCGGGCCACGACGACGAGATCCGGATCGCGCCGTGCTGCGCGTGCCGCCTCGATCTTGCCCTGGAACTCCTCGATGCGGACCATATCCTGCCGGCCGCCGGCGATCAGGCTGGTGACCTTGGGGAAACTCTTGTCCTCCATCACGATCGCGCCCACGCCGGCGCGCTCATACTGTTCCACCGCATAGAGGACGTTGATGGCGTTGCCGAAGCCGGTGTCGATATCGGCGACGACCGGCAGGCCCGAGCGGTCGGCCATGGCGCGCGTCATGTCGAGATGCTGGGTCATCGACACGATGCTGACGTCGGGCACTCCGTACAGGGCGGACAGCTCGAAACCCGAGGCCCAAATCGCGTCGAAGCCCGCCTCGGCGGCGAGCATCGCCGACAGCGGACTGTGCGCCGCCATCGCCTCGACGAGGCCCTTCTCGGCCATGACCTTCCGCAGCCTTGTGCCCGCTCCCATGATCCCTCTCAGCCGCGCAGACGCGCGTTTTCCAGAAGTGAAAGAAAGCGCGCGCACGCCTCGATGTCCCGGCGCACGCCCTCGCGCTGCTTCTCCGCGATCGGATCGTCGCCCCAGCGATCCACCTGGTAGAGCTCGTCGGTCTGCGCGGCCGCGAAGGCGCCCGCCGCGTCCAGGCGGCCGTCCGATACCGCGAGCGCGATCACGACCGAGCCCGCCGTATGCGTGAGGTTGTAGAGCGCCGAAAGGGCCAGATCGCCATGCGCCGACACGGCCTCGTGGAGCCGCGCCCTGGCCTCTGCCGCCTGTTCGACGAAGCCGATCCCTTCCGCCGTGACCAGCCGGGCGCCGTGACGCTCGGCGGCCCAGGCGAGCAGCGGGTCCCAGCGTTCGCGCTGCAGCCCGATCAGGCTGTCCGGCCCGGCGGCGCGATAGCAGAGCAGGTCCGAGGCCGCGTATTTCGCGGTGTCGGCGATCACCTCGTCGCGCCGCGCCACGACCCGGTCTATGCCGGTCGCGGCGAGACGCGTCAGCGGCAGATGGGCGGCATTGATCTCGGCCTTGTCGGGGACCGCCGCCCATTCGGCGGCAATCGCCTCGGCGAGCGCCCGCGTCGGCACGACCAGGACCGCCTTGGCCGGCGTCCGCATGGGCTTGCCATCGAGCAGGACGCGAAAGCCGTCCTCACCCGCATCGACGCCCGTCTCCTTGTAGAAGCGCTTCATTCAGCTCCCGGCCAAACCACGATGCGGAACCCGTCGTTCTCCTGTCGCATCGTGGCGTCGGGATTACACGCGGTGCGGGGCCGCCGACAAGAGCACGGTTAGCGGCCCTGACTGCGCTGCGGACCGGGCGTCTTCACTTGCGGCCGCGAGCCCCGCTGGCGGACGTCCGAGGTGGGCGCCGGCATCTGGGCCCGCAGACCGGGCCGCAGGGCTTCCACGCGAGGCGCCAGCACGGCGCAGGCGTTGGCGCCTGCCTGCCGGCCGGCCTGTGCCACCTGCGCAACCAGGCTCGGGATCGGACCGCCACCCACCAGAAGCTTGGAGAGGTTGGGATCGACGGCGCTCGCCGTGGCCTTGCCGGGCCCGCCCTTGATGCGCATCGGCACGGCGAGCGCCGCGTTCTGGTTGTCGCGCGCCTCAGGTGCCAGGATGAACTCCCAGCCGTCGGTACGCAGATGGAAATAGCCACCGCCGACCAGCACGCCGCGCGGCGTATCGACGACCAGGCGCCGGAGGTTGGCGACGCCGCCGCTGACCTCGAAACGTCCGGCGATGCAGTTGAACGGTACGCCGGCATCGGTGCCGCCCAGCAGCCGCTGCGTCTCAGGCGGCCAGTTGGCGAGCTGGCCATGCGGCCACAACCCCTTGCCCATGGCGACGTCGATCGAGCCGTTGGCCGAGTTCAGCGCATCGCGCGTCGTGCGGCCGCCGCCGCGCAGGCGAAGGTCGATATCGGCGACGCCGTCGCGCAGCCCGAGATCCAGTCCCAGCAGGGTCGAGAGTTCCCCCAGCGAGACGCGATTGGCCGTGGCCGTCAGCGTGGTCTGCCCGATGCGGCCCGCCGGATCGTAGACGAGATCGACGCCGGCGGAACCGCCGCCGACGGTCGCCGCCGCACGGAACGTGAAGCGCGTCTCGCCCGATGCCAGCGTCACCGACGCGTTCTGCATCTTGGCGCCGAGACCCACCACCTCACCCAGCCTGACGGTGACCGTCAGGGCGGAGCGGCCGAGCCAGTTCGCGACGAACGGCAGGGCCGGTATCAGGCGTGGCGGCTGCATGGGGGCCGTCGCGGGCGCGGCCGGCGCGGCAATCGCCGGCGGAGCCTTCAGTTCCGACACATCGAGGCGCGTTATGTCGGCGTTCACGATGATGGTCGGGTTGCCCTTGCGGTCGACGCGGAACAGCGCCTCGCCGGCGGCCTCGCTCGAGCCGACCTTCAACGACGTCACCTCGACCTTGAAGCCATTGCGCTGCGTCGAGGCCTTGGTGTTCATCACATAGGGACCGCCCGACGGGACGGGCAGGCGAACATAGGGCCCGAACACTGAAACGTCGGGACCTTCGGCGTTGATCTGCAGCGACGTGCCTTTCGCGTTGACGCTGCCCTTGATCGAAATCCTTCCGCCGCCAAAGCCACCCTGCAGATCGATGTTGCCGGGCAATCCGGCCATCCAGCCGTTGAACGACCCGGCCGTGCCGGTGAGGTCCATCGGCACGCCCTGCGCCACGCCGAACCGTCCCTCGACCTGCAGGGTCTGGTTCGGCGCCGGCGACTTGAAGGTCGCGTTGGGAATCTCGAGCACCACGGGAGGCCGGCCGGCGCCTTCCGAGACGGTCAGGACCGAGTCGCGGACCTCGACGTTGTTGATCCACGGAAAGGCCGCGGCGGTACGAAGCTTGAGCGAGCGGTTCTCGCCGGGATGCGGCCCCGATCCGTCGGGCGGCGGCAGCATCTCCAGGTTGCTGTCGCCCACCTCGTTGCGCTCGACCAGGATATCGGCACCCTCGAGCAGGATCCGCCCGATCCTGACTTCTCCCAGGAGCAGCGAGAACGGGTCGAGAAACAGCGTCATGCGGCGCACGCGCGCCAGCTCGGGCCGGGATCCCCAGGCCGCATTGGAGAGCGTGACGCCTTCGGCCACCATCGCCGGCTCGCTGCCGAGCTTGACCGAAAGCGGTACCCGGGCCGCCAGTTCGCGCCCGGTGACCTTGCGGACCTGTTCGGTCATGCGCGCCTGGTAGCGCGACAGGTCCCTGGTGGCGGCCCAGACGACGCCGACGACAGCGGCGATCGGCACCGCCACCGCCGTGATCACCGCCACGCGCTTCCAGGGAATCCGCATCCCGACCGATTCTCGCTCAAACCCCGTCCGTCGAAAAGCCAAATGCCTCGACGGTGCGGCGGAAGTGAGGTGGCGGCTCGGCGACTGCCTTCAGTTCGCCCTTGCCGGATGGATGTGGCAGCGACAGCCGACGGGCGTGGAGATGGAGACGGCGCGAGTCTGCGACCGCCGCCAGCAGTGCTTCCTCGCCGCCGTACTTGCGGTCGCCGAGGATCGGGCAGCCGATCGCGGCGCAATGGACACGAAGCTGGTGGGTCCGGCCGGTCCGCGGCCACAGCGCCAGCAGGGCCGCGCGTTGGCCGGCGCGGTCGATCTCACGGAAGTGCGTCAGCGCCTTCTGGCCGTTTTCCTCGTCGACCTGCATCAGTTCCCGGTCGAAGGCGCCCGGCCGCTTGGCCAGCGGCAGGTTGATCGCCCCCTCCTTCTTGGGCGGCACGCCGACCACGATGGCCCAGTAGAGCTTCTCGGTCTCGCGGTCGCGGAAGGATTCGGCCAGCCGCTTGGCCGCCTGGCCCGTCCGCGCGATCAGCAGCAGGCCGCTCGTATCCTTGTCCAGCCGGTGGACCAGGCGCGGCCGCTGCTCGAAACCGAACCGCAGCGCATCCAGCATCCCGTCGATGTGCTTTTCGGTGCCGCTGCCGCCCTGCACCGCCAATCCCGGCGGCTTGTTCAGCACGATCACATGGTCGTCGCGATAGATGACCATGCGCTGGATCTCCGCCGCGTCGCGGTCGGAGACGGTGGGCGTTGCCGCCGTCCTGGGCTTGGGCGGCGGCGAGTTCGTGACACCCGGCGGCAGGCGGACCGACTGGCCGGGGTCGACCCGGTCCTTGCCCTCGGCCCGCTTGCCGTCGATCCGGACCTGGCCGGTGCGCAGCAGCTTCTGCAGCGCGCCGTGGCTCAACTCGGGGAAGTGGCGCTGGAACCAGCGATCGAGGCGCATCCCGGCTTCGTCGTCGGTGACGGCGCGAGTCTGGACCTGGGTCTGTCGGCTACCACCAGTGGCGGGGCTTTGGCTCATGGCGCGCAAACTACGGGACAAGCTACACAGGGTCCATGGAATCGGTGTCCTTCGACACGCTGACGTTCGACCATCCGACGGCCTGCCGTCCGGCGCGAATCTCCGCGACCCTGCACATTCCCCACGAGAGCCCCGGACCGGTGCCGTGCATGGTCATCCTGACCAGCAGCGCCGGCGTCCAGCGCCACCGCGAGCACTACTACGCCGACCTGCTGAACGCCGCCGGCGCCGCGGCGCTGATCGTCGACAGTTTCAGGAGCCGCGGCGTCCGCCGCACCGTGGCCGACCAGAGCCTGGTCTCGGCGGCGCAGATGGAGGGTGACGCCTTCGCAGCCCTCGCCCTGCTGCGCGCCGACCGCCGTTTCGATCCGGAGCGCATCGGCATCATGGGCGTGTCGAAGGGTGGCGTGGCCACGCTGAACGCCGCCCTCGCCGTGCGCCAGAGGTGGCGACGCGGCTTTCCGCACCTGTTCGACATCCACGTCGCCCTCTGCCCCGGCGCGACGGCGCAGCATCGCGACGCCACCACGCATGGCAGGCCGATGTTCCTCATGCTGGCCGCCAGGGACGACTACACGCCGGCCGAACTGGCGATCGAATATGCCGAACGCATGCGGGCGGCCGGCAACGACCGGATCCGGGTGAAGGTCTATGGCGGCGCCCATCACGGATGGGAGTCGCTGGGGCCCGTCTTCGACATCAAGGACGCCGAGAACTGGTCGTGCTGCCGCAACCTCATCGAGGATGACGGCCGTCATTTCGTGCCCGCACTGGGGCGGGCGATGGAAGAACCCGAGTTCCAGGCCTGGGCACGGCGGCATTGCGTCACGCGCGGCGCCCGCGCGGGCGGCGGGACGGCCGAGCTGAAGCAGCGCGCCAGCGCCGACCTGATCGCTTTCCTGGCCGTTCACGGATTCGTGCGCTGATGGACGAATCGGCCAGTTCTTTTTATACTCAGGCCGTGAATCGATCGCATTTTGTCGCCGCTTTCCTGGCGTTCGCGCTCTCCTTTTCGGGAGCATCGTCCTCCTTCGCTTCAGGCGTCCTGTGGACTGGATCCGGCCCCGCAACGGCCCGTGCCGAGGCCCTGCTGAAGGCGCTGCGCAGTGCCGGCGATCACGGGCTGGATCCCGCCTGGTACAACCTCTCCGACGTCGAAAAGGCGATGGCGCCGGGCGCCGATCCGACCGCGGCCGAAGCCCTGCTGTCAGCCACCTTCGTCGCCTATGCCAGCGATGTCTCGACCGGCCGCGTCCGCGCCAACAGGGTCGACAAGGAAATCGACATCGTCCAGCGCAAGGCCGACAAGGCGGAACTGCTCCAGGCGGCGGCCGACGCGCCCGACTTCGCGGCCTACCTCGCCTCGCTGCCGCCGAAGGGCGACTACCCGTCGTTGCAGAAGGCGCTGGCGACCTGGCGCGAAAAGAAGACCCGAACGACCTATACGCCGATGCCCGACGGCAGCGCGCTCAAGCCCGGCATGATCGACGCCCGCGTGCCTGTCCTGCGCAAGCGTCTGGCCGAACTCGACTTCACGGTGCCGCCGGCCGGCGCCGTCGCCGACCTCTACGACGAGCCGCTGGTCGGCGTGGTGAAATCGTACCAGGAGATGAAGGGCCTGACCGTCGACGGCGTCATCGGCGCCAAGACCGTCCGCTCGCTCAACACCACGATCGACGAGCGCATCGAGCAGATCGTCGCCAATCTCGAGCGCCGCCGCTGGCTGCCGGAGGATCTCGGCAGCCGTTTCGTCTATGTGAACACCGGCGACTACTCGATGATCTTCGTGAACGAGGGCAAGGTGGCCTTCCAGAGCCAGGTCATCGTCGGCACGCCCAAGGATCCGACACCCGAGATCCAGTCGACCATGCGCGGCTTCCAGACCAATCCGTACTGGACCGTGCCGCCGTCGATCGCCGGCGAGGAGTACCTGCCGATCCTGCGGCGCGATCCCAACGCCCTGGCCGGCAGCGGCTTCAAGATCTTCGCGAGCTGGAGCAACGACGACGAGCTCGACCCCAACACGATCGACTGGAGCTCGATCCACCCCAAGGCCTTTCCCTACCGCATCCGGCAGGATTCGGGCGCGTCGAATGCGCTGGGCTACAT
Source organism: Reyranella sp. (assembly GCF_004297265.1). Lineage (GTDB taxonomy): Bacteria > Pseudomonadota > Alphaproteobacteria > Reyranellales > Reyranellaceae > Reyranella. The sequence continues at coordinate 12,024 of NZ_SCUT01000039.1, forward strand.
CTTCTTCCCGTTCAACAACAAGTACGGGATCTATATGCACGACACGGCGAGCCGCTGGCTGTTCACCGAGGGCAGCCGCAACTTCAGCCACGGCTGCATCCGCCTGCAGAACCCGCTCGACTTCGTCGAGAAGGTCTTCAACGGCAAGAACGGCTTCAACAAGGACCGGGTCCAGCAGGCGATCAAGGAGAACCAGCAGGCCCACTACACCTTCCCCGAGCCGATCACCCTCTACGTGACGTACCGGACGGTCAGCGCCAATGCCGACGGCGTGCCGACCTTCCGCGACGACGTCTATGGCCGCGACCGCAGGGTCGTGCGGGCGATGGCCAGGCCCTGAAACGGAGCTGCTCATCGGAGCGCGCCACTCCAGTGGCGCTCATATCTTGTTAACTGACAAAGCTTGAGCGCCACTGGAGTGGCGCGCTCCCTTGATCACCGCTTCTTATCCCTGAGCTTTTTCCAGTATTCGAGCCGCTTCAGGATCTCGCGCTCGAAGCCGCGCTCGACGGGCCGGTAGAACTCTTCGCGCGCCATGCCGTCGGGGAAATAGTTCTGGCCCGAGAAGCCGTCGGCGGCATTGTGGTCGTACTCGTAGCCCGCGCCGTAGCCGATCTCCTTCATGAGCTTGGTCGGCGCATTCAGGATGTGCATCGGCGGCGTCAGCGAGCCGTGCGTCTTGGCGGCGCGCTTGGCGGCACCGAACGCCACGTAGCCGGCGTTCGATTTCGGCGCGGTGCCGAGATAGATCACGGCCTGGGCGATCGCGAGTTCGCCTTCGGGTGAGCCCAGCCGGTCGTAGGTGTCCCAGGCCGCCAGGGTCTGCGTCAGCGCCTGCGGATCGGCCATGCCGATGTCCTCGACGGCAAAGCGTACCAGTCGGCGGGCGATGTATTTCGGGTCCTCGCCGCCGTCGAGCATGCGTGCGAACCAGTAGAGCGCGGCATCGACGTCCGAGCCGCGCAGCGACTTGTGCAGCGCGCTGATCAGGTTGTAGTGCGCCTCCTGGGCCTTGTCGTAGAGCGGCGCGCGCTTCTGCAGCAAGGTCGCCAGCCGCGACGGCGGCACCGGCCCCTTGTCCTTGAGCTGCGCCAGCTGCTCGGCGAGACCGATCAGGTAGCGGCCGTCGCCGTCGGCCATCGCGAACAGGGCCTGCCGGCCCGTCTCGTCGATCGGCAGCTTCCGGCCGAGCGCCTCCTCGGCGCGTGCGAGCAGCGCCGACAGGGCATTGTCGTCGAGGCGGCGCAGGACCAGCACCTGGCAGCGTGACAGGAGCGCGGCGTTCAGCTCGAAGGACGGGTTCTCGGTGGTGGCGCCGATCAGCGTCACCGTCCCATCCTCGACATAGGGCAGGAAGCCGTCCTGCTGGGCGCGGTTGAAGCGATGGATCTCGTCGACGAACAGGAGCGTGCCCTTGCCGTCCTTGCGGCGCTGGCGGGCCCCCTCGAACACGCGGCGCAGGTCGGCCACACCGGAGAAGACCGCCGACAGCGGCTCGAAATGCAGGTCCACGGCCTCGGCGAGCAGGCGGGCGATGGTGGTCTTGCCGCAGCCCGGCGGCCCCCACAGGATCAGCGAGCCGAGCTTGCGCGCCTCCAGCATGCGGCCGAGCGGCCCCTCGGGCCCGAGCAGGTGATCCTGGCCGAGGATCTCGTCCAGCGCCTTGGGACGCAGGCGTTCGGCCAGCGGCGTCGGGGCGAGCGAGGCGAAGAGTTCAGCCGGCACGACGACCCGACGCTACCGGCGGCTCAGCGGAACTGGACCGGGAACACCACGCCGTCGCGGCCGACGCTGATGCTGTTGATGCCGCTGGCGACGCGCTTCTTGAGCTCGGCGACGTTCTTCACGTCCTGGCCGTTGACCGCCAGGATCATGTCGCCGGGACGCACGAAGCGCCCGGCATAGGCGCCGTTCTTCACCTCGACGATGACGATGCCGGGACGCCACTCGGCCAGCCCCATCTCCTCGGCGACGGCCGGCGACATGTTGACGACCGAGGCGCCGGAAAGCGGCTGCCGTCCCTCGAGCAGGGACAGGTCGCGCGGCGGATCCTCGGGCGGCGCCGCGAGCTTCAGCTGCACCACCACTTCCTTGCCGCCGCGCATGACCTTCACGGGCACGACCGTGTCGACGTTGAGCGTCGAGAGCCGGAACCGCAGCGCCGCCTCGTCGTCGATCGCCTGCTCGCGAATGCCGACGATCACGTCGTTGCGCTTCAGGCCGGCATGGGCGCCCGGCCCGCCGGCATAGACGTCCTTGACCACGAGGCCCGCCGGCCGCGACAGGCCGAAGCCCGACGCGAGGTCGGGGGTCACCCTCTGCATGCTGACGCCCAGCCACGGCCGCACGATGCGGCCGCCCTTCGTGCCGGTGGAGATCATGCGCTCGACGATGTTGGAGGGCGTGGCGAAGCCGATGCCCACCGATCCGCCGCTCTGCGAGTAGATCGCGGTGTTGATGCCGATCAGCCTGCCGTCGAGGGCCACCAGCGCGCCGCCCGAGTTGCCGGGATTGATGGCCGCGTCGGTCTGCAGGAAGAAGTTCGAATCGTTGATGCCGCCGGCGCTGCGCGCCACGGCCGACACGATGCCGCTGGTCACGGTCTGGTTCAGGCCGAACGGATTGCCGATCGCCAGCACGACGTCGCCGACCTCGATCGAATCGGAATCGCGCAGCTCGAGGAACGGGAACTTCTCGTCGACCCCCTCGATGCGCAGCAGCGCCAGGTCATAGCGCTCGTCCTGGGTGATGAGCTTCGCCTCGAACTCGCGGCGGTCGGCCAGCACGACACGGATCTCGTCGGCGCCCTTCACGACATGGGCATTGGTGATGATCAGCCCATCGGCGCCCACCAGCACGCCCGACCCCAGCGAGTTCTGCACCCGCTCGCCGCCCTGCTGGGGCAGGCCGGGGAACGGGAACGGCAGGCGGCGCTGCACGCGGGCGGTTGTGGTCGTGTAGATGTTGACCACGGCCGGAGAGACGCGCTTGACCAGCGGGGCATAGGAATAGGCAAGGTCGCTGCGCGAGTTGGGCAGTCCCTGCGCCAGGGCGGCCGGCGCCAGGGAAGTCGCCGCGCCGCACCCCATGAGAACCGCTGCCAGAATCACCCGCCGAATCATACGAACATCTCCTTGGTCGGCCCGGATTTGCGGACTCCCTTATGGCAAATCAAGGGCTGATTGGCGCTGGCATATCGATTGCAGGATTTCCGGGGAACGCGCCAGCCATTGGCGTGAGGGAAACCCGGGAGCACCTCATGAAACTGACCCGCCGTACCGTCCTGGCCGCATCGGCCGCCACCCTCGGCTCTTCGCTGGCCGCGCCCGCCGTCAAGGCGAGCCCGGGCTGGCCGACCCGGCAGCCGATCAAGCTGATCGCCACCTTCCCGCCCGGCGGCACCGCCGACACGATTTCCCGCATCCTGGCGCCCAAGCTTTCGGCCGGGCTCGGCACCCAGGTGGTCGTAGAGAACCGGCCGGGCGCCGGCGGCACGATCGGCTCCGACCTGGCCGCCAAGGCCCCGCCGGACGGCTACACGCTCGTCATCTCGCACGCCTCGCCGCTCGGCATCGCGCCCGGGATCTACCCCAAGCTGCCGTACAACGTGATCACCGACTTCACCCATGTGACGCTGATCGGCCATACGCCCAACGTCCTGATCGTGCCGGGCGATTCGCCCTACAAGACCCTGGCGGACTACATCGCCGCCGCCAAGGCCAGGCCCGACGAGATCGCCTTCGGCAGCTCGGGCATCGGCTCCAACACCCACCTGATGGGCGAGCTGCTGGGCAGCCTGGCGGGCATCAAGCTGAAGCACGTCCCCTATCGCGGCTCCGCGCCGTCGCTGCAGGACATGCTGGCCGGCGCCATCCCCTCGATGTTCGACCCGATCACGACCAACGTGCCGCACATCAACTCGGGCAAGGTCCGCCTGCTGGCGGTCAGCTCCGACAAGCGCCTCGACATGTATCCCAACGCCCCGACCTTCGCCGAGCAGGGCTTCCCCAAGCTCACGACCTCGACCTGGGTCGGCGTCTCCGGCCCGAAGGGCATGTCCCCCGACGTCGTGGCGCGGCTCTACGACGAGCTGCAGAAGGCCTACAAGGCTCCCGAGGTGGTCGAGCGCTTCAAGGAAGTGGTGCTGCTGCCCGGCGACAAGCCGATGACGCCGGCCGAGTACACGGCCTTCGTCGGCGACTTCGCCGCCCTGTGGGCCGGCGTCAGCAAGTCGGCCGGCATCGAGCTCGAGCTGGGCTGAGCCGGCGCCGGGCAAGCCCGTCACCCGCAGCGGGAGTAGCCGCAGTTCAGGCAGACGTCGCAGCCTTCCTGATGGGTAAGCGCCGCCGCGCCGCAATTGGGGCACTGCCCCATCGACCTGGATGAACCACCGCCGGTCGCCGGCTCCTTCGTGCCGGCGGCGAGGCGCATGCGCTCTTCGATCGCGTCGATCAGGCTGGGCGATTCCGTCGGCGCCAGGAAGCCGATCTCGACGAGATGGCGCTCGATCACGCTGCCGATCGCGGCCAGCAGAGACGGCACGTAGCGGCCTTCCATCCACTGCCCGCCACGCGGGTCGAACACCGCCTTCAGCTCCTCCACGACGAACGAGACGTCGCCGCCACGCCGGAACACCGCCGAGATCATGCGCGTCAGCGCCACGGTCCAGGCGTAGTGTTCCATGTTCTTGGAGTTGATGAAGATCTCGAACGGCCGCCGCCGTCCATCCTGCATCAGGTCGTTGATGGTGATGTAGATGGCGTGGTCGCTGCCCGGCCACTTGATCTTGTAGGTCCGGCCCGGCAGCTCCTGCGGGCGGTCGAGGGGCTGGGCGATATAGACGACCCCGCTCTCGTCGGTCGCGGGCAGCAGCGCGCGGGGCGGCGCCTCGGCCTGCACGGGTTCGGCCGGCTTCACTTCCAGCACCGCGCCCGTCACGTCGTTGGGACGGTAGGTCGTGCAGCCCTTGCAGTTCTGCGCATAGGCCTCCTCGTACACGCCCTTGAAGGCCTCGAAGGAAATGTCGCGCGGCAGGTTGATGGTCTTGGAGATCGAGCTGTCGACATGATCCTGCGCCGCGGCCTGCATCGCCAGGTGATCGGCGGGCGTGAGCGTCTGGGCGTCGACGAAGACGTCGGGCGGCGGCGCCTCGTTGCCCTTCAACGCGTGCCAGACACGGAAGGCATGGTCGTCGACGCTCTCCTCGCGCTTGGAGCCGTCGGGCTGCAGCACGTGGCGCACGTAGCTGAAGGCGAAGACCGGCTCGATGCCGGAGGACACGTTGTCGGCCAGCAGGGAGATCGTGCCGGTGGGCGCGATCGAGTTCAGCAGCGCATTGCGGATGCCGTAGCGGCCGATCGCCGTCCGCGCCTCCTCGGGCAAGGCCTTGATCGTCTCGCCCGCCAAATACTTGGCCCGGTCGTAGAGCGGGAAGCTGCCCTTCTCCGCGGCGATGTCGGCCGAGGCGACGTAGGACAGCCTCTGCACCGCACCCAGCCATTCGCGCGTCAGCCGCACCGCCTCGGGCGAGCCGTAGCGCACGCCGCAGAAGATCAGCGCATCGGCGAGCCCGGTCACGCCGAGCCCGATGCGCCGCTTGGCCTTGGCCTCCTTCTCCTGCTGCGGCAGCGGAAAGCGCGAGACGTCGATCACATTGTCGAGCATGCGCACCGCGAGCGGCACCAGCCGCTCCAGCGCCTCGGCATCGAGCGTCGCCTCCGGCGTAAACGGGGCCTTCACCAGTGCCGCCAGATTAATCGATCCGAGGAGACAGGCACCGTAGGGCGGCAAAGGCTGCTCGCCGCAATTGTGGACGTAGAGTCCGTTGGCATCGAAGGCGTTGATGCCGGGAACCTGCGCATCGTAGACCTCGGCCACGCCATCGGCCTCGACGCTCTCGATCTCGACGACGAAGCGCTCACGATTGAGGGTGCGACGATAGCCGCTCAGCGTGGCCTGCAGCCGCAGCATCTTGCTCCGGTCGGCAAACCCGATCCGCTCGGCGAACACACCGACATTGTCGCCGGCGATCACCAGCTCGTGCTGGGCCGCGCAGTCGTAGAGATGCAGCCCGCCCGTTCCATCGGGCATCGGACGCCGTCCTGCCGGCCGCCGGTCGCGATAGATCGTGGCGGCGATACCGAGACGCAGCAGCATGCGCTGTACAGCTTCGAGCAGGGGAAGATCGCTCTGGCTGAGCCGGACGCTGACACCCTTGGCCTGCGTGCCCTGCACCGCCCCGTCGCTGTCGAACAGGCCACGCAGCAGACCGCGATGGAAGTCCGACGAGGTCTTTTCCATCGCCGGCGTGACAGTCTTGTACCCCGGCGAAAGGCCCATCGTTTCCGCGAGCGCCTTGATCGCGGCGAGCGACAGCCGCCACTCGTTGCGCCCCTTCACCTCCATCCAACCGGTAAAGTCGGCGCGATGCGGCAGGGTCCGGGCTGCAGCCAGCGCCGCTTCCATGACGCCGTCCGATCCGACTGTCTGCGGATCGCCATGGGCGACCTGCGCCGGCTTCCAGACGCTGAGCACCGCCTTGTCCTGCTTCAACGTGCCGTCGCCCACCAGCAGGCCCAGCAGGTAGCCCTCTGCCTCATTGTGACGGCCGTCCCAGCGCGGCGCACTTCGATGATCGTGCAGGACGATCTGGTCGCCGGGCGCGAGGTCGCCGGCCGCTACCCAATCGACATCGCGCGACCAGCGCGTGAGACGCGTCACCTTCCTCACGAGATGATCGGCGGTCAGGCGCAGATCGTGGCCGGTCCGCGTCCGCAGGCGCCGCACCTCCTTCGTGCCGGTCGCGAAGAAGCCCGCGTCGCCACTGGCGAAAGCCTTGCCGTCCACCAAGGCCGTGAACGGCCGGCCGACCAAGTCGGCAACCTGGCGCGGACCTTCGGCGGTATGAACCCAGGTCTCCGCCGTCACGCAGGGATTCGTAGCCTGTATCGACTCGCAATAGCGCAGGTTGTTCCGGCGGTTCACCCGGTCGATGAAGATCACGCCCGGCTCGGCGACCTCGTAGGTGGCGCGCATGATGCGCTCCCACAGGCCCTTGGCCTTCACGGTCCTGAAAGTCCTGCCACCGAACACCAGCGGCCAGTCGGCATCGTCCTCGACGGCCTTCATGAAGGCGTCGGTGACCAGCACCGAGACGTTGAACATGCGCAGCCGCTTGGGGTCGCGCTTGGCGTCGACGAAGGCTTCGATGTCGGGATGGTCGCAGCGCAGGGTCGCCATCATCGCGCCGCGCCGCGAGCCTGCGCTCATGATGGTGCGGCACATCGCGTCCCACACATCCATGAACGACAGCGGACCCGACGCGTCGGCGCCGACCCCCACGACGGGCGCGCCCTGCGGACGAAGGCTCGAGAAATCGTGCCCGATGCCGCCGCCCTGCTGCATGGTGAGGGCCGCCTCGCGCAGGTTCTCGAAGATGCCCGACATGTCGTCGGAGATCGTTCCCATCACGAAGCAGTTGAAGAGCGTGACCGTCCGCCCGGTGCCGGCGCCCGCGATCACGCGCCCGGCCGGCAGGAACTTGAATCCCGACAGCGCTTGGTGGAAACGGCCGGCCCACAGTTCCGGATCGCGCTCCGGCGCCGCCAGTGCGCGCGCCACGCGCCACCAGGTCGCGTCGAGATCGGCGTCGGGGATCGCTCCTGCACTGCCGCCCGGTGCGCTCTTGAAGCGGTATTTCATGTCCCAGATCCGCTGGGAGACGGGCGCCCATTCCATTCTGAAAAAGTAGGCCCAAGGCCGCCGGATATCAACAGATCGTTCTATTTTTGTTCGCGCCTGTGGGCTGCGGCAACGAGCCGATTGGTCGCCCCCTCGATCCGGTCGCGCAGGGTGGCCATGAACACGTCGCGGCCGAGGCCCGGGGGAATCGCCGGCAGGATTTCCACGTCGATCACGCCCGGCCACTTGATGAACTTCCGGCGCCCCCAGAAGACGCCAGAGTTCAGCGCGACCGGGATGACGGGCACGCCGAGCTGCCGGTAGAGCGCCGCCGTGCCGACCTGGTAGGGCTTCTCGTCGCCGACGGCGACGCGCGTGCCCTCGGGGAAGATCAGGATCGACCGTCCCTCTTGCAGCGTCGCCTTGGCCTGCTTCACCAGCCCGCGCAGCGCCCTGGCGCCGTCGCCGCGCTCGACGGCGATGTTGCCGGCCCGTGCCATCGCCCAGCCGACGATCGGGATCAGGACCAGCTCGCGCTTCATCACGGTGGCGGCGCCGGGAAACAGGCGCGAGAAGGCCAGCGTCTCCCACGACGACTGGTGCTTGCAGGCGAAGATGACCGGTCCCGTCGGCATGTTCTCCAGCCCGCCGACGCGATGCGTCAGCCGGCAGGTGATCCGCAGCCACCACAGGCAGAAGTCGATCCAGACGAGCGACCAGGCGACCACGAAGCGTCGCGGCATCAGCAGGATCGGCGAGCCGGCGATGGCGAGGATCGTGGTGCCGACGTACCAGCCGACATTGAAGAAGAACGAGCGCAGCCGGAGGCCAATCATCTCAAAAGTATTCGCGAGCGACGTGTTGCTTGTATGCCAACTTGTAGTGGCCTAGTGTCGCCGCGCAATGGACATCTGGTGGGGCATCCCCCGCTCATCATGCAGCTAACCTGTTCCAACTGCGGCGCCCGATACGCCGTCGACCCCCTGGCGATCGGCCCGACGGGTCGCACCGTCCAGTGTGTGCGCTGCAGCCATCGCTGGTTCCAGAAGCCCGATGCGCCACTGGCCGCTGCTACCCTTTCGGGCGCAACGCCCACGCCGGCCACCGCCGTACCCGACATCGTCATCCGGCCATCGCCTCCTGGCGCCGGCCTGCCCGCCCTGACCACACCCCCTCCGTCCCGGAAGAGAAACTGGGGCGCCTGGATCGCCTATGCGATCGTCCTGGTCGTGCTGCTGGGTGGCGCAGGCTACGCCTATCGCGACCAGATCAAGGCCCGACTGCCCGCCTCTTGGCGGACGATGCTGCATCTCGATGCCGCGCACGCGACGCCGGCCCCGTCCCGGGTGGCGCGCGCGCATGTCGGCATCGACATGGCGACCACCAAGATCGATCTCATCGACGGGCGCTATGTCGTGCTCGGCGAGTTGATCAACACCGGCACCGCGCCCGGTTCGACCCGCCGCCTGAAGCTGGTCTTCCGGGCCGGCGAGCAGGTCCTGGCCGAGCGCGCGATGCCGCTGGTCGAGGGGCCGATCGCGCCCGGCGCGCGCCGCAGCTTCACCCTGCCGCTTGACGAACCTCCCTCGGGTGCGACCAACATCGTGCCGACCGTCGACTAGCACCTCCGACACGAGAGTTCCCGTTGCCCGACCGCACCACCTCCGACCGTCCGGTCGTTTCGATCCGTTTCTCCGCCGCCGAGATCGCCTCGCGCGTCGAGGAGATGGCGACCGACCTCGCCGGCAAGCTCGAATCCGATACGCTGGTCGTGTCGGTCCTGAAGGGCAGTTTCGTCTTCGCCGCCGACCTGATCCGGGCGCTGAGCCGCGCCGGTGCCGACTGGTCGATGGATTTCCTCACCCTCTCCAGCTACGGCAGCGGCACCGAAACGAGCGGCAACGTCCGCATCGTGCGCGACATCGTCGACGATGTGCGGGACCGCGACGTGCTGCTGGTCGACGACATCCTGGAGTCGGGCCTGACGCTCAGCTTCGCCAAGAAGCTGCTGGAGGAACGCGGCGCGCGGCGCGTCTCGATCTGCACGCTGATCGACAAACCCGCGAAGCGGCGCACCGACCTCGAGGCGGACTTCGTGGGCTTCGAGGCCGGCGACGAGTTCCTGGTCGGCTACGGGCTCGACTGGGCCCACCGCTTCCGCGGCCTGCCCTTCATCGGCGTGGTCGAGAAGACGTCCGGATAGCCGCTCATTGGAGCGCGCCACTCCAGTGGCGCTCTTCTGATGCGCCACTGGAGTGGCGCGCTCCGTCGAGGCGGCTCGACCCGCCTCAATACGTCTTCAGCAACCGATCGATGTAGTCGAGCTCTTCCTTCGGCCGTAGCTGGTCGCCGGCGCGGCGGCGCAGTTCGTCGAGGATCTCGCGGCTGCGCTGGCGCTCCAGTTCGAGCGGCACCTTGTCGGAGCCCGAGTCGATCGCGTCGCCATAGTTTCCGTCGGAGCGGCCCAGCGGATCGCGGTCCTCGCTGCGGCGCTCGCGCTCCTCGATCTCGGCGATGTCCTGGTTGTTGCCGGGGCCGCGCTGCTGGCGCAGCTGCTCGGCCATGTCGCCCATGCCCTGCTGAAGGTTGTCGAGCGCGCGGCGCTGGGCGCGGGACGCCTCGCGCGGATCGCCGCGACGCAGCGCCTCCTCGGCCTCGCGCATCGAGCGCTCGGCCCGTCCCAGCGATTCCGGCATCTGCATGCCATTCTCGTCGAGCTTCTTCATGAAGTCGCCCAGCCGGCCGCGCAGGCCTTCCTGCTGGCCGCGCTGCTGATCGCCCCACTGGCCCTGACCCTGGCCGGGTTGGCCCTGGCCCTGCTGACCCTGCTGGCCCTGTTGTCCCTGCTGGCCGCGTTGACCCTGCTGGCCCTGCTGGCCGCGCTGGCCCTGCTGCTGACGGCCCTCCCGCTCGGACTCGCCCAGCAGCTGGTTCTGCCGCCGCGACAGCTGGTCGAGCTGGTTCATCATCTCGCGGCCCTGCTGGTTGCCCTGGCCCTGCTGGCCGCGCTGTCCCTGCTGCTGGCGCTGCTGACCGTTGGGGTTCGCCATCATCGGGGTGGCGTTCTCCATCATCTTGCGCAGCTCCTCGAGCATGCGCTTGGCCTCTTCGCGCTGGCCGTTCTTTGCCATCTCGCGAATCTTGTCGAGCATCTTCTGCAGGTCGTCGCCGGTGATGGTGTTGTTCGGATCCATCTTCTCCGCCTGCTCTTCCATGCGGCGGCGCTCGTCCGGATCCTTCATCTTCTCGGCCAGCTCACGCTGCCAGCGCGCCATGGCGTCGTAGAGCTGCTGGATCAGCTTCTCGATCTCCTCGTCGCCGGCCTGCCGCTGCATGGCATCCTGCAGTTCCTGCCGCGCCTGCTCGACGGCGCGCTCGGCGTCGGACGTGGCGCCGCTCTCCAGGCGCATCGCGAGATCCCAGAGGAGCTTCTGCGTGTCGGTGATCGTCTCCTTGTTGTCGTTCTGCGCGAGCCGTACCGAGCCGATGCGCAGCCCGAGCTGGACGACCGGGTCCTCGCGATAGCTCTTGGGGTTCGCGTGGATCAGGCGCATGCCGTCGGCGACATCGATGCGATAGCCCTTGGGATCTCGGGTCAGCGCCTTGCGCAGCACGATCAGGGCCCGCGCCGTCGGATCGTTGAACACCCGCTCGGGCAGCAGGAAGGTCTCGACCGAGCTGCGCCCCTTCTGGCCGAGCGCGTCGGTGGCGAACAGCATCACCGTGACCTTGAGGCCGGCCCATGGATGGCTGGTGAGATCGCGCACGAACGTGTCGGCGATCTTCTTGGCGCTGCCGGCGACCGGCAGGTCGACGCGCAGCACCTCGGGTTCCTCGTCGCTGCTCAGCGCATCGTCGCCCAGCACGCTGCCGTGCAGGCGCATCTGGAGCTGGACGCCCGTCACGCCGAAATCGTCACCGGCGAGGTACTCGATCTTGGTCGACCACTTGTCGACACCGATCGGGCGGGTGAAGTCGATGGTCGGGGCAAGATCGGGAATGACGTGGAGCTTCCAGCGCGCCTGCTCGTCGCCGCGCGCCTGCAGCGTGATCTGCTTACCCTCGGTGATGACCTCCTCGACCTGGTACTTGCCCTTGCTGACGGTCGAGAATTCGGTCGACTTGCCGTCGATCAGGAGCTGGGGCGGCTTGCGGCCGCGAACATCGTCGACGAAGCCCGCGATCTTGCTGCCGACCGGAACCCGCAGCACCTTGTCGTGCTCGGCCATGTCCAGATAGACCGGCGGCTTGCCGGTATAGGCCGGCGGCGCGATCCACAGGTTGGCGACGACCGGCGGCGGCGGCGGGAAGGCCGGCGTGACGGCAGCGGCCATGCGGTCGCTGCGCCAGCCGCCTGCGACGGCGATGGCGACGACGAGGGCCAGCAACGGCACGAACCGCAGCGCCCACCTGTCGAGGCTGGCGAGCCCGGGATGAGCCGGCCGGTTGCTCAGCGTGGCGAGACGCTCCGCCTCGCGCCGGCGATGGGCTTCCCAGAGGGCGACGGCCATCGGGTCGGCAGTCCCGGCGGCCAGATGGTCTTGCACGGCGACCAGCGGACGGTGCGGAATGTCGCTGTCGCGCTCGAGGCGGCGGATCGACGCTTCCCGCGTGGGCCAGGAAAAATCACGCAGGCGCCACCAGGCCAGGCCCGCGAAGGCGATCGCGATGGCGGCCAGAATGCCGGTATGTACCCAGGGATCGAGGCCGGCGAACAGGTCGAGATGGGCCGCGGCGACGAACAGGGCAATAAAGGAGAGCAGCGGCACGAAGCGCGGCCACAGGCCTTCCCACGCCAGAGCAGCCCACGCCAAACCGATCTTGCGCCCGAGCCCTGGGGCCTGGATCGTCGGGGTGGTCTGGCTGGCGTCCATCGACGTCCTTTCGTTGGCTTCTCGGCTTGTCAGGCCGTTTTCGGCTCCATCCAGGGCGGAAACCGCTCGGTGGAGATCATCTCTTCGACGGTGGGCCTCGGTCGCGTAACCGCAAACCTCGTGCCATCCACCATCACTTCCGGCGCCAGTGGACGGCTGTTGTAGCTGGAAGCCATCACCGCCCCATATGCGCCCGCCGACCGTACCATCACGAGGTCGCCCGCCGCCAGCGGCGGCAGATCACGGTTCTGTGCCAGGAAATCGCCGGATTCACAGATGGGACCGACAATGTCGCAACGGATCGTGGCGGCATCGCGGCGCGGCTCGCGGACCGGCTGGATTTCGTGCCACGCCTCGTACAGGGTCGGACGGATGAGGTCGTTCATCGCCGCATCCACGATGACGAAAGTCTTGGCGGAGCCGGGCTTCACGAGGATGACCTCGCTCACGAGCACGCCCGCCTCGCCCACCAGCCGGCGCCCCGGCTCGAAGGTCAGCTCGCAGCCAAGACCTTCCGTTTCGCGCGCCACGACCGCCGTGAACTCGGCGATCGAGGGCGGCTTCTCGTCGGCATAGACGATCCCCAGGCCACCGCCGATGTCGAACCGGCCGATCGTGTGGCCGTCCTCGCGCAGCTGCCCGATCAGTTCGCGCACCCGCACGATGGCGTCGCGGTAGGGCATAAGCGAGGTGAGCTGCGAGCCGATATGCATGGCCACGCCCACGACCTTGAGGTTCGGCAGCCGGCCGGCCAGCGCGAAGGCGTCGCGCGCCAGGTCGATGTCGATGCCGAACTTGTTCTCCTTGCGGCCCGTCGTGATCTTGGCGTGCGTCTTGGCGTCGACATCCGGATTCACGCGGATCGTGATGTCGGCCTTGAGCCCAAGCTGGCCCGCGACGGCGTTCAGCGTCTCGAGTTCGGCTGAGCTCTCGACGTTGATCTGGCCGATGCCGGCTTCGAGCGCGGCCATCAGCTCCGACGGCTTCTTGCCGACGCCGGAATAGATGATGCGCTTGGCCGGAATGCCCGCCGCCAGCGCCCGCTTCATCTCGCCAACCGAGACGATGTCGGCGCCGGCGCCCATCTCGCCGAACAGGCGGATGACGGCCAGGTTGCTGTTGGCCTTCATCGCGTAGGCGACGCTGGCGTTCATGCCCTTGATGCCGTCGGCGAACTCCTTCCACGCAGCGCGCAGGGCCCCTGCGGAATAACAGTAGAACGGCGTGCCGACCTGGGCCGCGATGGTGGCGAGCGCAACGTCCTCGGCGTGCATCTCGCCGTTCCTGTAAGCGAAGAAACTCATCGTCAGCGGCCTCCAGCCTTGCCGAGGAAGCGGCGACGCGCCTCGGTGACGGCGCGCTCGACATTGGCGGGCGCGGTGCCGCCCAGGCTCTTGCGGGCATTGACCGACGCCTCGACGGTCAGCACGCGATAGACGCTGCGGTCGATCTTGGGCTCCACCGCCTGCATCTCCTCGAGCGAGAGCTTGTCGAGGTCGATCCCCTTGTCGGCCGCGATGCCGACCAGGCGCCCGGTGACATGATGGGCCTGGCGGAAGGGCAGGCCGACCTTGCGCACCAGCCAGTCGGCGAGATCGGTCGCCACCGAATAGTCGGCCGAGGCCACGGCGCGCATGCGCTCCGGATTGGCCTTGAGGTCGCGGATCATGCCGGTCATCGCCGCGATGCCCAGCTCCAGCGAATCGGCGGCGTCGAACAGCGGTTCCTTGTCCTCCTGCATGTCCTTGCCGTAGGTCAGCGGCAGGCCCTTCAGGATGGTGGTGAGCGCCACGAAGGCGCCGACGATGCGACCGACCTTGGCGCGCGTCAGTTCGGCGGCGTCGGGATTGCGCTTCTGCGGCATGATCGAGCTGCCGGTCGTGAAGGCATCCGACAGGGCGATGAATCGGAACGGCGCGGAGCACCAGATCACGATCTCCTCGGAGAGGCGCGACAGGTGCACGGCCGTCGTCGAGGCGGCGGCGATGAACTCGATGACGTAGTCGCGATCGGAAACGGCGTCGAGCGAGTTGGCCATCGGCCGGTCGAAGCCCAGCGCCTTCGCGGTCTTGCGCGGGTCGATCGGATGCGGCGAACCCGCGAGCGCCGCGGCGCCCAGCGGCGATTCGTTGAGGCGCGCGCGGCAGTCGGCGAAGCGGCTGCGGTCGCGTCCGAACATCTCGACATAGGCCATCAGATGGTGCCCGAAGGTGATGGGCTGGGCTGTCTGCAGATGGGTGAAGCCCGGCATGATGGTGGCCGAATATTCGTCGGCGCGGTCGATCAGCACTTCCTGAAGCTCGCGCAGCATCAACTCGAACTTGTCGATCGTGTCGCGCACCCAGAGCCGCACGTCGAGCGCGATCTGGTCGTTGCGCGAGCGTGCGGTATGCAGCCGGCCGCCGGCCGGACCGATGATGTCGGTCAGCCGCTGCTCGACGTTGAAATGGATGTCCTCGAGCTTGGTCGAGAACTTGAACTTCCCACTCTCGATCTCGGCCTTGACCTGCGCGAGCCCGCGCTTGATGGCACGGCCGTCCTTGGCCGTCAGGATTCCCTGGGCCACCAGCATGTCACAGTGCGCGACGGAGCCCGCGATGTCCTGCGCGTAGAGCCGCCGGTCGAAACCGATGGAGGCGTTGATCTTCTCCATGATTTCCGCCGGCCCGAGCTTGTAGCGGCCGCCCCACATCGTGTTGGAGCGACGATTGGCTGCTCGCGCAGTCGTGTTCTTCCGTGCCATGAATTCAGCCATATATCTCTTTAGGAACGCGGCTTATGGCACATCCTGTCCCCAATTTCCTCCTTGGCCGGCGCTACATTCTTTGCGGCGCCCTGGCGGCCGTCGCGCTCCCCGCCCTGGCAACGCCGAGCCTGGCCGGCGTGAAGCCGGACATGGCCAAGGGCGCCATGGAGCGCTTCAAGCTCGCCAGGACGCCGAAGCCCCTGCCCGACCTCGAGATCCAGAACGCCGACGACAAGCCGATGAAGCTCGGCGACTTCAAGGGCAAGGTGGTCCTGCTGAACTTCTGGGCGACCTGGTGCGCGCCCTGTGTGAAGGAGATGCCGAGCCTCGACAGGCTGCAGGCCGCGCTGCCCAAGGACCAGTTCCTCATCGTGCCGCTGTCGATCGACGGGCCGACCAAGCCCAAGGTCGCGCCCTTCTACAAGGACCAGAAACTCGCCAACCTCGGCATCTATTTCGACAAGGGGCGCAAGACCATGCAGGGTCTCGACGTCACGCTGCTGCCGACCTCGATCCTGGTCGATGCCGAGGGCCGCGAGCTCGGCCGCATCGAGGGCGACGCCGACTGGGACATGCCCGAATCGATCTCCCTGATGAAGGCAGCGATAGGCAAGGCCAAGGACAAGGACAAGGACAAGGGCTGACGGGACGCCCGGTCGCGCCGGGTTCGTGCATAATGCGGCAGACATGACGCCGCCTCCCGCGCCTTCCGACGCCGTTGCCATCGAATTGAACGCGGTGCTTGTCGCCCTGACGGCGAACCAGCCGCTGGTGCTCACCCTGGAAGACGGCACGCTCCTGCCATCGGGCCCCTTCGCGACCGAGCATCCGACGCTCCAGAGCGGCCTGCGCGCCTGGGTCGAACGGCAGACCCATCATCCGCTGGGCTATGTCGAGCAGCTCTACACCTTCGCCGACCGCAACCGCCCCGGCTCGGACGGGCGGCAGAGGATCGTGTCGATCAGCTATCTCGGCCTCACCCGCGAACGCCTGTCGGCCGGCGCACGCGATCCCGAATGGCGAAGCTGGTACCGCTATTTCCCGTGGGAGGACTGGCGGACAGGCCCGGCGCCGCTGATCGCCGAGACCATCCTGCCAAGGCTCGGGCCGTGGGTGGACGCCGGCGGCGATGCAGGGAACCGGCGCGAGCGGCAGCAGCGGGTCGAGGTGAGCTTCGGCGATGGCCGCGAGACCTGGAACGAGGACCTGGTGCTGCAACGCTACGAGCTGCTCTACGAGGCCGGTCTGGTGCCCGAGGCGAAGCATCCGGCAGCCGATCCTGTGCCGGGCATGCCGATGCGCCACGATCACCGCCGGATCCTCGCGACCGGCATCGCGCGGCTGCGGGCCAAGATCAAATACCGGCCGGTCTTCTTCGAGCTGATGCCGCCCGAATTCACCTTGCTGCAGCTCCAGCGCGCGGTCGAGGCGCTGGCCGGACGCCCGATGCACAAGCAGAATTTCCGCCGCCTCATCGATCAGCAGGGGCTGGTGGAACCGACGGGCGCTTCTACCACGGAAGCCCGCGGCCGGCCGGCCAAGCTGTTCCGCTTCCGCCGCGAGGTCGTGCTCGAACGCGCCGCCGCGGGGAGCAAGCTCCCCCTCTCCCGCCCGATCTGAGAACTTGACCCTCTTTATGCTCATTCCTAGTATATATAATTAATACTCTAACTGAGCATAATGAGGTGTAAGATGTCGTTATCCGCTTCGCCGGACCTGATGGCCCGCACCGCGCCCCTCTATGACCGCGTGAAATCGGTGATCCCCTCGATCGAATGGCCAGCCTTCGCCGGAGACATCGACGCCATCCTGGCGCTGAAGCGCGAGCGGGATGCCGTCATCCTGGCGCACAACTACCAGACGCCCGAGATCTTCCACTGCGTGGCCGACATCGTGGGCGACAGCCTGGCGCTCGCGCGCGAGGCCATGAAGGTCGATGCCGGGGTGATCGTCCTGGCCGGCGTCCATTTCATGGCCGAGACGGCCAAACTCCTGAACCCCGCCAAACGCGTCCTGATCCCCGACCCCGGCGCCGGCTGCTCGCTCGCCGCCTCGATCACCGCCGCCGACGTCCGGCTGCTGCGCCAGCGCTATCCCGGCGTGCCGGTCGTCACCTACGTGAACACCTCCGCCGCCGTGAAGGCCGAGAGCGACGTCTGCTGCACTTCCGGCAACGCGAAGAAGATCGTCGAGAGCCTCGGCGTGCCGAAGGTCATCATGCTGCCCGACGAGTACCTGGCGCAGAACATCGCCGCGGAAACCGGCGTCGAGATCGTCACCTGGGCCGGCCACTGCGAGGTGCACGAGCGTTTCACGGCTCGGGACATCCGCCAGCTGCGCGCCGGCCATCCGGGCCTCGTGGTGCTGGCCCACCCTGAATGCCCGCCCGAAGTCGTCGGCGAATCGGACTTCACCGGCTCGACCGCGGCGATGATCGACTATGTCGATGCCAATCGTCCGGCGCGGGTCGTCCTCGTGACCGAATGCTCGATGAGCGACAACGTCGCCGTGCAGCATCCCGAGGTCGAGTTCATCCGGCCGTGCAATCTCTGCCCGCACATGAAGCAGATCACCCTGCCGAAGATCCGCCACGCCCTCGAAACGATGCAACATGAAGTGACGATCGATCCCGCGGTGGCCGCGCCGGCCCGCCGCGCCGTCGAGCGCATGCTGGAAGTCTGAGGCCGCGATGACGATCCCCTCGCTCCCCCTCCTCATGATCGAACCGGTGGTCCGCGCCGCCCTGCTCGAGGATCTCGGCCGTGCCGGCGATCTCACGACCGACGCGATCGTGCCGCCGACGGCCCGGGCGAGAACCGCCCTGGTCGCGCGCCAGCCGGGCGTCGTGGCCGGGCTTGGCGCGGCGGCAACGGCCTTCCGGCTTGTCGACCCGGAGATCGAGGTCGCGGTCGAACGGCCGGACGGCACGCCGCTCGCGCCCGGCGACCGCATCGCGACCATTGCCGGCCCGGCGCGCGGCATGCTGACCGCCGAGCGGGTGGCGCTGAACTTCCTCGGGCATCTGAGCGGCGTCGCCAGTGCTGCGGCCACGCTCGTGGAGGCCGTGCGCGGCCACAGGGCGCGCATCTGCTGCACCCGCAAGACGATGCCCGGGCTGCGGGCCCTGCAGAAATATGCCGTCCGCGTGGGCGGCGGCATGAACCACCGCTTCGGCCTGGACGACGGCGTCCTCATCAAGGACAATCATGTCGCCGTGGCCGGCGGCATCCGGCCCGCGATCCTCGCGGCGCGCCGCGGCGTCGGCCATCTGGTGAAGATCGAAGTCGAGGTCGATACGCTGGATCAGCTCGAGGAAGCGCTGGCGACCGGCGTCGATGCGGTCCTGCTCGACAACATGACGCCCGAGCAGCTCGCCGCTGCGGTCCGCCTGATCGACGGACAGGCGATCGCCGAAGCCTCCGGCCGCATCACGCCGCAGACGGCGCCGGCCATCGCCGCCAGCGGCGTCGACCTGATCTCGGCCGGCTGGCTGACCCACAGCGCCACCGTCCTCGACATCGGCCTCGACTGGGAGGCCTAAAGGCGCGAAAATAGTCGGCGTCCGGGCAAATATAATCGAAACAAACGAATCGAAAAATGCCGATTCCGGAGACAGGTATCCTGATACCGCTACCAGGCCGTCCCGCTCCCCGGCAGCGTCCAAAAAAGCCAATTACAACAGCCTGTTAGGGCACGAAGCTCGGGTCTCAGTTGCTGACTTCGCAGTGCTTGCCCATTTCCTTGCACACTCGCAGCACTGCCTGGACCACCATCGACGAGGTCGAGCCTTCGCCCGGGCCGGCATGGCCCGCGATCAGCAGCTGCGAGACGTCGTCGTTGAAGGGCACGACGTTCAGCGTGGCGGTGCGGTCGCCCTCGGCGATCTGGATGCGGCGCGCGCCGGGATCCTGCATCAGGATGCGCACCGACGGGTTCTTGCGCGCAAGCTCCAGCGCCGTCGAGAAGATCTTGTCGGCATGGGCGTCGAGCAGGACCGTCGCGAAATCGTAGCCGGCGCGGCCGTCCTGCTGGCCGCCTTCGGTCATCTGGTGGATGCGGCCCAGCGCCTTGCGCGCCACGAACACCCATTGCGCCTCTGCCGGCGCGAAAGGCAGCGCCAGGCCGGCGAGCATGACCGCGGCGACGAGTGGCTTGAAGATCCTATGCATGCGTCGGCTCCCTTTGCCGCGTTGTTCTTCCGGAGGCGCGCTTCTTACGCCAGTGTCGCCAGCGATGAAGCCGAGAATGGCGCGAGCTCGCCGAAGCGCCCATCGCGCACTTTGACCGCCCATTGCGGATCGGCCAGCAGCGCGCGCCCGACCGCAACGAGATCGAACTCCTCGCGCTCCAGCCGCGCCTCCAGTTCGCCGAGATCGCCGATTTCGGAATCCTCGCGCGTCCGGAAGGTCTGCACGAAATCCGCCCCCTTGAGGCCGACCGAGCCCACGGTGATCGTGGGCTTGCCGGTGAGCTTCTTGGTCCAGCCCGCGAGGTTGAGCGGGGAGCCCTCGAACTCGGGCTCCCAGAAGCGGCGCGTCGAGCAGTGATAGATGTCGGTGCCGGCTGCGGTCAGCGGCTCGAGGAAGCGCGCCAGCTCGTCGGGCGTCGGCGCCAGCCGCGCCGTGAAGTCCTGCTGCTTCCACTGCGAGAAGCGGAAGATGATCGGATAGTCGGCGCCGACGCGCGCCCGGATCGCCTTCACGATCTCGGCCGCGAAGCGCGTGCGCTGCACGAAGTCGCCGCCCCAGGCGTCGTCGCGCTTGTTCGCGCCCTCCCAGAAGAACTGGTCGATCAGGTAGCCATGCGCGCCATGGATCTCGACCGCATCGAAACCGATCTCCTGCGCCGCACCGGCGGCGCGCGCGAACGCGTCGATCGTGTCGGCGATGTCGGCTTCGCTCATCGCCGGCCCGACCTGCTTGCCGGACGCGGACAAGCCGGACGGACCGTCCGACGGCGCTTCGGGATGGCGACCGGTGCCGGTCTTGCGCATCATGCCCTGGTGCCAGAGCTGCGGCGCGATCCTGCCGCCGGCGCCATGCACTTCCTCGACCACGTGCCGCCAGCCGGCGAGACTGGCCGGCGAATGGAAGTCGGGCACATTCGTGTCGTTGGAAGCGGCCGGCCGGTCCACCGTGGTGCCTTCGGTAATGATCAGCCCGACTCCGCCTTCGGCGCGGCGGCGATAATAGGCCGCGACGTCCGCGCCCGGGATGCTGCCGGGGCTCTTGGAGCGCGTCATCGGCGCCATCACCAGACGGTTGGGCAGCGACAGCGACTTGGCGGTGAATGGACGGAAAAGCGGGCTGGTCATGAAGGTCTCGCTTGAGGGAAGTCTATGTCGCCGTAGGGATAGAAGTTCTTCAGGTCGACGTTGCGGTAGGGCAGCCCGTCGAGCCGAACGGTGCCGAGGAAGGGCTCGACCGGCTCGACCAGCAGGATGGTCCTGGCAAAGCCGCTATCGTCGAAACCGCGACGGAAGTGCACGCGCGACTTGATGGCGATCGCCTTGAACTGCGCCAGGTCGAAGGCGGGGCCCGCGAGTTGCGACGGCTCGATAATCTGCGTGAGGTATCGGCTGATCAGCACGACGTTGCCGCGACCGAAGGCGACGCTTACCCACAACGTGCCATAGGCTTCGTGCGCGCCCACGACCGTGCCTGTGACACGCACCGGCTGGCCGGCGGATTCGTCGGCGAGGCCGCCGATCTCGCGGTCGAACGCATCGCCCACCTTCACGCCCTCTTCCTTCAGCGCATCGATGACCTTGGCATCGGCGATGGTCGCGATCAGCACGTCCGAGAGGTCCTGCTCGATCACTTCCTTAAGGATCCAGGTCGCGTAGCCCGAACGATCGCTGTGGTCGGCCAGCACGACCGGCGTCTCGCCGCGGGCCATCGCCTCCTTGGCCAGCCTGACGCCCTCGGGGATCGGATAGACCTTCGCGGTGTTGAGAAGCGCTTCGCGCCGGCGCCACGCCCAGGACGACATGTCGTCGGCGACCTTCCGGGCCAGCGCCGCATTGCCGTTGGTCATCACCTGGAAGCAAAGGCCGACATCGGGTACGTCGGCGAAGGGAAAGCCGAAGAAGACGTTCACATAGACGTCGGGCTCGCGCGCTTCCCAGACGAGGGCGCGCTGCACCAGGTCCATCCACGGCGAGGCCCCTGTCCATTGCAGGACGGTCGGCGTGATGATCGGCACTTTCACCGTCACCGTGGCGGGGGCGTAGTCGCCGCGGATCGCACGCACCAGCATGCGCGCCGCGCGCTCGCCCTGCAGGTGGCTGTCGTAATGCGGGAAGTATTTGACCGTGAAGGCCATGTCGGCCTGGGCCAGGAACTCGGCATCCTCGTTGCCGTGCGGGTCGAAGGTACCGACGATGAAGGCCTTGCGCCCGACCACTTCGCGAACCCGCCGCGCGATATCGGCCTCCGGTCGGGCGACGCCGCGCACGCCCATCGCTCCGTGCAGGCTGAGATAGACGCCGTCGAACGGCCCCTGCTCCTTCAGGCCCGCGACCATGCGGCCGAGGAACGTCTCGTAGGCTTGTTCGGTGATCCAGCCCGAGCCCGTGCCGGTCTTCGGCCAGAGCGGCGATTCGATGCCGACCAGCTCGACGCCGTCATACTCGCGCGCCACCTTCACGAACCCGCCCATGTAGGACTTCGGGTCGTGCGCCAGCAGCTTCTCGCCACTGGCCGGCGAGCCAGGATAGGTGAAATCGGCGAGCGTGGTGTCGTTCGGAAGGAACGTCACCGTCTCATGGGCGAACTGCAGGACGGCGATACGCATCGGCGCCGTCCGACTGGCTAGCGCGTCGGAACCGGGCGTTCGCCGGAATAGTCGTAGAAGCCGCGCTTCACCTTGCGGCCGATCCAGCCGGCTTCGACATACTTCACGAGCAGCGGGCATGGCCGGTACTTCGAATCGGCCAGACCCTCGTGCAGCACCTGCATCACTGAGAGGCAGGTATCGAGGCCGATGAAGTCGGCCAGCTCGAGCGGGCCCATCGGATGGTTGGCGCCCAGCTTCATGCCGGTGTCGATCGCCTCCACGTTGCCGACGCCTTCATAGAGGGCATAGACCGCCTCGTTGATCATCGGCAGCAGGATACGGTTCACGATGAAGGCCGGGAAGTCCTCGGCATTGACCGGCTTCTTGTCGAGCTTGACGACGACCTCGCGCACGGTGCGGAAGGTCTCCTCCTCGGTGGCGATGCCGCGGATCAACTCGACCAGCCCCATCAGAGGCACCGGGTTCATGAAGTGCATGCCCATGAACTTGCCGGGCCGGTCGGTGACGGCGGCGAGCCTCGTCACGGAGATCGACGAGGTGTTGGTGGCGAGCAGCACGTTGGCCGGCAGGCCCTCGCAGACCTTCTTGAAGATCTCCCGCTTCACCGCCTCGTTTTCGGTCGCCGCCTCTACGATCAGGTCGCAGTCGGCAAACGCCTTGTAGTCGGTGGCGGTCGAGATGCGGTTGAGCGCCGAGTCCTTGTCTTCCGGGCGGATCATGCCGCGGCCGATCTGCCGGTCCATGTTGCGTCCGATCGCGTCGATGCCCTTGTCGAGATGGGCCTGGTCGACATCCGCGAGCCGGATGTCGAAGCCCTTCAACGCGCAGACATGGGCGATGCCGCTGCCCATCTGGCCGGCACCGATGACTCCGATGCGCTTGATCATGATGGGTACCCTCGGGTTACTTTACTTTTTCTCGATCGCGGCGGTGAGCTCGGGAACGATCTGGAAGAGATCGCCCACGAGACCGTAGTCGGCCACCTGGAAGATCGGGGCCTCCTCGTCCTTGTTGATCGCCACGATCGTCTTGCTGTCCTTCATGCCGGCGAGATGCTGGATCGCGCCCGAGATGCCGATGGCGATGTAGAGGTCGGGCGCAACCACCTTGCCGGTCTGGCCGACCTGGTAGTCGTTCGGCACGTAGCCCGCATCGACCGCGGCGCGGCTGGCGCCGAGACCGGCGCCGAGCTTGTCGGCCAGCGTCTCGAGCATCTTGAAGTTCTCGCCGCTCTGCAGGCCGCGACCGCCGCTGACGACGATCTTGGCGCTGGTGAGCTCGGGGCGCTCGCTCTTGGAGAGCTCGGCGCCGGCGAAGGACGAGAGGCCCGCGCTGCCCGTGCCGGCGATCTGCTCGATCGCTGCCGAACCGCCACCCGCCGCCGCCTTGAAGTTGGTCGGGCGCACGGTGACGATCTTGATCTTGTCGGTGCTCTGCACCGTCGCCATCGCATTGCCGGCGTAGATCGGGCGCACGAAGGTGTCGGGCGAGACGACCTGGATCGCCTCGGAGACCTGCGCGACGTCGAGCAGGGCCGCGGCGCGCGGCGCGACGTTCTTGCCGACCGAGTCGGCCGCCATCACGACGTGGCTGTAGCCCGGCGCGAGCTTCACGACGAGCGGCGCGATGTCCTCGGCCAGCCAGTTGGCGTAGGCCGCGTCCTCGGCCTGCAGCACCTTGGCGACACCCTGGATCGCGGCCGCCGACTGGGCAGCCTCGCCGGCGTTGCTGCCGGCCACCAGGACATGGACCTCGGGGTCCATCTGGGCCGCGGCCGCTACGGCGTTGGCGACATTGGCGCGGACGGTCTTGCCGTCATGCGCGGCGACAACGAGGACGGCCATCTCAGATCACTCCCGCTTCGTTGCGCAGCTTCTCGACCAGCTCCGCGACGGTCTTCACCTTGATGCCCGACTTGCGCTTCGGCGGCTCCTCGACCTTCAGCGTCTTGAGGCGCGGCGCGACGTCGACGCCCAGCGCGTCCGGCGCCAGCGTCTCGATCGGCTTCTTCTTCGCCTTCATGATGTTCGGCAGCGACGCGTAGCGCGGCTCGTTGAGGCGCAAGTCGGTGGTGATCACCGCCGGCATCTTGATCTTGATGTTCTCGAGGCCGCCGTCGACTTCGCGCTTCACCTCGACCGTGCCGTCGGCCACGTTCAGCTTGTTCGCGAAGGTGCCGACCGACCAGCCGAGCAGTGCGGCCAGCATCTGGCCGGTCTGGTTGGAGTCGTCGTCGATCGCCTGCTTGCCGACGATCACCAGGCCGGGCTGCTCCTTGTCGACCACGGCCTTCAGCAGCTTGGCGACCGCCAGCGGCTGCAGTTCGGCGTCGGTCTGCACCAGGACGCCGCGGTCGGCGCCCATGGCGAGCGCGGTGCGGATCGTCTCCTGGCACTGGGCCGGCCCGGCGGAGAAAGCGATGATTTCGGTCGCGGCGCCCTTCTCTTTCATGCGGATCGCCTCTTCCACGGCGATCTCATCGAAGGGATTCATGGACATCTTGACGTTAGCCGTCTCGACACCCGTGTTGTCGGCCTTGACGCGGATCTTGACATTGTAGTCGATGACCCGCTTGACCGCGACCAGCACTTTCATCGCGTTGCGCCTATCGGTGAGTTGAGGCCGGACTGACCCGTCCGGCGAAGGGGTTTTCGTGTAGGGGTGTTCAGCCGATCATGTCAAGGCTATGGCGCACTGCACAAGATCGCACGGTGAAAGATTTTTCCTCTATCTTTCAACAGCTTGGCCGGCTAGCGGGCGCCGCCCGGCACCCAGAGCACGTCTGCTGCGCCGTTATCGTTGAGCCGCCGCGCCAGCACGAACAGGTGATCCGACAGGCGATTGATGTACTTGATCGCCTCCGGATTGATCTCCTGCTCTGTCGCCAGGTGCGTCATGCAGCGCTCGGCGCGCCGTGCCACGGTCCGCCCCAGATGCAACCATGAGGCGGCCTCGCTGCCGCCCGGCAGGATGAAGGACTTGAGCGGCTGCAGCTCGGCATTCATCGCATCGATCTCGTGCTCAAGACGCTCGACCTGCGACGCCACGATGCGCAACGCCGGCTCGTCGCGCTTCGTCTTGCCCTCAGGCGTGCAGAGATCGGCGCCGAGATCGAACAGGTCGTTCTGGATGCGCATCAACATCGCGTCGGCTTCGGCGAGACGCGGATCGCTCGAGCCCGCGCGCGCGATGGCGCTGCGTGCCAGGCCGATCACCGAGTTCGCCTCGTCGGTCGTGCCATAGGCTTCGACGCGGATATCGTGCTTGGCCACGCGCTCGCCACGGCCGAGCGATGTCTGTCCAGTATCGCCACCGCGCGTATAAATGCGGTTGAGATTGACGGCCATCGGCTAGCTCCTGCTCGCAAAATACCAGAGCAGGATCAGCACGACGGTGAGGAGCTGCAGACGCACGCGCCACCACATCATGCGGTTGCTGCGGCGACTGCCCTCGATGTTGCCGTCCTGGTTTCGACTCATGTTGATCAGGCCGGCGAACAGCGTCCCGAGCGTGGCGAAGGCCGACACCAGCACGAGGACGAACAGGATATTGGCGAGGGTCATGGGGGCTTATCCCCCATTGTGTCGGCCTGCGCCAGTACGCGCCCCCGCCCAGGGCCGCGCGGCACGCGATGCTGCCGTGCCCGTGGCGAGGCGGAAGATCGTCTCGGCCGTCTGCTCGGCCGACCACAGCGCGGCATGCACCGTGCCGTACTCGACCGGCTCGGTCGCCTCGCCTGCGAAGAACACGCGGTCTCCCAGCGGTCGTGCATGGTCGGTGCAGTCGTGGGGATCGCTGCCGACACCGGGGTACGAATAGCCGCCGCGCGACCACGGATCGCTCAGCCAGCGCGGGAAGACCATCGCCTCAGGCTCGGGAATGTCGTCGCCGAACATCGCGCGCAGGGATCGCATGGCAACGGCCGTCACCTCCGCGTCGTCCGCTTCACGGTCGAGGCGGATGGCGGTGTGGCCGTTGCAGAAACTGAGCAGGATCGGCAGGCCCGTCTCCTGCTCGTGACTGACCCAGGTGTTGAAGCCGCCGCGCCGCTCGGGCGAGTCGGGGAGCCGTCCAAACCATTTCGGCGACTCGGGCCAGAAGCGGCGCGGAAAGCGCAGGTAGATCTTGCCGAGCACGCCGGCCCCATAGCCGATGCGGCCGATGGCGGTGCGCTGCAGCTCTGGCGGCGCGGGATCGAGCGCCGGCAGGCCGGCGCGCAGCAGCCCGACCGGCACGGCGATCACCGCGCGATCGGCTTCGATGCGCTCGCCACTTTGCAAGATCGCCGTCACGCCATCGCCCTTCCAGACGACCCGCTCCACCGCCGCACCCTCGCGGATGTCGAGTCCGTGCGACACGTCGTCGATCAGGCGCCTGTAGCCCCCCTTGGGTTGGGCGTTGCGTTCGAGACCTTCGGTGGGAAACCACTCCTCCGCCGCCACCGCCTCCCAGGGCGCGCTCTGCACCCCCTCGCTCATCTCGACGAAGGTCGCGACCACCAGGCGGTCGATCTCGGGCAACCACGACGCGGTCAGCAATGGCTCGACGGCTTCACGCACGGAAATCGAGCGCGGACCGCGAACGCGGGTCAGTGCCTTGCTCTTCCAGCTCGCCCATTCGATGGCCGCCTTGAAGGCCATCCGGCCCATCACCGCGCGGCGGCGCTGTCCCTCGCGGGTCGGTGAGGTCGCGCGCTTGTCGATCAGCAGCCGCTCGCCCTGCGACTCGACCAGGTCGATGCCGAGTTTCTGGCACCATATGGCAAGCGGGTTGCCCTCGACGCCGTGCACCCAGGAGCCGCCGAGATCGACCGGCGCGCCGACCCGGTCGTCCGTCCAGGTCCGCCCGCCTATGCGTCCGCGCGCCTCGAGCACGCGCACGGTGAACCCCGAATCGTGCAGCAGCCTCGCGGCGACGAGACCCGCCATGCCGGCGCCGATCACGACGATGCGCTCGCCGGTGCCCGATCCCATCGACCAGGAGCCGGTCATGCTCATACGCGAGGCGCCCAGGCGAGCATCGGCAGCGACGACATCGCATCGAAGGTCCGGCCGCCCGCGGCGCGCAGCGCCTCGGCATCGGCATAGGTCGCGCCGACATAGGCCAGCGCCCGCATGCCCGCGGCCCGTGCTGCCTGGATGCCGGGCAACGAATCCTCGACCACCATGCAGTCGAACGGCTGCTGGTCCATCTGAATGGCAGAGTGAAGAAAGAGATCCGGGAACGGCTTGCCTCGCGGCACCTGGGTCGAGCTGAAGATGCGGCCCTCGAAGCGCGACCACAGGCCGGTGATGCCGAGCGTGACCCGCATCTTGTCGAGACTGCCCGAGCTGGCGACGCAGGTGGCGATGCCAGCCGCCTCGATCGCGTCGATCGCCTCGACGACGCCGGGAACGACGCCCAGCGGCGCATCGCGAAAGGCCTGCAGGGTGTCGGCCTGGAGGCAAGCGACGAAGTCGGCTGGCAGGGCCCGGCCGAGTTCGCCCTCGACAATCTCCACGCAGGATTTCATCGAGCGGCCCATCAGCCGGCGCATCGTTTCCTCGACGCTCCAGTCGAGGCCTTCGCGCCGGAGCGCACGGGCAAAGCAGGTGTTGGCGAGGGGTTCGCTGTCGACCAGCACCCCGTCGCAATCGAATATGACCAGCACCCGCCAGAAATATCAGTAAGGCTTGTCGCCTGCCACCGTGACCCGGTTGCCGCTGCGGGTGTGCGGCCAGTAGTCCCACATCGCGCGATGCTGGACGCAGCGATTGTCCCAGAAGGCGATGGAATTCTCCTGCCAGCGGAAGCGGCACTGGAAGAGCGGGTTTTCCATATGCTCGTACAGATACCGCAGGATGGCGTCGCTCTCGTCGCGCGGCAGGCCGACCAGCGAGCGGGTGAAGCCGCGATTGACGTAGAGTGCCTTCTTGCCGGTCACCGGATGGGTGCGCACCACCGGGTGGATGGCGCGCGGATACTCCGGCTTGTCGACGACGTTGTAGTTCTTGTAGAGGCCGCGATAGACCGACTCGCCGTCATGGACCGCGGTCAGCCCGTCGAGATAGGCCTTCATGCGATCCGACAGCGCCTCGTAGGCGGCGTACATGCTGGCGAACAGCGTGTCGCCGCCCTTGGGCGGGCACTTCTTGATGTAGAGGATGCTGCCCATGGGCGGCTCGAGGTCGCAGCTCACGTCTGTGTGCCAGCCCTCGCCATTGGCACGCGGCGAATCCTTGTCGGCGTGGATGATCATGAGCTCGGGCTTGCCGGGTTCGCTCGGCGCCGCGGGATGGGTATGCAGGTCGCCGAACAGCCGGCCGAAGGCCAGGTGCTGATCCTGGCTGATGTGCTGGTCGCGGAAGAAGATGACCAGGTTCTCCGCCAGCGCTCGATGGATCTCGTCCTGCTGCCGGTTGGAGAGCGGCTGGCTGAGGTCGATTCCGCTGATTTCCGCGCCGAGGATCGGCGTCAGCTTGTCGAGGGTGATGGTCTCGTACGGGGCGCTCTCGTCGGCATTGTGCCGGTAGCGCGGACCCGCATTGGCGTTTAGCGATCCTGTCATGGGTCTCTCCTACTCCACCTTGATGTTGGCTCGACGGATGATCTGGCCCCAGCGCTCCTTCTCGGCGCTGGCGAAGGCGGCGAACTCGGCCGGACGCATGAGCTTCGGCGTGCCGCCCATCGCCGCCAGTCGCTCGATGACTTCGGGCATCGCCGACACGGTATAGAGGTCTGCGTTGATCCGATTCACGATCTCCACCGGCGTTCCCTTCGGTGCGTAGAAGCCCGTCCAGGTCGTCAGCAGAACCTCGGGAAGGCCCGCTTCCGCCGCCGTCGGCATCGCGGGCACGGCCGCGTAGCGTTCGCTGTCGGTCACGAACAATCCCTTCAGCGCGCCGCGGTCCATCGCGATCTTGGCGTTGACGGTATCGATCATCATGAAGGTGAGCAGGCCGCTCTGGACGTCGGGGATCGCCTGCGGGTTGCTCTTGTAGCCGACATAGACCGCCTCCACCCCCGCCGCCATCTTGTAGAGTTCGGAGGCGACGCGGGCCGGCAAGGCGCCAGCCCCGTAATTGTGCTTGCCGGGCTCGGCCTTCAGCTTCGCCGTCAGCTCTGCGGCCGTGTTGATCGGGCTGTTCCTGTCGACCAGCAGCACGAAGGGCGAGGTGCCCATGCGCGAGATCGGCGCGAAGTCGGCGATGGGATCATAAGGCAGCTTGTCGTAGATCGCGGGATTGACGACCTGGGTCATCGCCGACGTCGCGAACAGCGTCAGCCCGTCGGGCTTGGCGCGCGCGACGGACTCCGCCGCAGGGATGCCATTGCCGCCGCCCTTGTTGTCGATCACCACGGGCTGGCCCCACAACGCCGAGAGGCGCTCGGCATAGACGCGGGCGCTGATGTCGGTTGCCGCACCGGCCGGAAACGGCACGACCATCGTCACCCGCCCCGGGGGAAATTTCTGTGCCCGCGCGATCGCCGGCGCCGCAAAGGCCGCCGCGCCCAGCCCCATCCCGAACTGCCGTCTGCCGATCATTTTTCCTCGTCGTTTCTTTGTTGCGCCAAGGTTAACGCCCCGCGAGCGGTTCCGCCTCGTCCAAGTCGACAGAGTCCGTATTACGGAATAGCCTCCCACCATGGCCATCGAGCCCGTTCGCCGCAGTTTCGCGATCCTAGAGGCGCTGAGCCGGCGCCCGCATGCAACGCTCGCTGTACTCGCAGGCGAGACGAGTTTGCCCCGCCCAACGGTCGTGCGTCTGCTCGGCACGCTGGTCGAACTGGGATACGCGACCCAGGTCTCGCGATCGCAGGGTTATCGCCTCACCGACCGCGTCCTCGCCCTCGCACAGGGCATCCGCTTCATCGATCATCTGGTCGACATCGCCGCGCCGCACATGCAGCGCTTCACGCAGGACCATGGCTGGCCGCTCTATCTCGGCTCGATCAGCCACCGCGCCATCACGATCCGCTATTCGACCGCGGCCGAGAGTCCGCTGTCCTTCGAGCGGACCGCCCTGCAGCGCCGCAGCCCGATCCTCTCGGGCGCGCTCGGGCGTGCCTGGCTCGCTTTCTCGACGGAGGAGGAACGGCGCGCGATCCTGCGCGACCTCGGCGTCCGCTACGATGCGAAACTGGCCACGGACTTTGCCCGGATACGCCGGGACGGCCATG
The DNA here is from genome assembly GCF_004297265.1 of Reyranella sp. Lineage (GTDB taxonomy): Bacteria > Pseudomonadota > Alphaproteobacteria > Reyranellales > Reyranellaceae > Reyranella. The sequence continues at coordinate 42,282 of NZ_SCUT01000039.1, forward strand.
CCTTCTCGGTCGTGACGCGCACCGCCCGGCTGCAGGGCATCGCCGTCGCCATTCACCGGAACGAACGCGTCCTGGGATGCATCTCGATGCGCTTCACCCGCTCCGCCATGAGCGAAGCCACGGCCGGCGCACGTTACGGCGCGCCGCTGACTGCGCTCGCACGCACCATCGCCATCGACGTGGCAAGCGAGTAGCTTGCGCGCAAATCAACGGAGGAAGCATGTCGGCATTCGACGCCATCGCAACGCAGACCGTGCGCAAGGCAAACCATCTCGAACCCGCTTTCGTGCACAAGGAAGACGTCGAAGCCGCAGCGCGAAAACTCGCCGCTCGAAAGAAGAAGCCCAACATCCTCATCTACCTGATGGACGACGTCGGCTGGGGCGACTTCGGCTGCTACGGCGGCGGCGTGGCCGTGGGCGCACCGACGCCCAACTTCGACAAGATCGCGCGCGGTGGCCTGCAGCTCACCTCCTGCTATTCCGAGCCGTCCTGCTCGCCTTCGCGCGCCACGCTCCATACCGGCCGCGTCCCGAACCGCCACGGGCTGCATCGTCCGCCGATGTACGGCGAACCCGGCGGCCTGCAGGGCGAGATCACGCTCCCGATGCTGCTCGGCCAGGCCGGCTACACGACGCAGGCGGTCGGCAAGTGGCATCTCGGCGAGAACGTGGAGAGTCAGCCTCAGCATGTCGGCTACGACGATTTCTACGGCTTCCTCTCCGTCTCCGACATGTACACGGAGTGGCGCGACCCGCACTTCTTCCCTGAGATCGTCTATTCGGACGCGCGCACCGAGTGGATCAAGAACATGCCCTTCAACCGCTGCTTCGTGCACGCGACCAAGGGCAAGGAACTGACCAATGTCGAGGAAGTGACGATCCCCGTCCTCTCCGAACTCGACGAGAAGTGGTGCAAGTATTCCGAGGCGTTCATCGAGAAGCAGGCCAGGTCGGACAAGCCGTGGCTGCTCTATCACTGCACGCGCGGCGCCCACTTCGACAACTATCCGGGCGAGAAGTTCCTCGGCAAATCGCCGGCCAAACATCCCTACAAGGACACGCTGCTCGAACTGGACGAGATCATGGGCCGCCTCGTCGAGGCGCTGCGCAAGTCTGGCCAGCTCGAGGACACGCTGATCTTCATCTCGTCCGACAACGGCCCGCACATGGAGACTTGGCCCGACGCCGCGTTCACGCCATTCCGCTGCGCCAAGGGCTCGACCTGGGAGGGCGGCGTGCGCGTCCCCGGCCTGATGTACTGGCCCGGCACGATCGAGGCCGGCCGCCAGAGCGACGGGCTGTTTGACTTCAACGACATCGTGCCGACCGCGCTCGGCCTTGCCGGAGCCTCCGACCTGCTTCCGTCGGATCGCTACATCGATGGCGTCGACCAGACCTCGTTCCTGCTGGCGCCCGACGGCCTCTCGAACCGAAAATATCACTACTACTGGCTGAGCCAGACCTTCTCGGGCATGCGCTGCGGCGAATACAAGATGGTGCTGTCGGCCACGAGCGACAACGCGACGGACGCCTTCGGCACCGGCGGCTTCACCGGCGTGCTGGAGCGCTACACCTATCCGAAGCTGTTCAACCTCTATCTCGACCCAAAAGAGCAACACAACTACCTGACGCGCAAGCTGGCCTACATCGAGGCCTTCCAGCTCGGCATGCGCAACCACCTGGGCACGTTCAAGAAGTACCCCGCCAAGAAGATCATGGGTATAAAGGTCGAAGACAAACGCGAGTAGGATCAGGCGGCGCGGGGATCGCGCAGCGATCCCGCTAGTCCGCGGACGTCGTCAGGCCGACAGGACCGTGCGTATGCCCACGCACGGCGAGACGTGCGCGACGCTTGCGATACCAGATCACGACGCCGGTCACAGACAGGACCGCGACCACGACCCCCATGACCGAGATCAGGATACGACCCGGTACGCCGAGGATCCGGCCCGAATGCAGCGGGAACTGCGCCTGGACGAAGATGTCGGCCGCCGTGCCCTTCCAGGGTTCACGATCGCCCAGCAGGCGGCCGTCCCTACCATCGAAATAGAGCCGCGCCGGCCCGACGCCCGCGCTGCCGTGATCGTCGCCGGGACGAAAGAACATCGCGCCATAGATTCCGTAATGCTGGGCGTAGAAGACGCCCCCGACGGGCGGCGCCCAGCCGCGGCGCACACCTTCGGCCCGCGCGAGTTCGATAACTTCGGCGAAGCCGACACCCGGATCGATCGGCCGATGCTTGTCGGCCATGGTTCGCAGTTCGAAGGGCCCCGGCGTCACTTTCGAGATCAGCGACATCATCGGATAGAAGGCTTCCCGGTAGAGGTTCAGCGAGAAGCCCGTGAAGGCCAGGATGAACAGCAGGAGCCAGGTCCACAGCCCGAACGCCCGATGGACGTCGAAGTTGATGCGGTAGGCGCTGCCGGACGTCTTGATCCTCCAGGCCGGCTTCCAGCGCGCCCACCAGCCGCGCTTCAGGGCGCGCACGACACCGGCGGGTCGGTCCGGGTGCGACGGATGGCGAACCGGCAACGTCAGGTAGAAGCCGATGAAGCAGTCGACGGCCCAGATGGCGGCCACGACGCCCAGCAGCCATAGGCCCCATCGGTCGATGCCCCACATCTCCGGGATGTGCAGGCTGTAATGCAGCTTGTAGAGGAACGAGACGAAGGTTTCCGACGTAATCGGCCAGGCCTGTCCCCATTGACGCCGGCCCAATACGGTGCCGCTCGACGGATCGAGGAAGACCTGATTGTAGCCCGGTTCGTAGAGGCGGCCCGTCGCGGGATCGACGCGCGGCTGTACGCTGAACGACAGCGATTCGCCCGGCTCGGCGGCCAGCGGCACATAGGTGACCCGCACGCGCGCATCGCGCGCCTCAACCTGCCGTGCCAGATCGAGAGATGCCATCGCCGGACCATTGGCGACCGCCTCGTGAAGATGCGCGTTCAACAGGTCGTCGAGTTCGTGATCCCACGAGATCACCGCGCCGGTCAGCCCCGACAGGAACAAAAAGGCCGCGATCGCAAGTCCGATCCATCGGTGAACGAGCGTAAAGGCATGGCGCATGGTCGCGTCCCGATCAGAAGTCGGCCGTCAGGGAGACGTAAATGGTCCTCGGGGTGCCGCGATAGACGATGCCGCCGGTATAGCCCGACTGCCACGAACTCTCGTTGAAGAGGTTCTCGACATTGGCCCGCAAGGCGATCGGCTTGTGGTCGACTTCGAAGCGATAGCGTGCGCCGACACCGACCAAGGTGTAGGCGGGGATGGCCTGGGTATTGGCTTCGTTGATGTACTGGCCGCTGAAGAAGTTGACCCTGCCGGTAAGTGTCAGAGCCTTCATGAAGGGTGTGTCCCATTCCGCGCCCAGCTTGAGCGTGACGTCAGGTGATGCGGGCGCTTTCATTCCGTTGAAGGTTCCGCCCGCCGTCTGCGTCAATCGGGCATTCAGCAGCATCAGGCCTCCCAGGAGACGGACCCCCTCGATCGGTTCTCCGAAGACGTTCAGTTCGATGCCCTGGTTGACCTGCTGGCCGTCCACCGAGAAGACGCTCGTCGCCGGATTGGTGATCCCGGCCGGCTGAGTGATCTCGAACAGGCCCAGGGTGGCAGTCCATTTTCCAAAATCGACCTTGGCGCCGACCTCCAGCTGCCACGACTGCGTCGGCGCGAAGATCTGCCCCGCATTGACGGCCGTGGTGGGTGCCGTCGGGCCCTGCTGCAGCGCCTGGATGTAGTTTCCATAGAGCGAGACATTCTGCCAGGGCTTGACGATCGCGCCGACGGCGGGCGAGAGCGCGCTCGCAAAGTAGCTGCTCGAGAGGGCGCCGGTCGTCGTGAAGTTATCGTTCTGGATCGACTGGTTGCGCGCGCCGAGCATGACCTGCACGCGCTCGTCGAAGGCCGACAGCGTGTCCGTCAGGGCGAACGAGCCGAGCGAGGTCGCCGAGGCTTTCGGCGGGTTGTAGTTGAAAGCACCGCTGGCCGGCGCACTGGTCATGACGGGATTGTAGAGGTTGGTCGACTGGGAGAAGGCGAAGGGCAGGAACGTGCTGCCGACGACTTCCCAGTAGCCCGTGGCCACCATGGCCATCGAATGGCTGATCGGCCCGGTCTTCATCTTGCCACGGACGCCCACCTCGCCGGTCTGCTTCCAGAAAGTGCGGGAATATTGCTGCCCGGAAGCGAGGAATCTGCCCTGCGCGGTCATGTTCCGGCCAATAGTGCGCAGCCAGTTTTCGCGGAAGTAGGACTGGCCATAGGCGGCGAACGCGATCCAGTCGTTGGCGAGATCGACCTCGCCCCGCGCCATCCCGTAGACGAATTCGGTGTCGATGGTCTCCCAAGGCTGCTGTACGGCGGACATGGCATTTGGTGCGGCAGGCACCTGCTGGTTGGCCGACATGATGAAGAGCTGGTTGCCCGCCATCGTATCCTGCTTCGTGTAGCCGAAGTACGTGGCAAGTCGCACGTTGGACCCGGCATAGTCGAGCGCGAGAGCCGCGTTGCCGACCCGCTCCTTGTTGTTCTGGAGCGGCGTATAGCCGTCTCGATACAGCCCGTTGAAGCGAATGCCGAACGCGCCATCCTTGCCGAACCGCCGGCCGACATCGGCCACCGCACCGACCTGACCGCTGGTGTTGTAACTCGCGCCGGCGGAAGTGAGCGGTTGGGCACCGGCCTTCTTCGGCGACAGGTTGATCGTGCCGCCGACGGCACCGACATAACCGTTCAGGAAGGCACTCGGGCCGCGAAAGACCTCCACGCGCTCGAACGCCTCGACGGGTACGCGGTCTTCCTGCACGAGGCCGTAGAGGCCGTCGAACGAAACGCCCCCGGCCCCAAGCAGGAACCCGCGAATGCGGAACTGGTCGAACATCGACAGGCCGTACTTGGTGGCCGCTGCGTCGTTGGCGACCACGTCGGCGATCGTCCGGGCCTGCTGGTTCTGAACGAGCGTCGACGTGTAGCTGGTGCTGGTGAACGGCGTGTCCATGGTGTCGCGATTGCCCAGGAAGCCCTCGCGTCCCCCGGTCGCGACCTGACCGCCGGCGTAAGGCGGCGGCAGGTTGTCGATCGTCGACTGTTGGTTCAGCCCCTGCACCTGGACCGCATCGAGCTGCATGGCGCCGGAGCCGGCATCCGGTGCTTTGGTGATCGTCACCGTGTTCGCGCCGGTGAAGGCAAATGACACGCCGGTGCCGGCCAGCAGCTGCTGCAACGCCTCGCGCGGCGCGAGCATGCCGCTGACGCCGGGCGAACGGATCGTCGAGATATCGCCTGTCCTGTAGGCGAAGGAAATGCCGGTCTGATCCGCGAACCGGTCGAGCGCCGAAGCGAGAGGCTGGGCGGGAATGGCGAAACTGCGCGGCTGGCTCGACTGCGCGAGCTGCTCGCCCGCCACAGGAGGTACCACGTGGTTGTCCGCCCGTGCGGGTGCCTGCAGAAGAAGCACGGCGGCCGCCGCCACCGCGCCAGCCACGCCCCGGTGCATCTTCTTCGCAGACCCGATTTCGCTCTCACGCATTATTCGTGCCCTCAACGCTTCACGCCGGGGCCTCGACGCGAACAAATCGAATGCGCGCGCTCCCCATCTCTAGATCGAGCGAGGCCGGCGCAACCGGTGCGGGTTTGGTATTTTTTTTGACGCCTGCGCCAGCGTCAGCGCACGATCGTCAAGTAGTTGGTGACGCGCGTGACCGAGAGGCCATGAGTGGCGGCGATCGCATCGATGCCGCCGTCGAGGTCGGCCAGTGCAACCCGCGCCGTCACCGCGCTGTCGCTGGATCTGGCTCCCATCAGGACGATCCTGCCCCTGTGGTAGCGACCGATTTCCGCCAGGGCCTCCGCCAGCGGACGACCGCGGATGACGATGGAGCCATGACGCCAGGCCGTCGCCGCACCAGCATCGAGCGTACGGACGGGGCCCGGAGCCTCACCGCGGCGGTAGCTCACCTGCTGTCCCGCCTCGACCATCGCGTCGCGTTCCGATGGCATCGAAGCGGAGGCCCCGTCGGGAGACTTAACCCGCACGATGCCTTCGGTAACCGTCACCGTTGCCCCACCGTCCACCTCCCTGACCGCGAACGCGGTGCCAATGGCGGTTGTCCGGCCATCCGCCGCCACGACGTCGAAGGGGCGTGCTGCATCCTTCTGGACTTCGAACAAGGCCTCGCCCTGCAGCAGCTTCACGCGGCGGCGCTCTCCGGTGTAGGCGATGTCGATGGCCGTATCGGTGTTGAGCCAGGCGATCGATCCGTCGGGCAGAGACACCATCCGCTGTTCGCCGGTCGCCGTGCTGTGGTCGGCCAGCAATCTCGCAGGCAGGCGCGAGGTCTCGGGACCGAAGACGAAGAGCAAAAGGCAGGCCGCCGCCAGCCCGGAGACGATCGAACCGGTCTGCCGCCAGGGCCGCCGAGGCCGGGGCTGAGGCGACGTCTCGAGCCGTCGCTCGCGGCCCCTCGGCGCGAAAGCGGGTTCGAGCGGGCCGATATCGGACCAAAGGCTGCCGAGTTCTTCGTAGGCAGCACGATGACGCGGATCGGCATCGCGCCACGCCTTGAAGCGGGCATCCTCTTCCGACGACAGATTCCCGGCCCCATGACGCAGAAACCAGTCCTGCGCCGCGGCGTCGATTTCGTCGGCGTTTCTGTGTCGGTTGCCTTGCTCGGTCACTTCTGGCTGCACGCTCTTTCGCCTGGTCCCCCATCCTATAGACGAGTGAGCCCGCTACTTCCTGTGCGTCCCGCTGCCGGAGTTCGGTTCGGCGGCGCGGAAGCGACGGCGCGCCCGCATTAGCGTGTCCATGGCGAGCTTCAGATCCCGGTAAACCGTCGTAGCCCCGAGCCCGAGAATGGCCGCGATCTCGGCCTGGGACCTGGCCTCATACCGATGCAGATGGAAGACTTGGCGGCAGCGCTCGGGAAGATCGGCAATCGCGGCCTCGAGATGTCGCAGCTCGTCTCGCGCCAGAGCGTGGCGCTCGGGCGTGAGTTCGTCTCTCTGTTGCCAGACCGTGCCGCCGGATTCGGCCAGGATGACGCCCCGTCGGCCCTCGACGCGCAGATGGTCGGTCGCGAGGTTGGAGGCCACGCCGAATACATAGGCCTTGCGGTCACGAATCTCCGAATGATCGGTGACGCCCATCAGCTTCAAGTAGAGATCGTGGGCAATGTCGGAGGCAAGCTGCACCGAGCCGAGCCTTTTCGCGAGAAAGCGCTGCAACTCCCACTCATGCTCGCGATATGCCTGCAACAGCGCCGATTTCTGCATCTGCCTACGCCCCTGCCCCCGGCGTCGGGGCGCAAGCTACATCAATTGCGAATTACTATCAATTGCTGCACACAGATGATGTTGGCACCTCACCACGGCACCGGATCGCCGCGGTGATCGAAGAAGCCGCCGTTGCTGCCGAGCGGCAGACGGTCGATCACCTCGAGCAGCCGGAAAGGGTGAGACCACTCCAGAGGCTCGATCGTGGCCGTCTCCTCCCTCGCTCGGCGCAAGACCAAGACTGTGTGCGAACGCTCAGCCGTTTGGCTGGGTGAGCAGGTTCTGGACGTCGGCCCCGGCCATCGTATCCGTGACGCGGGTCCCGCCTGAGTGGTACGTGTAAGTCAGGTCGCTGGCGTCTGACAGGTGGATCCCGAACAGCGTGACCACCGCATTGAGACCGCCGCTGGTCAGCGTCAGCTGATTCGTCGACGAATTCCAGTTCTTGGTCACGGAGGCATCGTAGGCGATGCTGAAGAAGTCGATAATTCCAGTCGACACCGCGAAGCCGGAAACGACAACGTCGCCGGCGGAGGAGTTGCCCACTTCGACAATGCTGCTCGTGGCATTGATATTGACGTTACCCTGACCGCCACTATCAAATCTCACAAGGCCACCGTCCAGTTGGACGCCGCTTGCCACGGCGCTCGTATGGATGAACATCTCGCCGCCCGCGCTGATGGTGGCATCGTTCACGATCGTGCCCGCATCCCAGGCCCAGAGCGCGCCGCCAGATGAGACCTGGGTGCCGGTGGCGCTGGCACCAGAGTAAACGTATTGAAGTGCGTCAGACGCCTGGATCGACGTCGAGGTCGCCGTCGTCCCCGTGCCCCAGACATTTTGCTGGCCACCGGCATGCACTTGAACAAGATTGGTACTTGCCCCTGAATACACATGCTGAGCGCCACCATTCAGCGTCGTCAAGAAAGCGGAAGCGCCGGCTCCCCAGACCTTCTCCTCGGAGCCAGCATTCATCGTATTGTGGAACGAATAGCCCCCTGCATCGACTTGCAATTCGGTCCCGACCAATAGCGTCAAATAGCCTGCGCTGCCGCCAGAGTAGATTGTTGCGATGCCGCTGCCGGGTTGAAACGTCCCACCGCCGACCACCCCGCCTGAGTGAACGAGGATATTGCCGCCAGATACGGTCGGCCCACCGGTGCCAGGGCTGTCGAGGGTCAAACCAGAACCCACGGAGCCGCCGGACGACACATGGACGGTGCCACCGGCGTATATTGTGGTATTCAACGCGTATCCGCCGCTTTCCACGACTTGGTTGCCGCCGCTCAGCACGGTCGTGCTCAAAGCCCAGCCGGCGCTCTTTATGTGCTGATAGGCGCCCGCGTTGAGCGTCATGCCGAGCGCCGTAGCGCTGGTGGCGTAACCACCGCCGCCCACGACCTGTGTGCCGCCGCCGTTGACCGAGCCGCCGGAGATGGTGCCGTAGACGTAGTCGTGTCCACCATTGGCAATCGTCGTATCGCTAGCCGTCGTGCCAGACCATACCTGATGTTCTCCGATGACGATCGATCCGATGTCGCCGGTTCCTCCGGCCAGGTACATGACGCCACCCGCGCTGATCATCGTGGCGCTCGCCGTACCGCCCGAGTTGACGGCCACATGACCACCGTTTGAGATGATGAGGCCGGTGCTCGTTTGAGGCGCATTGACGTAGAGTGTGGTGTTGCTGACGACCGCACCCTGCTGGACGGTAAAGCTCTGCACGACGCTGGCGCTGTTCAGCGGGTTGGCGAATCCACTGTCGGTCGGCAGGAACTCCTGCATCTGTACAGTGTAGGTGCCGTTGGCGAACTGGATCGGCGCATCCGTCGCCCAGACGCCGTCGCTGTCAGCCGTCGCCGTCGTATAGTAGATCGTACTCTCGCCCGTGCCGCTGCTCGACAGCCCCTCGGTCGGCAACGAGCCTGTGGTCGCGGTAAAGACCAGTCGGGCGATGTTGTCGCCGTTGGTCTTGTTCGTATAGGCGCTGACGAAACTGCTGCTTAGGGCAGCCCGTTGCTGCACGGCGGCGCTGTCGGCACCGTTCCAGCCGAAGACGAGCCCGCCATTATAGACCGTCACGGGATTTGTAACGGGAATGGTGCGCGTGGTGTTGCTGCTCACGACCGTTTGGGACGTCTGAACGTTCCAGACCTGATATGCTTCCAGAAAGGGGGCTCCAGTCCCCTCGGTGTAGCCGGGACGCATTCCGACGAGAGGAGCGAAAGGCTGCAAATAGACATCCGGCGCAGCTGCAGACAGGGGGACAACCGTCATCAGGGACGGATCGAGGCTGTTGTTTCCACCGTTCTGGAAGTTGACCTGTACCAGTGCGCCGTTGCCGGAAATGTACTGCTGGCCGCTGACGTCAGTGCCTGCCGAGAACACACCGCTGACGGTGGCAAGACCGTCGATCGCCAAGGCGCCGGCCTGTCCGGTATAGGCTGGATTGAGGATCAGACCGCCGGAGTTGACCGTTTCATAGAGGTTGAAGACCTTGTGCGCGGCGGTGCCGGACGAACCGACCTCGAGCTGGTACCACGACACGCCGGCCGAACCCACTGGCAAGCCAGTGATCTGGATGATGCCGGGGTTGTTGTCGCCCGTCCACGCAGCAGAGAAACTACTGCCGCTGCCTGTGATCGTATAGTTGGCTCCGTAGTGCTCGGCGCTGGCGAAGGAGCCTCCGCTGTGCACCAGTGGCACACGCACGTCTTCCTGGACGATGTTGGACACTACGCTCTTGAGCACGATCGTAACGGGCGTACCGGGATCGAGAGACATCGCGCCGATGCCAAAATCGAACTGGTGCATGGGCCCGCCAGTGACGATCTGGTTAGGGGCCTGATAGGTGCCGGCACTTATGAAATTGTTGATGGTTTGCGAGGTGTAGCCTGCCGGCTGTTCGTTGTCGGCGAACAGCGTGACGGTGATATCGTTGGAGTCTATGGCGTGCCCGGAACCATCGGACACATTGATGAGAGGGCCGACGTCGAAGGCTCGCGTCAGGAAGTCCGAATACCCGTTGCCGTAGGAATTGGTGTGCTCGAAGAAGACCTTGGCATAGGGATCGTGGAAGCTGCCGCTGGCCGATGTCACCGCCCCGTCCCCGGAAGAGATCGCTCCTCCGAAGGCGTAGGTTGGATCCTGGTTCCATTCCTTGTTCAGGATGATGGACCCTGAGACGTGTGAGTTCTGCGACGTGGCGGTGGCATTCCAGTATCCGGCCGTGAAGCCTGCAATGAAGTCGCGCAGCACCGCGCCCCACTGGTTGTTGGCTCCGGTGTTCATGCTCAGCGTCGTCGTACTGCCGGTACCGTTGCCGGCGGAGAGGCCGCTGACAGTCGCATTGCCCAGCGTCATGTAGATGCTGTTGGCCAGGTCGTCCGGGCTGATCGTGATGGTGCCCCGGATCTGGCTGGTATCGTCGGGAGTCAGCTTGAAATTGACGCCGTCGAAGGTGACATCGTAGGCGTAGAAACCGGCGTTGTGCCAGACGCTACTGGCGTCTTTTGCACCATTGAAATAGCCGGCGATCTGGATCTGGCCAGGGTCGCCTGACGTCGTGGCCGACGAAGTGGTCCCGCTGTGGAGCGAGGAAACGTAGCTGTCCCATTGCCCGGTTGAATAGGTGGTGCCGGCGACATTGTTGGCGATCGCCGTGGCCGGCGAGATCGCCATCCGAGGCTGCGGGGTCGCATATCCTCCGTTATTGATGGCGGAGAAATACTGGATACTGCCGGAGCCACCGGCGCTGGCGAGCGCGTACCAGATGCCACCACTATCGCTGACGGTGCCTCCGCTTATGTGGTAGCCGCGCGAGGCGCTGGTTGCCGGCGAGACGCCCGAATAGACGACCTCGATGCCCATCGGGATGCCGAAGCCCTCGATGCTCGTGAGATTGCCCGCATCGGCGGCGGCCGGCGTAAAGCTCACCTCGAAGCTGTCGTAGCGATAGTTCAGCGCCTCGGCACTGGTCGACGGCCCCGTCGGAACGATATCGGCCTCGTTGCTGATCTTCGTATCGACGGAGTTCCCGGTGCCGGGGTCCGAATCCGTGCTCTGCAGGATGAAATAGATCTTCTGACCCGCCCCCGTGGGGCTTACGGTGACGCTGGAGCCGGTGAGCTTTGCCCATGTCGGGTTGGCACCGCCCGCATCGAAATAAACGGCCCAGCCGGTAACGCCTCCTGACGAGAGTTGCGCCTGCATGGCGCTCGTAAGAACGATCTTTACATCCGGCATGCGTGCCCCGCGCTCAGGATGGCTCGAGAGGAGCCTTCCTGCACAGTTCCCCGCGCCACAATGTATCAACAGACTCAGTGAGAAAACTAAAATCTATTCAATGTAAGAGGCTCTCCTGGCGTCGTGGCGAAGAGTCTCGCCGCCTTCCTGTCCGCTTTTGAGAACTAGTTGCGTCCCTCGATCAGGCCGCGACAGACGACTTGGGCCTGGATCTCGGCCGCACCCTCGAAGATGTTGAGGATGCGCGCATCGCATAGCACGCGACTGGCGGGATACTCCATCGCATAGCCATTGCCGCCGTGGATCTGGAGCGCATTGTCGGCGTTGCTCCAGGCGACGCGCGCAGCCAACAGCTTGGCCATGCCGGCCTCGATGTCGCAACGGCGATCGGAGTCCTTCTCGCGCGCGGCGAAGTAGGTGAGCTGGCGGGCGATCATCGTCTCGACGGCCATCCAGGCGATCTTACCGGCAACGCGCGGGAACGCATAAAGCGGCTTGGCGAACTGGATGCGTTCCTTCGCATAGCGCAGGCCGAGTTCGAGCGCGTTCTGTGCCACGCCGACGGCGCGCGCCGCGGTCTGGATGCGGGCGCTCTCGAAGGTCGCCATGAGCTGCTTGAAGCCCTGCCCCTCCTTCTCACCCAGCAGGTTCGCGGCCGGCACCTCGAAGCCGTCGAAACCGATCTCGAATTCCTTCATGCCGCGATAGCCCAGCACCCTGATCTCGCCGCCGCTCATGCCCTTAGCGGGAAACGGATCGGCGTCGGTGCCGCGCGGCTTCTCGGCGAGGAACATCGACAGGCCCTGGTAGCCGGGCTTCGAGGTATCGCTGCGTGCCAGCAGCGTCATGATGTCGGCGCGCGCGGCGTGGGTGATCCAGGTCTTGTTGCCGTTGATCCTGTAGGTGTCGCCCTCCAGCACGGCGCGCGTGCGCAGGCTCGCGAGATCGGAACCCGTGTTTGGCTCGGTAAAGACCGCCGTCGGCAGGAGTTCGCCCGAAGCGATGCGCGAGAGGTATTTCTTCTTCTGTGCCTCGGTACCACCGGAACGGATCAGCTCGGCCGCGATCTCGGAGCGCGTGCCCAGTGAGCCGACGCCGATATAGCCGCGCGACAGCTCCTCGGTGACGACACACATGGCGAGCTTGCCCATGCCGAGCCCGCCCCACTCTTCGGGGACGGTCAGGCCGAACACGCCGAGGTCGGCCATCTGCTGCACCACCTGCAGCGGAATGAGTTCATCGCGCAGGTGCCAGCCATGGGCATGCGGCGCCACTTCGGTATCGACGAAGCGGCGGAACTGGCGGCGCACCTCTTCGAGCGCCTCGTCGTCCAGGCCGAGTGCGCCGAAGCCACCGGTGTCGAGACCATCTGAAATCAGTTCGGCAATGCGGCCGCGCACGGCCGGCGTGTTGCCGGCGATCAGCTTCACGACGGAAGACGTGTCGAGCGCGGCGGCGTCGAGGCCGAAGTCGCCCGGGCGCACGATCTCGACTTGGCTGATGGCGATGCCGCCCCTGAGCTGCGCGAGATACTCGCCGTAGGCCGACTGGAGGATCAGACTTTCGAGTTCGCCCCCGGCCCCCGCTTCGGCCCAGCGCCGCATCTGGCGTAGCGCCGCGACATAGGTCGCGATCCAGGCATAGCCGTGCGCGGCGAACTGCTCACGCTCCAGCAGCTTTGGATCGACCTTGCCCTGCGGCGCGACGAGTGCGCGCACGGCTTCGCGGGCGGCCGTCTCGTGGCGCTCGGCCGCGCCCTCGGCCTCGGCGCAAAGCGTGAGAAGGTCGGGAAGGATCAGGGACATGGCAGACTCGTCATCTCCTCCACCGCAGACGGGAGAGGTGCCCCGGAGGGGCGGAGGGGGAAAGCAACATGCCGGATTGGGGCTTTACCCCCTCCGGCCTTCGGCCACCTCCCCCGTGTGACGGGGGAGGTGGGAGTCCTCAGTCGTCCAGCGCGTCCTCGAGGGTGCGCAGGCCGGGGCGCTTGGCGGAGACCAGCACGGCCATGTTTCCGGGCTTGTGCTGGTTCTTCCACATCTTGGTGTGGGCCTTGGGAATGTCGGCCCATTCGAAGACTTCGCTCATGCACGGGTCGATGCGGCGCTCGATCACCAGCTGGTTGGCCTGGCTGGCCTGCAGCAGGTTGGCGAAGTGGCTGCCCTGGATGCGCTTCTGGCGCATCCAGACGAAACGCGCGTCCATGGTGAGATTGTAGCCGGTGGTGCCGGCGCAGAAGACCACCATGCCACCACGCTTCACGATGAAGCAGGAAACCGGGAAGGTCTGCTCGCCGGGATGCTCGAACACGAAGTCGACGTCATTGCCCTTGCCGGTATGTTCCCAGATCGCAGCGCCGAACTTGCGGCACTTCTTCATGTATTCCGCGTATCCTGCCTGATCGTCGACGTCGGGCAGCTGGCCCCAGCAGTCGAAGTCGTTGCGGTTGATGACGCCGCGCGCGCCGAGCGACATCACGAAATCCTTCTTCGACGGGTCGGAGATCACGCCGATCGCGTTGGCGCCCGCCGTGGCGATGAGCTGGATCGCCATCGAGCCGAGGCCGCCCGCCGCGCCCCACACCAGCACGTTGTGGCCGGGGCGCAGGATGTGCGGGCGGTGGCCGAACAGCATGCGATAGGCGGTGGCGAGCGTCAGCGTATAGGACGCGCTCTCTTCCCAGGTAAGATGCTGCGGGCGCTTCATGAGCTGGCGCGCCTGCACCTTGCAGAACTGGGCGAACGAGCCGTCCGGCGTCTCGTAGCCCCAGATGCGCTGGCTGGTGGAGAACATCGGGTCGCCGCCGTTGCACTCCTCGTCGTCGCCATCGTCCTGGTTGCAGTGGATGACGACCTCGTCACCGACCTTCCAGCGCTTCACCTTGGCGCCGACAGCCCAGACGATGCCCGAGGCATCGGAACCGGCAATATGGAAGGGCTGCTTGTGCACGTCGAACGGCGAGATCGGCAGGCCGAGCCCCGCCCACACGCCGTTGTAGTTCACGCCGGCGGCCATCACGAGGACCAGCACCTCATCCTCGCCGATCGTGTGGGTCGGCACGACCTCGAGCTGCATGGACTGTTCGGGCGGCCCGTGGCGGTCACGCCGGATGACCCAGGCGTACATGTTCTTCGGCACATGTCCGAGCGGCGGAATTTCACCGACCTCGTAAAGATCCTTCTTCGGCTGGTTGGCCGTGGGATGGGGGCGAGCCGCGAAAGCGACGACGGACATGGCAAATCCTCCTGCGTTGCGGCGAAACTATTGCTGCATTCGCGAGAGTGCAACGCACAAATACGATTCGGAACGGTTGGCACAGGGGAAAAACAACAAAATTACCCACGCCCTGCGGAAATTCCGCATTGCCGGCAACCACAAGTCGCGGCAGGCTTGTGAAGTAAACGGTCGTTTACCAAGCAGCTCGAGTTTAGGGAGAGCGCACCATGAAACTCATGTGGTTTCACCTGATGCCCTACACGGAGCTTCCGGAGGACTTCAACCGGAAGCACCCCTCGGTCTGGGTCGACATCCACTCATCGTTGTTCGATCCCCGGCGCGCGCACCACATGTACAACGACTTCATGGACGAGCTCGAATACGCGGCCGAGCTCGGCTACGACGCGATCTGCGTCAACGAGCATCATTCCAACGGCTATGGGCTGATGCCCTCGCCCAACCTGATCGCCTCCTCGCTGGCGCGCCGCACGACCGACACCGCGCTCTGCGTCATGGGCAATTCGCTCGCCCTCTACAATCCGCCGACGAGGGTCGCCGAAGAGTTCGCAATGATCGACTGCATCTCGGGCGGGCGGCTGATCGCGGGCTTCCCGGTCGGCTCGCCGATGGATACCTGCTACGCCTATGGCCAGAACCCGAGCCTTCTGCGCGAGCGCTATCTCGAGGCGCATGACCTCGTGAAGCGGGCCTGGACCGAAAAGGACACGTTCGCTTTCAACGGTCGCTACAACCAGCAGCGCTACGTCAACATCTGGCCGCGCCCCATCCAGGACGATCCGCACCCGCCAATCTGGATTCCCGGCGGCGGCTCGGTCGAGACGTGGCGGTGGTGTGCGGAAATGGACTACGTTTACTGCTACCTCTCGTACTACGGCTACAAGGCCGGGCTCTCGACAATGCAGGGCTTCTGGAACGAGATGGAGAAGCTAGGCAAGGACCGCAATCCCTACCGCGCGGGCTTCCTGCAGTTCGTCGGCGTCGCCGAGAGCCGCCAGCAGGCGCTCGACCTCTATACGGAGCCCGCCGAGTATTTTTACGGCCGCTGCCTGCATGTCGATGCGCGCTTCGCGACGCCGCCCGGCTACACGACCGAGGCGACGCAGCGCGCCGGCATCCAGAGCATGGTTAGCAAGGCGGCCAACACGGCGAGCTATTCCAGCAAGCTCAGCATGAAGGCCACCAACATGAAGGACATCGTGGACGGCGGCTACGTCATCATCGGCTCGCCCGACGAGGTGGTCGAACAGATCCGCCACATCGCCACCAGCCTCAACGTCGGCCATCTCATGCTGTTGCTGCAGTACGGCAACATGAGCAAGGACACCACCAAGTACAATTCGCGGCTGTTCGCCGAGAAGGTGATGCCGAAGGTCAAGGACCTGTTCGGCGAGTGGGAAGACAAATGGTGGCCCAAGCCGATGGCAAAGGGCCAACGCGCCGCCGTTCCCGCCTTCCGCCCGCAGACCGTCGCCGCGGAATAGCGCCATGTCCGCACACGCCACCACGACGATCGACGTCAACGGCCATTCCTGCCGCGTCTGGACCAAGGGCACCGGCCCCAGGCTAGGCTTCCTGGCCGGCCTCGGCGGCCTGCCGCGCTGGCTGCCGTTCCTCGACAGGCTCGCCGAGACCCGGACGGTCGTCGCGCCGTCCCTGCCCGGCTATCCCGGTGCCACCGGTCATGCCGAACTCGACACGCATCTCGACTGGGTGCTGGCCGTGCGCCAGATCGTAGACAAGGCAGGTCTGGCCGGGGCCGACTTGGTCGGCGCCTCGGTCGGCGGCGCGTTCGCGGCAGAAATGGCGGCGATCTTCCCCGGCCATGTCGGCAAGCTGGTCCTGATCGCCCCCTTCGGCCTGTTCGACGACAAGGAACCTGCCGCCGATCCCTGGGCGCAGCGCAAGGACGTGCTGCCCGGCCTGATGTGCGCCGAGCCGGCCAACTGGAACGAGCTGGTCGCCGCGCCCGAAGGCGCCAATCCGGTGGAATGGCCGATCGAGATGACCCGGGCGTCCGAAGCCGCCGCCCGGGCCTTCTGGCCGCTCGGCAACACGCGCCTGGAAAAGCGGCTGGGGCTGATCACGGCGCCGACGCTGATCCTGTGGGGCGACCGGGACCGCGTGCTTCCGCCCAGCTATGCCGGCAAGTTCGCCCAGGGAATCAACAAGGGGATTAACGGCGTGACGCGGGTGGAAACCGTCCCCAACGCCGGTCATCTGGCCTATCTCGATCAGCCCGAGGCCGTCGCGAAGGCCGTGTTGGCCCATTTTGCCTGAAAGCCTCACGCCCTTGGTGGTTGCTTCGCCGGTTCGGATCGCTATTGTCCGGCGCGTTAGGGGTTTTGCGAGGTACACGGCAATGACGATCCGTTCGATGAAGATGACCGCAGGCGCTTCCCTGTTCGCGGCGGTCCTGGCGATCGGCGCGAGCCTGCCCGAACGGCAGGCATCGGCCCAGGTGAGGCCGGTACCGCGCGAAGGCGTGGCCTTCAACAACGTGGTCACCCAGCGGGTCAAGATCGAGTCCGCCGACCCGGAGAGCCGCACGGTGGCCTTCACCATGCCGAACGGGCAGCTCGAGATCCTCCCGGTCGCCGACAGCGTCAAGAACCTGGATGCGATCGACGACGGGTCGATGGCCGACGTCACCTACTCCGAGGTGGTGACCATGCTGAACCTGCGCCAGAAGGGCCCGGGCGCCCAGCTCGCCCGCAAGGACCAGATGGGTCAGACGGCGAACCAGACCGACGTCGAGGCCGGCCGCTTCACCCTCACGGTCGTCGGAGTAGACCTCGCCAAGAACATGGTCTCGGTGATCGACGGCCGCGGCGGCCCGGTCCGCACCTATACGGCCAACTCGATCGCCAAGCAGGACATGCTGAAGAAGATCAAGGTCGGCGACGTCGTGATCGGCATGACGACGCCGCTGACGATCACCGCCATCTCGCCGGCGCGCTGAAGCGCTCCTCGCTGAAGGTCGAACGGCCGGCATCCGCCGGCCGTTTTCTTTTGGGATTTCAGCGAACGTTGACGTCGTTCCAGAAGCCGATCCAGTGATCCACCGGCTGCATGCGCGCCTGAGGCGCTTCATAGGACCACGCAGCGCGTGGGCTTCGCGTCTCCCCCGCCACGACGTCATAGAACTGAACGCCGTGCGGACATTGCAGGTCGCTGCCCGTCCTGGGCGTCTGCTTCAGCAAGTCCATGCGCACCGCGTCACGCGGAAAGTAGTGATAGCCATCGACTTCGAGCGTGCGGTCGCTCTCGGCGATCACCTTGCCTTGCCACACTGCCTTCATGGCTACCTTGCCTTTCTCAATACTGGTCGTGGCGCTTCACCCAGCTCATCGTGAAGGGAAGCCCCGACTCGTCTCGGCCCTTCGACGTCAGATCCAGCAGATGGTAAGCGCCGTTCAGCATGTCAACGCCGCGGGCGTAGGTCGAATAGGTGTGATAGATCGAGCCGTCATCGTCGCGGCGGAAGGCGCTGAAACCAGGCATTTCTCCCGGGCCGACCTTCATCGTCCCGAAATTGTAGTCCATCCCGTCTTCGCCGGGCCGCGAGCTCACCCGGTAGTCGAAGTTGAAGTCGCTCTCGCCCGACGATACCCAGCGAAAGGTCCAGCCCATCCGCCGGCGATAGGCGTCGAGCTTGGCCAGCGGTGCACGTGAGACGGCGACCAGCGCCGTGTCGCGATGGGCGAGATGCACGTCGATGCCGTTGAAGTTGTCGGCCCAGAAGGAGCAGCTCTTGCAGGCCTCGCTCCAGTCCGGGCCGAACATGAGATGATAGACCAGGAGCTGGCTGCGGTCGCCGAACAGATCGGCCAGCGCGACACGTCCCTCCGGCGCCCCGAAGGCATAGTCCTTCTCGAGCTTCTCCCAGGGCAGCGCGCGGCGCTGGCGAGACAGCTCGTCCCGCAACCGGGTGAATTCCTTTTCCTTCGCGAGGAAGTCGCGGCTGGCAGCGAGCCACTCCTCGTGGGAGACAACGGGATGAGCGGTCATGCCGTCCTCCCGAGAAAGGCGGCGAGCTTGTCGAAGCTGCCGACCCAGCCCTCCTGGTGGCAAGCGAAGTCTTCGGCATCCGCAAACGGACCGTGGATCAGGGTGAGTTCCGTGCGATCGCCCAGGGCGCGCAACTCGACCCTCACCGTCGTCTCATGGCCGCGCGTGCGCGCGAAGTCACCATCGGCATGGTGCGCCCAGGTGAAGACCAGCCGCTCGGGCCGGGCGACCTCGAGATAGACGCCCGACGAGGCAAAGACGCCGCGGTCGTTGCGTCCATCGATACGCCAGGCGCCGCCGCGCCTCGCGTCGACCTCGCACAGCGTGATCTCCACGCCGGGCGGGCACATCCACCGGACGAACTGGTCGCGGTTCACCCAGGCGTCGAACACCCTTTCGCGCGGGGCGTCGAAGATCCGGCTGAGGTGCAGGGTGCTGTTATCGAGTCTTGCGTCGGGCATCTGACTTTCCTTTCGTCGGCTTGGGATCGGTTTCGGTACTTTTCAGGAACGCATCGAGCCGGTCGAAGCTCGCCTCCCAGAACTTGCGGTAGTGATCGATCCAGTCAGCCGCCGAGCGCAGCCCCTCGCCGCGCAGCTCGCAGCGGCGCCACTGTCCCTCGGTGTGGCGCTCGATCAAGCCAGCCTCCGTCAGCACCTTGAGATGGCGCGACACGGCGGGCAGCGACATGTCGAACGGCTCGGCCAGCTCGCCGACAGTGGCGCCGCCGCTGGCAAGCTGCGCGAGGATGGCGCGTCGCGTCGGATCCGCGAGGGCCGAGAAGGTCTGGGAGAGAGCATCCATATTTAACCAATATGTTAAATACGGAAGTTCGTCAATCCATTACCTGACGCGTCGTCGCCCGATGAAATTCCTGCGCGCATGATCTCGGACTGGTTTGCAGCCGACCGCGCCGGCCCGTAAGAAAGCGCGCCCTACAGGGAGCTTGTGCGTATGGAGTCGATCTACCGCGTCGAAGGCGCCACCGCCGAGACCAGCGCTTTTGCCGGCGGTCCGTGGAGCCCGAAACTGCAGCATGGCGCGGCGCCCTCGTCGCTGATCTGCTGGGCTGTCGAACGGCTGCCGTCGCCAGTGCCCATGCGCGTCGCGCGTCTCACTGTGGACCTGATGCGGCCCGTGCCGGTGGCCCCGCTTACGGTCGAGACCGAAATCGTCCGCGAGGGCCGCAAGATCCAGCTCGTGTCGTTGCGGCTGCTCGCCGATGGCGCCGAGGTCGTGCGGGCCAGCGCGCTGCGCATCCGTATCGATCCGAAGGACATGCCGGCGATCGCCAACGGGCCGCCGGCGGAACTTCCAATGCCGGAGGACTGCCGCCCGCCCGACTTCTTCGCGACCGAGACGCCGTTCCTCAAGGGCATCGAGATGCGTACCGCCAAGGGCGGCTTCCGCATCCCCGGCCCGGCTGCCGTCTGGTATCGCGCGACCCGCCCCATCGTGGAGAAGGCGGAGATATCGCCGCTGATGCGGGCGGTCATCGCGGCCGATTTCTGCAACGGCACCTCATCGGTCTTCGACATGAACGAGTGGACGTTCATCAACGCCGACCTCACCGTCAGCCTCGGCCGCGAGCCGGCCGGAGAATGGGTGCTGCTCGACGCGGAGACCTGGATCGGCCCGGACTCGGTCGGCATCGCCGCCGCTCGGCTCGCCGACCGGCAGGGCTATTTCGGCCGCGCCGTGCAGAGCATCATCTTCGAGAAGCGCTGATCAACCGCGCTTCCAGGTCGTTCCCTTCGGCCCGTCCTCGAGGATCACGCCCCTCGCCTTGAGGTCGTCGCGGATGCGGTCGGACTCCTTGAAGTCCTTGGCCTTGCGCGCGGCCTGACGGGCCACGATGGCGGCGTCGATCTCGGCGTCCGAAGGACCATCCGCGGCCGCAGCCGGCGTCCAGCGGAACCAGACCTCGGGATCCTGCCGCAGGAGGCCGAGCGCCGACGCGCCCGCCTTCAGCTCCGACGGATCGCGCAACTGGTGCAGGGCGCTGATGGCAAGCGGCGTGTTGAGGTCGTCCGACAGCGCGTCCTCGACTTCGGCCCGGATCGATTTCTCTTCCAGCGCCTTGCCGCGCAGCAGCCCGTACCAGCGGTCGAGCGTGCCCTTGGCCTGGGCGAGACCCTCGTGCGTGAAGTCGAGCGGCTGGCGATACTGCGCCGACAGCAGCAGGAGCCGGATCACCTCGCCGGGATACTGGTCGAGCAGCTCGTGCACCGTGAAGAAGTTGCCGAGCGACTTGCTCATCTTCTCGCCGGAGATGTTCAGGAAGCCGTTGTGCATCCAGTACTTCGCCATGATGGCGTGACCGAAGGCGCTGCGACTCTGCGCGATCTCATTCTCATGGTGCGGGAAGATAAGGTCGAGCCCACCGGCATGGATGTCGAAGGTCTCGCCGAGATGGGCAGCACTCATGGCCGAGCACTCGATATGCCAGCCCGGACGACCGCGGCCCCAAGGGCTTGGCCAGCCCGCCTGAGCGTCGGTGGAAGGCTTCCACAGAACGAAGTCGGCGGGGTCCTTCTTGTAGGGGGCCACCTCGACCCGGGCGCCGGCGATCAGCTCGTCATGCGAACGTCGCGACAGCCGGCCATAGTCCGCCATGCTGGGCACGTCGAACAGCACATGGCCCTCGGCGGCGTAGGCATGGCCACGCGCGACCAGGCGCTCGATCAACGCGATCATCTCGCTCACATACTTCGTGGCGCGCGGCTCGACGTCCGGCGACAGCGCCTCTAGGCGGCTCATGTCGCTCTGGTAGGCGGCGGCCGTGCGCTCCGTCAGTGTGTCGATCGACTCCCTGTTCTCGGCAGCGCGCACCATGATCTTGTCGTCGATGTCCGTGATGTTGCGGACATAGGTGACGCGCGGATAGCGCCGCTTCAGCAGCCGGTAGAGAACGTCGAAGATGACGACCGGCCGCGCATTGCCGATGTGGACATAGTCATAGACCGTGGGGCCGCAGACATAGAGGCGCACGTGCGATGGATCGAGCGGCACGAACAGCTCTTTTTCGCGCGACAGCGTGTTGTATACGACGAGGGACATCGCCCCTTCTCCCGACTCAGATACGAACGAAGGCTACTGCGGCCCGCCGGGCCTCAGGCCTCGATACATCGCGCGGTGCGCGCGCCGGGAAGAAAGAATTGCGACATGGTGGCAATCTATACGATGGGTTCCTGCCGCGCAATTCAGGCCCCGTGGCAACGCTTCCTCAGGCTTAGCACCCATGAAGCCGTTCGGTGGCCATGGCGGCGACCTGGGGCGGCGGGTCGTTGGCGTGTCAGGCCGGCTCCGCTAGTCTCCGGTCCTATCGGAGGAAACAAACCAACATGCGCACCGAGGATATCGAGTATCGGGCCGACGGCGTCCGCCTGGTCGGACAGTATGTGGTCGACGACAGCAGGCCCGGCCGCCGCGCCGGGGTACTGGTCTGCCACGAGGGGCCGGGCCTCACCGACCACACGAAGAGGATCGCCGCACGCCTCGCAGGCCTGGGCTACGCCGCCTTCGCGATGGACTATCACGGCGACGGCAAGCCGCTCGCCGATCCCAGCCAGACGATGGCACGGCTGCAGCCCTGGATGGCCGATCCGACCGGCATCCGCACCCGCGCGCTGGCAGCGCTCGACGTACTGAAGGGCCGAAAGGAAGTCGATCCGGCGCGCCTCGCGGCCATCGGATACTGCTTCGGCGGCACGACTGCGCTCGAGATCGCGCGCAGCGGCGCCGATGTGAAGGCGGTCGTCGGCTTCCATTCCGGCCTTGCAACCGCAAGGCCGCAGGATGCGGTGAACATCAAGGCCCGGGTGCTGGTCTGCATCGGCGCCGACGATCCGATCATCCCGCCCGAGCAGCGGCTGGCCTTCGAGACGGAAATGAAGTCCGCCAGCATCGACTGGCGGCTGCAGCTCTATGGCGGCGCCGGGCACAGCTTCACCAATCCGGCTGCGGATTCGCGCGGCATGAAGGGCTTCTTCTATCATGAGGCCACCGATCGCCGGTCATGGAACGCCATGATCGAGCTGTTCGGCGAGACCCTGAACTAGAACCGAAGAACAAGGGAGGAAGAAAGATGAAACGTCGCCAACTGATCGTGGCGTGTGCCGCGGCGCTTGCCGCGCCGTCGATCGCCCGCGCGCAGGGCAAGTTTCCCGAGCGCACGATCCGCTTCGTCATTCCGTTCGCGCCGGGTGGGCCCACGGACATCATCGGCCGCATGGCCGCCGACAAGCTCACCGCGATCCTTGGCCAGCAGGTCATCGTCGACAACAAGGCGGGGGCAGCCGGCTCGATCGGCGCGGTCGACGTCAAGAATGCCAGGCCCGACGGCTACACACTGCTCTGCGCGCCCTCCTCCACTCACGCCATCAACCCGACGGCCTTCGTGAAGCCGGCCTACGATGCGGTGAAGGATTTCACGCCGATCTCCTCCATCTGCGTGAACCCGCTGGTGCTGGTGGCCCGGCCCGATATGCCCGACACCGTGATGGGCCTGGTCGAGCTGATGAAGAAGAACCCCGGCAAATATTCCTACGGTTCCTCGGGCGCCGGCTCGATCATCAATCTCGCCGGCGAATACTTCAAGCGCGAGGTCGGCGGCATGGATGTCGAGCACATCCCCTACAAGGGCTCGATGCCGGCGCTGCAGGACATGATGGGCGGCCAGACCGCCTGGATGTTCGAGACCTTCAGCACGACGCTCCAGCTCCACAAGGCCGGCAAGGTCCGCATCCTTGCCTACGCCTATTCGAGGCGGGCGCCGATCGCGCCTGAAATCCCGACCATGATCGAGGCCGGCGTGAAGGGCTACGAAGCCTACACGTTCAACCTGATCCTGGGTCCCGCCAACGTGCCGACGCTGGTGGTCGACGTGCTGGACCAGGCCTCCCGCCGGATGATGAAGGACCCTGCCACCATCAAGTTTCTGGAGGACATCGCCGCCGTCCCGACGACCGACACCTCGCCCGAAGTCACGGCGAAGTTCATCAAGGACGAGATCGCGAAATGGGCGCCGGTCATTCGCGAAGCCGGCGTAAAGATCGAGTAGCGGACCCTCTTACCGGTAGCCGGCCGGCGGCGGCACGTTGCCGGGCGCCGGCGCAATCGGCGCCTGCTGCGGCATCTGGGCTGGCGTCGGCACGTTCATGGCGCCCGGGCCCATTCCCACGCCTGAACCCGCCCCTTCGCTGGGCGAGGCGACGCGACCCGGCGCATCCGCCCCGATATTGCTAATGTAGTAGCCGGCGACGGCGTTCGAGTTGTCGCCCGCGGTCTTTGCCGGGACGTCAATCATGCCGATCCTGGCGCCGCTCTTGTCGATCCGGTAGCCTTCCGGATCGAGTTGGAAGCCTTCGTTGTCGACACGAACGCCGCCGGGCTGGGCCCGGTAGGCCGGGGGCGGCGTCGTCTCACTGTAGAGGGGCTGGGGCAGCGGATCGCAGGCGGCGAGCATCGATACGCCGAGCGTCGCGGCCATAATACGTCTCGCAGCCATCAAACCCCCTCATCGTACGGTCGACTGCGGGCTGATAATGTTGCCGTAGCGGTCGAGCCTGTTTCCCTGCCCATCATAGCGGAAACCATACTCGTCACGGAAGGCCTCAACACCGGCCGGCGGGGTCGGCTGGTAGGCGACCGGCGGGGGGCTGCTGTAGGTGGTGGTCGAAACCGTCGTAGCCGGCCCGTAATAGGTCGGGGCGGCCGGAGCCGTCGTGTAGTAGGTGGTTGTCGAGTACGGGGCGGACGGCGTGGGAACTGTGGTCACGTAGGCTTGGTCGCGGTAGCGGCGGGCATCGATTTCACGTCCCACGCAGCGGTCGTACGCCGTGGTGCCGGGTGTCAGGCCGTAGGAATAGCAGGCGTTGCGGGCATCGGTGTCGAGGTTCGCGACGGTATAGCTCACAGGCACGCGGCCCTGGGCGCGCGCGGCGGCCTCGCGAGAAACGCAGCGATTGTAGCTGTCGGTGCCCGGACGGAACCCATAGTCCATACAGGCCCGATCGGAACTGCTGACCGCATATGGCGTGCTGGCCGTGCGGGTTTCGTAGGTCGTGCTACTGCAGGCGGCGGCCAGCAGGCCGAGTGTCGCCGCGGCCGCAAGCTTGGGGGCGTTCATCGAGGGTTCCTCCTCCGGGAAAATTCCTGGACAGAGAACGTGGAACATGGCCGGGGGTTGCAGGTTCCTGCCCGGCTCACGCAGCCTTCTTGACCGCCCCGTCCCTGAGCTCACGCCGCAGGATCTTGCCGACATTGGTCTTGGGCAACTCGGCCCGGAACTCGATGTACTTCGGCCGCTTGTAGCCGGTCAGCTCGTCATGACAGTAAGCCGCAAGAGCCTCCTTGGTGAGATTGGGATCCCTTTTCACCACGAACAGCATCACCGCTTCGCCGGAGTTCGCATCGGGGACACCGACCACCGCGCATTCGAGCACGCCAGGATGGGCCGAGACGACCTCCTCGACCTCGTTGGGATAGACGTTGAAGCCCGAGACCAGGATCATGTCCTTCTTGCGATCCACGATCTTCGTGTAGCCGCGTTCGTCCATGATGCCGATGTCGCCCGACTTGAAGAACCCGTCCGGCGTCATGACCTTCGCAGTCTCTTCCGGCTTCTGCCAGTAGTCCCGCATGACCTGCGGCCCGCGGATCGCGATCTCGCCGCGCTCTCCCAGCACCACGTCATTGCCGGCATCGTCGAGGATGCGGATCTCAACGTTGGGCAATGGCAGTCCGATCGTGCCGGTATAGGCCTCCGAGTCCGTGGGATTGCAGGTGACGCCGGCCGACGTCTCGCTGAGACCGTAGCCCTCGCAGATCGGACAGCCGGTAACGGCGAGCCACTTCTTCGCAACGGCCTCCTGCACCGCCGTGCCGCCGCCGTTCGAAATGACCAGCTCGGAGAAGTCGAGCTTTGCGAACTCCGCGTTGTTGGCGAGCCCGTTGAACAGAGTGTTCACGGCCGGGAAGATGTTGATCTTGTATTTGGCTAGATCCTTGATCGTGCCAGCCAGATCGCGCGGATTGGGAATGAGGATGTTGAGCGCACCAGTGCGCATGCCGAGCAGGCCGCAGGTCACAAACGCGAACACGTGATAAAGCGGCAAGGCGCAGACGATGGTGATCTGCCCGCTGATCTTCTTGCGATGCAGGCCAGGCTGCATCCAGGCTTCCGAAGCCAGCAAGTTGGCGACCAGCGTGCGATGGAGCAGGGTCGCGCCCTTCGAGATGCCGGTCGTACCGCCCGTGTACTGCAGCACCGCGACATCGCCGGGTCCAAGTTGAGGCTTGGTGAGCGTCAGACGCCTGCCCGTACTCACGGCGTCGTTGAATTTCACATGGCCCGGCAGCGACCAGGCCGGCACCATCTTGCGCACCGTGCGGACGACGAAGTTGACGATCAGGCCCTTGGGAAATCCCAGCAGATCGCCCATCGAGGCGACCACGACATGCTTGATGCCGATCTCCGCGATGACGTGCTGCAACGTCGTCGCGAAATTCTCAAGGATGATGATGGCTTCGGCGCCGGAGTCCTTCAGCTGATGCTCGAGCTCGCGGGCCGTGTAGAGCGGGTTGACGTTGACGGCGATGAAGCCCGCCCGCAGCACGGCGGCGACGGCCACCGGATACTGCAGCACGTTCGGCATCATGATAGCGACGCGCGCGCCGCGCTTCAGGCCCCGGCCCTGCAGCCACGCTCCCAGAGCAGTCGACAGGGAGTCGATCTCGCCGAAGGTGAGCGCCTTGCCCATGCAGACATAGGCTTGCTTGTCGCGATGCTTCGAGAAGCTTTCCTCGAACAAGGAGACCACGCTGGCATAGGCCGACGGATCGATGTCCGCCGGCACGCCCGGCGGATAGCTCTTGAGCCAGAAGCGGTCCACGTCGTTCCTCCCGAGAACTCGTTGCCCCACTATAGCGTCGGCTCACGAAAAAAGGCCCGTCCTCGTGGATGGACCTTCGATCGAAGAAGGTCTGGCGTCTTAGGCCGCAGTCTTGGTGAACTTCTCGACGCGCTCCCGGACAGGATGGACGACATCGTCGGCCGATTTGCGGACGAACGCTCGAACGCCTCGAGAGGCGACTTGGCGGCCAGGAAACCGCGCATGGCGGCGAAGCCGGCGCCTACCGCCCCTTTCCGATATGTGAGACTCTTGCCTCAACGAACAAGGAGCCCCAATGACGGCTGTCGCCGATGCCCTGAGTCCTCCCTCGCGGACGCTGCTGTTCCTCGAAGCGCGTGCCCTGCAGGAGTTCGGAGCTTTCATGCTGCTGCGGCCGTGGCTCTCCGCCGCGCCCCGCGGTGACGGCCATCCCGTCCTCGTGCTGCCCGGCCTGCTGGCCAGTGATCTCTCCACCCGGCCGCTGCGCTCCTTCCTCAACGCGCAGGGCTATGCCGCGCACGGCTGGAAACAGGGGCCCAACCTCGGCCTCCGCGCAGGGATCGAGGAGGGCATGCTGGAGCGGCTCGAAGAGCTTTACGAACGCTACGGCCATCGCAGGATCAGCCTGGTCGGCTGGAGCCTGGGCGGCATCTATGCCCGCCAGCTCGCCAAGCGGGTGCCCGACAAGGTGCGCTCGGTGATCAGCCTCGGCAGCCCCTTCGCCGGCAACCCCAAGGCGACCAACGCCTGGCGCGTCTATGAACTGGCCTCGGGCCAGAGCGTCGAGGATCGCGACGACCATATCGCCGGCCCCCTCGCCGAGCCGCCGCCGGTCCCGACTACCTCGGTGTTCAGCCGCACCGACGGGATCTGTGCCTGGCAGACCTGCATCAACGAGGAGGGCGAGCAGGTCGAGAACATCGAGGTCTATGGCAGCCACTGCGGCCTCGGCCACCATCCGGCGGCCGTCTATGCCGTCGCCGACCGCCTCGCCCAGCCCGAAGGCCAGTGGAAGACGTTCGATCGCTCCGGCTGGAAGGGCCTCGTCTTCCCGGATTGGCGTCGGGGTTAGTCCCGGTCGCCTCGACCGGAGCACCGAAGGTGCAGAGTGGAGTTTACCCCGAGGTACTCGAGGGGCGAAGCCGCGGTCGAGACGACGGATGTGTTTTGGTCGCCCGCTCTACGACTTCTTCTCGACGCCGGCGCGAATCTCCTCGTAGGACTCCTTCATCCGGTCCTGCACGATCTTGAACGCCTCGGTGCTCGACTTCTGCACCAGTTCGGCGATGTCCTTGGTGTTGGCGATCGCGGCTTCCATCGCCTTCTTGGCGAATTCGGCTTGCTTGGTCATCATTTCCTGCGGGTTGCCGCCGGGCTTGTAGGACTGCACCATCTCCGTGACGTCCTTCACGGCGGCCTCGAAGATCTCGCGCTGCTTCGTGGCGATCTCGCTGGCGCCGCCGGCCATCGCCTGCCAGGAGCGCGCCATCGCGTCGAGATTTTTCTGATGGTGCTCCATCATCTTCGACATGTCGAAGGCTGGCACCTTCAACTGCTCGCCAAGCTTCTTGAACATGTCGTTAAAGGGTTGTGTCGCATCGGCCATATGAACCTCCTGTGCGTTACAGGTGCAGCTTCAACCCCTGCTCCAGCGCATGCAAGGCCAAACCGGCGAGCCCGCCGATCATGGCACCATTGAAACGGATATATTGCAGGTCGCGCCCGACCGTCAGCTCGATGCGGCCGATCAGCACGTCGATATCCCACGACTTCACCTGATCGGCGATGAACCGCCCGACGCCGCTCTTCTGGCTCTGCACGAAATCTGCAAGGACCCGCACCATGCCGCGGTTGATCTGGGCGCGGATCGCCGGGTCGCGTGCAAGCTGGCCGCCGACATCGACCAGCATGGCTTCGAGCTGCCGGCGGACCTGGCTGTCCCCGGCACGGGAATCCTGGTCGAGGAAAGACCGGATGCTGTCCCACGCGCCTTCCGCCATGGTCGCGATCTCCGGCCGCGCCAACAGGTCGCGCTTCAGGCTTTCGGCCCGTCGCGCGAAGGACTTGGACGTACGCAACCGCTCTATGAACCCTGTAACGAAACTGTCGAATTCCTGTCTCAGGGGATGGCCCCTGTCGGCGCGCGCATCCTTGATGAAGGCCGTGGTCGAGGCCACGATCTTGCGCAACAGATAGGCGTCGGCGCGATAGAGATTGAAAAGCGCCGGCAGCTCCTGCCGGATCTTCTCGCGCATCGCCGCCAACGTCTCCTCGTTGGCCAGCACCTTTTCCAGCGCCACCAGCAGTTCGTCGAGCAAGCGCTGATGGCGCCCCTTCTCGGTGACGGCGCTCAACAGGCCGGCCGCCAACGGCGCCAGTTCGATCCGCTCCAGCTCTGCCTTGCCGCGCTGCCCGAGGAATCCCTTGAGCCCGGACTGGTCGACCGCGGAGAGGGCCTGCGGCACCATCCGCAACATGAATCCTGCCAACGCCGCGCTACGCTCGCGATGGCTCAACCAGTCCGCCACGAGCGCCGCGAAGTCGACTTCGCGCAGGCGCGCCTCGACCGGCTCGGGTGCCAGGAAGTTGGTTTCGATGAACTCACCCAGGTTCTCGGCGATGCGATGATGGTTGCGCGGCACGATCGCGGTGTGCGGGATCGGCAGGCCGAGCGGCCGGCGGAACAGTGCCACGACGGCATACCAGTCGGCCAGCCCGCCCACTGTCGCCGCCGCCGCGAAGGCCGCGACATAGCCCCAGGCCCAGTGAACCGGCTCGTAGTGCCGCGCCACGACGAACAGCCCCGCGGTTGCCACCAGCAGCAGCATCGCCACGAGCTTGACCCGCCGCAGGGACCGGGCGCGCTCGGCGTCGCGGTTCAAAGGCTCGCCCACACGCCCTCCTTCAAAATGTCATCCAGCTGGTATCACCACGGCCAAACGCGACCGGCAGGGAGCAGTTTCGCGCCATGACGCGTCATTCCTGCCCGTGCCCCTGTCCCCGTGGCAAGAGGCTGATGTTTCTGTCTTATACTCGCGTCACCATTTTCCCGGGAGGAAGAAGCCATGAAGGTCGGTTATATCGGTGTCGGAAACATGGGCGGCCCCATGTGCCGCAACCTCATCAAGCGCAGCAATCACTCGGTCACAGTCTTCGACCTGAACCCCGATGCGGTGAAAACCTGCACCGACCTGGGCGCAACGGCCGGCAAGTCCATCGCCGACGTGACCAGGGGCGCCGACATTGTCATGACGTCGCTCCCCATGCCGCGCGACGTCGAGGCCGTCACGCTGGGCGAGGACGGCATTCTGGCGAATGCCGCCAAGGGCCAGACCTACATCGACCTCAGCACCAATGCGCCCTCGATGGTGAAGAAGATCGGCGCGGCCATGGCCGCCAAGGGCATCGCCATGCTCGACGCGCCGGTGAGCGGCGGTACTGTAGGCGCCGAGGCCGCGACCATCGCCATCATGGTGGGCGGCGACAAGAAGGTGTTCGACGACGCCCTGCCGGTACTGCAGTCGTTCAGCGCCAACGTGATCCACATGGGCGAGCTCGGCACCGGCACCGTCGCCAAGCTCGTGAACAACATGATGGCCTTCTGCAACGCTGCGGCCGCCGCCGAAGGGCTGATGCTGGGCGTCACGGCGGGACTCGATCCACAGAAGCTCGTCCAGGTGATCTCGAGCTCGAGCGGCAATTCGTCGGTATTCAAGTCGTTCTCGGAGCGCGCCCTCTCCGGCAAGTTCTCGCCACCGTCCTTCGCCCTCAACCTTGCGCACAAGGACCTGCACCTGGCGATGGAACTGGCGGACGAACTGGACGTGCCGCTGCCGCAGGGTTCGGCGACGCACAACCTGCAGCGCATGGCTCGCCGCATGGGCCTCGGCAACAACGACAGCTCGGCGATCCTGCAGGTCTACGAGTCGGTGCTGAAAAAGACTGTCAAGCCTTAGGACAGATGCCTGGCGATCAGGCGCGCGACGTGGTCGGCATGCGTGCTGGCTACGTCGTGATCGCCGCCGGGCACGATCTCCAGATGCGCGTTCGGCAGGCGTGATGCGAGATGACGGCCGACTGCGATGGGACTGATTGCATCCCTGTCGCCCCAGATCAGCAGGGTGGGCGCCGCGATCATCTCGACCGGCAGCGGTGCCGAACTGCGGATATCGGTGATCCACTCCACGGCCTTCGGGAACGACCTGCGATAATCCGCACGCCAGTCCGACGCACCCAATCCGGCCATGTCGACGCCCCCCGAAGTCACGCAGAGGACCAGCCGGCGCACCAGCTCGGGATGCTCCAGCGCGATCTGCGCCGCCAGCACGCCGCCCATCGACTGCGCAACGAGGTCGACCGGACCGTCCATATTGGCCGTGACCAGCCGCTTCAGGTCGTCGAGGCTACGGATCGCCGGATCGTGCGGCTGGTCGCCGAGGCCGGGCCAGCCGAAATGCTCCTTGGGCCAGTCCGCCGGCAGGGCCGCAGCGACCGCCTTCCAGAAGTGTGGCGATCCGCCGGCGCCGGGCAGGAACAGGATCCTGGTTGTCGTCATGATCAGAGCCCGAGCTTGCTCGTGAAGGGTGGCAGGGTGCGCCCGATCGACAGGAGGTACCGTCCCATCGCGCCCGCAACCTGACGCACCGCCGGACGCGCACTCATGCGGTCACGCCATGCATGAAGGCGGGTCAGGTCCGCTGCAACCGGCGCGCCCATCCGCTCGCCGAAGAGCTGCGCCATGTAGAAGGCGATGTCGGCATAGCTGTAGGCGCCGGCGATCCACTCCTGCCCGCCGATCGTGCGATCCATCTCTTCGTAGAAGCGCGCCGCCGCATCGTGGGCGCCCGGCGCCCTGGCGTCGCTCATCAGCCGGATGATGTGCGGGAAATAGACCTCATCGGACTTGTGCTCCAGCAGCCGCGCCCGGGCACGCGCCCTCGGTTCCGACGGCCACAGCGCGGGATCGTGCTTCAGTGATTCCAGGTACTCGAAGATCTGCGTCGAATCGAACAGTTCCAGGTCGCCGTCGATCAGCACCGGCACCTGGCGCTTGGGATTGATCCGCACGACCTCGGGATGCTTGGGCTCGTAGAGCGTCTTCATCTCGAAGGGCACCATTTCGAGTTCGAACGCGAAGCCCTTCTCGCGAAGGGCGATGTCGGCCTTGGCGCCGAACATGCTGAGGGGACCGGAATAGAGCTTCATGAATCCCCTTTACGGCGCGGTGATTTCTACATCAACACGAACATTCCGACGGCAGCGGTTGCCATCAATGCCAGCGTCAGCCAGCCCAGCACGCGCTGCCAGAGGGTCGCCGTGAACTCGCCCATGATCTCACGGCGGGACGCCACGATCATCATGGCGGCGATGATCGGCACCACGATCACGCCGTTCAGTACGGCGCTCCAGAGCAGCGCCTTTATCGGATCGATCGGCAGCAGCACGACGCCGAGCCCCGCCAGAATTGCCGCCGCGATGGTGATGTAGAAGGGCCGCTCCTCACCGAACTCGTGCTCGAGTCCGATCCGCCAGCCCCGGACCTCGCCCAGCGCGTAAGCTGCCGAACTCGCGAGCACCGGAACGGCAAGCAGGCCCGTGCCGATGATTCCGAGACTGAACAGCAGGAAGGCGGCGTCGCCCGCGATCGGCCTCAGCGCTTCGGCAGCCTGCTGCGTGGTCTCGATTTCCGTCTTGCCGTTGGCGTTGAGGGTGGCCGCCGTCGTCAGGATGATGAAGAAGGCGACCAGGTTCGACACCGCCATCCCGATGCCCGTCTCCCAGCCGATTCGTGTCAGCTCGCGCGGCGCCTGCTCGGGATTTTCGGTGAGAGGCCCCGCCTCGGCATCGCCCTCCTCCTCCTCGACTTCCTGCGAACTCTGCCAGAAGAAGAGATAGGGGCTGATCGTGGTGCCCAGCACCGCGACGACCAGCATCAGCGTATCCTTGTCCAAGGCGAATTTCGGCACCAGCGCACCGAACCCGACGGCGCGCCAGTCGATGTTCGCGGTGAAAACGACACCGACATAGGCGAACAGGGAAAATGTCAGGTACTTCAGGAAGCCGACGTAGCGGCTGTATGGAATGAACACGATCGCCAGAGCCGAGGCGATCGCGAACAGGAATGTGAAGATCACCTGCCCGCCGCCCACGAGCATCGCCACCGCCGCCCCCATGGCCGCGAGATCGGCGCCGATGTTGATGGTGTTCGCCACGAAGAGCAGAAGGACGATGCCCAGCACGACCGGCCGCGGAAAGGCCCGGCACATGTTGGCGGCCAGGCCGCGGCCCGTGACGCGGCCGATGCGCGCACTGACCGATTGAACCGCGACCATCAGCGGCCAGGTCAGCACCACCGTCCAGAGAAGTCCGAAGCCCGCGTGGGCGCCCGCCTGGGAGTAGGTCGCGATGCCGCTCGGATCGTCGTCGGCGGCGCCGGTGATCACGCCGGGACCAAGCCTCTTGACCAGTCCCTGTGTGTTGGTTGCAACCATCTTGCCTCCGAAACGGATAAACGCCGTGCGAGTTCCAACACTCGATCAACAGCGGCCGCGATCGTCAGCGGAAGGGACGCGGCCCTTCGTAGGAGCCGACATAGCTCAGATGAGTGACGAGGCTGGCGCCCGGCCGCCAGAGATGCAGGGCCACGCCCGGCGGATCCATGGTCATCGAGAGGCTGGCGCCGTCGCGCAGATCCAGCGTGGCCTGATGGGCCGTGCTGGGCGCAATCGATGCCATCGTGCCGGCCCAGCGGACCTGGATCGGCCGGTGGACGTGGCCGCACAGTACGCGTTCGATGTTGCCGTGCGCCCTGACCAGTGCTTCCAGCCGCTCCCCACCTTCGAGCAGGCGCGCGGCATCGAGCGCCTCCATTCCGACGTCGAAGGGCGGGTGATGCATGAAGAGCAGCGTCGTGCGGTCGCTCTCACCCAGCCGGGCCTCGAGCCAGTCCAGCCGCTCGCTGCACAGCGCGCCGTGGCCCTTGCCCTCGACCAGTGTATCGAGGGCGATCAGACGCAGCGGCCGGTCGTCCAGGACGTATTGCAGGAAACCGGCCCTGGGCAAATAGGCATGTTCCGGAAACGCTTCTCGAAGCGCGTCCCGCGCATCGTGGTTGCCGGGGATCAGGTAGAAGGGGATCTCCAGTCTCGATAGCAGGCGCTTCAGGTTTGCGTATTCCGCGGGCGCTCCCTTGTCGACAAGATCGCCCGTCACCAGGGCGATGTCGGGCCGCGGATCGAGCCCGTTCACATGCGCCACCGCCCGCTCGAGAAAGCCCTGTGTATCGATGCGGCCGTAGAGCAGTTCGCCTTCGCGCTTAACATGCGGGTCCGAGATCTGGACGATCAGCATCACGAAGCATCCTTCAGGTGAAAGGGCAACGTCGCCAGTTCGGGCGCGAGATCCTTGACCTCGTCGAAGAACACGATGAAGTGACGCGCGACGAGGCGTTGCAGATCGCCACCAGGCTGGTCATCGCCGTCCGCCGTCGTCATCTCCATGCCGTCCCTCGTCCGCACCCACAGGAGCGCGTTTCGCGGCGCATCCGGCAGCTCCGCGAAGCTCAGCAGGCCGAAGGCGACGGCCTGCCGGCGTCTCGCATGGTGGGCAAGCGCGTTGTCCTTCGTGATGTCGCACAGCGCGAAGGCCAGCCTGCCCTGCGTGCCGTCGGGCAGCGTCACGTCATATTCGCGCGTCGCCAGGCGTCCGAGATCGTCGCTCACGTCGAAACTCCCGCGCCTATCCTCTGAACCCGTTCACGATCGGATATCTGCGCTCGCGGCTGATATTGCGAGAGGTGATTTTGACGCCCGGCGGCGCCTGCCGGCGCTTGTACTCGGCGCCTTCAAGGAGGCGCCAGACGCGATCCACGGTCGCGGGATCGTGACCTTCTTTCGCCAATGCCGTCGTGTCGAGATCGCGCTCGATCAGGCCCTTTAGGATGGCGTCGAGCACGCCATATGGCGGCAGCGAGTCGGAGTCCTTCTGGTCGGGGCGCAATTCGGCCGAGGGCGGCTTGTCGATGATGCGCGTCGGGATCACCATGCCCGCTCGCCCCAGCGCCCCGACCGGCAGGTGTTCGTTGCGCCAGCGGCAGAGCTCGAAGACAGTTGTCTTGTAGACGTCCTTCAGCACGTTGAAGCCGCCGCACATGTCGCCGTACAGGGTGGCGTAACCGACAGCCATCTCCGACTTGTTGCCTGTCGTCACCACCATGCCGCCCAGCTTGTTCGACACCGCCATCAGGGTGACACCGCGGGCGCGGCTCTGGATGTTCTCCTCGGTCACGTCCTCGGCTCTGTTACCGAACAGCGGAGTCAGCATGCTCCGGAACGCCTCCATCGCCGGTCCGATATCGACGATGTCGTAGCGCACGCCGATCGACCGCGCGCAGGCCTCGGC
This sequence comes from Reyranella sp., assembly GCF_004297265.1. Classification (GTDB taxonomy): domain Bacteria; phylum Pseudomonadota; class Alphaproteobacteria; order Reyranellales; family Reyranellaceae; genus Reyranella. The sequence goes on from NZ_SCUT01000039.1 coordinate 77,344, forward strand.
GTCTTCCAGCGATTCGCGACTCGTATAGGGCGACGGCATCATGATCGCGTGCACGCGATCGGGGCCCAGCGCATCGGCCGCCACCGCCGCCGTGATCGCCGAATCGACGCCCCCTGACAGGCCTATGATCACCGAGGGGAAGCCGGTCTTGTTCACATAGTCGCGCAAGCCCAGCACCATCGCCTGATAGATCGATTCGAGCCGGTCCAGCTCGCGCGCGATCGGACCGGGCTGGCACTCCCAACCGCCGGCGCCGCGCCGGAACTCGATCGTCGCGACCTGCTCGGCAAAGGAAGCGAGCTTGGCCTTGAGCGAGCGGTCGGCGCCCAGCGCGAAGGAGGCGCCGTCATAGACGACCTCGTCCTGTCCGCCGACCTGGTTGAGATAGACGAAGGGCAGGCCGCTCTCGATCACGCGCTTGACGCCGAGCTGCACACGCACATCGGTCTTGCCGGCCTCGTAGGGCGACCCGTTGGGCACCAGCAGGATCTCGCCGCCGGTCTCGGCGATGCACTCGACGACATCGGGCGTCCAGACATCCTCGCAGATCGGCACGCCGATCCGGATGCCGCGGAAGACGAGCGGCCCGGGCATCGGTCCGGGCGAGAAGACGCGCTTGTCGTCGAATACGCCATAGTTCGGCAGGTCGACCTTGTAGCGTTTGCCGACGATCTCGCCTTTGTCGAGCGCGACGATGGCGTTGTAGAGCTTGCCGTCCTCGCGCCACGGCGTCGTGACGAACAGGGCCGGGCCGCCGTCGCGCGTATCGGCGCGCAGCGCCTCGACCGCATCCTCACAGGTCTGCTGGAAGGCGGGTTTGAGGACGAGGTCCTCGGGGAAATAGCCCGCCAGCACCATTTCGGAGAAGAGCACCAGATCGGCGCCCTGCTTCGCCGCTTCCGCTCGCGCGGCCCGCACCTTGGCGAGGTTGCCCGCCACGTCGCCGACCTTGGGATTGAGCTGCGCCAATCCGACCTTGAGTGTGTCCGTCATCGCACTGCCTCAGGAGGAGCGCATGCGCTCGCGGAGAGCGTCACCGAACGCCTGGAACAGGGCGCGGTTGATCGGATTGGTCTGCGGGTCGTATTCGGCATGCCACTGAACGCCGACCGCAAAGGCGGGCGCGTCGCTGATGCAGATGGCCTCGATCGTGCCGTCCTCCGCGACGCCTTCAATGGCGACGCGCTTGCCGGGATCGAGGATGCCCTGGCCATGCAGCGAGTTCACACGAATGCACTCGCAGCCGAGCAGCTGGGCGAAATAGCCATCCTTCACGAGCTGCACCTCGTGCCGGTCGGCAAACACCACGGTAGGATCGGGATGGACTTCGCCATTCTCCAGCCGCGGCATGCGATGGTTCATGCGCCCTGGAATCTCGCGGATCTCGGGATGCAGTGAGCCGCCGAACGCGACGTTCATTTCCTGGAAGCCGCGGCAGATGCCGAAGATCGGCACGCCACGCTCGACACAAGCCTCGATCAACGACAAAGCCATCGCATCGCGCTCCTGGTCGTACGGCTCGTGGCTGGGATGCGGTTCGGCCCCGAAGCGGGTCGGATGGACGTTGGCGCGGGCGCCGGTGAGCAGGATTCCGTCGACCGCGCCCAGCAGTGCCTCGATGTCGGTGATGTCGGGCGTGCCGGCGAACATCAGCGGCAGCGCCCCGGCGACGTCCGCGACCGCCCGCATGTTGCGCTGCCCCACGAGCTGGACGTTGTGACGGTCGTTGATCACGCCTGAATTGCCGATCACCCCGACCACGGGTTTCTTGATACTGGGAACCAACACGTGCCTGCCTGGACTTCGAAGAAACAATAATGGCACCGCATCCACCGGCGGGCGAGTCCGCCGTCGCGAAACGCCGTTGACAGCCGGGCCCGCCGGTGCGTGAATCGAAATGTCACGTTCAGCAGGGAGGTTTTGATGAATCCACCCAAGCAACGTGCCGCAGTGATTGTCGAGGCAATCGTTCGGGCATCGGCATAGCGGCAGACGCGAACAGCACGGCGGGAGCGGTCCCTGCGGGTCGCATCAGTTGGGCATGACCCCAATTCGGCCGCTCCCGACGTTCCTTCAGCTCCCCAACCCGATTCACTGAAACGGCGGCACGTCGCGCCGCAGGTCGCCGCTGGCCCGACTGAAATAGAGCGTCAGGCGCCCGCTGAGGTCCTTGCCGCGAGCCGATACATTGCCAGGAAGTTCCGTTTTCAAACCGCGCACGCCCAGTTCCGCCACCAGCTCCTGCAGCCGTTCGGCGGGAACCTCGAACTGGAGGACGGCCATCGCGTCGGAGAGCAGCGAGTGGCCCGAGACCCAGCCACCCGCGCGCGTAATCGCCTCCGATGCCGCATTCACGCTCGCATGAAAGGCGTCCCGCGCGACGGCTTCGAGGCGAAGCAATGCTCCCTCCCCTCAGTCTGCTATTTTGCCGCCACCACTTCGACCTCGACCAGCATCGAGGGATCGGCGAGACCGGCCACCACCAGCAGGGTGGATGCGGGATAGGGCTCCTGTCCGACATACTTGCCGCGCGCCTCGCGGAAGGCCGGGATGAACCGGCTGTCGGTCAGGAACACGGTGAGCTTGACGATGTCGCGGAACTCCATGCCGCCGGCCTTCAGCACCTCGCCGATATTCTTCCAGACCTGCTCGCTCTGCGCCTCGATGCCGTCCTGCAGCTTGCCCGCAGAATCCACGCCGACCTGGCCGGACACATAGAGCACGCGCGCCTCCGGAGGTACCTCGACACCGAGGCTGTATTTGCCGGCGACGGAGACGGACTTCGGATTGTGGAACTTGATGGCCATGGCGGACCCTCCATTGTAAGGAGGCGCAGGTTTCAGGTCGGAGAGCATGGCGTCAAGCACCAAGCCCGTACACGTCGTCGGCGGCGGCCTCGCAGGCAGCGAGGCGGCCTGGCAGCTCGCACAGGCGGGGGTGCCGGTGGTGCTGCACGAGATGCGGCCGGTGCGCGGCACCGAGGCGCATCTCACCGACAGCCTTGCCGAGCTGGTCTGCTCCAACTCCTTCCGTTCCGACGATGCCGCCAACAACGCCGTCGGCGTGATCCACGAGGAGATGCGCCGCGCGGGCTCCCTCATCATGCGTTCGGCCGATGCGCACAAGCTGCCGGCCGGTGGCGCACTGGCGGTCGATCGCCATGGCTTCTCCGCCGCCGTGCAGGAAACGCTGCTCGCGCATCCGCTGGTGACGCTGGAGCGCGAGGAAGTCGCCGGCCTGCCGCCTGAGGACTGGGACAGCGTCATCGTGGCAACCGGTCCCCTCACCTCGCCCGCGCTGGCCGAGGCCATCGCCGGGCTCACCGGCGAGGACTCGCTCGCTTTCTTCGACGCCATCGCCCCCATCGTCCACTACGAGAGCATCGACCAGTCGATCGCCTGGAAGCAGTCGCGCTACGACAAGGGCGGCCCCGGCGGCGACGGGGCCGACTACTTCAACTGCCCGATGGACAAGCCGCAATACGAGGCCTTCGTCGCCGCCCTCCTGGCCGGCGAGAAGACCGAGTTCAAGCAGTGGGAGCACAACACGCCCTACTTCCAGGGCTGCCAGCCGATCGAGGTCATCGCCTCGACCGGGCCGCAGAGCCTGCGCTTCGGGCCGATGAAGCCGGTGGGCCTGCGCGATCCGCGCACCGGCCATCGTCCCTGGGCCGTGGTGCAGCTTCGCCAGGACAATGCGCTGGGCACGCTGTGGAACATCGTGGGTTTCCAGACCAAGTTGAAGCACGGCGAGCAGACGCGCATCTTCCGCACCATCCCCGGCCTCGAGAAGGCCGAGTTCGCACGGCTGGGTGGCCTGCACCGCAACACGTTCCTGAACAGCCCGCGCCTTCTCGACGGCACCCTGCGCCTGAAGGCGATGCCGCGGCTGCGGTTCGCCGGCCAGATCACCGGCTGCGAAGGCTATGTCGAGAGCGCCGCCGTCGGCCTGATGACCGGGCGTTTTGCGGCGGCCGAACGGCTTGGCCGCGCGCAGGCGGCGCCGCCACCGACCACCGCGATGGGCGCGCTGCTCGGCCACATTACCGGCGGCGCCGATGCCACGACCTTCCAGCCGATGAACATCAATTTCGGCCTGTTCCCGCCCATTGCCGGCAGCTTCACGGGCAAGGAACGCAAGCAGGCGATGGCCGTGCGGGCGCTGCGCGACTTCGACGACTGGCTGAAGCCGACCCCGCTCGCGGCGGAGTAGAATGGAGACCTTCATGCGCCTGATGCAGCCCGAGCCCGCCGCCGCCCTCCTCGGGTTGCGTGCCATGAAGACGGTCGCCTCAGTCGCCGGCGCACCGGGCAAGTCGCAGCTCGCGTTGATGGAAGCGGCGCGCCGGGTCCTCCTCCACATCGATGCCGACGTCGCCGCGCTCCCGCCGGTGACACCAGCGGAACTCGCTGCGGGCTTCCCGTCGGTCGACCTCCGCCACCAGTTCGTCAACGGCCTGCTGGTCCTGGCACTGGCCGACGGCGTGCCCTCACGCGAGACCGTCGCTAAGGTCGAGGAATTCGCCGAGGCGCTGGGCGTCGCCACGCCGGAACTCACGAACCTGCGCCGGCTGGCCGAGCAGCATATGACCTTGTTCAAGCTCGACCTGCTGCGGCGCAGCCAGGTCGGCGACATCATGAGGAACCAGCTCGACCAACACGGTGTCGTCGCTTTGGCCAAGAGCATCCTGGGCATGCGCGGGCTGATCGAGGACACCGAACTGGCCGCCCGCTACCGCGCCTGGGAGAAGCTGCCGGCCGGCACGGTGGGCCGCTCGATGTGGGACTACTTCCAGTCCAACAGGTTCGGCATGCCGGGCGAGCGCTTCGGCTTTCCCGAGGCCGGGCTCTATCACGATTTCTGCCATGTGCTGGGCGGCTACGGCACCGACCCGCAGGGCGAGCTTCAGGTCGCGTCCTTCACCGCGGGCTTCAAGCAGACGCGGCCCTTCTACCTGATCCTGTTCGCGGTGCTGATCTTCAGCGCTGGCGTGAACGCGCGGCCAACCGCCGACGGATACACGACCATCGGGGTGCTGGGGGAGCCGGGCGCCGCCGACCGGATGTTCGCCGCCATTGAACGCGGTGCCCTCGTGAATACCGATCTTTCCGACAAGTGGGACTACTGGCCCATCGTCGAGAGACCGATCGACGATGTGCGGCGGCAACTCAACATCGTTCACCCCGGCTGAACGACGGAAACATTCCGTAACGTCCCGCAACAGTGGGTAACCAAACGTTATTTCACATGCGGACGTCATCGGGGTGAAATGGCTCATCCCCTTCGATGGAGTAAGCCATGCAGGCCGCCCAAGAACTGGTCGCTCCCCCCATGCCCTCGCTGCAATTCGACGTGATGCGGGAGATTTTCAATCTGCTGGCACCGTACAATGCGGGTGGCAAAGCAATCACCCCGCAGACGGTGATCTCCAAGGGACTTACCGTCGATTCGCTCACGATCATGGACGTGATCATGGAACTCGAGGACCGGTTCGACGTCACCATCCCGATGCACGTCGCCGCCGACATCGTAACCATCGACCAGCTCGCCGAGGCCGTGGTTTCGCAGCGCGCGAGGCGCTGACAAAACTCCCTACCCCATGAGATAAGTTCGCGAGCACGCGGCGCGGCGCGTGCTACATCGCCGGGAATGACTCCCGCACAACGCCGGCAGATGATGCTGGCCGGGCCGATCGTGCCCACCATCCTCACCCTCGCCACCCCCAACGTGCTGAACGTGGCCATGCAGAGCCTCGTCAGCATCGCCGACGGCTATTTCATCGGCCGGCTCGGCGTCGTCGACCTCGCGGCGCTGGCGCTGGTGTTCCCGACGCAGATGACGCTCGGCATGATGTCGGCCGGCGCCATGGGCGGCGGCATCTCCTCCTCGGTAGCCCGCGCCCTGGGCTCCGGCAACAAGGCGGCGGCCGAGGCGGCGGCCGCCCATGCGCTCGCCATAGCGCTCGGCATGGCGGCGCTCTTCGCCATCGTCTTCGTGGGCTTCGGCCGCCAGATCTATGGCGCGCTGGGCGGCAGCGGCGAGGCGCTCGACCGCGCGGAGGCGTTCGCGACCATCCTGTTTTCGGGCTGCGTCGCCCACTGGGTCGCCAACTCGATGGCCTCAGTCCTGCGCGGCACCGGCGACATGAAGACGCCCGGCCTGGCGCTGGTCGTGACGGCGGCCATCCAGATCCCGCTGACCGGCGCGTTGACATTGGGATGGTTAGGCCTGCCCGCCTTCGGCATTCGCGGTCCCGCCATCGCCGCGGTGATCGTCTTCGCCCTCGCCGCCCTCTGGATGCTGTCGAAACTCACCGGCTCGAAGGCGCCGCTCAGGCTGCGCTGGCCGGTCGACGGATTCCGCTGGCGCTCCTTCCGCGACATCCTGAAGGTCGGTCTCGTCGCCTGCCTGGTGGTGATCCTGACCAACGGCACGGTGCTGGTCGTCACTGGCCTGATCGGACGCGAAGGCGATGCCGCCATTGCGGGGTACGGCATCGGCTCGCGGCTGGAATACATGCTGATCCCGATCAGCTTCGGCATCGGCGCGACCTTGACGGCGCTGGTCGGCACCAACATCGGCGCCAAGCAATATGCCCGCGCCCAGCGCATGGCCTGGACGGGCGCCTTCATGGCCGGCGCCGTGGCCGCCACCATCGGCCTGATCGTGGCGCTGTGGCCCGACCTCTGGCTCGGGCTCTTCACCAGCAATCCCGGCGCGCTGGCCTCGGGCCGCCACTATCTCAGCATCGTGGGCCCGGCCTACGGCTTCTTCGGCCTGGCCATGGCGCTCTATTTCGCCTCGCAGGGCACCGGCGAGATGGTCTGGCCGGTCGCCGCCAACCTCACCCGCATCACCATCGCGGGCGGCGGCAGCCTGCTGGCCCTCGACCATTTCGGCTGGGGCCTGTCGGGCCTCTATACCTGCGTGGCGCTGGGCATCGTGGCCTTCTCCGCCGTGCTCGCCTTCTCGACGACGCGGCGGGCCTGGACCGGCTGACCCCGTTCACGACGCGTTTGACGCTTGTTCGCACCGGTGACGCTTGGCATCGTGCGCGCCTTCAAAAACCAGGAGATCGAAATGAGCGACGCCATCAAACTATCGGGACTGCAGCTTCGCTCCCTGATCTCCACCGAAGGCCAGCTCGAACTGTCGCTCGTGCGGATGGACGTGCCCGAGCCCGGACCTGACCAGGTCGTGGTCAAGGTCGAGGCGACTCCGATCAACCCGTCCGATCTCGGCCTGCTGACCGGTCCCGCCGATCTCTCGAAGGCCACGTCGACAGGCACCGGGTACGCGGTGAAGGTGACGGCGCCCGTGCCGGCCTCTTCCCTACCGTTCCTGGCGACCCGCCTCGGCGAATCGATGCCGGTCGGCAACGAAGGCGCCGGCACCGTGGTCAAGGCGGGCTCCTCCGAAGCCGCGCAGGCGCTCAAGGGCAAGCTGGTCTCCATGGTGGGCGGCTCGATGTACGCCCAGTACCGGGTGCTGAACGCGCGCGACTGCCAGCCCCTGCCCGCCGGCACGACGGCCTCCGAGGGCGCCTCGTGGTTCGTCAATCCGCTGACGGCGCTCGGCATGACCGAGACCATGAAGCGCGAGGGCCACAAGGCACTGGTCCACACGGCGGCGGCTTCCAACCTCGGCCAGATGCTGGTCAAGATCTGCAACGAGGACGGGATCGGCCTCGTCAACATCGTGCGCAGCGCCGAGCAGGCCAAGCTGCTGAAGGGCATCGGCGCCAGGCACGTCGTCGATTCGAGCGCCCCGAGCTTCACCGACGATCTCGTGCAGGCGCTGGTCGAGACCGGCGCCACCATCGCCTTCGATGCGATCGGCGGCGGCAAGCTCGCCAGCCAGATCCTCACCGCGATGGAAATCGCCATCAACAAGACCGCCACGACCTACAATCGCTACGGCTCCTCCGTGCACAAGCAGGTCTATGTCTATGGCAGCCTCAACACCGGCCCGGTCGAGCTGACGCGCAACTACGGCATGGCCTGGGGCGTCGGCGGCTGGCTGCTGACGCCGTTCCTGCAGAAGATCGGCCGTCCCGACCAGACGCGCCTGCGCGAGCGGGTCGTGAACTCGCTCAAGACGACCTTCGCCAGCCATTACACCAGGACCATCTCGCTGCCGGAAGCGCTCGACCTCCAGAACCTCACCGCCTATGCCAAGCGCGCGACCGGCGAGAAATTCCTGATCAACCCGAACAAGGCGTAGGCGCCGGCGATGACGCGCGAAACCGGAGACAGCGTCCGCGGCCGCACGCCCTATCTGCCGATCCACAAGCGGCCGAAGCTCGTCCTGCCGGGCAATGCGCGCGTCGCCGTCTGGACGATCGTGAACGTCGAGAATTGGTCACCGGCCGGGGCGATGCCGCGCACCGTGCTCCCGCCGCCGATGGGCGTGCCTCTGCTGCCCGACGTGCCAAACTGGGCGTGGCACGAATACGGCATGAGGGTTGGCTTCTGGCGCTTCCTCGAAACGCTCAGCGCGCGCAAGCTCAAAGCGACCTTCGCCGTGAACGGCACGGCCTGCGAACTCTACCGCGAGGCCTGTCAGGCGGCGCACGAGGCCGGCTGGGACTTTATGGGCCATGGCTGGGTGCAGAAGCCGATGCACAAGGTCGAGGACCAGAAGAGCGCCATCGCCGACACGATCCGCGCCATCAAGGATTTCACCGGCAAGCCGCCACGCGGCTGGGAAAGCCCCGGCCTCACCGAGACCGACGAGACGCTCGACCTGCTGGCCGAGGCCGGCATCGAGTATGTCGCCGACTGGGTGATGGACGAGCAGCCGCTGCCGCTCAAGACCGCGCACGGCGAGATCGTCTCGGTCCCCTACACGGTCGAGATCAACGACGTCGTCATCAGCGCCGTCCAGCAGCAGCGTTCCGATGAGATCTTCCAGCGCGGTCGCGACCAGTTCGACCGGCTTTACATCGACGGCAAGACCGCGCCACGTGTGATGGCGATCTCCATCCACCCGTATCTCACGGGCGTGCCGCACCGGATCAAGTATTTGGAAATGCTCTACGACCACATCCTCGGTCACGAGGGCGTCGTGATGTGGACCGGCGCCGAGATCCTCGACTGGTACCGCACGCAGGTGCCGCCGGCGCGGTAGCCGGCCGAAGCGCACTCACGCGCGCTTCGCGGCGGCTTCCTTCTCGGCCATCTTCTGCTTCAGCTGCTCGGGCGTGAGGCGGACGATGTGTTCGTTCTGGTGGCTGAAGATGTCGTACTTTGCCACGTCCAGGTCCTCGAGCACGATCTCGCGGTCGAGCACCTTCTGCTTCCAGGCGGCATGCTCGGCCTCCGCGGCATGGAACTCCGGCATCACCTCGCGGGCGAAGAGATCGAGCGAGTCGCAGATGTCCTGATGGCTGGTCTTGCCGGCCTGGTTCAGCAGGATCACCTGATCGACCCTGCTGGCCTGGAACTGGCGCAGCTTGCGGCGGATGGTTTCCGGCGAGCCGATGAGGCCGGATTCCAGCGCCTTCTTCTCCTCCGGTCCGCCGCGCCAGGCTTGGTACTCGTCCCACAGATTGGAAGTACCCGGCGCATCGACGCCTTTGCGGCCATAGTAGGAGAGCGCGAAGATGAAGAAGGTCCAGCCGGCGGCCTTGGCCTCGGCTTCCTCGTCGGTGGGCGCGCACATGAAACCCGACACCATCGCCACGTTGGGATTGCTGGGATAGTCGGCGAGCTTCTTCGAGTTGTTCAGCAGGTTGTTGTAGTACTTGTGCACCCAGGCCCGCGCCGCTTCCGGCGTCACGAAGGTGAAGCCCAGCGCGCCCATGCCCCATTCGCCGGCCTTGCCGATGGTCTGGATGTTCGAGCAGGCGACCCACAGTGGCGGATGCGGCTTCTGGAACGGCTTGGGGATCACGTTGCGCGCCGGAAAATCATAATACTGGCCGTGGAATTCCCAGCTATCCCTCGTGAACATCGGGACGATGGCCTTCACGGCCTCCTCCCAGCGCTCGCGCTTGTCGCGCACGCGGATGTTGAACGGATGCAGCTCGGCCGGGCCCGCCGCCTCGCCCATGCCGAGCTCGACCCGGCCACCCGACAGCAGGTCGAGCGTCGAGACCTTCTCGGCGACGCGGTGCGGGTTGTTGGTCGTGAGCTGGATCACGCCATGCCCCAGGCGGATGCGCTTGGTGCGCTGGCTGGCCGCCCCGAGGAACACCTCCGGCGCCGAGGAGTGGGAATACTCCTCGAGGAAGTGATGCTCGACCTCCCATGCATAATCGTAGCCCAGCCGGTCGGCGAGCTCGATCTGGGTGAGCGAATCCTGCAGGAGCTGGTACTCGCTCTTCTCGCCCCACGGCCGGGGCAGCTGATGCTCGTAGAAGATGCCGAACTTCATTGGGCGTTCCTTCAGGCTACCTTGCAGAAACTCGTGATGCTCGAGACCAGCTTGGGCACCATCTGCTCGGGCACGTCGTGACCCCAGCCGGGAAAGGTCTCGATCTTCGCGCCCGGCACGAGGGCCGCCACGTCCCGGCCGCACTCCACCGGCAGCAGCGGATCGTCCTCGCCGTGCAGCACCAGCGTCGGCACCTTGACGGTCTTCAGGAGGTCGACGCGTGGACCGGATGCCATGATCGCGAGATACTGCCGCGCCGCGCCCGGCGGGTAATAGCGACGGTCGACGTTGCGCTCGACCAGCGCGCGCATCGCAGCGGGATCGGTCGGATAGCCCGGGCCACTGATGACGGTGCGCAGCTTGATGCCGTGCGCAATGATCTGCTCGCGCGCCGGCCCTTCGGGTTGCGCCGAGAGCATCGCCACCGCCTCGGGCTTGCCGGCCGGCAGGCCGTAGCGGCCGCTGGTCGACATGATGGACACGAGCGAACGCGTGCGCGCCGGATGGGTCGCGGCGATGACTTGGGCGATCATCCCGCCCATCGAGCCGCCGACCATGTGCGCGCGGTCGATGCCCAGCGCGTCGAGCAGCCCGATCGCATCGGCGGCCATGTCGGAGAGCAGATACGGCGCATCGACCGTCTCGCCCTTCATCAGCCTGGCGAAGGCGCCCATCAGGTCGGGCATGCCCCACTTGTCGAAGTCCGTCGACAGGCCGACATCGCGGTTGTCGTAGCGCACGACGAAGAAGCCCTGTCCGGCCAGTCCCTCGCACAGCGATTCCGGCCACAGGGTGAGCTGGGCGCCCAGCCCCATGATGAGCAGCAGGGCCGGATCCTTCCGGTTGCCGAACGTCTCGTACTCGATCTCGATGCCATTGGCCTTGGTGCGCGCCACGCTTCCTCCCGGGTTGGCCGGTCAGTATCGCCCGCGCCTGGCCGCCCACCAATAGGCCAGCGGCCGCCTCAGCGGACCCATCGGCCTGCCGAGCGAAATCGCCGGCAGCAGGATCGGCAGCGCGGCCGGATCGATCTTGCGGCGAAGGGCGCGCGCGTCGCCCACGAGCTGGTCGCGCTCGGGGCCCTCCCCCATCAGCCAGGCAGCGCCGACGGCGTGAGCCGCCTGCCGCGACGAGGCATCGTCGATTCCCAGAACAGCGAGTTCGAGGTCGGCCAGCGCCTGCCCCGCGCGCATGACGTCGAGCGGGCCCTCGATCTCCTCTTCACGCGCATCGATCAACTCGACCAGGCTGTCCAGAACGAGCCCGTGGCGGCGAATGGTTTCGCCGAGCACCTCGACGATGGGCTGGGCCCGCGGCTTGCCCGTTCCCGACGCCTCGCCCATCGCCTCGCGCCACCATTCGAGGCGGATGCGCGCCAGCATCGGCTCCTTCGTCACGCTCCGCGTGCGTGCCAACTCGTGGTCGAAGGCCAACAGCGCCAGCAATCCACCGCGCTGCGGCTCAGGCGCGAACAGGGCGCCGAGGAACCGGTCCCGGTCGGCATCGCGTACCAGGTCGAGCACATAGCGGTGCGAGGCCTCCGACGCGCGAAAGGCGGTGGATTGGGAAGCAGGCATCAGAACTCGACCATAAGGGTGCGACAGTTGAACGCAGAGAGTCTAAGGTCTAGAATAAAGAGATCGGAGATTCATCAATCTCCTCAATAAGATAAAGGGGGAAGTTCGACATGGGCGCCTTGTTTACCTCGCTTGGACGAACCGTTTCCGCAGGCGTCGTGCTCCTGGTCCTGATCGTTGTGGTCGCCGGTGTCGCGACCGGACAGTCGATCAAGGTCGACCATGCCTATGCGACGGTCATCATGCGGTGGCTGCACGTGGTTTGCGGCATCATGTGGATCGGCCTGCTCTGGTACCTGAACTTCGTGCAGGTGCCCACCATGCCGAAGATCCAACCGGCCGAGAGCCGCACCGCCATCACCAGGTTCATCGCCCCGACCGTGCTGTGGTGGTTCCGCTACGCCGCCCTCGCCACCGTCGTCACCGGTCTCCTGTTGGCCGCGATGAACAAGTACATCGTCGAAGCCCTCACCCTGCGGCCTGGCTTCGTCATGATCGGCATCGGCATGTGGATGGCGATGGTCATGGCCTTCAACGTCTGGTTCATCATCTGGCCGAACCAGCAGAAGATCCTGGGCCTCGTCGAGGCCACGGCCGAAGAGAAGGCCGCCGCCGCACCGAGGGCCCTCTATGCCAGCCGCTTCAACACCATGTTCTCGATCGGCATGCTCTACTGCATGGTGGCGCAGCAGAACGCGCCGATCTGAGCGGCGACGTCTGAACGTCAGGGGCGCCGCGCGAAAGCCAGGCCGAGGCCGGCGCCGATCAACAAACCGCCCGTGAGGCGATTGTGCAGGCGGGCACGTGCCCGCAGCACAGACCGCAACCGGCCGGACAGCAACGCCCAGCCGCCGTCCAGCAGGACGGCGACCACGAGGAAAGTAACCGAGAGCAGCAGGAGCTGGCGCGTCGCCTCTCCTGCCCCGGCCGAGACGAATTGCGGCAGGAAGGCTGCGTAGAAAAGCAATGTCTTGGGATTGGTGAGCGACACGAGGAAGCCGCGCACGAAGATCGCACGTACCGAACGCGGCTCGGCCGCGATGCCCGAGAGATCCATCGCCGTCGAACGCCAGGTCCGCACGCCCAGCCACAACAGATAGGAGACACCCAGCCAGCGCAGCCAGTCGAACAGGCTGGCCAGCAGGCCGAGCAGCGCCGACGCGCCCAGCACCACGAGTGCGAGCTGGAGCACCATGGCGCTCGCCGTCCCGGCCACGGTCATGAGCCCGAACCGCACACCGTGCGCCACGCTGTTGGCGACGATCAGCGCGACGTTGGGGCCCGGAATGACGATCAGGACGACGCAGGCGGCCACGAAGGCCAGGTAGAGGTCGAGCGGCATGCCCGCTCCCTACAGCGGAATGAGGGCCGCCGCCACCCGCCGGCTCTCGGCCAGCAAGACGTTGTAGATGCGGCAGGCCGAGCCCGTATCGACCACCTCGAGGCCCATGCCGGCCGCCTTCAGGACCGCCCGCAGGTCGGGCGGCACGAACACGGCGCGCGCGCCGCAGCCCAGCACGAGGATCTCCGTCGGAACGGCCGCCCCGCGCAGCGGCGCCAGGCTTTCAAGAGAGAGATCCTCGGCGCGCGTGATCGCCCACGGATGGGTGACGGTCGGCGTCACCAGCACCGGCGACCGCCATTCACGGTCGCTGATCATGAACCGGCCGGAACCGTAGCTGCGAATGTACTGGACCTGTGCCGGATCGGGTGTCGGCAAGGTCTTGTCGGCGGGCCCCGGGAGCGGCGGCTTCACGCCCCCGCCTTCTCCGCCTTGTCGTCCTTGTCCGCCTTGTCCTCGGCCGGCCGAAGCTGGTCGGCGCGCAGGCCGAGATAGACGAGGCCGGCGCAGGCGACCCAGACCGACGAGTAGGTGCCGACGATGACGCCCCACAGCATGGCGACCGAGAAGCTGTGCAGGACCGGACCGCCGAACAGCACCAGCGCGCCCACGGCCACGAACACCGTGGCCGACGTCATCAGGGTCCGCGACAGCGTCTCGTTGATGCTGTGGTTCAGCAGGTCGAGCAGCGGCATCTTCTTGTAGCGGCGCATGTTCTCGCGCACGCGGTCGAAGATCACGACGGTGTCGTTGATCGAGTAGCCGGCAATGGTCAGCACGGCGGCGAGCGCCGTCAGACTGAAGTCGAGCTGGAACAGCACGAAGACGCCAATGGTCGAGATGACGTCGTGCAGCATCGCGATCAGCGCGCCGACCGCGAACTGCCACTCGAAGCGCACCCAGACGTAGATGGCGATCGCGACCATGGTGGCGATCACGGCCCAGATGCCGCTCCGCATCAGCTCGTCGCCGATCTTGGGGCCGACCGACTCGGTGCCGCGCAGCTCGTAGTTGCTGCCGATCGCGTCCTCGACCAGCTTGATGGCGACCTGCTGGCACCATTCGGCGCGCTGCTCGACCGACATGTCGATCCTGGCCGTATTGGTCTGGCCGCGCGGCAGCTGGCGCTCCTGCAGGGTCAGGCCGGCGCGGCTCACCGCATCGCGCCAGTTGGCGGCATCGAGCGCGGTCGGCGACGTGAACTCGACATCACCCGTCCCGGCGGGACCCGGCTTCACCTGCCAGCCCTGCCCGGCGCGCTGCAGCATCACGCGCTGCGCGCCGGCGACGCACTGGTTGTCGCCTTCCTGGCGCTGGACGCGGATCAGGACGGTGCTGGGGTCGCCGAATTCCTGCAGCGACACCTCGCCCACACCCAGCGCGCCCACGGTGGTGCGCAACTGGTCGAGCTCGGCCTTGCCATCCTTGGCCTTGGCCTGGATGGCGATGCCGCCCTTGAAGTCGATGCCGAAGTTGAGGCCGATCGCGAAGACGCCGACGATCGACACGATGTTGATCAGGGTCGAGATGACCAGCGCCGCGCGGCGCTGGCCGAGGAAATCGAACTTCTTCTTGAAGGCGAAAAGGCGGACGGGCTTCCACATGGCTGCGCCTCAGATCACGAGTTCGGTGGGGCGGCGCCAGCGCACCCAGACCGCAAGCAGCATGCGCGTGAAGATCGTCGAGCTGAACATCGAGGTGATGATGCCGAGCGTCAGGGTCGTCGCGAAGCCGCGGATCGGGCCCGAGCCGAAGCCGAACAGCAGGACGCCGGCAATGAGCGTCGTGAGGTTGGCGTCGATGATCGCCGACATCGCCTTCTCATAGCCCGTGGCAAGCGCGCTGAACGGGGACCGGCCCAGGGCCTTCTCCTCGCGCACGCGCTCGTAGATCAGCACGTTGGCGTCGACCGCCAGGCCCGCCGTCAGCACGAGACCCGCAATGCCGGGCAGGGTCAGCGAGGCGCCCAGGATCGACATGCCGGCGAACACCATCAGGAGGTTCACCAGCATGGCCAGGTTGGCGAAGCCGCCGAACACCGGTCCGTAGGCCACGAACATGAAGATCGCCACCAGCAGCGTGCCGACCAGTGCGGCCAGCGTGCCGGCCTGGATGGCGTCCGCACCGAGGTCGGCGCCGACGGTGCTCTCCTGGATGATGCTGAGGGTCGCGGGCAGCGCGCCGGAGCGCAGCAGCAGCGACTGTTCCTGGGTCTGCTGGGTCGTGAAGCTGCCGGTGATGATGCCGCTGCCGCCGCAGATCGCGCTCTGCACGACCGGCGCGCTGATGATCTCACCGTCGAGCTGGATGGCCAGCCGCTTGCCGATGTTGGCGCGGGTGGCGGCGCAGAAGGCGCGGCCGCCGGCCGAATTGAAGGTGAAGCTGATGATCGGCCGGCCGCCCTGCTGCTGCTCGAACGTGGCCTTCGAATCGTCG
>NZ_SCUT01000040.1 GCF_004297265.1 Reyranella sp.
TCGCCGTCCACTGACGATCGACAACGACGCTGCGACGCCGTTGCCCGCGGTGGACAATCCGGAAGCCACGATGGCGTTGAAGGAGCTGTCCACGGAACTATGGAAGCTCAACCCGCAATCGCGGGAAGCGCTGGTGTTGATAGGCGCCGGCGGCTTCTCCTACGAGGAAGCGGCGAGGTTGTGCGGTTGTTCGGTGGGAACCCTCAAGGCGCGCGTATCACGGGCGCGCAAGTACCTTTCGGACAAGCTCCAATAGTGGAGCACGGGCAATTTATCGAGCAACTACAATAATTTAGAGATGGCGCCCCTTTTTGTGTAACCAATTCATGTCTCCGACATTCATTCGCACAGGACCAATTTTCCGGAGACCGCCAATGAGCACGCAGACCAAGCAGGATGACGGCAGTCGGGACTTCCACGAGCAGCTGAAAACCATCCTGCCACGCCTGCGCATCTATGCCTTGTCCCTGACGCGCGACCGGGACCAGGCGGAAGACCTTGTACACGACACGGTGATCAAGGCCCTCACCGGCCGCAATAGTTTCCAGCCCGGCACAAACCTGGCCGCTTGGCTTTTTCGCATTCAGCGCAACGAGTTCATATCGGGCCTCCGCCGCCGCCGGCCGACGGTGCCGGTCGATACCGCGATCGCCGAGTCGCTTTCGCATCCCCCCCATCAGGACAGTGGCTTGGTCATGCGTGAGTTCATGTCTGCCTTCGGCAAGCTTGCTGCGGCGCAGCGCGAGGCCCTGCTTCTCGCGGTCCTCGAGGGTCTGCCGTATGAGACGATCGCCGAGCATACCGGCGTATCGGTCGGCACGGTCAAGAGCCGCATCTCCCGCGCTCGCGACACGCTCGAGCGTCTCCTTCTGGAAGGGGAAGTCCGCAGCCCGACCGGAGCAGGGCGGACATCCGCTTCCCTCCACGACGACGATTCTTCGGTCGCAGCTCGTTAAAAGCCTCTTTCAAGGCCGACGTTTGGGTGCGACAAAGTCATGAGTGGTCCCAGGGGGAGAGTTGGATGGGTCGAACAGGATCCCGCGGAGTGGAGATCCGCCTCGGGGGAGCATGTTATGGCCACTAACGACGACAAGCCCGAGGAAGGGCGCGCCGGCGGCCCGGCGCGCTCCAGGCCTCGAACTGGCGACCGGCCGTTCGACATGTGGCTGCACAAGCAGCTCCATGCGATGTATGACGAGATCGCGAACGAGCCCTTGCCCGACGATCTTCTCAATCTCATCGACAAAGACGCCGCCAGCAACAAAAAGCGCGACGCACCGGAAGAGCCGCCTAAGAAGTAGCTGGAACTTCCGTTCCTCGAGCCTCTCCTCAGGAACCGTGGAGAAGGCAAGACTCTCCACGTATGTACCTCCACGGAAAATGGCGGCGATCTTTCGACCGCCGCCACCCGTGTCCGCAACGCGCCGGTCAGCCCGGCCGGCACGCCGCGAACTCGTGCCGCAGGAACAGGTCTGTGTCGTAACCTCTGCGCTACCTGTCCGTAACCAACGGTGTCCCGCTGTTTCGGGTTCCGCAGGTTCGCTATAGAGACAGTCAAGAAACGGGGGGATAGACGATGGAGCTCTTTGATCTTTCCGGCCGCGTGGCCGTCATCACCGGTGGCAATGGCGGCATCGGTCTCGGCATGGCCCTGGGCATGGCGCGCGCCGGTGCCACCGTCGTCGTCGCGGGCCGCGACGCCGCCAAGAACGAGGCGGCGGTCAAGGAACTGCGGGTGGCCGGTGCAAAGGCTGGCTCGGTCGTCGTCGACGTCCTGAAGGAAGACTCGTGCCGCGCGCTCATCGCCAATGCGGTGGCGACCCATGGCCGGCTCGACATCCTGGTGAACAACGCCGGCATCAACATTCGCAAGCAGCCACAGGAATACTCGCTCGCCGAATGGCACCAGGTGATGGACAGCAACCTGACCAGCGCTTTCCTGTGCAGCCAGGCTGCCTATCCCGAGATGAAAAAAGTCGGCGCGGGCAAGATGATCAACATCGGTTCGATGATGTCGATCTTCGGCGCCTCCTTCACGACGGCCTACGCCGCGAGCAAGGGCGGCATCGTACAGATGACCAAGGCGATGGCCACCGCCTGGGCCAAGGACAATATCCAGGTGAATGCGATCCTGCCCGGCTGGATCGACACTGCGCTCACCCAACGCGCGCGCCGCGACGTGCCGGCGCTGCACGATTCGGTGTTGAAGCGCACGCCGGCCGGACGCTGGGGGACGCCCGACGACTTCGCCGGCATCGCAGTCTTCCTCGCGGCGTCCGCCTCGGACTATGTCACCGGCGCCGCCATCACCGTGGACGGCGGCTATTCGGTGCAGGGGTAGAAAATCAGGGCGAGACGATCCGGCAGTCGGCGCGATCGACGAACAGGTCGGTCCTGGGCCCGTAGATCGTAATCCCGCCGCGCACGCCGGCGCCGATGCCGGGCACCAGGACGCGGGTCTCCTCGACGAGCTTGCCCGCGTTGGTGAACCGGCAGTCGATCATCGGCGCAAGGGTGCCCGCGCTGTTGTTGTTGACGTAAAGAACGACCTGCCACCGCTTCCCGGCAACCGCGCGCAGGCTGGCATTGTCCATCGTCACGAGGGGCGTGGCCGGGCCCGCGCTCGGCGCGGCCCAGCCCAAGAGCGTGAAATTGGGACGCTGCACCACGACGCCCTTGATCCGTTCGGCCTGGGCCAGCGGATCGAAGGCGAGATCGGCCGGTGTCGGCTTGCCTATCGGTCCCTGGCCGACATTCTCCGGCGTCCAGATCTGGCCCGTCTTGGGGTCGCGGAACTCGGGCATGCCAGGGGTCGTCGACACCTCCACGCGACTGCGCGGCGTCGGTATCGGCGGAGCCTGCGCGCCCGCAGCGGTCGCCAGCATTGTTGCGGCCGCGGCAGCGATGACTGTCTTTGCGATCGGCGAAGGCATGGGCTCTCCTTGTTCGTCGGCCAATCTCAGCCGACGGCCAGCCTCGTTGCAACCCAGAGTCCGCCCGCCGCGATCGCGGGGCCGTAGGGCAATCGCCTGCGCAACACCGCGGCGCCCGCCCCGGAAACGGGACCGATGGGCGCTCCTGCCAGAACGGCGATACCCAACAGGCCGCCCGCCAATGCCGTCACCAGCAGCAGATCGACGATTTGTGCCGGGCCTGCAAACAGACCTGTCGCGGCGAGAAGCTTGACGTCGCCTCCTCCCATCACACCGGCCGCAAATGCCGCCACGCCCACGGCAAACAAGCCGGTCGCACACGCGATCGACAAGCCGATTCCGCCAAGCGTGCACGTGCCGCCCACCAGGCCAATGGCGGCCCAGACGGCAAAGAGCGCCACGATGGCGATCGCCAGCCCGTTTCCAATGTGGAGAGTGCGCAAATCCTGCCACGCCGCCGCGATCAGCAGCGCCGCAAGGCCCGTCAGGCAGCCGATCTGAGAAGGCGTCGCCAGATCCGGCAAGGCCGCCTGCTGCTCGCTAGTTGAGGACGCCCGTCCCGAGGACGTGGCTCACCTTGTCGGTGACGGAGCGGATCGACGCGATGGCGGCAACCGCGATCAACGAAGTGATCAGCGTGTATTCCACCGCCGTGGCGCCCTGGGTGTTCTTCATCAACCGACGGAAGATAGAAAGCATTCCCAGTCTCCAGCCTAGACTTGCCGGCCCCGCGCCGAATCAACTTAGGGAAAGTACTTAATGTGAAATCTCAGGTCAATTAAAAGCCGACCATTTTGTGTCTTCATTTCTAACATTTTGATTCGAATAAGGAATTTCTGTGGCCGTCGCAAAGACGCGACATCGACGGGCGAGCGTCCCGAGTTCGAGAATCGGGAAAATCTGAATCCGTGCGATGAGCAGAGAGCCTCCCACGCGGCCCGCCTCAGTCCCCCGACGGCGTTCCCCTGTCGACGGCGCGCAGCGGCACCACTCCCGCGGACTCGGCGGCCTTGCGATCCTGCGCCGCCTGTCGGCGATAGGCCAGCAGGCTGAAAGGGATCAGGCACATGTAGCCCAGTCCGATCAGGGACAGCGCGATCCACGGCGCGCTTGCCAGCACCCCCATGACCAGAGCCGCTGCCAGCAGGGTCGGCAGCACGAGATGGCGCGGAATCCTGCCCTTCTTGAACGAGAAGGTCGGCACGCGGCTCACCATGAGACCGCCGACGGCGACCAGGACCAGGCCCACGACGACGGAATGGCGCGGCCAGGCGGCCTCGATCTCGAAGCTCACCATGAGTGGCATCAATGCCAGCAGCGCGCCCGCCGGCGCCGGCACGCCCGTGAAGTAGGATCCCGTCCAGACCGGTGGCGGCGTGTCGGAAACCAGCGCCGTATTGAACCGCGCGAGGCGAAGCGCCGAGCAGATCGGGAACATCAGGGTCACGACCCAGCCCAGCGCCCCGGCCTGGCTCAGGGAGGCAAGATAGAGGACCAGCGCCGGGGCAACGCCGAAGCAGAGGAAATCCGAGAGGGAATCGAGCTCGGCACCGAAGCGGCTGGTGACGCCGAGGCGGCGCGCCACACGACCATCCAGGGCATCGAAGATCGCCGCGACGATGATGGCGATCACCGCCAGCCGCATCTCGCCCTGCAAGGCAAAACGTATCCCCGTCAGGCCGGAGCACAGGGCGGCAAGCGTCAGGACGTTCGGGATCAGTCGGTGAATGGAGAAGCCGCGCAATCCACCGCGTTGCGTGCGCAGGTCGCTGTCCATGTCGGGCTCCCTGGAATTCGCCACTAGAATTCGACGGCGAGGCGCGGCCCTGCCACCACGGGATCGAGTTCGGCCATGACGGTTTCGCCGCCGATCATGCGCTGACCCGGGGAGACCAGCAAACGTGCCCCTTCCGGCAGGTAAAGGTCCGTACGACTACCAAAGCGGATATGGCCGAAACGTTCCCCCGCGACGACCGCCTGCCCCGGCTTCACATAGCAGACGATGCGGCGGGCCACGTAACCCGCGATCTGCACGCAGCCGATGACGCGGCCGTCGGCACGACGCAACGCCAGCGCCGTGCGCTCGTTATCTTCGCTGGCCTTGTCGGCATTGGCGCTCAGGAACTTGCCCGGCCGATAGGCCACGACGTCCACGGTGGCGGCGCAGGGGCTGCGGTTGATGTGGACGTCGAACACGCTGAGGAAGATCGAAACCCGTGTCAGCGGCTTGTCGCCGAGGCCCAGTTCCTGGGGCGGTACGGCGTCGACGACCATCTGCACCAGCCCGTCGGCCGGCGCGATCAAGAGCCCGTCATCCTGCGGCACGCCGCGCGGCGGGTCGCGGAAGAAGTAGATCGACCACAGGGTGAGGACGAACAGCGGCCAGAACAGCCACGCGGCGCCGGTCAACGCGGCCAGGAAGGTTGCGGCTGCGAAGAGGGCGATGAAGCGCCAACCGTCCTCGAGGATCGGCACCAGGAAATTGGCAAGCATGAGTCTCGCGCTCTTGGTTGTCCGAAGGTCAGTTGACCTTGGGCAGGCTGAGGATTTGCCCCGGATATATCAGATCGGGGTTTTTAACCTGATCTTTGTTTGCGGCAAAAATGACGGTGTGACGCCACCCTGCCCCGTAATGGGCCTGGGCGATGTTCCAGAGATTGTCGCCCCGCACGATGTGGAGCCGCCTTCCATCGGTGCTGGAAACCGGCGCCACGACGACCCGCTCGAACGGCAGTTCGAGACGCGCGACCGGCTTGCCGTCGGTGGCGATGCGGTCGAGCCTGAGAAGGTGCTTGCCCTGCTCGACCGGATCCACCGGCTTCAGCCGCCAGCGACCGTCGGCGGCCGCCCTGCCTTCGGCGATCATCCTGTCGTTCACGTAGGCCCTGACGACCGTGCCCGGAGCGGCAAGCCCCGACACGGTGACATGCCCGCCGTCGTCATAATCCAGGGTCGACACGGAGAGGTCGGCCGACTTCGGGAGGCCGGCGGCCGTCGGCGGCTGCACAAGGGTCGCAGCACCGGCCGGCGGCGAGATCATGACCAGCGTCTCCGCGCGCGGCTGGGCGGGCGCGTTCGCCGCGGGCGGCTCCGGCACGACGGCGACCACGGCCTGCTCCGAGGTGAGCGGCGCCTTCCCCTCGATATGCTGCACGACGCGCAGTTCGTGCTGGCCGACCGTGAGCGGCGGGTCCTGCAAGATGATGACCCACTCCCCGCGCGAGTCGGATTCGGCCTTGGCGATCTCCTTGCCGCCGTCCAGAAGAACGATCTTGGCGCTGGCGGCCGCCCGGCCCGCGATCACCGCCCGGCCATCCGGACCGATCCGGGCGACGTCGAACGACGGCAAGGGGACCGTGGTGGCAGCAGGAGCCGGTGCGAGCGCCGGGACGGTGGTTGCGGGGGGTACGGCGGGTGCGGCGGCAACAGGCCCAGCTGCCGGCCCGCCGATGGCGGCTTTGACCGGCTGGTCGATGACGGCCTGCTCGCTCAGCTTCCCGCGCCATGCGACGCCCAGCGCGATCGCGATGACCACCGCGCCCACAGCGACCAGCCCGAAAACAGTTCGTGACATCGCCCTCCCAACGGTGCGACCACCATCCCCATTGGCGTCGCAGCCAGCCTTTGCGTAACAATACCACGTCACACCGGCGCTGAAACGCGCCGGATCGTCCCAGAAAAGCAGCTTTCGTGCCTGAGATCACCCCCTCCTCCCTATGCGTCTTCTGCGGTGCCCGTTTCGGAACGGATCCCGCCACCCGCGACACCGCCGTCGGCCTGGGGCGGCTTCTGGCCGCCGAGGGCATTACCCTGGTCTATGGCGGCGGCGGCGTCGGCCTGATGGGGCTGGTCGCCAATGCCGCCCTCGACGCCGGCGGCCGGGCCGTCGGCATCATTCCGAACTTTCTCCTGCAGCGCGAAGCGGGCCATCCGGCGCTCACCGAGACCGTGGTCGTGGAGACCATGCACGAGCGCAAGCTGCAGATGTTCGAGCGAGCAGACGGTTTCGTGGTGCTGCCCGGCGGCATCGGCACCCTGGAGGAGTTCTTCGAGGTCCTGTCCTGGCGGACCCTCGGCCTCCACAGCAAGCCGATCGTGATCATCGATCAAGGGGGCTACTGGGAGCCCCTGGCCGCGCTCCTCCGTGGCGTCGTGGAAGGCGGATTCGCCGAACGAACCCATCTCGATCATGTCGCCTTCGTGAGCGAGTTGAAGGACGTCCTGCCCGCCATTGCCGCAATGCCCGCGTCCGCCGGCTTCGAGAAGCGTCTGGACAAAGTCTGATCCTTTCGCATGCCGAAGGCAGGCCGATTTTTTGGTGATTTCAGCGCGTCATGCGTGGGCTGCCCGTAGACCTCCTGCCCAGATTGCCTTTGCCTCTCGGCGGTGCAACAAGACTGGCCACAATCAGCAATTTATCAACCCAGCCGAAACCAAAGCGGCGTACGGAGGTGCAGGTATGTCAGATCTTGAAATCGTCTGGACGAAGGTCGATGAGGCCCCTGGACTTGCGACGTTTTCCCTCCTCCCGATCGTCGAGGCCTTCGTCGCGACAGCAGGCGTGAAGGTGAAGCTGAAGGACATTTCACTGACCGGCCGCATCATCGCCAACTTCCCGGAGAAGCTGAAGCCCGAACAGAAGATTCCCGATGAGCTTGCCGAGCTCGGCAAGCTGACGCTGAAGCCGGAAGCCAACATCATCAAGCTGCCGAACATCTCGGCCTCGATCCCGCAGCTCAAGGCGGCGATCAAGGAGCTGCAGTCCAAGGGCTACGACATCCCGAACTACCCCGACAGCGACGCGACGCCGGCCGACAAGGAAATCCGCGCCCGTTACGGCAAGGTGCTGGGCAGCGCCGTCAACCCGGTTCTGCGCGAGGGCAATTCCGATCGCCGCGCCGCCGGCGCCGTGAAGCAGTACGCGCGCAAGCACCCGCACAAGATGGGCGCCTGGAGCAAGGATTCGAAGACCCGCGTCCTCCACATGACGGCCAACGACTTCTACGGCTCCGAAGTCGCGACGACCGTTACCGCGCCGACCAATGCCCGCATCGAGCTGGTCGCGGCCGAAGGCGCGACCACGGTGCTCAAGCCCAAGATCCCGCTGAAGGCCGGCGAGATCATCGACTGCTCGGTGATGAACGCCAAGTCGCTTCGCGCCTTCTACGCCGATGCGATCGAGGCGGCGAAGAAGGACGGCGTCCTGTTCTCGCTGCACCTCAAGACGACCATGATGAAGATCTCCGATCCCATCCTGTTCGGCCATTGCGTCTCTGTGTTCTTCGCCGACGTGTTCTCCAAGCACGGCGAGACGTTCAAGAAGCTCGGCATCGATCCCGACAACGGCCTGGGCGACCTGCTCTCCCGCATCGAGACGCTGCCGGACGCCGAGAAGGCAGCGATCAAGGCCGACATCCAGGCCGAGTATGCGAAGCGTCCCGGCCTCGCGATGGTCAATTCAGACAAGGGAATCACCAATCTCCACGTACCGAGCGACGTGATCATCGACGCCTCGATGCCGGCGATGATCCGCGAGTCGGGCAAGATGTGGGGCGCCGACGGCAAGCTGCACGACACGATCGCTGCAATTCCCGACCGGTGCTACTCGACCCTGTTCCAGGCCGTCATCGACGACTGCAAGGCGCATGGCGCCTTCGATCCGACGACGATGGGCTCGGTGCCCAACGTCGGCCTGATGGCGCAGCAGGCCGAGGAGTACGGCTCGCACGACAAGACCTTCGAGATCGCCTCGGCCGGTACGGTGCGGGTCGTGGCCGAGGACGGCGCCGTCCTGATGGAGCAGAAGGTCGAGGCTGGCGACGTCTTCCGCATGTGCCAGGTCAAGGACGAGCCGATCCAGGACTGGGTCAAGCTCGCCGTGCGCCGCGCGCGGCTGACCAACACCCCGGCCGTGTTCTGGCTGGACGCCAAGCGCGCCCACGATGCGCAGTTGATCGCCAAGGTCGAGAAGTACCTCAAGAACGAGGACACCAAGGGCCTGGACATCCGCATCATGGCACCGGTCGAGGCCACCAAGTTCTCGCTCGAGCGAATCCGCCAGGGGCTGGACACGATCTCGGTCACCGGCAACGTGCTGCGCGACTACCTGACCGACCTCTTCCCGATCATGGAGCTCGGCACCTCGGCCAAGATGCTGTCGATCGTGCCTTTGCTGAACGGCGGCGGCCTGTTCGAGACCGGTGCCGGCGGCTCGGCGCCCAAGCATGTCGAGCAGTTCCAGCACGAGGGCTACCTGCGCTGGGACTCGCTGGGCGAGTTCCTGGCGCTGGGCGCCTCGCTGGAGCACCTGGCGCAGACGACCGGCAACGAGGACGTGAAGGTCCTGGCCGAAACGCTCGACGAGGCCAACGGCAAGATCCTCGACAATAACCGGTCGCCCGCCCGCAAGGTCGGCCAGCTCGACAATCGCGGCAGCCACTTCTACCTGGCCCTCTACTGGGCCCAGGCCCTGGCCCGCCGCGACAACAGCACCGCCCTCTCCGCCCGCTTCAAGCCGCTGGCCAAGACGCTTGAGGAGAACGAGGCCAAGATCGACGCCGAGCTGATTGCCGCGCAGGGCAAGCCGGTCGACACCGGCGGCTACTACCTGCCCGACCAGAAAAAGACCTCGGCCGGGATGCGGCCGAGTGCGACGTTGAACGACGCGCTCGCTGCACTCTAAAGCAGCGCCAGGTGAAGCCGCCCCGGGCAACCGGGGCGGCTTTCTAAATTGCGCGTCAGGGAATTTGTGAGGTCCGGAAGATGCCGAAGATCAAGGTGAAGAACCCGGTCGTCGAAATGGACGGCGACGAGATGACCCGCATCATCTGGGCGTTCATCAAGGACAAGCTGATCCTTCCCTATCTCGATATCGACCTGAAATATTACGATCTGGGCATCGAGAATCGCGACCGGACCGCCGACAAGGTGACCGTCGAATCGGCCGAGGCCACGAAGAAGTATGGCGTGGCGGTGAAGTGCGCGACCATCACCCCGGACGAGGCCCGGGTGAAGGAATTCAATCTCCGGGAGATGTGGCGGTCGCCGAACGGCACCATCCGCAACATCATCGGCGGCACCATCTTCCGCGAGCCGATCGTCTGCAAGAACGTCCCCCGCCTCGTCCCCGGCTGGACGCATCCGATCGTCATCGGCCGCCACGCTTTCGGCGACCAGTATCGCGCCACCGATTTCGTGGTGCCGGGCAAGGGCAAGCTCACCGTCCGCTTCGAGGGCGAGGACGGCAAGGTCATCGAGCACGAGGTGTTCGACTTCCCGGCCGGCGGCGTCGCGATGACGATGTACAATCTCGACGAGTCGATCATCGGCTTCGCGCGCAGCTCGTTCAATTACGGGCTGATGCGCGGCTGGCCGGTCTACCTGTCGACCAAGAACACCATCCTCAAGCGCTACGACGGCCGCTTCAAGGACCTGTTCCAGGAGGTCTTCGACACGGAGTTCGCCGACAGGTTCAAGGCGAAGAACATCTATTACCAGCACCGGCTGATCGACGACATGGTCGCCTCCGCCCTCAAGTGGCATGGCGAATTCGTCTGGGCCTGCAAGAACTACGATGGCGACGTCCAGTCCGACACGGTGGCCCAGGGTTTCGGCTCGCTCGGCCTGATGACCTCGGTGCTGCTGACCCCCGACGGAAAGACCGTGGAGGCCGAGGCCGCCCACGGCACCGTGACGCGCCACTACCGCGAGCATCAGCAGGGCAAGCCGACCTCGACGAACCCGATCGCGTCGATCTTCGCTTGGACGCAGGCGCTGAAGTACCGCGGCACGTTCGACGACACGCCGGAGGTGGTGAAGTTCGCCGAAGCGCTCGAGAAGGTCTGCGTCGAGGCCGTGGAGAGCGGCAAGATGACCAAGGACCTCGCGCTGCTGATCGGCATGAACCAAGCCTACCTGACCACCGAGGAGTTCCTCGCCGTGCTCGACGGCAACCTCAAGACCCAGATGGCCAGCTGGTAGGGCACAATTGATCGTCGCGGGCGCCGACGGTTGCCGCACCGGCTGGGTAATCTGCCGGCGCGATGGTAACGGCACGCTGGACATTACAGTCGTGAAGACCCTCGCCGAGGCCTGCGAGGGTCTTTCCATTCTGGCCGTGGACATGCCGATCGGCCTCGTCGACACGCCTCGCCCCGGCCGTGCCTGCGAACGCGAAGCCCGCGCCCTCCTGCCCGGCAAGTCCAGTTCGGTCTTCCCCACGCCCTGTCGGCCGGCCCTCGCCTGCACCACGCATGCCGAGGCCCACGCCCTCAGCAAGACGCTGGGTGTCGGGCTGACACGGCAGACCTTCCATCTCTTCCCGAAGATGCGCGAGGTCGACGCCCTGATGCGTGGCGACGAGGCCGTGCGCTCGATCGTCCACGAAGCCCATCCCGAACTGGCCTTTGCCCGCATGAACGACGGCAAGCCCGTGCTCAGCAAGAAGCGGCGCCCGGAGGGGTTTGTCGAGCGCCTCGCGTTGCTCGCCCGCCACGGCTTCCCGTGGGCACCGAGAACGCTGTCCGGGGCGGCCCGCGACGACGTGCTCGATGCCATGGCCGTCTGCCGCACGGCCCTCCTGATCGCCCAGGGTGCGGCGACGCGCCTCGGGCCTGAGGTGGAGCGCGACCGCCACGGCCTGCCGATGAACATCTGGTTCTAAGAGACTGACAACAATAGGTTCTTCGGAAAAATACAGGTGTGGCACAGCCTGCCCCCTCGCCGGCCGCCATGGGGCGCGCTTCGAGAGGGTGCGACATCCGTTTCGTTTTCTTCGTTTATTTCGTTTGTTTCATTTATGCGTCGGAACACCGGCGCGGTCAGTGGTAGATGAAGAGCGGCACCGGAGCGCTGTCGAAGAGGTGCCGTATCGTCGAGCCGAACAGGATCTCCCGAACTCCCCGATGACCGAAGGCTCCCATGACGAGCAGCCGTGCGCCCGTTTCCGACGCGCGGCGCAGCAGGGCATCGGCCGGATTCTCGTTCGTTGCGACCGCCTCGACGTCCGCATCGACCTCATGGAGCGCGAGGAAGGAACGGGCCCGTTCGGCGACCCACAGGGCGGCGGATTGCTCCCGCCCGACCGACAGGATGCGCGCCCTGGAAGTCCCGAATATCCCCATCAGCGCCGCGATTTGCAGCGCCTTGGCGGCCGGCGCGCTTCCGTCGTAGGCCACGAGCACGGGTCCGCTGTCCAGCCACTGGGGCCCAGTCACCACGACCGGACGGCAGCCTTTGGCAATGATGTGATCGACGAGCGGCGTCACGCCGTCGATTGCCTCGAGATGAAATTCGGCGTCCCGGCCGGTGACGACGAGGTCGCACGTCTCGATCATCCGAAGCAGGCCGGCGCGCACGTCCGCTTCCATCGTGGCGCATTCGGCATCCATGCCCTCGTCCGCCAGGCAGCGGCGGAACACATCAGGCAGTTCCGCGATCCTTGCCCGCCGTTCGTCCGCCAGCTTCCTGCGATGCTGCAACCGGTCATGTGCATACTGGACGCCTCCGATCGGAACCGGCTCGACGCGATCGAGGTCGCTGACATCCAGTGCAGTCACGCCTCTTACCCGGGCTCCGCACTGTCGAGCCAGTGCAACGGCTAGTCCTCGGGCGGCGACAGCGGATGGCGTGTCATCGACGGTAACGAGAATCGAACGCATGCCCCCCCTCTTCCATGACACCAACGTCAGAGAGACCGTCGGTCACCGCATTGACCTGCATCAACGTAGTGTCAGCGGCAGGACCGACTTGTGCCCCCCTACTCCGGCTTGATCCCGGCGGCCTGCAGCACCGGGACCCAGATCGGTTCCTGTACCTTGAGCCAGTCGGCCAGTTGCTGTGGTGTGCCGCCCATGGCGACGAAGCCGCGCTTGGCGAGGTCTTCCTTCTGCTCGGGGGTCGCCACGGCGGTGTTCAGCGCCTCGTTCAACTTCGCGATGACGGCTGGCGGCGTGCCTGCGGGTGCCAGCAGCGTGTAGACGATCGTGCCGTCGACATCGCCCGCGCCCAACTCCTTGAAGGTCGGAATCGTCGGCGCGACCGAGGAGCGCTCGAGCGAGGCCATGGCATAGGGCTTGAGCTTGCCGGAAGCGATCTGCTGGGCGACGCTGGTGATGCTCGACATGCCGAGCTTGATGTGGCCGCCCAGCAGGTCGGTGACCAGCGGCCCTGTCCCGCGGAACGGCACGTGCGTCAGCTTGATGCCGTTCAGCATGGCGAACTGCTCGGTCGACAGGTGCATCGGCGTGGTCAGGCCCGCCGTGCCGTACTGCACCGAGCCCGGCGCCGCCTTGGCAGCAGCAATGATCGCCTTCAGGTCGGGCCACGGCGCGTCGAGGCTGCCCACGAGCACGGATTCCTGCTTGGCGATGAAGCCGATCGGCACGAAGGCCGTCTTCGCGTCGAAGCCGAGCTTGGCCACGATGTGCGGATAGAGTGGCAGGTTGTTCGCGCTGACCACCATCCAATGGCCGTCCGCCGGCTGCTTGGCCACGAACTCGTGGGCGATGCTGCCCCCGCCGCCGCCCTTGTTGTCGACGATCACTGTGCCGGACAGGGCCTTCTGCATGGGCTCCTGGATTGCCCGCGCAAGCGAGTCAGTACCGCCCCCCGGCGGAAACGGCACGACGATATGGACGGGTTGAGAGGGAAAGCTCTGCGCCCAGGCCGGCAATCCGGCCGCCGCAACGGCGGCGGCGGCAGGAAGGCGCAGGACGCCGCGCCTCGACATTGTCGACCGATGACCGTACTTCCGCATGGCATTCCTCCACGGCCTGCTCCCGTGACCGGAGCATTTGCCGTGAAGAAGCCTAGCGCCCGCGCGACACGCGCGGAATCAAAAACCGAGAAGCGTTTCGCTGCGGTCAGACCATGCCCAGCGCATGCTTGTAGACGTCGAGCAGAGTCTCCTGCTCCGCCCGGTCGGCGGCGTCCATGGAGCGCATCAATACGATCTTGCGCATGGTCTTCACGTCGTAGCCGACGCCCTTGGCCTCGCTGTAGACGTCCTTGATGTCGCCGCCGATGGCCTTGCGCTCTTCCTCGAGCTTCTCGATCCGCTCGATGAAACTCTTCAGGCGGTCGGCCGAGATCGGGCCCGCTTTGGTCTTCTTGGAAATCGCGCTTCCGTCCGGCATGTCCAACTACTCCATGGTCCGACCGGCAAGACCATAGAAGCGACCACCATGTCCACTCAATTACATCGACGCGCTGAAACGTGGGGATAACGGGGACGGCAGGTCCTCACCTGTTGCTCTCTGCACGGGCCGGGAACCGTGTTCGCCAATGGCGCGCGATGTCAATGCCGCGGCAGAACCAGACCCCTTCGCGGGCCGTCGCATGCTGCAGGAACCTGACGAGGCCGCCTGCACGGCCCGGCCGTCCGATCAATCGATCATGCAGGCCAATCGACAGCAGCTTCGGCGCGCCGGCCGCCCCCTCCTCGTAGAGGTAGTCGAAGGCGTCGCGCATGTATTCGAAGAAGTCCTGGCCGGTCGAGAAGCCGGAATTCGCATCGAATCGATTGTCGTTGGCCTCGTACGAATACGGGATCACCAGATGCGGAGCGTGCGCGGTCTCGACCCAGTAGGGCAGCTCGTCGGCGAGCGAGTCCCGGTCGTACAGAAAGCCGCCCTCCTCGGCCACGAGCCGGCGCGTGTTCTCGCCGGGGCGCCCGGTCATCCAGCCCAGCGGACGGCTGCCGGTGAGGCGTGTCAGGATCTCGACTGCCTGGTGGACATGCTGGCGCTCGGTCACCTCGTCCACCTCGCCATAGTCGATCCAGCGATAGCCGTGGCTGACCATCTCGTGGCCGCGCTCGACGCACGCCCGCGCGAGCAGCGGATTCTGCTCGAGCGCACGGGCCACTCCCAGCACGCTCACCGGCACCGAAAAGCGCGCGAAGATGTCGAGGAGCCGCCAGGCGCCCCGCCGGCTGCCATACTCGAAGACCGATTCGACCAGCGGCACCCGGCGCCCGGCCTTGGTGTCCACGCCGATGTCGTTCAGCATCCCCTCCGACACCGCATCGCCGTTGGCCAATGTCGATTCACCGCCGCCTTCGATGTTGAGATTGAAGTTGACCGCGATGCGGGCATTGCCCGGCCAGTGCGGATGGGGCGGCGTCTCGCCATAGCCCACCAGATCGCGGATCTTCATCGGGTCGGGCCGAACGTCGTCGGCAGCAGCGGGATCGAGTGCGGACATGGCGGCTCCGGGATCAAAGCGCGGCGTCGAGCGGCGCAGTGCAGGGATCGTAAGCGAAGAACCAGTCGACCTCCGTCGGCCCGTGCATCCAGGTATTCGCGATCGAGATGCGCTGCACCTCGGCGACCCGCGGGATCCGGTTGGCGGCGTAGCGGCGGAAGGCCGACTCCGTGTCGGTGGCCTCGACGATGCAGCGATGAAGGATGGCGGCGTCCTCGATCGCCATCGAGCCGCCGGCCGCCATGAACGGCCGCACGGCGTGGCAGGCGTCGCCCATCAGAACGACGCGGCCTTCATGCCAACGGTCGTTTCGCGGCCGGTCCATGATCGGCCAGACGGTGACGTCCGTCGCCGCCTCGGCGGCCCGCAGCAGCTCGGGATGGAAGCCTTGGAGCGCCGAAACGAAATCGTCACGCGTCCCGGGGATCGGCGTGCCGTCGCCGTCCCAGCGATCGGCCGGAATGGCGGCCATCACATAGACCTCATCCCGTCGCGCCGTCATGTAATAGACGAGCACGTGGCGGTCGGGTCCCCACCATTTGGT
Organism: Reyranella sp.; assembly: GCF_004297265.1. Classification (GTDB taxonomy): domain Bacteria; phylum Pseudomonadota; class Alphaproteobacteria; order Reyranellales; family Reyranellaceae; genus Reyranella. Next base: position 15,682 of record NZ_SCUT01000040.1, read on the forward strand.
GCAATCCCGGATGGCCAGGTCGCCAAGCCGCTCGGCGGGAAAGACCGCCCGCGGTGCGATTCGCCCGATGAAGCGCGGCTCTTCCTTGCCGAGTATCTCGTCGCGCACCCGCGAGCGAATGCCGTCGGCGCCGATCACCATATCGACCTCGACGCTGGCACCGTTGTCGAAGGCCAGACTGATTCCAGTCGAAGTCTCGTCGAGACCCGCCAGCCGATGGCCGAAGCGGATCGTTCCCGGGGCGAGCGGCGCCTGGAGGATCCGATGCAGATCGGCCCTATGAATGTTGACGAAGGGACCGTCGAAACGCGCTTCGCAGGTGGCGTCGAAGACGAGTTCGTACAGCGTCTCGCCAGTGTCCCACGCCCGGCTGACGAAGGCATCCGGCCGGATGCCGGTTTCGGTGAAGCTGCGTTCGAGACCGAGGGACCGCAGGACCTTGGCGACGTTGGCGCCGAGGATGATGCCCGCGCCGATTCTGGAAAAATTCGGCGTCTGCTCATAGACGGCAACGGGGTAACCGTCCCGCTGCAACAGAGCCGCCACTGTCAGCCCCGCCAACCCGCCGCCAACAATTGCGATTCGCGTCTGCCGATCCATCCGCTCACCTCGAAATACGATCCCTTGGAGACTCTCCGTAAATCATTCGATATCGAATGAATAGGAGCAAATGAGAAAACAAGAGGACGCTCGCCGGGCCTCGATCGCTCGGTAGAGTTCCATATTTACAGAGAAATATTAGGCAGTATGGCCAAAAGAGAGGCAATTGTCGGCCGACCTCCTTCATGAGCTCTCTCCTTTTCATTCGATATGGAATGAAATATGCAAGGCTGGTGGGACGCTCAATGGCGGCGACGGCGCCGCAGCCTGCCGGGGGCCTTCCCAGTTCGAACCGAGGATGTGATCTATGAAACTGCTTGGACGTCTCGCCGCCGCGATCGGCCTCGTCGTCGGCATGGCCGGCGCCAGCGCGTTGCCGGCCCGCGCGACCGACGTGAACTTCATCACCGACTTCGGCTTCAACGGACGGCACGCCTATTTCTACGTCGCGCGCGAGAAGGGCTACTACAAGGAAGCCGGCCTGGACGTGACCTTCCTGCGCGGTCAGGGCTCGGCCGATGCGATCAAGAAGGTGGCCGCCGGCCTTGCCACGATCGGCTTCGCCGACGCGGGCTCGCTCGTGCTGGCCCGCGGCAATGACGGCGTGCCAGTGAAGCTGGTCTCGATCGTCTACGCCCGGCCGCCCCAGGCCATCTTCGCGACCAAGGGAACCGGCATCACCTCTCCCAAGGATCTCGAAGGCAAGACGATCGCCGATACCGCGTCGAGCTCGGTCCGCCTGCTGTTCCCCGCCTTCGCCAAGGCAGCCGGCATAGACGCCAGCAAGGTGAAGTGGGTCGTCGCGGAAGGCTCCGCCCTGCCCTCGCTGCTCGCCAACGGGCGGGTCGACGCGATCGGCCAGTTCTCCGTCGGAGAGCCGCTGATCGCGGCAGCCATCGCGCCGAAGGAAACGGTCCGCATCGCCTACAAGGACTCGGGCCTCGACTATTACGGCAACGGTCTGATCGCCTCGGAGGAGACGATCGCCAAGCAGCCTGAGCTGGTGCGCGCCTTCGTCAAGGCGACGATCAAGGGCATGAAGGACGCGTTCGCCAATCCGGCCGAAGCTGCCGCGATCATGGCCAAGTACCAGAAGGAACTGGCGCCGGCGATCATCGAGGGCGAGACCAGGCTCGTCGGCGAGCTTGCGACCGTGCCCGGTCAGCCGCTGGGCAGCATCGACCCGAAGAGCATTGCGGGAACCGTCGAGGTCATGTCGGCCAACTTCACCTTGAAGTCGCCCGTGCAGCCGGCGCAGCTCTACGCGCCGGGCTTCGTCGAATGATGGCGGCCGCCGGTGGCCTGGCGGCCGCCCCTCCGCCGGCGGCGGGCGTGGCAGCCATCGATCTCCGGGGTGTGAGCAAGCACTACCCCGCCGCGGCGGGAACGTCGGTCCATGCGCTCGGACCGATCGACCTGCACATTCCGACCGGCAGCTTCGTCGCCGTGGTCGGCCCGTCCGGCTGCGGCAAGTCCACCCTGCTGCGGCTGGTCGCCGGCCTCGAAATGCCCGACGGCGGCACGATGATGCGCTATGGAACGCCGCTCGACGCGCCCTCCCATGAGGTGGGGATCGTCTTCCAGGAGCACGTACTGTTCCCCTGGAACACGGTGCTGGAGAACGTGCTGCTCCCCGCCGACGTGCTCGCGCTGCCCAGGGCGGCGGCGCGGGAACGCGCCCTGCGCCTTCTCGAAATGACCGGCCTCGCGGCGTTCGCAAATCATCGCCCCCAGATGCTGTCCGGCGGCATGCGCCAGCGTGCGGCGCTCTGCCGGGCCCTGCTCGCGGATCCGCGCCTGCTGCTGCTCGACGAGCCGTTCGGCGCGCTCGATGCGCTGACGCGCGAGGAGCTTTCGCTCGAACTGTCGGGCCTCTGGCAGGATCTCGGACGAACCGCCTTCCTGATCACGCATGACATCGAGGAGGCGATCCTGCTCAGCGACCGTGTGCTGGTCATGTCCCCGCGCCCCGGCCGCATCCGTGCCGACATCGCGATCGACCTGCCGCGCCCGCGCAATGCCGACACGCCGAGACTGCCGCGCTTCCAGGCGCTGAAGCAGGAAATCCGCGACATCATCTTCGACCGCCGGGCCTGAGCGATGAGCGCGTCTCCGTCCTCGCGCCTCGCCGGCCGCGCCACCATCCCCGTGGTCTATCTGGTGCTGCTGGTCGCCTGGGAACTGTCCGTCCGCGTCTTCGCGGTTCCCGCCTGGATCCTGCCCGCCCCGACCGAGATCGGAAGAACGGCCGTGCAGTGGGCGCCCGAGCTCGGCTTCAACAGTCTCGTGACCTTGCGCGAAACCCTCGTGGGCTTCCTGCTCGCCATCGCGCTCTCCCTGCCGCTGGCCGTGCTCATCGCCCTGAACGCGACCGCTCGCAGGCTGCTCTACCCGATCCTGCTCGGCCTGCAGTCGGTGCCCAAGGTCGCTGTGGCTCCCCTGATCATCCTGTGGCTCGGTCTGTCCGAATGGCCGAAGATCGTGATCGTCGTCCTGGTCTGCTTCTTCCCGATCCTGGTCAACCTGATCGCCGGACTGGAAGCCGCGCCACGCACGATGCTCGACCTCATGCGCTCGCTGGGCGCGTCGCAGCACATGATCTTCCGGCGCTTGAGGATTCCAGTAGCGCTGCCGCACTTCTTCACCGGCTGCAAGGTGGCGGTGACCTTTGCCGTCATCGGCTCGGTCATCGGCGAGTTCGTGGCGGCGCAGGAGGGGCTCGGCTATCTCATCCTCATCTCGACGTCGCAGTCGCAGACTCCGCTCGCCTTTGCCGCCATCGCCCTGCTGACCCTGCTCAGCATCGCACTCTTCCATGGCATCGAATGGATCGAGCGCCGGGTCGTCGACTGGACGCCCTGAACTCGCGCGTGCAATGACGGGCCTCGACGGAGGAAAGATGGGCAGCGGCAAACCGGAAACGGAAGACAAACCGGAGACCGCGGTCGCGAAGCCACAGCGCCCGGGCCGACGCCCCACGGCCAAGGCCCGCGCCGCCCGCGACCAGGTGGATGCCATATTCTCGCAGTGGCGCGCCGAGCGACCTGACATCGACACCAGCCCGGTGCAGATCTACGGCCTGATCGCGCGGATCCAGATCCAGTGCACCGCCTTCATCGAGGAAGCGCTCGTTCCATTCGACCTGACCCGCGGCACGTTCGACGTCCTGACCGCGCTGAGGCGTGCCGGCACACCCTACTGCCTCACGCCCAAGCAACTGGTCCAATCGCTGCTTCTCAGCGGCGCGGGGCTGACGAGCCGCTTGAACAAGCTGGAATCACAGAACCTGATCGCCCGGCTCGCCGAGCCGAGCGACCGCCGGACCCTGCGCGTCCAGCTCACGGCGGCGGGCGAGGCCGTCATCAACGAAGCCATCCCCCGCGTGTTCGACGTGCAGCGCAGCCGCCTGCAGAAGCTCGGGGACGACGGACAGAAGCGGCTTCTCGCTGAGTTGACGCGCTTTGCCGAAGCAATCGACAACTGGCCCGGCTGAAACGCCTTCAGCCGTGCTTGTGCTCGGCCTTGTCGAAGGCCTTCTTCTGGTCGGCCGAGGCGTCCTTCTGGAACTTCGCCTTCCACTCGTCGTAGGGCATGCCGTAGACGATCTCGCGGGCCTTCGGATCGGCGATCTCGATGCCCTGCTTGCCGGCCTCCTCGCGATACCAGCGCGACAGGCAGTTGCGGCAGAAGCCGGCCAGGTTCATCAGGTCGATGTTCTGGACGTCGGTCCGCTCCTGGAGGTGCGATACCAGACGCCGGAAAGCGGCGGCTTCGAGTTCGGTGCGGGTCTTGTCGTCCATGATGCTCTCCTGAGCGGCGCTGGGAGGCCGCGAGACGAAGCGTTCCGGGGATATAGTTCCGGCCCGGAGCATATGCCAGTGACCAGCATTCGTGATCCCGGCCCGCCCTCTGCCTTCCGGATAATCAGACGATAAGGGAGGAGTCCTCTGGCGCTCCGTCGAAAAGATCAGCGATGATGGCCAATCCCTGCCTGACACGGTCACGGCTGGTCTCGTGACTGAGGCAGAGACGGATCGCATTTGGCGCCGCACCATCGCCGACGGCAAAGACGGAGGCTGGCTGAACCTCCACCCCTCTTCGTCGCGCGGCGGCGCAGAAAGCGTCCGGATCCCAACGGTCGGGCAAAGGCAGCCATACGTGAAATCCCGATCGGTCCCCGCCGGGTAGCCGGGGTCCCAGGACCTGGCGGGCCATGTCGTGGCGCGCGCGCGCCTCGTTGCGTTGCTCGGCGTTCAACCGCTCGGCGGTTCCATCGATGATCCATCGCGAGACGATCTCGCTCATCAATGGTGGCGACATCCACGTCGACATGTTGGTCGCCGCCTGCAGCGCTCCCCTGAGACGATCGGGAAACTGCAGGTATCCGACCCGCAGGCCCGGCGCGATGCTCTTCGAGACACTCGTCAGGAACACCGCGTGGTGTGGCGCGAAGCAGGCAAGCGGTGGCGGCCGTTCCACGGGCAGGAAGCCAAAGACATCGTCCTCGATCACCGTGAGGCCGCGCTTCTCCACGACATGAGCGATCTCGCGCCGCCGTGCTTCGCTCATCGTGATCGCCGTCGGCGTGTGCAAGGTCGGCAGGCAGTAGAGAACCTTGGCCCTCGTCGACGCGCATGCGTCATCGAGCGCCTCGGGCTTCAGACCTTCGTCATCCATCGCAACGGGGCGCAGGCTGAGGCCCAGATGCCGCGCCATCGACTTGACGGGCGCGTAGGTCAGAGCCTCCACCAGCAAGACATCGCCCGGCCGCAGCAGCGCCAATAGAGCGACCAGCAGGCCGTGTTGCGCACCGTTGCAGAGTATGACGGATCGTCCGGCGTCCGGGAGCTTCAACCGCCCCATCCAGCGCGCGCCGGCGTCCATATGGCGTCGCGGATCATCGTTCCTGTCGTGATGAAGGTACGAAGACAGCACCGGTGAATGGCTCAAGGACTCCAGGGTCTGCGCCAACGCCGCCTCGGCATTGCCCGCGAAGGGCAGGTTGAGAGAGAAATCTATTGGGCCGGAAAGCGGGCGGGCCATGCGGGCGGGCTGGGCTTCGACCGGTTGCCAGCCGGTAACCCTGACGAATGTTCCCCGCCCCACTTCTCCCTCGAGGAAGCCGCGCCGGGTCGCTTCCGCGTAGGCGCGGCTCACCGTGTTCAGCGAAAGTCGAAGTTCGTAAGCGAGACTGCGCTGCGTCGGCAGGCGATCACGCGGCCTCAGGACACCCGTCGATACGCCTTCCGCGATGGCATCTGCGAGGGCGAGATAGGCTGGACCTTTCCTGCCGTTCAGGACGGGGCTCCACATTGTCATGAGAACAATGTTCCTATTGTCGCCTCGGATAGTCAATCATATCAGTACAAATTGTATCTATTGCAGCGCTGGACGTGGTGAGATGAAAAGCACGGGGCGGACGAGAGGCATTTTACTCGCAACACTCTGCCTCGGACTTCTCGGGGTCATGCCGATCATCTCGGCAAGCCGACCGGGGGACTTCGATGCTCTCGCATTCGCGCTATTCCTGTCGCTCTGGCAACTTGTCTTCTCCCTGCCCGCGCTCTTGCTGGAAAAGCGGATGACGGCGGCGGGCAAACCGGCGGCCCCGGGAGCCGGGCTCAAAGCACGCGCAGTCGTCGTGGCGACCGGAATGATCTTCGGATTCTCCACCTACCTCTACGTGCTGGCGGTCGAGAAAGCCGGTGCCATCAGCTTCGCGATCGCGGTACAGGCCTATCCGCTCTTTGCCATTCTTTGGGAGACGATGTTTCTCGGCCGGAGAAAGAGCGTCACGGAACTCTCGTGTACCGGCGTACTGATTGCGACGATGTACTTTCTCGGAACCGGCGGCACATGGCGCATCGAAGGAATGACCATCTGGTTCCTTTTGGCGCTGAGCGTTCCGTTCCTGTGGAGCGTGGCACATGTCATTCTCAAGGAGGTCCTCAACAAGACGCCGGTCACGCCGAACCAGGTCGTGTTCTCCCGCGTCCTCGTGTCGTCACTCTTCCTAGGCGTCTGCCTGCTCGTCACGGCAGGTCCGGATACGATCATCGCTGCGGCCACCGACCTGCGTTTCCAGTCCGCCGCCCTGCTGATGGGCTTTGTCTACTATCTCGAGCTGATCGTCTGGTTCCACGCGGCCACGTACATCGATGTGTCGCTGGCCAGTTCCGTCACCGTACCCGCACCGCTCGTGACGACATTCCTTGCCCTGCTCCTGCTCGGCGAGACCGCCGAATCCTATCAACTCATCGCTCTGGCGATCGTTGTCGTGAGCCTGCTGGGTCTGATTGCGGCGGGGCATCGCAAGGCTCCCGCATGACCTGCACAGCGGAGTGAACGGCGGCCGCCGTGCGTATCAGGTCAGGGCCGCGACGACCGCAGCCTGGATCGCCGGCGCCAGGCGCCGTCCCCAGGCACGCGCCTCGGCCGGTGTGCCGATGAGGTCCTGGCGCACTTCAAGAGAACAATGCGGCAGCGCCCGCGACCGCGCATGGGCGGTCAGCGTGTATTCGTAGGACGCGCGCGCCGAATAAGGTTCGTTGTCGCCGACCACCAGCGAGGGATCGCGGCGCAGCTCGGACAGCAGCGGCTCGGGCAGGCGCGGATCGTCGTTCCACAGCACGCCGACATGCCAGGGGCGCACGAAGCCCTTCATCACCGGCGTGAAGCTGTGCATCACCAGAAGGCAGACTTGGCGGCCATCCGCCGTCATCGCATCAAGCAGCCGGTCGACCTCGCGGTGGTAGGGCCAGAAGCAGGCCTCGGCGCGCGCGTCGACCTGTTCCCTGGTGAGGTCCTTGTTGGCCGGAATGACCGTCTCGTCGCTGATCTCCGGCGTCGAGCCCTCACCGCCCGGCCAGCGATTGCAGTCGATCACCAGCCGCGAATAGCCGGACGCAACCAGCGGCGCGTCGAGCACCATGGCCAGTTCGATCGCCGCGTCGAGCCCGCCGATGTCCCAGCCGATGTGCCGCGCCAGTTCGCTCGCGGGAATGCCGAGGTCACCCAGCGCCTGCGGCACGGCCTTGCTGGCATGATCGCAGAGCAGCAACAGCGGTGCCCGGCCCTGCTCGTTGAAGACGGAAAACGGCGGTGGATCGCCCGGCCTGAGCAACGGTTGCATCGCGCCCCTATAGTGCGAAGATCGGGCAAATGAAAGATGCTGACGCCCGCGCCCTGCTGCGCGCCCTCTTCGATGCTGCCCTCGCCGCCGCTCGCCCCGCCACCTGCCTTTCTCCCTATATTGCGAAGCTCCAGCCGCCGAAGGGTCGCACCATCGTGATCGGCGCCGGCAAGGCAAGTGCGGCCATGGCGCGCGCCGTCGAGGACCAGTGGCCGCATCCGCTCGAAGGGCTGGTGGTGACGCGCTACGGCTACGGAGAGACCTGCAGGCGCATCGAGATCGTCGAGGCCGCGCATCCCGTGCCCGACGACAAGGGCCGCGAGGCCGCCGGCCGCATTTACGAGCGTGTCCAGGGGCTGGGCGCCGACGATCTCGTGCTCTGTCTGATCTCGGGCGGCGCCTCGGCCTTGCTCGCGTTGCCGGCGCCGGGCCTCACTCTGAACGACAAGCAGGACGTCAACCGCGCGCTTCTGAAGTCGGGCGCCAACATCGTCGAGATGAACACGGTGCGAAAACACCTCTCGGCGATCAAGGGCGGCCGGCTCGCCATCGCTGCCCAGCCGGCGCGCGTTCTCTCCTGGCTGATCTCCGACGTGCCGAACGATGACCCCGGCGTCATCGGCTCCGGCCCCACCGTCGCCGACAAGACGACCTTCGCCGACGCGCTTGCCGTGCTCGCGAAATACAAGATCGATCCGCCGGCTGCCGTGCTCGCTCACCTCAAGGAAGGCGCCGCCGGCCGCATCGAGGAGACGCCGAAGCCCGGCGACCCGCGCCTCGCCAACGTCGAGACGATCATGGTGGCCACGCCCAGGCGCTCGCTCGAAGCCGCCGCCGCCGTCGCGAAGGAACGCGGCGTGGAAGTGGTCATGCTCGGCGACAATCTCGAGGGCGAGGCCCGCGCGCTGGGTGCCGCGCACGCGCATCAGGCCATCGAGATCGCCAAGCGCGGCGGCAAACCGGTGGTGATCCTTTCGGGGGGCGAGACCACCGTCACGGTGCGCGGCAAGGGTCGCGGCGGACGCAACGTCGAATATCTGCTGGCCCAGGCCATCGCAGCCCATGGTACTGCTGGCATCTGGGGTCTGTCGGCCGACACCGACGGCGTCGACGGCGCGGAGGATATTGCCGGCGCGGTCTTCACGCCGGATACGCTGGCACGGGCGCGTGCGAAGGGCGGCGATCCGCAGGCCATGCTCGACGACAATGACGGGCATGGTTTCTTCGAATTGCTGGGTGACGCCCTCGTCACCGGGCCAACGCGGACCAACGTCAACGACTTCAGGGTCACCTTGATCGCGCCATGAGGACCTATCCCGGTTCCTGCCACTGCGGCGCGATCAGGATCGCGCTCACCTCCGGGAAGAAGCCGGAGGAGATGCGGGTCGGCCGCTGCGCCTGCAGCTTCTGCCGCCGCCACGGCGCCCGCACGATGGGCGATCCAACGGGCAGCGTCGAATTCCGCAGCGCACCAAATGCCCTGTCGCGCTACCGTTTCGGCCTCGGCATCACCGACTACCTGCTTTGCGCCCGTTGCGGCACCTATGTCGGTGCCGTGATGCCCGAGGAAAACGGCGCCATCGGCATCGTCAACGTCAACGCCCTCGACATCCGCGACACATTCGATGCTGCACCGCCGTTGCACCATTACGACGGCGAGGACGAGGCCCGGCGCCGCTCCCGGCGCCGAAAGTTCTGGATGCCGGCGACGATCATCGCCTAACGTCGTTCCATGGCCATTCTCGGAGTGATCGCCGACGACTTCACCGGCGCAACCGACATCGCGGGCATGCTCGTCAAAGGCGGCATGCGCACGATCCAGACAATCGGTGTACCGGCGACGGACACCATTTCCGACGACGTCGATGCCGTCGTGGTCGCGCTCAAGACCCGCTCGATTCCCGCCGCCGACGCCGTCGCGCAATCGCTCGACGCGCTGAAAGCCCTGCAGGCGGCCGGCTGCACGCGCTTCTTCTTCAAATACTGCTCGACCTTCGATTCGACCGACGCCGGCAATATCGGCCCGGTGGGTGATGCGCTGCTCGATGCGCTGAAGGCAAAGCAGGCGATCTACTGCCCCGCCTTTCCGGTGAACGGGCGCACGATCTTCTTCGGCCATCTGTTCGTGGGTGACGTGCTGCTCTCGGACTCGCACATGAAGCATCATCCGCTGACGCCGATGACCGACGCCAGCCTGGTACGGGTGCTGGCGCGCCAGACGCCGCACAAGGTCGGCCTCGTGGCCCTGAAGCAGGTCCAGTCGGGCTCGGCAGCGCTTCGCGAGTCGCTCGACAAGCTCGCCGCCGAGGGCGTGCGCCACGTCGTGGTCGATGCCGTGGCCGACACCGATCTCGGCATCATCGGCGAGGCGATCGGTGATGACACACTCGTCACCGGTGGCTCGGGAGTCGCGCTGGGCTTGCCCGCGGCGTATCGGCGTCGCGGCCTGCTGGCCCATCGGTCCGGCGCAGATGCATTGCCGAAGATCGAAGGCGCAGCGGCCGTGTTGGCGGGCTCGTGCTCGGCAGCGACGCTGGGCCAAATTGCCGCCTTCAAGGGCGCGCATCTGGCGCTCGACACGGATGCGATTTGCCGCGGTGAGGACGTCGCAGGCCAAGCGCTCGACTGGACGAAGGGCAAGCTCGGCAACGGACCGATTCTGCTGTCGGTCAGCGACACGCCTCATTCCGTGAAAGCCCTGCAGGCGAAGTACGGCGTCGAGAAATCGAGCCAGGCCATCGAGAAGACCATGGCGGCGCTGGCTTGCGGTCTCGTCGATGCGGGCGTCGGCCGGCTGGTCGTCGCGGGCGGCGAAACCTCGGGTGCCGTCGTCAGCGCGCTCGACGTCACGGCGCTGCGCATCGGCCCCGAGATCGATCCCGGTGTGCCATGGACCGCTTCGGTCGGGGCCAGGCCGATCCTTCTCGCGCTGAAGTCCGGCAATTTCGGCGCTCCCGATTTCTTCACCAAGGCATTCGACCGGCTATGAGCACCGCAGAGACGACGATGCGCGAGCAGATCTGCGCGCTGGGCGCCAAGCTCGCGGCGCGCGGCCTCTGCCCCGGCACTTCCGGCAACATCAGCGCAAGGGTGGCCGACGGCTGGCTGATGACGCCGACCAATTCCTCGCTCGGCGAACTCGAGCCCGGCCAGCTTTCCAAGATCGATCTCTCGGGCAAGCACGTCGCCGGCGATCCGCCGACCAAGGAAGCGCTGCTGCATCGCTCGGTCTACGACGTGCGGCCCAAGGACGGCGCCATCGTCCATCTTCACTGCACGCATGCCGTGGCGATCTCCTGCCTCGACCCGTCCTGCCACCACAATGCCGAGACGACCCTGCCGCCGATCACGCCCTACTTCGTGATGCGGGTCGGCAAGCTGCCGCTGGTTCCCTATTTCAGGCCCGGAGACCCCAAGCTGGCCGATGCCATCCGCGACTACGCCAAGGGCCATCGCGCGGTACTTCTCGCCAATCACGGTCCCGTCGTCGCGGGAACCTCGCTGTCGGCCGCCTCCGCCTCGATCGAGGAACTGGAGGAAACGGCCAAGCTCCACCTGCTGCTGCAGGGCTTCAAGCTGCGCACCCTGTCGGATGCAGAGGTGCGCGACGTCGAAGAAGCCTATCCTTCCTGATCGGACAGAAGAATGCCCAAGCTCGCCGCCAATCTCTCGTGGATCTACCAGGAAGTGCCGTTCCTGAAGCGCTTCGGCGCCGCCGCGGCACACGGCTTCAAGGCTGTCGAGATCCTGTTCCCCTATGAGGCGCCAGCTGCCGAGATCGCGGCCGAGCTGAAGAGGCACAAGCTCACGCAGGCGCTGTTCAACCTCCCACCGGGCGATGCCGGCAAGGGCGAGCGCGGACTGGCGGCCCTTCCGGGCCGCGAGGCCGAGTTCGCCGCCGCCATCGACAAGGCGCTGGACTACGCGCAGGCGCTGGAGTGCCGGACCCTGCACGTGATGTCGGGCATGATCGCGCCGGGTGCCGACGTGAAGGCAATGCACCGCACCTTCATCTCGAACCTCAGGAAGATCTGCGACCGCACGGCCAAGATGGACATCACCGTCGTGCTGGAGCCGATCAACCGCCGCGACATTCCCGGCTACTTCACCAACACGACCGACCAGGTGAAGGCGATCATCGACCAAGTCGGCGCGCCGCACCTGCGCTTGCAGCTCGACCTCTATCACCTACAGGTCACCGAGGGCGATCTGCAGAAGCGCATGGAGCGCCTCTTCCCGATCACCTCGCACGTGCAGATCGCCGGCAACCCCGACCGCAACGAGCCCGACATCGGCGAGGTCAATCACCTCTACCTGCTCGATGTGCTCGACCGGCTGGGCTACGACGGATATGTCGGGCTCGAATACAAGCCGAAGACCACGACCGGCGCCGGCCTCGGCTGGGCGGCGAAATACGGCATCAAGGCCTGATCCATGACCGACAAGAACACACCCGTCGTCGCGTTCGTGGGCCTTGGTTCGATGGGCCTCGGCATGGCCAAGAACCTGCTGAAGCACGGCCACAAGGTGATCGGCGTCGATCCCAGCGCCGCCGCGCGCGACGCCTTCGTGGCGGCAGGCGGTACGACGGCCGCCTCGCCAGCCGAAGCCGCGAAGATCGCCGACGTCGTGGTCCTCGCCGTCGTCAATGCCCAGCAGGTCGAAGCCGTCCTCTATGGCGAGGGGGGCGCCGTCGCCACGCTTCGCAAGGGCGGCCTCGTCATGCAGTGCGCCACCTGCCCCGCCGCCTTCATCCGCAAGCTCGACGAGCGTCTGGCGACAACCGGACACGAGTTGCTCGATGCGCCGATGTCGGGGGGACGGGCGCGTGCCGAATCGGGCGAACTGACCTTCATGTCTTCGGGCAATGCACAGAGCTACGCTGCAGCGGAGTCGATCCTCTCGGCCACTTCCGCCAAGGTGTTCCGCCTGGGCGACAAGGCCGGCATCGGCTCGTTGGTGAAGACGGTGAACCAGCTCCTGGCTGGCGTGCATATCGCCACGGCCGCCGAAGCCATGGCGCTCGCCGCCAAGGCCGGAGCGGATACGCGCGCGGTCTATGAAGTGATCTCGGCGAGCGCGGGAAATTCCTGGATGTTCGGCAACAGGGTGCCGCACATGCTCGACGACGACTATACGCCGCTGTCGGCCGTCGAGATCTTCGTGAAGGACCTGGGCCTCGTGCTCGACACCGGCCACGAGCTGCGCCTGCCGCTGCCCCTGGCGGCCGCGGCCCACCAGCTCTTCATCGCGGCCGCGGGCGCCGGTCACGGCAAACTGGATGACGCCGCCGTCGTCAAGGTCTACGAGGCGGCCGGCGACTTCAAAGTGTCGTCGCCCTCCAGGTAGGCTGGTCCCATGCACCGCAATCGATTCACCAAGATCGTCGCCACACTCGGCCCTGCTTCCTCGACGCCGGAGCGCCTGCGAATCCTGTTCGAGGCCGGCGCCGATGTCTTCCGGCTGAACTTCAGCCACGGCCAGCAGGAGGACCATCGCCAGCGGGTCGACCAGCTGCGCGCGCTCGAGAAGGAATACAAGCACCCGATCGCCATCCTGATGGATCTGCAGGGCCCCAAGCTGCGCCTCGGCACCTTTGCCAAGGGACCGATGGAGCTGAAGAAGGGCCAGAAGCTGCGCTTCGACATGGACGCGACGCCGGGCACGGCCAAGCGCATCCCCCTGCTCCATCCCGAGATCTTCAAGGCGGCGAAGCCGGACGGCCTTCTCCTGATCGACGACGGCAAGGTCCGCCTGCGCATTGTGGCTCACGACGAAAAGACCATCGACACCGAGGTCGAGGTCGCGGGCACGATTAGCGATCGCAAGGGCGTCAACCTGCCGAACCTCGTCCTGCCGGTGTCGCCGATGACGCCGAAGGATCACAAGGACCTGGTGTTCGGCCTGTCGCTCGGCGTCGACTGGGTGGCGCTGTCCTTCGTTCAGCACGCCCACGATATCGCCGAGCTGAAGAAGCTGGTGGCCGGCCGCGCCGCCGTGATGGCCAAGCTCGAGAAGCCGCAGGCGATCGAGCATCTCGACGAGATCATCGAGCAGAGCGACGGCATCATGGTCGCCCGCGGCGATCTCGGCGTCGAGATGCCGCCCGAGGCCGTACCGCCGCTGCAGAAGCGCATCCTGGCCGCCTGCCGCGTGGCCGGCAAACCGACCATCGTGGCGACGCAGATGCTGGAGTCGATGATCCATTCGCCGACACCGACGCGCGCCGAAGTCTCCGACGTGGCAACCGCCGTCTATGACGGTACCGACGCCGTCATGCTGTCCGCCGAATCCGCGTCGGGCGACTACCCCATCGAAGCGGTCACGATCATGGACCGCATCCTGAAGAGCGTCGAAGGCGACCCGCTCTATCGCCGCCTCATGGACGCGAGCCGGCGCGAGCCCGAGGCCACGACCGCCGACGCGATCAGCGCCGCGGCACGCCAGTGTGCCCACACGCTTTCGGCCGCCGCTATCGTCACCTACACCAACACCGGCTCGACGACCCTGCGGGCGGCGCGCGAACGGCCCGATGTGCGAATCCTCTGCCTGACGCCCAACTTCAACACGGCACGGCGCATGACGCTCACCTGGGGTGTCCATCCTGTCCGGACCGAGGACGCGCACAACTTCGCCGACATGGTCCAGCGCGCCGTGCGTGTCGCGCGCCAGGAGGAGATCGCGAAGGAAGGCGAGCGCCTCGTCATCACGGCAGGCGTCCCGTTCGGCACGCCGGGTGCGACCAACATCCTGCGCATCGCCTACGTCTGACGCGCTGTGCGCGCATGATTTTCCGCAAGGGATGATGGCCGTCCCCTCTCCGTAGTGTCTCGTACGAACACAACGAGAGGTTCCATGTCTCGCCGCAATTTCGCCACCGTTGACGCTCTTCTGATCCTGGCGTGCATCGTCATCTTCGCCGGTGGCGTGCTTGCGCAGGGCGTTGCGTCTTCCACGCCGGCAACGCCTCCCACCCACGCTGCCGGAGACAGGCCGTGAAGCGCCGCCGACTCTCGCTCGGCTGGATCGATTTCCTCGTGATCGCGGCGTCGATTCTCACCTTTGCCGCTGTTGCCGGTGCCACGCTCGGACACGGCTGACACAAACGACCTTGGTGTCGCCTCAGTGCGGTCGCGACGCCGACCGAAATCGGAATCATAAGGCAACCTTCCAGCCCAGCCGAAACACCGTTCCCAGAGGCCAACATGAACCAAGGCCAGAAGAAGAAGCGGGCGATCGCCGTCCCCTATGAACTTCGCAAGTCACGCTTTTCGTGGATCGACCTGCTCGTGATCGCCGCCGCCCTGATCACGCTCGCGGTCGTCATCGACGCCTCGGTGGGCCGCGCAAAGGCAGCGGCGCCCGCAACGCAGGGGAACCTCATTGCGCCTGAGGTCAGTCAGCTGCCCGACGATCCTGGACTGCTCAAGGCCCGAATCCGCCTGGTCACGGGACTCTAGGTTTTGGGACGCCTGTCGATGACACGGCGTGCCTTCCCCTGCGACCGCTCGATCGTCCCCGGTACGGCAACCTCGACATAAGCCGAGAGGCCGCACATCCCCTTGAGCCTTCGAGTCAGTTCGGCGCCTGACTGAAGCCTAGCCCCCTGCTCCTGAACCTGCCGCGCCTCGACGCGCACCAGTAGATCGTCGAGCGCGCCCGTCCTCGTCAGCTCGATGACATAGTGGCCGCTCAGGGCCGGATCGCGGAGAATCTGTTCCTCGACCTGGCTCGGGAAGAGATTGACGCCGCGTACGATCAGCATGTCGTCGCTGCGCCCCGTGATCTTGGCCATGCGGCGCATCGCAGTGACCGTCCCGGGCATCAGCCGCGTCAGGTCGCGCGTCCGGTAGCGCACGACGGGCATCGCTTCCTTGGTCAGCGTCGTGAAGACCAGTTCGCCCGGCTCGCCCTCGGCCACCGGCCGGCCGGTCACGGGATCGACGATCTCGGGATAGAAATGATCCTCCCAGATCGTCGGCCCGTCCTTCGTCTCCACGAACTCGCAGGCGACGCCCGGCCCCATCACCTCGCTCAGCCCGTAGATGTCGACGGCGTCGATGCCGAGCCGTCGCTCGATTTCGGCGCGCATCCCCTCGGTCCACGGTTCGGCACCGAAGATACCGATGCGCATCGCCGTGTCGCGCGGATCGACGCCCTGGCGCTCGAATTCGTCGGCGATCGCCAACATATAGGACGGCGTCATCAGCACGACGCGCGCGCCGAACTCGCGGATGAGCTGGACCTGCCGCTCGCCGAAGCCGCCGGACATCGGCACCACCGTGCAGCCCAGCCGCTCCGCGCCGTAATGCGCACCCAGCCCCCCTGTGAAAAGGCCGTAGCCGTAGGCGTTGTGAATGATGTCGCCCGGCCGCGCGCCGCCGGCGAACAGCGAGCGGGCCATCAGGTCGCCCCAGGTGGCGATGTCTTTTGCCGAATAGCCCACCACAGTCGGGCGGCCGGTGGTACCGCTGGAGGCGTGCAGACGCACGCAGCGCTCGCGCGGGATCGCCAGCATGCCGTAGGGATAGGCGTCACGCAGGTCGCCCTTCTCCGTGAAGGGGAAGCGCGCCAGATCGTCGAGGCTGGCAAGCTGGTCGGGATGAACGCCCGCCGCCTCGCACTTGGCACGATACGGCGCCTGGTTGTCGTAGGCGTGGCGCAACGTCGTGCGCAGCCGGTCGAGCTGCAGCGCCCGCAGATCGTCGAGCGACAGGCTGAGCTCGGGGAACAGGCTTCCGGTCATTTGCTGTCGAATCCGAAACGCCGGTAGGCGTACCCCAGACCGATCAGGGCGGCTCCGAGGCCGAGGAACGAGAAGACCCGCAGGAGGCCCTGCAGCCCCGCCATGTCGATCAGGAACACCTTGGCGACGACGATGCAGACCAGCACCATGCCGGCATGGCGAAGCGCCGCCGCCTGCCTCAGGAAGCCAAGCGCCAGCAGGGCCACGCCGAACAGCAGCCAGGCGATCGAGTAGGCGTAGAGTTCCAGCCCGTGGGCGTCGAAGCCGCGTCTCTCGAAGCCGGGATCGAAGAAGTGGCGCACTTCGAAGGAGACATAGGCGAAGGCCAGGACAGAGGCTGCCGCTTCGACGAGGAGATCGACCCGCCGGTCGGACTCGACGTCGATCCAGCGGCGCGCCAGGGCTGCCATCGCGGCCGGCGCGGCATAGGCGAGCAGCAGCCCGTTGAGGATCGGCAGCCGGCCGACATCGGCCGGCTCGAACACGGGATTGGCGACCAGCACCTGGACGATCAGCACCACCGCGACGGCTACGCCGCCGCTCAGGCGCCACGCCCACAGCGCCACGAGGTCGCCGTCGAGCCGCGCCTTCCAGAGGGCCGCCAGGGCGAAGGCCCCCCAGACCAGCACGTAGAAGGCCCGCTCCATGAAGCTCGCATCGGGCGTCATCATGGCGGTCGGCTGGAAGAGGCTGCGTACTTCGAGCGTCAGCAGGACGAAGACGAGCAGAGCCGCCGCCGCTTCGACGGCGCGCACCAGCCGTACGTCGGCGGTCGGGCGCAGGAAGCGCAGCGCCACGACCAGTGCGGCGATGGAGAGGCCGTAGCCCCAGAGCATCCAGTTGAGGATCGGCGTCAGGCCGATCGGATATTTCAGGATCTCGGGGTTCACGACGAAGCGCACAACGACGATCGCGAGCAGTGGCCAGCAGAGCCGGCGGAGGGTCACCAGCCCGAGTTGCGCAGAGATGGCGGCGACCGCGGCCAGCTCGACCGCATAGGCGACGGTGATCCATTCGCGATTGAGCTCGAGCGGAATGGCGGCGCCGATGAAGAAGGTGGCGCCCGCCGCCAGGAAACCCAGGGCTTCGGTGGCTCCCGGCATCGTCCCACGCCAGCGGGTCAGGCGTTCGGCCCCCACCAGGAACGGTGCCGCAAGGCCCACACTGATCAGGCCCCAGGGAACGCCGGGCGTACCGCGCAGCCCGTACCAGGCGAGCAGGAAGTGAGACAGCGCGGCCGACACCGAGAGCGCTGCCCAGAAACCCGGCCGGGCGGCGTTCCAAAGCAGGGCAAAAGCCGCGGCGGCGTACAAGCCACCGAATACCGTCACAAGCCAGCCGAAGCGGCCATCGTTCCACTCGGAAGGCACGCCGCTCGCCGTCCACCACCAGAGCGCCAGCGCCGCCAGCGACAGGGCCGGGGCGAGGCCGGCGGCGAACTGGAAACGCGGCGCCCAGCGCGAGAAGGCAAAAATGCCGATCCCGTGCACGGCGAGGGCCAGCCAGCCGGCCGTCTGCTCGCCGCCATCCTGCGCGATGGCCAGCACGAGCAGGCCGCCCGTGACGGCCAGTGAGGCCCAGACGAGCGCCAGCACGTCCTTCGCCGGGTTCTCACTCTCCTGCAGGCGCCGCCAGGACGCCCAGACGAAGAGGCCCGCGAGAGCCACCAGGAAGAGTCCGACCCAATGCAGTTCCGGCAGGTCGGGATCGGCCAGCATCCAGATGCAGGTCCACAGCGCCGAGCCCGCCAGCACGCCCCAACCGAGCATCCACCAGCCGCGGAGCCGGATGACCGTGAGGGTGCCGGCGGCAATGGCCAACAGATAGCCGAACAGGACCGGCGTGTTGGGTTGCTCGCTACCGATGATCGCGGGACTGAGGAAGCCGCCGACGAAGGCCAGCGCCGCCACGAAGATTCCATGCCGCAGCGAGAGCGTAATGGCGAACGCGGTCAGGGCCGCCGCGCCGCCCCCGGCCGCGACCTTGGAGATCATGTCGTAGAGCGCCACGGCCGACAGCAGCGATCCGTAGACTGCCGCCACACCGGCGGCGGCCAGCGCCTGCGAGACGCGATCGTCGTGCGGCCGCATGCGCTCCGCGCCTGCAATCAGGGCGAAACCGAACAGGGCCGCGAGGACGACCCGCACCTCGGGCGAGAGGTACCCCTCCTCGATCGAGTAGCGGACGAGGAAGACGGCCGCGAGGGCCAGCGTGATCGCGCCGACCCAGACGAAGGCGCGGGCGCCGAGCCGCTGCTCCCATCCGCCCTTCACCGGCTCGACGGTCGGGAGAGCAGGCGGTGGCACGGAAGCCGACTGTGAGGCCGGCAGATCCGCGCCGATGACGATCGCCTCGGGCTCGGCTTGGGGCTCCGGAACGAAGGGCGGCGCCGGTGGTGGCGGCACGACCGTCTCGGCCGGTGTTACCGCGAGCGGAGCCGCTTCGGCGGGTGGTGGAAGCGGTTGTTCGCCAATGGCGGCGATCTGGCGCCGGAGCGCCGCCATTTCGGAGGCGAGCCGCTCGTTCTGCGCGCGCAGGCCGGAGGTCCGGACCAGCGCCATGATGGCGATCAGCGGCGTACCGAGCGCCCAGGCGATCCCGACGAGGATGAGGAAGATTTCTTCCACGAAGGCTCCGGGATCGTCCTGCCCTGCTCTTTATTCCGCCGCGACGCGAACGGCTTCGCTCGAGAAGGCCGCGCGGTTGTCGCGGGCGACGAGGCCGCGCTTGACCACCATCCGGTGGTTCTCCTTGCGTGCGGCGCGCTTGATGTCGGCCAGCGCGTCGCCGTCGCAGAGAACGAAGTCGGCGACGTTGCCTTCCTCGATGCGGCCATGATCGGCGAGACGCATAAGGTCAGCCGCGCTCGCGGTCGCGAAGAACAGGGAGTCGCGGCTCGAAATGCCGATGTCGCACATGAACTCGAGTTCGCGCGCGTTCTCGCCGTGGCAATTGTGCGGCGTGCCGGCGTCGGTACCCATCGCGATCCGGCCCCCGGCCGAATAGTACATCTTGGTCGCGGCGATGTGGCGGTCGAACACGCGGCGGCTCTTCTCGATCACATAGTCTGGGATCGAGCGGTCACCCTCGTCATATCCCTTGAGGATGTTCTTCACGGCCGCCAGGGTAGGCACCAGCCAGACGCCACGCTCCTTCATCTCGCGGCAGCACTCCTCGTCCATGAAGATGCCGTGCTCGATCGAATCGATGCCGCCGCGCACCGCGTTGAGAATGCCGAGCGCGCCTTGCGCGTGGCTGGCGCAGCATTTGTGAAAGCGATGCGCCTCCGAGATGCCGGCCTTCATTTCCTCGGCGCTGTAATGCGCATCCTCGGGATTGACGCCGGCGGTCATCACGCCGCCCGTGGCCATGATCTTCACCAGGTCGGAGCCGGCATGGACCTGCTCGCGCACCGCCTTCACCACCTCGTCGACACCGTCGGCAACGCGACCGACGCGATTGCCGTGGCCGCCGGTCATGCAGATCATGCGGCCGGCGCAGCGCATGGTCGGGCCGAGGAAACGCCCGGCATTGTAGGCGTCGCGGATCGCGAACTCGATATAGTCCTTGCCACCGCAGTCGCGTACGGCCGTGACGCCGCCTTCCAGGGTCTGGCGCATGAACTCCATGCCACGCACCGTGAGCTGGGCCGCGCTCAGGCGGTCCTGGACCGCACCCGGATTGCCCTCGGCGCCCGACAGCGAATGGACATGGCAGTCGATGATGCCGGGAATGAGCGTGCCGCCCGACGTATCGACGATCTCGCCGGCAAAGCCCTTGAACTCGCCGGCCGGGGCGACCCGCTTGATGCGTCCGCCCTCTTCCAGCACCGCCTGCCCGTCCTGCACCTTCTCGCCGTCGAAAAGACGACCGCCGACATACAACGTAGCCATGAACGACTCCCGAATTCGAATGTGAGGGACTTTTGCCTACGTCGTGGGCCGGCCGCAACCCAACGGGTCCTCATCGGCGCCATTATCTCCGCCCAACGCCTTCAGGCGCTCGATCTCGCTGTCGATTCCTGCGATGTGCGGGTTCCACTTGCGCGCCAGCTCGAAGGCGGCCACCGCGCGCGCGTTCTCGCCCATTTCCGCGCGGATCATGCCTAGCCCGGAATAGGCACCGAAATGACGCGGCTCGCGTTTAACCGTCTCGCAGATGTCGGCCAGCGAAGCCGGGAAGTTGCCCATCAGCCAGTGCGCCGTCGCGCGCTTGTTCCAGGCCTCCGACAGGCCGGGGGCAAGGTCGATCAGGCGGGTGAAGGTCTCGATCGAGGCCTTCAGCTCCTGCTGCTGCATCTCGGCAATGCCGCGCATCATCAGCGCGCGGTGGCTCATGTCGGGGACCATCACCCACTGCTCCCAGATCGCCGCCTCCAGCGACTTGATGGCAGACGGATCGGTGGCGCTCTGCAGCTTGATGAACAGGGTGTCGAGCATGGTGCCGCTCCCGGCGTCCTGCGCCTGCACGTTGGCCCCGAGCATCAGTCCGATCAAGGCCACAAGGCAAGCGCGAAGAGCGTTCATGCCTCCTCCCCGGTCGGTGGTCAGTCGAGCGCGGCCGGCTTCGGGCCGCCCGTCGCCCAGTCGAGCAACTCGACCGTATGTGCAATCGGTATGCCGGTGCCCGAGGCGATGTTGCCGATGCAGCCGAAGTTGCCGGCCGCGATCACGTCAGGCTTAACGCTCTCGATGTTGGCCACCTTGCGGTCGCGCAGGCGGCGCGACAGGTCGGGCTGAAGCACCTGGTAGGTGCCGGCCCAGCCGCAGCAGAGATGGCCCTCGGGCACGTCCTTCACGACGAAGCCGGCATCTCGCAACAGCCGCTTGGGCTGTTCGATCACCTTCTGGCCGTGCTGCATGGAACAGGCCGAATGATAAGCGACGGTCAGTCCCTTGGGCTCGACGTTCACGAGGCCGATGTCGAGCATGACCTCGCTGACATCCTTGGCGAGCTTCGCGACCTGCAGCGCCTTCTCGTGCCATTCCGGCTCGTCGGCCAGCATGTTGCCGTAGTCCTTCACGGTCGTGCCGCAGCCCGAGGCGTTGATGACGATGGCATCGAGCCCCGCGCCGTCGATCTCGCGCAGCCAGGCGGCGATGTTGGCCTTGGCCAGCGCGATCGCCTGCTCGTTGCGCCCGACATGGAGCACGGACGACCCGCAGCAGCCCGAGCCCGCGACGTTCACGACCTCGATGTCGTGACGCGTCAGCAACCGCACCGTCGCCTCGTTCACTTCGGGCGCCAGCACCTGCTGACCGCAGCCCGGCATCAGCGCCACGCGCCTGCGGCGCAGGCCCTTGGCCGGAAAGGTCTGCGGCCGGTCGACCGGCGACGGGCCGCGCAGGCGCGCCGGCACGGCGTCAAGCATGGCGCGCAATCTGCGCAGGAAGGTCGCGCCACCGGGATCGGTGCTGGTCGCCGGCAGCAGCGGCGCCAGCGGCTTGGCGAGCCGTCCCAACACCATGGCCCAACGGAACGCCGTGGGCCGCGGCATCAGCCGGGCCAGCAGCCCGCGCATGAAACGGTCGGCCGGCGCCCTCGTATAGGTCTCCTCGATGCGGTGCCGGCCGTGATCGACCAGGTGCATGTAGTTCACGCCCGACGGGCAGGTCGTCATGCAGGACAGGCACGACAGGCAGCGATCGACGTGCCGCACCTCCTGCATCGTGGGCGCGCGATCGCCCTCCAGCATCGCCTTGATGAGATAGATGCGCCCGCGCGGGCTGTCGCGCTCGTCGCCCAGCAGCACGAAGGTTGGGCACGTGGCGGTGCAGAAGCCGCAATGCACGCACTTGCGCAGGATGTGCTCGCTGCGCGCGTTCTCGGGATCGGCGAGCTGGGCCAGGGTGAAGTTGGTTTGCACGTCAGCCCATCCGCCCTGGATTGAAGAGGCCCTTGGGGTCGAAGCTTTCCTTCACCCGCGCCGCCAGCGCGACCAGCGCAGCAGACTGCGGCTGGAAGACCGGTACGGTCGCGCGCACGGTTTCGGCTGCGCGGATCAGGGTCGCGTGTCCGCCGGCCGCGCCGAGCGCGCCACGAACCAGCCCGTGATCGGCATCGGCCGAGGGCGGCAGCGCCAGCCAGATCAGCCCGCCCGACCAGTCGTAGAAGGCCTGCGCCGCGGGACGCTGCGCCTTGATGCGCGCCAGGATCGCCGGGCCTTCCGTCGGCGGGCAAGAGATCTTCCAGACGTTTTCGTCGGGCGCGGCATTCAGCGGAACCACGTCGCGCACCTCGCGCCAGAAGGCGCGACTTTCCAGGGTGCCGAGTTCCTCCATCTTCGCGCCGACGTCGACCATCAGCTCGCGCAGGCCCTTGAGGCGCGCCTCGACCGAGGGCGCCACGCCTTCAAGACGGAGCGCCGTCCTGCCCGGCAGGTGTGCGGCGCCCGAGACTTCGTGCGGGCTGCCCATCGCCGCGCACATGGCGCGCACGGCTGCCGCGTCGTCCAGGCCCATCAGCATCAGCGTCGCCGTCTGGTCCGGCGCCGGCAGTACCTTGACCGAGACTTCGTCGAGCACGGCCAGCGTGCCCCAGGATCCGGCAAGGACCTTGGAGAGATCATAGCCGGTGACGTTCTTCATCACGCGACCACCGGACTTGAAGGCCTCGCCACGCCCGTTGACGCCGCTGAAGCCCAACAGGTGATCACGCGCTGCCCCCGCCGAGAGACGGCGCGAGCCGGCAAGATTGCCCATCACCGCGCCGACCAATGTCCCCTGCCCTGGTTCCCGGCCCAGCAACGGGCCGAGATCGGGCGGCTCGAAGGCCAGCATCTGGTTGCGCTGCGCGAGCAGCGCTTCGACTTCGCGCATCGGCGTGCCGGCGCGCAGGGTGACGACCAGCTCCTCGGGCGCATAGTCGACGATGCCGGAGATGCCGGAGAGGTCGAGCACCTGGCCGCACTGCATCGGCTTGCCGAGCGCGAGCTTGCTGCCCTCGCCGCGCACGTCGAGCGGCACGCCTTCGTTCAGCGCCCACTCCACCGCCTGCCGCAGCTCCTTCGCGTCGCGCGGCTTGATCGTGCTTGTCATGGGAGCGCGCAACTCCAGTTGCGCATTCTTTCATGAGCATGAGCGCAACTGGAGTTGCGCGCTCCGATGAATGCTGGATTCAACACTCTTAAAACCGCGGAATGTCGGGGAACGGGATGTTGTTCTGCGTCACGACCAGGCGGCCGAGTTCGGCGCAGCGGCGCAGCTTGGGGAACACCTTGCCGGGATTGAGCAGATGGTCGGGATCGAAGGCGCACTTCACGCGCATCTGCTGATCGAGGTCGATCTCGGTGAACTGCACGCCCATCAGGTCCCGCTTCTCGATGCCGACGCCATGCTCTCCGGTGAGCACGCCGCCGACCCGCACGCAGAGCCGCAGGATGTCGGCGCCCAGTTCCTCGCAGCGTTTCAGCTCATCGGGATCGTTGGCATCGAACAGGATCAGCGGATGGAGATTGCCGTCGCCGGCATGGAAGACGTTGACGACGCGCAAGCCGTACTGCTTCGACAGTACGCGCATCTCGGCCAGCACCTCGACCAGTTTCCCGCGCGGCACCGAGCCGTCGAGACACATGTAGTCGGGCGAGATCTGGCCGACGGCCGGGAACGCAGCCTTCCGGCCCGCCCAGAACAGCACCCTTTCCTGCTCGTCGTGGCTGACCCGGACCGTGGTGGCACCGCGGCCTCGCGCGATCTCGGCGACTCTTTCGACCAGATGATCGACTTCGACTGGCGGCCCATCGAGCTCGACGATCAGTAACCCCTCGGCGTCGAGCGGATAGCCCGCACCGACATAGGCCTCGGCGCACTTGGTCGCGTCCTTGTCCATCATCTCCATGCCGCCGGGGATGATTCCCGAGGCGATGACGGCCGCGACGCAGTCGGCCGCGCCGGCCTCGGTCGGGAAGCCCAGAAGCACGGCGCGCGCCGTCGAGGGCTTGCGCAGGAGACGCACCGTCACTTCGGTGACGACTCCCAGAAGCCCCTCCGAGCCGGTCATCAGGCCGAGCAGGTCATAGCCTTCCGAATCGAGATGCTTGCCGCCCAGCCGCACGACCTCGCCGTTCATCAGCACCATCTCGATGCCCAGCAGGTTGTTGGTCGTGAGCCCGTACTTCAGACAGTGCACGCCGCCGGAATTCTCCGCCACGTTGCCGCCGATCGAGCAGGCGATCTGCGAGCTGGGGTCGGGGGCGTAGTAGAAGCCCTCGTGCTCGACCGCCTTGGTGACGCCGAGATTGGTGACCCCCGGCTGCACGCGGGCGCAGCGGTTGGCGTAGTCGATCTCGAGCACACGGTTGAACTTGCCCATGGCCAGCAGGATCGCGTCGCCCACCGGCATCGAGCCACCGGACAGCGAGGTGCCGCCGCCGCGTGGCACGACCTTCACCTTGTTGTCCTGGCAGTAGCGCAGGATGGCGGCCACCTGGGCCACCGTCTCGGGCAGCACCACGACCAGCGGCATCTGGCGGTAGGCCGACAGCGCGTCGCATTCGAAGGGGCGCATGCCGTCGAGATCGTCGATCACGCCCTCGCCGGGAACGATGGCCCGGAGCGCGGCGACGATCTCCGACCGACGGGCGAGAATGGCGGAATCGAGCGGCGGCATCTCCATGCTTCGCTCATACGCCAAATGAAAAAGCGGCGGAAGCCGAAGCCTCCGCCGCTTTTTTCAGCAAGACGCCGATGCCGTCTTCAGCCCTGACGGGCCTTGAAGCGCGGGTTGGTCTTGTTGATCACGTAAACGCGGCCCTTGCGGCGCACGATGCGGCAGTCCTTGTGACGGAGCTTCACCGACTTGAGAGAATGACGGATCTTCATGGCCCTAACTCAACAAAAAGCCCCGGCCGGGCCGGGGTGAATTCCGAAAGCGGGCGGAAAATACGTACCGAAAGGCCTGCCGTCAACCCATTGATTTTCCACCCAACTTTAGCCGGCCCCTTTGCCCGGAAGTCCGAGATTCGTCAATGATCGCAAGGGTTTGGGCGACATATCATTAACCGGCCAGTTTCGCCGCCGCCTTCAAATCCCGCACCAGGCCCGCGAAGCCCGCGCGGCGCGCTGTTTCGTCGGGCATGCGCAGGATCGCCGAAGGGTGCGTCGTCACCATGCCGCGATGGCCATCCGGCAACGCGATGGAATGCCCCCGCTCGTGCGACAGCACGATCGTCCGGCGTCCCGTCAAGCTCTGTGCCGCGGTGACGCCCAGTGCCAGGATGAGCACCGGCCGGACCAGCGAGATCTCCTTGTCGATCCAGACCTTGCAGATTTCGGTCTCGTATCGGTTCGGCCGCTTGTGCAGCCGCTTCTTGCCGCGCGGCTCGTTCTTGAAGTGCTTCACGGCGTTGGTGAGATAGATCTTGCCGCGATCGATGCCGGCTTCGGCCAGAGCCCGGTCCAGCAGCTTGCCGGCCGGGCCGACGAAAGGCCGCCCCGCGAGGTCCTCCTGGTCGCCCGGTTGCTCGCCCACCAGCATGAGCTTCGCGTGGACGGGGCCTTCGCCGAATACGGTCTGTGTGGCGTTGCGATAGAGCGGGCAGCGCGTGCAGGCCCTCGCCTCCTCGGCAACGCTTTTCAGCTCCGCGGCCGCGCGCGCCATTGCTAACGTTCCAGCTTCCGCATCAAGGCGCGCGCATCCTGCGGCGCATGCAGCTTGTCGGTATTGTCGAAGTAGACATAGACGTCGCGCCGTTGCCGACGCTTCAGCGGCGGCCCCGCGAAAGTGCCGTCGGTCATGGGCCTGCCGTCGCGCCACGCGCGCACCCGCTTGGCCCACCTTGAAAGCTCCGCCGCGCTGTAGGCGCTGCGGTAGAGTTCGCTTGAGCCGTGCAGGCGGCAATAGACGAAGTCCGCGGTCAGATCCATCAGCAGCGGCCACTCGACGGTGTCGGCGCAGACCAGCGCGATCCGATGCTTGCGCAGCAGGGCGATGAAGGCCGGATCGCGGAAGCTTTCATGCCGGATCTCGATCGCGTGACGTATCGGCCGACGGCTTTCCACGCGCAGCCAAGCTCGCGACTTCAGGCGGTGGTCGTGGCGACGACCAAGCCGCGCTGCCTGCTCCGTGTCGCGCGGCAGGCATTCGAAGAAGGCTTCGAGACGCTCCGGATCGAACTGGAAATTCGGGGGCAACTGCCAGAGGACAGGGCCAAGTTTCCGGCCAAGCCGCAGAAGGCCCGACGCCATGAAGTTGGCCAAGGGCGCTTCGGGGTCGCGCAGGCGCTTCATGTGCGTGAGAAAGCGGGGCCCCTTCACCGCGAAGACGAAGCCTTCGGGGGTCTCGTCGGCCCAGCGTGCGAACGCGTCGGGCGTCTGCATGCTGTAGAAAGTGCCGTTGATCTCGACGGTCGAAAAGACTGAGGCGAGATGGGCGAATTCGTCCTTCTGCGGCAGGCCTTCCGGATAGAACTGCCCGCGCCACGGCTTGTAGCGCCATCCCGACACGCCGATATGGACCTGCGACTGCCTCGCCATGCCGCGCAAACGGATCGGGCTGGCGGCGGTTGCCCTATTCCTCGGGTTCGGTGCTGAACTCGAGCGGATGGCCGGCGCTACGTCCCATGTCGTTGGCTTCGCTCGCCTTGGATTCGGCGATGTCGCGCGTGTAGGTCGCGACCACACAGGCGCCGCGCTGATGTGCCGTCATCATCACGCGGTAGGACTGCTCCTCGGTCATCCGGAACACGGCCTTGAGCACCACGACGACGAACTCGCGCGGTGTGTAGTCGTCGTTCAGAAGGATGACCTTGTAGAGCGGCGGCTGCTTGGTCCTGGTCCGCTCCACCGCCTGCGGCTTGGTGTCGATATCGCTCATCGGCCCCTCCTCGCTCTTCCTACCGATACTCCTCGTCCAGGAACTTCTGCACAAGCCGGTCGGCACGGCCGCGATCGGTGAACTGCAGGTGGCGTGCCAGGTTGCGCGCCGACGAGGCGAGATAGAAGCGCTCGTACTGCTCGTTGCGGCTGGCGAGTGCACTGCCCGTGAAGTCCCAGGCCAGCCGGAAGACGCGGATACGCTCCTCCGCCGCCATGCCCTTGGCCCCCGGAAGGTAACGGTCGATCAGCGGCCGCAGGTCCGGATCCGCGAGCTGCGCCGCGGTCGGTGCAGCCAGGAGATTGTGCGAGCCGATCATTCGCAGGATTTCGTTCACCCTCGGGAACCAGAGCGGCAGGGTGGCGCGCAACGCATGCAACGGGCGGATGCCGCAGGTCCACAGGCCCGACGGCCATTCGCGGGCCTCCGCCTCGGCAGCGACGATGGCGGCGCGGGTGAACTCCGCATAGGTCCAGATCTCACCGATCATGCGCTGCGTCTCGGGATCGACGGCGTTGATCGACGCCGCCATGCGCAGTGCGAGCCCCCAGGCAAAGTCGAGCTTCGTCCACGCCCGGATCATCGTCTGCTGCATGATGTTGGGCTGCCAGCTCGACGTCATCACCGTGTTGTAAGTGGCGAGGTTGCGGTCGATGAATAGCCGGTCGCGCGGCACCTCCACGTCGTCGAAGATGACGAAAGCGTCCTGCTCGTCGAAGCGGCCCGAGAGCGGGAAATCGAAACGGTTGTCCGGTGCCGACATCGAATCGCGGCAGAGGAATTTCAATCCCGGCGTTCCGATAGGTATGCAGAAAGAGAGCGCATGGTCGTCGGAGCCCTGGGGCAGCGGCGCGCCGGGATAGACCGCGATCTCGTCGGCGAAAGGCGCCAGGGTCGCCAGCACCCGCGCGCCGCGCACGACGATGCCGTGCTCGGTGTCGCCGACCTTCCGCAAGGCATGTTGGTTGCCGGCCGAGGGCGCATCGCCCGTCGCCTTGTCGACGGTGGGCTGGACGATCGTGTGGGTGAGCGCCACGTCGCCGCGCCGCAGGAATTTCTGATAGGCGACCAGCCGCTCGGCGCCGGCCTCGTTGCCGTGCGTCCCCCATTCGTCGGGCCGGCCGGCGAATCCCGCATAGGTCACGTTCATGTAGTCGGGCGTGCGGCCCATCAGGCCGACGGAGTATTCCGCCACCTCTCGCAACGCCGCGTGGCGACGCGCGAGGTCTTCGCGCGACCGCGGGATCAGGTGGCTGACCGGGATCGGTTCGCCGGTCTCGGGGTCGGGCGCAAGGCAGGTCGCGGATTCTGTGTGGTGGAGATCGTAGACCTCCGCCAGCGCATGGGCCGCTCCCCGCAGCCTGGGATGGTCGACGACGTCGGCAATCTTCTCGCCGTCGACCCAGACGTCGCGCGGGCCGCGAAGCCCCTTCAGGAATTGTTCACCCGTCCGTGCCGGCATTTCAGCTCTCCCCGGACGAGGACTGTCACCCCACGGGCATCGTCTCGGCAAGAGGCGCCAGCTTCACCACCTTGTCGTACCAGGCCGCGAGCTTCGGATGCCCCGGACGCCACGGCTCGTTGGCGTAGCGGAAGTCGAGATAGCCTAGCGCGCAGCCGATGGTGATCTCGCCGATCGTGGTCAGGTCGCCGAGCGAGTCGGCCTGCCTCTCCAGCTCATCGAGCGCGCGCGCGACCTTGCCCTGCTGGAGCGCGATGTAGCTCTGGCGGCCCTCGTCCTGCGGCAGCGCGATCTCGCGGCGGCGCGGCTGGGTGGCGTCGAGGATGCCGTCGGCCAGCGCCTCCTGGGTCAGCGCCTTCCAGCGCGCCGGACCGACCGGCGGGAACAGCTTGGGCGCGCTGCCGATACTGTCGAGATACTCGCAGATCACGGGGCTGTCGTAGATCGACGTGCCATCGTCGGTGATCAGCGTCGGCACCTTCGACAGTGGATTGACCGGCAGCAGCGCCGGATCGGTCGTACCGATCTTCCAGCGCTCGATCTTGTCGTCGAGCCCGCGCGCGATGGCGCAAGCCATCACTTTGCGGACATACGGACTTGCAGCGGAGTAGGCGATCTTCATGGCGGTCCCCCTTGAGATTCATCGGATCGGCGCGCACGTTATCGCGCATAGCGGGAGCAACGCCATGACTTTCCAGACCAAGAAACTGGGGCCCCACATGGCCGCCGCGGTCAGCGGCATCGACCTCAACATACCGGCTGACGACGCGACGCAGGCCGCCCTGACGGGCGTGCTGCACGACAATCTGGTGATCTGCATCCGCGATCAGACCCTGGCGCCGCCGGCCTTTCTCGCGGCCATGTCGAGGTTCGGAACGCCGATGCTGCGCAAGCAGCTCGCCCGCACACCGGAATGCGCCGAGGTGAACATCATCTCAAGCGAGGACCGTGACGTGCTGGGCGACGGCAGGAAGATCGTGAACGGCGCCAACTGGCACACCGACGACAGTTTCATGCGGGCGCCCTGCTCGCTCACCATGCTCTACGGCGTGGAGGTTCCGTCGCGCGGCGGCGACACGCAGTTCACCAACATGTATGCGGCCTACGAGGACCTGTCGCCGGAGATGAAGGTGCGCATCGATCCGATGAAAGTGATCCACAAGTACCATTCGAGCCGCAAGCTCAGCCGCATCTCGACCCGCCCGGCCGAGGAGATGGCGGCGATGCCCGAGGCGACGCATCCGCTGGTGCGCACCCATCCGGAAACCGGCCGCAAGTCGCTCTATCTCAATCCCAACCGCATGGAACAGATCGAGGGCCTCGACCGCGCCGTGAGCGACAGGCTTCTCGACGAGCTGATCGCCCATTCGACGCAGGCAAAATACGAGTACCGCCACGTCTGGCGGCAGGGCGACATCGTGATCTGGGACAACCGCTGCACGATGCACAAGGCCAACGCCGACTATCCCGAAGGCGAACGCCGGTT
Source organism: Reyranella sp. (assembly GCF_004297265.1). Lineage (GTDB taxonomy): Bacteria > Pseudomonadota > Alphaproteobacteria > Reyranellales > Reyranellaceae > Reyranella. The sequence continues at coordinate 45,920 of NZ_SCUT01000040.1, forward strand.
GATGCACCGGGTGATCGTGGCGGGCACCGAGCCGTTTTAGATTGAAAGAAAGAACCCGTCGTCTCGACCGGAGCCTCGCTTCGCGAGGCTCCGGTCGAGACGACGGGTGTTACGCTTCGAGCAGCACGCAATGCTCGGGCGAGAAGGACAGCGTCACGTCGGCGCCTTCCGGCAGAAGATTTGTCGGCGGGCGGCGGACGATCATCGCGCCGACCGGACTGTCGATAACGTACTGCACGAAATCGCCATGGAACAGGCGCTGGCGGACCTTGCCCGGCACATGGTTCTCGCCGGCCATCGGCTCAAGCCCGATATAGGCGGTGCGGACGGCGACTTCCGTTTCGTTGCCGTGCGGCTTGTGCGGCGCCATGACCCTGAGCACCGTGCCGCCTTCCGTGACGAACGTGTCGTCGCCGGCGGGCTTGCCCTTGATCAGGTTGGCCGAGCCCACGAAGTCGGCGACGAAGCGGCTGCGCGGCTTGTTGTAGATCTCTTCCGGTGTGCCGATCTGCTCGATGACGCCCACGTTCATGACGATGACTCGGTCGGAGATGGCCAGCGCCTCCTCCTGGTCGTGCGTGACGTAGACCGAGGTGATGCCCAGCCGCCGCTGCAGCTCGCGCAGCTCGACCCGCATCTCGGCACGCAGCTTGGCATCGAGATTGGAAAGCGGTTCGTCGAACAGGACGACGGTCGGCGAGAAGGCGATGGCGCGGGCCAGCGCCACGCGTTGCTGCTGGCCGCCCGACAGTTTCGACGCGCCGCGCTCGGCGAGATGGCGCATCTGCACCAGGTTCAGCGCGCGCTCGACATTCGCCTTGATGGCGTCCTGGGCCTGTTTACGTACCCGAAGACCGTAGGCGACGTTGTCGAACACGCTCATATGCGGCCAGATGGCGTAGGACTGGAACACCATCGATACGCCGCGCTGCTCGGTCTGCACGTTGGTGCGCGTTGCCGCGTCGTACACCGCGCGGCCCTCGAGGCTGATGCGGCCGCCCGATGGATGCTCAAGCCCGGCAATGGCACGCAGGGTCGTGGTCTTGCCGCAACCCGACGGTCCGAGCAGGGTCAGGTGCTCACCCCGGCCGACCGTGAAGCTCACCCCGTTCACCGCCACCTGGTCGCCGTAGCGCACGACCAGATCCTTCACTTCGATACGCGTCTCGCTCACTGCAGCTCCTTGGTCATGCCGCGGGCTACGCGGAACAGGATGACCAACGCCACGATCACGGTGAAGGTCTGGATCAGCGCCATCGCCGCCGTCAGCTCGGTGCCGCTGGTGGCGAAGGCGCTGACGATCGACGGCGCGATCACCTTGGCGTTGGGCCCCATCAGGAAGGCCGAGGCACCCAGCTCGCGCACGCAGGCCATGAAGATCAGCAGCCACGCCGCCAGGATGCCGGGCTTGAGCAGCGGCAAGGTGACGGTGCGCATCTGGTAGCCCCAGGAGGCGCCGCAGACGCGCGCACACTCCTCCAGGCTCTTGTCGATCTGCAGCACCACGCCCGCCAGGGTACGCACGCCCAGCGGCAGCATGACGGTGAAATAGGCCAGCGCGAGCAGCCACAGGGTGCCGTAAATGCCGATCGGGATGTTGAGCCAGGCCCACAACAACGCCAGGCCGAAGACGAGGCGCGGCACGGCCTGTGGGAACATCACCAGATACTCGATGGCGCCGCGGCCGCGCAGTTGCGAGCGATAGATGATCCAGACCAGGAGCGCCATGATCACCACGCCGACCGTGGCGACCCCAAGGCCCAGCATGATGCTGTTGAACAGCGCCGTGCGCACCGGACCGAGGGACAGCGCCGTATGGTAGTTGGCGAGGGTCCACTGCGCCTGGTCCAGGAGCACGGTTGCGAACCGCTGCAGCGAGGTCATGAGCAGTGCCGCGATCGGAAAGACCACCGCCAGCGCCACGTAGAGCGCACAGACGCTGAACAGCACCCAGGCGAGCCGTCCCATCTCCATCGGTCGCGGCCGGAAAGCCTTGCCGCTGATGGTGGTGAAGGTACCGCGGCGGATCATGCGCCTGTAGAAGGACAACATGAGGAACATGACGACGAACAGGGACAGGCCCATCGCCGAGGCGCGGCCGTAGTCAGGCGGATAGGACAGCGTCGAATCCCAGATCGCCGTGGTGATGACGTAGATGCGGCCGGGAATGCCAAGCACCAGGGCGGCGGCGAACGAGCCCAGCATCTCCGCGAAGACGAACAGCATGGCGCCCAGCACGCCCGGCATCACCAGCGGCAGCGTCACGGTGAGCATGGTGCGGAGCTTGGAGGCGCCCATGACCCTCGCCGATTCCTCGAGCGCCGGGTCCATCGACTTCATGGAGGCCGAGATCATCACGAAGGCGACCGTGCCCTCGAACAGGGCCATCACCCAGGCGATGCCGAAATGGGTGTAGATATCGGCAATGTCGCCGGTGCCGCCCACCGCCTTCCACAGCTGGTTGACGAAGCCGCTCTTGGGTCCGGCGATCACCGCCCAGGCCAGCGCACCGACCAGGGGAGTCATGTAGTAAGGCAGTTCCATCAGCCGCTCGAGCTTCTCGCGGCCCGGCACGTTGGTGCGCGTCAGGATCCAGGCCAGCGTGAAGCCGATGAAGATCGCCATCACGGTGGCCATCACCGCAATGATCAGCGTGTTCCAGACGGTCTTCAGATCCTCCTCGAAGATCGCGATGTAGTTGGCGATTCCGAACTCGACCGGCGGAAACGCCATCGGATCGCCGACGTTCAGCGACTCCTCGACCAGGAACACCATCGGGAGCAGGACCAGGAAGCCGACGATCAGAAGGACCGCCAGCGTCGTCAAGGCCTGCCCGTTCAGTCGTGGGCGCGATATGCCCGTGGAAGCATCAGCCAAAGCCTAGCGCCCGGTACCGACGATGCGGTTCCATTCCTTGGCGAAGGCCGGACGATCCTTCTCGAAGGCGTTCCAGTCGGCCGGCGAGAGCAGCTTCATCTTGCTGAGCGGCACGGTGTCTGCCCCACCCGGCGGCGGTACGTCCGGGCGCGGGGAATGGAGCAGCAGGGCGTCGGCGAGCGCCTTCTGGCCGACCGGCGAGAGGAACCAGTCCATGAACAGTTCGGCGGCGTTGGGATGCGGCGCCTGGTCGACGATGCCGTAGGTCTCGGGCACGGCCGGCACGCCGGTTTCCGGGAAGACGAAGGCGAGCGGCGCGCCCTTCGCCTTGAACTCGATGTAGCCCGAATACTGGGCGCCCATGATGATCTTGTCCTGGCCGTCGACCAGGCGGCCATACTGCTGGACATAGGAGTCGAAGGCGCGCGGCTTCTGCTCGCCGAACTTCTTGAAGTAGTCCATGCCGAGGATCGGCATCAGCATGTACCAGACACCGTGCTGCAGGCCCGAATTCGACACCTTGACGTTGATGCTGTCCTTCCATTTCGGATCGAGCAGGTCTTCCCACTTCTTCGGAGCCTCGGCGGCCGACACCTGGTTGGGATTGTAGGCAATGCCGGCCATGATGACCGAGCCCCAGGTCCAGAAGCCCTCCGGCTGGCTCTTCGCCTCCTTGGGGAAGAACTGCATCTCGGGCGAGATGTACTGGCGGAAGCCGCCCTTGCGCTGGAAGTCCAGGATCATGCCCATGTCGGAAATCTGGATCACGTCGACCAGATAGGACTTGGCCTGCCGCTCCGACAGAACCTTGGCATAGAGCGCGCCGGCCTGCAGGCGGACGTAGCTGGTCTTGATCTCGGGGAACAGCTTGTTGAAGGCGGCCAGCAGCTTGACCTGGCCCTGCTCGGGATCGGTCGAGTAGAGCGTGAAGGCACCTTCGGCCTTGGCCTTCGCCACATCGGCGCAGGTCTTGAAACCTTCCATCTGCTTGGGGTCGGCGCAGAGCTTGGCCCCGCCGGAGCCTTGGGCGTTGGCCGTGGAAGCGGCGGCCAAAGCGATAGCGCACAGAGCCGCGGATGCGGCAGCGAACAGCTTCATTGTTTCCTCCGATTGGCTCTTATTTGCAGCGAGCGTAACGGCCGCTGCCCGGAGGTTCAATCGCTGTGTTAATCGTCTCCCTGATACGCTGACTGCACCGTCACGTATCCCGCCGCGATGTCTGCCGCGAGGGCCGCCGCGGAGCGCAACTTCGGATCGCCGTGACCGCCGCCGCCCGGCGTGCCCAGCGAAACGGTATCGCCCTTGTTCAGCACATACTGCTTCTTGGGATCGGTCTTCTCGCCGTTGATGCACAGTTCGCCCGGCGCACCATCCTTGCCGCCCTCGATGCCGAAGGCCGGAAAGAGAGTCCGCTCGGCGAGGAACGAGACGGCGATCGGCGTCTCGCTGCGGCTCTCGATCAGGATCTCCTGTCCCAGCCCGCCGCGATGACGGCCGGCGCCGCCGGAGTCGGGACGCAGCTTCTTGTGGTGGAAACGCAGCGGCGCGATGTGCTCGCTGATCTCGATCGAGGTCGAGCTGACGTTGGAGGGCCACGACAGGCACGTGACGCCGTCGCGCTGCGTATTGCCGCCCATGCCGCCATTGTAGAAGAACATGTTGGCGTAGGGCTTGCCGCCTTCGCGCACGCCCGACTGGTTCATGCCCCACATCGGCGAACCGCAGGCGGCCATCACCCGCTCGGGCACGATCTGGCCGAGGCAGCCGAACACCAGCATCGGGATGTAGTGGCCGATCAGCATGCGCGAGCCGCCCGGCGCCGGGAATTGCGGATTGACGATGCAGCCAGGCGGCGCGGTGAGCGTGATCGGCCGCCACGCGCCTTCGTTGTTGGGCAGGTTGGAGTTGGTGCAGACCTTCACCCCATACATGCACATCGCGTTCGTGTAGCACATTGCGCAGTTGATCGCCCGGTCGACCTGGGCGTCGGTGCCCGCGAAGTCGATCAGGATCTCGTCGCCCTTGATGGTGAGCGCCATCCTGATCGTGATCGGCTTGTCCATGATGCCGTCGGTCTTGAGTTCGCTGCGATACGTGCCGTCCGGCAGTTCGAGGATGGCGGCCCGCATCGCCGCCTCGCAACGGCCCTGGATCTCGCGTGCCAGGTCGGTGAGATCGGGCAGCCCGTAATTCTCCATCAGGACCAGCAGCCGGTCTTCCATCAGGTCGAGCGCGACGATCTGGGCGTAAAGATCGCCCATGGTCTGGTCGGGCGTGCGCACGTTCTTGCGGATCAGCGCCACCAGCGTCTCGTCGGTCCGGCCCGCCGCGATCATCTTCATCGGCGGGATCTGCAGGCCTTCCTCGAAGACTTCGCGCGGCTCGGGGCTGCGGATCTTGCCGCCGATGTCAGGCACGTGGGCCGTCGTGGCGCTGAAGGCGATCAGCTTGCCGTTGCGGAAGATCGGCTTGGCCAGGGTGACGTCAGGCAGATGGCCGGTGCCCAGCCAGATATCGTTGGTGATCAGCACGTCGCCCGGCGAAAGCTGGTCTTCCGGAAAGTGACGCAGGAAGTGCTTCACCGTCTCGGGCAGCGTCCCGATGAAGCTCGGGATGCTTTCGCTCGCCTGGACCAGCGACTGGCCCGACGCGTCGGTCACGACGCAGGAGAAGTCGTAGCTCTCGCGCACCAGCGTCGAGAACGACGTCCGCACCATGGCGGCCGCTGCTTCGTCGACCAGCGAGATCAGCCGGCGCCACAGCAGTTCCAGTTCGATGGCATCGAAGGTGCGGCTCATGGGAACGCCCTCATGGCTGGGAGCGCGCCACTCCAGTGGCGCTCATGGGAACCTGCAACAGACGAAGATGCGCCACTGGAGTGGCGCGCTCCCGGCAAAGACATCAGTTTGCCTCCGCCAGGATGGAGCCGTCTGCCAGCAGCCGCGCCCTGGCGTTCGGGCCGACGATGAAGGTGCTTTCGTTCTCCTCGAACACGGCGGGGCCTTCGACGCTCACGCCGGGTTCGAGCGCGTAGCGATCCCAGACCTGCGTCGGCAGCGTCTTGCCTTCGTCGGGGAAGAACACCGGCCGCGTGCCCTTGAGTGCCGCGGCCGAAGCATGGCGCGGCAGTTCGAGCTTGCCGCCGGTGCCGGGCATCGGCGCGCTGACCGAGAGACGCAGCGCCACGAACTGGATGGCCGCCCCCGGCGGTGTGCGGGCGAACAGCGCCTTGTAGGCCGCCTCGAAGGCGGTCTTCACGGCCGCCTCGGTCAGATCCTGCGGCAGCACGACCGTGATCTCGCTGCCCTGCCCGATGTAGCGCATGTCCGCGAGTTGACGCACGGTGCGGCCCTCGATGGCGGCGCCCGTCAGGCGCAGCACGTCGAGCGACTCCTTCTCGAGGCCGGCGAAGATGCGCCCGGCCGCCGCGAGATCGGCACCCGCCAGCGGTGTCGTGAAGCTCGCGACGCGATCGACACGGGCCGGCGCCATCAGCATGCCGATGGTGCTGCCGGCCCCCGCACCCGGCGGACAGACGACACGACTGACGCCGAGCTTGCGTGCGACGTGCCAGGCATGGACCGGCCCTGCCCCGCCGGTCGCCAACAGCGCATATTCCGACGGAACGCGCCCGCGCTCGGCGATGGCGACGCGAGCGGCACCGGCCATATTCTCGTTCACCACGTCGTGGACGCCGAAGGCCGCCCGGCCCGGCTCGACACCCAGCACACCGGCCAGTTTGCCGAAGGCAGCATTCGTTGCTGCCGCGTCGATCTTCATGGCGCCGCCGAGGAAGAAGTCGGCGTTTAGATAGCCCAAGGTCAGATCGGCGTCGGTCACCGTGGCGTCCGTACCACCGCGGCCGTAGCAGGCGGGCCCGGGCTGCGCACCGCTGCTTTCCGGCCCGACATTGAGCGTACCGAGGTCGCTCCTGTGCGCGATGGAGCCGCCGCCGGCACCGATCTCGATCAGCTCGACCGTGGCGATCTGGATGGGCAGGCCCGAGCCGCGCAGAAAGCGCTTCTCGCGGGCCGCCTCGAATCCCCAGGCAACCAGCGGCTCGCCGTCGTCGACCAGCGCCAGCTTGGCGGTCGTCCCGCCCATGTCGAAGGCCAGTACGCGTTCCAGGCCCGCATTGCGACCGAACCAGGCGCCGGCCAGCGCGCCGGCCGCGGGTCCGCTTTCCAGCAACTGGACCGGCGCACGCTTGGCCTCGCTCACATGGGTGAGGCCACCGTTGGACAGCATCAGGAACAGACCGCCCGGAATCCCCTCGGCGCGCAGCGCCTGCTCCAGGCGTTCGAGATAGATCTCGGCCAGCGGCCGCACATAGGCGTTGGCCACCGTCGTGCTGGCCCGCAGGTACTCGCGGATCTCCGGCGCGATGTCCGACGAAAGCGAGAGCGACAGGTTCTGGAAACGCTCTGCCACCGCCGCGCCGATTTTCCGCTCATGCGCGGCATTGGCATAGGAGTGCAGGAAGCAGATGGCGAGGCTTTCCACGCCCTGCTCCACCAGGTCGGCCACCTCGGCGAGCGCCGCATCGACATCCAGCGCGATCTCGACGCTGCCGTCCGGCCCCAGCCGCTCCTTCGCCTCACGACGCCAGGCGCGCTGCACCAGTGGCTTCGGCATCTCGATGAAGAGGTCGTAGAGCTCGTACTTGCGCTCGCGCGCGATCTCCAGCACGTCGCCGAAGCCCGCCGTGGTGAGCAGGCCGGTCCTGGCGCCCTTGCGCTCGATCAGCGCGTTGGTGAACAGCGTCGTCGCGTGGACGACGCGGCCGATCTCCTGCGGCCTGGCGCCTGCTTTCTCCAGCACGCGCCGCGTGCCTTCGAGCGCACCGCGGGCCGGATCGTCCGGTGTCGTACTTTCCTTCCAGATGACGGCCCGCCCGGTCCGCGTATCGTGGATGACGAGGTCGGTGAAAGTTCCCCCGATGTCGATTCCGAGGGAAAGCGGCGCACTCATTACACGTCCTTTGCTATTCAGCCTTCACATTGCCCTGCTTGGCGACCTTCGCCCAGCGCTCGCGGTCCTTGACGATGTAGGCGGCGAAAGCATCGGGGCCCTGGCCGATCGGCTCAAGCCCCTGCTTGGCGAGCGTTTCGGCATTCCTGGGATCGGCGATCGCTTCCATGAAGAGCTTGGCGAGAGCGCCCTTGATATCCGCCGGCAGCCCGGCAGGTCCCATGAGCCCGAACCAGTTGTTGATGTCGAGGGCTGGAATGTCCTTGGTGAGCAGCGGCAATTCCGGCGCCAGCGCCGAGGGCTTCGTGGAGGCGAGCGCCAGCACGCGAACCTTGCCGCCCCGCGCCTGGCCGATCAGCTCCGACACGTTGCCGAAGAACACGTCGACATTGCCCGCCGCCACGTCGGCAATGGCGGGCGCGCCACCACGATAGGGAACGTGGATCAACTTGAGGCCGCCCGCTTCGGCCGCTAGGAACTCGGCGCCGAGCTGGTTGGTCGAACCGAGACCGGTCGAAGCATAGCTCACCTTGCCCGGATTCTGCCTTGCGTAGGCCACGAACTCGGGAATGGTCTTGAACGGCGCATCCATGCGCACGATCAGGGCCATCGGCACGCCGACGAGGTTGCAGATCGGCGTCAGCTCCTTGTCGAGGTCGAGGGGGATCTGCGAACCGGGGACCACGGGACCGACGGCAAGCTGGCCCATGATACCGATGCCCACCGTGTAACCATCGGCCGGGGCCTGGGCCACGGCCTTGAGTGCGATGAAGCCGCCGGCGCCGGTCTTGTTGTCGACGATTACTGTATAGCCGTGCTGGCGCTGGATGGTCTCCGCCGCGATGCGGGCCGCCATGTCGGCTGTGCCGCCGGGTGCGTAGCCCACCAGGATCTTGATCGGCTGCTTGGGCACCCATTGCTGCGCGCGTGCCGACGCCGCGGCAAGGACGAACGGAGCGGCAAGCAGGCTTCTACGGAACATGGTTCATTACCCCTTCCCTTGAGGATTGCCCGCACTGCCGCAAGCACTGTGCCACAAGGCGAACGATCCCAATCCCCCGAACGGGTCTAGCATCGCACTCTCGAGCCGTGCCATGCTTACGAAATAGTCTGACAAGTTTCGCACGCAATGCGAACGCAATTTCGGGAGTGAAGCACATGACGGCCATCAAGCGACGCCATCTCGCAGGACTCGCGGCGGGTTTCACGCTCGCCGCCGCGGGCACCGCCCACGCAGCCTGGCCGGAGCGCCCGATCACGCTGATCGTGCCCTGGGGGGCGGGCGGCGGCACCGACGCCACGGCGCGAATCATCGGCAGCCTGCTCGAGAAGGAGCTCAAGCAACCGGTCAACGTCGTCAACCGGACCGGCGGATCGGGTGTCGTCGGCCACCAGGCGATCGCTAGCGCCGCACCCGACGGCTACACGATCGGCATGGCCACGGTCGAGATCGGCATGATGCACTGGCAGGGTCTGACCGCGCTGAAGGGATCATCCTACACGCCGATCGCGCTGGTGAATGCCGATCCCGCCGGCCTACAGGTGCGCGCTGACTCCTCCTACAAGTCCGCCAAGGACCTGGTCGACGCGATCAAGGCCAATCCCGGCAAGCTGAAGTCGAGCGGTACCGGCCAGGGCGGCATCTGGCACCTCGCGATCGCCGGCATGCTGCGCTCGCTTTCAGTCGATCCCGCGGCGTCGCCCTGGGTGCCGTCGAACGGCGCAGCTCCCGGCCTGCAGGATCTCGTCGCCGGCGGCATCGAAATCGTGCCCTGCTCGCTGCCCGAGGCGCGTTCGCTGATCGACGCCGGCAAGGTGCGCAGCCTCGCCGTCATGGATGCCAAGCCGGCCGCCCTTTACCCCAACGTCCCGACGCTAAAGGCCGCGACCGGCAGCGACTGGACGCTGGCGGCCTGGCGCGGGATCGTGGCGCCGAAGGGCCTGCCCAAGGATGTTTCCGACAGGTTGCTCGCGGCGCTGGAAAAGTTGCATAAGAGCGCCGAGTTCAACGACTTCATGAAGCAACGTGGCTTCGGCGTGACGTGGATGCCGCCGGTCGAGTTCGCCGCCTTCATGGAGAAGTCGAGCAACGACCTCGGTGCGGTGATGAAGGCCGTCGGCATCGTCAAGTGACGCGATGAAGATCGGCGACACGATCCTGGGGGCGCTGTTTGCGTTCCTGGGCGCGATCGTGCTCTGGCATGTCCGGACGTTTCCGGTGATTCCCGGCCAGAAGTTCGGTGCGGCGCTCTTCCCCGGGGTCATCGCCGCGGGCCTGTTGGTCTGCGGGATCCTTCTGTCGGTGCGCGGGCTGCGTCAGGCGGGCGGCGGCGGTCGCTCCATCGCCTTCGACGACTGGGCACGCGATCCCGTCGTCGTCGTCCGCTTCCTGAGCGTCCCCGCCGGCCTGCTGTTCTACATCCTGACCAGCGACTTCCTCGGCTTCCACATCGCGGCGTCGGTCACGATGCTCGGCTGGCTGCTGATTTTCGGCGTGCGCCTGCTGCCGGCGGTCGCGTTGGCCATCGGCTTTCCGGCGCTGATGCACCTCGCCTTCTACAAGGTCCTGCGCGTGCCCCTGCCCTGGGGACTGCTCGAGAAGGTGGTCTTCCCCTCATGACCCCTGAAATCCTGTCCCAGGCGTTCAATCTCGTCTTCGATCCCTACGTCCTCTGGGTGGTCGCGGGCTCGGCCCTTTTCGGCCTGTTCGTCGGCGCCATCCCGGGGCTCACCGCCACGATGGCGACGGCGCTGCTGGTCCCCGCCACCTTCTTCATGCCGCCGATCCCGGCCATCGCGTCGATGGTGACGGCGACCGCGATGGCGATCTTCGCCGGCGATATCCCGAGTTGTCTGCTGCGCATGCCCGGCACCCCCGCGTCGGCGGCCTACACCGACGAGGCCTATGCGCTGACCAAGAAGGGACAGGGCGAACTGGCGCTCGGCGCCGGCCTGGTGTTTTCCGTCATCGGCGGGCTGTTCGGCACGTTCATCCTCATCCTCTGTGCGCCGGTCCTCGCCGAGTTCGCGCTGCGCTTCAGCTCCTTCGAGTACTTCTGGCTCACTCTCCTCGGCCTTTCCTGCGCCGTCTTCATCGCGTCGGGCGACAAGCTGAAGGGCGTGATCTCGCTCCTGATCGGCCTGCTGGTGGCGACGGTCGGCCTCGACAATCCGGCCGGGCATCCACGCTTCACGTTCGGTCTGCCCGAGCTGATGGGCGGCGCCGAGCTGATCCCGATCATGGTCGGCATGTTCGCCGTATCGGAGGTGATGCGGTCGTCGATCTCGGTGGCTGCCCCGCTGGAGACGGCCCAAAAGGCGATCGGCAACGTCTTCTCGGGCATGTGGGGACTTCTGAAGAAGTATCCGCTGCAAACCTTGCGCGGCAGCGTGCTCGGCACGCTGGTCGGCGCCCTGCCCGGCGCCGGTGCCGACATCGCCGCGTGGATGTCCTACGCGATGAGCAAGAAACTCTCGAAGGAGCCGGAGAAGTTCGGCACCGGCCATATCGAGGGCATCGTCGAATCGGGGGCCGCCAACAACAGCGCCCTGGCCGGCGCCTGGATCCCGGCCATGGTGTTCGGCATCCCGGGCGACTCGATCACGGCCATCGTGATCGGCGTGCTCTACATGAAGAACCTGAACCCGGGCCCGACGCTCTTCGTGAACAACGCCGCCAGCGTCTACGCCGTCTTCCTGCTGTTCATCGTGGCCAACCTGCTGATGCTGCCATTCGGTTGGGCCGCGATCAAGAGCTTCAAGCAGGTGCTGCGCCTGCCGCGCAAGGCGCTGCTGCCCTGCATCCTGGTGTTCTGCATTCTCGGCGCCTTCGCAATCAACAATTCGGTCGTCGGCATCGCCATGATGCTCGGCTTCGGCATCCTCGCCTGGCTGATGGAGGAGAACGGCATTCCCGTCGCTCCGGCGATCCTCGGCATGGTACTCGGCACGCTGCTGGAAGAGCACTTCATCACCTCGATGATCAAGTCCGACGGCAATCCGCTGGCTTTCTTCGACCGCCCGATCTCCGGCACGCTCGCGGCGACGATGATCTTGCTGATCGTGATACCCACCCTGGCGAGGCTGCTGCGCAAGCGGCCGGCTTGAGAAGAGACCGTCTTCGGTTAGTCTCCGCCCGCATGCCACTCGCCCAACCCGCAGCCGATGTCTGGACGCTCGTCGCCGACATCGCAGAGCAAACGCCCGACGCGCCGGCCCTCCTGCACGGCGATCGGACGATCTCGTTCCTCGAACTGACGGAGAGCGCGAGACGCGCCGCCCAGGGTCTCGCCGACCTGGGCATCGGTCCCGGCGACCGGGTGGCGCTGTGGCTGCCCAACGTGCCGGCCTATCCGATCCTCTATCTCGCCTGCGTCCGCCTCGGCGCCATCGCGGTCGCGGTGAACACCCGCTATCGCGCCGTCGAGGTCGCCGACATCGTCGGCCGCTCGGGTGCCAAGGTCTTGGCCTGTGCGCCCGGCTTCCGGCGCATCGATTTTCTCTCGATCCTGGCCGACATCGAACCGGAAGCGCTCGACAGCCTCGCGGCCATCGTCACGGTCGGCGAGGAACCGGCCTCCATACCGTCCGCCATCGAACGGCTGCGGCGGGTGCCATATGAACGCCTCTTGTCGCGGCCGCGCCTCGGCGTGAACCATGCCAAGGCGAGCGCGCCCTGCAACATCTTCACGACCTCAGGGACGACCAGCGCGCCGAAGTTCGTGCTGCACCGCCAGGGCGCGATTGCGGGTCATGCCCAGCAGGTCGCCCGCGCCTTCGGCTTCACGGCGCCGGATACGCTGTCGCTTTCCATTCTTCCGCTGTGCGGCGTCTACGGCTTCGATCAGACGATGGCAACGCTGGCTGCCGGAAAACCCTGCGTGCTGGTCGAGTCCTACGAGATCGACGAGATTGCACGGCTCATCGAACGCCATCGCCCGACGACGATGTTCGGCAGCGACGACATGTATGCACGCCTGCTCGACACGGTGCCCGGCGACCATCCCTTCCCCTCGGTGAAGTGGGCGGGCTTTGCCGCCTTCAATGCTGCGCTCGACGACATCGCCGAGAGGGCTGAGCGACGCGGCCTGCGTCTCTGCGGCCTCTATGGCATGAGCGAGGTACAGGCGCTCTACTCCTTGCAGCCGATTGATTCGGACGTCGCATTTCGCAAGAAGGGCGGCGGCGTTCCGACCTCACCCCTTGGACATATCCGCGTCCGAGATACCGAGACCGGAGAACTTCTCGGTGTCGGCCAGCCAGGCGCCCTCGAATGCGCCGGGCCTTCGCTGATGGTCGGCTATTATGGCAACGAGAAAGCCACCGCCGAGACGGTAACAGAGGACGGCTACGTGCGCACCGGCGACCTCGCGGAACTCGACGGACGGGGCGGCTTCACTTTCCTCAGTCGCATGGGCGACGTGCTGCGGCTCTCGGGCTTCCTGGTGAACCCGCTGGAGATCGAGGCTCATCTGCAGAAGCTGCCCGGCATTGCCGGCTGCCAGGCGATCGCCGTGCCACGCCCCGACGGCGTTCGCGCCGTTGCGTTCGTGATCCTCGCCCCGGGCGCGGCGCTCGACGAGGCCGCGGCCATGGCGCACTGCCGGCACGGCCTCGCCAACTACAAGGTGCCGATGCGGGTCTTCGCGATCGACGACTTTCCGAAGACGCCTTCGCCCAACGGCTTCAAGATCCAGCGCGCCCGGCTGCGCGACATGGCGCTGGAAAGGCTCTAGCATTCTCGCGAGCAAGGGAGAGAAACGATGACCAGGCGCAAAAGCGTCAACTATCCCGGGTACAGCCACCAGAATCCGATTCCCAATGCCAGCCGCATCGGCAACATCGTGATGTCGAGCATCATGAACGGCACCGAGCCCGGCACGCGCAACGTCCCGCCCGACCTCGCAGCGCAGGTCACCAACATCTTCAAACACATCAGGCTCTGCATAGACGCGGCCGGCGGCTCGCCCGACGACATCATCAAGATCAATTTCTGGATGAAACAGCCCTCGACCGGCCGCGCGGCGCTGAACGACGAATGGGTGAAGATGTTTCCAGACGAGGCGTCGCGCCCGGCGCGCCACACGCTGCAGCTCTCGGGCGACAGCCCGCACCAGGTGACGTGCGACTTCACCGCCGTGATCGGCGGCTAGTTAGCGGCCGGGAAGCCTGAGATTGGCGGCTGCGGATCCCACGAAGATCTGCGGCTGCGAGGACGTGCGGATGCCCATGCTCTTCTCGAGACCGAGCACACAGGTCCGCGTGGCCTGGGCGAGCTGGCCCCAGGTCGAGGCGGTGTCGAACTGCTGCAGCAGGCACTGGTCGTAGTAGGTGAAGCGGTCGCCGGCGCCGCAGCCGAAGCTGACGCGATCGGCCGCGGCAGCCGTCAGCACCACGCGGTTGGGCTGGCGCATGGCCGGCGTCAGGAAAACGCCGCTGTGGCATGCCGAGACGACGACGACCGTCGGCAGGGCGCCGCAGCCGGCGTTCAGCGCATTGTCGAGAGTACCGGGCCGGATGACGCCGTTGGCCAGCCGCAGCACGACGCCGGTTTCGTTGCCGTGGCTGGTGATGAAGGCAAGACAGGCCCCCGCGCCACCGGCATTGCGCAACGCACTGGAGACGTTGGACGCGCTGGCGACCTCGGCCGACGGGTTGCGTCCCGGATCGGAGGTGAGCATGCGGATGTCCCGCACGCCGCGCGACGACAGCTTGTCGCGCAACGCGTCGATGCCGTTGTCGAAGGATGGGCTGTTGTTGTCGCCGGCAATCAGCACGGCGCGCCAGCGCGCCGCCGGCACGTCGCCGGGCGCGGCCGCCATGGAGGTGTTCCGGCCGGCAGGCGGCGCCGCGTCGGAGTCCTGTGTGCAGGCGACGAGCGACGCCAGCAACGCGACCAGGGCAACGACGCGAATCAGCATTCTTTCCTGCTCCGGCTGCCAAACTCAGGCTTGCGGCGTGGCCCCGACGACGCGCAGCGCCATGTCGGTATAGAGCTTCGCCATCTGCTCTTCGGTGAGATCACCACCTGGACCGTACCACATTGAGACATGGGTGCACTGGTCGAGCAGCGCCATGGCGATCGCCTTCAGATCGTGCTTTCCCTCGACGCGCGGCGGATCGAACACGCCGCGCTCGACCCCGTGCCTGAGGATGGTCACGACGATGTCACGAATGGCGCGGCGGCTGCGGCGGATATCGGCCACGCGCGCGGCGTCCAGCCAGCCGATCTCGCGGTTGGCGACCAGCGCCTCGATGCGCAGCCGGCAGTGGCGCATGACATAGACCCGGACGAAGGCCGCGAGCTCTGCGCGTGGATCGCCGCCCGCTCCCGCCACCGCCTGCTGGCAGAGCCGCTCCAACTCGCCCTGGGTCGAGGCGATGATGTCGTGCAGCAGCTCGTCCTTCGACTTGAAGTGATTGTAGAGCGCGCCCTGCGTCAGTCCGCAGGCCTTCATGATGTCGCGCACCGTGACGACCGGATAGCCGCGCTCGGCAAACTGGGCGAAGGCCGCAGCGCGGATCGCCTCGACCGGCGGACGCGCTTCACGTTCCGCCACGACTGTCGTCTGCTCGTCGTCGGCCAGAACCGTCTTGCGCTTGCTCATCGCGAGGCTCCGGACATGTCGCTCACGATTTCCCAGGCGAGGTCGGCCGCGGGCTTCACCAGCTTGCCGGACTCGGCCGCGCGCATGTTCGAGGCCGTGCCGTCGAGCGACCGCGCGTAGACGCCCTGGCGGATGCAGGACACGCGGAACAGATTGTAGGCCATGTAAAATTCCCAGAGCGCGGGCTCAGGCACGGCGCGCTTCGACAGGGTGCTGTAGTAGCCCACCATCTCAGCCTCCGTGGGAAGGCCCAGAGCGGCGAGGTCATGTCCCAGCAGCCCGCCCCAGTCCTTCGGCGTGCGCCACAGCATGCAGAGATAGGCGAGTTCGGCCAGCGGGTCGCCCAAGGTCGATATCTCCCAGTCGATGATGCCCAGCACACGCGGCTCGGTGGCGTGGAAGATCATGTTGTCGAGGCGGTAGTCGCCATGGACCAGCACCGTTTCGTCATTCGCCGGCAGGTTGGCCGGCAGCCAGTCGAACAGCCGGTCCATGGACTCGATCTTTTCGGTTTCGGAAGCCTTGTACTGTTTTCCCCAGCGCGAGATCTGGCGGGCCACGTAGCTGCCAGGGCGGCCGAAATCGGCGAGGCCGAGGGCGGCATAGTCGACCCGGTGGAGCCGGGCAAGCGCCTCGAACTTGGCCTGGTAGATGTCCCGCCGGCCCTCTTTCGGGACGTCCGGCAGCAGCGGATCCCACAGCACGCGCCCGTCACAATACTCCATTATATAGAAAGGCGTGCCCACGACGCTCTCGTCTTCGCTGAGCGCGTAGGCCCGCGGGGTCGGCACGTCGGTACGATTGAGGGCCGAGATCACCCGGAACTCGCGGTCGACCGCGTGAGCCGAGGGCAGCAGCTTGCCGGGCGGCTTGCGGCGCAGGACGTAGCGGCGGCCGGCGCCGTCGGTCAGCCGGTAGGTCGGGTTGGACTGGCCTCCCTTGAACTGCTCGGCGCGGACCGGCGGCACGAAGCCCT
Organism: Reyranella sp.; assembly: GCF_004297265.1. Lineage (GTDB taxonomy): Bacteria > Pseudomonadota > Alphaproteobacteria > Reyranellales > Reyranellaceae > Reyranella. Next base: position 62,351 of record NZ_SCUT01000040.1, read on the forward strand.
CGACGTTGCCGGCCATGAAACGGCCGAGCGATTGCTCGTCGAACCGGTGCTTTTCCTGCACCGCCATCGTGCCGATATAGTCCTCGCCCCGCCGTGACACCCGAAAGCCTCCTGAACGACCGTTCATATTGGCCAGGAGTTTGCTCGCCCGGCGGAGCGCATGCAATATCGACCAACGGGGACATTGACGCGTGGAAACGCTCGTTTCGGCCTACCCGCCGGCTGCCTGGGCGGCACTGCTTGGGACGGGCATTCTCATCGGCCTGCTGGCCGGGCTTCTGGGCGTCGGCGGCGGCATCGTCGCCGTCCCGATCCTGCTGGAAATCTTCGAATTCATGGGTATTTCGAGTTCGCTCGCGGTGTCGCTGGCGGTCGGTACGGCCCAGGCCAGTATCCTCATCGCCTCGACCACGGCCGCTGCCGCCCATTGGCGGGCCGGCACGATAGACCGCGAGCTGGTCCGGTCCTGGCTGCCGGCCCTGATGGTCGGGGCCATCATCGGATTGGCCTTGGGACCCCTGGCGCCGTCGCACGTGCTCACCAGCCTGTTCGCGGCGGTCGCTGCCGCCCTGGCCGTCAAGATGGCGGCAGGTGACCGCCTCATTATTGGGCATCGTCAGCCTCAGGGGCCGCTTGCCCACGTGCCTCCGACGCTGGTTGGCGGGCTGGCCGCAGCGGTGGGCGTGGGTGGCGGGACATTGAGCACGCCCGTGCTGACGCTCTTCTCATTTTCCATCAAGCGCGCGATCGGTGCGGGCGCGCTGTTCAATCTCGTGATCGCGGTGCCTGCGACCCTCGTTTTCCTGTCAATGGATCTGGACACGCCGGGCCGGCCGGCCGATGCGCTAGGCGATGTCGCCCTGTTTTGCGTTGCGACCCTCTCGCTTCCGGCGCTCTTTGTCGCGCCGATCGCGGCGCGGTGGTCATCACGCGCGCCCGTCTCTGTGCTGCGGCGCTTGTTTGCGCTTTGCCTGGCCGTAATCGCAGTCCGTCTGCTGCTTAGATAGTGCACTTAGCACTTGTATTGAACTTGGCTCTTGGGCAAAGCGGCCGAATTGTGTTTAGCTGTCCGCGGCCCAGGGGTTCGGGCCCAACAGCACATTGAAGACTACGCGTTTCTGGGGAGGCATCGTTGAATCGATTCCTGAGCAAGGACTTCCTGTCCGGGCTGATGTTCATTGGCTTCGGATTGGTCGCACTCTATTTCGGGCAGAAACTCGCCCTCGGCACGCCCGTGCGCATGGGGCCGGGCTACGTGCCGCGGATGCTCTCATTGACGTTGTTGGGGCTGGGAGTGTTGGTCTGCATCATTGCCGTCGTAAGCGGCAGCGAGCCGGTCGAACGGCCGAAATGGAAGCCGATCACTCTGGTGACCCTCGGGATCATCTGCTTCGGGCTGCTGTTCGAGCGGGCCGGACTGATTCCGGCCCTTGTCGTCCTGATCATGGTCGCCTCGCTCGCGGGTGAGGAATTCAAGCTCACGGAGGTGATCGGCAACATCGTCGTCCTCTCCGTCCTCTGCACGCTCGTCTTCAAGGTCGGGTTAGGCATGAATATCTACATCCTGCGCGGAGTCTGGTGAGATGGAACTGCTCGACAATCTCGCACTGGGCTTCAGCGTCGCCTTCTCCTTCCAGAATCTGACCTACGCGTTGCTGGGCTGTCTGCTCGGCACGCTGATCGGCGTTCTTCCCGGTATCGGCCCGGTGGCGACCATCGCCATGCTGCTGCCGATCACCTTCCACCTGCCGCCGACGGCCTCGCTGATCATGCTGGCCGGCATCTACTACGGCGCGGCCTATGGCGGTTCGACGACCTCGATCCTGGTCAACCTGCCGGGCGAGGCCTCCTCGGTCGTGACCTGCCTCGACGGCTACCAGATGGCGCGCAACGGGCGTGCCGGTGCAGCGCTGTCGATCTCCGCCGTCGGCTCCTTCTTCGCCGGCACCGTCGGCACGATCATCATCGTGCTGTTCGCGGAACCGCTGACGCGCATGGCGCAGAAGTTCGGCCCGGCTGATTATTGCTCGCTGATGGCGCTCGGCCTGGTGGCGGCTGTCATCCTGGCCAGCGGCTCGGTGGTCAAGGCGATCGCCATGATCTTCCTCGGCCTGCTGTTCGGCCTGGTCGGCACCGACGTGAACACCGGCGCCCAGCGCTTCACCTTCGACATTCCGGAGCTGAGCGACGGCATCGACTTCGCGCCGATCGCCATGGGCCTGTTCGGCATCGCCGAGATCGTGGTGAACTTGGAGAGACATCTCACGCGCACCGGCGGCACCATCAAGGTGACGTCGTTGTGGCCGACCATGGAGGAAGTCCGGCGGGCCGTTCCGGCGGCCCTGCGCGGCACCTTCCTCGGCGCGGCGCTGGGCGTGCTGCCGGGCGGCGGCCCGACCCTGGGCGCCTTCTCGTCCTATACGCTCGAGAAGAAGATCTCGAAGAACCCCGGCCAGTTCGGCAAGGGCGCGGTCGAGGGCGTCGCGGCGCCGGAGGCGGCGAACAATGCCGCCGCCCAGACCTCGTTCATCCCGATGCTGACGCTGGGCATCCCGTCCAACGCCGTGATGGCGCTGATGGTGGGCGCCATGATCATCCAGGGCATCCAGCCGGGCCCCGAGGTCATGACCAAGAAGCCGGACCTCTTCTGGGGCATGATCGCCTCGATGTGGATCGGCAACGCCATGCTGGTGATCATCAACCTGCCGATGATCGGCATCTGGGTGAAGCTGCTGACCGTGCCCTATCGCTTCCTGGCACCCGCAATCCTGCTGTTCTGCTGCATCGGCGCCTACAGCCTGCAGAACAGCACGTTCCACGTCATGCAGGTCGCGATCTTCGGCGTGCTGGGCTACGTGTTCGTCAAACTGGGCTGCGAAGGGGCGCCGTTCCTTCTGGGCCTCGTGCTGGGACCGCAGATGGAGGAATACTTCCGGCGCGCCATGCTGCTTTCGCGCGGCGACGCCATGGTCTTCCTCCAGCGTCCGATCAGCCTGGGCCTGCTCATCACGACGGCAGTGCTGCTGTTGCTGATGGCCTTGCCAAGCTTCAAGAGGGCGCGCAAGGAAGCATTCGTGGAAGAGGAGGGCTAAGGCCCCTCCTCCAATAGATCCGGAGGAAGACCATGTCGGACCTGCCCAAGCGCGTGACCATCGACGAGGAGGGTCCTCGCGAGGGCTTCCAGTCCGAGAAGAAGATGATCCCGGTGGCCGACAAGGTCCGTCTCATCGAGGCGCTGGCGGACACCGGGTTGAAGCGCATCGCCTGCGTTTCCTATGTCAACCCGAAGCGCGTGCCGACCATGGCCGACGCCGAGGAAGTGGCCTCCAGGATCGATCGCAAGCCCGGCGTGCAATACAGCGCGCTGTGGCTGAACCAGCAGGGCCTCGAGCGCGCGCTTCGGGGCCCCCTGCATGTCGACGGCGGCGTCCGTGTCACCGCCTCCGACACCTTCTCCCGCAAGAACATCGGCAAGTCGGTGCCCGACGCCATGGTCGAGCAGCGTATGTCGCTCAAGACCTTCAAGGACCGCGGGATGCCGGTCGAATGGGGCGTCATCCTGGGCGCGTTCGGCTGCAACTACGAGGGCGAGCTGTCGACCGAGCTGATCCTGCAGCGCGTGCAGCTGGCGCTCGACGAGGCCGAGCTGGCCGGCTTCAAGCTGAAGGGCATCAAGCTCACCGACGCGATGGGCTGGGCCACCCCCGCCTCCGTCGAACGGCTGATCGGCGCCGTGCGCTCGAAATGGCCCGATCTCGAGATCGCGCTGCACCTCCATGACACGCGCGGCACCGGCGCGGCGGCTGCCTATGCCGGCCTGCGCCTGGGTGTCACCCGGTTCGACGCCTCGGTCGCGGGCCTGGGCGGTTGTCCCTTCGCCGCGACCGACGGCGCCGCCGGCAACATCTGCACCGAGGACTTCGCCTTCATGTGCGAGGAGATGGGCGTGGAGACCGGCCTCGACATCGACCGCCTGATCGAAGTTGCCAAGCTGGCCGAGGAGATCGTCGGCCGTCCCCTGCCCGGCCACGTGATGCGCGGCGGCACGTTGAAGGCGGCACGTCGCAGGGTCGCGGCATGAACGCCGAGACCCTGACCGGCCTCGCCCCGGACTCCACTTATGTCGACGTGAAGGACGTCCCGTGGCAGCCGACGCGCTTCCCCGGGATCGACTGGAAGATCCTGATGGAGCAGAGGGAGACCGGCCTCTCGACCGTACTGATGCGCTGGGCGCCCGGCGCCCGCCTGCCGAAACACGAACATGTCGCGATCGAACAGACCTACGTGCTCGAAGGTTCCTTTGCCGATCATGCCGGCGTCTGCCGGGCCGGCAACTATGTCTGGCGGCGGGCCGGCAGCCGCCACGATGCCTGGACCGACGAAGGCTGCCTCATGCTGGCCGTCTTCCTGAAGCCCAACACCTTCTTCGATTAGAACCGGTCCGCGACCTCTGCTAATGCTCCCCACAGCAGCCCGCCCCGTCGAGGCAGGCGCCAGGGAGGCAGAGGCATATGTCAGGCGTTCTGGAAGGCATCCGCGTACTCGATTTCGGCCGCTACATCGCCGGTCCGTTCTGCGGCACGATGCTGGCCGATCTCGGCGCCGAGGTGATCCGCGTCGAGAAGCTCGAGGGCAGCGAGGATCGCTGGGTGACTCCGGTCGTCGAGGGCGGTGAAGGCGCCATGTTCCTCCAGATGGGGCGAAACAAGCTCGGCCTCACCCTGAATCCGATGAAGCCCGAGGGCCGCGAGATCGTGAAGAAGCTGGTCGCGACGTCCGACGTGGTGATCGCCAATCTGCCCTACGAAGACCTGCAGAAGATGGGCATCGACTACGAGAGCCTCTCCGCCATCAATCCCCGGATCATCCTCGCCACCACCTCGACCTTCGGCTCGGAAGGCCCCTACAAGACGCGCGTCGGCTTCGACACGATCGGCCAAGCGATGTCGGGCGCCATGTTCCTGTCGGGCGACGGCGACACGCCGACCCGCATGAACGCCCCGTTCGTCGATTTCGGCACGGCCCTCCTCAACACCGTGGGTGTGCTGGCCGCCCTCATGGAGCGCACCAGGAGCGGCAAGGGCCAGAAGGTCGAGACCGCCCTGCTGCGGACGGCCATCAACATCACCAATGGCCACCTCATCGAGCAGGCGATGCTCAACCTCAACCGCATCGCCACCCTCAATCGTGGCTTTACCGCGGGACCGTCCGACACCTTCAAGTGCAAGGACGGCTGGATCTACGCCATGACCATCGGCCAGCCGCTGTTCGTGCGCTGGTGCCGGCTGATGGGCGACGAGAGCCTGGCCGCCGATCCGCGCTTCAAGGACGATCTCGCCCGCGGCGACAATGGCGAGGCGCTGTCGGCCATCATGCAGAAGTGGTGCGATACCAGGACCGTCGCCGAGGCGCTGGCGGCCCTCGAGGCCAACCGCATCCCGGCCGGCCCGGTCTACACGCCGCAGCAGACGCTCGACGACCGGCACGTCCAGGAAGCCGGCTTCTTCCATTCGATGGACTATCCCGGCGCCAGGATGGGCGTGCCGGTGCTGCAGGAGCCGGTGAAGCTCTCCCGGACCCCCCTCACCATCCGCCGCCGCGCGCCGACACTGGGCGAGCATACGGAACAGATCTTGCAGGAACTGGGCTATGATCCGGCCGTTATCGCCAAATTGAGGGCCGACCGGATCGTCTGAGGGGCTGATCCGGTGGCTCCAAAAGGCGTATAAGGGACCGGGAGCCTCGCTGATGCGTCGTCGTCTGATCCTTGCGCTGTCGATCATGGGCTGCGGCTCGGCCGCCGCCCAGGCCACTTCGGATTTCCCTTACGGTCCCAACCACGTCTTCGCCGCCTTCCGCAACGGCGAGAAGATCGGCACGCATTCCCTGAGCTTCCAGCAGAACGGCGACAAGCGCACCGTCACCACGTCGATCGACTTCGCGGTGAAGGCGATGGGCTTCGTCATGTATCGCTACAATCATCGCGGCCAGGAAATCTGGAACGGCAACACTTTCGAGTCGATCGCCACCCAGACCGACGACAACGGCACCAGGTACACGCTCAAGGCCAGACATGAGCCAGGTGGAGTGTCCGTCGTGCGCGAGGGCGATGGCGCCGGCCCCAGGGTCGCCGCCAATGATGCGGGCTTCCAGCAGGGCATGGCCAAACAGGTCACCCTGCCGGCCAACACGCTGCCGACGACGCATTGGAACCTGAACCAGGTGAAGCAGTCGGCCATCCTCAACACCCAGAACGGTGCGCTGGCGAAAATCCGGGTCACGCCGCGGGGCCGCGAGACCATCAAAACCGCCAGCGGAAAGTCCCTCGAGGCGACGCGCTATTCCTATTCGGGCGATGTCGAGATGGACCAGTGGTTCGACGACCGGGGCCGCTGGGTGAAGGCTTCTTTCAAGGCTTCCGACGGATCGACGATCGAGTACATACTGCAGGAATGACCCCTGCAGATCGTTTCGCGAAGCTGCCCGCTCTCCTCGCCGACGATGCCGACCTGCTGCGTCGCGGCCGCTGGCTGACCGTCGAGTGCAGGATCGACATCGGAGCCGAGCCTTTCCATCTGACGCTAGAGGACGGCGTCCTCGCCTCCCTCGAGCGCGGGCCGCGCCTCATGCGATCCACCGCCTTCACCGTACGCGGCACGGAAGAGGCCTGGCGGTGCCATTGGAAAGAAATGCCCGAGCCGGGTTGGCACGACCTCTTCGCCCTCACCAAGCGTGGCGCCGCCTCGCTGGAAGGCGACCTCCGGCCGCTGCTGCAGAACCTGCAGTACTTCAAGGATCTCCTGGCGCTGCCGCGCCGCCTGCCGGAGGCCTCCTGACATGGCGCCCGTTCTCGACCCCATGGTCGGTCGCTACGTGCGGCTCGACATCGACGGCACGCCTCATCGCATTTATTTCGAAGAAGCGGGACAAGGGATTCCCCTCGTCTGCCTGCACACCGCCGGCGCCGACAATCGACAGTTCCGTCATCTGCTGGCCGATCCGGAGATCACGCGCCGCTACCGCGTGCTGGCCTTCGACATGCCGTGGCACGGCAAGTCGACGCCGCCCGACGGCTGGGAGAAGACCGAGTACCGACTGACCACCGCGTCCTACACGGCCGCCATTCGCGCGTTCTGCCAGGCCCTCGAACTCGACCGGCCCGTGGTGATGGGCTGCTCCATCGGTGGCCGCATCGTGCTCAACCTCGCGATCGCCCATGCCGCCGAGTTCCGGGCGCTGGTCGCCTTGGAGGCCGCCGACTTCCAGCAGCCCTGGTACGACACGGCGTGGCTGCACCGTCCCGACGTCCATGGCGGCGAAGTCTGCGCCGCGCTGATCTCCGGCCTGATCGCGCCCCAGAGCCCGCCGGTGAGCCGTCACGAGACCTTGTGGATGTACATGCAGGGCGGCCCCGGCATCTTCAAAGGCGATCTCTACTTCTACCGGGTCGATGGCGACCTGCGCGAGAAGGTGAAGACGATCGACACGAAGGTCTGCCCCCTCTTCCTGCTGACCGGCGAGTACGACTTCTCCTGCACCGCCGAGGACACGCTGCGCACGGCGGCGCAGATCCCGGGCGCACGGGTGCAGGTCATGAAGGAACTGGGCCATTTCCCGATGAGCGAGAACCCGGCCAAATTCCGGGAGTACATCCTGCCGGTGCTGGAGAAGATCGCTTCAACAAAAGGTTAGCAGTCACTGGAGCGCGCCACTCCAATGGCGCTCATGTCTTGCTGGTCGACGAAGCTTGAGCGCAACTGGAGAGGTTGTGAAGAAACCGCTGGCGATGTGGTCGGAGTTTTGATTCGCTGATCTGGAAGACGGTTCAGCGAGGCATCGATGGCCAAGGGCAGACCACCGGGATTGCGTGTTGAGACGGCAGTCCGGACGCAGATCGGGTTCCAGCAGAGCAGCCTGGACGATCTTCTGGCGCCCGATCACCGGGCCCGTCAGGTGTGGGATTACGTCGAGGAGTTGGACCTGTCGTTGTTGTACGGGCGGGTACGAACAACGGTGTCGTCGAGTGGCCGGCCCGCGATCGATCCCGCGATTTTGGTGTCGCTATGGCTGTATGCGACCCTGGAAGGGGTCGGCAGCGCGCGTCTGCTGGCCCGTCTTTGCAAGACCGACCTTGCGTGCCTGTGGCTGCTGGGCGGGGTGAGCGTGAACTACCACACGCTGTCGGACTTCCGCGGCTCGGCAGGGCCTGTGCTGGATGAGCTGCTGTCGCAGTCGCTGACCGGGCTGATCGCCTCAGGCTCGGTCGATGTGAGGGTGTTGGCGGTCGACGGCATGAAGCTGCAATCGCTGGCGAGCGGCCGTTCGTTCCGCAGTGCCGGGCGTCTGGCGGAGCTGCATCGGGCATCGGTCGAGACGGTGCGCAAGCTGCGGGCGGAGGTTGACGAGGACCCGGCGGCCTCGGAGCGGCGGATCAAGGCGCGGCGGCTGGCGGCTGCAGAGGATCGGACACGGCGCCTCGAGAAGGCTCGCCGGGCCCAGGCGAAGATCGAGAAGCGCCGCGACGAGGCGGCGGCCGGGCAGCGTCGCAAGGAGCCGCGCAAGGATGGCGGCGAGAGCCGGGCCTCGACCAGCGATCCCGACGCGCGGATCATGAAGATGGGGGATGGCAGCTTCCGGGCGGCCTACAACGTGCAGGTCAAGACCGCGGTGGGCGGCGCCCACGTCGTCGGCGTGTCGGTGACGGACCGGGGCAGCGACTACGGCCTGCTGGGCGAGGCGGTCGGGGAGGTCGAACGCCGCTATGGCGTGACACCGGACAAGCTGCTGGCGGACGGGGGTTACTTCAGCAAGGCCGACATCGAGACCCTGCATGGGCGAGGCATCGAGCTGTTCTGTCCCCTGCCGCGAAAGGGCAAAACCGATCCCGCCCTGACCAAGCGCGGCGACGGACCGGGGACCGTCGCCTGGCGGCAGCGCATGGCCGGCGAACGGGGCCAGGCCATCTATCGCAAGCGCTTCGCCACCGAGCGGCCGCACGCCCACATGAGGAACCACGGCCTCCGTCGTCTACTCGTGCGCGGCATCGACAAGGTGAAGGCCATGGTGCTCTGGCATGTCCACGCCTTCAACTTCCTCCAGACCAAACGTCTCGGCCTCGCCTGACCTCACTCAATACATAGCCTCAAGCCAGATCCTGCCTTCGACCACCCAACTCTCTGCGTTCACCTACCGCCGAAGTCCCATAACTTCACAACCTCTGGAGTTGCACGCTCCATTGATAGTCAGTGCCTCGAGTCGAACGCCAGCCTCGCGGCCAGGCCGGCGAAGACGGCGCCGAGGAAATATTGCGGCAGGCGGCGCAGGCGGCCTTGTCCGGAGAAGATGCGGCCGAGGCGGTTCGCGCCCAGGATGACGGCGCCGTTGACCACCAGCCCGATCGCGTTGAGCACGGTCGCGAGCACGAGGATCTGCAATGCCACCGAGCCCGCTTCCGGCTGAACGAACTGCGGAAACAGCGCGAGCACGAACAGTGCCATCTTCGGATTCAGGAGATTGGTCAGCAGGCCCTGACGGAACATCGTGCCGATCGCGTGACGGGCGGTGCCACCTTCCGGCGTGAGCGTCACGGCACCGGATCGCACCGTCTTCCAGGCGAGGTAGAGCAGATAGGCCGCGCCGGCGCAGCGCACGGCATCGTAGGCGTGCGGCACGATCAGGAAGAGCTGCGACAGGCCGAAGGCTGCCGCCAAGGCATGGCAATAGGTACCGGCCTGGATGCCGGCCAGGGTCGCGAAGCCCGCCGCTTTCCCCTGGCTCGCGCTGCGCGACGCGATCAGCAGCATGTCGGGGCCCGGCGTCATCGTGAGCGCGAGGGCCGCCAGCCCGAACAGAGCGAGGGTCGGGAGATCGACCATCAGAGGATCTGGAAGACTTCGTAGACCGGCCCGGTGGGGTCGCGGCGACCGGTCGAGACACAGACGATGCGGTTGAGGAAACGGTACTTTTCCGACGCCGTCTCGAACCAGGGCGTGGCGCGGAAGTAATACTGGCTGGGATCGACCTTCTCGCCCTTGTTGAGCTGCTCGATCACCCAGGCCGGGCCATGGCGCATGCCGCGATAGCTCATGTAGACGAGGTGCCCGTCGTCCGTCTTGAGCGTGAGCCGTACGTCGAGCTGCAGGATGCCGTCGCGCCGCTGCAGGATCCAGTCGCCTGCCGGCGCCGGCAGGACGATGCCGCGCAATTCCTCGCCCTCGAAGGTGCCGCCCGTGACGGTGGCGATGCGACGGCGTCCATAGGGCGTCTCGCCGACATCCGTGAAATTCGGGTCGACCTGAAGGGAGAGCGTGAAGAGATGGGTTGAACGGAGAGTCGGTTCGCTCATGCTGATCCTCGAATCTTGGCCGTCAGATCCTGGCCGTCCGGCCTTCCCAATAGGGGGCCCTGAGTTCGCGCTTCATGATCTTGCCGATGGTGCTACGCGGAAGCGAGTCGCGGAATTCAACGGCGACGAGCCGCTGCGTCTTGCTGAGCTGGCCGTTCGCCCATTCGCGCACCGCTTCTTCCGTGATGGTCGCCCCGCTGCGGCGCACGCAGAGCGCCATCGGCGATTCGCCCCACTGGTCGCTCGGCACGCCGATCACGGCGACGTCGATCACGTCGGGATGCTTCAGCAGGAGCACCTCGATATCGGCGGCATAGACGTTGAAGCCGCCCGAGATGATCATGTCCTTCTTGCGATCGAGCAGGATCAGGAACCCGTCCTCGTCGAGCTTGCCCATGTCGCCCGACTTGAAGAACAGACGGCCGTCGGCGTCGTACCAGAAGAGTTCGCGCGTCCTGTCGTCCTGCTTGTAGTAGCCCTTCATCATCATCTCGGCGCGACCGGCAATCTCGCCGACCTCACCCTGGGGCAATTCCCGGCCCTGCTCGTCGAGGATCCTGAGCTCGACGCCGAAGCCTGCCTTGCCCACCGTATGAAGCTTGTCGGGATGGAGGTTGGCTTCGAGCATGCAGCTCCCACCGCCTTCCGTCAGGCCGTAGATCTCGATCAGCCGGCCAGGCCAGCGCTTCAGGCAGTCGGCCTTGACCTGAGCCCTTAGCGGCGCGCTGGTCGAGAGCTTGGCCTTGAAGGCGCCGAGGTCGTACTTGTCGAAATCGGGATGGGCGAGGATGCGCTGGTACTGCACCGGCACCAGCATGGCATGCGTCACCCGCTCGCTCTGTGCCAGTTCGAGGAACTTCACCACGTCCGACTTGCGCATCAGGATCGAGGTGCCGCCGACGCCGACGGTCGCCAGCAGGGCGACCAGCGTCGTGTTGGAATAGAGCGGCGTCGAGACCAGCGAGATCGTGTCCGGCCCATAATCGAAGGCCGGGAAGCGCACGGGAAGCTGGCTGCGCAGCGCATGAGAATGAAGGATGCCCTTGGGCAGACCGGTCGTGCCGGAACTGTAGATGATGTTGAAATCGTCCAGCGGCTCGATCGCCGCCTCGAACGGCGCATCGCTCACCGGCGCCAGCCAGTCCTCGAAATCCTGCCAACCCGGGCGAGCGAAGTCGTAGGCGATGCGGCCACCGGTCACCAGCTTGGTCAGCCGCCCTTCGTAGGGCTCCACAAGGGCGCGGTACTGGTCCGACAGGAACAGGACCTTGGCGTCGCAATCGTCGAGCATCTTCTCGAGCGCATCGGCCGCCGCCATGGTCGAGAGCGGCACGACGCAGACGCCGGCGCGCAGACCGCCCATGAAGGTTTCGAGGTACTCGATCGAGTTGGCGGCCAGGATGGCGATCTTGTCGCCCCGGCCCAGTCCCATCTCCGACAGACGCCGTGCGATCCGGTTGATGCGGGCGTCGAAAGCCTTCCAGCTCCTCACCACCCCGTCGCACTTCACCGCCGGCTTGTCCGGATGGCTCCCGGCATGCCGCGCGACCAGTGCCGGGATCGACGTGAAATCGGGGATGTCGTCGATGACCGGCTGGGGAACGATGGGCTGGTCGGGGCTCACGGGCCGGCTCATGGGCCGCGCCCTACTTCTTGGGCTCGACCGTCTCCACCGGGCCGCCGGCCTTCTTCCAGGCGCCGAAGCCGCCTTCGAAATGGGCGACGGGCGTCAGGCCCATGTCCTGCGCCGTCTTGGTCGACAGCGCGGAGCGCCAGGCGCCGGCGCAGAAGAACACGAACTTGTTGCCGGTCTGGAAGTAATCCTTGGCGTAGGGGCTGTGGGGATCGATCCACATTTCCAGCATGCCGCGCGTCACGTTGATGGCGCCGGGAATGGTCCCGTCGCGCCACAGTTCGCGCGGATCGCGGATATCGATGAAGGTCACGCCCGGCTGGCCATGGATCTTCATCGCCTCTTCGAGCGACAACGTCTCGATCTGGCTGTTGGCCTCGTCGACCATCTGCTGGACCGTCTTCTTGATCTCAAGCGGCATCGAACCCTCCTACGCGCTTCCTTGGAGCGTCAGTAGCATTTTGGCCGCAGCACGCAAACGACGGCCCGCTCGCCGCGTGAAAATCCTCGTGGCTATTTTTCGCCGGCCTCGGGGATGGCCTTCATCTCCTCGAGCCACACGTCGGGGCTGCCGTCCGACGGCGCCCGCCAGTCGCCGCGCGGAGACAGCGAACCGCCGGACGAGATCTTCGGACCGTTGGGCAGCGCCGAGCGCTTGAACTGGTTGGTGAAGAAGCGGCGCAGGAACAGCGCCAGCCAGCTGCGGATCTCCTCCAGCGTGTAGGCGCGCCGCGTTCCTTCCGGCAGGTTGGCCGGCCAGGCGCCCCTCTCGATGTCGTGCCAGGCATTCCACGCCAGGAAGGCGATCTTCGACGGGCGATAGCCGAGCCGCGTCAGGTAGAAGAGATTGAAATCCTGCAGCGAATAGGGCCCCACGAAGCTCTCGGTCGCCTGCACCACGCCCTTCTCGCCGGCCGGGATCAGCTCGGGCGAGATCTCGGTGTTCAGGATGTCGATCAGGATGTCCGCCGTCTCCTTGCTCACGTCGCCCGAGGCGGCGACGAAGCGGATCAGATGCTGGATCAGCGTCTTGGAGACCGAGCCGTTCGGATTGTAGTGGGACATGTGATCGCCCACGCCGTAGGTGCACCAGCCAAGGCCGAGTTCGGAGAGATCGCCGGTGCCGACGACCATGCCGCGCTGCTGGTTGGCCAGGCGGAACAGATAGTCGGTGCGCAGGCCCGCCTGTACGTTCTCGAAGGTGATGTCGTAGACCTTCTCGCCCTTACCGAACGGATGGCCGATGTCGGCCAGCATCTGCGTCGCGGCCGGCTTGATGTCGATCTCGGCCGCCGTGACGCCCAGCGCCTTCATCAGCCGCCAGGCGTTGGTGTGTGTCTTGTCCGACGTGCCGAAGCCCGGCATCGTGTAGGCGAAGACGTTCTTGCGGCTGAGGCCGAGCTGATCCATCGCCCGGCAGATGACGATCAGCGCATGCGTCGAATCGAGGCCGCCCGACACGCCGATGACGGCATTCTCGGTGCGGCTCGACCGCAGGCGCTGCGCCAGCCCCTGGACCTGGATGTTGTAGGCCTCGTAGCAATTGTCGCGCAGCTTGGCGGGATCCGACGGCACGTACGGGAAGCGCTCGATGGCGCGGTCCAGCGCAACGCTGTCCTTCGGCGGATCGAAGGCGAACGGCAACGTCCGGAAGCGCTCGACCCTCTCCTTCTCCTGCAGCGCGCAATCGGCGAAGCCGTTGTAGCGCAGGCGCTCCTGGCGGATGCGGCCGACATCGACGTCGGCCTGGATCATCGTCGACTCCTTCTCGAAGCGCGACGACTCGACGAGCTGGTCGCCGAGCTCATAGATGGCGGCGTGGCCGTCCCAGGCAAGGTCGGTCGTCGACTCGCCCGGCCCCGATGCCGAATAGGCGTAGGCCGCAACCGCCCGCATGGACTGGCTGCCGCATAGAAGACGCCGCGCCTCGGCCTTGCCGATCGTGATGTTGCTGGCCGACAGGTTCACCAGAAGCTCGGCGCCCGCGAGAGCCGCGTGGCTCGACGGCGGGATCGGCACCCAAACGTCCTCGCAGATCTCGACATGGAAGGTGAGATCGACACCGGTCGCCTTGAAGAGAAGATCGGTGCCGAACGGCACGGTCTGGCCGGCCAGCTCGATCTCGCTGGCAATCACGTTGGCGCCGGAGATGAAGTGCCGCTTCTCGTAGAACTCGCGATAGTTCGGCAGGTAGGTCTTGGGCACGACGCCCAGCACCTTGCCACGATGCACGACGACGGCCGTATTGTAGAGACGGCTCGATATCCTGAGCGGCGCACCGACGATCAGCACGGGAAAGAGTCCGCGCGACGCCTCGACGACCTTGGCCACCGACCGTTCGACCTCGTCGAGCAGCGCGTCCTGCAGAAGCAGGTCCTCGATGGCGTAGGAAGACAGGCCGAGTTCGGGGAAGACCATGACCGCCGCCCGCGCCTTGTCGCCCTGGGCCGCGAGTTTCAGCGTCTCCGCCAGATTGTAGGCCGCATCGGCCACGCGGGTGCGTGGCACGCAGCAGGCCACGCGCACGAACTCGTGGGAATAGAGCGAGAAGAAATCGGACATCGGGACTCCAGCCATTCTCTACAGGTGCCCCGATGCTGGCTTCCAATCAAGGGGTGGCGAAGATGCAAAGCCTCACGGCACGGCTCGCCGTCGCCTCGCAAACAGCGATCCGCCCAGCCACCTACCAGCTTGTGCGCTTCTGATTGCCCGTCTGCTGGCCGTCTTTGTTGCCCTTGTGGCCGATGGACTGAGTCAAGTCCTTCAGGGTTCCCAAGCGCTGAAGCACGGGCGGGGAGTACGTCCTCTTGTCCGCCGTCTGCTCAAAGCGATGATCTGTATTGCCGTCCATACCGCCATACTCGTCATGAAAAAGACTGTCACGGCGCCGCAAAAATCGCAATCGAAGGCCCGCGCGAGCGCCGCCGTTGACGCAAAGTTGACGAGCGCCGGGGAGCGCGGGAGGCGCACACGGAACGCAGCTCTTCGAAAACAGAAAAAGGCGATGGTGGGCGCGACAGGGATCGAACCTGTGGCCACTGCCATGTCAAGACAGTGCTCTACCGCTGAGCTACGCGCCCATCACCTGCTGTTGCCGGGGTCCAGGACCAACCGGTAACGCGGAAGCCCGGTCGTCTACATTGCCGCAAACGGATTGGCAAGAGCGCGAGGGTGACGCGCCCCCTCCCAGCCGCTATGAGCATGGGATGGATTTTCTTCCGGTCCTGCCCGATCACGAGGCCCTGGATTGCCGGCTGCCGGCGCACCAGACGGTTCCGGTGGTCGTGGCCTCGCCGCACAGCGGCTCGATCTACCCTGCGGCCTTTCTCGAGCAGGCCGCCGTTCCGCTCGCAGCCCTTCGCCGGGCGGAAGACGCCTTCGTCGACGAGCTGTTCGCCGCCGCCCCGTCGCTCGGCATGCCGTTGCTGGCCGCCCGTTTTCCCCGCTCCTACGTCGACGCCAACCGCGAGCCCTACGAACTCGATCCAGGCATGTTCGAGGGACCACTTCCGCGACCGTTGAACCATCGCACCACCAGAGTGGCCGCCGGTCTCGGCATGATCCCGCGGGTCGCGGCCAGCGGCGAGGCGATCTACCGCGGCCGTGTCCCCTCCGACATGATCGAGCACCGGCTGGAAACCTGCTGGCGGCCCTATCACCAGACCCTGTCCCTGCTGGTGGAGCACACCTACAGCACGTTCGGCGGCGCGCTGCTGATCGATGCCCATTCGATGCCCTCCTCGGCCTCCAACCTCGGCGCGCGCGACCGCGACCAGCGGGTCGACATCGTGCTGGGAGACAATCACGGGGAAGCCTGTGCGCCGGCATTCACAGCAGCTGCGGAGCGGTGGTTTCGCGCACGCGGCCTGCGCGTCCTGCGCAACCAGCCCTACGCGGGCGGCTTCACGACCCAGCGCTACGGTCGGCCGGCGCTAGCGCGCCATACACTCCAGATCGAGATCAACCGGGCGCTCTATATGGACGAGGCCCGGCACGAGAGGCTCCCGGTCGCGGGCGTCTTCGCCCGTCTGATCACCGGCCTGCTCGAGGAAATGGGCCAGCAGGCGCACGAGACCTTGCAGTCCCCGCCGCGCCCCCTGGCCGCCGAATAAAGCTGCCGATCATTCGCCGGACCACGTTCAGACAAAAAAAAGGGGCCGTGACAAGCACGGCCCGAGTTTAGGGAGGAAACGCCCAAGACGGGCATACAGCAAACAAAGAGGCTACCGAGGTAGCGTTTGCTGCCCGCTAAGAATGGTGCACCTGCGAAGAGAATGCAAGAGCGAAAAAGAGCCCTGAATTCACATATTTAGCGTTCGTTGATGTCTGACATCGGGTGTGTTGTTTTTGCAACGCACAATAATAGTGCGATGCAGCTATGTGCTGAACGCATTGCTTCGGCAAACGCGTGGGGACGCAATTTCAGTAGGATGTTCAAAGACTTAAGCTCGGGATGGAGGGATTGTTGGCCAGGAAGTTCGTAGTCGCGATGATGATGCACGAGACCAATACGTTCTCGCCCCTGCCCACCCCCATCGAATCCTTCGCCCGGGCAGGCTCGCTGAGCGGCCCGGTCGCCATCCAGGAGGCGGAGGGCACCAACACCTCCCTGGGCGGCTTCATCGAGGTGGCCCGGAAGGCCGGCGCCGAGTTCACCGTTCCGATGGCCGCCTCCGCCCATCCGTCCGGCCTGGTCACCAAGGCCGCCTACGAGCAGATGACCACCTCCATCGTGGACGAGGTGAAGAAGGGCTGCGACGCGGTCCTACTGGCTCTCCATGGCGCCATGGTTGCCGAACACTACGATGACGGCGAAGGTGAGTTGCTCAATCGTATCCGCCGGATCGCCCCCGACGTGCCGATCGCCGTAGCGCTCGATTTCCACACCCAGATGACCGACGCCATGGTGAACGGCGCCACGATCATGACGGGCTACCGCACCTATCCTCATATCGACATGGCCGACACGGCCCGCCGGGCCGGCCGCACCCTGGTCCGCACCCTCGCCGGCGAGGTCGAGCCGAAGATGGTCTGGGGCAACCGCCCGATCATGAGCAGCTCGCTGGTCCACACGCCGTCGCGCGAGCCGATGAAGACCCTGATGGGCATGGCCAACCAGGCCGAGGATACCGGCGAGGTCCTGAATGCCTCGGTGTTCGGTGGCTTCCCGCAGGCTGACATCCCCCACCTCGCCCTCTCCTCGGTCATCGTCTGCGACAAGCGCACCGCCGAAGGCGAAATCCTGCTCAACCGCATCCTCGATACAGCCTGGGAGAAGCGCGAGGGCTTTCTGTTTCACCCGGAGCCGCTGTCGGTCCAGGTGGGGCGCGCCAAAGGGTACACCGACTATCCGGTCGTCATGGCCGACCATGGCGACAACACCGCGTCGGGCGGCACCCAGGACGTCATGAGCGTCATCGAGGAGGCCATGAAGCAGGAGCTCGACGACGCCTGCGCCGGACCGATCTGCGACCCGGCCTCAGTCGAGCAGATGATCAAGGCCGGCGTCGGCGCCGAGGTGACGCTCGAACTGGGCGGCAAGATCGACATGCCGGCCATGGGCCTCAAGGGCAAGCCGCTCAAGGTCACCGGCAAGGTGAAGGCAATTACCGACGGCCAATTCACCGTGACCGGCCCGATGGCGACTGGCACCACGGTGCGCATGGGCCGCACCGCCGTGCTCGACACCGGCAAGATGCAGATCGTGATCTCGGAGAAGCGCGCCGAACCCTACGATCTCGGCGTCTTCACCCATTGCGGCATCGATCCGCGGCGCAAGAAGTATGTGCTCATCAAGTCGCGCCAGCACTTCCGCGCCGGCTTCGAGCCGATCGCCAAGCACATCGTGATGTGTGACGGCGACGGCTGCACCGCCTCCGACCTCAAGCTGTTCAAGTACGAGCGGGTCAAGCGCCCGCTCTACCCGTTCGACCTCGACATGCGGCTCGGCCGCAACGAAGCCTAGGAGCCCACATGGCCACTTACGATATCGTCATCCGCAACGGCCAGGTGGCCGACGGAACAGGCAAGAAGCTCTTCGCCGCCGACGTGGCGGTGAAGGGCGACCGCATCGCAGCCGTCGAGGCGCCGGGCACGTTGCGCGGCGACAACGAGATCGACGCCACCGGCAAGGTCGTGGCGCCGGGCTTCATCGACGTGCACACGCATGACGACACCGCGCTGATCGACAATCCGGCCATGGCGATGAAGGCGAGCCAGGGCGTCACGACCGTGGTGTGCGGCAATTGCGGCGTCTCGGCCGCGCCGTATGTCCGGCCCGATGTCGGCCACTGGATGTCGCTGATCATCAAGAAGAAGGAAAACCTTTCGAAGGACTTCGCGTCGTTCGCGGGCAAGGTCGATGCAGCCAAGCCCGCCATCAACGGCGCCTTCCTGATCGGCCACGGCACCTTGCGCATCAACTCGATGGGCGACGACCTCAACCGCGTCGCCACCGGCGCCGAGATCAAGCAGATGCGCGAACTGCTCGACCAGAGCCTGGAACAAGGCGCGATCGGCATGTCGAGTGGCCTGTTCTATGCCGTTTCGAGCCACGCCTCGACCGATGAGGTCGCGGAGGTGGCCGCGCCGCTCGGCAGATGGGGGGGCGTCTACACCGCCCACATGCGCGACGAGGGCGACCATATCCTGAAGGCGATGGACGAGACGTTCGAGATCGGCCGTCGCGTCGGCGCCGAGATCATCGTGTCGCATCACAAGTGCTCGGGCCGCTCCAACTTCGGCCGCATGAAGGAGACCCTGCCGCACTTCAACGAGGCGATGAAGAAGCAGCAGATCTCCTTCGACGTCTATCCGTATGTCGCCGGCTCCACGATCCTGCGCAGCGACATGCTGGAACGCGCCGACAAGGTCCTCATCACATGGTCCGACAAGGTGCCGGGCATGAGCGGCCGCGATCTCAAGGAGATCGCCGAGGAGATGGGCTGCTCGATGAAGGAGGCCGCTGACCGCATCCAGCCGGCCGGCGCCATCTACTTCATGATGGACGAGAAGGACGTGCAGGCCGCGATGTCCCATCCCGGCGCCATGATCGGCTCGGACGGCATCCCGTTCGATGCCCATCCGCATCCCCGCCTGTGGGGCACCTTCCCGCGTGTGCTCGGCCACTACTCGCGTGACCTGAAGCTGTTCCCGCTGGAGGACGCGGTGCGCCGCATGACGTCCTATTCGGCGCAGCGCTTCCATCTCACCAACCGCGGCGAGGTGAAGCCCGGTTTCTATGCCGACATCTGCATCTTCGATCCGGCGACGGTGATCGACACCGCCACGTTCGAGAAGCCGATCTCGCCGGCCGCGGGCATCGACACGGTGATCTGCAACGGCGCCTTCGCGTGGCGCGACGGCAAGCCCGGCGGCGGTCAAGCCGGCCGCGCGCTCAACCGCGAGGCCATGCAGGCTGAAGCGAAGGCCTGAAGGTCTCGACGAGCGCCAAAGAAAAGGCCCGCAGAAGCGGGCCTTTTTGCTGGTCAGTCGTTGCCTTCGTCGCGGCGGGTGCGCTCCATGCGCTCGTGGCGCTCCTGCGCCTCGACCGACAGGGTGGCGATCGGCCGGGCTTCGAGACGCTTCAGCGAGATCGGCTCGCCGGTCTCTTCGCAATAGCCGTAGGTGCCTTCCTCGATCGACTTGATCGCCTGGTCGATCTTGGAGATCAGTTTGCGAAAACGGTCCCTCGTCCGCAACTCCAGCGAGCGGTCGGTCTCGGCGGTCGCACGATCGGCGAGATCGGGCTGCGCCAGACTCTCTTCCTGCATGTTCTGGAGCGTCTGATTGGATTCATCGATCAGCTCGTCCTTCCACTTCAGCAACTTCTGCCGGAAGTACTCCTGCTGCATCGGATTCATGAAAGCTTCACGTTCTGACGGCCGATAATTCTGCGGCAACGTAATCGACATCGTCGGCAACTCCACTCGAAGCCACGACAGTCCGCCCGGGAAAGGCGGACCCTTTTCGAAGCGCGCGGAGTATAGGGATGGGCTTTCGCGGAGCAAGAACGTTTCGGCGCCGCCGACCGATTCAGCCGTGCAGCGCAGCAATTACAGCGGTTGTAATAATCCCCAGATTTCGAGGCATTTGGGCATCCACGTCAGGACTCATGCTGCAATGCAGCAAATGCCTGTAAAGCAAGCAGCCGGGCAAAGGTTGTAGAGAGGTCGAAGGCCGGTTCGACCGCAAACGCGGCGTGGGCGCCCTCCTCGAGCGTCTTGCCGTCAGCGAGCGCCTCCACGAAGGCCGTCTCCGCCGGGCACAGTCTCGCAAAGGCTGCGTCCCCGGAACGGCGCAGCACGATCACCGAAGCGGGACCTTCATCCAGCGATACCCGCCCGGCCGCCGCCCCGGGCCTGGACGCCTCCCAGATCCTGTCGATCGGGTACGCCGACCGGACAAGGGTCGAGCCGGCGGCGAGGGAGACCCTCGACGCCAGCAGACCTTCGGATGGCAGGTCCGCGAGGTCGGACACGGACAGCCGGTCGCGCCAGGGCGCATGGAACGCCAGATTCAGGGCCCAGTCGAGCCGCGCCATATCGGCCAGATAGGGCAGCGAAGCGGCTGGCCCATACCTTGCAACGAAAGCCGGAAACGCCCCGCCATATTCGGCCAGCACCGGCTGCCGCGGCAGGTCCGTCGCCGCGAACGCCTTGGCCATGCCCCGGAAGAAGTCTTCCCCGACGATTGCCTGGACGGTCGAGTAGGTGGCGGCGAGAGCCGTTGCCAGGCTCTCCGCCACGTGATGGCGATGGATCCTTAGCCGCGCCGCGGCGGAGATCGTGTCGCCCATGACGGCATCGGCGAGGCTGGGCCGATCCTCGCCCTCCAGGTGTGCCGCGAAAGCCGCCTGCAGATCACGCAGCCCGAGCATCGGCCTCCACCTCGACGCCGAGCGCCCGACCCGCCCGCCGCGCCTCGTCGAGCAGCACGTCGAGAGCCGGAAGATCGGTGTCCCATTCGACCAGTGTCGGCCGCGGCCCATGGCGGCGCACGATCTCGTCGAACAGCGACCACACACCATCGGCGACCCGGCTCCCATGATCGTCGATCAGGATCGGCTCCCCGTCCGCTTCGTTCACGGTATGACCGGCGAGGTGATACTCGCCAATCGCCGACGCCGGCAGGTTCCCGAGCCACGCCTCGGGATCGAGCCGCAGATTGTGCGCCGTGACGGAGATGTTGTTGGCGTCGAGCAGCAGGCCACAGCCGCTGCGGCCGACGAGTTCGGCCAGGAATTCCGGCTCCGACAGGGTCGAATGCGCGAAGGCGAGATAGCAGGATGGATTTTCGACGAGCACCCGCCGGCGCAGCCGTTCCTGCAGCCGGTCGACATTGCGCACGACCGCCTGCAGTGCCTCCTCCGTGTAGGGCAGCGGCAGCAGGTCGTTGAAATAACGGCCGCCGGCGACGCTCCAGGAAAGATGGTCGGAGACGAGCGTCGGCTGGAGGCGATCGATCAGTGCCGCAACACGATCCAGATGTGCTTCGTCGAGGCCGTCGACGGATCCGAGGGACAGGCCGACCGCGTGAACGGAGAACTCGTAGTCCCGGCGCAGGAGTTCGACGGTTTCCAGCGCCGGGGAAGTCGCGAGATAGTTCTCGGCATGGATTTCGAGAAAGCCGGTCGCCGGACGATCGCGCGCGATTTCCGCGAGATGCGGCGAACGCAGCCCGATGCCGGCACCCGCATTCATGCTCAGCTCGGCGTGAGCTTGCCGTTCACGATCTTCTCGCAGGCGCCCTTGGGCACCGACACCCAGGCGTCGGCCTGCGCATCCTTCTTCGATGTGCCGGCGCACGACGACTTCGCCGTCTGGCAGTCGTTCTTACCGGCCTTCGCGATGCCGTAACATTTTTCCATGTTGCCCTGCGCCTGGCTGGTGGCCGCCGGCAGCACGAGCGCGGCGGCGAGAGCCGAGGCGATGGCGACGCGGGTGGTGTTCATTGTGTCCTCCATGACATGATGAAACCCAGTCTATACTGCCGATTGCGGCAGCAGGGCGTCAGACACCCGATAGCGTACCTCCAGCGGCGGAGTAACGGAAACTTGTTCGACAAGCCCGGTAACGGATTGCTGAGCCCCGGCGACTTCGTGCGTCATCCCGGCCGACCGGACTGGGGTCTGGGCCAGATCCAGTCGATGATCGACCATCGCATCACCGTGAATTTCGAGAATGCAGGCAAGGTCGTCATCGACGGCAACGTCATCGAACTCGCTCCAGACGACGCATCGCCTCGCTGAGCTCCGCCGGCGTGTTGACGTTCAGAAAGGGCTCGGCGTCACCCGGCCACACGAATTCCTCGAAAACATAGCGCAGGGCGAAGGTCTCGACCCGCCGCATCCCCTCCTCGAGGATGGCGCGCCGGAGATCGGCGGCCAGCTTCACCGACCAGATGGCGAGTGTGTGCTCGCGCCGCTTGCCGTGACGCACCATCAGGACATCGGGCTCGGGAACATGCATCAGTCCGCACAGCCGGACAGTGAGATCGAGCGGCAGGAACGGCACGTCGGCCGGCGCCGTCAGGATCCAGCCGCAATGGGGATGATGCTCCAGCGCCCATTCCATCCCGGCCAGGATGCCGGCCAGGGGCCCGAGCCGCCGTCCCTCGCGCCGGGCCATCTCCTGGACATCGAGCGGATCGGCGATCACCGGTACACCGAGTGAGCGAAATTCCGGCGCCGGATCGTTGGCGACGATCACGAGGTCCATGACCTGCGGTCGCAGCCGGTCCACGACGTGTGCCACCATGGGCCGGCCCGCGAGCAGGCGCAGTGGCTTCAGCGCGCCCGGTCCCATGCGTCGCCCCTCGCCGCCGGCAAGCACGACGCCCACGACAGCACCGCTGCGCACGGGCCCGAAATTTTGCAACGCTTTCGCCACCATGGTGGCACTATGCGACGACGAAGAAATCAAGCAAGGGGGAGTCTCCAATGACGTTCAGCATCGCCAGGGCTGCCACGTGGCTGCATCAGGTCGACAAGGCGCGCGCCGTGGTCGGATGGTGGCCGGAACGGTTCGCGACGGACGACGAGCGCCTCGCCTACAAGGTCCAGGACGCTTTCCTCAAGAAGCAGGTCGTCAAGCAGGGCCCGCTGGTCGGCTACAAGATCGCGCTGACCTCGCCGCAGATCCTGGCGCAGACCGGGCTGAAGGGGCCCGCCTACGGGCCAATCCGCAAGAAGCGCGTGTTCGAGCACAAGGCGACGGTCCGCGCCGATCGCTGGACGCGACTGGGCGCCGAACTCGAAATCATCCTGATCGTGAATGCGGACGTGCCGGCACCGAAGGGAAAGCCCTACGACAGGGACTCGATTGCCCAATATGTCGGCGAGGCGCGCGCCGGTTTCGAGCTGATCGAGGATCGCGGCGCCGACTACAGCCGCCTTGCCGTCAATCCGCTGATCATGGATGCCGGCTGGAACGGCGGCTCGCTGCTGGCGAAGCCCAACAAGGACTGGGCGAAGCTCGATCTCGGCAACCTGCACGGTTCGGTTTCCTTCGACGGCAAGGTCGTGCGCGAGGGCCACTCGGGCGACGTGCTGGGTCACTGCTACAATGCGCTGGCGTGGCTTGCGAACAAGCTTGGCGACCACGGCAAGCGCCTGAAGAAGGGCATGATCGTCTCGTCGGGCAGCATGGTCGCCTGCCAGTTCGTGCCGCCGGGCAGTACCGCCACCGGCAGGATCGAGGGCCTGGGCGAGGTGACGCTGAGGTACGAGCTGCCGAAGTAGAACCGGCTATCTGAAGGTCGCGTCGGGCCGGAGCTGCCGCCACGACAGGCGGCGCACCGCGTCTTTCCCGACGACGAGCGCGTCGTAGTCGTCGGGAAAGAGCTGCGCGATCGCCGGGTCGAGCGCGTTGAGCCCGCCGGCATAGGCGCCGAAAGCCGGGAGGATGAGACGCCTCCCGTCGGTGAGGAAGCAACGCCGCCGCAACCCGCGGCCCCGCACCGTGAGCGCGGCCACGGGATGGTAGTGCCCCGAGACCTCGCCGTCGGCCGGTCCGAACAGCGCCTCGTGCCGGAACACCAGCGGTCCCGCCTTGATCTCCTCCGCGACCTCCCCCCAGCCGGAAGGAGGCGGCGTGGGATCGTGATTGCCGGCGATCCATACGAAGCGCGTCCGCGACGCCAGCCGCTCGATCTCCCTCCGCTCCTCATCCGGTATGCGCTCGATGGCCGCGCGATCATGGAACGAGTCGCCCAGGCAAACGACCGTGCGCGGTTGCACGGCATCGATCAGCGCGGCCAGCGCCCCCAGGGTCTGACGCGTGTCGTAGCGCGGCAGCAACTTGCGAGCGTTGACGGCATAGGACGAGCCCTTCTCCAGATGGAGATCGGCCACCGCCAGCAGCCGTTCGGCCGGCCAGTGCAAGGCGCCCATCGGCAGCGCCTCGAGCGGCTCTCCCGCGCAGATGAACTCAAGCCGGTTCATGATCCCTTGCGATCGAAACCCCGCCGGAATCCTGCCACGATCCCTCGCCATTCCATGCGAAGCACGATTGACCCGATACTGGCCTCTGCGCAAGGTGGCGTGATGCATCGTCTTGTGTGTTTCGTCCTCGTGGCATTCCTCGGCGGACCGCAGCTGGCCTTCGCGCAGATGCAGCCGCATCGTGCAGAGTACGTGCTGCGACTGGGGGCCGCCGCCAATGCGCCGCGCATCGGCACCGCGATCCACGATCTTTCGCAGGATTGCGCAGGCTGGCACCTCAAGCGCGACATCACGTCCGAGATCGCGCTGACCGCGTCCTGGAAGATGAGCCTGTCCTCCAAACTGGACGCCGAGGAACCCCGCAGCGGCAACAGCCTGCGGTACCAGACCACGCAGGTTCAGAACGGCAACAAGCGCGAAACCAAGGGTCGCGTCCAGCGCGCGCACGGCGAACTGCGCGCCGAAATCGCGACCGCAGGCGCCCAGCCCTCCCAGTTCTTTCTGCCCTTCGCCACGCTGATGCCGGTGGCGGCGATCGATCACCTCACCGAAAGGCTGCGCGCCAATGCCGCCTCGTTTCCGGCCCTGATGTTCGATCCCGAAGTGATGGGGGACGGGTTCCTGATCGACGTGACGCAACTGGACGACGGCCGTCTGCGGGCGTCCCGGCCGACGGACAAGCCCGTCGCCACGCCGAAGGGCAAGTCCTGGCCAGTGTCCATGAGCTTCACCCGCGGTCGCGACCAGGCCCAGCGCCCGCTCTTCTCTGTGACGGCTCAGGTCTTCGAGAATGGCGTCCTCGACCGTCTGACCGTCGATACCGGCATGATCACCGTCACCGCGGATCTCCAGAGCCTGGAGATGCGGCCGGCCCCCAACTGCCCCCGGTCCTGACCTAGTCGCGGCCGGTCATCCGTTCGTTCGGCATGTGCGTATGTCGCACATGTCGGTTTCGATCGTCTGGTTCCGTCGCGACCTTCGCCTATCGGACAATCCCGCGCTTATCAAGGCGCTGGAGGCGGGCCATGCCGTCGTGCCGGTCTTCGTCCTGGACGGAGAAACCGACGGTGTCAGGCCGCCCGGCGCCGCTTCGCGATGGTGGCTGCACCACAGCCTCCTCGCCCTCGACGCGTCGCTGCACCGTCTGGGATCTCGGCTGATCCTGCGCCGGGGGCCTGCGGAGAAGGTGATTGGGGAACTCGCGGCCGATTGCGGGGCCGCGTCGGTCTTCTGGAACCGGGTCTACGACCGGGGCTCCCGCGATCGTGATGCACGTCTGAAACAGGCGCTGTCCGAACGGGGGGTCGCGGTCGAGAGCTTCAAGGCCAACCTGCTCTTCGAGCCCTGGGAGGTGACGACGCGGAGCGGCGACGCGTTCAAGGTGTTCACACCCTTCTGGCGCGCCTGCCGCGCGATGCCGTCACCTTCCGCCCCGCTGCCCTCCCCGAAGAGCCTGCCCGCGCCAAAGTCGTGGCCGGCCAGCGAACCGCTCGCCTCATGGCGCCTGCTGCCCACCGCGCCCGATTGGGCCGGCGGAATTCGCGCCGCCTGGACCCCGGGTGAGAACGGCGCCAGGCAGCGTCTCACGAATTTCCTCGACGAGGCTTTCGAGGACTATCGCGAGGCGCGTGACCGTCCGGCGGTGGAGGGGACGTCCCGCCTGTCTCCCCATCTAGCTTTCGGCGAGGTTTCGCCTCGTCAGGTCTGGCAGGCCGTGATGACCCGGGGCGCCTCGGCCGCGACCGAGAAGTTTCTGTCGGAAGTCGGCTGGCGCGAGTTCGCCTACCACCTGATCTTCCACAACGGCGATCTGGCGGAGCGAAACTTCCGGCGCGAGTTCGATGCGTTCCCCTGGGCCGATCCGGGAACTGCACTCGGCGTTTGGCAACGCGGCCGGACGGGCTATCCCGTCGTCGATGCCGGGATGCGCGAGCTCTGGACGACCGGCTGGATGCACAACCGCGTGCGCATGATCACGGCATCCTTCCTGACCAAGGATCTGCTGATCGACTGGCGCCGGGGCGAACGCTGGTTCTGGGACACGCTGGTCGACGCCGATCCCGCCAACAATGCGACGGGCTGGCAGTGGGTCGCCGGCTGCGGCGCCGATGCCGCTCCCTACTTTCGTGTCTTCAACCCTGTTCTCCAGGGCGAGAAGTTCGATCCGAACGGCGACTACGTCCGCCACTGGATTCCCGAACTCGCGCACCTGCCCAACTACGCGATCCATCGTCCGTGGACAGCCGCGGTCCCGGCAGATGTCTATCCGGCACGAATCGTCGACCACGGCGCCGCCCGGGACCGGGCGCTGGCCGCCTTCCAAACCATAAAAAAATCTGCGTAGAAGCCATCCAGGGGAGCCTTCGAAAAATGAAAATCGCCGTCATCGGCGCCGGCGTGTCCGGTCTCGGAGCCGCCTGGCTTCTCAGCCGCCGCCACGACGTGGTCGTCTACGAGCGCGAGAACCGCTTCGGCGGCCACTCCTGTACGGTCGAAGCACCGACGAAACAGGGCCGCCAGCCGGTCGATGTCGGCTTCATCGTCTTCAACGAGCGCAACTATCCCAACCTCGTCGCGCTCTTCGACCATCTCGGCGTGCCGACCGAACCGTCGGACATGTCGTTCGCCGTCAGTCTGGACGAGGGCGGGTTCGAGTATGCCAGCTCCTTCGCCGGCTACTTCGCCCAGCGCGGCAACCTCGCCCGCCCCTCCTTCCTGCGCATGACGCACGACATCCTGCGCTTCAACCGTATGGCGCCGCAGCTCCTCGACAAGGCGGAAGACCTAGACTTCACGATCGGGAACTTCATCGACCAGAGCGGCTTCGGCGACGCCTTCCGCGACCGCTATCTCGTGCCGATGGCAGCCTGCATCTGGTCGACGCCGCCCGGACGCATGCTCGACTATCCGGCACAGACGTTCGCTCGCTTCTTCAACAATCACGGTCTCCTGACGATCGGTCCGCAATTGCAGTGGCGCACGGTGAGCGGCGGCAGCCGCTCCTATGTCGAGCGGATCGTGGCACCGCTGCGTGCGCGGGCGCGACTGGCGACGCCGGCCAGCGCCGTGCGGCGTACAGCCGGTGGGGTGGACGTGCGTGACGCAGGAGGCCAATGGGATCACTTCGATCGGCTCGTGATGGCTTGCCATGCCGACCAGGCACTTTCCCTGCTCACCGACGCCGATCAGACGGAACGCGACCTGCTGGGCCGCTTCGCCTATTCTTCGAACGAGGTGTGGCTGCACGGTGACGAGAGCCTGATGCCGAAGCGCCGCAACGTCTGGGCGAGCTGGAACTACGTTGCCGACAGCCGCAGTCGCGACAGCCATGTGAGCGTCACCTACTGGATGAACCGCCTGCAAAATCTCCCCGATGGCACGCCGCTCTTCGTGTCGGTGAATCCCGGCCGCGCGCCCACGGCGGCCTACTCGCGCTTCTCCTTCGAGCATCCGATGTACGACGCCGCAGCCATCCGCGCCCAGCGCGAACTGCATCGCATCCAGGGCGTCCGCGGCACCTATTTCTGCGGCAGCTATTGCGGCTACGGCTTCCACGAGGATGCGCTCTCGGCCGGCCTCGATGTTGCCGAGCAGCTCGGCGTCCACCGGCCCTGGGTCCGCCCCGACGAACATCGCCGGATCGGCGACCCACCGAGGGTCGTGGCCGACCGGCCCGTCCTCCCACCGCTGCCGCTTCCCGTCGCGGCGCGGGTCGCACCGGAAGCGACGTGAGCGGCGCGTCTCCTCATTCGATCGTCGACGCCACCGTCGTCCACCGGCGACTGAGGCCGCGCGAGAACGCGTTTCGCTACAAGGTAGGCTATCTCTGTCTCGACCTTGATTCGCTGGAGGGCGCCGCCGGCCGCTGGCTGAAGCTCGACCGCCGCGGCCTCGTCTCCTTCCGGCGGGCCGATCATGGGACCCGCGACGGTTCGGACCTCAAGGTCTGGCTGCAGGACATCCTGCAGCAGCAAGGCGTGGCGGACGTCTGCGACGGCGAGGTCGTGCTGATGACCATGCCGCGCATGCTGGGCTACGTGTTCAATCCGGTGAGCTTCTGGTTCTGCCGCGATCGCACCGGAACCCTCCGGGCCGTCCTCTGCGAGGTCAACAACACCTTCGGCGAAGGCCATTGCTATTTGGTCTACCACGACGACCGGACGCCGATCGAGCCCGACCAGTGGCTGGAAGGCCGCAAGGTCTTCCACGTCTCGCCGTTCCTTCCGATCGAGGGCGGCTATCGCTTCCGCTTTCGCCTCGACGACGAGCGCGCGCATGTCGACGTGAATTTCCATGATGCCCGGGGACTGATGCTCGCCACCTCCGTGGGCGGCCGGCGCGAACCGCTGGACGACCGCGGCATATTGCGACGCTTCCTCGCAAACCCGACCATGACGCTGGCCGTCATGGTCCGGATCCATTGGCAGGCCTTGCATCTGTGGCGGAAGCGGGCGAGATTTTACACCAAGCCAGCACCGCCGTCGGAGCTCGTGACCCGCTGACTTCACTTCGGACCGCATGCCTCTCGCCGCCCGGTTTGTCCTGAAAGCCCTGGAACGTCTGTCCGTCGGTCGCCTGACCGTGCGACTTCCCGACGGCAACGTGCGTGTCTTCGGCACGGGCGACGGCCCTCCGCACGCCGAGATCGATGTCCGGGACTGGCGCTTCTTCCGGAAAGTCCTCCTCGATGGCGACATGGGCTTCGCGGAGGCCTACATGGAAGGCTTCTGCGAGTCGCCCGACCTGCCGAGCCTGATCAGCCTGTTGCTCGCCAACGAGAAGATGCTCGGCAAGATCACCCGGACGAATTTCTTTCACGGGCTGTTGCTGAAGTTCCTGCATCGGCGCCACGAGAACACCCGCGAGGGATCCAAGAAGAACATCCATGCCCACTACGACCTGGGCAACGAGTTCTATGGCCTGTGGCTCGATCCCTCGATGACCTATTCCTCCGCCCTGTACGAAGGCGAGGCGGAGAAGCCGCTGGAGGCCGCCCAGATCGCCAAGTATGAGCGCATCCTGTCGCAGCTCGGTGCCCGCCAGGGCGATAGCATCCTGGAGATCGGCTGCGGCTGGGGCGGATTCGCCGAAGTCGCCGCCCGACGCGGCATGCGGGTGACGGGCGTCACCATCTCCAGGGAGCAACTCGACTATGCCCGCGCCCGGCTGCAGCGGGCCGGACTGGCCGACAGCGTCGACCTCCAGTTCCGCGACTATCGCGACATCGAGGGCCGCTACGACCATATCGTGTCGATCGAGATGATCGAGGCCGTCGGCGAACGCTATTGGCCCGACTATTTTGCGACGCTGAAGCGCCATGTGGTGCCCGGCGGATCGGCCATCGTGCAGGCCATCGTGATCGCCGACGATTTCTTCGAGCGCTACCGCAGGCACCCCGATTTCATCCAGACCTACGTCTTCCCGGGCGGCATGCTCCTGTCTCCCTCCAGCCTGCGCGAACAGTGCAGGCAGGCGGGTCTCAAGGTGGCAGAACTCTACAGTTTCGGACTGGACTATGCGCGGACCCTGGAAACCTGGCTCGGCCGCTTCGACCGGGTGGCCGACCAGGTCGGCCGCATGGGCTTCGACGAGCGTTTCCGCCGCATGTGGCGGTATTACCTCGCCTATTGTGCCGCAGGCTTTTCGACGCGCCGCACGGACGTTTTGCAGGCACACTTCAGGCATATATAACTGTCGGCAATCAAGAGGCCGCCAGTCAAAGGTGAGCCGAACAGGAAGGCAAAACACGCGTGCATGCGCCCCAGTCCGGCCTCGGCTCGACGACGTCCATAAGGCTGCGTTTCGACCGTCTCGTCGCCTACTCCACCAATCAGCTGCCGCTCAACATGGCGGCCCTGCCGGTGGTGCTGAACGTCAGCCACTTCTATGGCGAGGTCCTGAAGGTGCCGCTCGGCATCATGGGCCTGATCTTCATCACGACACGCGTCATCGATGCGGTGCAGGATCCGGTCATCGGCCTGGTCAGCGACAAGTTCACCCATCGCGGCCCGCGCGGACGGCTCACCTTCGTGGCCCTGATGCTGCCGCTGCTGATCGGCGGCTTCTACATGCTGTTCCACCCGCCGCAGTCCCTGTTCATCCAGCCCGGCCTGCTGGCGACCTGGTTGTTCGTAGCCCTGTTCGTCGTTCACCTCGGTTATGCCGGCGTGTCGATAAGCTATCACGCCCACGGCGCCGAACTGACCGACGACTACAACGAACGAACGAGGGTTACGGTCGGCCGCGAGGTCTTCGGCTTGATCGGCATGACCCTGGCAGTCGTTCTCCCCACCTATTTCACGGCCCAGTTGGGTGAGCACGCCGGCTACGTCTACATGGGGCTGATCTTCATCCCCATCGCCGTCCTGTTCTCGCTTCCCACCCTGCTCTGGTCGCCGCCCTCGGTGCATCCGCCTGTCGTGCGCGAGAACCCTGAGATCCATGTCCGCTATTTCCGCGACTGGCTGATTGGCCTGATGCCATCGCTTGCCCGGCCGACCCGGAACATGGACCGAAGCGTCACGATCAAGACCCTCATCCCGTTCTTCGCGCCACTGAAGAACCGGCTCTTCCGTCGCCTGCTGCTGGTGTTCATCGTGAACGGGGCGGCACTGGGTGTCGCGGTCTCCGTGATGCTCTTCTACGTCGAGCATGTGCTGAAGGGGAACAAGCTGCAGGCTGGCATCATCCTGTTGGTATATTTCGGTGCCGCCGCCGTCAGCGTACCGCTCTGGATGCTGCTGTCACGCCGCTTCAGCAAGACCGCCGCCTGGTTCATTGCGATGGTCCTGACGGCCGCAGCGATGTCTTTGGGTATCTTCCTCGGCGCCGGCGACTTCGTCTGGTTCATGCCCATCGCCGTCATCACCGGCCTCGGCATCGGCGCCGACTACGGCCTGCCGCCGTCGATCCTGGCCGACATCATCAACTCCGACGAGGGCAAGGATACGAAGGGCGACACCGGCGCGTATTTCGGCCTTTGGGCACTGTCGACCAAGTTGGCGACGGCGATCGGCGCGGCGGGCTCGCTGCCGGTGGCGGCCCTGCTGGGGTTCAATCCGTCCCAAGGACTGTACAGCGGGACGGCGTTGATCATCGTCTATATCGTCGTTCCGGTGGTCATCAAGATCATCGCCGCGCTGCTCATCTGGTACATTCGTATCGAGGCCGACCGCGGTTCGGTGCGCGACGAGATCCTGGGACGGCCCGGCGTCAGGCTTCACTAAATCAGGAAACCCAGCCTCTGCGGCTGACGCAGCCCGAAATCGCACGACTGGCCCCAGCAGCCCTGGGCCAGCGTGGCGAAGACGCTGCGGAAGTCGACCGTGTGTCTCAGGTCCCCGTCCGAAAGATCGGACAGCGGCGGATAGACGCCGTAGAGACCGCCCTTCACTGCGCCGCCCATGACGAATTGCGGGGCTGACGTGCCGTGGTCGGTGCCGCCGCTGGCGTTCTGCTTGGCACGCCGGCCGAACTCCGAATAGGTCACCACCACCACGTCCTTCCAGAGGTCGGCGGCGATCAGGTTCCGGCGCAGGGTCGCGAGGTTGGACGCCAGGGATGCCAGCAGGCGCTCATGCGTGGGCGTCTGGTTCGCGTGGGTGTCGAAGCCGCCCAGCGCTACCTTGATCGCTACTACCGGAACCTTGGCGGAGAGGACTCGCGTCGCAAGATCGAGCTGGCGGCCCAGGAGAAGCTCCTGCGGATAGGCCTCGGTCGGCGTCGGCGCGTTGCGCAGCCGGTCGCGCAGGCCGGCTGCCGCGGCGTTGATCTCCTGCCGCACTGCCAGCAAGTGACGTAACGCCGGATTGCCACCATCGGCCATCGCCGCTGCCGCGCCGATGGCATTGGCCTGGCGCAGGAAGTTCTCGGCATCCTGCATGACGATGGTGCGCAGCGACGGGCCGGTCGCAGGCAGCGCATTGGTATCGGCCACGATACAGTCGACGCCGACGCCCTTGGCCAGGCTGGCGCCGTTGAAGGCTTGGGCAACCCAGCCTTCGCTCAGCGTCTGGGACGCGGCGGAGGCGGTGTCCCAGATCTCGATCGAGCGGAAATGCGAGCGGTTGGGATAGGGATAGCCGACGCCCTGCACGATCGCCAAGTCGCCTGCCTTCCAGGACTCCATCAGCGGCGCGAGTTTTTCGTGCAAGCCGACCTTTTCGTCGAGCTGCACGACCCTCTCGCGGGGCACGCCGATGCCGGCACGCAGTTCACGGTATCTGGGATCGGCATAGGGAACGAGCGTGTTGAGCCCATCGTTGCCGCCCTTCAGTTCGACCAGCAGGAGGATACGGCCCATCGCCCTTTCCTCACTTCAACTGGTAGGTCGTATCGAGCAGCGCCGACGCCACG
This sequence comes from Reyranella sp., assembly GCF_004297265.1. Taxonomy (GTDB): domain Bacteria; phylum Pseudomonadota; class Alphaproteobacteria; order Reyranellales; family Reyranellaceae; genus Reyranella. The sequence goes on from NZ_SCUT01000040.1 coordinate 95,126, forward strand.
ACGGCGCCCGCCGTATGGTTGGCGTCCACCCCGTCGATCGGTTGGTGCGGCAGTAGCGTGCGCAGCAGCATGGCACTGTCGACACCGGCCAGGGTCGAGCCAAGGCGCACCTCGTTGCCGGCATTGCGCAGGCTGCGGCCTTCGACCGGGCGCGCCGGTTCCATCATCGGCATGGTTTCCGCAGCCGGAAGCTGCTCGCGGCGGTCGGCCCTGCGGTTGGGCCTGTCGGCCATCCGCATGCCGCCATCCATCGGCGCCACGGTGGTCGCCTCGATCATGCGCCGCAGGAACTGCTGACGCAGCAGCAGCGTGTAGGTGGAGATCCAGCTTTCGCCGCCGGCCCAGCCCTTCACGTTCGGCGGATCGAACGGCACCTGCCCCAGTCCCTGCAGCATGCGGACCAGCCCGGTCTTCTCCGGCACCGGCAGACCGAGCACATGGACGGTCCCGACAATCAGGTCGACCGGCGACTTGATCAGCGCGCCACGATTCACGGGGTCGCGAAAGGCAGCGGACAGGAAGAGCGCCCGCATCAGCGGCTTGATCTCGTAGCCGCCCCGGCGGAACCCGGCCGCCAGGCGCGTCACTTCGGCGGGATCGGGTTTCAGCGACACGAACTCGCGCCACAGCTTCTCGACGATCATCTCGGCCGTGCGCGGATGGGCGAGCAGGATCGTCAGGATCTCGTCGCCCCCGAAGCGGCCGGACTTGCCGAGGAAGGTCTTCTGGCCATCGTCGTGCCGGCCGGGATGCTCGACGAACCGCCCGGACTCGCGGTCGACGCTCCAGCCGGTGAAGGCGCGTGCTGCTGCCTTGATGTCGGCTTCGCCGTACTGCCCCTCGCCCAGGGTGAAAAGCTCGAGCAGCTCACGGGCGAAATTCTCATTCGGCTGGCGTGCCACCGATTCCCTGCCGTCGAGATAGACGAGCATCGCCGGATCGCGCGCGACGGCCCGCAGCAGGGTCGCGTAGTTGCCCAGCGCCTCCCGCCGGAACAGGGCGTTCTGGCGAAACAGCGACGACGGATAGCGCACTTTGATCAGCGAGGAGGTGAAGTGGCCGTGCCAGAACAGGGTCATGCGCTCGACCAGCGGCTGGTCGGTCGTGATCATCTCCTCGACCCACCAGTTCCTGAGCTCGCGGCCCTGCTCGCGGACCGGCAGCATGATTTCCAGCTTCTTGCCGTCGAGGCCCTGCTTGCGCTGCGCTTCGGCGGTCTTCTGACGGTGCTGCAGTTCGGCCGGGCCCATGCCGAGCCAGTCGGGCGCAGGCGTCATCGCCTCTCGCCGGGGATCGGCCAGCAGGCGGTCGACGGCCACCGCATAGTCGACCGCTTCGAGCGAACGGATCTCCGCCGGCGTCACACCGAACGAGGTGCGCGACAGGAGATGCCGCGCGTCATCGAAACCCATCGCCGATGCCGCATGAGCCGGCGGCACGGACCAAAGACCGGCGGACAGCGCAGCGGCGCCTCCCACGAAACTGCGACGACCAAGGCGTGTGCTCACGACAGGCCTCCTATTGCGGCGGGCGCGGCGGCGGACCTCCAGCCGGCGGACGAGGTGGCGGCGGCAGTGGCGAAGCAACCCGGTCTACGAGGAGCTTCTGCAGGCGTTCGCGCTGATCGGGCCGAAGACTCGGCTCAAGCTGAATCAGCGTATGCAGTGTCTCCTTCTGCTGCTCGGCGCGCAACCCACTGACCTGATCGATCAGCGCGTCGATCTTCGCCATGTCGGGCGGCGTCCGGGAAATTTCCGTGCCTGTCTGCTCGCGCAGACGCGCAATCGCCTGCAGGCGTTCGCGTCGCTCCTTCGCATACTGATCGAACAGATCCTGCATGACCTTGCGCTGGTCGGCATCGAGATCGAGATCGCGCGTAACCATCTCGACGGGATTGAGGCGCGGACCGCCCGGCTGTCCCGGCGGACCGGGGGTTCCGCGCGGCGGCGGCATCCGGTGCATCTCGAACGGCGGGGCGATCCAGCTGCGGTAGACGAAGCCCGCCAGGACGAACGTGTTCAACAGCAGCGAGAGGCCGAGCAGGATCTGGATCAGGCGCGAGGTCATGTCAGAGGCCGTCGCCGGCGAAGAACTCGCTGACCTCATTCGAGGTCGTCGTTGTCGTGCTCGCGGTCTCGGTGGCCGAATAGCCCTCGCGTTGCTGGGCAAGCGATTCGCCCAACCCGCCGCCGACCATGAATCCCCCGGTCGCGATCACCAGGGCGGCGGCCGCCATCACTCCCTGCTGAAGCGCATGGCCTGGACCGGCGAAGAGGCCCCGGCCGGAGAACCATCTCCCGAACAGGCCGCCGCTGGCCCCTCCACGCTCCGTCTCGAATCCCACCAACGCGCGAGCCCGCACGACCATCCGCTCCGGCGCGGCCGGCAGGGTCTTGCCCAGGATATCGGCAAGATCGAGAGCTGCACGCCGCAGCGCCGGGTCCGCCGCCACGGCCGCCTCGATCGGCCCGGCTGCCTCCTCGGTCAAACGGCCTTCGAGCCAGGCGGCGAGGTCCATTTCGCCAACAGCGGCGGGGGCGGAGACAGGCGCAACGGAGGGCTGGCTGGCGAGGCTCCGCCACAGCTCCTTGTCGCTCCTTGGGGTCCGCTGGGTGTTCATAGGTCGCTCCTGCTCACACTACGCCAAAACATCGCGATTCATCCCCCACCGCCGCTTTCTTCTTCCCGGAAATGCGCACGCAGCCTCTGCAAGGCCTTGTGATGGGTGCTTCGGATGGTTTGCGCATCGACGGACAGCAGCCGTGCAACTTCAAGGACGTCGCGCTCCTCGTCGTAGAGGTATTTCAGGATCAGGACCTGCCGGGCCGTCAGGAGACCGTCGGGGATCCGGAGTTTCTCCACATGGCGATCCTCGATACCCAGAAAGGCCTCCGGCACGTCATCGATGGGCTCGGTGGCCTGACGCCGGCGCCGCAGATGGTCGATGGCGCAGGATCGCGAGACGACGGACAGCCAGGTCGGCAGGCCGGCGCGGGCCGGATCATAGGTTTTCAACAGCCTGAAATCCTGGGCGCACAGCCGCACGAAGACGTCCTGGGCGGCATCCAGGACGTCGTCCTCGCTCAGCCGGTAGGGCGCGAGGGTCCGGCGTACGACGGCATTGATCAACGGTGCCGCCGCAACGACGAACGCATCCCATGTGCGTTTGTCGCCTCTGTTGAGTGCCCGCAGATCGATCTGGTTCAGTTCAGCCACGCCACGATCTTTCTGCCGGTCCGCCCTGCAGTTTAACAGGCTTTGTGGCCAAAAGAGGCCCCGCTAAAGTCTTCCCAGCATTTGAGGAGCATCGATGAGCGAGTCGCTGACACGGCAACTGAAATTCACCAAGCATGCGGTTCGCGGCAAGGGTGTGGTCGTCGCCCAGAACGTGAAGGCGGCTGAAGTCGGCGCCTCCATCCTGCGCAAGGGCGGCAACGCCATCGACGCGGCGGTTGCCACCGGCATGGCGATCGGCGCCCTCGAACCCTGGATGAGCGGCATCGGCGGCGTCGGCTTCATGACGATCTGGAGCGCCAAGGAGGGTCGTGCCTGGACGGTCGACTACGGTCCCGTGTCGGCCAAAAAGCTCGATCCGTCGGTCTACGAGATCGTCGGCCCCGGCCCCGCCAACCCCTTCGCCTGGCCCGACATCAAGGAGCAGCGGAACGAGGTCGGCTATCACTCGATCGCCGTGCCCGGCATGGTCGCGGGCCTCGCCAAGGCGCTGGAGCGCTTCGGCACGGTGGCCTGGAAGGACGTGCTGCAGCCCGGCGTCGAGATTGCCCAGCGCGGCATGGAACTCGACTGGTACATGCAGGTGATGATCGCCAACGGCGCGAAGCATCTCGAGAAGTTCCCCGCCTCCAAGGCCAGCTATCTGTGCGACGACGGACGCGTCCCCGCCAGCGACTGGGCCGGCACCCGCCGCTACATCAAGCTCGGCAACCTCGGAGAGACGATGCGGCGCCTCGCCGAAGGCGGCCCGCGCGAATACTACGAAGGCAGTCTGGCCCGCGACATCGCCGCCGACCTGCAGGCCGGGGGCTCGAAGATCTCCTACGAGGATCTCGCGAGCTACGAAGCCAGGATCGTCGATCCCCTCGCCTTCGAGCACAACGGCGTCACCATCAACGTCGCGGGCGGCCTCACCGCCGGCCCGACCCTGCGCCGCGCCATCGAACTCGCGGGCGCGGCGACGAAGGGCAAGGGTGCGCCCGGCGCGGAGTTCTTCGCCGCCATCGCCGAGGGCATGCACAAGGCCTATGACGAGCGGCTGAAGACGCTGGGCGACAAGCCGACCGACACCTGCACCACGCATTTCTGCGCAGCCGACTCCGAAGGCAACATGGTGGCGCTGACCCAGACCCTGATGAGCCTGTTCGGCTCCTGCGTGATGCTGCCCAAGACGGGCATCACCATGAACAACGGCATGCTGTGGTTCGATCCCGAGCCCAATCGCCCGAACTCGATCGCGCCGGGCAAGAAACCGCTTTGCAACATCTGCCCGGTCGTCGTCGTCAAGGACGGCCAGCCGTGGTTCTGCATCGGTGCCTCGGGCGGCCGGCGCATCGTGCCGGCCGTCTCGCAGCTCTCGCTGATGATGATCGACCGCGGCATGGACGTCGAAGCCGCGTTCCACCAGCCCCGCGTCGACATTTCCGGCGTCGGACCGATCCGGGTGAACCGCGACCTGCCCGACGACGTGAAGAAGGCGATCGCGGCGAAGCTGCCGATGGTCGAGGTCGACAATCCGGTCTCGCCGCTGGGCTTCGCCAACCCGTCCTGCATCGTGCGCGATCCCAAGACGGGCGAACTCGCCGGCATGAACGAGATCATGTCTCCTTGGGCGGGCGGCGCAGCGCAGTAGTCCGGCCCCCTTCCAGCGCGCCCCACGCGTCCGGCAACCCCATCAAGTGCCGGACGCGTGGAGTTCCAGAGATACCGGCCTTGAGCGGTTCACTTCTGCGGATCGCAGGCGCGGGGATCGGCCGAGGATTTGCCCAGCGCGCAGTCAGGCAGGTACGGGCCAATCGAAGGGGGTTGGTATTGGCTGCGCTGCATGACCGCCGCCAGGAAGAAAATGCCGACGATCACGACCACGACGGCGACCATCCCGGTGATGAGATCGCGCATCTCAACAAGCCACGGCCAGGCGGGTGGCTTCCGAACGTCTCTCGATCATGGGTGTTGCCGCCTGCAAGATGACAGTAGTTATATCACCTCAATCCACCAGTTCCGGTGGCATCACTGAAATCTACTCGTCAATCTACAGGTTGTCAGCGGAAATTCGACTGGCGGCTAGGGGAATCGACGTTCCTCGATCCGGCGACACGATCGGCCCCGATTTCTCAGTGATGCTGTGCCGGCGGCTGCGAAAGACGGTCGACGACGGCGATGCCGATGGCGGACAGGATGAAAAGGCCATGGATGATCGACTGCCACATGATCGCGGCTTCGGTATAGGTCGAGCCCGGCTTGCCGAGCGTGCCCGCTTCGATGAAGGTCCGGAGCAGATGGATCGATGAAATGCCGATAATCGCCATGGCGAGCTTGATCTTGAGAACGCTGGCATTGACGTGACTGAGCCATTCCGGCTGGTCGGGATGGCGGTTCAGTTCCATGCGCGACACGAAGGTTTCGTAACCGCCCACGATCACCATGATCAGCAGGTTGGAGATCATCACCACGTCGATCAGGCCCAGCACGATCAGCATGGCCTGCTGCTCGGTGACGCTGGGGCTCTCGATCACGAGGTGCAGCAGTTCCTTCAGGAAGAGGAAGACGTAGACGACCTGCGCCACGATCAGGCCGACATAGAGCGGAAGCTGGAGCCAGCGTGACGCAAAGATGAAGCGCGGGATCGGCCGCAGGCTGCGCGGGTCGCGGGCGGTCTGGGAATGCGCTTCGGTCGTCATAAGGCGGCTCCTCGCGAGGGTCGGGAGGCGCTTTTGCACCAATCGGGTCGCACGTTGCAACCCGTATGCAATGACGAAATTAAGGCGTCAGCTCGCGGCCACCGGAACGTTTGCCGGTGCCGGTGCGGGCGGAGTGGGCATTCCCTCCGATGCATCGTTCGAGGCCGGCCCGGTGTGAACGACGACGTTGGCGCCGTCCTTCGCGAACTCGAAGCCCATCGCCGGAAAGGTGCTGAACATCCGCTTCATGGCCTCGCGCTGGATGGCGGCCGGATTGCCCGGCCGGGCCGTGAACTTGAAGCGCACGACGATGGCGTTGCCGGTAATATCCGCCACCCCCTGCATCTTGAAGGGCGCCAGGATCTGGTCGGCGATCGCCGGCATCTCCATCATGTCGGCGCCGATCTTCTTCGACGCCTTGCGCAGCTTCTCGATGTCGGTGTCGCGGGCGAAGCGCAGGTTGAACTTCGTCGTGATCCAGTCGCGACTGAAGTTCGTGATCTGGCCAAGCTGGCCAAACGGGATCGTATGCACCTGACCGTTCTGGTGGCGCAGCTTGATCGAGCGCAGGGTGAAGCCCTCCACCGTGCCCTTGGCCTTGCCGCAGTCGATGTACTCGCCCACCCGGAACGCGTCGTCGGACAGGTAGAACAGGCCTGAGACGATGTCCTTCACCAGCGTCTGGCTGCCGAAGGAGATGGCGATGCCGAACACCGAGGCGCCGGCGATCAGCGGCGTAATGTTGATGCCGAAATCCTGCAGCGCGATCATCACCGCGACGAGGATGATCAGCACGGCCGCGGTGCGCCGCATCAACGGCATCATGGTGCTGAGCCGCGAGGCTGGGCCCGCCGCCGCATCGCCGTCGGCAATCGCCTGAGCGGCATCCTTGGTCTTCGGCCCCATATAGGGCTCGGTCATGTACTTGAAGAGTTCCCAGGCGACAAAGGCCACGAACAAAGTGGCGCCAGCCGTGCGCGAGGAACTCGTCAGCTGCTCCCATTCGCTGACGTTCACCAGGCCGAGCACGTTCACGACCCAGCTTTCGGCGATCATCACCGCGACGCCGATGAGAACGGCAACACGGATGCAGCGCGCCACCACGTCCGGCAGCTTCGGCGTCGCGCTGGCCGGCGTCCGCCCGGCGAGCTGGGAGTCGAGGCGGCGCACGAAGGCTTGCATCAGCGTCTCGAAGATCAGGACGCCGACGACCAGGTTCAGTGTCAGGACCATCGCAGAGCCGACATGCACGGAGCCGGACACGGCCCCGTACATGAGCGTTACGCCCAGCGCGATGAAGAACAGCGGAGCGATGGGGATCCACCTGCGGCCGAGGGCACCAATCACGGGGGCGAGCTCTCGCAGGCCGCCGAACCATTGCTGTGCAGCGACCCGCGACCGGTAAGCCAGCCACAGGAACACGGCCAGATAGAGGACGCCGCCGACGACCTGGAAGGCCGCGAGAGCGTCCGCCGGCGTGCGAATGGCTACCAGGACCTGGCCCAGGATACGCATGAGCACGATGACCAGCATCACCACGGAGATGCGCAGGTACATGGACTTCGCCCCGCGATCGTCGACCGCACAGAGGCGCGCCGTCGGCAGCTCGGGCTGCAGGATGACACGGAACAGCAGGACGTAGAGTCGCCAGGAGAAGATGCCCGCCAGCACGGCGGCAGCCAGCTTGTCCTGTCCCGTCGCTCCCGTGAACCAGGCCCCGGTGGCTGCATTGCAGATCAGCCAGACGGCCAGCACGCCCAACCCATCCAGCATGGCCAGACCCACGAGGTGGGCGATCGATCGCACGCCGTGTTCGGGCCCGGCATTTGCCGCCAGCCGCACCCTGAACCGGCGAAGCAGGAGCCGCAGGATGGCCTCGGCTGCGACGGCGACCACGCCGACGGCGCAGAGGAGCAGCAGGAAGGTCGAGGCCCCTCGCCCACCGGCCGCTTGCTGGTTGAGGAGGCCTGGAATGCGGGCGAGTTCGGTGCCGAGCGTGGGCAGCGCGTTGACCACCTTGACCGTACCATCGATCAGGGCGGCGAACGGATCTGGGCCCGTCTTCGGCTCGACCCTTACGATCTTCGGGGGCGGCGGCGCCTTCGACTTCGACTTCGATTCGGCGGGGGCCGCGGCCGGCGCAGCAGCGGGGGCCGGCGCATGCGCGCCTTCGGCCTTCAGCTTCTCGGAAACGGAATTGCTGATCGCATCGACCAGGGAGTCGAACTGCTCCTGCGAGAGGCCCGCGGGCGGCGTCTGAGCATGGGCCGACATGCCCAACCCGAGGGCGAGCGTCAACGCCAGGGCGAGCGTGCGAAGAGCGTTCACGATCCAAGTCCTTCCGTAAGCCAGGTGCCGTCCAGGCAGCCGTTTCCGATTTCTACACCACTTCCGTATGATTTCGAACCTTGATGTCAGGGCTGGCAATCGACCGAGAGGCCCGGCAGACTCCATTCGATCGAGGAACAACCTTCACACACGGCCATGGACAAGGAACAACTGGAACGGGTGAACCGGGCGCTTGCTCCCTGGATGCCGGCGCGCCGGATGCACCGTCATCTCGTGATGGCCCTCGTCGGGCTCGGCATGATTCCGTTCCTTCGCCCGGACATGCACATGGAGTTCCTGCTGCTGGCCTGGCTGGTGCTGCCGTTCACTTCGCCCCGGGTCAGGGCCACCGTGGCCGGCTGGTTCGGAAGGTAGACCTCATTGGAGCGCGCCACTCCAGTGGCGCCCTGTCATGATGTTGTTGACGGATATGAGCGCAACTGGAGTGGCGCGCTCCGGGTCGTCCCGCTCCGACTAACCCAAATCCATTTCGCGGTAGCCGTTCGCGGCAACCGCGTCGCAGCGGGCGCGATAGGCGGGCGCACTGCCGCTATAGCGCGAGATGCGCCGTGTCTGCTTGCCCTCGACATTGGTGTTGATGCCGGTGAACCAGGAGTTTACGTCGTTGGACAGCAGGCCGACCGACGCCTCGTGCACCGTCTTCATCCAGTCCTTGACCCCCTCGGGCCGGGCGTCGATGCGGGTCAGGCCGCGGTCGCGCATGAAGCGCAGCAGGTCGGTCACCCATTCGACATTGTATTCGATGCTGCGAGGGATGTTGCCCAGGGCGGTGTGCGGCCCCAGCAGCAGCAGCATGTTGGGAAAGCCTTCGACCGACATGCCGACGAATGTCTCCGCGCCTTCCGCCCACTCATCCCTCAGCTTACGGCCGTCAACGCCGCGGAAATCGATGCGGTCGAAAGCGCCGGTCAGAGCGTCGAAGCCGGTGGCGTAGATGATCATGTCGAATTCGTAGTCACGCGCGCTGGTCTTGATGCCGGTCGGCGTCACGCGTTCGATCGGCGTCTCCGTAAGATCGACCAGTTCGACATTGGGCTGGTTGTAGACCTCGTAGTAGCGGGTCTCGAGCGGCACACGGCGGGTGCCGAAGCCGTGGTTCTTCGGAATGAGCTTCTCGGCGACCCTGGGATCCTTCACCCGGCTTCGGATCTTGCGCGCGACGAAATCGGAAATCAGCGCGTTGGCGTCCTTGTTGGTCAGGATGTCGTTGAAATTGCCGACCCAGATTCCGAACCCGCGCTCGCCGTAGAGCTTCTCGAAGAAGGCCTCGCGTTCCTCGGGCGTCACGTCGAAGGTACCGCGCGGGTCGGCGGTGTGCAGGAAGCAGGCGAAGGTCTCCTGGCAGCGCCGGAAGATCTCCGGATAATCGGCACGGATGCACGCCATCTCGGCGGCGTCGATCTTGCCGTTATGCAGCGGCGCGCACCAGTTGGGCGTGCGCTGGAACACGGTCAGCTGCTTCGCGGTCTTCGAGACTTCCTGGATAGTCTGCACGCCCGTCGCGCCGGTGCCGATCACGGCGACCCTCTTGCCCTCGAAGCTGACCGGTTCGTGCGGCCAGCGCGCCGTATGGCAGCTCTGTCCCTTGAAGGAATCGACGCCCTCGATGCGCGGCATGGTGAAGGCCGACAGCGGCCCGATCGCGGTGATCAGGAAGCGCGCCGTGTGGTGGCTGCCATCCTCGAGAGTGACCCGCCAGCTTCGCGTTTCCTCCTGCCAGTGCGCCGCCGTGACCTTGCTGCGGAACTGGATATCGCGGCGCAGGTCGAACCTGTCGGCGACATGGTTCAGGTAACGCAGCGTCTCGGGCTGCGGCGAGAAATGCTCCGTCCAGTCCCATTCGGCCAGAAGTTCCTTGGAAAACGAATAGCCATAGGAATAGCTCTCGGAATCGAAGCGCGCGCCGGGGTACCGGTTCCAGTACCAGGTGCCGCCCACACCGGTGCCCGCCTCGAATACGCGGGCCTTCAGGCCGAGTTCGCGCAGACGATGAAGCTGGAAGAGGCCGGACATGCCGGCACCGATGATGATGGCATCGAAATCGGGGCTGTTTTCAGTGGTCATGGCCGGAGCGTAGCCCCGCGTGTGGCCGATCTGCAACGCATCACCACCGCACTGCGATGGTCCGGCGGTTCGAGCAACCGGCGTGGCCCGCCCCCGTTGGCCCCAGATCAATTGCAGAGGCAGGAGAGGTTCATGATCAAGTCCATGGTTCTTGTTGTCCTGGTCGGTGCCAGCGTGGCTGCTTGTTCCGTTCGCACCGAACGTGTCGTCGAGGCGCCGGCCGCCACAACGACGCAACGCACCACCACCGTCTCGCCGGATCCCTACGCCCCGGCCGCGACGACCACGACCACGACCTATACGACTCCCACTCGCTGAGGCCGCGACACTCAGGCGCGGCCGTCACCGGATAGTGGCGAGCCGCGCCTTTACCTTGTCCAGAAAGGCCCTCCGCGTGCGGGGGGTGGAATGATCCATGTCGTAGTGCGCCAGCCAGAAACTGGAGCAACCCTTGGCGCACATCGGCTTCAGACCGCGCATCATGACCATGCGCCCCGGATTGCCGGCGAACAGGCGGACCACCCACCACGGCGAGCCATAGGTCGTCACGACCCCGAAGAGCCTGATGCGTCTCAGGCTCGGCTCGAGGTGATTGTCCTTGGCATCATACACGAATGCCGTGCCGGGTCCCCAGACGCGATCGACATATCCCTTCAGCACGGCCGGCATCGAGAACCACCAGTGCGGATAGCAGAAGACGATGCCCTCCACGCTTCGCAGTGTTTCGACATACCCGGCGACCGCCGAATCGTCGTAGCCGTTTCCCATGTAGGTCTGACGTTCGCGCTCCGTCATCGCGGGCTGGAATCCCTCTCGATACAGGTCAGTGGGAACGACCTCGTGGCCGCCCGCTCGCAACGCGTCGACCGTGGCCCGGAAGAGGGCCCCGTTGAAGCTGTCTTCAAGAGGATGGCAGTGAACCACCTGTATGCGCATGGCGCCTCTAACGGTCACCCCACGGACGCGTTGCGCCGGGAGTGCGCCACGGTATTCGTCTTGCCGAAGTGGCCCTGCTCAGCGCCCGGCATGGCCTATCGGCCGGCGCAGGTGCCGGCATAGTACGCGCCGGCCTCGCAGGTCGCGCCGTTCGGCAGCAAGCAGCTTCCGCGCTCCGGCGTCGCGCCGGGTGCCGACACGACCGAGTAGCGGCCGCCGGTGATGGCGCAGTAGCGTCCCGCCGGCGTGGCATAGCCCGTCACGCGCAGGCCGGTCTTCGGGCACTCGCCGCGAAACAGCGCCCATTCCTCGCACTGGTAGTTGTCCGTGAAGGTGCAGACCCCGAACTGGCCGCCATCGGGCCGCTGTTCGATGGTCAGTGTGCCGCCCTGCTGCGTGCAGTTGACCGAGGCCGGATTCGCGAGCTGCGGCTGCGCCCCGGCGCCGGCCGCCCACGCCACGACAATTACTGAAACGAACATCCGATACATGCAGGCCTCCTGCCGGACCCTAGCCGAATCGGTGCATTGCGTCCGCTGCCGGTCTGGGGCCAGACTGCGGACGAATTGCACATGAGCGCGCCTTCGCCCCCCCTGCCCGACGACAGCATCAAGCGCCTGCTGCCCTGGCTGGTCGCCGTGGCGTTCTTCATGCAGTCGCTCGACACGACCATCCTGAACACCGCGGTGCCCGCCATCGCCCAGGCGATGGACGTGACGCCGCTCGACGTGAAGTCGGTGCTGGCGAGCTATACGCTGAGCCTCGCGGTCTTCATTCCGGTGAGCGGCTGGATGGCCGACCGGTTCGGCACACGCCGCGTCTTCGCCGCAGCGATTGCCTTGTTCTGCGTGGGCTCGTTGCTCTGCGGCCTGTCGACGAGCCTCGAGATGCTGGTCGCCTGCCGCGTCCTGCAGGGTGCGGGCGGGGCCATGATGATGCCGGTCGGGCGCATGACGCTCGCCCGGACCTTCGGCAAGGCCGACCTGGTGAGGGCCATGAGCTTCGTCGCCGTCCCGAGCCTGATCGGCCCGATGATCGGTCCGGTGGCGGGCGGCGCGATCGTGCACTGGCTGCACTGGAGCGTCGTGTTCTTCGTCAACATCCCGGTCGGGATCGTAGGCCTCTACTTCGTGCGCCGTTTCCTGCCGGACTATCGCGAAGAGAAGACTCATCCGCTCGACGTGCTGGGCCTGATCCTGTTCGGCGGCGGCATCGCCCTGCTGTCCTACGTACTGGAGGTGTTCGGCGACAACAGGCTTTCCGGGCAGGAAGTGGTCGGCCTGCTGGCAGTCTCGGTCGTTCTGCTCGCGGGTTACGGCATCCGAGCCTCCCTGACCGCCTTTCCGCTGCTCGATCTCGGCCTGTTCAGGATCCGCACCTTCCGGGCGGCCGTGAACGGCGGCTTCTTCACGCGCCTGGGCCTGGGCGGCATCCCGTTCCTGTTTCCCCTGCTCTACCAGATCGGGCTCGGCTTCTCGCCCATCCAGTCGGGCCTGCTGGTGCTGCCGCAGGCCATCGCCTCGATCGGACTCAAGAGCTTCATGCCGGCCATTCTGGCCCGCCTCGGCTATCGCAATGTGCTGGTCTTCAACACGATCGTGGTCGGGTTGCTCATCATGTCGTTCGCCACGGTGGGCGCGGAAACCCCCATCTGGCGCATCGTCGTGCAGGCCTTCGCCCTCGGCCTCTTCACGTCGATGCAATACACCAGCATGAACACACTGGTATATGCCGACGTCTCCGGTCCGCAAACCAGCGGCGCCAGCACGATCGCCGCCACGGGCCAGCAGCTCTCGATCAGTTTCGGCGTGGCCGGCGCCTCCCTGATCGCCGCCATGTTCGTGCCTGCCGAGATGCATTCCCATGCCGGCGCGATGATCTACGGCGTGCAGAAGGCCTTTCTGATCCTGGGCGTCATGACGATCGTCTCGTCAGCCGTTTTCATGGAGCTTAAGGCCGATGACGGCAGCGATATCAGCAAGCACGACTCGCCGCCTCATCATGAGCCGGAAAAGTAGTTGAGCCGCCAGATGGCGACGTTCAGCACAGTCGCGAAGGCGATCCAGGCGAGATAGGGCACCAGCAGCAGCGCCGCCCACCGGTCGATGCGACGGAAGAGCAGCGCCGTCGCGAGCACGAGCAGGTCGAGCGCGAGGATGACGGCGACGGCGAGGCCGATCTCGCGCAGGCCGAAGAAGGCCACGCTCCAGCCGAGGTTGACCGCGAGCTGCAGCGCGAAGACCGCCAGCGGTCCCCTCGCCGTGTCCCAGTCCGCCTTCCGCCACACGCGCCAGGCGGCCACCGCCATCAGCACGTAGAGGGCCGTCCAGACCGGGCCGAAGATCGCGTTGGGCGGATTGAACGACGGCTTGGCGAGCGTGGGATACCAGGTCGCGACGCTGGTCGCGGTCACCGAAGCGCCGAGCGCTCCGGCGCCGAGGCACAGGCCGGCGAACAGGACCAGCGCCAGCAGGTCCCTGCCCGTGCCGAGCCCGGGGCGTCTAGAGGAGGCTTGCACCGACATTGATGGTAAGCGCCAGAATCGCGGTGTTGAAGGTGAAGGAGACGATGCCGTGCACGAGCGTGATGCGGCGCATCGCCGGCGAGACGGTGCCGACGTCGCCGGTCTGCGCCGCGCAGCCGATCACGAACGAATAATAGAGGAAGTCGCGGTAGTCCGGCGGACGGTCGCCGGGAAACTCCAGGCCGCCCGGCCCGTCATCGTCCGGGCGGTAATAGATGTTGGCATAGTGCAGGGTGAACACGAGGTGCGTGAACGTCCAGGACAGCGCAACGGTTGCGCCCGTCAGGGCGAGCGCATGCCAGAGCGACCCGTGCGGCGTCTTGAGGACCGCCAGTTCCGAGAAGATGGTGGCGAAGCTCGCGCTGGCGCTTACGATGACCACCAGGAGGATGACCCCGTCGCCCTCATCGTAGTAGGCCGCGCGCGCGTAGCAGGTGTCCACCGTCGACTTGGCGATCATGCGCAGCGTCATCACGATGTAGGCCAGTGCCATCAGGTCCCAGCCCAGCAGGCTTCGGGTCGCGAACCGCATGTCCTGCGGCAGCACCAGGAACAGGACGAAGCCCGCCGCCAGCGCGATCAGCAGCCGCATGCGGGCGTGGACGAAGCGGCGGAAACCGCGGGGCGGGACGGCTGTCTCGGTCATTTCCATTCCATGGCCGCACTCTGCCATCTCGGCGGCGGGCGGCAATCGTTGTAATCTCGCCGCGATGCTTTTCGACACGATGGATCTGGCGGCGACCTTCGTGTTCGCCATCAGCGGCGCGACACAGGGGGTGCGCAAGCAGTTCGACCTGTTCGGCGTGCTGGTCCTTGCCTGGGTGGCCGCGGTCGCTGGCGGCATGGCGCGCGACCTGATGATCGGCGCCGTCCCGCCGGCCGCCATCGCCAACTGGCGCTACCTCGCCGTGACGGTCGCCGCGGGCCTCCTGGGATTCTTCGCCTCCGACCTGATTGCCCGGCTGCGCACCCCGGTCCTGCTGTTCGACGCGGCCGGCCTCTGCCTGTTCGCCGTCACCGGCACCCAGAAGGCGCTGGCCTATGGGCTCACCCCCCTGATGGCCGCCATGCTGGGCATGGTGACCTGCATCGGTGGCGGAGTGGCGCGTGACCTTCTTACCCGCCAGATCCCGACCGTCCTGCGCTCCGAACTCTATGCCGTCGCCGCCCTGGCCGGCGCGGGAACGGTCGCCCTGGGCTTCTGGCTCGGCCTTCCCCGCCATCCGATCGCGCTGGCAGGGGCCGCCCTCTGTCTTTTCCTGAGACTCATGTCGATTTACCGCGGATGGAGTCTGCCCGTGGCCGTGACACGAAATAAGTCCTCCACAGAAACTGACTAAATTCGTGCCTCCGAAATGCCGGATTTGTCGCCACGCCCTTGCCGGTCCTGTGTATGAACGCTAAACACACGGCCGTCATTTTGTCGCAAGCGGCGTGGGGGACAAAAGCAGCATGGCGACGAAGAAAAAGGCCAAGTCGACTGAAACTGCGCCCGCAGCCAAGGCCGCCAAGAAGTTGACCGAAAAGGTGAATTCGGACCGTGCGACCGGCACCCCGGAAGCGCGGGACACTGCCCGTCTCCTGCTGGAGATCGAGGCCATCCATTGCCGCCCGGAAAACCCGTATATCTTCACGTCCGGGCGGGCGAGCCCGGTCTATATCGACTGCCGCAAGATCATCTCGTTCCCGGAAGCCCGGGCCAAGATCATGGCCCACGCCCACAAGATGATCGAGAAGACCATCGGCTGGAACAAGATCGACGTGGTGGCCGGCGGCGAGACGGCGGGCATCCCGTTCGCGGCCTTCCTAGCCGCACTTTCCAAGAAGCCGATGATCTACGTGCGCAAGCAGCCCAAGGGCTTCGGGCGCATGGCGCAGATCGAGGGCGAGCTGAAGCCCGGCAAGCGCGTGCTGCTGGTCGAGGACCTCGCGACCGACGGCGGCAGCAAACTCGTCTTCATCGAGGCTCTGAAAAAGGCCGAGGCCAAGGTCACGGACTGCTTCGTGGTCTTCCACTACGGCATCTTCCCGCAGAGCATCGAGATGCTGGCCGCGGCCGGGGTCAAGCTGCATGCGCTGGCCACCTGGTGGGACGCGCTGGAAGCCGCCGAAAAGCACAAGTACTTCGACGAGAAGGGCCTCGCCGAGACGCGCGCCTTCCTCGAGGCGCCGGAGAAGTGGTCGGCCAGCCACGGCGGCCGGCCGCCGTCGCGCGCGCTGGGCCGCTAGCCGGCTCTTTGCTACGGTGCGGCGGACATGATCCGCCGCCTCCTCTCTTTCATCTTCGCGCTCGGCGCCCTCGCCTCTCCCGCCAACGCGAAGGACGAGCTGGTCGTCGCCATGACGCAGATGCCGGGCACCTGGAACCCGATCATCAGCTCCATGCTGGCCAAGTCGCTGATCGCCAACATGACGGCGCGACCGGTCACGGCCTACGACGCCGACTGGAAGCTCGTCTGTCTCGTCTGCACCGAATTGCCCACCATCGAGAACGGCAAGGCCCGGGTGATCAATCTTGCCGATGGCAAGAAAGGGATGGAGATCGACGTCGAGCTGCGCGATATGCGCTGGGGCGACGGCACGCCGGTCTCTGCGAAGGACGTCGCCTTCACCCTGGAAGTCGGCCAGCATCCGCTCTCCGGCGTCGCTTCTTCAGAGGGTTACAAGCGGATCATCAAGCTCGACGTAAAGGACGACCGTCACTTCACCATGACGATCGACCGCGTCACGTTCGACTACAACAGCATCGGCTTGCAATTGCTGCCGGCCCACATCGAGAAGCCGATCTTCGACGCCAATCCGGCCGAATATCGCAACAGGACCGCGTACGACACGCAGTCGACCAATCCCGGCCTGGGCTTCGGCCCTTACCGCCTCGCCGAGATCGTTCCCGGCAGCCGGGTCGTGCTAGAGCAGAATCCGACCTGGACGGGCGAGAAGCCGCATTTCAAGCGCATCACGGTGCGCATCATCGAGAACACCGCGGCGCTGGAGGCCAACCTCCTCTCCGGCAGCGTCGACTACGTGCTGGGTGAACTCGGGCTGTCGCTCGACCAGGCTATCGCCTTCGAGAAGCGTCACAAGGACAAGTACAACGTCGTCTACAAGCCGGCGCTGATTTGGGAGCATATCGACGTCAATCTCGACAACAAGCTGCTGGCCGACCGGCGGGTGCGGCAGGCCATGCTGCTGGCCATCGACCGCAAGGCCATCTCTGAGAAGCTGTTCGAGGGCAAGCAGCCGATCGCCCATGGCGGCATCAGTGAGCTCGATCCGATGTTCAGCCCGGCCGCCCGCCAGTACGGCTACGACCCTGCGGCAGCCCGCAAGCTGCTCGACGAGGCGGGCTTCTCGACCCTCCGGAACAACGTCCGTCAGAACGCGGCGGGCGAGAAGCTGTCCATCGAGCTGGGTACGACCGCCGGCAACCGGGTGCGCGAGCTGGTGGCGCAGGTGATCCAGAGCCAGCTGCGCCAAGTCGGCATCGAGGTCCGCCTCAAGGCCGAGCCGCCGCGCATCTTCTTCGACGCGATGGGCAAGCGGACCTATAGCGGCCTGGGCATGTACGCCTGGGTGCAGCGGCCGGAAGGGGTGCCGCGCTCCTCGCTTCATTCAAAGGAAATTCCGTCGGCCGCCAACGGCTGGAGCGGCCAGAACTATCCGGGCTACGCCAACCCCAGGATGGACACAGCGCTCGACGCCACCGAACGCGAACTTGACGTCGTCAAGCGACGTGCCCTGTTTGCCGAGATCCAGAAGCTCGCGGCCGACGACCTGCCGTCCCTGCCGCTGTTCTTCCGGGTCGATCCCTTCGTGATTCCCAAGCCGCTCAAGGGCGTAACGCCGACCGGCACGCTCAACAGCTCGACCCTGTGGATCGAACAGTGGCGCTGGGAAAACTAGATAATGGCAAGATCCCCGGAATGAGGGCATGAGTCGCTATTTCGTGGCGCGCGCCGTGCAGACCGCCGTCACCCTCCTTCTGATGAGCCTCGTCGTCTATCTGCTGATCGGCCTGATGCCGGGCGATCCGATCGACATGATGATCTCGGGCGACCCGACCATGACCAGCGCCGACGCCGCCCGCCTGCGCGCCGCCTACGGTCTCGACAAGCCGCTGTTAGAGCGATACCTCGCCTGGCTCCTGCAGGCCGTGCAGGGCAACTTCGGCTACTCCCGGTCCTTCGGCCAGCCGGTACTGACCGTGCTGTGGCCGCGCCTGCTGAACACGCTGCTGCTGGCCGGCGTCGCCTTCGTCATCTCGGTGGCGATCGCCCTGCCGCTCGGCATGTGGGCGGCCGCCCGTCCGCGCAGCCGGGCCGATTACCTGATCAACCTCCTGTGCTTCGGCGGCATCTCCGCCCCGCCCTTCTGGCTGGCGCTGCTGCTGATCACGCTGTTCGCCGTGAAGCTGGGCTGGTTGCCGGCCGGCGGCATGGCCGACATCCGACCCGGGACATCCTGGTCAGCCGCGACGGTCGACCAGCTGCGGCATCTGGCCCTGCCCGTCCTGACGCTGACCCTCGTCCAGCTCGGGGGCTACACCCGCTTCATGCGCGGGGCGATGATCGAGGCGCTGCGCCAGGACTATGTGCGGACGGCCCGTGCCAAAGGCGCCTCGGAACGCATCGTCCTGTGGCGGCATGCCTTTGCCAATGCGCTATCCCCGGTCCTGACGATCCTCGCCCTCTCCTTCGGCGGCCTGGTCTCCGGGGCGCTGATCACCGAGACGATGTTCGCCTGGCCCGGCATGGGCAAGGCGATCTACCAGGCCATTCTCGAAAACGACTACAATCTGGCCCTTGTTGGGCTTCTGGTCGCGACGGCCGCCACCATCGGCGGCAACCTGCTGGCCGACCTCGCCTATGCCTGGGTCGACCCGCGCGTCTCCCTGGCGGATGTCGCGCCATGACGGCGGTCGCTCTCCGGCCGTCGGCGTGGCGCCGGATGCTGCGCCACCGGCTGGCCTGGGCCTCGCTGGCCTTTCTGTCGGTCATGCTGATGCTAGCGCTCGCCGCCCCCTTGATCGCCGAACTGCGCGGGGTCGATCCGACGCAGACCGACCTGTTCCGCCGCTTCGAGGGTCCGTCGGCGCAGCACTGGCTGGGCACCGACGATCTGGGCCGTGATCTCTTCCAGCGCTTGCTCGACGGGGGCCGCGTCTCGCTGCTGGTGGGCATCTCGGGCGCTGTCCTGTCGGCGATCCTCGGCGCCTTCATCGGTGTCGTGGCGGGCTATCTCGGCGGGCGCTTCGATGCCTTCCTGATGCGGCTCACCGACGGCGTGATTTCGCTGCCGCTGCTACCGCTGCTGATCGTGCTGGCGGCGGTCGATCCGCGGAAGCTCGGCATCCCGGCTGATGTCGCGCAGTCGGAGATGTTCTCGCTCTACCGCATCGTGGTGATCGTGGCGCTGACCGGCTGGACCACCGTCGCGCGGCTGGTGCGCGCCGAGACCCTGTCGCTCAAGGCGCGTGACTTCACACGTGCGGCCGTGGCGCTGGGCGCCCGCCCGCAGCGAATCATGTTCCGCCACATCCTGCCCAACACCGCGGGGACGCTTGTCGTCGCTACCACCATGTCGGTGGGCACGCTGATCCTGTTCGAATCGACCCTGTCGTTCCTCGGCCTCGGCATCCAGCCGCCGGCCGCGAGCTGGGGAAATATGCTGACCGGTGCCCAGGAGCTGCTGCAGGAGGCGCCGGTTCTGGCGCTGTGGCCGGGCCTGCTGATCTTCCTGACCGTGATCGCCTTCAATTTCCTGGGCGATGGACTGCAGGATGCCCTCGATCCCAGAAGCGAGAGACGCTGATGACCGACGCAACGCTCAAGTCCACCGAGTTCACCGCGATGAGCCGGCTCACGCCGGACATCGACCTCAATGCCGAGGGCAAGGCCACGGGCTTCGTGCGCGTGCCGCATTCCGTGCATCGCTCCGCCTATGGCTGGATCCCGATCCCCATCGTGCGCATCAAGAATGGTGACGGCCCCAACGTGCTGATGCAGGCCGGCAACCATGGCGACGAATGGGAAGGCCAGATCGGGCTGGGCAACCTGATCCGCGCGATCGAGCCCAGGGACATCAAAGGCCGGCTGGTGATCCTCCCTTCGGCCAACTTCCCGGCCGCGATGGAGGGGCGGCGCACCTCGCCGATCGACGAGGGCAACCTCAACCGCTCCTTCCCTGGCGATGCCGAGGGTACCATCACGCAGCAGATCGCCTACTGGATCGAGCATGCGTTGCTGCCGGGCTTCGACTACGCCTTCGACTTCCATTCCGGCGGCAGCTCACTCACCTACATCCCGAGCGCACTGGCGCCCCGCCACCAGGACGCCGCGCGCATGGAGAAAGTCATGGGCCTGCTGAAAGCCTTCGGCGCCCCGGTCAGCTACATCTCCGCCGCGCCGCAGGGCGGCGGCCGGACCTTCACCTCGGCCTCCTACCGTCAGGGTGTAGTCGGCATGGGCACCGAGTTGGGCGGCGGCGGTCTCGTGACTCCCGGCTCGCTCAAGGTCGCCGAGGACGGCATGCGCCGCGTGCTGGCCCATGTCGGCCTGCTGCAGGGCCCGGTGCCGGCGCCGACGAAGACCCGCTTCACCGAGATCGGCGGCGACGACTACTACGTCTATGCAACCGACGGCGGCCTGTTCGAGCCTTTGGTCGAACTGGGCGACGAGGTGAAAGCCGACCAGCCGGCCGCCCGCATCCACTTCCACCACACGCCGTGGCGCGAGCCGGAAGTCGTACAATTCAAGCGCGCCGGCCTCGTCCTCTGCAAGCGCGTCCCCGCCCGCTGCGAACGTGGCGACTGCCTGTTCCACCTCGCTACGGATCTAGTCGTTTAGCCTTCATTGGAGCGCGCCACTCCAGTGGCGCTCATGAATCTGATGCGCCACTGGAGTGGCGCGCTCCATGGCTACGCCGTGCGACAGCTCTTGCAGGAGAGCTTCGGCGCCGTCTTCCGCCCGTCCCTGCGCGGGCGGGCCTCGGCGTGGCCGCAGACGTTGCAGCCGTCGATCTCGAAGTCGATCCAGTGGGTGGGATCGCCGCAGGCCTCGCAGGGCAGGCCGCGGCGCGACTGGATGCGGCCGAAGCCGGGTGCGTGGCATTTCGGGCAGAGGGACTGCAGGCGCTTGGCGAGCTGCCAGCCGGCCGCGCGCAGCACCTTCATCCGGGTCGGGTTGCGGTGCGCGCGCATGTCCGAATAGAGGACGGCCAGCCCCTCGGTGGAGCGCTCGGCCTCGCGGTCCATGGTCGCGATCACCTCTTCCTCGGTGGCGAGGCCCTTCACCGGATGGTCCATGTCGCTGCTGCAGGCGACGAACACGCCGTAGCGCGGGAAGCCCATCGCGCGCAGTACGGCGAGCCGGTTGGGATCGCTGGCGCGGAAGCGCGACAGGCGCCAGCTCGTATGATGGGTCGGGAAGGTGTCGATCAGCCGGATGCCACGCTTGCGGTCGATGAAGGCCAGGATCTCGACGCCGCTCGAGACCAGCGGCACCCGGTCGATCGGTCCATAGCTGCCCTCGCTCGCGACCGCGCAATCGACGTCCATCGTCCGGAAGGCCAGCTCGGCCTTGAGCAGCGAGGTCTCGACCAGGGCATCCGGTCGCGGCACCTCGCCGGAGAAGGTGCCGAGCGTGTCGGTGTCCAGTTCAGGCACCGCGACGACGTCCGCGCCCAGCACGCGCCGGAAGGCGGGCCCGAGCGCCCGTTCCTTCTCGTGCATCGTCGCCAGCCCGATGCGGGCATTGGCATAAGGGTGCAGACCTGACACGACCGCGCCGCAGGCTGGTGTTTCGCGTTACTCCGCGGCCTGGGGCATCGCCTCGCGCGCGAGCTGCTGCTCGACCAACGTGGCCCAGTAGGACGCGCCGAGCGGCAGGATCTCGTCATTGAAGTCGTAGCCCGGGTTGTGAACCATGCAGCTTCCCGCGCCGTCGCCGTTGCCGATCCAGATGTAGCATCCGGGCCTTGCCAGGAGCATCCAGGCAAAGTCCTCGCTGCCCATGGCGGGCGTCGGGTTGCGGTTGACGTTCTCCAGCCCGACCAGCGACGAGGCGGCATGGGCCGCGAACTCGGTCTCCTGCGTGCTGTTCACGGTCGCGGGATAGCGCTTCTCGTAGCGCCACTTCACGACCTCGGCGCCGAAACCTGCGGCGACGTTGCGCGAGATCTTCTCGATGTTTTTCTCGATCAGGTCCTGCACCGGCTTCTTGAAGGTACGCACGGTGCCGCGCAGCACGCATTCCTGCGGGATCACATTCCAGGCGTCGCCGGCATGGATCTGCGTCGTCGAGACGACGGCTGTGTCCATCGGATCGACGTTGCGCGCCACGATCGACTGCAGCGCCGTCACGATGTGCGCCCCGACGACGACCGGATCGATCGTGTACTGCGGCATCGCACCGTGTCCGCCGACGCCCTTCAGCACGACCTCGAAGATGTCGTAGGCGGCCATCATCGGGCCAGGACGGACGGCGAACTTGCCGACCGGGACGCCCGGGATGTTGTGCATGCCGTAGACGCCTTCGACCGGAAACTTCTCGAACAGCCCCTCCTCGACCATCACGCGGCCGCCGCCCTCGTTCTCTTCGGCCGGCTGGAAGATGAAGTAGACGGTGCCGTCGAAATTCTTCGTCTCTGCGAGATACTTGGCGGCGCCCAGCAGCATCACCGTGTGGCCGTCATGGCCGCAGGCGTGCATCTTGCCGGGAATCGTCGACTTGTGATCGAACTCGTTGGTCTCGTGGACGTCCAGCGCATCCATGTCGGCGCGCAGGCCGATCGCGCGGTTGGACGTGCCGGACCGCAGCACGCCCACGACGCCGGTCTTGGCCAGCCCGCGATGGACCTCGATGCCGAAGCTCTCCAGCTTCGCGGCGACCACGTCGGCAGTCCGCACTTCCTCGAAGGCCGTCTCCGGGTGGCTGTGAATGTCATGACGCCACGCGGTCATGTCCTTGTGGAACGAGGCAATGCGGTTGATGACCGGCATCCTGAAATCTCCGTTGAAACTGTTGCGGCGGATCGTAAGGGAGCCCGGCCACAGATCAAGGGCGCTCGGTGCCCGGCAACGCACATCAGGCCTGATGGAGAAGTGGTCCTTTCGGACGAGTCACGTATTGAGCGCGTAGGTCCGGTCCTCGATCGGCAGCCGGCCTTCCTCGATCGCGTGGCAGGCCACCGTGCCGCCCTCGATCGGCAGCGCCTTGGGGCGCTCGGTCTTGCAGCGGTCGTTGGCGAAGGGGCAGCGCGGGTGGAAGGTGCAGCCCGAGGGCGGGTTGATCGGGCTCGGCACCTCGCCGCCCACCGGGCTGCGCTGGCGGCCCGTCATCTCGAGGTCGGGGATCGTGTCGAGCAGCATCCGCGTATAGGGATGCTTGGGCCGCCGGAACAGCGTGTCGGTCGGCGCCACCTCGACCAGGCGGCCGAGGTACATCACGCCCACCCGCGTGGAGATGTGATAGACGACCGCGAGATTGTGGCTGATGAACAGGTAGGTGAGCTGCAGCCGGCGCTGCAGGTCGACCATCAGGTTCAGGATCTGCGCCTGCACCGAGACGTCGAGCGCCGAGGTCGGCTCGTCACACACCAGGAACTCCGGCTCGCTGGCGAGCGCGCGGGCAATCGAGATGCGCTGGCGCTGGCCACCCGAGAACTCGTGCGGATACTTGCGGCCGTCGGCCGGGTTCAGCTTCACCTGCCGCAGCAGCGCCGCGACCCGGGCCTCGAGATCGGCCTTGCCGGTCGAGAGGCCGAAGGCGCGGATCGGTTCGGCGATGATGTCGAACACGCGCCAGCGCGGATTGAGGCTTGCAAACGGATCCTGGAAGATCATCTGCATGCGCCGCCGCAGCGCCGCCATGTCCGTCCGGCTGCGGCGGCCCGCCATGTCGTTGCCGTCGATCTCGATGCGGCCGGCCGTCGGCGGATAGAGCCCGACCACCAGGCGGGCCACCGTCGACTTGCCGCAGCCCGACTCGCCCACCAGCGAGAAGGTCTCGCCCTTGGCGATCTCGATATCGATCCCGTCGACCGCCTGGACGACCTGGCGCGGCCGGCCCTCGAGCTTGCGCACCAGCCAGGGCGCTGAAACGTCGAAGTGACGCTTCAGCCCTTCGATGCGGACGAAATCTGCGCCGCCGTCAGGCATCGACCGTCTCCTTGAGGATGGGGGCGCCGACGCCGCCGCGATCGTGCAGCCAGCAGGCGGCCCGCGTATCGCCGGCCGGCATCAGGTTCGGCCGCTCGACGAGACAGCGCTGTCCCTTGAACGTGCAGCGCGGATTGAAGGCGCAGCCCGACGGTATCTCGGTGAGACGCGGCATGGCGCCGTCGATCTGCGTCAGCCGGTCGGTGCGAACGCCGAGGCTCGGGATGGAGCCCATGAGGCCCTTCGTGTAGGGATGCCTGGCGTGCTTCACGACGTCGCGCACCGGGCCGATCTCGGCAACCCGGCCGGCATACATCACGGCGACGCGATCGGCGGTCTCGGCGATCACGCCCATGTCGTGGGTCACCAGCATCACCGCCGTGCCGTGTTCGCGGCACAGCCGCTTTAGCAGCGCGATGATCTGCGCCTGGATCGAGACGTCGAGCGCGGTCGTGGGCTCGTCGGCCACGATGAGCCGCGGGTCCGCGCACAAGGCCAGCGCTATCACGACCCTCTGGCGCATGCCGCCGGAGAACTGATGCGGATAATGGTCGATGCGCATCTCGGCGCCGGGAATACCCACTTCCTTCAGCAGGTCGATGGCGCGCGTGCGCGCCTGGGCAGCCGACAGCGGCTTGTGTGTCTGGATCGTCTCTACGAGCTGGCGGCCCACCGAATAGAGCGGATTCAAGCTCGTCAGCGGATCCTGGAAGATCGCACCGATCCGCGCGCCGCGGATCTTGCGCATCTGCTCATAGGGCAGATTGTCGATCCGCCTCCCTTCCAGGCGGATCTCGCCGCCGGCCACCCGGCCCGGCGGCTCCAGCAGGCCGATGATGGCATTCCCGGTCAGCGACTTGCCGGCACCGGATTCGCCCACCACGCCCAGCACTTCGCCGGGCGCGATGTCGAAGGAGACGTCGTCCACGGCGAGCAAGGTGCCCCGGCGAGTCGGAAACTCGACCCGCAGGTTGCGGACTTCGAGGAGCGGCTGGTTATTCGACGCGGCGGCCATCTGTCGTGACTATCGCAGTTTGGGATTGAGGGCGTCGCGCAGCCAGTCGCCCAGCAGGTTGACCGCCAGGACCAGCGCCGCGAGTGTGGCGGCCGGGAACACGGTGATCCACCAGTCGCCGGACTGCAGCACGTCGTTGCCCAGCCGGATCAGGGTGCCGAGCGAGGGCTCGGTCGACGGCAGGCCGACCCCCAGGAACGACAGCGTCGCTTCGGTGATGATGGCGAGACCCAGGTTGATGGTGGCGATCACGAGCACCGGCCCGGTCACGTTGGGCAGGACGTGGCGCACCATGATCAGCAGCGGCGACAGGCCGATGACCCGCGCCGCCTGGACGTATTCCTTGTTCTTCTCGACCATCACGGACCCGCGCACCGTGCGGGCATACTGGACCCAGAAGCTGAGGCCGATGGCGCCGACGATCACGAAGACCGCGATCTCGTCGTGGCGCTGTACCGAAATGACGCTGCGCACGATGCCGTCGATCAGCAGCGCCACCAGGATCGCTGGAAACGTGAGCTGCACGTCGGCGATGCGCATGATCAGCGCATCGACGGCGCCGCCGAAATAGCCGCTGAGCAGGCCGAGCGCGATGCCGATCGCCATGGCGACGACCACCGACGCGAAGCCGACGATCAGCGAGAGCCGCGTGCCGTACATGATCGAGGACAAGATGTCCCTTCCCTGGTCGTCGGTCCCGAGCGGGAAGGCCCAGTCGCCGTCGGGCGACAGCAGCACCGGCGGCTTCAGTCCGTCGCTGAGGCTGAGCGTCGCCGGGTCGAACGGCGTGTGCGGCGCCAGCACCGGTGAGAGGAAGGCGAGGACGACGATCAGGATCGTGCCGATGGCGGCAATGACGGTGAGCGACGAGGACTTGAAGCTCCACCAGATGTCGCTGTCGGTCACCTTGTGCAGCCAGCCAGGCTGAGAGGTCGAACGGTCGGTCATCTCAATGCCCCGCCACGCGCGCTGTGCCGCCCTGGCTGCGCAGGCGCGGATCGACGACGAAATAGAGAAGATCGACCGTGAGATTGATCAGCACGAACAGGAGACCGATCAGCATGAGATAGGCGGCCATCACCGGAATGTCGGAGAACTGCACCGACTGGATGAAAAGCTGGCCCACGCCCGGCCAGGCGAACACCGTCTCCGTCACGATCGCGAAGGCGATCAGGGCACCGAGCTGCAGGCCGGTCACGGTGATAACCGGCACCAGTGTGTTCTTCAGCGCGTGGCCGAAATTGATCGCCCGGTTGGTGAGCCCCCTCGCCCGCGCGAACTTGATGTAGTCGGTGCGCATCACCTCCAGCATTTCCGAGCGCACCAGCCGCATCAGCAGGGTGAGCTGGAACAGGCCGAGCGTGATCGACGGCAGGATCAGCGCCTGCAGGCCCTTCACGGTCAGGAAATTGGTGGGCCACCAGCCGAACAGCATGACGGTCTCGCCGCGCCCGAACGACGGCAGCCAGTGCAGCCAGACCGCAAAGACGAGGATCAGCAGGATGCCGATCACGAAGGTGGGCAGCGAGATGCCTATGAGCGAGACGGCCTGCATCAGCCGGCTCGACCAGTGCTTTGGATAGAGGCCGGTGTAGACGCCCATCGGTACGCCCACGAACAGGGCGAAGACGGCCGCACAGAAGGAAAGCTCCAGGGTGGCCGGCAGGCGTTCCACGATCATCCGGCCGACCGGCTCGGAGGTCCGGTAGCTCAGGCCGAACTTGCCTTGCGCTGCATTGCCGATGAAGCGCAGGAACTGGATGGGCGGCGAGTCGTTCAGGCCCAGCCGCTCGCGCAGCGCCTCGCGTTCGCTCGCCGGCGTGTCCTGGCCGACCATCGAATTGATCGGGTCGCCGACGTAGCGAAAGAGTGAAAAAGCCACCAGACCGACCGTCAGCAGGACGGCGATCGATTGAAGAAGTCGTCGGAGGATGAAGGCGATCATTTGCTGTTCTTGGCCTGGCGCAGCCCTAGCAGGAATGACGCCAGAACGGAGCCGGCCCCGGTCGCAGGGTGCCTGCGCCGGGGCCGGACGTCGGTTGCCGTGGCTACTTCAGGTTGACGAAGCGCAGCGGGAAGCTGTTGTCGGCCGGCTGGACCAGGTCGACGTTCTTGCGGGTCGCCCAGACCAGCGCCTGCTGGTGCAGCGGGATGTAGGCGAAGTCGCCGACGTAGATCTTGGTCGCCTCGGCGATCATGGCGTCGCGCTTGGCCTTGTCGGTCTCGACCTCGACTTTGTTCGACAGCTCGTCGAACTTCTTGTTCGAGTAACCACCGGCGTTATAGAGGCCCTTCTTGGCCTTCACGTCCGGCGTCTGGATGATCTGCTCGAAGACGTTGTGAACGTCGTAGGTCGTCGCCGGCGACCAGCCCAGCATGTAGAAGCTGGTGTTGCTCGGCTTGCCGTCCGCGGTACTGCGCAGGATCTTGGCAAAGTAGAGATTGCGCGTCTGGGCGCGCAGATTCACCTTCACGCCGATCTTGGCGAGCATCGCCACGACGGCCTGGCAGATCTTCTCGTCGTTGACGTAGCGGTCGTTGGGGCAGTCCATGCCCGTCTCGAAGCCGTTGGGATAGCCGGCATCGGCCAGCATCTTCTTGGCCTCTTCCGGCTTCAGCAGCGCCGGGCGCTTGTCGAGATCCTTCATGTAGCCGTTGATGCCGGGCGCGACCATCAGGTTGGTCGGGAAGGACTGGCCGCGCATCACGGTGCGCTTGATGGCGTCGACGTCGATCGAGCGGTGCATCGCCTCGCGGACACGCTTGTCCTTGAAGGGGTTCTTGCCCTTGACGTTCGACTCGACCAGCTCGTCGCGTTCCTGGTCGAAGCCGAGGAACACGACGCGCGTCTCCGGCCCTTCCAGGACCTTGATGTTGGCGTCCTTCTTGAGGTTGTCGGTGTCGGCCGGCGGGACCTCGTAGGTCATGTCGATGTCGCCCGCCTTGAGCGCGGCGATGCGGGTCGCGGCGTTCGGGACCGGCGTGAACACGACTTCGGTCAGGTTATGGACCGGCTTGTCCCACCACGTCGGATTCGGGACCAGGACCGTCTTCTCGCCGGCGCGACGCTCCTTCAGCATGAAGGGGCCCGTGCCCATCGCATTGCGGGTCGCGAAATTCTCTTCGTTCTTGATCATGTCCGCGGGCTGCGCGGCATTGTTCTTCTCGGCCCAGGCCTTCGACATGATCGAGATCGACGCCCACTTGTCGGCGAGCAGCGGATCGGGAACGTTGGTCGTCACCTCGACGCGATGGTCGTTGACCTTGCGGATCTCCTTCATCGAGGAGAAGTTGCCGTTGACGTTCGAGCCCGGCCCGTTGGCGCGGTTGATCGAGAAGATGACGTCGTCGGCGGTGAACGGCGTGCCGTCGCTGAACTTCACGCCCTGGCGCAGATCGAAGAACCACTCGGTCGGGCTGGTCTGGCCCCACTTGGTGGCAAGAGCCGGCTCCAGCTTCAGGTCCTTGTCGCGGCGGACCAGCGGGTCGTAGATGTTGGCGGTGAAGGTCAGGAGGAACGTCTCCTGGCGGGCATAGGGGTCCATCGAGCTGACGTCGCCCGAGTTCGCCCACTTGAACGTCTTGGCGTCGGCAGACGCCACGAAGCCGAAACCGGCGCAGGCGAGCGCCGCCAGCGCCACTGAATGCCGCAGTTTGAAGTGCATGAATTAACCCCTTCGATGTCCCCGTTCGTCTGCACAAGGTGGGCCTCCCCGGCCACCGTCCCCGTGTCAGCGATATTTCAGTCAAATTGCACCCCGGCTCCGGGGCCGTCAATTGCACAAAAAATTTGCATGGTCAGATACAGTGTACTTCGGCCTCGGGCGGGCTATCGTGCGCACCATCACAGTCCAGGGGTACCGGTATGAATGACGTTTCTCGCAGCTTCCGTGGCAATTCCAACGCTTCGCGGGACATCGCGCACCATCTCCACCCCTACACCAACTTCAAGAAGCACGAGCAGACCGGTCCCCTGACCATCGTGCGCGGCCGCGGCGTGTACGTCATGGACGACGACGGCAAGGAATATATCGAGGGCATGGCCGGCCTCTGGTCGGCCGCGCTGGGCTTCAGCAACGAGCGGCTGGCAACCGTCGCCTACGAGCAGATGAAGCAGCTGCCCTTCTACCACGCCTTCAACCAGCGCTCCCATGAGCCCGCGATCAACCTCGCGGAGAAGCTGAAGTCGATGGCGCCGGTCGAGATGTCGAAGGTGTTCTTCGCCAACTCCGGCTCCGAGGCCAACGACACCGTCGTGAAGATGGTGTGGTACATGAACAATGCGCTGGGCCGTCCGCAGAAGAAGAAGATCGTCTCGCGCACCAAGGGCTATCACGGCGTCACCGTGGCCTCCGCGAGCCTGACCGGCCTGCCGGCCAACCATCGTTCGTTCGACCTGCCGATCCAGGGCGTGCTGCACACGACCTGCCCGCACTTCTACCGCTTCGGCGCCGAGGGCGAGACGGAGGAGCAGTTCGCCACGCGCTGCGCGGAGGAGCTCGAGGCGCTGATCATCAAGGAAGGCGGCGCCGAGCAGGTCGCCGCGATGATCTGCGAGCCGGTGATGGGCGCCGGCGGCGTTATCGTGCCGCCCAAGGGTTACTATGAGAAGATCCAGGCAGTCTGCACCAAGTACGACATGCTGTTCGTCGCCGACGAAGTGATCTGCGGCTTCGGGCGCACCGGCAACGTCTGGGGCAGCCAGACGATGAACATCAAGCCCGACATCCTGACCTGCGCCAAGGCGCTGTCGGCGTCGTTCCTGCCGATCTCGGCGGTGATGGTGAACGAGAAGGTCTACCAGGCGCTGATGAGCGAGAGCGACAAGATCGGCACCTGGGGCCACGGCTTCACCTACTCCGGCCATCCGGTCGCCGCCGCCGTCGCACTCGAGGCGCAGAAGATCTACGACGAGACCGACCTGTTCGGTCACGCCAAGCGCATGAGCCCGATCTTCCAGAAGCACATCCAGTCGTTCGCCGATCATCCGCTGGTCGGCGAGGCGATGGGCATCGGCATGGTGGGCGCCCTAGAGATCGTCGCCGACAAGAAGACCAAGACGCCGTTCGACCTCGTCGCGGTCGGCGCGGGCCTGCGCGTCTACAACCACGCCGTGGCGCGCGGCCTGTTCATCCGCAACATGGGCGACCGCGTCGCGATCTGCCCGCCGCTGGTCATCAACGAGGCCGAGCTCGGCGACCTGTTCGGCCGCCTGCGCCAGGCGTTCGACGCCGCCCTGGCCGACCTCAAGTCGGAAGGCCTGTTCAAGGGCTGACCATGAGCGCCGGTTCCGAGGGCGGCGGCGCGACGGCCGTTCGCACGCCGCCCTTCGGGACGGGCCAGCGCATTCGCACCCGCGCAATCTGGGCGGTGTCCCTGTTCACCGCCGCGATCCCACCGGCCGTCGTGGGCCTCGGCATCTCGACGGCCACCGACGACCAGGTGAATGTCGCCCTGCCCCTCGCCCTCCTGTTCTGGGCACTGGGGTTTCTGTTTGCTCTGTGGGCTGCCGTACCGACGCTGCGGCACTGGGACGGGCTGCCGGCGCAGACGCGCTGGCTGGGCGCCCTTCCTCTTCTCTCGGTCTCGCTTTTCCTCAGCCTCGCGCTCCTCGTTCCGCTGCTGCGCTGAGTTCCGCTGCTGCGCTGACGGTCACTGCGAACCGTTCTCGTTTGACGCACGTCAACGCGACCAATTGTGGCTGCGGGCAAAAGCGCCTTGCGCCTAGAATGAGTGCGCGGGAGACACCAGCCCATGGACTACGAAGCCTTCTTCAACGGCCATCTGGGCCGCCTTCGCGACGAGGGACGCTATCGCGTCTTCGCCGAACTGGAACGCATCGTCGGTGCCTTCCCGCGCGCCCGCCTCCATCGCGAGGGCGAATCCCCGCGTGACGTCACGGTCTGGTGCAGCAACGACTATCTCGCCATGGGCCAGCATCCCGCGGTAGTCGAGGCCATGCAGGCCGCGATCGGCGCGCAGGGCTCCGGCGCCGGCGGCACGCGCAACATCTCCGGCACCAACACGCTGCACGCCGCGCTTGAGCGCGAGCTTGCCGACCTTCATGGCAAGGAAGCCGCCCTCGTCTTCACCTCGGGCTATGTCGCCAACGAGACGACCCTGCAGACGCTGGGCGCACTACTGCCGGGCTGCGAACTCTATTCCGACGCCTTCAACCACGCCTCGATGATCGCTGGCATCCGCCATTCCGGCGCCACGCGCCGCATCTTCCGGCACAACGATCCGCGCCATCTCGAGGAGCTTCTCTCTGCCGCGGATCCTGCGACCCCCAAGATCGTGGCCTTCGAATCGGTCTACTCGATGGACGGTGACGTGTCGCCGATCGGCGAGATCTGCGACGTCGCCCATCGCCATGGCGCCCTCACCTATCTCGACGAAGTCCATGCCGTCGGCATGTACGGTGCGCGCGGTGCGGGTGTCGCCGAGCGCGACGGCGTGCTCGACAAGGTCGACATCGTCCAGGCGACGCTGGCCAAGGCGTTCGGCGTGGTCGGCGGCTACATCGCCTCGACGGCGGCCACGGTCGACTTCGTGCGCTCCTGCGGTTCGGGCTTCATCTTCACGACCTCGCTGCCGCCCGCGATCGCCGCTGCGGCACTGGCCAGCGTGCGCCTCGTGAGCGGCCAGCCGGAACTACGCGCCCGCCACCAGGAGCGCGCCGCGACGTTGAAGCGCCGCCTCGCCGCCGCCGGCCTCCCGGTGATGCCTTCGACCACGCACATCGTGCCGGTATTCGTGGGCGATGCCGCGCTGTGCAAGCAGGCGAGCGACCTGCTGCTCGACCGGCACTCGATCTACGTCCAGCCGATCAACTATCCCACCGTGCCACGCGGCACCGAGCGCCTGCGCCTCACGCCGACGCCGATGCATGGCGACGACGACATGACCCGCCTCGTCGTGGCCCTGCAGGATGTGTGGCAGACACTGGGTCTCGGCTCGCGCGCCGCGGCCGAGTAGGTCGCTACTCCACCGTCCGCATCGACCACAGGCGCGAGCGCAGCAGGACGATCGCGATCATCAGCAGCATCGCGATCGCGGGGATCAGCAGCGCGGCCTTGAGGCCCCAGATCGAGCAGATCGTGCCGGTCAGGAAGGCACCGATCGGGCCGCCGCCGCTCAGGCCCAATTGGAACAGCGACATCAGCCGCGCGCGGTGGGTGGCCGGCGCCACGATCTGCACCACCGTGCGGCTCTGGGTCATGGTGATGCCGGCGCCCAGGCCCCAGACGAAGATCAGCGCGAGGAACACCGGAAACGGCGGCAGCTGCGCCAGCGACAACAGCACCATGGCGCCGACCAGAATCGCGGTGCCGATCAGCCGTCCCCTCAAGGTCAGCCGCCGCGCGAGGCCGACCAGCGACATGCTGGCCACGATGGTCGCGGCCCAGAAGGCCAGGTTCATGTAGGAGAGTTCGAGGGCGCCGCCGGCATAGTGGTCGCGGATCGCCAGCGGCAGCACCGCCATGAACGGCCCGACATAGAAGACGCCGACGCCGAAGTTCAGCAGCAGGACCGGCCAGATCTGGTCCGACTTCGCGGCAGCCGACACGCCCTCGCCGACGCTGCGCCAGAATCCCGGATGCTCGGTCTTGGGATGGGCGGGCGGATCGGGCAGCCGTCGCACGAAGATGCAGCCCGCCAGCACCATGCCGGAATGCAGCAGCAGAAGCGGCAGCGCGCCGAACCGGTCGGCCATCGAGGCGCAGGCGATGCCCAGCAGCTGGCCGCCGAACTGCAGGGCCGTCGCCAGTGCGACCGCCCTGGGCAGGCCGCCCTTGGGCGCCACGACCGGTAGCAGGGCATCGCGTGTCGGAATCGCGAAGGCGCCAATGGCACCAGCCGCGACGCCATAGGCGATCAAGAGCGGGTAGCTCAGCCCGCCCGACCACAGGACCAGCGCCAGCGCGAGCGGCGGCAGGGCGTAGACCAGATGGTAGCGAAGCAGCAGCGCACGGGCGTTGCCGCGATCGGCGACCAGTCCGCCCAACGGCAGGAACAGCAGCGACGGCGCCATCACGGCCGCCTGCGCAACGCCCACGGCAAAGGCGTCCATATGCAGCACCACGGCCACCAGCCATGGGAACAGCACCATCTGGATGCCGAGGGGCACGAACCAGCTGCCGAGCCCCGCCAGATAGGCCGGGAAAGCGTTCACAGGGGTCTTGCCTTGCTCCAAGGCACATCCATCTATATCTTAAGCACTTAGTGCCCGTTGCTCATGCAATAGTCAAAGGCGCAAAGCCCGTGTCGACCTTCAATCGCAACACCCTGGTCAAGGTCCTCGAGATCCTCGACAGCAGCCACGCCCAGGAAGCGCTGGCGGCCGCCAAGCTCGCCTCGGCGATGGTGCGCGAAGCCGGCCTCACCTGGGATCAGGTCATCGATGACGCTGTCCTGCCCCGCGTCGCCGTGCCCTCACCCGGCCAGGAAACCGTCCCTGCCCGCTCGCCCGGCGCCGGTCCCTTCGGCTACCGCCGCGAGCGCGAACTGTCGCCACACGAGCAGTTCTTCATGGTGCTGCTGAGCCCGCGCACGCCGGTCGACATCAAGCGCAAGCTGCGCGCTTGGGAAGGCCGGGTCCTCGACGGCGAGATCACGCCGCAGGAAAGCGCCGACCTCCAGTTCATGTACCAGAGTTTCGTGGTCGGCTGACGAATCAGGCGGCGAGCAGGACGCTCTGCTCACGCTCCAGCACACGCTTCACGGCGGGCCTCGCCAGCATGCGGTCCTTCCATGCCGTGTAGTTCGCGAGTTCCGCGACCGGCAGGCCGATACGCTTGCCCCAGCCGTAGAAGACCAGCGCGTAGCCGTCGACCACCGAGAATTCGTCGCCCAGGATCCACGTCTTGTCCGCCAGGAGACCGTCGATCTCCTTGAGGTTGGCGTGGAAGTTCTCGCGACCGACGGTCTTCAGATGATCGAACACGGCGGTGTCCGTGGCAAAGCGCTCGGGACGGCCGATATGGGTGAAGTTCGGGTGTACGGCGTTGGAGAACCAGGCCATCAGCGAGATCGCGCGGGCGCGGGCCACGGGATCCTTCGGCATCAGGTGCGGCGCGTATTTCGTGGCGATGTAGTCGAGGATCGCCGTGTTCTCGACGATCGTCCCCCCGTCCACGACCAGCGCCGGCACGCGTCCGCGCGGATTGACCTTCAGATACTCCGGCGTGCGCTGCTCGCTCTTGGCGAAGGACAGAGCCTGCGAGTCATACTTCGCCCCGCTCTCCTCGAGACCGATGTGCGAAGCCGTCGAGCAGGCGCCCGGTGCGTAGTAGAGCTTGAGCATCTTGACCTCGGGAAGGTTAGAGCGGCCTGGCCGCATCGGCCGGGCGGTTACGGTGCAGGAATTCGCGGCCGATCTTCACCCGCTTCTCGCCGTCGTACTCGACGATGTCGGCGGTGGCGTAGGTTTCGGACCAGTTGGACGGCAGGAACGAGCCCGAGCCCACCACGTCGATCGGCGCCTTGGCCTCGGCCATGACGCGGCACTTGGCGGGACCGAATCCGGAAGACGCCACGATCTTCACCTTGTCGAAACCGTTGCGGTCGAGCTCGGCCCGCAGGTGGAAGATCGCCGCGGCCGAGACGCCGGTGCCGACGAGGTAGCGCAGCTCCTCCTCGCTCCGATAGCCGCGGATCGACTCCGGGGAGAAACGCTCGAGCACGGCATATGACGATGCCGGGTCGAGCCCCTCGACATACCGGCCACCGGTCGTATCGAGGCGCAGCGACAGGTTCCCCTGGGCGGCGAGTTCGGGAAAGCGCCGGCAGACTTCGAGCGAGTCGGAAATCTCGCGCGCGAAATAGTCGACCAGGACCGTCATGCCTTCGGTCGGGAAGGTCTCGTGGAACATCTCGGCGGCGCGCAAGGTCGAGCCGGCATAGCCGATCAGGGCGTGCGGCATGGTGCCGAGGCCGTACTCGCGGCCAAAGTAATGGGCCGTGGCGTGGGTGGCGTTGCCGATGAAGCCGACGGCACCGACCTTGCGCTTGGCGCGGGCCGAGCCCACCGAGGCGGCATAGGCCATCATCTCGGCCATCTCCCGGCCCGCGCAGTGGCGGGCGTCCATGGCGAGGAAGGCCGACTTCGGCATGTCCGCGCACATGGTCCAGGCGTTGTAGGCCGCCACGCAGGCGGGGCCGAGCTTCTGCAGGAAGATCGTCTCGAGGTCGACCAGATGGAAGAAGGAGCCGGTGATGTACATCATCGGTTCGCCGGCGCCGACCCACTTGCCCTCGCGATAGCGCATGTCGAGTTCGACCGCGGTGTTGCGGGCACGGCCGGTCTCCTCCAGCCATTCCAGCGCGAGCCGCGGCGCGAACACCACCGGCCGCCGCATGAAGATCGCGTAGGTGACCGTACAGTCGCCGAACTTGCCGATCACCTGCTTCGAGCGATTGAAGTAGTGATCGGTGTAGCGTTCGATCTCGCCATTCTCAGGATGCGTCATGGCCCTCCCCGGGCTCTCGCGCCAAGCCTCGGACGTCGCTCAGACGGCCGGGCGGGCCCTTGCGACGGACAGGCGCTCCGCCTTGAGCTGCTCGGCGAGCAGGAATGCGAGTTCGAGCGCCTGGCTGGCGTTCAGCCTGGGATCGACCAGCGTCTCGTAGCGCTCGTTGAGATTGTCGACCGTGATGTCGGTCGAGCCGCCGATGCACTCCGTGACTTCCTGGCCGGTCATCTCGAAGTGCACGCCGCCGGGATGGGTGCCCTCGGCGCGGTGCACCGCGAAGAACTCCTTCACCTCGCGCAGGATCGCGTCGAAGGGGCGGGTCTTGCGGCCGTTCGAGGCCGTGACCGTGTTGCCGTGCATGGGATCGCACGACCACACGACCGTGCGGCCCTCGCGCTTCAGCGTACGGACGAGCGCCGGCAGCTTGTCGGCCACCTTGTCGGCCCCCATGCGCGCGATGATCACGATGCGGCCCGCCTCGTTCGAAGGGTTCAGCGTGTCGATCAGGCGGAGCAGATCATCGGTCGGAAGCGTCGGACCGGCCTTGAAGCCGATCGGGTTGCGGACGCCGCGCAGGAACTCGACATGGGCGCCGTCGGGCTGGCGCGTGCGGTCGCCGATCCACAGCATGTGGGCCGAGCAGTCGTACCAGTCGCCGGACGTCGAGTCGACGCGGGTCAGCGCCTCCTCGTAGGGAAGCAGCAGGGCCTCGTGGCTGGTGAAGAAGTCGGTCTCGGCGATCTGCGGCGTCGTCGCGGAGTTCAGGCCGCAGGCGGCCATGAAGTTCAGCGTCTCGTCGAGCCGGGCCGCGAGGTCCTCATAGCGGGCCGACGCGGGCGAGCTGCGCACGAAGTCGAGGTTCCAGCGGTTGACCTCGTGCAGGTCGGCATAGCCGCCCTGGGCGAAGGCGCGCAGCAGGTTCAGCGTGGCCGCCGACTGGTTGTAGGCCTGCACCATGCGCTCCGGATCCGGCATGCGCGCAGCGGCCGTGAACTCGATGCCGTTGACGTTGTCGCCTCGATAGGACGGCAGCTCGACGTCGCCGATCTTCTCGACGTTGGAGGAGCGCGGCTTGGCGAACTGTCCGGCGATGCGGCCAAGCTTCACCACCGGCATGCCGGCGCCATAGGTCAGCACGACCGCCATCTGCAGCAGCACGCGGAACGTGTCGCGGATATTGTTGGCGGTGAAGTCGACGAAGCTCTCGGCGCAGTCGCCGCCCTGCAGCAGGAAGGCCTCGCCGTTGGCGATCTTGGCCAGCGCCGTCTTGAGCTTGCGTGCCTCGCCGGCAAAGACCAGCGGCGGATAGCGGCGCAGGCGTGCCTCGGCGTTGGCCAGCGCGGCGGCGTCCGGATAGACCGGCATCTGCAGCGCCGGCCGGCTGCGCCAGCTGGTCGGGGACCAATTGGCGGCGCTCGACGTGCGGGACTGGCCTTTCGCGGTTCGCGAATCGGCCCTGGACTGGCCCTGGATCGCGGTCATCGACTCCTCCTCGACCCGCAGGCCGAAGGGGCCGGCGGGGTGGGTGAACCTATACGTGCTGTGGATAAAAGGCCAGCCGGCAGCCCGGCCCCGTTCTACTCCGCGGCTGCCCGGGTCGGGGTCGAATCCGCCCGTGCCGTGCGCATGGTGACGAACTCCTCGCCGGCCGTCGGGTGGATACCCACGGTGGCGTCGAAATGGGCCTTGGTCGCGCCCGCCTTCATGGCCACGGCGAGTCCCTGGATCAGCTCGGCCGCGTCGTCACCCACCATGTGGATGCCGACGACCCGGTCGGTCGCGGCCTCGACGATCATCTTCATGAAAGTGCGCTGGTGGCGGCCGGAGACCGTGTACTTCATGGGCCGGAACGCCGCCGTATAAATGCGCAATTCACCCAGCTGCAGCTTCGCCTGCTCCTCGGTCAGGCCGACATTGGCCATCTCGGGCTGGCAGAAGACCGCCGACGGCACGTCGTGGTGGTTGGCCTTGCGTGGCTTCCTGCCAAACTCCGTGTCGGCGAAGCAGTGGCCTTCCATCAGGGCGACGGGCGTCAGGTTGATGCGATCGGTGACGTCGCCCACCGCCCAGATGTTGTCGGCGGTCGTTTTCGACCATTCGTCGACCGCTATGGCGCCCGCCTTGTTGAGCTGCACGCCCGCTTTCTCCAGCCCGATCCCGGACGTGTTGGGCGCGCGGCCAGTCGCGTACATCACGCAATCGGTCTCGAACATGCCGCCCATGGGCGTGTGGACCTCGAACGGGCCGCCCTTGCCGTCTTCGCCCTTGGCGACGATCCGGGCGATCTCCATCTCGGTACGCATGCGAATGCCACTGTCCTTCAGGGCCTCGTGCACGAAGGTGCGGCATTCCTCGTCGAAGCCACGCAGGACGCGATCGCGCCGCAGCACGATGTCGACCTTGGCGCCGAGGCCGTGGAAGATGCCCGCGAATTCGACGGCGATGTAGCCCGCACCCACGATGGTTATGTGCTTGGGCAGCTCCGGCAGGTGGAACGCGTCGCTCGAGGTGATCGCCAGCTCGCAGCCCGGAATCGAGGGGATCACCGGATGGCCGCCGGTTGCGATCAGGATCTTCTCGGCGGTGATCGTCTCCTCGCCCACCTGGATCGTGTGGCGGTCCATCAGACGGCCGCGCCCCATGTGCAGCCTCACCCCTGCCCCTTCGAGCAGGCGCAGGTAGAGCGCGTTCAGCCGGTCGACTTCCTTGTTCACGTTGTCGCGCAACGTCGCCCAGGAATGCGTCGGCGGGGCCACGGTCCAGCCATAGGCCGCCGCGTCCTCGAACTCGTGCGCAAACTTGGAGCCGTACATCAGGAGCTTCTTCGGCACGCAGCCGCGGATCACACAGGTGCCGCCGACGCGGTAATCCTCGCAGATTCCGACGCGCGCGCCATGGGTGGCCGCGATGCGCGAGGCGCGCACGCCGCCCGAGCCGGCGCCAATGACAAAAAGATCGTAATCATAGGCCATGGGTTATCCCCAGAGAGAACAAAACCTCAACGCGGCCATAATTCGGTCGCCGGGCAGACTATATCGGGGCCTAGACGGGCCGGTAAGGGAAATGGCGCGTGTATTGCCGTCTCCTGACACAACTTTAAGGACATTCCCATGCCGAGATTTTCCCTGCTCGTCACCGCTTTCCTGATGCTGGCGGGCCCCGCCCTCGCCGCTCCCAACGACACGCCCGTGCCCCATCCAGCCCCCGCCGCACCCACGACCCGGCCGGCGCGGATCGACGGTGGCGTCATGCGCTACGACGCCAACAAGGATGGCGCGGTCACGATCGAGGAATGGAAGACCGGCCAGCAGGCCCGGTTCAAGCGCCTCGATGCGAACGGCGACGGCAAGCTCAGCAAGGAAGAGCTGTTTGCCCGTACGCCCGCCATCGGCAACAGCGTTCTCCCGACGGACCGCCAGGCCAGCCAGCAATCGAGCTATTTCCTGCTTCTCGACACCGACAAGGACGCGTTCGTCACCCTGACGGAGTTCATGGCCGGCGCCGAACGCAACTTCGCGCGCTGCGACATCGACAAGAACGGCCGCATCGATACGGCAGAGTGCCGCCAGGCGCTGCAGCGCAAGCCCGCCGAGCGGTAGGCAGCCGTCCCGCTCCAAGGAAAAGGCCGCCGGGCTCCGCCGGCGGCCTTCCCTTCGGCTCGGACCGAAAACTCAGGAACCTTCGGCGGACATGATGTCGCCGAACAACTCCCAGGTCTCGCCCTTGAAGCGGGCAAGCTTTACCGACTGGATCGGGTAGTAGTCGGTCGGGCTGGTGCTGACGGTAATGCCCGGCAGCAGCAGCGGCACCCTGTACTTCTTGAAGCTGGTGGCCTGCTTCATCAGGTCCTCGCGCGTCAGCGTGTCGCCGCACCGCTTCAGCGTCTCTTCCATCAGGGTCGCGACGGCATAGGCGAAGACGTAGTTGCCGTCGTCCTGGCTGGCGCCTGGCATGTACTTGTTCATCCAGGCACGCCAGGCCTTCATCTCCGCATTGTCGCTCCACTGCTTGTCGGTGGGATCCATCAGATAGAGCGCCGTGATCATGCCCTGACTGTTCTCGAGGCCGGCCGGCTTGAGCGTCGAAGCGACCGACGAAGAAACGTTGTTCAGGTACTGGATAGGCTTCCAGCCGATGTCGGCCACCTTGCGGATGGCCTGGGCAGCGAACTTCGGAATCGCAATGTTGAAGAACACATTGGCGCCGGCATCCTTGAGCTGGATGATTTGGCTGTCGACGGTCGGGTCGGTCGTCTCATAGGTGACATGCTTGACCACCTTGTTGACGTCCTTGCCGAGTCCTTCCTTGAAGCCTTCCCAATAATCCTTGCCGTAGTCGTCGTTCTGCATCAGCACGCCGATCTTGGGGTCCTTCACGGTCGCAAGGATGTGCTTGGCGTAGATGACGGCTTCGGTGTGGTAGTCGG
The DNA here is from genome assembly GCF_004297265.1 of Reyranella sp. Taxonomy (GTDB): domain Bacteria; phylum Pseudomonadota; class Alphaproteobacteria; order Reyranellales; family Reyranellaceae; genus Reyranella. The sequence goes on from NZ_SCUT01000040.1 coordinate 134,986, forward strand.
GCTGGAAGCCCATCGTCCACGGGAACTCCTTGTACTTGCCCCACTTGGAGGCGCCGGTCGAAACGTAGAGCTGCGGCACCTTCTTCTGGTTCATGTAGCGGTGGATCGCCGAGTTGGTCGGCGTGCCCAGCGTGTTGAACAGGCACAGGACCTTGTCCTGTTCCACCATCTGACGGACCACCTCGACTGTCTTGGCCGGATTGTAGCCATCGTCCATGGTGACGAACTTGACCATACGTCCGTTGATGCCGCCGCGCTCGTTGACGCTCTTCCAGTAGGCTTCCTCACACTTGCCGATGACGCCGTACGAAGAGGCTGGCCCGCTGTAGGGATTGGTGTGACCGATCTTGATTTCCTTATCGGTCGCACCGTCGTCGTATTTCTTCTGCGCGAACGCCCGGCCTGACGCCGACAAGACGGCGGCGGTCGATACGCCGCCCAAAAAGGTACGCCTGTTGGTTTTCAATGTTGCCTCCCTTGGGTGAACCGTTTCTTCCCTATTATTGATTCGTTATGCGGAATATCGTTACGCAGAACGGACGGCTTGGAAAGCAAAAACCCTGACCACCCCAAGGCCTTCGATGCTGCGGTGCGGGATAAACAAAAAGGCCGCCGGGGTCGCCGGCGGCCTTTCGTGTCGTCAGGGAAACTCCTGCTTCAGGAACCTTCGGCCGACATGACGTCGCCGAACAGATCCCACGTCTCGCCCTTGAAGCGGGCGAGCTGCACCGACTGGATCGGGTAATAGTCGGTCGGGCTGGTGTTGATCGTGATACCTGGCAGCAGCAGCGGCAGCTTGTATTTCTGGTAGTTGGCCGCCTGCTTCATGACGTTCTCGCGGGTCAGCGTGTCGCCGCACTTCTTGAGCGTCTCGAGCATCAGATTGGAGACGGCGTAGCCGAACACGTGGTTGGCGTCCGCCTTGTTGGCACCCGGCATCCACTTGTCCATCCAGGCGACCCACGCCTTGAAGTCGTCGGTATTCTCCCACTGCTTGTCCGTGGGGTCCTTGAGGTACTGCGCCGTGATGATGCCCTGGCTGTTCTCGAGGCCGGCCGGCTTCATCACCGAGCCCACCGAGGCGGACACGTTGTTGAGGTACTGCGCCGGCTTCCAGCCGATGTCGGCCGCCTTGCGGATCGCCTGGGCAGCGGCCTTGGGCGTCGCGATGTTGAAGAAGACGTTGGCGCCGGAATCCTTGAGCTGGATCACCTGGCTGTCGACGGTCGGATCGGTGACCTCGAAGGTCACGTGTTTCACGATCTTGCCGGTCTCCTTGCCCAGACCTTCGCGGAAGCCTTCGTAGTAGTCCTTGCCGTAGTCGTCGTTCTGCATCAGCACGCCGATCTTGGCGTCCTTGACGTTGGCCAGGATGTGCTTGGCATAGACGACGCCCTCGGTGTGGTAGTCGGGCTGGAAGCCCATCGTCCACGGGAACTCCTTGGGCTTGCCCCACTTCGACGCGCCGGTGGCGACGTAGAGCTGCGGCACTTTCTTCTGGTTCATGTAGCGATGGATCGCCGTGTTGGTCGGCGTGCCCAGCGTGTTGAACAGGCAAAGGACCTTGTCCTGCTCGACGAGCTGGCGCACCAGCTCGACCATCTTCGGCGGCGAATAGCCGTCGTCGCGCGTGATGAAGTTGATCTTGCGGCCGTTGACGCCGCCCGCCTCGTTCACCGACTTGAAGAACGCCTCGATCGTCTTGCCGATCTGGCCGTAGGACGACGCCGGTCCGCTATAGGGGCCGGTATGCCCGATCTTGATTTCCTTGTCGGTCGCGCCGTCATCGTACTTCTTCTGCGCGAAGGCCGACTTCGTGCCCAGCACCGTCAACGCTGACACACCCGCTACAAAACCACGCCTGCTTGTACGCATTGCTTTCCTCCCAAGTGGACTGACGCCTGCCGGAGCTTCGTCCGAATTCCGGCCATAAAGAAGGCCGCCTTCCGGCGACTTTCCGACGAACGGGGTCCGGTCTATGCCCGCACACCCCGCAGCTTGCGGTAGGCCATGTACAGCCCGCCGGCGATGCCCATCGGCATCAGGTAGATGATGGCGATCAGCAGCACGCCGAAGACCGTGTAGGCCGATAGGTCGAACGGCAGGCCGAGATCGTTGCGGATGAACTGGGTCAGGGATTGCGCCGAGTTGTCGACCAGCACGTAGAAGATGCCGCCCAGCACCGAGCCGAACAACGAACCGATGCCGCCCACCACGAGACCGATCAGGAATTTGATCGACAGGAAGATGCCGAAGCTGTCGGGCGCCACGAAGGCGATGGCAGAAGCCGACAGCGCGCCGGCAATGCCGGTATAGGCCGCGCTGATTCCGAAGGTCACCGTCTTGTAGAGCGCCGTGTCGATGCCCATCGTGTCGGCGGCCAGATACTGGTCGCGGATCGCCATCATGGCCCGGCCGCTGCGGCTGTTCAGCATGTTCGCCGCGCCCCAGAACAGCACGATCATGACCAGCAGGCAGAAATAGTAGAGCCACTGGTCCTCGCTCAGCGGCAGGCCGAATGGCACTTCCGGCTTCATCAGCACGATGCCCTGCACGCCGCCGGTCAGACCTTCGAGCCACTTGTATTTCAGGATCTGGGGCACCGCGAGCGCCAGCGCGAAGGTCGCGAGCGCGAGATAGTGCCCTTCGAGCTTGAGCGCCGGCAGGCCGAACAGGTAGCCGACGATGAAGCACACGATAGCCGCCGCCGGGATCGTCGCCCAATAGGGCACGTTCAGCTTGTCCATCAGGATGGCGGCGGTGTAGGCGCCCACCGCGTAGAAGGCGCCATGGCCCAGCGAGAACTGCCCGTTGAATCCGGTGAGCAGGTTCAGTCCCAGCACCGCGATCGCGGCGATGATCATGGTGCTGACCAGGAACAGCCGATAGTCGGAGACGACCTCCGGAAACACCGGCTGGAGCAGCGGCACCAGCACCGCGAGCGCGATGACGCCGAGCACCCACTTCTTCGATGAGGCGGCCATGATCAGACCCTCCTCACGACGACCCGGCCGAACAGGCCGGCGGGTTTGACCGTCAGGACGAAGATGACGATGATCAGCGCCACCGTGAGCTTCTCGCCGTTGCCGATGATGTAGACGCCGGTCGCCTTCTCGATCTGGTTGCCGGCATAGGCCACCATGTTCTCGAGGATGCCGACGATGAAGCCGCCGGCCACCGCGCCTGCGGGATTGGAGATGCCGCCGACCAGGGCGCTCGCAAAGGCATAGAGCAGGATGCCGCCCATCATGTTGGGCTCGAGATAGACGATGTGGGCGACCATGATGCCCGCCACCGCCCCCACCGAGGCCGCGAGGCCCCAGCCGAGGGCCAGCATCCAGTCGACGCGGACGCCGACCAGCCGTGCCATCTGCGGGTTCTGCGCCGCCGCGCGCATGGCGAGGCCGAGCGGCGTGTAGCGGAAGAACACGAACAGCAGCCCCAGCACGATCAGCGTGACCAGGACCACGCCCAGCTGATGAGGCCCGATCACGCCGGCAATCCCGAACTCGGCCTTGGGAAAGGGAGACGGGAATTCCTTGATCAGGTAGCTCCAGAAGGCGCCGGCCATCGAATTGAAGATCGCCAGCAGGCCGATGAACACCACGATGATCGACAGGACCGGGGCGTTGTGCAGCGGTCTCAGGATGAGCCGCTCGATCAGCACGCCCATGGCGAAGGAGATCAGCACGGTGAGGATGAAGGCGAGCCAGAAGCTCATCCCCCAGTCCATGAGCTGCCAGGAGATGTAGGTGCTGAACATCGCCATTTCGCCCTGGGCGAAATTGATGTGGTCGGTCGACACGTAGATCATGACCAGCGCGAGAGCCACGCAGGCATAGATGGCGCCGTTGGCGAGGCCGGAGGCGATCTGCTGGAGAAACTGTTCCATTACGTCTGCCTCAGTAGCCGAGGTAGGATTTGCGGACGTTCTCGTCGTTCTTCACGACGTCCGAGGGACCCGACATGACGACCTTGCCGGTTTCGAGCACATAGGCGTGCGTGGCGAGGTCGAGGGCGAGAGCTGCGTTCTGCTCGACCAGCAGGATGCTCACCTTCTCCTCCTCGTTGATGCGCCGCAGGATGCGGAAGATCTCCAGCACGATCAGCGGCGCCAGGCCGAACGAGGGTTCGTCGAGCAGCATCAGCCGCGGCTTCAGCATCAGCGCCCGGGCGATCGCCAGCATCTGCTGCTCGCCACCCGACAGTGTGCCGGCCTGCTGCTGGATGCGCTCCTTCAGACGCGGAAAGTAGGCAAACACTCGCTCCAGCTCATCCCTGACCGCCTGCTTGTCCTTGCGGGTATAGGCCGCGATGCGCAGGTTCTCGTCGACGGTGAGCGTCGTGAAGGTGCCGCGGCCCTCGGGTACGTGGGCGATGCGCTGGCGGACGATCTCTTCCGTCGCCATGCCGCGGATGTTCTTGCCGTCGAAGCGGATCGTGCCGTCGGTGCGGACCATGTTGCAGATCGCCCGCAGCGTCGTCGTCTTGCCGGCGCCGTTGGCGCCCAGCAGCGTGGTGATGCCGCCGGTCGGGATTTCGAAGCCGACGTCATAGAGCGACTGGGTCTGGCCATAGAAGGCCTTCAGTCCGCTCACCTCCAGAAGCGCAGCCATTACGCGGTCCCCAGGTAGGCGCGGATCACTTCCGGATCGCGCTGGACTTCGGCGGGCGTGCCGTCGGCAATCTTCCTGCCGAAATCGATCGCGACCACCTTGTCCGACACCGACATGACGAGGCTCATGTGGTGCTCGACCAGCAGCACGGTGACGTTCTGGAGGTCGCGAACGCGCTTGATCTGGCTCTTCAGCACCTCGATCTCGTCGTGGTTCAGACCGGCGGCCGGCTCGTCGAGCAGCAGCAGTTTGGGGCTGGACGCGAGCGCGCGGGCAAGCTCGACCCTCTTGCGGATCGGGAACGGCAGAGGCCCGGCCATGGCGTTGGTGAAGGGCACGAGGTCCATGAACTCGATCAATTCGAGGGAGCGCTTGGTGATCGCCGCCTCCTCGACCTTGACCTTGGGAACCCGCAGGGCGTTCTCGAAGAAGCTGGTCGAGCTGACGCTGTGGCAACCGACCTTGACGTTGTCGAGGACCGACATCTTGTCGAACAGCGCCACGTTCTGGAACGTCCGGCCGATGCCGATCCGGGGAATGGCGTGCCGGGGCCGGTCGAGGATGGTCCGGCCCTCGAACTGCACGTCGCCGCCATTGGGCGTGTAAAGCCTGCTCAGACAATTGAAAAGGGTCGTCTTGCCGGCGCCATTGGGCCCGATCAGCCCGGCGATCTGGCCGCCAAAGACATCGAAGGTTACGCCATCGAGGGCGACGATGCCGCCGAACCGGACGGACACGTCGCGCACGCTGAGCAGCGGCGAGCCGCGGGATGAAGATGGTCCTGCCATGTGAATGTCGGTTTCGCAGGCCAGCGCATTACACGCGCCGACGTGGCGAAATTACCCTGTCCTCCCAAGTACTTGCGACCCTTCTTCGGAGTCTGCATTTGAGTTACGATGGCTCATCCTGCGCGGACGTGCAACTCAAATGGAACAACGCCATGCTTTCGGCGCGATTGCGCCGCAGCATTGCTTTGGTCTGCGGACATTGACACGCCGCTCTTTGCAACCGATACGAAATCTCCCCTTCCAATAGCGGGCTTACCGCAATGAATCGCATGTTCCGCCCGACCCTCTTCCTGACTGCTGCAGCCTGTTTTGCCGTCCCGGCCATGGCACAGACTCCGCCGACCCAGGCTTGGCCCCAGAATCGTCCGCCGGCTCAGGCCGCGCCGCCGGCGCCTGCACCGGCGCAGCCCGCCACGCCCCCCGCCGCTGCGGCGGCTCCCGCTCCCGGCGGTGCGATCCCGCTGCCGCAGTGGTTCATCGACATCGACGTCGACAAGAAGGGCGAGGTCACACGCGCCGACTTCCTGAAGTACCGCATGAAGTCCTTCGAGACTCTCGACACCAACAAGGACAACAAGCTGTCGGTCGAGGAATTCATCAAGGTCGTCGAGCCGCCGGTGACTCCGGCCGATGCGCCGGGCCTGCCCCCGCTCGAGGAGCGCCGCAGCCGTGCCCGTGCCGAGTTCCAGAACCTCGACACCAACCGCGATGGCTTCGTCGAGCGCGGCGAAGCCGAGGCGCTGGTCCATTCGGAGTTCAACAACTACGACACCGACCGCGACAACAAGGTCACCGAGCCCGAGGTTCGCCTGATCATCCAGCGCGCCATGCAGCGCGAAGCGGCCGAACGCCAGCAGGCCGAGGCGCGCCGTCGCCAGGGCATGATGACCCTGAACGAGTTCATGGACATGCAGCTGCGCCAGGGCGACGAACTCGACAAGAACAAGGACGCGAAGATCAGCGGCGCGGAATACGTCGTCCTGGCCGGCCCCGCGGACGGGCCGCAGGCCAAGAACCTGCTGCCGTTCGACATGCGCAAGCAGATCGCCATGCGCAAGTTCGCAGAGATCGACACCAACAAGGACGGCCAGATCGATCGCATCGAGCTGACGGCCTATGCGCTGAAACAGTTCGGCGAGATCGACCTCAACAAGGATCGCTTCCTCAGCGAGGAAGAATTCAAGAAGGCGCAGGAGGCGGAAGCCGCCAAGATCCGTGCCATCGTGCAGACGATGATGCCGGCCCAGCAGCCGGCGCAGCCCCGGCCGGCGCAGCCCCAGCCGCGTGGCGGCCAGCCCGCCCCGGCGCCGCAGCCCTCGGGCCCGCCGCCCGGCCTGCCGCAGGGCACGCGCTAAGCGCCCTCGAAATCGAAAGCCGCGGGTCCGAAAGGCCCGCGGCTTTTTTGTGCCTGCCCGAGAGCACTATTCGACGGTGACGCTCTTGGCGAGATTGCGCGGCTGGTCGACGTCGGTGCCCTTGGCGACGGCCGTGTAGTAGGCCAGCAACTGCACCGGGATCGTGTAGAGGATCGGCGCCACCACGGGATCGACCGCCGGCAGGGTGAGCGTGGCGACCGCGTGCGGGCCGAGGCGCGCCACGCCGGCGGCGTCGCTCAACAGCACCAGCTTGCCGCCGCGCGCCTTCACCTGCTCGAAGTTCGATGCCGTCTTGTCGAACAGCGAATCGTTGGGCGCCACGACCACCACCGGCACCAGCTCGTCGATCAGCGCGATCGGCCCGTGCTTCATCTCGCCGGCCGCGTAGCCCTCGGCATGGATGTAGGAAATCTCCTTCAGCTTCAGAGCCCCCTCAAGGGCGACCGGGAAGGAGGTGCCGCGGCCGAGATAGAGCACGTCGCGCGCTTCGGCCAGCACATGGTCGGCGATCTGCCGGTATTGCGCCTCCATGTTCATCGCCTCGTTGATCAGGGCCGGCAGCTCGATGAGCGCGGCCACGTAGCGCGCCTCGTCGGCCGCCGACAGCGTGCCGCGTGCCCGCCCGGCCGCGATCGCCGCGACCAGCAGGACTGTCTGCTGCGTGGTCGTGGCCTTGGTCGAGCAGACGCTGATCTCGGGACCGGCCAGGGTGTGCAGCACGACATGCGATTCGCGGGCGATCGCGCTCTCCGGCACGTTCACGACCGAGAGCACGGTCTGCTTCTCAGCCTTGGCGTATCGCACTGCCGCCAGCGTGTCGGCCGTCTCGCCCGACTGGGACACCGCGATGCAGACGCCGCCTTCGGGCAGCGGCGGCGCGCGGTAGCGGAACTCGGAGCCCAGCTCGACCTCGACCGGCAGCCGCGCGATCTGCTCGAACCAGTACTTGGCCACCATGCAGACGTAGAACGCGCCGCCGCAACCCGTCAGGGTGATGCGGCTCACCTTCGTCCAGTCGAACGGCAGCGGCGGCAGGGCGACCGTCCGGGTCGCCGGGTCGACGTAGCTCTGCAGCGTGTCGCCGATCACCGCCGGCTGCTCGTGAATCTCCTTGAGCATGAAGTGGCGGTGGTTGCCCTTGCCCATCATGGCGCCGCTGAGACCGGTCTGGCGGATCTCCCGCCTCACCTCCGTGGTGCCCTGGTAGACCTTCGCGCTGTCATGGGTGACCACGACCCAGTCCTCGTCCTCGAGGTAGCTGACCCGCTTCGTGAAGGGCGCCAGCGCCAGCGCGTCGGTGCCGATATACATCTCGCCGTCGCCATAGCCAACCGCCAGCGAGCTGCCGCGGCGCGCGCCCATCAGCAGGTCATGGCGACCGCTGAAGAGCACGGCGAGCGCAAAGGCGCCGCGCAGACGCTCCATCGCCGTGCCCATCGCCTGCTCCGGCGACATCTGCCGCTCGAGATACGAGGTGATGAGCTGGGCCACGACCTCGGTGTCGGTGTCGCTGTCGAAGCGGCGGCCCTCGGCCTCCATCTCCTCCTTCAGCTCCTGGAAGTTCTCGATGATGCCGTTGTGAACGACCGCGACCCGGTCCGTGGCGATCGGATGGGCGTTGCGCTCCGAGGGCTTGCCGTGCGTGGCCCAGCGCGTGTGGCCGATGCCGATCGTGCCCTTGAGTGGATCGTCCTTCAGCCGCGCCTCGAGGTTCACCAGCTTGCCCTCGGCCCGGCGCCGGTCGATGTGGCCGTTCACCAGGGTGGCGATGCCCGCCGAATCGTAGCCGCGATATTCGAGCCGCTTCAGCGCGTCGACCAGGAGAGGCGTGACGGGCGCTTTGCCGATGATGCCGATGATGCCGCACATGGGATCTGTCTCGACCGAGAGAGGGGACTATTTCTTGCCGGGCCGTTCTGCAGCAGCCTTCTTGAGGGCCGCGGCGCGGTTCTTCAGTTTCGCACGAAGCGCCGCCGCGCGCCCCTTCTTCGTGACCTGGCGGGCGCGGCCGAAGGCCAGCGCGTTGGCGGGAACGTCCTCCGTCACGACGCTGCCCGCGGTCACGTTGGCGCCCCTGCCGACCTTGAGCGGCGCCACCAGGGAGCTGTTGGAGCCGATGAACACGTCGGCGCCGATGACGGTCCGGTGCTTGCCGTAGCCGTCGTAGTTCACGGCGATCGTGCCGGCTCCGATATTGCTGCCCGCACCGATGTCGGAGTCGCCGAGATAGGCCAGGTGGTTGGCCTTGGCGCCCTTCGCCATCCGGGTCGCCTTGAGCTCCACGAAATTGCCGATATGGACGCCATCGGCGACCTCCGAGCCCGGCCGGATGCGGGCGAACGGCCCGACCAGCACGCCCCTGCCGATGCGCACGCCCTCGATATCGCAGAAGGCGTTGATGACGGTATCCGACCCAACAGTCACGCCCGGCCCGAAACGCACGTTGGGCCCGATCGTGACGTCGGTTCCGAACTTGGTGTCGGCCGACAGCCAGACCGTGCCGGGATCGGTCATGGTGACGCCGCCCGCCATTGCGGCGGCGCGCAGGCGCTGCTGCAGCGCCTGCTCGGCCGCCGCCAGCTCGGACCGCGAATTGATGCCCAGGAACTCCGCCTCCTCGCCCGCCACGGCGATCGCCTTGTGGCCAGCCTCGCGCGCCAGGCGCACGGCATCGGTGAGATAGAATTCGCGCTTCACATTGTCGTTGCGGATCGCGTCCAGCAGCGTGGCGATCAGCTTGCCCTCGATGCACATGACGCCGGAATTGGAGAAGGCGACCGCCCGCTCCTTCGCGTCGGCATCCTTGCTTTCGACGATCTTCACCAGTTCGCCGTCCTGTTCGATCAGGCGACCGTACGGCGTGGGATCGCGAGCAATGAAGCCCAATACGCCGACGGCGGCCCCGGCCTTGCGGCAGGCCGCGACCAGCTTCCGCAGGCTGCCCGTCGTGACGAGCGGCGCATCGCCGAACACGATCAGCACAGGCCCGTCATGGCCCTTCAGCGCGCCCAGCGCCGCCTTGGCCGCGTGCCCCGTTCCCAGCGGCTTGAGCTGCACCACCGTCGGATGGGGCGCGAAAGCCCTGGCCACCTCGGTGGCGCCGGGCGCGACTACCCCCACGATGCGGCTCGGTTTCAGCGCCGCTGCATTGGCCAGAACGTGGGCCAGCATGGGCCGGTTGGCCAGCCGGTGCAGGACCTTCGGCAGAGCCGACTTCATGCGGGTGCCGGCACCGGCTGCCAGGATGACCACGGCGATGGGCGATTTCATGCCCGTCCGATGCCACGGGGCTGGCGGACGGGCAAGGCGGATGTGGTAGAGGAAACTGCATGCAGACAGATGCCGCAAAACTCATCGCCGCCCGCTTCGACACGGTCCTCTACGACCTCGACGGCACCCTGATCGACAGCGCCAAGGACATGCAGCTGGCGGTCAGCAACGTCCTGGCCGACCACGGCCTGCCGCCCGTGACCGAGGACGATGTCCGGATCTTCATGGGCCAGGGCAGCAAGGTGACCATGGGCAAGGCCTTCGCCAAGCACGGCAAGTCTCTGGACGACGAGGCGCTGACCGCCGTGACGCGTGAGTTCGTGCGCTACTACGAGGCCGACCCGATCAGCCACACCACCGCCTTCGCCGGCGTCGCCGAGGTGGTCGCTTCCTTCGCCGGGCTCGGCCTCAAGCAGGGCGTCTGCACCAACAAGTTCGAGAAGCCCTCGCGCATGATCCTCGAGCATCTGAAGCTGATGCCGCCGATCAGCGACGTGGCCGGCGCCGACAGCTTCCCGGTGCGCAAGCCCGACCCGCGCCACATCCTGATGCTGCTGGAGCGCATGGGCGGCGACCCGAAGCGCGCCGTCATGATCGGCGATTCGACGCACGACGCCGAGGCCGCCCGCGGCGCGGGCATCCCGGCGGTGCTGGTGAGCTGGGGCTACACCGCCAAGCCCGCGAGCGAGCTGGGCGCCGATGCCGTGATCGACCGTTTCGACGCCCTTCCCGAGGCGCTGGCCCGACTCGCATCGGCCCGTTGACGGCCACGCCCACCTGCCCTATACGCGCCCCTTCCGGGCGCTTAGCTCAGCGGGAGAGCACACCCTTCACACGGGTGGGGTCGTAGGTTCAATCCCTACAGCGCCCACCATCTATCCTCCGGATATCATTAGATATTTTGGTTTCTGCCCTCTCATGCCCTCCTGCATGAGAGGGCACGAAACCGCGTGAACAAGCACGGAACATGGGGCAACGCTGGGGCAAGCGATGCCAAAGCGTTCTCATGCGCAACGGTTACGATCTCGCCCGTTGGCGCCGCATAGATCTCATCCGCTTGGTTGCCCGCAAAGTCAGCACCGCTAGCGACGCCGCTCCGCGTCGTCAGCGTGACTGTCGAACCGGCTCTCCCTTACCGATTTCTATCTTTGCCTTGAATTGCTCACTTGCTTGTTTGGCAAGCTGGTCGTCGACCTTCCTGCTCGCGCCGGCAATTGAAGCATCATAAGCCCTCTTGAGAACAGCCGGGTCGGCCATCGTGGAATTCTTCTCCAGCGCTGCCCTGAACGACTTCGCTCCATCTGGCGTCGGAACAAGGATGGGGAAGGCCTTGCCGCCTATGAGGAGCGTTGCCTCGCCATTTACCCTCTGAAGCACCACTGGCTTCGAGCCTCCCGCACCGCCGGTGTTGGCTATAAGCGCTTCAGGAAAACACGCAAATGTGCTTACTTTGACACGCCGATTGCATTCTTCCATGGACATATCAGGGTAAGGGGCGCAGCTCTCGGAACCATGGACAACGCAACACAGCAAAACAGCATGTGCAGATGTTGCAGACAACGTAGCCATCGTCGCTGCGGCCGCAAAAGCAATAGTCCTTGCCTTGTTTCCCATGAACTTTCTCCCCCACCCTTCAACTGGCTGCACGGACATTTCCGGACATTTTCGCCGTGAAGCAGCTTTCAGGCGCGTACCATGCGGCGGCGTGCCGCGCCACAGGCCGTTGACGCTACCGTTACCCATGCTTGGCCGGCGAGATGACCGCGGATCAAATCGGCCACGGGTGGGGTCGTAGGTTCAATCCCTACAGCGCCCACCACCGGTTTTTAAGGGCTCCGAGGCACTTCGCTTCGGAGCCTTTTTCTTGGAAATGGGTGCACCCGGCTCATGGGTACGGCAGCCTTGCTGCCTGAAAGTCTTCGGCTGCAGAACGACGACGCCTGGTCACAAGTCAGCCGTAGCGAATCCGCACCATGGTCCGGGACCCACGCGCTCAGCCGATCTCACGCACTGCCCGCTCGACCGCATCCATGTCGAGCAGCATTGGGCCGGGTACTCCGTCCTCCACGAGACTTGAAATGTGAAAGGCCTCGTAGCCTCGGATGGAGCTGATCAGCAACTGGTTGACGGCAGGCTTGGTCATGAGCTCGATCAGCCTGGCCCGCGGATTGGCGTTGAAGAGCATCATGTACAGGGCAAAGCCCGACGGTCCGGCGACATGCGTCGCATTGGCGATGATCGCGACCTGATCCTCGAAATCCATCAGCTCGGGCTGAAGAATCTCGTAACCTTGCCCACGGAAGAAGGTCTCCGCCTCTTCTTCATTCCGGATGACCGCATCAGGCTTGAGGATGGCCAGCTCCGCCTCGAAGGCCCGCCGGCTCAGATAGACCTTTTCGGGCGTGCGCCCCTTGTGGGGGCGGATCTGCAGCATCCGCTCCCTCACGTGATCGAAGACGGTGCACATACCGGGCGAGGCCCTGAGGCCCGGCCAGAATTGAGAGGACGGCAGGATGAGCCTGCTGACCCTGACGTCGCAAGTCGCAACGACCCTGATCCGGGACGGCTGCACGTCAAGCGCCCTCAGGATGGCCAATGCAAAGGGAGGGACGATCAACCGGTCGGCCCAGCTGTGGAACACAAGGGAGATCGAAAGATCAGCCTTCAGCAGGTACCAGGCGCGCGCCAGCGACTCGAGGAGGAAAGGACCGAAACGGTGGGACCAGCGGCCGAGATAGACACAGGTGTCACGGATGCTGTCGGCCTCCTCGATCCGGGCCCGATCCAGCACGGGGACATTGATGCGCTTGTTCCAACGATGCTGCGTCAGCGCATCTTGTTCCAGAAACTCGGGCACGATGTGTCCGTCACTGCGATACACAGCGCCGGAGAAGGCGCGCGGCGGCAACATCGGGTCCCTTTGCCTGGAAAGCAGGGCGGCCGGGATCTCCTCGACCTCGAGGGACTGAACTTCCTCCTCCGCCAGCACATGGCGGCTGTCCGGATTGAGGTTGAAGAACGTCAGCCTGCCATCACTCCACCGCCAAACCGGACTGTCCCCGCATTGCTGCGGAGTCAGGCGGATTTCCTTCGACCCGGCGGGCCTGGCAAGCTGGCCGAGGGGCCTCAAGGGTTCGGCAACCACTCTTGTCGACCGGGCCAATGAACGAGGCGCCGCCGGCTCTCGCTCGTCGATTGGTTGAATCGCATCGGCCCTTCTCTTCCTCTTCCTTTCGGCTTTGCGCTTCTGCAGCCGCAGCAACTTCGCAAAGTTCTGGGCACTGGGAGGTGGCCGATCTGTCATCCTGTGTCTCCAGCCTCCGGATGTGTCTCTCTCTACGCTGCTCATCCCTCTATATATACAAAGAGAAGCGTGGGCGTAGCAAAGTGACCGCCTTTACTCATGGTTGATCGACTGAGTCTCTCTTTCGTGATTGAATGGTTTGACGCAAGGGGAGGCGGTGATCGACAGTTCGTTTGCAGGCGCACTCATCAAGAACGGACACAAGACTACTGAGCGCAAGTCCATCATCATCTGCGGCCCTACACGAGGCGGGACGTCGTTCGCAGCCTCGGTATTCTACCGCTTGGGCGTGCCTTTTAAGCGCGATGCAGACGACAAACTCAGCATTCGCCTTGAGCACTCTGAGTTGCAGCTCGCCTTCTCGGCGCAGAACTGGAAAATGATGGACAAAACTGTCGAGGACTTCTGTTACCTGCATTTGGTCTGGGGATGGAAGGTGCCGGCGATCGAAAGGCAGCTCGCGAAGGTGGCGCAGATGATTCCCAATCCGCACGCCGTCATGATTTTCAAGGAGCCGCTGTCGGTCGCCGCTCGAAAGGCGATTGTCCGGAAAAGCGATCTAGTGCAGCGCCTTCAGGAAGTTGTGAATGCCTACGGGATGATGGCCGCCCTCGCCGCGTCAGCAGAATATCCGCTGCTCCTGATCTCCTACGACAAGGCGGTCGCGAACCTTCCGGTGTTCCTGAAGGTCGCTGCCCACTACGCGGGTATAGCTTCATACAATGAAAACGCCGTCATCGCGGGAATCCAGGAAGACCAGCGACGCTACCTGAGAGCAACCCGGACGTAACGGCATGGATGTCGTCGCGCGGCGTGCGGGCGAGGCCGAGGAGGCAATGCGGGATGCGATCGTCGCAACGGTGCGGGTAGTCGAGTACGTTTTCAGCTGGATCAGGGCTCCGGTCGGGCTGGGCAAGGTCAATCCCGGTATGAAGGTCGCCCGTACCATGCACGTCCATCTGATGGCGCCCCCATTTCTGGACTTGGAAGAACAAGCCCATCGCGGCGCGCCGGCATGGCCGCGCTTCTGGCCCTGACAACGGGGGCCAGCGGGCGTGCCGTCTCAACCGAGAGGTCGAGGGCCGAGCGCAGGCGCGCATCGGCGAACTGCTCCGCGCCAATGGCATTGCCGCCGCCGAGATCCATTCCAGCCGGCGGTGCCGCCGCCTCGACGCCGTGACACTCATGAAGCCGGGTAATGTACGCCCGCAGCCTCTACTCAATTCCTTCTTTCAGGATCGGGGCCGCGAAGCCGGGCGGCCCGCTCGCGGTTCAAGAACGGCTCCCGACCGCCTGTCGGACGGCGGACCTGCCCCCGGCGGACGAAGGCTGCTATGAGCCGGCCACTCCGCCTGTCGCGGACACGTGAAATTCCGCGCATGCGCACGATCAAACCGCCGATCTGGCTGCTGATGAGCGCCACCGTTTCCTCGCAGATGGCGCTGACCATTTTCCTCCCGTCGCTGCCGACCATCGCGATGGACCTGGGTGTCGCCTACGGCACCGCGCAGCTTACGCTCTCGATCTACCTGTTTGCCTTCGCCTTTGCCCAGCTGGCCGTGGGCCCGCTCTCTGACAATCTGGGCCGACGGCCGTTACTTCTGGCCAGCCTCGTCGTATTCACGATCGGCAGCGTCTGTTGCGCGCTCAGTCCGACGATCGAGATCCTCATCGCCTCGCGCCTCGTCCAGGCCTGCGGCGCCTGCGGCGGCGTGGTGTTGGGACGCGCCATCGTGCGCGACAGCAGAGCCGGCCCCGAAGCCCCCCGGGCGATGGGCTACATGGCCTCTTCCATGGCGCTGGCGCCGGCGCTCTCGCCGCTGCTGGGCGGGCAACTCCTCGGCTGGTTCGGCTGGCGCAGCAATTTCTGGTTCACGGCCGCCTGCGGACTCGCCGTTCTGGTCCTGGTCTGGCGCATCGTTGGCGAGACCGCGCCGAAGGCAGCGCCGCGCACGACCGGCGTGGTGCCCGACTATCTCGACGGCTTCCGCGCAGTGCTGCGCGAGCGCCGCTTCATCGGTCTCATGATCGCAGCCACCTGCGCCTCGGCCGGCTTCAATGTCTTCTTCTCGGGCGGCCCCATCCTCTTGATCCAGGTGATGGGCGTGGCCGTCGAAACCTTCGGCTGGTTCACTCTCGCCTGGGCCGGCAACTTCGTCGTCGGCAGCCTGGTCTCAAGCCGCCTGCAGGGCCGGGTGAAGAGCCTGATCCTGATCCCCGTGGGCCAGGGCATCCTCACCCTGGGCGCCCTGGCGATGGTGGCGACGGCGGCGCTGGGCCATGTCACGCCGCTCGCACTGATCGTGCCGCTGATCCTGATGGGCTGGGGCAACGGCCTCAACATGCCCAACGCGATGGCGAACGCGCTGGTCGCGGTCCCTGCCAACCGCGTCGGCGCGGCCTCGGCGCTGCTGGGCTTCGTACAGATGGTGACCGCCGCGGTGTTGACCCTGCTCGTGGGTTACGTGCCGCACGATACGCAGATGAACATCGGCATCGGCGTTGCCGTCACCGGCATCGTCGGGTTGGCCGGCTGGTGGACACTGGTGCGCCGGTCACCAGCCTGACGAGACCTGCGCCGGGCAAGTACGCTTCCGCCGGCTACGGGTCACCGGCTATACGTCCAATCCGCTGCAACCGGACGACATGAGGCCTGGCATGCAATTCATCAACGGCAAGGAGAGCCTCGTCGTCGATGCGATCGACGGGCTGCTGTGCAGCAGCGGTGGCGCCAACCTGGCGCGGCTCGATGGCTATCCCGGCATCAAGGTTGTCCTGCGCACCGACCACAAGCCGGGGCGCGTGGCGATCGTCGCGGGCGGCGGATCCGGTCACGAGCCGGCGCATGCCTCCTTCGTCGGGAAGGGCATGCTGACCGCCGCCGTCTGCGGCGAGGTCTTCGCCTCGCCGTCGGTCGACGCCGTGTTCGCCGCGATCATGGCGGTAACCGGCAAGGGTGGCTGTCTCGTCATCTTCAAGAACTACACCGGCGATCGCCTGAACTTCGGGCTTGCCGTGGAGCGGGCTCGGGCGCTCGGCAGGAACGTCGAGGTGGTGATCGTGAAGGACGACATAGCGCTGCCGGACATCCCGCAGCCGCGGGGCATCGCCGGCGTCATGTTCGTCGAAAAGGTCGCCGGTCACTACGCCGAGCAAGGGGCAAACCTGAAGACCGTCGCCGCGATGGCCCAAAAGGCGGCCGATGAGGTGGTTTCGCTCGGCATCTCGCTGTCTTCCTGCACCCTTCCCGGCATCGGCCGCGAAGATCGCGTTCCGGACGGCAAGGCCGAGCTCGGCCTTGGCCTTCATGGCGAACCGGGCGCCGACCTGATGAACTTCGAAGGTGCGCGCCAGGCGGCCCTCGTACTGGTCGACCGCCTCTTCGCCGCGGCGAAGCCCGCCCGCTCCTATGCCCTTCTGGTCAACAATCTGGGCTCCACCACGCCGCTGGAGATGAATCTGCTGGCCAACGAGGTGCTGGCGAGCCGGCGAGGCGCCAAGGTCAAACTGGTGCTGGGTCCAGCCACGCTGGTGTCCTCCCTCGACATGCACGGCTTCTCCCTGAGCCTCCTGCCCCTGACACCCGACTTCGAGAAGGCGCTGCTGTCGCCGGCCAGCCCGCTGGTCTGGCCGAAGGTCGGCACCCACGTGAAGCCGCGGCTCGTGAAACTGCCGCGGGAGCTGAAGAGGAAGCCCATCGGGGCGAGCCGGAACCCCTCGTTGAGCGCCCTGGTCAGCCGGGCCTGCGACATCCTCATCGCCGCAGAGGGAAAACTCAACGCGCTCGATGCCCGGGTCGGCGATGGAGATACCGGCTCGACCGTCGCCGCCGCCGCCCGTCATCTGCAGACGGCGCTGCCCTTGATGCCGCTCGCCAGGCTGGACCGATTCTTCGCGGCAACCAGCGAGGCGCTCTCCCGGTCCATGGGAGGATCGTCGGGCGTGCTGCTGGCCATCTTCTTCTCGGCCGCCGGCCAGTCCGCATCGGGCGGTGCAAGCTGGCAGGACTCGCTTGCAGCCGGGCTTGCGACGATGATGATCCATGGCGGCGCCAAACCCGGTGATCGCACCATGGTCGATGCCATCGCACCCGCTCTGGGCGCCCTGCCGCAGGGGCTCGACGAAGCCGCGAAAGCCGCCCGTGCCGGTGCCGACGCCACTGCCCGGATGCCGGCGGCCCGCGCCGGCCGATCCAGCCATGTCCCGGCCTCGCATCTTGAGGGCGTTCCCGATCCGGGGGCGGAGGCCGTAGCGACATTGCTGGAAGGCCTGGCGAGGGGTTGAGTGCCATTGTCGGCCCGTGCCGTTATCCACAGACTGCGTCGAGTTGCGACGCCCTGGCCCCCGGGCTTCCAGTATCTTTCACCCCCCTCCCTTCGATAGTCCTCCGAACAAAGAATGACGAACATGCTTTCCCTCCGGCCCGGTGACCGCGTCCCCGACTTCGTTCTGCCGGGACTCGACGGAAAGCTCCGGAAGTTCGTCTGGTCGTTCAACGGCGACCCGGTCGCCCTGATCGCCGTGACAGATCTCGCGGCCCTCGACGCCGCGCAATTCGCGTCCCTGCGCGAGGCCTGTGCCGCGGCCTCAACGAAGCTCGTCGTCGTCGCCGGCAATACCGTCGCGGCGTCCGGACCTCTCTGGAAGAAGCTCGGTGCAGTCCCCGAGGAGCCGCTGCTGCTCTGCGACGATAAGGGGCAGTTCCTGCCGGCACTGCTCTCCCAGGCCGGGGCGGTCTCGTTCGGCCAGGGCATGGGCCTGCGCCAGAGGGTGATCGTGCTCGATCCGAATCAAAGGGTCGCCACGACATTCGACACCCGCGCCGTGCTGGCGGCCGCCGAGACGATCAAGGGCGTTGCCGACTCGGTGCGCGCCGACGGCGGCGCCGACCTGCGCCTGACCACGGCGATGGCGCCGGTCCTGGTCCTGCCGCGCGTCTTCGAGCCGGACTTCTGCACCCAGCTCATCCGCCTGTGGGGCAAGGGCGATCACAAGGATTCGGGCGTCTCCAGCCGCTACGGCAACGTCAACATGGCCGCGCTGAAACGCACCGAAGATTACACGATCGTCGAGCCGATGATGCTGAAGGCGGTGTCAGACCGCCTCGCCTATCGCATCGGGCCCGAACTCACCAAGGTCTTCGCCTTCGATCGCGAGTTCACCTTCGATTCGCATGTCGTGCTGTCCTACAGCGCCGAAGGCCGGCACTTCTTCGCCGCGCATCGCGACAATGGCGCGCCGACGACGGCCGATCGCGCCTTCGCCGTGTCGCTCAACCTCAACGACGATTTCGAGGGCGGCGAGCTGGTCTTCCCGGAATATGCCGCCGTGAAAGTCAGTCCGCCCGCGGGTGCAGCCGCGGTCTTCTCCTGCTCGCTGCTGCACGCGGTCGGCCCGGTCACCCGCGGCCGCCGATACGCGCTCACCACCTTCTTCAGACAGAAGCGCTGATTTCCGCCTCAAGCAGCGGGTGCAGGAATCCAGCTCTTCTTCTCACCCGCATAGTAGGCGCCGGGATTGCCGTGCACCGTTGTGCGCCACATCAGCCGGCCCTCGCGCTCGCCATCGAACCAGGTCGCAGCATGGACGAGGCAGCGATTGTCCCAGATGAGGAGATCGCCCTCGGTCCATTCGTGGGCGTAGCAGAAGCGGCGCTCCGTGTAGTGCGCCATGATCTCGTCCAGCAGCGCGGCCCCCGCCCCGTGCGGGCCGGGTTCCATACCCACAAACGGCCCCTCGAACCAGTCCATCTGGCCCCATTCGCAGAGGAAAAGCGAACTCTCCCCCGTCACCGGATGGGTGCGCACGACCGGCTGCGGCTGCGAGCGCTCATGGGGCGCGAAGGCGCGCGGCGTGCGTCCGGCCAGAGCCGCCTCGCGCGACCGGCCGCTGCCCGGCTGGGCGTGCAGGCCGACCAGGGGCTCGACCTTCTCCTTCAACGCGGGCGGCAGGGCCTCGTAGGCCAGAATGCCGTTGGCGAACAGGGTCTGGCCGGTATCGCGCTGCGCCGGTGTCACGGCATAGAACAGCGAGATGTCGGGCGGCGGGCGGCGATAGCTCTGGTCGGTGTGCCAGCCCTTGCGATGGGGATATTGGGTCGGGATCAGACCGTCGGCAGCCAGCGGTGGCTCGGGCCGCTTGGGCGGTGCCTTGCTGACGGGCGCCATGTTGGAGACGAGCAGGATCTCCGGCACCGAGACATGCACCGACTTCAGGTCCGTGAGCGTGTGGCGATAATCCTCGACCTCCGGACCGAAGACCCGGCTGAGACGGATGAGCAGATCGGGATCGTCGGAGATGCCGCTCATGCCCTGGATCAGCAGCAATCCCTTCGCCTCGGCCAGCGCCGCCGGGAGGGCCTTCGGATCGCTTTCGGCCGCCGCGACGATCTTCGCGGCATCGCCTTCGAGCCTCAGCGTCGCGCCAAAGGAAGCGCCGGGCAGCGGTGCCTCGCGCGTGATGTTCATGGACGTTGCCCCGCGTAAGGATCGTTGACGCCGTCGAGCGGCCAGATCGGCCGACGCAGCTTGGTGAACTTCAGCCGCGAGATGTCCGGTGAGCAGATGCCGCCGGAATCGACCAGCACGATCTCGCGGGCGATCGGCGCATAGGCGGCGCGGAAGTGCTGGACGCTCTTCACCACGACGACGCTCTTGCGCCGCGGGTCGATGCCCTGGCTCAGGAAGACCTGCAGATCGATGGTCTGGATGCGGTTGGAGATGGTGACCACGTCGATGCCGCCGATGCGCAGCACCGCGGTCGGCCCCATCGAGGTCTCGACCCCCGCATTCATCGGACCGTCGTTCTTGAACGAACCGTCGGACAGCATCTTCACGATCGCCCGAGCCTTCACCGGCGCGCCCATCGAGGGATCGGTATGGCCGCCCAGCTCGACGTCGATCTCCGCGCCCACGCCGGCCTTGATGGCCTGCTGCACCGTGCCGGGATCGTAGATCGTGCCGAAGGCTACGTTCTGCACATCCGCGTCGATCAGCGCCTGCAGTACCGGCGTCGTGTCGTTGTAGCCGCCGCCGCCCGGATTGTCGGTGCCGTCGGCCACGACCAGCGGGCCGTCCTTGCCGACGCCCGCCTTGGCCGCGGCGATGGCGTCGGACACCGGCCGGAAGTCCGAGGAGTTCTCGTCGCGGCGCTTCCAGATCTCATCGAGGATCGCAGCCGCCACTTCCTTGGCGCGCTTCTCGGCAGCCGGCTCGTGGCTCACGGCGATCGACGGACCGGTGTAGGGGATGTCTGCCCAGGTGAAGCCCGCCTGGATACTGACCACGTTGATGCCCGGCTCCTTCTCGAAGGCGTCGGCCTTGGCCAGCAGGTCGCGCATCAGGCCGGGCTGCGTGGTCTTGCCGGAATCCGCGCCCTGCAGCATCGCCGGTTGGACCAGCAGGCACTTCGGCTTCTTCCGGCCCTCCAGCGTCTCCTGGACCAGCGCCGCAGCCTGCACCGCGCGGTCGTAGCCATCGATGTGCGGATAGGTGCGATAGCTCACCAGCGCGTTGGCATGCTTGGCCATCTTCACCGTGGCATTGGCATGCAGGTCGAGCGTGGCGACGACCGGGATGTCCGGCCCGACGATGGCGCGCAACGCCTCGAGCAGCGCGCCTTCGGCATCGTCTTCTGTTTCCGTCACGGCGGCGCCATGCAGCGAAAGGCAGATCGCGTCGAGCTTGCCGCCCTTCTTCGCCGCATTGAGGATCAGGTCGCGGATATGCTCCCACGTCTCCCTGGTGAGCTTGCCCGAGGGCGTCGCATTGGCCGCCGCCGCCCAGACCGGCTCCCAACCGTACTTCTTCATCGAGTCGATGTAGCCGCCGACCTCGTTCCTGGTGCCGCTGAAGCGCGGCACCATCTCCTCGCCCTCGATCAGCCAGCGCTTACGGTAGTCCTCCAGCGTCGTCTTGAGTTTGCTGAAGGTATTGGTCTCATGCATGAACTGCGCGATCAGGACGCGGTACGCCATTTCTCTACTCCTAGTCTTCCATCCCTCCTCCCCATTCAAATGGGGAGGTGCCCCTTCATCGGGGCGGAGGGGTCATGCTCTTTCGTGCGCTTCCTGACCCCTCCGTCGGCATGAGACGCCGACTCCTCCCCCGATGACGGGGGAGGATTTTGTCAACTACAGCTTCGCCGTCTTGAGCCACTCCGCCTGGCCTTCTTCGCCCTCGACACCCGTGGTTTCGAGAAAGCGACAGACCATCATGTAATAGCCGATGGTCAGGGTGAGCTCGACCAGTGCTCCCGGCGTCAGGAAGGCCTGCACAGCCTTCAGCGTCTTGTCCGAGGCACGGACGTTGCGCACCACGTCGTCGGTGAAGCGCAGCACGGCCTTTTCATTGTCGTCGAAGGCCGGGGCTTCGATGGTGGCGTCACGCAGGGCGGCGATCTTCTCCTCGCTCACGCCGACCTCGCGGCCGATGCGCTCGTGCTGGAACACCTCGTAGGCGGTGCGGCTCAGGCGGCCGACGCGGATGATGGCCAGCTCGCGCAGCACCGGATTCAATTCGCAGCGATAGAGCAACCCGTTGCCCATGCGCAGGAAGCCTTTTGCGCCCTGCTCGGAGTTGGCCAGCATCCGGTAGATGTTGAGCATGGGATTGAGCTTGCCGAGCAGCTCGGCATGCTTGCCCGTGGCGTTTTCGACTTCGTAGTACGGAATGCGCGGCATTGGGGTCCTCTCCTCAGGCCGCAAACCTGAAGGGAAGCCCTTGCGCGGTCAACGTGCTCCGTTGGGCCGCTTCAGATCCAGCCGCGGCTGACCAGCGGATTGAGCCAGCGGCCCCAGGGACCGGTCAGCACGATGGGATTCTCGACGACGATGAGAGCGATACACGGCTCGCCCGGATCGGCGATCGGCTCGTGACGCTGTGCGCCCGGCCCGACCGCGAAATCGCCGACGCCGTAATTGCCGGTCTCGTCCGTGTATCCGCCCTGGAGGACGACCGTGTACTCATAACCGGCATGCTTGTGCTCCGGCAGGCCGCGCCCGGCCTCCAGCCGCAGCAGCGAAACGCGGTGGAAGTCCCCGGGCAGGTCGAGCCGGATCTCGTCGAACTTTCCCATCACCCGGCGCCAGTCCATGCCGGGCCGCAGGTGCGGCACCAGGGGCGCCGGCGCCCAGCCGAAGGTGGAATGACGGCGGTCCGCAGCGGCCGGTGGTGACTCCACGGGCACCTCGTCGAGGCGCGCCAGCACCTGGTCCAGTGCCGTAGCATCCTTTTCGCCGAAATCCGGCACCGGTTCGCGCTCGAGCAGCGCCCCGCCCACGGCGTTCAGCCGGTCGACCGTGCGCTGCGACGATGGATCCAACGCAACGTGCAGGGCCACGGCGAGGGCCGGCCCGCCCGGCAGGGTCCCCGCGGCATAATCCAGCAGAAGTTCATCGGGCGCCGGATGGCGGCTCATGACTCGTCTCTCTCCAGGGCTTCCCGCAGGCGTCCCAATGCCAGACGGATGCGCGATTTCACCGTTCCCAGGGGCAGCTTCAGCTCCTCGGCGATGGCCGTGTGGGTCTTGTCCTCGAAGAATGCCTTCTCGATCACGACCAGCTGATCGGCCGACAGTCCCCCGAGCAACGCCTTCACCCGCGTATACGTCTGCCCTGCGAGAACGGATTTGTCGGCGTCGCCGTCTTCCGGTGCAAAAACCGTCAGCCAGTCATCCGTGTCGATCGCCGGTCGGTTGTTGCGCCGCAGATGGTCGATCCGCTTGTTGCGGGCGATGGTGAAGACCCAGGTGGCCGCCGAGGCCTTCGTCCGGTCGAAGCTGGCAGCCTTGCGCCAGACCATGATCAAGGCTTCCTGCGCGACCTCCTGCGCCGCTTCGGGATCGGCGCCGCCCCGAACGATGAACGCCTTCACGCGGGGCGCGAAATGCTGGAACAGGCGTGCAAAAGCGGCGCGATCCTGGCGGGTCGCGATGGCTTCGATCAGGTCCGCGGCCTCATCGGCTGACAGCATCGCCGCGAGCTTAGCCCGGCCGGCCCTGCGCGCCCAAATCCCAGAACAGGCCCGTCATCAAGCGCAATCCGTCCCGGGCGACCGGCGCCAGCAGATGCTCGTCCGGCGCGTGCTGCGAGCAGGCGGCGTAGGAATGCGGCACCCAGACGGTCGGCAGGCCGAGAATGTCGGTGAACACCTCGTTCGGCAGCGAACCGCCGAGATTGGGCAGCATGTTGGGCTTCTGGCCGGCCGTCTTCTCGATCGAACTGGAGGCAAATTTCGCCCAGGGATTTTCGGGATCGAGGCGCGTGGCGTTCATGATCACGTCGCGGGCCTGCTCGATCTCGATCATGCCGAACCCGTGCTTCTCCAGATGCCGGCGCAGCGCCGGGATGATGTCGTGCGGATCGGTGCCGACGACGAAGCGCAGCTGGCAGTAGGCGACGGCGCTGGGCGGGATCGCATTCACCGGCCGATCGGGGTTGCCGGTCTTGAAGGCCAGGACCTCGAAGCTGTTCCAGCCGAACACGCGCTCGACGGGCGTGAGCGATTTCTCGCCCCAATCCTCGTTGATCTCGGGAGCGCCCTCGCCCGCATCGACATGGGCATCGGCAAGCGCCGCCCGGATCGAATTGGTCAGCGTCTTGGGCCGCCACTCCGGCACTTTGATCTGGCCGCGCTCGTCGGTGATGGTCGCCAGCGCATGGGCCATGATGATGCCGGGATTGGCCAGCAGGCCACCCCAGTTGCCCGAATGGTGCCCGCCCTCGCGCAGGGTGAGCGAGAGGTTGAAGTTCAGCGTGCCGCGCGTGCCGCCGAAGATGGTAGGCCGGCGATGGTCGAGCCGCGGCCCGTCGGAGCCGATCAGCGCGTCGGCCTTGAGGGCCTCCTTGTTGGCCTTGCAAAAGTCCGCCAGGCCGGGCGAGCCCGTCTCCTCGCCGGTCTCGATCAGGATCGTCGAATTGAAGCCCAGCGAGCCGCGCTCCTGCATGACCGAGGCCAGAGCGGCAATGTTGATGGTGTGCTGCCCCTTGTTGTCGGCTGTGCCGCGGCCATACATCTTGTCGCCCTCGATCACGATCTTCCACGGCGACAGGCCCGAGCGCCACTGCTCCTCCTGGCCGCGGATCACGTCGCCATGGCCATAGGTCAGCACGGTCGGCTTGGACGGGTCCTCGACCCGGCGCGCGATCAGGAACGGGCCGTACTCGCTCCGCGGGTTGGGCAGCACGGTGCAGTCGTAGCCCAGCTTTTTCAGCGACTCGGTCATCTCGCCGGAGACGTATTGCTGCAGGGCGGGCATGGAGCCCTGTTCCTGGCTGGTCGTGGGAATGGCGACCCGCCGCTGCAGCTCCTCGAGGAAGCCGCCGTCGTCGAAATATTTCTCTGCGCGGGCGATCGCGCCATCCCGTGTCCCGGTCATGCTTTTCCTTGCCTGGTTTCGTCGTCACGATAGCAAAATAACCGGAGGAAGAGCATGACCGCGTCGGGCCGCGTCGTTTTCAGCAGGATGGAAGAAGTCATCTTCGGACGGCCCGCCGCCGAGGCCTTGTCGGAACTGGTCGAGCGCCAGGGCGCGAACCGCGTATTCCTGATGGTGAGCGGCACGCTCAACCGCGAGACCGACGAGATCGAGAAGCTGCGCCGGGCGCTGGGCAACAAGTGCGTCGGTACATTCGACCGGATGCCAGCCCATTCGCCGCGCGCCGCCGTGGTCGCCGCCGCCGAGCAGGCGCGCGCCGCCGGCGCCGACCTGATCGTCACCCTGGGCGGCGGCTCCATCACCGATGCCGCCAAGGCCGTCCAGCTCTGCCTCGCCAACGACGTGCGCACGCCCGAGGACATGGACCGGATCCGCGGCGGCTCGGACGTGAAGCCGCCCACCGTGCGCCAGATCTCGATCCCGACCACGCTCTCGGCCGGCGAATTCTCCGCCATCGCCGGCGTCACCAACGAGGCCACCAAGGTGAAGGAGATGTTCCGCCATCCCCTCACCATCCCACAGGCCGTGATCCTCGATCCGGAGGTCACGCGTCACACACCGATGTGGCTGCTGCTCTCGACCGGCATCCGCGCGATCGATCACTGCGTCGAGGGCGTCTGCTCCAACGAATCGACGGAGTTCAGCAACGCCTCCTCCCTGCACGGCCTGTCGCTGCTGGCGCGCGGCCTTCCCCGGGTGAAGGCCGATCCCTCCGACATGGCGGCACGGCTCGACTGCCAGACCGGCTCGTGGCTCTCGATGGCCGGCATCGCAGCCGGCGTGCCGATGGGCGCCAGCCACGGCATCGGCTACGTGCTGGGCGCCGTGTTCGACGTCCCGCACGGCCACACCTCCTGCATCATGCTTCCCTCGGTCATGCGCTGGAACAAGCCGGCCAACGCCGACCGCCAGGCTCTGATCTCGGCGGCGATGGGCTATCCCGGCGAGGACGCCGGCGACGTGCTCGACCGCTTCATCCGCGACCTCGACATGCCGCGCCGCCTTGCCGATGTGAAGATCGGCCGCGAGCATTTCGACCGCATCGCCGAGCAGGCGATGGGCACCCCCTGGATCCCCCGTAATCCGCGCCCGATCCCGACGCCCGCCGAAGTGAGGGAGATATTGGAACTGGCCGCCTGAGCCGCTTTCGCGGTATCCAGGCACCGCAAACCCGGGAATCGCTCCCCCGAGGGGGCATTTTTCGTTTCGTTAGTTTCGTCTATTTCGTTTATTCCGTTTGTGCCCCTGACAATGCCGCCTGGTCAGTCCCATTTGCGGTCGAGGAAGCGCTTCACGTCGTCGGTGAACTGCTGCGGCGCCTGGAGCATCGAGAAGTGGCTGACTTCGGGCTGGAGCAGCAGCCCCGCGTTGGGGATCGCCCCGGCCATGAACTCGGTGTTCTCGCGCTTGATCGCCTCGTCGTGATCGGCGTCGACGATCCAGGTATGGACCTTGATGCCGGCAAGGTCCTGCGCCGTCCAGTTGGGCTGCGTCGCCCACATCCGGCTGATCTCTTCGACGAAGCTCTTGTACTGGTTGGGTGTGGCCGAGAGCGCCTCGTACTCCTTCTCGCCCCGCGCAATGAACGCCATGAACACGGGGCTCTTGTCGACGTCCTTGACGCCGCTCGGATCTGAATTGGCAGCGAAGGCGAAGAGCCGCGACACCCGCTGCGGATGGGTCATGGCCATGCTGAGCCCGATGATGGCGCCGTCGCTCCAGCCCACCACCGCGGCCTGAGGCACGCCGAGATGGTCCATCAGGCCGATCACGTCCGAGGCCATCAGCGCGTAGCCGTAGGGCCGGGCGTCGCGCGTGCTGCGTCCATGACCGCGGCTGTCCATGACGATCACCCGGTGGGTTTTCGCCAGTTCGGGAACCTGGTGACCCCAGTAATTCGAGTTGGCGAGCCCGCCGTGCAACAGGATCACCGGCGGCCCGCTTCCGTAGGTCGCGTACCAGATCGAGATGCCGTTGACCGGCGCATGGCCGCTGCTCACGGCCGGCGGCAACGAAGGCGTGGGCGGCAGGGTCATCCAGCGGGGCACCGGCTGGGCCGAGACGGACGAGGCGACGAAGGCAAGGAGGAGGCTGAGCAGAAAGGCGCGCATGCCCTCAGGATAGCGCCACCACCCCAGCGGGCGCCATCGCCAGACAGCGGGAACCGTCAGAGCCGCCCCTTCCGCTTCGCCACCGATTCGGAGAGCAGGCAGAGGATTTCCCACATCATCGTGACGCCGACGAGGGCGGTATTGCCGCTCATGTCGAAGGGCGGCGAGACCTCGACGACGTCGCCGCCGACCAGATCGAGGCCACGCAGGCCGCGCAGCATGCGCTGCGCCTCGTGCGGCGTGTAGCCGCCGATCTCGGGGGTGCCGGTGCCGGGCGCGTAAGCCGGATCGAGGCCGTCGACGTCGAAGCTGACATAGGCCGGGCCGGTGCCGACGACGCGGCGTGCCTCCGCGATCACCTTCTCGACGCCCAGGTCGAAATACTCCTCGATGGTGATGACCCGCATGCCCTGGTCGACGGCCCACTGGTTGTCGTCGGCCTTGTAGAGCGAGCCGCGGATGCCGATCTGCACCACGCGCTTCGGATCGAGCAGCCCCTCCTCCACCGCGCGGCGGAACGGCGTGCCGTGCGTGTACTTGAAGCCGCCGAAATAGGTGTCCCAGGTGTCGCTGTGGGCGTCGAAATGGACCATGCCGAGCGGCGGCAGGCCTTTGCGGATGCCGCGCATGATCGGAAGAGTAATGAGGTGGTCGCCGCCGGCCGACAGCGGCACCACACCGGCAGCATGGAGCTTGGCGTAATACCGCTCGATGCGATCGAGCGAATCGTCGAGGCTGGCCGGATTGACCGGCGCGTCGCCCAGGTCGCCGCACTTCGCCAGCTCGTAGGGCGCGACGCGCGTGACGTGGTGGATGCGCCGCATCATCGTCGAGAGGTCGCGCATCTGGCGCGGGCCGTGGCGCGCGCCGGGACGGTTGGTCGTGCCGCCATCCCACGGCACGCCGACCATGCCGATCTCGACCTCCGCGGGATCACGGAACAGCGGCAGGCGCATGAAGGTGGCGACGTCGCCGAAACGCGGCACCACGGTGCCGGCGACCGGCTGGGGGAATTCCTGGCTCTTGGTCATTCCCCCAATGTAAGCCGTTACGGCGCCTACAAAAGGGCCTTTCGTGCCGCAACGAACTCCTCGACGGCCGCCACGAACCGGTCGCCCTCGGCGTCGCCGATCATGACGTTCAGCGCCACGAAGCCGCGCCGGGCGATCCAGATGCCTGCGGCGCTCATGTCGAAGAAGAACAGCTCCTTCACGTCCTGGTTCGACGAGGCGATGTCGGCCGCCGTCCTGATCGGCCGGGCGGTGGCGTGCGCCGTCATCATCGAGCCGATGCCGGAGAACTGGAAGGCGACGCCGGCTGATCGGCAGATCGCGTTCAGCCGCTCGCGAATCTTGTCGCCGCGATCGTTCAGCGTCTTGGCCGCCTCGGCCGTGTAGACCTCGCCATAGCCCGCGACGCCCGCCGCCATGGTGAGCGCATTGTTGTTGAAGGTGCCGGCATGGGGCAGCGCGTCCGGCTTGGTCGGGTCGAACAGCTCCATGATCTCGCGCTTGCCGCCGAAGGCGCCGAACGACATGCCGCCGCCGATATACTTGCCCAGCGTCGTCATGTCGGGCGTGATGCCGTACCTGGCCTGCAGGCCGCCTGGCGAGAGGCGCGAGGTCATGACCTCGTCGAAGATCATGGTGATGCCGCGCGCCTTCGTCTCTTCGCGCACCGCCTTCAGGAACTCGACGTCACCCGGCAGGCAGCCATGGCTGCCCTGCATCGGCTCCAGCAGCACGGCAAACAGCTCCTCGCCGTGCTTGGCCAGCAGGGCCTTGGTGCCTTCGATGTCGTTGTAGGGCGCCACCACGTATTCGTAGGGCATATTCACCGGGCTGCCGCCGCTCACGAAATAGAGCACGCCGCCGTGATAGCCGCCGTGGAACACCATGACCTTGGTGGCCTTGGTGCGGCCCTTGCGCTGGGCGAAGACGCGGGCGCCGGCGAGCGCCATGACGTTGCCCTCGGTGCCGGAGTTGGTGAAGCGCACCAGGTCGATCGACGGCATGCGGTCGGCGATCAGCTTGGCGAGCTTGCCTTCGTTCTCGTTGCGGCCGCCATAATTCCAGCCGTGGTTCAGCGCGCGGTCGATGGCGGCGCGGATCACCGGATGGGAGTGGCCGTAGATGCCGGCCGTGTATTCGCCCAGTACATCGATGTATTCGTGGCCGTCGGCATCCCAAAGCCGGCAGCCCTCGCCGCGCACGACGGTCAGCGGGAACGGCGAATTGTGCAGGGTGGTGCGGGTGTTGCCGCCCGGCATGGCCACGCAGGCATCCTGGTGGCGGGCGAAGCTCTTGGGATTGCGGTCGACATAGGCCTGCTTGGCCTCGGCCAGGGCAGATTGCAGATCCGAATTCACCAGCGCTTGATCGGGCACGTCACTCTCCTCGCGTGAGGCTGCGAGTATCACACGACGTTCAGCTCGCGGATAGGCCGGCCCAATTCAATGCGGTCATAACCAAAAGTATTGAGGTCGAGCGTCCGGTAGTCGCCGTGCACGATCAGCTCGGCGACCGCGCGGCCCACGGCCGGCGATTGCTGGATGCCATGGCCGGAAAAGCCCGTCGCGAAGATCAGGGTCTCGACCCTGGGATGGCGGCCGACGATGCCGTTCTGGTCGAACGTGTTGTATTCGTAGTAGCCGGCCCAGCTATTCACGACCCTGGCTGCCTCGAAGGCCGGCACCCTCGCCGCCAGTGTGGGCCAGAGCATCTCGTCCCACTCCTCGTGCTGGACCTCGAGCGGCGCACCGGGCGGGTCGTTGCCGTCAGCCGGCGTCGTGCCCGCCAGATAGAACCGCCCTTCCGGCCGGAACCAGGTGCCGGACGGATCGATGGTGAGCGGCGTGAGGCCGGGCGCCTCGCGCACGTCGAACACGAAGACCGAACGTCGGCGCGGCTCCACGGGCAGCGCGACGCCCGATCGTCCCGCCACCTCGCCCGACCAGGGTCCGGCCGCCAGCACGACGGTACGGGCGTCCAGCCGGCCGCCTTCCTTCAGGTCGACGCCGCCGGCATCGAATGACACGACCTCGTCGGCAATGTAGGTCGCGCCGAGATCTCGCGCCGTGCGCCGGAACCCCTGCATCAGCGAGGGTCCGTCGAACCAGCCTTCGTTGGCCGTCCCGTGCGATGCCAGTGCCAGCCCCTCCTCCGAGATCCAGGGAAAGCGGGCCTTCAAGCCCGCCGGATCGAGCAGCTCGACCGCGCATCCCTCACCCCTCTGCACCGCATGATTGGCCCACAGGACGGCCTCACCCGCCGGGCTCGCGAGGAAGAGATAACCCGGCTCCTTCAGCCCCAGATCGACGCCCAGCAACTCCTTCGCGTGCCGCAGGAAGCCGATGCCAAACCGCGACAGGTGGATGTTCAGCGGCGTGGAAAACTGCTGCCGGATCGAGCTCGCCGACAGGGCCGAGGAAGCGCGCGCATAGGCCGGATCGCGCTCGACCACCGTCACGGTCCCCGTGAACGCCGTATCGGACTTCAGATGGTACGCGACCGACGATCCCATCGCCCCGCCCCCGATCACCACGACATCTGACTTCATCGCCCGCCCGGCCTATGCTCGCATTCGTGAGAGCGCTTTATACCGCCATCCTCTATTTCGGCAGCTTCCTCGTGATCGGCTGGCTGGGAAAGCTCGTCATCACTCGATGGATGACACGGCACGGCGCGACGCTGTCCGAGGTCAACGACCAGTTCGGCGCGAGCGCCGGAAAACGCCGCCGCTTCCTCCTGGGCTTCTGGCGCAACGAGAACTGACGATCAGTCGCCCCGCACCCGCACCCACCCCTCCATCAGGCGGCGGGCGGAGCGGCTCATCATGACTTTGGCGACGGTCCACTGACCGCCCTCCTCGCGGGCTTCGGCGCCGACGTTGAGGGTGCCCGAGGGATGGCCGAAGCGGATGCGGCCGTCGGCTCCGACAGGAGCCACGCGGCTCACGATCGTGCCGGGGATCGCCGCGGCCGCCGCGATGGCGACGGCGCCGGTGCCGGTCATAGCGTGGTGCAGGACACCCATCGAGAAGATGCGGGCCAGCAGGTCGATGGCGTTCGCCTCGATGCGCTTGCCGTCGGAAGCCGTGTAGGCGGCGGGCTTGGCCACGAAGGCGAGCTTGGGCGTGTGCGGGCGCTTCTCGGTCGCTTCCTGCGGCGTGGCGACGAGACCCATCGCGACGGCGCCGAGCGCGCGAACGGCCTCGACGCGCTTCAGCAGGTCCTTGTCGCCGTTAATGCCGCCCTGCAGTTCCGTGCCATGGAGGCCAAGGCTCGCCGCACCGACGAAGATCGTCGGATTGCCGGCATTGATCAGCGTCGCCTCCAGCGTGCCGACGCCCGGCACATCGAGCACGTCGATGCGATTGCCGGTCGGGAACATCGCGCTACCGCCCGCGCCGTCGGCGCCCTCCTCGTCGGCGGCAGGATCGAGGAACTCGACCTTCACCTCGGCCGCGGGAAAGGCCACGCCGTCCAGCTCGAAGTCGCCCAGCTCCTGCACCTCGCCGCCCTGCATCGGCACGTGGTTCACGATGACCTTCTCGATATTGGCCTGCCAGATCCGCACCGTCGCGATGCCGTCGGCCGGCCCCTCGACCAGGCCCATGCCCAGCGCGCAGGCACCGACGGCGGCGCTCAGGTTGCCGCAATTGCCCGACCAGTCGATGACCGGCGCATCGATCGCCACCTGGCCGAAGCGATAGTCGACGTCGCAGCCCTCGCGCTCCGACTTCGACAGGATCACGACCTTGCTTGTGCTGGAGGTCGCGCCCCCCATGCCGTCGGTATGCTTGCCGTAGCGGTCCGGACTGCCGATCACGCGCAGCAGCAGCCGGTCGCGCGCCGCGGGATCGGACGGCAGGTCGTGGGCCAGGAAGAACACGCCCTTGCTGGTGCCGCCGCGCATGTAGACGGCGGGAATGCGAAGCTGATTCATGGCGCGATGTTCGCGCGGAATCAGCGTCGCCGCCAGACCTGCAGGCGGGCGAAGAGGAAGCGGTCGGCGACCAGGTGGGCGGCCTTGACCGCGGCCGAGGTCAGCACGATCACGACGCAGAGCGCCGCCGCGGCAGCGGTCGTGCCCGCCTCCTCGATGTTCACGGCGGCCACGGAGGCGAGCTTGGTGTCGGGGGCGTAGAGGAAGATCACCGACGAGACGGTCGTCATGGCGTTCACGAACAGGTAGATCGCGATGTCGAGGATCGCCGGCAGGCAGATCGGCGCCGTCACCCGCACGAACGTCTTCCAGATCGGCACCTTGAGCGAGGCCGAGACCGCCTCGAATTCCGGATCGATCTGTTTCAGCGCCGTCGTCGCCGTGAGGTGGCCCACCGTGTAGAAGTGCGCCACCGTGTTCAGCACCAGGATGCCCATGGTGGCGTAGAGGAAGTTGAGCGGATTGTTGGGCGCGTTGAAGAAGAAGATGTAGCCCAGGCCCAGCACCAGGCCCGGCACCGCCATCGGCAGGAAGGCCAGGAACTGCACGACGCCGCGCATCGCGCCGAAGCCACGCGTCTTCTCGTTCAGCCAGGCGCCCGTGAACATCAGCACCGTGCCGAACACCGCGGCGCCCAGCGCCATGCGCACCGAGTTCCAGTAGGACTCCCAGCCGTTGGCATCGAACCTGGCGAAGTCGTAATTGTCGAGGGTGAGGCTGAGATTGTAGGGCCAATACTTGATCAGCGAGCCCCAGATCGCCATGCCGAGGATGGTGAGGATGGCCGCCGACACCGCCGCGCAGAACAGGGTGAAAAAGAGGTCGCGGCCCAGCTTCGGCCGCGGCACCAGCGGCACCGCCCGCGCGGTGAGCAGCGCCACCTGCTTGCGCTGCACCAGCCGGTCGACCAGGAAGGCAAGCGCGGCCGGCGCCAGCAGCACCATGCCGACCACCGCGCCCATCGAGAAGTCCTGCTGGCCGATCACCTTCTTGTAGACGTCGGTCGCCAGCACGTTGAAGTTGCCGCCGATCACCTTGGCGATGCCGAAATCGGTCATCACCAGGGTGAACACGACCAGCGCGGCGCTGATCAGGCCGTACTTGGCGCCAGGCAAAGTGACCGTGAAGAACACGCGGCGCTTGGAGGCGCCCAGCACGTCCGCCGCCTCGTAAAGGCGGGCGTCGGAAGTGGCGAGCGCGGTCGTCAGAATAAGCGTCGCGTGCGGAAAACAGTAGAAGACCTGGGCGATCACGATGCCGTCGATCCCGTAGATCGAGCCGCTGCCCAGCAACGCCTTGAAGAAGCCCTGCGTGCCGAACAGGTAGATCAGCGCGAGGCCCGGCAGCAGCGACGGCGCGAAGATCGGGATCAGCGAGATGCCCTGGAACAGCCAGCGCATCGGCAGGACCGTGCGCGTCAGCGCGTAGGCGTAGAGGAAGGCCAGCGGCACGACGATCACGGTCGTGATCGACGCCACCTGCAGGCTGTTCAGCGCCGACTGGAACAGCGCCGGCGTCGAGAAGTACGAGACGTAGTTGGCGAGGCCGATGAACTTGCCGTCGCGGTCCTCGAAGCCCTTGGCGAGCAGCGACCACAGCGGCAAGCCCAGCATGACCAGGAGCACGCCCGCCAGCAGCACGACACCGCCGCGCATCATCAGGTCGTCGCGCGACATGCCGGGCTTCACGGCCGGGGCGGCCAGACTCACGAGTGAGCTCCCCTCACGCGAAGATCCTGACCCGGTCGGGCGGCAGAGCAATGTCGAGCTTCGTGCCGATGTCGACGCCGAGGTCGCGGATCAGGTTGCTGGAGAAGTCGGCGGTCACGGAGACGTCGGAGGTCGCCCTCGCCTTCAGCGTCGCGCGGCAGAAGGCGCCGACGAAATCCAGCTCCGCCACCTCGACGGGCACGCGGTTGGCGATGTCGGCCGGCAGGTCGCGCACGCGCACGTCCTCGGGCCGGATGCAGAGGCTCACCTTCTGGCCGGGCGCCAGCCCGTCCTGCACCGGGCAGGCGAAATCGACGCCAGCCACCCGCACCCTGTCCGGCGCCATCAGGGTCCCGGCGAGGAAGTTCATCGAGCCCACGAAGTCGGCCACGAAGGCCGTCGCGGGCCGGCGGTAGATCTCCTGCGGCGTGCCGACCTGCTCGATGGCGCCGTGGTTCATGACCACGATGCGGTCGGCCATGGTCAGCGCCTCTTCCTGGTCGTGCGTCACCATGATGGTGGTGACGCCCAGCGTCCGCTGCAGCGCCTTGATCTCGTGGCGGAGCCTCAGCCGCACCCGCGCGTCGAGGGCCGACAGCGGCTCGTCGAGCAGCAGCAGCCCCGGCGAGGTCGCGAGCGCGCGGGCCAGCGCCACCCTCTGCTGCTGGCCGCCCGAGAGCTGGGCGGGATATTTCGGACCGGCGTCGGGCAGGCCGACCAGCACCAGCAGCTCGGCGACGCGCCTGGCGATCGCACCCTTGTTCTGTCGCCGGTTCACCAGCCCGTAGCCGACATTGTCGGCGACGCTGAGGTTGGGAAACAGCGCATAGGACTGGAAGACGATGCCGAAGTCGCGCTGCGCCGGCGGCAGCGCCGACACGTCCCGCCCCTTCTGGCGGATCGTGCCGGAGGTCTGCGGATCGAGCCCGGCAATGGCCCGCAAGAGGGTAGTCTTTCCGCAGCCCGAGGGGCCGAGGAAGCAGACGAACTCGCCTTCGATGACGTCGAGCGAGACGTCGCCGAGAGCGGTGAAGGTGCCGAACTGCTTCGAGAGGCTGCGAACTTCGAGATAATTGGCCATGGCAATCACTGTCATCCTGAGGGAAGCGAAGGATCCTTCGGCTCCGCCTCAGGATGACAACAAGGCATCGATGCCTCGCGGCCTCATTTAGCCTTTGGTGCGGACTTGCCGTCGTAGCGCTTCGTCCACTCCGCCAGAATGCGGTCGCGGTTCTTGGCCATCCACTCGACGTCGTTCTTCACCATCACCTTCTCGAGGTTCGGCGGATAGTTCGGCGGTGTGTTGGCGACGCCCGGATAGGCGACGATCGGATAGGTCTTGGCGTAAAGCTCGTTGGCCTTCTTGGTGACGGCCCAGTCGGCGAGCTTCTTGGCGGCGTCGAGGTTCTTGGTGCCCTTGACGATCGCGGTGACCTCGAGTTCCCAGCCCAGGCCCTCCTTCGGGATCACCAGTTCGAGCGGCGCGCCCTTGGTCTTCTCCGAGGCGCCGCGGGTATCGAGGCCGATGCCGATCAGGCGTTCGCCCTTGGCGGCCTGCACGCAGGGCGCGGAGCCCGAGTGGATGTACTGCGCGATGTTCTGGTGGAGGGCGTCCATGTACTTCCAGCCCGCTTCCTCGCCCATGATCTGCAGCCAGGCCGCGATGGTGAGGTAGCCGGTGCCCGACGAGGCCGGGTTCGGCATCACGATCGAGTCCTTGTATTCCGGCTTGATCAGGTCGGCCCAGCTCGTCGGAACCGGCTTGTTGCCCTTCTTGCCTTCCGCCGTGTTGAAGCAGACCAGCGAGAGATAGGCGTCCATGCCCACCCAGGTCTGGGGCGACTTGCCGCTCAGGAACATCGGGTTGAGCGCGGTCGAACCGGCCGGCGTGTAGGGCTCGAGCATGCCCATCGAGGCCATCAGGCCCACGTTGGAGGCGGCGAGGCCCCAGATGATGTCGGCGCGGGGATTGTCCTTCTCGGCCATCAGCTTGGCGGCAACGACACCCGTCGAATCGCGAACCCAGGCGATCTCGATCGTGGGATTGTCGGCCTCGAAGGCCTTCTTGAACGGGTCGAGCTGGTCGTTCTCCAGCGCGGTATAGACGGTGAGCCTGGTCTTCTGAGCGAAGGCCGGCGACGCCAGGCCGAACACGGCAAGTGCGGCGGCGCCCGCCAAGGTGGCGCGCCTCAAGATGGTGCGATCAATCATTTCGTTAGTCCCCCTAAGTCTTCCAGCCCCTGTCGAACGCCTGCTGCTACAGGCCGTTCATGACCTTTATGTTACACTTCCCGCATACGCGTGCACGCGGCCTTC
Organism: Reyranella sp.; assembly: GCF_004297265.1. Lineage (GTDB taxonomy): Bacteria > Pseudomonadota > Alphaproteobacteria > Reyranellales > Reyranellaceae > Reyranella. Next base: position 170,858 of record NZ_SCUT01000040.1, read on the forward strand.
TCAACCTTCCCCAGACAATTTATTGCCGACGGCAACCAGCCATCGCCGGACGACCTGCTCCTCGTCCCGCCCGAGCAGTCCCGAAAGCCGCCCCTCGATCTCCATGACCCGCGCCCGGCAGCGCTTCAGCAGCGCCTCACCCCGGGCCGTCGCATGGAGCCTCAGGATGCGGCCGTGCACGGCATCGGCCGACTTCCCCACCAGTTCCGCCCTGACCAGATTGCGGACGATCACATTGATCGTCTGCGGCGTCAGGAAGGTGAGCCTAGCAAGCTCCGCGCCAGAGATGCCGGGATAGTTCACGACCATGGTCAGCACGGCGAACTGCGGCGGCGTGACGTCGAGATCCGCCAGCGCCTTCTCCATCGCCCCGCGCACCGCCGCATGGGCCTGCCGGACCAGGTAACCCAGATGTCCTTCCGGGCCACGCTTGCCCTCCCCCGGGCGTGGGATCGTGCTCTTGCGAGTCATGTCAGCCGCCTAGTGGCGAAAAACCTTCTTCAGCTCGCTGGTCGGCATCGTGTCGCGCATCCACTGGAAGCTGCCGGCTTTCATATCGTTGGCGCCCTTCATGAAGGCCGCCAGCGCCAGTCGGGACAGCGCGCCGCCGACGCTGATCCGCTTCACGCCGGTGGCCGCGATCTGCTCGGCCGTCAGGTCGGGATCGCCCGCACTCATCACCACGTTCAGTGGCTTCCCCAGCTCCGACGCCACGGTCCGCATCGTCGCGAGGTCGTGGAGGCCCGGCGCATAGAGCACGTCGGCGCCGGCCTTCTCGAAGGCCTGCAGGCGCCGGATCGTGTCGTCGAGGTCCTTCACGCCGCGGATCAGGTTCTCCGCCCGCGCGGTGAAGGTGAAGGGCACGTCGAGCGACCGCGCCATCTCGGCACCGGCCGCCACGCGCTCCACGGCGTGGCTGAAGTCGTAGATCTTCTCGCCGCTCCAGTCCTCGATCGAGCCACCCACGATGCCGACGGCGGCCGCGTCGCGCAGGATGGTGGCGGCTTCCCTGGGATCGTCGGCATAGCCGTTCTCCAGATCGGCGTTCACCGGGAGGTCGGTGGCGCTCGCGATCACGCGGCAGTTCTCGATCAGCTCCTCGCGGCTCACCGCATTGTCGCCGTCGACGCGGCCCAGCGCGTTCGACATGCCGAGGCTGGTCGTGGCCAGCGCCTCGAAGCCCAGCGACTGCAACAGCTTGGCCGTGCCCGCGTCCCAGGGATTGGGGAGAAGCAGCAGGCCGGGCCGCTCGTGCAGCTCGCGAAACACCCGTCCCTTTTCCGCCTGCGTGCGCATCTCGACTCCTCCGCTTTCTGCTAAGGAACACCGATGGACATGACAGCGCAACGGGAACTCGCCCGCCTCCTCGCCTCCCTGCGCCGCGATCGGCGCAGCCAGAGCGGCCTCGCCCCGCATCTCGTGCCACCGGACAAGGCCACGGCCTACCGGATCGCCGGCATGGTCGCCGAGGAACTGGGCTGGCCGGTGCGGGGCTGGAAGATCGCGGCGATGAAGGAGGAGATGCAACAGGCGCTGCGGACCGACTCGCCGATCTACGGCCGCGTCTACTTCGTGACGGAGACACCGTACAGCGCCGCGCTTGCAAAGCTTGCAAGCCCGATCCCCGAGGTGGAGTACCAGGCGAAGCTCGGCTGCGACCTGCCGCCGCGAGAGAAGCCGTACACAGTGGAGGAAGTGACCGACGCGGTCGCCTCGCTTCATCCCGGGCTCGAGCTGGCGGAGTGCCGTTTCATCCACGACGCGGCCTTCCCGCCGCTGCCGGCCATCCTGGCCGACGGCGCCGGCTCCGGCACGATCGTCTACGGCCCCGCCATCGCGGACTGGCGGAACCGCGACGTCCCGGGCCAGGAAGCCACGCTCTCGTCCAACGGCCGCCTGCGCCGCAAGGGAACGGCGGCGGCCGCGCTCGACCATCCGATGGTCCCGCTCACCTGGCTCGCCAACGAACTGTCGCGCACCGGCGTCGGCCTGAAGGAAGGCCAGATGGTCAGCACCGGCACCCTCACCGGCATGCTCGGGCCCAAATCAGGGGAGACCTACGTGGCCGATTTCGGCCCGTTCGGCTCGGTTACGGTCGCAATCACCTGAAGATGCCCGACAACCGCTTTAGGATCTTTTGGTGAGGAATCCTCGGCCATCCACCCGGAAGGCCTAGTGCAGTCGGGGCGGCCACGGCCATCGGTAGACGTCCTTCTTGACCACCCGCCCCTCTGCAAAACAAAGGAGCAGGACGTCCTTATGCCGGTCGATATAGCGGTCATACAGTTCGCAGGTATGGATCGGGTGCCCCAATGCTGACGTCACCTGCTCTGCCGAGAGGCCTAAGGGCAGCTCAGGCAAATCCATCTTTATATGGTCTGCCTTCTTACCGGACCCGCCTGCCCCACTGACGGTTCGCCCATTCTCGAAGTCGACGTACAGTTCGTAATCTGTGCGATCAAATACCCATCGCGAGACATTGCGTGCGCCGATTTCGCTCTCGCTCATGGCTTTCCGTGCATCCTCCTCCGTGTCGCCAGCTTGTATTTTGTCGAATGCGTCCAAAGGTTCGGCGCCAAGGCTCGCGGTGCCGATGGCCGCGGCACTCGCCGCCAGGACGAACTTGAATCGCCACCTTCTCATGCGATCACCGCTGACGCCGATCGCCGTGACAAGAGATCAACGCGAGAACACCATCGCCTTGTCGCGCAGCGACCCGTGGCGCAGCGTGATCAGGTCGAGCACGTAGTTCTGGTAGAGCTTCCACGGCCGCTTGCTGCCCTGCTTGGGCTGGTGCGGCAGGGCGCGCTGGATGTAGCCGGACGAGAAATTGACCCACGGCTCTTCTGTCAGCGTCGGGTCGCTGTTGTGCGGTGTCGCCTGCCTGAAGCCCTTGCGGTCCATGTAGTTCAGCAGGCGGCAAACATATTCGCAGACCAGGTCGGCCTTCAGCGTCCACGAGGCGTTGGTATAACCGAACACCGCGGCGAGGTTGGGCACGTCGGAATACATCATGCCCTTGTAGATCATGGTGTCCGAAGGCTTGACCGGCTTGCCGTCGACCACCAGCTTCGCGCCGCCCAGCGGCTGCACGACCAGGCCGGTCGCCGTCACCACCACGTCGGCTTCGAGTTCGGTACCCGACTTCAGCTTGATGCCCTTCTCCGTGAAGGTCTCGATCGTGTCGGTCACGACCGATGCCTTCTTCTTGCGGATGGCACGGAAGAGATCGGCGTCCGGCACCAGGCAGAGCCGCTGATCCCAGGGATTGTATTTCGGCGTGAAGTGCGTGGCGACGTCATAGTCCGGCCCCAGCATCTGGCGCACGCCGCCCAGGATCAGGCTCTTCACCTTCTCCGGCTTGCGCTTGCACATCTGGTAGAAATACATGCCCATCAGCACGTTTTTCCAGCGCGTCGCCATGTAGGCGAGCTTGAGCGGCAGCCGGCGCCGCATCTTGTTGGCAAACGGGTCCTGCGCCGGGCGCGCCACCACATAGGTCGGCGAGCGCTGCAGCATGGTGACGTGAGCGGCGGTCTCCGCCATCGACGGCACGACCGTAACCGCGGTGGCGCCGCTGCCGATCACCACGACCTTCTTGCCGGCATAGTCGAGATCCTGCGGCCAGTGCTGCGGATGCACGACCCGGCCCTTGAAGTCGGCGATGCCGGGGAACTCCGGGAGGTAGCCGGCCTCATAGCGATAGTAGCCGCTGCACATGCACAGGAAGTTGCAGGAAATGAATACGCGCTCCGGCCCGCGCTCGATTTCGACCGTCCATCTCGCGTCCGGCGTCGACCAGGAGGCGCCAACGACGCGATGGCCGTAGCGAATGTGGCGATCGATACCGTGATCGCTCGCGACCTCGCGGATGTAGCTCAGGATCGACGGCCCGTCGGCGATCGCCTTGGCATCCTTCCATGGCCGGAAACGATAGCCCAGCGTGTACATGTCGGAGTCCGAGCGGACACCGGGATAGCGGAACAGGTCCCAGGTGCCGCCGCTGGCGGCGCGCCCTTCGAGGATCGCATAGCGCTTGCCCGGACAGTTCTTCTGCAGATGCCAGGCGGCGCCGATGCCCGAAAGCCCGGCGCCGACGATCAGCACGTCGAAATGTTCAGTTGCTGTGCCGTGCGCCGCTGCCGGCGAGATGATGGTATCCATGTCGACTTCATTGCCGAAAGAATTCCGACTGGCAACTCGCCTTTCCGCAAGCCTACAGCGCCGCGGTGATGATGATCTCGATCAGGTCGCCTTCGGGCATGACGGACTGGACGAAGGAGCGGACCGGGCCGTGGTTGGCCGGCATCCAGGTGGCCCATGCCTCGTCGAAGGCCGGCTTGTTGTCGTGATCGGTCACGACGATCTCGGCCTTCACGATGCGCGTCCGGTCGAGGCCGGCGTCCTTCAGGTAGCCGTCGATGACGCCCAGTGCGCCCAAGGTCTGGACGCGGATGTCCTGCGTGCGGTCCGGCGACGTCGCCACGCCCCACAGAAAGCCGCCGCCGCCCGGCAGCCGGTAGACCGCGACCGAGGATTTGGCCGGTACCCTCGGATTGGGGACGCGCGTGATGTCGCTTCTGCTCATGTTTCAATCACCCTCGAGAACAGTCGCCACTATGCGTCCGGCGCCATCGCCGACCAATGACTTCGACGCGGCCATGTTATGCTCTACCGTCACTCGAACGCGAGGGAGGATGTCATGGCCACCAACGTCAAGCAGATGATCGAAGCAGCCAATGCCGCGGTGCCGCGGGTCACACCGGCAGAGGCCAAGGAGATGATCGCCAGGGGCAACACGCTGGTCGTCGACGTGCGCGACGCGGCCGAGGTTGCCAACAGCGGCAAGGTCGCGGGCGCGGTCCATGTCTCGCGCGGCATGCTGGAATTCCGTGCCGACCCCGAATCGCCCGCGCACGACAAGGCATTCGACAAGAACAAGACGGTGATCGTCTACTGCGCCTCGGGCGGCCGCTCGGCCCTCAGCGGCAAGGTGCTGAAGGATTTCGGGTACGCCAACGTCTTCAACCTCGGCGCCTTCAAGGACTGGGTCGAGAGTGGCGGCGCGGTCGACAAGGCCTGAGGCCTATTTGCCGTCGTCGAACTTGAGCTGCTGGATCGCCGTCATCAACTTGGAGATCTGGGTGCGCTGGGCTTCGTCGAGCGGCTTGTCGTCCGGCAGCGGCTGCAGCAGCAATTCGACATCTTCGAGCTGCTTCACGAGATTGTAGGCCCTGTTGGTCTTCTCCTTCTCCGTGCCGGCAAGCAACGGATAGACCGAGAGATAGAGCGAGGCGAGGCTGCGGTTCTGCAGCTCCGGCGTGACCGGGATCGCACTCTTGAACACGCCGCTCAGTGCCGCTTTCGCGTCGCCCACCGTGGTGGCGCGACGAAGCAGGAAGCTCATGCCGTCCAGCCGATGCTCGATCTCGAAGCGATGGCTGATCAGGTCCGCCCGGTTCTTCTGATCGATCTCATGCTGATGCTGCACCTGCTGCAGGAAGGCCGCGCCGCCGGTGAGGACGACCGAGGACAACAGCCACATGCCCACCGAGCTGTTCAGGAACTCGTAGAGTTTGGAGCCGAATCCCGGCGGAGCCGGAGGGGGCGGCGGCTCGGGCGCGGGCCGGGCGGACTCCTCTTCCAGGGATTTGCGGATCGAATGGCGATAGCGCTCCTCGGCCGCGATGCGCTTCATCTCGTCTTCAGTCAGCATCTCGGCACTCTACTCCTTCATGAACGCATTGAGGTCGCCCGTCGGGATCGCACGGTCGAGATAGCCGAAAGCGCCCTTCTCTTTCACCTCTGTCGCCGCATCGATCAGACCCGTCATGGCGGCGCGATAGAGCGAGGTGGCGAGGCTGATGCGCTTCACGCCCGCAGCCTCGAGCTCGGCCTTGCTGAACGATTTTCCCTTGATGCCGACCATGAAGTTGAAGGGCTTGCGGAGCGCACCGCAAACCTTCTTGACCGACGCCAGGTCGGGCAGGCCCGGCGCGAACAGGACATCGGCACCTGCGGCCTCATAGGCCTGCAGGCGCTTGATCACGTCGCCGAGATCCGGCTTGCCACGCAGGAAGCCTTCGGCGCGCGCCGAAAGGACGAAGGGTACCGGCAGCGAACGCGCCGCCTCGACCGCCGCCTTGATGCGCGCCGTCGCCGTTTCGATGTCGAACAGCGGCTGGTCCGGATTGCCGGTCGCATCCTCGATCGAGCCGCCGACCAGCCCGACGCCTGCTGCCTGCCGGATCGTCTCGGCCGCATCCTCGGGCAGGTCGCCGAAGCCCTTCTCGAGGTCGGCCGCCACCGGCAGGTCGGTCGCGTTCACGATCAGCCGTGCATTCGCCAGGGCCTCTTCGCGCGTCACCTTGCCGTCACGCTTGCCCAGCACGCCCGCCTTGGCTCCACTCGAACTCGCCAGGGCCTCGAAGCCCAGCCCCGCCAGAATCCGTGCCGAACCCGCATCCCAGGGATTGGCGATGACGAATGCGCCCGGCCTCTCATGGAGCACCCGGAACTTACGGGCCTTCTCGGCCTGGCTGACGCTCATGGAACCCTTCCCCTGTTCGACCAATCGGCGGAGTTTGTCTCGCCCGCTCTCTGCAGGGCAATCGAGATTATTTCAACGCTGCCTCTTGTCTCGCCGTTCGGCCGCGGTAGGGCATGCGAATATCTGGTGAAGCGCCGGATGATCGGCGGCTTCGCCATCCTCGCCTGGCCGGTCCGCTACGGCGACACCGGCGTGATGACCTTCATGGTCAACCAGGAAGGCGTCGTATACGAGCGGTATCACGGCCCCGAGACGGCGGCCAAGGCCGCCGCGATCACCGTCTATAATCCGGACAAGAACCGGGACAAGGCCACCATGACGCCGCCGTGACGGCGGTCGCTAGGCCGGCCAGGGCAGCGACCAGGTCTTCACGTTGGTGAAGCTCTTCATCGCCTCGAGCACGCCTTCCTTGTAGCCGAGGCCCGAATCCTTGATGCCGCCGAACGGCGACATCTCGATGCGGTAGCCCGGCACTTCCCAGACGTTCACCGTGCCGACCTGCAGCTCGTCGACGAACTTGGTGATGTAGTCGAGACGGTCGGTGCAGACGCCGGACGACAGGCCGTAGGCCGTGCCGTTCGAAACCCGGATCGCGTGTTCGATGTCCTTCACGCGGATGATCGGGATCGCGGGACCGAACGTCTCCTCACGCACCAGCTCGGCCTGCGGATCGACATGGTCGACCACCGTCGGCGGGAAGAGCGCGCCGCGGCGATCATTACCGTGCAGCAACTTCGCGCCGTGCTTCGCCACCGCTTCGCTCACCCGGTTCTGGAACAGCGTGGCCGCGCGCTCGTGGATCACGGTGCCGACATCGGTCTCGGGATCGAGGGGATCGCCGGCCTTTAGTCTCTTCGCCTTGGCGAGCACCCGCTCGACGAAGGCGTCGGCCACCTTGTCGACGACCAGGATGCGCTTCACGGCGGTGCAGCGCTGGCCCGAATTCTTGGTGGCGCCGGCAACTGCCAGATCGGCCGCCTTGTCGAGGTCGGCATCCTCCATGACGATCAGCGGATCGTTGCCGCCCAGTTCGAGGACGATTCGCTTGTAGCCTGCCTTCTCGGCGATGTACTTGCCGACGCGGACCGAGCCCGTGAAGGTCACGAGATCGGCGCGCGGGTCGACGATCATCGCGTCGCCGATGTCGGACGGATTGCCGGTGATCACCGACAGCATTTCCGGCGGCAGGCCCGCTTCGTAAAGCGTGTCGGCGAGGAACAGCGCCGTGAGCGGCGTCAGTTCGGTCGGCTTCAGCACGACGCAGTTATTGGTCGCAAAGGCCGGCGCCAGCTTGTGCGCCACCATGTTGAGCGGATGGTTGAACGGCGTGATCGCCGAGATGGCGTTCAACGGCTGGCGCAGGGTGAAGATCTTGCGCGACTTGCCGTGCGGGGTGAGGTCGCAGGAAAAGGTTTGCCCGTCGTCCAGCATGCAGAGCTGGCCGGCGAAGGTGAATACGTCGTAGGCGCGGCCGACCTCATAGAGCGAATCCTTGAGGCAGAGGCCCGACTCCAGCGTGATCAGGCGCGACAGCTCTTCCTTGCGCGAGACCAGGAGATCGGCGGTCTTGAGCAGGATCTGCTGGCGCTGATAGCGCGTCAGCCTGGGCTTGTAGTCGTGGGCAATCTGGAAGGCCTCGGCGACCAGCTCGGGCGTGGCGCGCGGCACGGTGCCGACCAGGCGATTGTCCCAGGGGAAGCGCACTTCGAGGCGCGCCTTGGTCTCGACCTTCTTGCCGGCGATGCGGAGATATTCGTGCCGGACGTCAGAGCCGGCCCGTTCGCTCGAACTTGTGATGGTGTCCATGGAACTCTCTCAGGCGACGAGGTTGAGGGCGAGGTCGAAGGCGTCGAAGTTGCGCCAGCGATGCGAACCCGTATCGGCGTTCGCGAGCTTGCGGTTGCACAGCAGCGGCACCCGCTGCTCGGACACGCCGCCATGGCTGCGCAGCGGCTCGGTCAGGCCCGAGAGATCGTGCCGCGAGGCCGAGGTCCCCAGTACCTTGTGCTTGGTCGATACGACGATGAGGTCGCCCAGGCGATCGGCCGGCAGCTCGAATCTCGCCGCGGCCTCTTCCTTGGTGAGCGCCGCCTCGATGCCCGGCATGGCCTTGAGCTTGGCAGCCCACTCCTTCGGGTTGTCGCAATAGACGACGGCGAAGGACCCGAGCGCGCCGTGATGCACCACGTAGGGATCGGTGATCGGCAGGATGACGCGCGCCTTGTCCTTGCCCACCCAGCCGTCGAACAGGTCCTGCAGGTAGATCACGTCCGGCTGGCCATCGCCGCCGAACTTCGCATTCATGCCATGGTCGGCGGTGACGACGATGGTGCAGCCCATGGCGTCGAGCTTGGCCAGATAACCGTCCATCATCGCGTAGAAGGCATTCGCGACCGGCGTGCCGGGCGCGTGCTTGTGCTGGATGTAGTCGGTGGTCGACAGGTACATGATCTGCGGCCGGTCGCGATCCATCAGCTTGACGCCGGCGGCGAACACGAACTCCGAGAGGCCGGCGCTGTAGACGTCGGGCACGCCCATGCCGACCAGCTCGTTCACATGGTCGATTCCGTTGTCGGCCAGAGTCGCCTTGTCGGACTTCTCCGACGAGAAAGAGCAGGCCTTACCGGCACCCAGCTCGAGGCCCTTGCCCAGAAGGCCGCGCAACTTGTCCTTGGCGGTGACGACGGCGATGCGGCAGCCGGCGCGCTGGAAGGCCGGGAACAGCGTCTCCACCCGCAGGAACTTCGGATCGTTCATCATCACTTCCTTGCCCGTCTCCGGATCGAGGAAGTAGTTGCCGCAGATGCCATGGACCGCCGGAGGACGGCCGGTGACGATCGACAGGTTGTTGGGGTTGGTGAAGCTCGGCACCACGCAGTCGCCGATGAGGTTGGTACCCTCCTTCAGGACCTTGCCGAACCACGGCGCCTGGCCGGCCTCGACGGCGCGCTCGATATAGCCCGGCTCCGAGCCGTCGACGCAGACCACGACGACGGGCTGGCGGGGCAGACGATAGGTGCGGCCGTTGACGGAAATGTCGCCGCCGCTGACGTTGATGCTGTCGGGTGCCATGTTTCGTTCCCCTATTCTGCCGCCAGTGCCGGACCGCCGTTGGTGACCCGCATCTCGTCCAGCACCTCGCGGACCGCCGCCAGGGCGCCGCGCATGTGTTCGGCGTTGAGCCGGCCTATGCAGCCCATGCGGAACGAATCCGCGACGGTGAGCTTGCCCGGGTAGATCACGTAGCCGCGGTCCTTGAGCCCGTCATAGAAATCCTGGAAGACGAACTTCGGATCGGTCGGCATGTGGAAGGTGACGATGATCGGCGCCTGCAGGTCGTTCGGCAACAGCGTCCTGAAACCCATGGCGCGCATGCCGTCGATCAGGACCTTGGCATTCTCGCGATAGCGCTTGCCCCGGCCCGCCACGCCGCCCTCGGCCGCGTGTTCCTCGATCGCCTTGCCCAGCGCCACGATGACATGGATCGGCGGCGTGAAACGGTATTGGCCTGTCTTGGCGAAGCCCTCGGCCTGGTCGAACAGGTCGAGCACCAGCGTGGTCGCGTTGCCCTTGCATTCGGCGAGGGCGGCATTGCGGCATACGACGAAGCCGAGGCCCGGCACGCCTTCCAGACACTTGTTTGAGGAGGCCGCGAGCGCGTCATAGTGGACGGTACGGGCATCGATCTCGATCGCGCCGAAGGCCGACATCGAATCGACCAGCAGGCGGCGGCCCTGCTTCCTCACCAGGGCGGCAAGCTCGGCGATGGGATTGAGGATGCCCGAGGTGGTCTCGCAATGGACCGCGAAGACGTGGGTGATCGCCTTGTCGTCAGCAAGAATCTTCTCGAGCTTGGCGAGATCAGGGGGCGTGTCTTCCGGCGTCTCGTAGGTCGCGACGGCGCGCCCGGCAATCTCGGCGATCTTCTTCGCCCGCTGCCCGTAGGCGCCGTTGATGACGACCAGCAGCTTGCCGGTCTTGGGCACGAAGGTCGTGATCATCGCCTCCACGGCGAAAGTGCCTGATCCCTGCACCGGCACGGTGACGTGCGTGCCCTGGCCACCGGCCAGTTCGACGATCTTCTCCAGCACCATCTTGTTGATGGCGATGAATCCCTGATCGCGCGAGCCCCAGTCGTGGACCATGGCCTGCTTCACGCTGGCCGAGGTGGTGAGCGGGCCGGGCGTCAGCAGCAGCGGATCGCCGGTTTCGGAGGCAGCAGGCTTGGTTTTCATGGCGCGGATGATCGGCTCGCTGTGTCTATCCGTCCAGTATATAATCCATATGTTAACTATTGGTTTCTCATATATGACGCCCACCCAGCTCCGCGCCTTCCACCTCGTGGCCGAGGCCGGCTCCTTCTCCGCCGCCGCCCGCGCCTCCGGTCTCAGCCAGCCCAACCTTTCGGGCCAGGTGACGGCCCTGGAGAAGGCCTACGGAGTCCGCCTGTTCGACCGGCGCGGCCGCAGCGTGACGCCGACCGAGACCGGCCGTCAGCTCCACGGCGTTACGACGCGCCTGTTCGCCCTTCAGGACGAAGCGCAGGCCCTGCTCCAGGGCGAACAGGCCCTGACGCGCGGCCATCTCCGCATCGCCGCCGACTCCGCGCACCATGTCGTGCCGATCATGGCCGCGCTGCGCCAAAGGGCCGGCGGGCTCACCTTCGCACTCTCGATCGACAATTCGGCCGTCGTATTGGAGCGCCTGCTGCGCCACGAGGCCGATGTCGCGGTGATGGCCAAGAGCCTCTCCGATCCGCGCCTGCACGCCGTTCGGTTGCGCACCGACCGGCTGGTCCTGTTCGCGCCGGCCAGCCATGCCCTCGGCAAACGCGGCCGCACGCCCCTCTCGGCACTGGCCGGCCAGGAGCTGGTGCTGCGCGAGCGCGGGTCGATCACGCGCGAAGTGCTTGAACAGGCGATGGCAGCCGCCGATATCAGGCCGGCGTCGATCGTCGAGGTGCAGACCCGCGAAGGCGTGCGCGAGGCGGTTGCGGCCGGGTTCGGCGTCGGCGCGGTGTTCGCGAGCGAACTCGGCGAGGATCGCCGTTTCCGCCGCATCACCATCACCGATCAGGATCTGGCGGTCGCGGAATATGCCGTGTGCCTGCAGGAGCGTCGGAGGGTCGCGCTCGTTCGTGCTTTCATGGACGAAGCGACGAAACTTGCGTCGTAACAAAACTGTCAAAAAACTTTCGTCATCGGACAACGAGGCGTAGGATTCCGCAATCATGAATGGCGTCGACACGATCCTGAATATCCTCGGCAGCGTCTGCCTGCTGCTGTGGGGCGTGCGCATGGTGCGCACGGGATTGACGCGCGCCTTCGGCGCTTCGCTGCGCCGTGCCATCGGCGCCTGCTCGCGCAACCGCGTCTCGGCCTTCGCGGGCGGCGTCGTGCTGACCGGCGTTCTGCAGTCCAGCACCGCCACCGCCCTGCTGCTCGCCTCCTTCGCCGGGCGCGGGCTGATCTCGCTCTCGATCGGCCTCGCGGTGATGCTGGGCGCCAATGTCGGCACGACGCTGACGGCGCAAATCCTCTCCTTCCCGCTCGGCTGGATCTCGCCGCTGATGATCGCGGGCGGCGTCATCGCCTTCCTGTCGAACAGTTCGGACCGGGCGCGTCATCTCGGCAGGGTCGCCATCGGCCTCGGCCTGATGCTGCTGTCGCTGCACCTCCTGGAAGCCGCCGCCCTCCCGCTGCGTTCCGCCCCGGCCTTCGTGGCCGTACTGGAAGGCCTGCAGGACGAGTATGTCATGGCCGTTCTGGTTGCCACAGGCGCCACCTGGCTGATCCATTCCAGCCTGTCGACGGTGCTGCTGGTCATGTCGTTTGCCGCGAGCGGCATCATCGATCCGAAGCTCGGCATGGCGATGGTGATCGGCGCCAATATCGGCGGCGCGGTCGCCCCCTACTTCGACCAAGCCTCCACCGATGTCGAGGCACGGCGCCTGCCGCTCGGCAACCTCATCACGCGTGTGGCAGTCGGCCTCGCGCTGCTGCCGTTCCTCGGCCACCTTCACCAGTGGCTGTTGATGATCGATCCGGCGCCCGGCCGCCTGCTGGTCAACTTCCACACGGCCTTCAGCGTGATCGCCGGCATCGTCTTCCTGCCGCTGACCGATCCGATGGCCGCGCTGTGCCGACGCCTGGTGCCCGACCGGCCGCAGACCGACGACCCCGGCAAGCCGCGCAGCCTCGACCCCAACGTGCTCGACACGCCGGCCGAAGCGCTGGGCTGTGCCATGCGCGAGACGCTCAATCTCGGTGACCGGGTCGCCGACATGCTGCGCCAGACGATGGAGGTGTTCGAGAAAAACGACGCCCGCGCGATGAAGGCGATCGAGGCGGCAGACGATGCCGTCGACAGCCTCTACGAGGCGATCAAGCTCTATCTGATCCAGACCTCGCGCACGGAACTGGGCGAAGAGGACGGCAAGCGCTACGTCGAGATCCTGACCTTCGTCACCAACCTCGAACATGCCGGCGACATCATCGACAAGAACCTGATGGAACTCGCCGCCAAGAAGATCAAGAACCGCTACGCCTTCTCGACCGAGGGCACGGCGGAGCTGCGCGCCTTCCACGCCCGCGTGCTCGACAATCTGCGGCTGGCGCTGAACGTCTTCACGACCCGCGACATCACCCTTGCCCGCCGGCTGGTGGCCGAAAAGGCGGCGATCCGTGAGGCCGAGGCGCACGCCGCCGACAGCCACTATGCACGTCTGCGCGAAGGCCGGCCGGAATCGATCGAGACCAGCTCGATCCACATGGACGTGATCCGCGACCTGAAGCGCATCAACGGCCACTTCACAACCGTGGCCTATCCGATCCTCGAGGCCGCCGGCGAACTGGCCGAGACTCGCCTCAAGACGACGACGGATCAGCCCCTGATCCGCAGCCCGCTCGGATCGTAGGGCGCGCGCAGCGAGACCCTCGCTGCGTGCCGCTTGCCGGCCAGATCGACTTCGAAACGGCCGCCTTCCAGCCAGGCCACGTCGATCGCCTCGCCATCGCCGCGCTTCGCGTAGCCAAGGCCGACCGAGGCGCCGAGCGTGTGGCCGTAGCCTGCCGAGGTGAGATCGCCGACCGGCCTGCCGTCCCGCAGCAGCGCCTCGCCCCCCCACAGGAGCGGTTCGCCATCCTCCAGCACGACCGAGACGAGCCGCCGGGCCAGCGGCCTGGCTTTGGCTTCCACGAGTGCCTTCTGGCCGATAAAGCCGCCCGGCTTGCCGAGGTTCACCGTCCAGCCGAGGCCCGCCTGGAAGGGCGTGTCGTCGGGCGTCAGCTCGCGGCCCCAGGCGCGGTAGCCCTTCTCCAGGCGCAGCGTCTCGATGGCGTAGTAGCCGGCATCGCGCAGGCCGAGTCCAGCGCCCGCCTCGTGCAGCGTCTCGAACACCGTGACGGCGAATTCGACGGGCACGTAGAGTTCCCATCCCAGCTCGCCCATGTAGGTCCGGCGCGAAGCCAGGACCGTGGCGTAGCCGATGCCGATCTCGCGGATCGTCGCGAAGGGAAAGCCTTCGTTCGAGAGGTCGGCCCGGCTCACCTTCTGGAGCAGCGCGCGGCTCTTCGGTCCCATGACGGAGAGCACGGTCCAGCCCGACGTCACGTCGGTCAGGATGGCGTGGGCGTCCGCCGGCATGTGCCGGCCCAGCCAATCCATGTCGCGGACTGGCTGGGCGGAGCCTGTGATGACCAGGAACTTGTCGCGCGCCAGCCGGGCGACGGTGACGTCGCTCTCGAAGGTGCCGCGCTCGTTCAGCACACCGGTATAGACGGTGCGGCCGACCGGTACGGCGACGTCGTTGGCGCACAGGCGCTGCAGCACGGCCTCGGCATCGCGGCCCTGCACCAGCAGCTTGCCGAACGAGGTCTCGTCGGTAATCGTCACGTCTTCGCGCGTCGCGCGGTGCTCGGCGGCGACCGCATCGAACCAACCGCCTGGGGCGCCGCGGCCCCAGCCATAACGCATCTCGGGCGCCTTGCCTTCGCCCGCGAACCAGTTGGGCCGCTCCCAGCCCATCTTGTTGCCGAACCAGGCGCCGCGCGCCTTGAGGCGGTCGTAGAGCGGCGAGCGGCGGAACGGGCGGCCGCTCTCCTGCTCGCGCTGCGGCCACGGCATCTTGTAGTGCAGGCCCAGCGTCTCGGCGACCCGGCTGCGCAGCCAGGCATCATTGCCGTGGAAGCCCGCGAAGCGCCTTATGTCGACCGGCCAGAGGTCCATCGTCGGTTCGCCCGCGACGATCCATTCCGCCAGTGCCATGCCGGCGCCGCCCGAACTCGCAATGCCCATGGAGTTGAACCCGGCGCCGACGTAGAAGCCGCGCAGCTGCGGCGCCTCGCCGAGAATGTAGTTCATGTCCGGCGTGAAGCTTTCGGGCCCGTTCATGAAGGTCTTGATGCCGGTCTTCTCGAGCGACGGCACGCGGATCAGCGCATTGTCCATCAGGATCTGGAACTGGTCCCAGTCGTCGGGGAGCATCCCGAACTCGAAATCGTCGGGGATGACGTCCTTGTTCCAGGGCTTGGCCTCGGGCTCGAAGCCGCCCATCAGCAGGCCGCCGACCTCTTCCTTGAAATAGATGTAGCCGTCGGGATCGCGCATGACCGGCAGGTCGCGCGGCACGTTCTCCATCTTCTCCGTGACGATGTACATGTGCTCGCAGGAATAGAGCGGCACCGTCACGCCGACCATGCGGCCGAGCTGGCGTGCCCACTGGCCACCGCAATTGACGACGATCTCGGCCTTGATTGGGCCTTCCGTCGTTTGCACGCCGGTGACGCGCGGCCCCGATGGGCCGTCCTCGGTGTCGATCGCCGTGACGCGCACCTTCTCGAGGATGCGGACGCCGCCGTTGCGCGCGCCCTTGGCCAGGGACTGCGTGATGTCGGCCGGGTTGGCCTTGCCGTCGCCCGGCAGCCACACCGCGCCGACGAGATCGTCGGTGCGCATGATCGGATACTTGTCGCCGGCTTGTTGCGGCGTCAGCGGCTCGCAGACGACACCCTGCGCATTGGCCATGGCGGCGGAGCGGCGCAGCAGGGTCATGCGCTCCTCGGTGCGCGCCACGATGAGCGATCCGGATTCCTTCCAGCCAGTGGCGAGACCGGTTTCGGCCTCGAGCTTCGAATAGAGCTCGGTGCTGTAGCGGATCAGCCGCGTCAGGTTTTGGACGCTGCGCAACTGGCCCACGAGGCCGGCCGCATGCCAGGTCGTGCCGCCGCTCAGCCGCCCCTGCTCCAGCAGCACGATGTCCTTCCAGCCGTGCTTGGCGAGGTGATAGGCGGTCGAGCAGCCCATGATGCCGCCGCCGATGATGACGACGCGGGCCTGGGTTGGAAACGCGGCCATCAGAGCCTCCCTGCGACGGCGGCCTCGTACATCCTGCGCATCTCCGGCACGCCGGCCTTGACCGGGTTGCCGCCGGCCGTCGGATCGACCGCGGCCATCTCCGAGAATTTTTCGAGATGCTCGGCCTTCACGCCGAGCTCGGCCAGCGTATGGGGAATGCCCGCTTCACGCCGCAGGTCGAGCGTCCACTGCTGGAAGCCCTCGAAGGTCGGCGTGCGAAGGTTGAGCCAGCGCGCCAGGCGCACGATCTTGTCCTCGATGGCCGCACGATTGAACTGGATCACGTAGGGCATGACGACGGCATTCGTCAGCCCATGATGCGTATCCAGAACGGCCCCCACCGGATGCGACAGCGCATGGATGGCCCCCAGTCCCTTCTGGAAGGCCGTCGAGCCCATCTGCGACGCTGCCAGCATATGCCCGCGGGCCTCGATATCGCGGCCGTCTCTGACCGCGCGGGCGAGGTTCTCCTTCACCAGTCGCATGCCCTCGACGGCGATACCCTCGGCATAGGGGTGGTAACCCGGTGCACAATAAGCCTCCAGGCAATGGCAGAAGGCATCCATGCCGGTGCCTGCTGTCAGCCTAGCCGGCAAGCCGATCGTCAGCTCCGGGTCGGCGATCACGAGCTGCGGCATCATTTTCGGATGAAAGATGATCTTCTTCGTCTTGGTCGCGGGATCGGTGATCACCACCGCTCGGCCCGTCTCCGAACCGGTGCCGGCCGTGGTCGGTACGGCGATCGACGGACAGATGCCGGCCGGATTGGCGCGCGTGTACCAGTCGCCGACATCCTCGAAATCCCATAGGGGTCGCGTTTGACCCGCCATGAAGGCAACGGCCTTGCCGGTATCGATGCCTGACCCGCCGCCCCAGGCGATGACGCCGTCATGCTTGCCCGCCCGCAGCACACGGACGCCGGCCTCGACATTGGCCAGCACCGGGTTGGGCTTTACGTCGCTGAACACCGCAACCTCGATGCCCGCCTTGCGCAGCGACAGGGTCGCGCTGGAGACCATCGAGAGCCTCGCCAGGCCCGGATCGGTAACCAGCAGCGGCCGCCGGAGCCCGACCTCCTTGCAGGCATCGGCAAGTTCGCGGATGCGGCCGGCGCCGAAGCGGATCGAGGTCGGGAAGTTCCAGTTGCCGAAGAGCGGCATCGCGGACGACATCAGATGATTTCCATGTAGCGGTCGAGTTCCCAATCCGTGATGGCCTTGCGGAACTCACGCTCTTCCCACTCGCGTGTTGCGGAATAATGATCGACGAAGGCGTCGCCGAAGAGATTACGTGCCGGCTTCGAGGTCTTGAGCCGGCCGGCCGCCTCCATGAGCGTCCGCGGCAGCTGCGACTTGGCCGGGTGCTTCTTCTCGTAGGAATTGCCCGTGACGGGCTCGCCGGGATCGATGTCGTTCTCGATGCCCCACAGGCCCGAACCGATGGCGGCGGCGATCGCGAGGTAGGGATTGGCATCGGCGGCGGCGACGCGATACTCGACGCGGGTCGACTTGGCCGAGCCCGGGATCACGCGCAGCGACGTCGTGCGGTTTTCGACGCCCCACGTCGAGGCGGTCGGCGCCCAGAAGCCCGGGATCAGGCGGCGATAGGAGTTCACGTTCGAGGCGACCATGCCCAGCAGCTCCGGCATCAGCGCCGCCTGGCCGCCGACGAACTGCCGCATCGTCCGGCTCATGCGATACGGCGCCTTCTCGTCGAAGAAGACAGGCTTGCCGCCCTTCCACAGCGACATATGCATGTGGCCACCGCAGCCCGGCCAGTCCTTCGACCACTTGGCCATGAAGGTGGCGAGCCAGCCGCGTTTCTGCGCCAGCACCTTGGTGAAGATCTTGAACAAGGCGGCCTTGTCGGTGGCT
Source organism: Reyranella sp. (assembly GCF_004297265.1). Classification (GTDB taxonomy): domain Bacteria; phylum Pseudomonadota; class Alphaproteobacteria; order Reyranellales; family Reyranellaceae; genus Reyranella. The sequence continues at coordinate 188,636 of NZ_SCUT01000040.1, forward strand.
GCGAGCGCATCGTCGACCCGGAGCGCCGCCTCGAGGACGCCGGCGCCGGTCTCCGTGTGGAGACCCTCGATGCCCATGTCCATCGCCTCGCACAGGGCGAGCAGGTCGCGGTACCAGTCGGACAGGACCGAATTGCGCAGGACCGAGTAGCCGAAGAAGCCGGGCGAGATCGGCTTCAGGTTCCGGTAGCCCTTCTCGCGGATCGATTCCGGTGTCTCGGCGAAGACGAAGAATTCGTATTCGAAGCCGACCTTGACCTCGAAGCCGAGCTTCTGCGCGCGCTCCAGCACTCGACGCAGGGTGCCGCGTGGACAGATCTCCTCCGCCGTTCCGACGAACTCGCAGAGGAAAAACAGGTTGCCGGGCTCCGTCGCGATCTCGCGGCAGGTCTCCGGCAGGATGCGGACATTGGCGTCGGGATAGCCCGTATGCCAGCCCGTGTAGGTGACGTTGTCGTAGAGCTGGTCGTTCATGTCCCAGCCCAGCACCACGTCGCAGAAGCCGAAGCCTCCCTCGAGGGCGGAGCGGAACTTGTCGACGTGGATGTACTTGCCGCGAAGGATGCCGTCGATGTCGTGGACGCCCACTTTCACGTGGGTGAGCCCCCGCTGCTTGACGATCTTCAGTGCGTCGGCAGCCGTCTTGACCTGTCGCGGTTCCATCCAACTCCCCTCGTTACCCCGCGGCAGACTAGCTGCTGAGGTAGCGGGGAAGCCAGAGGGCAATGTCGGGGAATACGGCGATCGCCATCGTGAAGAGAACCATGATCGCGAGGAAGGGCAAGGTCACGCGGGCGATATAGCCCAGCCCGTCCTCGGTCAGCCCCTGGATCACGAACAGGTTGAAGCCGACAGGCGGCGTGATCTGCGCCATCTCGACGACCAGGACGAGAAAGACACCAAACCAGATCGGATCGAAGCCGGCGTTCTTCACGATCGGCATGACGATCGGCAGGGTCATCACGATCATGCTGAAGCCGTCGAGGAAGCAGCCGAGGATCAGGTAGAAGACGATCAGGGCCACGATCAGCATGAACGATGAAAGACCGAGGCTGCTCACGAACTCGGCGACGGCCGCCGGAATGCCGAGGAAGGCCGCGGCGCTGCCCAGGATCGACGCACCCAGCACGATCAGGGCGATCATGGCGCAGGTCTGCACCGAGCCGATGGCGATGGCCTTCAGCGCGGGCACCGACAGTTCGCGCTGGATGCCAGCCACCACGAGCGCCCCCAGCACGCCGACGGCCGCGGCCTCCGACGGTGTCGCGAGGCCGCCATACATCGAACCCAGCACGCACAGGATCAGGAACACCGCCGGTCCCAGTTCTCGGATCGAGGTCAGGAACTCCGCCGCGCTGGCGATGCGCACCTTGCGCTCCGCCTCGGGCACGAGTTCGGGCTTCAGCGCGGTGTTGATCATGATCCAGCCCATGAAGCAGCCCGCCAGCAGGAAGCCGGGGATGAAGCCCGCCGTGAAGAGCTTGGCGATCGAGACGTCGCCCAGGACGCCATAGATGATCATGATGTTGGAGGGCGGAATCAGGAAACCCAAGGTCCCTGCCCCGGCCAGCGAGCCCACGGCGACATCCTTCGAATAGCCGCGCTTCAGGAGTTCCGTCAGCGAGATGCGGCCTACCACCTGGGTCGTCGCCGCCGACGAGCCCGAGATGGCGGCGAAGATCGTGCAGCCGATGACGTTCACGTGCAGCAGCCTGCCCGGGAGCATCGCTGCCCACGGCGACAGCCCGCTGAACAGCGTTTGCGACAGCCGCGTCCGGAACAGGATCTCCCCCATGATGATGAACAGCGGCAGGGCCAGAAGTTCCTGCGTGGTCAGGATGTTCCAGGTGTACTGCGCCAGCAGCTTGTCGAGCGGGATGTCGCGGAAGATCGCCAGCAGCACCGTGCCGGTGACGGCCAGAGTCCAGCCGATCCACAGGCCGCCCGCCAGGAAGGCGAACAGCACGACGAACATGGTGAGGACGACTTCAAGCATGGGATCTCAACTTGCGCGAACGACTATTCAGCGACGGAACCGGCGCGCATATTGAGGTCCTCGAGCGGCAGGCCGAACAGGGCCTGGAAGAACCGCGCGATGAACTGCATGACCAGCAGACAGATCCCGAACGTCACAAGCGCCTGCGGAATCCAGAGCGGCGTCGCGCTGGAGATCGAGACCTGCTCCGACACGAAGCTGCGCCAGGTGAAGTTCACCATGGCCAATGCGAGATAGCCGGAGAAGGCGACGCCCAGCGCCGCAAGGACCGTCTCCAACCAGCGCCTTGCCCTCGGCCCGATCCGTGCCAGGACGAGGGTGACGCGGATATGGCCGCCGGCCCGGAGCGTCATGGCAGCCCCGAAGGTGAAGGCTGCCGCCATGAGATAGGAACCGTATTCCCAGGCGACGGGAATGTCGGCCGGCACCCAGGGGAAGATGTCCGAGAGCGCCCGGACGAGGACCTCGCCCAGCATCAGGCAGGTGAGCGCCACCAGGCAGGCGGCGCCCATCCAGCCATCGAGACGGCCCAGCATGTCGATCCCGTCGAGGAAGGCGCGCAGCACGGGCGGCGCGCCGGCGTTGGGATTGGGGCCGCGGCCGCTCACGCGCGCTTCATTTCGACGAGATAGGCCTTGATCGGCTTCTCCGCGGCCGGAACGCGCTTGTAGAACTCGGCGATCATCGGCGCCGTCTTCTTCTGCAGTTCAGCCGTCATCGCCGGCGGCGGAATGACCAGCTGCATGCCGCCCGCGATCAGGCGGGCGTTGCTGTCCTTGTCTGCCTGCAGCGACGACTGCCAGAACTCGGGCTCCAGCTTCTTCGCCAGATCGACGATGATCTTCTGGTTGGCCGGCGAGATCTTCTTCCAGGTGTCGTTGTTGATCGTGACGATCTCCGACGACCAGGCATGGTTGGTCTGATGGAAGAACTTCAGGAACTCCCAGAACTTGCCGTCGACACCCGACACCGACGAGGTCGACACGCCCGCGACGGCGCCCGACGACAGCGCCGCGATCGTCTCGCCCCAGGGGATCAGAGCCGGCGCCATGCCGATGGCGCTGCACATTTCCTGCGCGTTCTTGTCGGGCACGCGGATCTTGATGCCCTTCAGCGCATCGAGCGACTCCGCCTTGATCTTGAGGTGCAGGTACTGCGTCGGCCACGGCACCGTGTAGAGCATGGTCTGGTTGTTCTTCAGCAGCACCTTCTCGTACTCGGGCCGCAGATACTTGTGCAGCACCTTCAGCTCTTCGATGTTGTTGCAGATGAAGGGAATGCCCTCGACGCCGAAGATCGGCTCGTCGCCGATCTGCTGGATGTTCAGGATGTCGGCCATCGGCACGAGGCCGTCGCGCACGGCGCGCATCTGCTCGGGGCCCTTGAAGCCGAGCTGGCCGCCCGACTTGACGTCGATCTCGACAGCACCGTTCGTCCCCTTCTTCACCTCTTCGGCGAAGCGCTTGACGTTGACCGTATGGAAGTTTCCATCCGGCCATACGGTCGCCAGCGGCAGCTTGAGCGCCGCCTGCCCCATCACCACGGCCGGCGCACCGACCATCGCCATCGCACCCACGCCCGCCTTCAAGGCCTTCCTGCGTCCCAGCTTCATCGAAGCCCCCATCGTTGAATTGACACCGTTCCCCGTTTCACGTCGACGCCGGCTTATTCCGCGGCCTGCGGCGGCTTGAATTCGTAGACCTCTTCGGCCGACTCCTTCGAGATCAGGCCGTCGGCGAGATCGTTGGCAACCTGCGCACGATCACGGTCTCGCGGCGCGCCGATGCCGGCGCCGCCCGGCGTCAGGATCACCAGCCGCTCGCCCGGCGGGATGAGCTGGAAGCCCTTGCCCTTCAGCGTCTGGCCCGACTTGAAGGCCACCACGCCGGCCTTGCCGTCGCCGCCGCCGTCGCGGCCCCGCGCCGGATGGTCGATGCGGTCGAAGGCTGCCAGCAGGTCGAACGGCTCGTCGATGCCGCTTTCGATCTCCATGATCTGACCGAGGCCCCCGCGCGTGCGGCCGGCGCCGCCCGAATCGGGACGGAACTCCTTGCGCCAGAAGATGAGGGGCGTCTGGGTCTCGGCGATCTCCACGGGCGTGCCGCGCACGCCGCTGGGATAGGCCGTGGCCGAAAGCCCGTCCTTGTCGGGACGCGCGCCCGTGCCGCCGTTGGAGGTGATGGCCATGCCGAAGCCGTAGTTGCCGCCCTCGCCGCCCTTCACCCGGCCGCGCACGTTGATGTTCCACAGGCACGAGGTGCCCTCCGCCGGCACGCGCTCCGGCACGACCTGACGCAGGCAGCCGAAGGTCACGTCCGGCAGCATCTGGCCCACGACATGACGCGAGGCGACCGCGGTCGGCTTGGGCGCGTTCAGGATGCAGCCCTCCGGCGCCGAAACCGTGAGCGGCTCGAGCGACCCGGCATTGTTCGGGATGTTCGTGGAAACGACGCAGCCCAGGCCGAAGACCGTGTAGGCCGTCGTGTAGGCATGCGGCACGTTGATGCCGCGCCGCGACACGCCGGTCGTGCCGGTGAAGTCGACATGGATGCCGGTGTCCGAGATGGTCAGCGCGGCTTTCAGGGTCACCGGCTCGTCGTAGCCGTCGACCGTCATGCTGTTGTGCCAGGTGCCCTTGGGCAGCTTGGCGATCTCGGCCAGCACCGCCTCGCGCGAGCGCGCGATGACGTGGTCGCCCAGCTCGTCCAGCGAATCGATACCGAACTCGTCCATCATCTCGACGAGCCGCCGGGCGCCGACGTCGTTGCAGGCGGCCAGGGAGTAGACGTCGCCCTCGGTGTCGACCGGCTGGCGCGTGTTGGCGCGGATCATCGCCATCAGCGTCTCGTTCGTGCGGCCCTGGTCGAACAGCTTCAACATGGGGATGTAGAGCCCCTCCATGAACACGTCGGTCGCATCCGGGCCGAAGCCGATGCCGCCGATGTCCATGAGGTGGCTGGTGCACGAGAACAGCGCCACCAGCTTGCCATTGCGGAAGCACGGCGTGGTGATGACGAAGTCGTTGAGGTGGCCGGTGCCCATCCACGGATCGTTGGTGATGTAGGCGTCGCCGGGCTTCATCGTCTCGATCGGGAAGTACCGCAGGAAATGCTTCACCGACTCGGCCATCGAGTTCACGTGGCCCGGCGTGCCGGTCACGGCCTGGGCCAGCATGCGGCCCTGCAGGTCGAAGACACCCGCAGAGAGATCGCCGCACTCGCGCACGATCGGGCTGAAGGCGGTGCGCATCAGGGTCTGCGCCTGTTCCTCGACCACCGCGATCAGGCGGTTCCACATGATCTGGAGATCGATCAGGCCGACGCTGTTGGACTGGCTCATGGGTTACTCCTCACGCTGCCTTGCGATCCATAACGATACAGCCGGAGGCATCGATATGCGCGGCAAAACTGGCCGACACATAGGTCGACGTCTCGTCCTCGGCGACGATGGCCGGTCCGGCGAACCTGCTGCCCGGCGGCAGCTTCTCGCGGCGATAGACCGGCACGTCGGCAGTCTTTCCGCTTCGTCCGTCGAACACCGGGCGGCGTCCCACCGGCTCTGGCACCGGCGCGCTGCCGGCCTTCCCCTGCACGTCGGGCCGCCTGGCCTCGGTCGAAACCTGGACCGACCAGCTCAGGATCTCGATGGCCGCGTTGGGGATATGACGCTCGAACAGCACGCCGTAGTCGCGCTCGTAGGCCTCGCGCAAAGCAGCGGTGTCGGCCGCGGTCAGCGGCCGTTGCGGCAGGGTCACCATGATCTCGTGACCCTGGCCGACATAGCGCATGAAGGCGACGCGCCGCTCGAAAGTCGGCTGGCCGCGCGCGCCCGGCGCCACCAGCGCCGTCGCCTCCCGGCTCATCTCGTCCAGCATCTCGCCAGCCGCCTCCGCATCGAACGTGTCGAGGCGCATGTAGCGGCTGCGCACCAGCTCGAACGAAACCGGCGCCGCCAGGAACCCGACCGCGGAACCCACGCCGGCGTTGGGCGGCACGATGACGCGCTGCACGCCGATCTTCTCGGCGACGCGCGCGGCATGGAGCGGCGCGCCGCCGCCGAAGGCGATCAGCGTGTACTGGTTGACGACGGAGCCGCGCTCGACCGCATGGACGCGCGCCGCGCTCGCCATGTTCTCCGAGACCATCTCATAAACGGCGTAGGCTCCCATCTCGCTGGAGAGTCCGATGCCCTCCGCCACGTCGCGCTCGATGGCACCACGCGCGGCCTCGACGTCGAGGGCGATCGAGCCGCCGGCGAAATGCGCCGGGTCGATCGTGCCCAGCACGACATTGGCGTCGGTGACGGCCGGATGCCGGCCACCGCGGCCGTAGCAAGCGGGCCCGGGCTCGGCGCCGGCGCTCTCGGGGCCGACCGTGACGCGCTTCAGGGCATCGAGGCGGGCAATCGAGCCGCCGCCTGCGCCGATTTCAACCATCTCGATCACCGGGATGCGGACCGGCAGGCCGGAGCCTTTCAGGAAACGGGCCGCACGGTCGACTTCGAACACGCGTGCGGTGTGGGGCTGGTAGTCGTCGATCAGGCAGATCTTGGCCGTGGTGCCGCCCATGTCGTAGCTCAGCGCCCGCCCCTCGCCGGCCCGCGCCGCCACCTGGGCCGCGAAGATCGCGCCGCCGGCCGGGCCGGATTCGACCAGACGCACCGGAAAGCGACGCGCCGTCTCAATGGCGGTGAGGCCGCCGCCGGAAGTCACGAGATAGATCGTGCCGGTGAACTTTTCCGCCGCGAGGGCCGCCTGCATGCGGGCGAGATAGGAGTCCATCAACGGCTGCACATAGGCGTTGGCCACCGCCGTCGATGTCCGTTCGTACTCGCGAACCTCGGGGCAGACTTCGCTCGAAAGCGTCACCCGGAGTTCGGGCAGTTCCGCATTCAGAATCTCGCGTACGCGCCGCTCGTGAGCCGGATTCACGTAGGAATGCATGAATGCCACGGCGACGCTTTCGACGCCTTCGGCCTTGAGCGTTCCAGCCAAAGTCCGCACAGCGCCCTCATCCAAGGCCAAGCGAACCTTGCCGTGGACGTCCATTCGTTCGGGGACGGTGAACCGCATCGCACGCGCAACGAGCGGCTTGGGCTTCTCGATGCCGAGGTCGTACTGGTCGTAGCGGCTCTCGTTGGCGATATCGAGGACGTCACGGAAGCCTTCCGTAGCGATCAGGGCCGTGCGCGCGCCGCGTCGTTCGATAACCGCATTGGTGGCCAGCGTGGTCCCGTGCACGAAGACACCGACATCGCCAAACCCCTTGCCGGCATCGCCGAGGATGAGGCGGACCCCTTCGAGGACGGCCTCCTCGGGCCGCTGTGGCGTCGTCAGCAGCTTGCGCGTTATCCGACGGCCCCCTTCTTCCAACACCACATCCGTGAACGTGCCGCCAATGTCGACGGCAATACGCAAATCGTTGATCACCTTGAGTGCAAACCTCTGTCTCGGGGGGATGGTCTGAGGGTAGACCGGGCGCCGCCGCGTTGCAATTCGCAGGCCAGCCCGCCTATGGTCGCTCCGTGACGGCCAAAGAAAAGACGCTCCGGGCTCAGCTGTTCGAACTCCTGCGCCCCAACGACCCCTTGCCGGGCGCCCGCCGCTGGCGGACGGCCCACCTGGTGATCCTCGCCATCGGACTGCTCGCGGTCATCCTGCTGTCCGTGGATGAATTGTCGCCCCCACATCGGGTGGTCCTGCGTGGCGCGATCTGGGGTGTGACGTTGTTCTTCCTCGTCGAGTACCTGGCCCGCCTCTGGGTGGCGCCCGAACTGCCCCACATGGCCGACATGTCTCCCTTGGCGGCGCGGCTGCGCTGGGCCTGCAGCGTACCCGGCCTGATCGGATTGCTCGCGATCACGCCCGCCATCATGCTGGCGGGTGGTTACAGCATTGCCGGGACAGATGCCGCGTCCGTCTTCTGCATCCTGTGGATATTGAAGCTCGGCCTTCACGCGCCCGCCTTCGGCACGCTCGCCCGCGTGATCTCCAATGAGCGTGCGCCCATTGCCAGCGTACTGATCGTGTTTGCGATCCTGTTGATGTCCGCAGCCACCGGCGCCCACATCGCGGAGCGCGACGGCCAGCCCCAGCAGTTCGGCAGCCTTCCCAACGCCATGTGGTGGTCGGTGGTCACCCTGACGACGACCGGCTACGGCGACGTGGTGCCGCTGACGCCCGCCGGCCGCATCATCGGCTCGCTGCTGATGATCAGTGGCATCGCGGTGCTGGCGTTGATGACCGGTGTGCTCGCAACGGGCTTCGCGCAGGAGGAGCGGCGTCGCGAATATCTGCGCGTCTGGGATCAGGTCACGCGCGTCCCGATCTTCGCGTCGCTTGGCACCGTCACCCTCTCCGAAATCGTGGGCAAGCTGCGTACCCGCTACTATCCCGCCCGCGTGACGGTCCTGCGTCGCGGCGATCCAGGCGACTCGATGTTCTTCATCTCGAACGGCGAAGTCGAGGTGCGCCTGCCGACCGGCGGCACGGTCCGCCTGGGCGACGGCGCCTTCTTCGGCGAGATGTCGCTGCTCAACCGGCAGCCTCGCGGCGCAACCATCGCCACGACCACACCCACGACCCTTCTGGTCCTCTACGCCAGCGACTTCTACGAGATCGCCTCCCACATTCCAGCCCTTGCCGAAGCCGTGGAGAACGAGGCCAGGCGTCGGCGCGAGGAGAACCTCGAGCGCCAATCCGGGGGGACGACGTCATGATTGAAACCGACCTGCTGGTGATCGGGTCGGGAGCTGCGGGCTTCTCGGCGGCCCTGACGGCCTCTCATGCCGGCCTGGACGTGCTCATGGTCGAGAAGGAGAAGCTGTTCGGCGGCACCACCGCCTATTCGGCCGGCGTCATCTGGATCCCCGGCAACCGGCACGGCCGCGCGCTCGGTATCGCGGACTCAAAGGAGGACGCGCTCACCTACCTGCAGCACGAGGCCGGCAATCGCCTGAACCTCGAATTGGCCAATGCCTTTCTGGAAAACTGCAATCCCGCGGTCGAGTTCATCGAGAACAACACGCACGTCCGATACGAGGCCGTGCCGATCTGGGCCGACTATCATCCGACCAGGCCCGGCGCCGCCCAGGGCGGACGTTCGCTGCTGCCGCTGCCGTTCGATGGACGGCGGCTCGGCAAGCGGTTCAACCAATTGCGGGCACCGCTGCGGACCATGATGGCGTTCGGCGGCATGATGCTCGGCCGCAACGACCTGCCCCATGTCTTCAAGATGACGCGCTCCGCCCGCTCGGCTTTCCATGTCGCGGGCATGACGGCACGCTATGCGATCGACCGGCTGAGCCACGATCGCGGCACCCGTCTCACCAACGGCAACGGCCTCATCGCCGCCCTCGCCCTCTCGGCCGAGGAACGCGGGATCGAGCTCTGGCTGGGGAGTCCGGTCGTCGAGCTGATGCAGCGCGACGCTGTCGTTACCGGCGCGATCGTGCAGCGAGACGGAAAGCGGCAGGAGATCCGTGCGCGACGCGGCGTCGTGCTGGCCTGCGGCGGCTTTCCCGCCGACGACGAACTCAAGAGCCGCTACTACGGCCATGTGCGCGACGGCCATTTCCATCGCTCGGCGCCACCGCCGGGCAATCGCGGCGACGGGATCCGGCTCGGCCGGTCGGTCGGCGGCGCGATGGCGGAAGATGTCGCCTACCCAGCGGCCTGGGTTCCGGTTTCGCTGGTTCCGCAGCCGGATGGATCGACGCTGCCGTTCCCGCATTTCTACGAGCGCGGCAAGCCCGGTTACATTGCCGTCGACCCGGCGGGCCGGCGCTTCGCGAACGAATCGGCCTCCTACCATGACTTCGTGCCGGCCATGGTCGAGGCCTGCCGCGGCCGCAGCGAGACGAGCGCCTGGCTGCTCTGCGACCACCGTGCCATCCGGCGCTACGGCATGGGCGCCATCGGGCCGGCGCCGCTGCCGCTCGGCCCCCACATCCGGAATGGCTATCTGTTGACGGCAGCGAGCTGGCCGGAGCTGGCGGCCAGAACCGGCGTTGATTCAGATACACTGCAGTCAACGATTTCCCAATTTAATGGGCACGCCGCCCGGGGCGAGGATCCCGATTTCGGCAAAGGCACCGATGCCTACCATCGCTTCAACGGCGACCCCACGCACGGACCCAATCCCTGCCTGGCGCCGCTCGAGCAGGGGCCCTTCTACGCCATGAAAATGGTGCCCGGAGACATCGGGACGTTCCTCGGCCTTCGGGTGGACGGCCATGCCCGGGTCCTCGACGCCACGGGGGCGCCGATCCCGGGCCTCTATGCCGCCGGAAACGACATGACCAGTGTCATGGGCGGCACCTATCCGGGCGCCGGCATCACCATTGGCCCAGCCCTCACCTTCGGCTATATCGCGGCCCGGCACGCGGCCGCAGAAGCCGCCCGCTAAGCCCCTCAGGCAACGAAAGCTCCGCAATGTCGCTCATCACGCCCGTTATCCTCGTCGGAGGCTCCGGCAAGCGCCTGTGGCCACTGTCGCGCGAGAGCATGCCCAAGCAGTTCGTGCCGCTGCTCGGCAAGCAGTCGACCTTCCAGCAGACGCTCCTGCGCGTGTCCGACCGCAGCCTGTTCGGCAAGCCGGTGATCGCGACCAACGACGCCTACCGCTTCATGTGCGAGAGCCAGGCGCGGGAGATCGGCGTCGAGATCGACATCCTGGTCGAGCCGTCTCGCCGCGATTCAGGCCCCGCCATGGCGGCCGCCGCCGCCTACACCCGCAGTCTGGGCGCCAAGGCCGTTCTGGCGCTCGCCTCCGACCATCTGGTGATCGGCGCCGAGGAATTCCTCGCCGGCTGTCGAGAGGGCCTTACCGCCGTCGAACAGGGCGGCATCGTCACCTTCGGCATCCCGCCCACGGAGCCCAAGACCGACTACGGCTACATCCGTCCCGGCAGCGAGACGATCGGCCCCGTGATGAAGGTCGCGGCTTTCGTCGAGAAACCCAATGCCCAGAAGGCGATGCAGTACATCGCCGAGGGCCTGCTGTGGAACAGCGGCAATTTCCTGTTCCCGCCCGAGCTGCTGCTCTCGGAGATGAAGCGCTTCGAGCCGGCCATGGCCGCCGCCGCCGAGGAGGCTGTCGCCAAGGCGAGGAAGACCGGCTCCACCGTGTTCCTCGACGCCGAGGCCTTCGCCAGGGCGCCGGCCAAGTCGATCGACTATGCCGTGATGGAGCGCACCGACAAGTGCTGGGTGGTGCCGGCCCGCTTCCGCTGGTCCGACCTCGGCACCTGGGACGCGCTGCTCGATGTCGGCGACGCCGACAGCGCCGGCAATGTCACTGAAGGTCCGGTCGAGATCGACCATGTGCGCAATTCCTACATCCGTTCGGACGGACCGCTGACCGCGGTGATCGGCGTCGAGGACGTGGTCGTGGTGTCGATGAACGATGCTGTGCTGGTCGGCCATCGCGACAACCTTCCGCGCCTCAAGGACGTCGTGCAGCGCATGTCCGACGGCAAGCACCGCGCCGCGACCGAGCACGCGGTGATGCATCGTCCCTGGGGCAGCTACCAGGACATCGACCGCGGCGAGCGATTCCGCGCCAAGCGCCTCACGGTCAAGCCCGGCGGCAAGCTCAGCCTGCAGAGTCACAATCGCCGCGCCGAACACTGGGTGGTCGTGAAGGGCATCGCCGAGGTCACGCTCGACGGCAAGGTCATGACGCTCCACGAGAACGAATCGACCTACATTCCGATCGGCGGCGTCCATCGCCTTGCCAATCCGGGCACAGAGCTCCTGGAAGTGGTCGAAGTGCAGACCGGCGACTATGTCGAGGAAGACGACATCGTCCGCTACGAGGACATCTACGCGCGGGTCTGAGCATGCTGTTCGGCGCACACCACGAGTGGGGCAGGCTTCGCGAAATGGTGATCGGGCTCTCCCCGGCCGAAGACGTCGTCGTCTTTTACGAGGAATCGTGCCGCTGGCTGACGCCGGAGGGTCTCGAATTCAGCCGCCGCCACACCGGACGGCGCCTGATCGACGTCGATCCGGACTGGGCGCACCGCATCGAACGCCAGGTCGATGCGCTGGCCGAACTCGTGGCCCGCGAGGGCATCACGGTGCATCGCCCGCAAAGGCTGAAGGGCGAGGAGCGCACGTTCCTTGCGCCGAACGGCGAGGGCGCGCAGCTCTTTCCGCGTGACGGCATGATCGTCGTCGGCAGGCACGTAATCGACGCCTCGCTGCGCCTGAAATGCCGCCAGCGCGAGCGCTATGGCCTGCGACTGCTGATCCAGAACGCCATACTGGCCAAGGGTGCGCATTGGTCGAGCGTTCCGCTGGGCTCGCCCGGCTGCGTCGACGGTCCCTTCCTCGAAGGCGGCGACACGCTGCTCAACGGCCACGAGATCTATGTCGGCATCTCGGGCTGCGCTTCCGATCTCGCCGGCGCCGACTGGCTGCAGGCCCTGCTCGGCGACACCTATCGCGTGATCCCGGTCGCCCTGAAGTCGCACGTCCTCCATCTCGACTGCGCCATGGCGCTGATCCAGCCCGGCCTGGTGATCCATTGCCCGCAGAAGCTCATCGACGGCCTGCCTATGTCGCTGCGCGACTGGGACAAGATCGAGGTTTCGTCCGAGGAAGCCGCGCTTCTCGCCACCAACGGCCTCGTCCTCGAGCCGGGGCGGGTCATCGTCGACGCGGACAACAAGCGCGTGATCGACGAGTTGCGCAAGCGCAAGGTCGACGTCATCCCCCTGCCCTTCGACGGCCCGATCCGGCTGGGCGGAGGCCTGCGCTGTGCCCACAATCCGCTGCTGCGCGAGAGCGTGCTGGCTTAGGTTCCGCGCTTGGGCGTGCGGTCGAACACGACCGGCTTGGGCTTGCTGAACGTCTTCCGCAGGTGGACGCCGAACGAGCGGAAGACGGTCGCCACCTGCCCGCCCACGAACCGCAGCAGCACGACGCCGAACTCCAGCGGCGGTATCTCGCCGCCGCGGATGAAGTTGTGGCCGGCGCGCAGGAAGGTCGTGGCGCAGACCAGCACCCACGCCACCGTGACGACGAACAAGGTCAGCAGCAGCGGCACGAGGGACGGCGCCAGCAGGCCCGCCAGGATTCCCGAGACGATGCCGACCAGAAGCACCGGCTGGTTGAGCGCCATGCAGAGATGCAGGAGAGCCGCGAGCTTGGACGACAGGGTGATGTCCCGGCTCTTGAGGATTTCCGGGAACATGCGCATCGAGACGTGCCGGAACCCGTCCTGCCAGCGCTGCTGCTGGCGCAGCCAGGTCTTGGTGTCGGCCGGCAGCTCACCCGGCACGCCGACACTGGTCAGGAACAGCGCGCGCCAGCCTTTTACCCAGCCGCGGTAGGTGAGATCGAGATCCTCGGTGACGGTATCGCCCTTCCAGCCGCCACCGGCATCGATCGCCGCGCGCTGCCAGATGCCGCAGGTGCCGTTGAAGGGCAGCGGATGGCCGGCCCAGCAGCGCGTCGCCTGCTCGATGCCGAGATGGGCGTCGAGCGTCACCATCTGCATCTCGGTCAGCGCGTTCTCGTGCGGGTTGAGGAAGTCGAAGCGCGCCTGGACGAAGGCGGTCTTCGGCTCGGCGAAGAAGGGACGCATGCAGACGCGCAGGAAGTCGGTCGGCGGAATGTAGTCTACGTCGAAGATCGCGAAGAAATCGTAGGGCGTCTGCTGCATCGCCTCGTGCAGGGCGCCGCCCTTGTAGCCGCTGCGGTCGGTGCGCTGGAGCGCGACCACGTCGAAACCCTTGGCCCGCAGCTCGGCCGCGACCTGGCGCACCATCTCCGCCGTCTCGTCGGTACTGTCGTCGAGGAGCTGGATGTGCAGCTTGTCGCGCGGCCAGTCGAGCGCCGCCGCCGACTCCGCGCCGCGACGCACCACCGGGCCCTCGTTGAACGACGGGATCTGCACCACGACATGCGGCAGGTCGGCGTCGGCCGGCAGCGGCGTCGAAAGCAGCATCTCCTCGCGACGGAGGCCGCGGGCCTTCAGGCGGTGGTGCAGCACTACCATGTAGAGCAGGCTGCCGATGAAGGCGGCCAGCAACACGCAGCAGACCGTGAACACGGCGCCGAAAAGGAGAGCCAGGGTGGCAAGCATGGCCATCGACGCTGCCTCAGACGCCCGTCTTGGGCGTGCGGTTGAATTCGGTCTTCTTGCCGAAGCCGGCGCTGACGATCGCGGTGGCGTTGGCGACGGCGAGGTATACGATCAGCGCGGGCACGCTGGCAGCCGTGACCAAGTAGCGCGCCGTGCCGCCGCGCTTCAGGCGCCGGTAGGCGCCCCAGGTCATGCCGAACAGCACGGCGAGCATGCCGATCAGCCACAGCCAGAGGCCGAAACCGAAGAGCCCCAGCAGCCGTCCATGGCCCAGGATCGAGACGACCAGGGCCATGATGCCGACCACGAGCAGCGGAAAGATGAGCTGCTGGCTGAGCGCCACGGTGGTGGTGAGCTTCGCCTCGGTCGGCCAGGCCGACTTCCAGATCGGCACCAGCAGCTTGCGGGCGACCTGCACGAAACCCTTGGACCAGCGGCTCTGCTGGGCGCTGAAATCCTCGACCTTCTGCGGCAGTTCGCCGACCACGTGCGTGTCCATCAGGAATACGCCGGTCCAGCCCTTCAGGTAGGTCCGCAGGACCAGGTCGAGGTCTTCCGACAAGGTGTCGTGCGACCAGCCGCCCGCCTCCTCGACGGCGGCGCGGCGCCAGATGCCGCCGGTGCCGTTGAACTGGAACGGCACGCCGCGCCGGGCGCGGACGTCCTGCTCCACGGCAAAATGCGCGTCCTGCATGAGGCGCTGGGTGCGCGTCAGCCAGTTGCGCTCGCCGTTGCCCCACTCGATGCGGGTCTGCACGAAGGCGGCCCGCGGATTGGCCAGCATCGCGGCCATCGCCTGCTTCAGCCAGTCCGACGGCGGCACGAAATCGGCGTCGAACACGGCGACAAAGGGCGCATCGTCGAGCGCGAGGCCCGCCGCCAGCGCCCCGGCCTTGAAGCCCCCACGGTCACTGCGGCGGACATGATGGGCATCTATGCCTGCCTTGCGCAGGCGGGCGATGGCATGGGCGGCGATATCCGAGGTGATGTCGTTGCTGTCGTCGAGGAGCTGGATCGTCAGTCGGTCGCGCGGCCAGTCGAGCGCACCCATGGCGGCCATCGAGCGCTCCACCACCAGCGGCTCGTTGTAGACCGGCACCTGCACCAGCACGCGCGGCAGATCCTCGGGCAATGAAGGCGCCGGAGCCTGCCCGCGTGGCAGCTCGAACAGCCAGTACACCAGATAGAGGAAGTAGCCTGCGATCGCGAACTGCGCGGCGAGGCACAGGAAGACGAGGAGATCGATCAGGAACAGCAGCATGCCGGGGCCGCCGCTCTCAATGGTAATGGATGGGGACTTCGAAGCATCGGCCGTCCTCGATGTGGAGGCGGCGCGAGGCAACGTCGAAGATGCGCTCGTCGTGAGTCGAAAGCACCACCGCGCACTTGGCACGCAGGGCCAGGTCCTTGAGCTGGTCGACCACCAGCCGGCCCGACACGCGATCCAGGGCCGAAGTGGGTTCGTCGGCGATGATGAGATCAGGCAGCCCGATCATGGTCCGGGCGATGGCGACACGCTGCTGCTGACCACCCGACAACTCATCCGGCCATGCAGCGCCCTTGTCGCCGAGGCCGAGCATGCCGAGCAGGTGCCGCGCGCGCGGCTCGTCCCACGCCGGATCGGCGAGCGGCGTCGTGGAGACGCCGGCGATCACGTTCTGCAGGGCCGTCAGCGAGGACAGCAGATTGCGCTTCTGGAACAGGAAGCGGATGCGATTGCGCAATTCGTCGAGGGCAGAGCCGCCCAGGCCCACGATATCGGTCCCGAGCAGGCGAAGCTTGCCCTCGGAGGGCTTGCGCATGGTCCCGAGGATGGTAAGCAGCGTCGTCTTGCCCGACCCCGACGGGCCGGTGACGATCACCAGCTCGCCCTCGCGGACCTGCATGTTGATGTCGAACAGGACGTCGACCCGCTGCGGCCCCTCGCCATAGTGGTGGTGAACGTCGACGGCCTCGACGACCGCCGGCCCGAATCCCTGTGTGTCGGCGGTCATGGTCACTCGAACAGCATGATGGGATCGACCCGCCACAGACGCCGGATGGCGAACAGGCTGGAAACGACGGTCATGATCAGGCAGGCGACCAGCGCCACGACCATTTCGCGCAGGCCCATCGTCATGCCGAGATGCATGGCTGCTTCCGTGGCGCCGTAGACGAAGCGCCCGAGCGTGAAGGCCACGAGGAAGGCCGGCGTGATGATGGCGGCGCCGATCTGGCCGATCATGAACAGGAAGAACCACCAGTCGTAGCCGAGGCTCTTCAGGATGGCATATTCCGGCAGGTAGAAGCGGATGATCTGGTACTGGGCGTAATAGATGAAGACCATGCCGATCATCACGCCCATCACGAAGCCCAGGTCGGTGATGTAGCCGACCGGCGTCTCGCGCGACCAATAGGTCCGTTCGCGTTTCTCGAAGTCGCGCAGGGTGACGACCTCGCCGCGCCCGGCCAGAGCGGTATTGAGCTCCCGGCGGACCTGTTCGACGTTCGAGCCCTTGGCGAGCTGGATCGCGATGAACGCCGGCCGGTCGGACCACCACGAACCGAATACCTCGGCCATCGTGTCCTCCGACATGATGATGGAGCCGTCGTTCAGCACGTTGGGGCCGAGGGCGAATGTGCCGACCACGAACAGCTGGCGCAGCAGCCCGCGATTGTCGGGCGGTCCAAGCACCTGGAACTCCGGCTTGCCAGGTCCTACCTGGTCGGCGAGATCGCCAAAATAGGGTCTCGATTCG
Source organism: Reyranella sp. (assembly GCF_004297265.1). Classification (GTDB taxonomy): domain Bacteria; phylum Pseudomonadota; class Alphaproteobacteria; order Reyranellales; family Reyranellaceae; genus Reyranella. Next base: position 205,461 of record NZ_SCUT01000040.1, read on the forward strand.
CGATCGTAGAGCAGCCGGCGCGCCTCGCGCAGCCGGTAGAGGTTCTCGCGCAGGCCGGGCACGTCGATGGCCGGGCGCTCGACATCGACCGCATACCAGGCAATCCGGCGCCCGCTGTCCATGCCCTTGTGGGTGATCGACATCACGCCGAACCAGAACGGCAGCGTGTTGGTCACCGCCGGATTGGCCGACAGGACGTCTGTCATGGAGGCCGGCACTTCGGCGTGAAGCTGCAGCGACTTGAAGCCGTAGGGCACCAGGACGAGGTCACCGACCACCGAGCGGTGAAGCCGGATCGCCGAGTCATAGACGGCGCGCTCGATGCCGAGCTGGGCGAAGATGACCAGCAGGCTCGCGGTGACGCCGGCGAGCGACAGAAGGGTACTCGTCCGCTGGCGCTTGAGCTGCTGGGCGCCCAGCGGCATGCGCGTGGCGGTGACGGCCGCCGCCCGCAACCGCGTCAACGAGAAGCCCGCCCACCAGTTGAACCAGCGCCGCGGCCGCAGCGACGGATTGCCTGGCAGCGTGACAGCCATCAGAGAAAGGTGACGCGCGTCTCGCGGCCCAGAACCTGGGGCATGCTGGACGGGTCGTCGAGCTGGATCTCGACCTGGACCACGCGCGCGTCGGTGGAGGAGCCGCCATCGGGCTCCATGCGCTGCATGCGCTTTACCGTCGGCGCAACACGGGAGATCGTGCCCATGTAAACGGTCGGACTACCGCGAAAGGTCACCTCGACCTTGCCGCCGGTCGCAATGCGACCGACATTCAATTCGTCCACGTCGGCCAGCACGCGAAGCTGCGACAGGTCGACGATCTTGGCGATGCCGTTCTGAGACACGCGCTCGCCCTGACGCGAATAGATCTGGATCACGATGCCATCGAGCGGCGAACGCACCAGCGCCTGCTCGCGCGTGTTCCGGGCATTGTCCAGCTTGGCCTTGATGATCGAGATGTCCGTATCGATCTGCTGCAGGTCGGTCTGGAGCGTTTCCTTCATGACGCGCAGTTTTGCCTGCTCCCGCTCGAGGCTCTGCTGCGAAATGCTCTGCTCGAGTTGCTTTTGGTCCGGCGGCTTGCCGGAACGCTGCATCTCGAGGTTCTTGAGCTTGACCTCTTCGGCCGCGGACTTGACCATGACTTCCTGCATGGCGATCTCGGCCATGCGATAGCCGCTGACCATTGCCTCACGAGCCCGCTCGGTCTTGGCAAGTTCGGCTTCCGACGTGCGAACGGCGATGTCGGCCTTTGGATAATTCGACAGGACGGCGATGACCTCGCCGCGCTTGACCGTCTGACCGTCGGTAACCCGCAGTTCGTTCAGCACGCCGCCGCCGGCCGGGTCCCCGGCAATCAGGGCCGTGCCCGCAGGCGCGTCCGTGTAGCCACGTGAAATCAGCGGTGGCAACGGACGGGGGCCGTCCTGGGCACTGCTGGTCTGCCGGCTGGGGGTCATCCACAGGATGAGAGCCGCGCCGACGAGCAGCGCGACCAATCCTGCGGCGCTCCAAGTGAACTTTCTTACCTGCGCCATAACAAATAGTACCAGAAAACCCCTGGGGACGCTGCCCCTAGTTGGAAGCCCGGCGTCAGAAGCCGGTTGTCAGAACATTGCCGCGCGCGACACCCACGATCGAGAATGTACGATAGATTGATGTCAAGATCTTGTCGTACTCGTAGAGTGGCGCGTTCGTAATGTAGACAACGTCCTTCGGCAGCACCGGAAACTGCTGAGCGATGAAAATGGATACCGGCTGGTAGAGATCCAGCCGGAAAACGCGCGCCCGGGCTGTGGGATTGTTCTGCAAATCCCCCATTCTGAACACATAAACGCCCGTTTTGTTGGCCCGCGAGTCGTTCAGGCCACCGACCATGCCCATGGCCTCGAGCAGGCTGATCGAATGCTTGGACATGTCGACATTGCCCGCCTTCACGACGGCACCCAGCACGGTGAACATCCGAGGATTGGGGCGAACAACGATCTCGTCGTTCTTTTGAAGGCCGATGTCGCCCCCGGCCAGCAGGTCGGAATATTGTTGCTGCAGGATGATCTGGCCGTTGCGGCGCACGACCACCTCGAATTGATTGGCGCCCACGCCGTTGGGCTGCTGTCCGCCGATGCCGGACGGGCCGCCGGACTTGTTGATCGCCTCGACGACGGTGCGGACCCCCTCGAGCAGGGAGACCCGTCCGGGGTTCCGGACGTCGCCCGATACCATCACGGTGTGGGTCCGGTCGGCGACGAATTCGACGATGACCTGCGGGTCCTGGGCCTTGCCGGAACTGGCCACCTGCTGGGAGATCTTCTTCTCGATCTGGCTCAGGTCAAGGCCCGCAACCTTGATCGTGCCGACGAAAGGGACGTTGATGGTGCCGTCGTCGGTGACGCGCTGGACGCCGAAATCGGCTCCTGGCCGCTGGATCGTCGGGAAGATGCTGCCTTCGTAGGGCTCGAATATGCGGACCTTGATAGCGTCGCCGGGCGCCACGGCGACTCGGCCGCCGGCCGACAGATTGCTCACCGTCGAGGCGCGGTCGATAGGCGGAGGCTGGCGATAGTTCGCGATGGTCGTCGGCGTGAGGTCGATCACGTCGAAGGGCAAGGCATCGGTCGTTGTCGTGGCCGCGCCCCCCATCCAGGGACCGTCGCCGGGCATCGCGGTGCAGGCCGCCAAGCCAACAACCAGGCCGAGGACAATGGCGGTAGGTCGCGCGGCGGCGCGCAGCCAGCTCCAGATTGTCAAATTCCGATCTCCGTCCGGAACTGTCGCCGCGATTCGCGCCGCGCCTGGTCCCAACTCATTGATACGTCACTCAGCCCAATCTGTAGTTAACCCGCGGTGCGGCGCGGGTGCAAGCTTTCCCCTGCGGGGAGTCGTGGTTCCTTCTCAAGCCTCGCCGCGGCCTCTTCAGTCGTCCCGGTGATCTCCAGCAGTTCCGAGAAGCCACTGACGAGAAGGCAATCCCACGCCGCACCGGCGAACCGGCAGAACACGATGCGCGCCTGCACGTCCGCCGCCCGATGCAGGACGGACGCAAACGTCCGGACGCCGGCGGCACTCATGTAGGCGACCTCGCTGCCATCGACGATGACACGCGCACCCGGCCGAAGCTCTGCCAGCAGCATCCCTTCGACCGCCGTAGCGGTCACGGAATCGACCTTGGCCGGCAGCATCACGGTGGAGATCGGCAGCTTCCTGATCATGCTACTCATACGGACTTCCCGGATTCAGCATCCCTCTGCCTGTCGCTGGCGGCCACATGGCGATCCCGCCATTGCCCGCCCAGATCGCTGCCGCGCCATTGGATCGTGCGGCCCCACAGCGCATTCACGATCAGGACCGGCGCGAGCGCCTCGCGAACCAGCGCCGCAGTTGCCGCGCGCAGCCCGAAGGACAGGCCGCGACCCGTCATGAACCATTTCTCGGCCAGCAGCCATGCGACGGTATGGAGGACCAGGGCGGCGGCGACCAGAGCCGCGTTCGCCCCCGAACAGACGAGAGCGCCGACGCCGGCGAGGCCCGTGGCAGCCCAGCCGATCGCGGGTTCCCACAGCACGAGCGGCCAGACGGGCAGTCGCAGCCGCGTTCGCGCCCAGCGAACCTGGCGTCGCCACACGGTCGGCCAGGACCGCTCGCCAATCGGCAGGCGCAGCATAATCTCACCCAGATGTGTGGAAAGGCCCAGTTCGCGCACCGAACGCACGACCGAATAGTCGTCGGCGATCCAGCGGTTGAAGCCCCGCCAGTTGCCGATGCGCTGAAGCGTCTCGTGGGTCATCAGCGTGACGCCGCCCGACGCCACGGCGAGCCCGAGTCGGTCGGCGGCGAACAGGAACCTCGCCTGATGGCCGTCGATATAGGCGCGCTCGATCTCGGCCGCGAAAGTCGCCGGTGCTTCCGCCGCCTTGAGTGCGAGCACAAGCCCCGCTCCCGTCGCCAGAGGGGCAGCCGCACGGCGCAACTCGTCGAGGCTGAGCTGGATGCCGGCATCGCACAGGCCCACGACCGGACGGCTGGCCACCTCCAGCCCCTTGCGGACGTTGTTCATCTTCGGATTGAAGGTGTCGTCCTTGCCGACGAGGATCGGCGCCTCGGGCCAAAGGGTCCTGACCGGCGTCACGGCACCATCGTCGGCGTCAGCCACGCAGATCAGCACTTCGACCCCGGCCTCGGCCAGCCGCCGCAGGGCCTGCACGTAGGCCGCCGTCGCATCCTCGGCGCCGGCCATCGGCGCCACGATGCTGAAATCATTCGCCCGATGGCTGGCGGCAAAAATCCGTCGGGGCCTACGCCCCAGCGCGGCACTTGCCCACTGGATCGCCGAACCGAACGACCACCAGCCGAAGCCGAGCCACGCCAGGGTCCCCGGCTCCATGCCGCCCTACTCGCCCGCAGCGACCTGCTTGGCGTTTCCGGAGGAGAAGCGCTGGACGTCGTCCTTCTCGACCAGCAGGGCGCGGTGATAGGAGCGGATGACATCGTTGGGATCGCCCTGCTCGCGGATGCGCCCTTCCTCGATCCAGATCGCGCGCGTGCACAGGCGGCGGACCTCGGCCATCGAATGGGACACGAAGAGCAGCGTCCCGGTCTTGCGGAAATTGTCGATCCAGTCGAGGCACTTGCGCTGGAACGCCGCGTCACCGACCGACAGCGCCTCGTCGACGACCAGGATGTCCGCCTCGACGTGCGCACAGATCGAGAAGGCAAGGCGCGTGCGCATGCCCATCGAATAGTGCTTCACCGGCTGGTCCATGTACTCGCCGATGCCGGCAAACTCGGCGATCGAGTCGAATTTGCGCAGGACTTCGCTGCGCTTCAGGCCGAGCACCGCGCCGCCGATCAGGACGTTCTCCCGGCCCGACAGCTCCATGTCGAAGGTCGAGCCCAGCGCCAGCACCGGCGCGATGCGGCCGTTGACCCTGAGTTCGCCATGGCTGGGCAGCGTCATGCCACAGACCACCTGCAGCAGCGTGGACTTGCCACAACCGTTACGGCCGAGGATGCCGATGCTCTCGCCCTTCTTCACCTCGAGGCTGATGTCGCGCAGCACCCAGAACGGCTTGAAGTACGCCTTCCACCAGCCGAACAGAACCTGCTTCAACCAGTCGTTGCGGTGGGCGTAGAGCTGGAACGCCTTGCCGAGGTTCTTCGCCTCGACGACGATCTCAGAGGACGTCGACGATGACATTCCGATACCTGTCAAAGAACCAGTAGCCGAAATAGAAGCTGAACAGCGAAATGAACAATGTCCAGCCGTAGAGGATCATGTTGGGCAGTCTGCCCCCCAGCACCAAGTCGCGCAGAATTTCGACAAAGCAAACCAGCGCATTGCCATACATCCAAAAATCGTAGGGCGCCGGCACCATCGACGGCAGATAGAA
>NZ_SCUT01000041.1 GCF_004297265.1 Reyranella sp.
GTGCAGACCGGCCCGAACGTCCGCGAGCCGCAGAACCGCCGCGTCGAAATCGTCATCCAGTAAGCTGGACGACCCTCAACAGGGAAGAAGGCGGTCCTCACGGACCGCCTTTTTCTTTGCCGGTGTTCCGGAAACCAGCTGCGGCATTGGGTACGGTATCGGGACTGGCGGGGCATCGCGGACGCCTGTAAAGGGCATGCCCCGGGCGCAATCCGGTTTTCTGCTGTACCGGTGCGGTAAATCGGTTAGGAAACTCTGGCAGACCAAAAGGCAGATACGTCGGCCATGGCCTCGACGCTCGCTACTCCCATCCAGATCGCTCCGCGCCTCGACTACTCGATGCTGCGGAGGGTCGCGTTTGGCTTCGGGCTGCTCTTCATCTTTATCTCGCCCGCCTGCCCGGACCCCCTGGCCCTGGCCGCCGGTGCCTTCACCCCCTGGCTCATTCTGCGACTGGTGGGCACCCCGACCATGCCCGCAGCCATTGCCTACTACCTTCTCTGCCAATGGTTGCAGGTGTTCGCGCGCGCGTTCCTTGCCCTCGTCGACGGCGAGCCCATGGCGCAGAGCATCTATGGGCCCTGGGTGGTCGAAGCCTACTGGTACATGCTGGCATCGACGGTGACGCTTGCCTTCGCGTGCAAGGTGGTGCTGGGGGGCATCCAACCGCCGACAGAGGAGAATTGGGCAGCCCACCTGTACTGGCGGCCGGTCGACGTATTCCTAGTCTACCTAGGGTCCAACCTGATCACCCAAATGGCGAGCCTCACCTTTGGCGGTGCTCTCTATCAGTTCTTCGACGCCATCGCCCGCTTCAAGATCATGGCGGCGTTTCTCTTGTTTACTTCCGTCATGTCTGTGGGGCGTGGATGGCCCTTCCTGTTTGCCGTGCTCGGGGTCGAAATCCTTTCGGGCATGACGGGCCTGCTCGGCGACTTCCGCGGCGTCTTCGTGTTCCTCGGCACCGCAGCGCTGGCCGCCCAGATCAGGTGGACGCCGCGAACGACCGGCTATGCCCTTCTGGCCACGTTCGGACTGGTGGCATTGGCTCTGTTCTGGACCTCGGTGAAGTTCGAATACCGCGAAATGGCAACGGGCGGTGCAGACTCGCAAGCCTTTCAGACGACATTGTCCGACCGCGTTGGCTACATGCTCGGTCGCATCGTTGGTATTGCAGACATCGATTGGGGATTGGCCTCGAAGGCCCTGCTGGAACGTCTGGCCTATGTGGACATCACCGGTCTGGTGATCAACGTTGATCTTGCGAGCGCCGAAAAGTCGACGATGCGTCAATGGGGCGACGCTCTCAGTCATGTCTTCCAGCCACGCTTCCTGTTTCCCGACAAGCAGGCTCTCTCGGACACCGAGGTATTCATCCGCCTGACCCGGGTGGATGTGCTGGAGAACATGCGCGGTGGCACGTCCATCAGCGTTGGCTACATGGCCGAGAACTACGTGGATCTCGGCTTCCCTGGCATGCTGGGAGGCGTCTTTGCCATCGGCTTGATGGTCGCCCTCGTGATACGGTTTTTCTTTTCGTTCGACGTTCCGTGGATGGTGCGCCAAGGAACGGCGCTCGCCTATGTCTACTCGATCTGTGCAAGTGGTCTCGAAGTCTCCCTGCCCAAGATCCTGGGGAGTACCCTAACGTTCGCGGTGGCTTATGGTCTTGCGCTGAAGTTCGCGTTCCCGGTCGGCCAGAGATGGCTCGAGCGGCGAGCGCGCCAAGCGGCCGACCGCGAGTCCACGCGGCGCCGGATCAAGAGCCTTTTCCGCGGCGGTGGCCCGCTCTAGGTCAGCGATGCCGTGCAACGACTCTCGCCAGCGCCTGCGCGGTTCCTTCGAGGGTGCGACCGGCTGCCGGCGGTAATTCTCCCTGCTCGAAGGCCGCGATGACCGCCTCGTGGACGTAGCTCTTGCGGCAAACGGTCGGCGTGTTGGCGAGCTCCTGGGCGGCGGCGGCTATGGCGTCACGAAGCAACGCCTTGCGCGCACGAAGCGTTCTCGCGGGCGGCGCAGCCGCAAGGGCCTTCATGACGCCCGCCGAAGCAACGAGGGTGCGGAAATCCTTGAGTGATACCCGCACGCCCGATACTTCCCGCAGGAAGGCGTTCACGTCGGCGGCTCGCACGACGTGCAGGGCGCCGTCGGCGTCGCGATACTGGAACAAGCGCCGGCCCGGCAGTACCAGCAGGTTCCTGCAGGTGGCGGCCAGAGTCCGGTCCCGGACTTCGCGGGTCACCATCCTGGCGCCCTTGCCGCGGAAGTGGAGGCGCACCGTCAGCCCGTCGATTTCCACGTTTGATTTGAGGAGCGTCGTCGCGCCGCGCGTCCCGCGTTCGCGCGCATAGGAGTCGCTCCCGGCCCGCAATGCGGTCTTCGATACGAGATAGACGACCGCCGCTGCTGCGCGACGCGAATCCGCGGATTCGGCGCGCAGAAAGCGTCGCACCTTCCGGCTGATGGCGGGCAGGGTCCTTGCGATGTTGTGGAGCTTGCGGGCCTTGATGATTTCGCGAACCCGATGCCAGTTCGGATGATAGCGATACTGAAGGCGCCCGGCGGCGTCCTCGCCGACCGCCTGCAGGTGCGCCGTGGGATTCGCCGCGTAGCGCACGTTCACATAGGCGGGGGGCATGGCGAGAGATCTGAGCCGAGAGACCGTGGGCGCATCCGTGATCGTGGCGCCCTGGGCGTCGACGAAGCGGAAGCCCTTGCCACAGCGCTGACGACGGAGGACCAGCATTGCCCGTGTCCCCCGCGTCAATCCATGCCCGCTCATCAATTGCTCGGTCGAGGAGGATCGCGACATGCGGCGCCAACGAGCCGGTGAGCGGATCGTTGCGGGCAACTCCGAGGCGCTGATGCCGTTGGATTCGCTGCGGCCCCGGGGGCCGCTTCGGGAGGGAACCGGTGGACAGTATCGGCGTGCATGATGAACCGGTCGGCAGGAGCGCGGAAAGCTCCTTCCCATCATCGTCCGAACCGGGTGGACTTTCCCCCGTGCTGGGACACGGCGCCCGCGTGCTCCCGGCCGTGACCGTCGACACTTACAACGAGGAATTGCGGGATGAAGAAGGATTCGTGGGCGACCGTGCCAGCGGTCGCGCCTTTCGCGCAATCCTCGACGATTGGCGCGAGCGCGTCGCTTCGTCACTCGACGAGGACCCATTCGGCGACACGCCGACAAGCGAGATCTCGAAATCGAGGCTCGAAAAGGTCCTGGCGGGAACCGACACGGTGGCGGCAGGTCTCGTCCATACCGCCATCGAGGAATTCGCCCATGAACTGGCGACCGTCGTGCAACGCTTCCTGCGTCTCGAAGGCTGGCAGGAAACCGAGCGCATCGTGATCGGAGGTGGCTTGAGTTCGAGCCATATCGGCCAGCTTGCGATGGGACGTGCCCAGGTCCTGCTCGCCGGCGAAGGGACTTCCATAGAGTTGATTCCGATCGGCCATCATCCCGACGAGGCCGGCTTGATCGGTGCCGCACAGCTCGCCCCGAGTTGGGTGCTGGCCGGGCATGATGCCATCCTCGCCGCCGACATTGGCGGCACCAATCTTCGGGTCGGCATCGTCGAACTCGGGATGAAGAAAGGCGACGTTTCCAAAGCCGCCGTCTGGAAGATGCTGCATTGGCGCCACCGGGACGACGGACCGACGCGGGACCAAGCCGTCGCCCGCCTGGCCGAGATGACCGACAGTCTCGTGCAACGGGCGATTGACGCGAAGCTCAAGCTTGCGCCGTTCATGGGAATCGCCTGTCCTGGCTTCATCGACGGCCGCGGTGCGATCCTGAACGGCGGACAGAATCTTCCGGGCAACTGGCAGGAGGACGGCTTCAATCTCGTATCGGCCCTAGCCGGCCGGCTGCCGCGCATCCACGGGCACGAACCCGTTGTCCTGATCCACAACGATGCGGTGGTGCAGGGCCTGAGCGAACTCCCTCAATTGAAGGACGTTTTCCGCTGGGGCGTGCTGACGATCGGCACGGGGCTGGGAAACGCGCGCTTCACCAACCGACTGCACGGGTAAAATTCAGGCCACGCCGCCGATGATGCGGCGCGTTTTCTCCCGCAAAACCCCGACGCATTCGCAGGCGCCGCGCTCGAGTCCGGCGCGGTCGAGGATCGCGATCTTGCCGCGCTGGTACCGGATCAAGCCCGCCTGCTGAAGCCCGTAGGCGATCAGGCTGACGGTGGGGCGCCTCACCGCAAGCATCTGGGCGAGGAAATCGTGCGTGAGCCGAATCACATCCTCATCGATGCGATCCCGAACCTGGATGATCCAGCGGCACAGGCGCCGATCGGCCGTGTGGAGGGCATTGCAGGCGGCCGTCTGCTGCATCTGGGCGAGCATCAGCTCACTGCTCAACAGCGCCATCTTACGCAAGACAGGACTTTGGTCGACGGCAGAGCGGAAGTCGGCCACGGATATTCGCCAGGCCGTCGCGTCGATCTGGACGATGGCCCGCGTGCCAGCCGTATGATTGCCCAGCGCGGAGAGAGATCCCAGGATGGCTTCCCGGCCGAGTGTCGCGGTCTCGATGGCCGCGCCGTCCTGCATCATGGCAACCAGAGAGATCATGCCGCTTTCGACGAAATAGACGTGCTCGATCCGCTGCTCGGGTTCCTGGAGCACCAGTCCCTGGGATAGCCGGTGGAAGGCGAGATGGGGCCTCAGCCGGATTTGTTCGGCGGCAGGCAGGGCGGAAAGGAAAAGGTTCTTCGGTTCGAAGGCAGACGTCACTGCAGCTATTTCCTCGTTCGCCGGGACACCGCGGTGACTCGCACGCGTAGCCTGTTGATCGGCCTTGGAATGGCCGTGACTGTACGCATGCGCCCGTTTGCCGGTCGGTCCCCTAACGAACGAAGAGGCAGGCCCAGGCCGTATCGGCATGGATGTCACTCAGAACGGCAGGGCACGGCCGTGAGGCATGCGCCGGCCTAGCCGGTCACGCTTGACCGCCGACCCATTTGCCGTGCTCCCGCCCTTGTTTTCATCTTCCGTGACGGCAGTTTCTGCGTAACGCTTGCCCAAAGATGTAAGCCGGGGACCGCTCGGCCCGTCATGCAAAAGCCCCAGCAATTCCAGGCGCAGCCGGTGCGCCGACGGCAGCCTCACGGTTTGGCCGACGGACAGTGCCCTGAGGAGACGCTTCTCCTCTGCGCTGATCCGCACCTGTGCGTCCGGCATGAATCACGGCTCCTTGATGCCAATGGGCCCCACCGGCCCCCTAAGTGTCGGTTGGACGTGCAACGGGGGCCAGGAGACGGGGTTCCGGCCGGAGAGCCATTTGCCGGCCGCCTGCCTGCGATCAAGGCAGGCCGACCTTGGCCAGCCTTGAGCAGCGGCGCGTCATGCCCCCTCGCCTGGTCGGTGAGAAGGGGATAGCCCTGCTTCATCACCCATTGTCTCTCCCCAAAGGAGCGGTGCCTCGTTTCCGCAAGGAAGCGGGGCTTTTTTGCGCAATCCGGTTGGTCGTGTGAAACTGGCAGCAGCTCTGGGGAGAGCGGGGGAAGGAAATGGCACTATCGCGGGTCGTGCGCGGGTTTACTGTCGCGCTGGCAAGCAGCTTGATACTGGCCGCGGGCGTTGTGGCGCCGGTCTCAGCGCAGCAATGGACTGAGGTGAACGAGAGCAAGTTCAAGGTCGAGATGCCCGGCCCGCCCGAGCGATCGGTACAAGAGGTGACGGTCAATGGTACCGGAGAGGTCGCCGACCAGATCGAGCGCACCGTCACCCTGGGCGCCACCGAATATTTCTTCTCCCACACGCCCTACCGGAAGATGCCGGCGGACCTCACGCCAGCGCAAATGCTGCTGAACAGCCGAGACGGCCGGCCCGGCCACCTGCTCGCCGACCGGCAGCTGACCGTCTCCGGTGCCCCGGCACGTGATTTCGTCCACGAGGAGGATGGCTGGATCCTGGCAACCCGCGCCATCTATGCGGGTGACACGCTCTATCAGCTCATCGTGGTCGGAAGGGCCGGGGTTCAGACGGCGCCGGCGACCCGACGCTTTTTCGAATCCTTCACCCTGGCGCCGCGGCGAGATCCCTAACTGCTGCCGCGGTCGGCGCGGTGCAGCCGGATGGTCAGAAGCAATGCCCGGCCGAGCATGGCACTTCCACAGAACATGGCGACGAGCGCCGCTCCCAGGCGAAAAATCTCCAGGTGCGGACTGGCCAGTAACGCACCCAGGCACTCCACGGCGACGGCGGCACCCAGGAGGACCGCCACCCAAACGAGAAGGAGCTTGGCGGCCTGCGTGAGGTTCACCTGTGGCCGGTACATGTCGTGCCTGATGCCGATCATAATCCCGCGGGCCGCGCCAACAACGAATCCGGCGGCGAGCGCGGCGCCGAACAGCCACGGCGGCTGGTGTTCGGCGAACTGGAGGAGGGAGAGGATGGCACCCGCGAACAGCGCGAGGATGGCGGGAGCAAACAGGCGCCACGTCGAGATATAGCGCCGCCGCACCTCGCGCAGCGAAAGGTAGATGCAGCCCCCGGCCGCTCCGACCAACAGCAGATGGACCAAGGTCAGATTGTGAACCACGCGTCGAGCATACACGGCAATCATTTCAATTAAAGGCAGCTCCCCGCCGCAACGCCGACGTGGCGATCCTTGTCGCCGAAGGGGTTGTATCGAGGCCGGGCCGGCCTTGTCAGAATACTACCGCAAGCTCGCGTGATATGGCTCCTCGCCCGGGTTTTTCGTCCCCAGCCGTCAGGTCAGCACCGATGACTGCCTGGTTCTTGGGCGATTCTGGCAAGCGGAGGCTGCATTCCGAAAACCCGCTATTTGTGCGTGTTGCCTCCATTCGGCAGGCGTGGTTTCTTCCGCGCCAGTTCGGGGAGAGAAACGAACATCAGGGAGCTTCATATGAATCGACGTCAGTTCATCGCCGCCGGATCGGCCGCCAGCGCCTTTGGTCTGGTCGGGGGAGCATTGCCGGCCGCTGCTCAGGCCCAGTTCTCGATCGCCACGGGCACCACGGGTGCCGTCTACTATCCGCTCGGCGGCGCGATGGCGAACATCCTGAGCAAGAAGGTGCCGGGCTGGGCGGTCACCGCCGAGGCGACGGCAGGCTCGGTCGCCAACATGCACATGATCCGGGACGGCAAGGCGCAGATGGCACTGACCCAGTGCGACACGGCCTATGATGCCATCAAGGGCCTCGACAAGTTCGTCGGCAAGCCGGTCGAATCGCGCACCCTGGCGGTGGTCTATCCCAACCTGGTGCATTTCGTGACCATGGAGGGCACCGGGATCAACAAGTTGTCCGACATCAAAGGCAAGCGCATCTCGACCAGCGCCCCCGTCAGCGGATCCGAGGTGATGGCTCTGCGTATCATCGACGAACTCGGCCTGAAGCTCAGCGACATCAAGCGCGAACGCCTGTCGCCGGCCGAGAGCACGAATGCCATGAAGGACGGCAAGCTCGACGGCTATTTCTTCAACGGCGGGCCGCCGGTCGCGGCGATCACCGATCTGGCGGCGACCCAGGGCATCAAGATCAAGCTGATCTCGACGGCCGACTTGGTGCCGGCGCTGAACAAGAAGTACGGCCCCGTCTTCGCGGCCAGCCAGATTCCGGCCAAGGCCTATCCGAACCAGGATGCGGCGGTGCCGGTCATCGCGATCTGGAACATCCTCGTCGTGCCGGCTTCCATGAGCGACGACCAAGCCTACACGATCACGAAGACGCTCTGGGACAACCAGGCCGACCTGGTGGCGACGCACAAGGCAGCGATCGACATGACGCCGGAGAACCAGAAGGCTACGAACTCGTCGGTGCCGTTCCATCCCGGCGCGATGAAATTCTTCGCCGAGAAGGGCATCAAGCTGTCGTAAAGACAGGAATACTAGCGGGGCCCTCCAACAGGAGGGCCCCGTTTCCATTTTGGGGTGGGAAGAACGATGACGGTCCAGGCCGAGCTGCTGAGCGACGAGGAAAAGCGCAAGATCGAGGAGCTCGTCGAGCAGGAAGAAGGCGGCATCCACAGGTTCGTGGGCTGGTGGGGCAAGGTCCTCACTTTCCTCGCCTTCACGATGACCATCTTCCACCTCTACGCCGCGGCATCGACCGTCGACACGCAGTCGCTGCGTGAGATCCATGTCGCTTATGCGCTGTCGCTGGTCTTCCTGCTGTTCCCGGCGGCGAAGAGCTGGCGCAACCGGGTCGCTCCCTGGGACATCGTGGCGGCCGGTCTGTCGATCGTCGTCATCTGGTACATGATGACGGGCGGCAGCTGGACGGACTTTGCCGCGTCCGACGACTTCCTCGACCGCTATGTCTCGCCGACCCAGACCGATCTGGTGATCGGAGGTCTGCTGATCCTGCTGGTTCTCGAATCGACCCGTCGGGCAACCGGCTGGATCATGCCGATCCTGTCCATCGTGTTCTTCGCCTACGCTCTATGGGGCAACTACCTGCCCGCCCCGTGGACGCACAAGGGCTATCCGCTGTCCGACATGATCGCCGAAGAATACATGACCCTGAACGGCATCTTCGGTTCGGCCATCGACGTCTCGGCCACGTTGATCATCCTGTTCACGATCTTCGGCGCCATCCTGCAGGCGTCCGGCGCAGGACGCTTCTTCATCGATTTCTCGCTGCGCGCCATGAAGGGCCAGCCCAATGCCGCCGGCCGTGCGGTCGTTCTGTCGTCGTTCCTGCTGGGCGGTCCTTCGGGCTCGGGCGTCGCCACCACGGTGACCATCGGCACCGTCGCCTGGCCGATCATGAAGGAGGCGGGCTACGGCAAGTCGGCGGCGGGCGGCCTGCTGGCGGCGGGTGGCCTCGGCGCCATCCTGTCGCCGCCGGTGCTGGGCGCCGCCGCCTTCCTGATCGCCGAATACCTGAAGATGTCCTATCTCGACATCGTGCGGATGGCGCTCATTCCCACCTGCCTCTACTATTTCGGCCTGCTGATGATGACCGAGATCGATTCGCGCAAGTATGGGCTGCGCGCCGTCGATCCGACGGTCGATCTGACGATGAAGCAGCTGATGACGCGCTACGGCTTTCACTTCACGTCGCTGATCTCGGTGGTCGTGCTGATGGTGTGGGGCTTCTCGGCGACCTATGCCGTATTCTGGTCGATCCTGCTCGCCATCCTGGTGAGCTACATGCGCGCCGACACGGCGCTCTGGCCCGGCCGGCTCTTCCAGGCGCTGGCCGACGGCTCGATCCAGGCGCTGGGCGTTGCCGCCACCTGTGCCTGCGCCGGCCTCATCGTCGGCGTCATCACCAAGACGGGTCTCGCGCTTAAGTTCTCGTCCATCGTCATCGACCTGGCCGGTGGCTCGGTCTTCTGGACGGCGATGTATACGGCGCTGATCGTCTGGGTGGTCGGACTCGCCGTGCCGGTGACGGCCTCCTACATCATGTGTGCGGTCATCGCGGCGCCTGCGCTGATCAAGCTCGGCATCCCGGACTACGCCGCGCACATGTTCATCTTCTACTACGCCGTGCTTTCGGAAGTGTCGCCGCCAACTGCGCTCGCCCCGTTCGCGGCCGCCACGATCACGCGCGCCGATCCCTACGTGACCACGTTGCAGAGCTGGAAGTATGCGCTGCCGGCCTTCCTCGTACCATTCATCTTCGTGCTCGATCCGATCGGAACCGGCTTGCTGCTCGAGACGCCGAAAAACATGAGCTGGCTCTGGATCCCGTGGGTCACGCTGGGCGCAACGGGCGGCATCGTGGCGCTCGCGGCGGCGGCGCAGGGCCATCTGTGGCGGCCCCTCGGCGTCGGCACGCGCGTCATCTGTGGCGTGGCCGGCATCGCGCTCACCTTTCCGGGCATCATCGACGACTGGGTGGGCGGCCTCGTTGCCGCGCGCCTGATCGGCCTGGCGATCCTGGCAGCGGTCATCGTGTACGAATACCGGCAGCCCAGGCAGGCCGCCGTCGCCTGACGGCGGCGCTCCGTTCCTTCCGGGGGAAGCGGGATCACCGGGCTGAGCTTCGCTCAGCCCGCTACTGGAAGACGACGCGGGCTTCGCGGCCGAGCATCTGTGGAATGCTCTGCGGGTCGTCGGGCTTGATCTCCACCTCGACCAGCCGCGCATTGGATTCGCCGAGGTCTGCTTCCGACCGCTTCGTGCGCTTCACCGTCAGCGGCGTGCGGGTGATCGTCCCGACATGAATGGTGCGGCTGCCCTGGAAGGTGAACTCGACCTTGCCGCCCGGCTTCACGCTGCGCAGGTGGATTTCGTCCACGTCGGCGAAGATGCGGATCTGGTTGAGATCGACGATCTTAGCGATGCCCCTGAACGAGATCCGCTCACCCTGACGCGTATAGATGTCGACCACGACACCATCGAGCGGCGAGCGCACCATGGCGAGCTCGCGCTCCATCTTGGCTTCGTCCATCTTGGCTTCGAGGATGGCGATATTGGATTCGGTCTGCGCCAGATCGGCCGCGAGCACTTCCTTCTGGAACTTGAGCTTCGCTTCCTCGCGCTCCAGCGACTGTTGGGAGAGTGTGGACTGGAGCTGCTTCTGGTCGGGAGGCACACTCGACCGGGACAGTTCGAGTTCCTTGAGCCGGTTCTCCTCGGACGCCGTTTTCACCGATATTTCCTGCAGCGCGATCTCGGCGGTCCTGTAGCCAGAAATCATCGATTCGCGCTGCCGGCGCGCCTTGGCAAGCTCCGATTCGATCCTGCGCACTTCGGCGTCCGCCGTGGCGTAGTTGTTGAGCACCGCGATGATCTCGCCACGTTTGACGGCCTGGCCGTTCTTGATGCGCAGTTCGCTGAGGACCGAGCCGCCGACCGGGTCGCCGGCGATGACCGCCGTGCCTGCCGGCGCATCGGTGTAGCCTCGCGAAATCAGCGGGCCGTTCACCTCGGAACTGTTCTGGGCGCTGCCGACCTGGAGATCGGGCAAGCCGAACACGATGGCAAGCGAGATCACGGCGACCGCGAGTGCGCCAGCGCCGACCCATGCAACTTTATTGCTTTGCGCCATCTCGGACCGTTTTTAACACCCAACGAGAAGGGCCGGCATCCCCTTGATCGTCAAGGAGGAAGAAGCGCTGGTGCTGCCGGACAGGATTGAACTGTCGACCTCCCCCTTACCAAGGGGGTGCTCTACCACTGAGCTACGGCAGCGCGCGGCGGGGGTATGCCACACGGTTGGGGGCGGTTCAACCGCTGCCGCCGGCCGAAACGGAGGCAGTTCCGCAGCTTGCCGGGCCTCCGGGCCTCTGCCTACCCTCGACCGGATAAAATGGAGGAACGGATGGACTGGCGCCCGATTTCTGCGGATTCCCATATCACCGAGCCACCTGGCTGCTACCGCGACCATATCGACCCCGCCTATCGCGCGCGCGCGCCGCACGTCGTGCGCCACGACGGAATGGGTGACATCTACGTCGTGGACGGCATGAAGACGCCGGTGCCGATGGGCTTGATCGCAGCCGCCGGCGTCGCGCCCAAGGACATCAGGATCGGCGGCGCCAAGTTCGAGGACCTGCACCGCAGCGGCTGGGATCCTTCCACCCGCCTGCAGGATCAGGACAGGGATGGTGTCGCGGCCGAGATCATCTATCCGACCGTGGGCATGCTGATCTGCAACCATCCCGACTTCGACTTCAAGAAGGCCTGCTTCGACGCCTACAATCGTTGGCTCCAGTCCTATTGCGCCTATGCACCCGACCGGCTCGTCGGCATGGGCCAGACGGCAATGCGCACGGTCAAGGAGGGCATCGCCGACCTCGAACGGATCGAGGCGATGGGATTCCGGGGCGTGATGATGCCGGGCAATCCCGGCGAAAAGGATTACGACGATCCGGTCTACGACCCGTTCTGGGAAGCCGCCGTCGCCCTCGAGCTGCCCTTGTCATGGCATATCCTCACCACCTCGGGCGACAACTCGCTGTCGAAGCCGCGCGGTCCCAAAATCAACGGCTTCCTTTCCATCATCCGGGGCTGCCAGGACATCATGGGCATGCTGGTCTTCAGCGGTGTATTCGAGCGACACCCCGGGTTACGCGTTGTCTGCGTCGAGGCCGACGCCGGGTGGGCGCCGCATTTCATGTACCGCATGGATCACGCGTACAAGCGTCATCGGTACTGGATGAAGGGCAAGGAACTGGAGCGGCTGCCCTCCGAATATTTCCGCGATCACATCACTTTGACGTTTCAGGACGATTGGACGGCATTTCAGTTCGCCGACCTGTTGTCTCCGAATCAACTCATGTGGGCCAATGATTTTCCCCACAGTGACTCGACGTGGCCCTGGAGCCAGGATGTCATCGCGGAGCAAACTGCCCACCTCACGCCCGAACTGAGGAAACGAATCCTGCGCGACAACGTGGCCGAACTCTACAAGCTTGCCGCGTAGCCGCGCAGTTGAAGATCGGCTAGCGGGTGTAGACGACCGTCTGCTGCGCCGGGACCGGCTTCTCGACCACTCGCTCACTCTGGATCGAGCAGCCTGCGGCCAGGATACAGGCAGCCGCTAACAGTATCAGCTTCGCCATGGGAAGGTTCCCTATCGCGTCGTGTAGACGGTCGTCGTCTGGGTCGGAACCGGGGTGGTGTTGTCGTACACGACGGTCCGCTCGGCGGTGCGGGCGGGAACGGGCTTCTCGACGACACGCTCGGTGTAGGAGGCACAACCCGCGACGAACGAGCAGGCGGCGATGATAATGATTGCTACTTGCTTCACCGGAAATCCTCCGTTTGATATTGCAGCATCACAACGGCGCATTCGCTCGGGGGTTGCGGGAACATGCGGAGCGACGGCACCTGCGCTATTTGCTCGCGGATGAGCTGAGAACAGTCCCTGTGAAGTTTTTTTGCATTGCTCACGCAGTGGCAGTTTTGCATATTGCGAACGGCTAAATGGCCATAGGGGAGAGGGGCTTATGCTCAAGAAATTGTTTGTTCTACTTGCCGCCACGTTCATGATCGCCGCTTGCGACGAACCCGCGCCGGCCACTGCGCCGCCGCCGCCGCCGCCGCCGGCACCTCAGAGCTTCATGGTCTTCTTCGATTGGGACAGCGCCAAGCTGAATCCGCAGGCCACGAACGTCGTCGGCCAGGCTGCTGCTGCCTTCAAGACGAAGGGTGGTGCGCGCATCACGGCCACCGGCCATACCGATACGTCGGGTAGCGAGACCTACAACATGGCGCTGTCGCTGCGCCGCGCGAATGCGGTCAAGGACGCGCTCGTCCAGCAGGGCGTGCCCGCCACCGCGATCGCCGTCGTCGGCCGCGGCGAACAGGGCCTGCTCGTGCAGACCGGCCCGAACGTTCGCGAGCCGCAGAACCGCCGTGTCGAGATCGTCATCGCGCAGACGATGGCTGCCGCTCCGATGGATGACGCCGCCTACTGCCGCGCGCTCGCCAAGAAGTGGCGGGAACTCGACCGCACGGATCCGTCCGGTCCGGCTCCTCAGGCGATCGCCAAGTGCGATGCGGGTGACTACGCGGCGGGCATTCCCGTCCTGGTCAAGATCCTGACGGACTCCAAGGTTCCGCTGCCGCCGCGCACCTGAGACCTGATACCGACAACGGAAAAGGCGGCCCTCATGGCCGCCTTTTTTGTTGGGCTATTTCCGGCCGGGGCGCGCCGGCAGGCGAGCCCATTGCCGGGGCTGGAGTTCGCGATATTCGATCCACGGCCCGGTTTCGGCGAAGCCGGGATCCAGTGCTCCGACGTCGCTTACCCAGTAGCCGAGGGAGCGGCGGTTCGCGTCGAACTTCCAGGTGCCGACAACGACCTCCTCGGCGACATGACCTGCCAAGCCCGGGCAGAAAAGCAGAATGGGGCCTTCGTCCTTCGGCGCCGTTTCGATCGCCTGCCATACCGTCTGCCTCAGCGTCTCGATTTCCGCCGCTGCTCGCCAGCGCACATCGCCCTCGAGGGCGTCCGTGTTCTCACCGGCCGGGCCGTGATGGTCCCGGCACTGGGCACGCAGCTCATCGACTATGTCCTTCATCTCGACTCCAAGCCCCCCTCGCATTCGCCTGCCGTTTTAGCGCAGCTCTCATTTCCTTGATGCGTCGTCCAATATAATGGATAGTATTTCCACTATGAGAGAGAATGCAGACCGCGGCATCAACGAACGGATCGCTGCCCGTGTCCGCGAACTGCGCGGCCGACGGGGCCTCTCCCTGGAGGCTCTGGCTGAAGCAAGCGGGGTCAGCCGCTCGATGATTTCCCTGGTCGAGCGCGGCGAAAGCAGTCCCACCGCCGTCGTCCTCGAGAAGCTGGCGACGGGGCTCGGCGTATCCCTGGCGACGCTCTTCGAGGCACCGGCTGCGCCGCCGCACCCCGTGTCCCGTCGGGCTGACCAAGTCGAATGGCGCGATCCCGCCTCGGGATATCGGCGCCGCAACGTCTCGCCGGATGGATTTCCGTCACCCATCCAGATCGTCGAGGTGATCTTCCCCCCAGGTGCACGCGTGGCTTACGAGACGGCGGCGCGATCCGACGTCGCCCACCAGCAGGTCTGGGTGCTGCAGGGCCTGATCGAGGTCATGCTGGGGGAGGAACGCTTTGAGCTGGGTGCCGGCGACTGCCTGGCGATGATCCTCGATCGGCCGATCACCTATCACAATCCGACGCCGAAGCCCGCGCGCTACTGCGTGGTTATCGTGGCGCCGCGGCCGGCCTGAACGATGGATCTGACGGACGTTTCCCTGGCCCTGCTGAGTGCGGTCCTGCATGCGGGCTGGAACGCCGCGGTGAAGGCGAGCCGCAGTCCCCCGCAGGTGATGACGACCCAGATGGTTCTGGGTGCCCTGCTCGTGGTCCCGGCGCTTTTCTGGTCCGGGCTCCCGAGCCTGGCGTCATGCGGCTGGATCGCGGCGTCGACCTTGATGAACGTCCTCACCGTGTCGGCCCTGCTGCGCGCCTACGAGCTTGGCGGATTCGGCCTCGTCTATCCCGTCGTCCGGTCTCTGGCGGTGCTGATGGTTGTGCCGCTCGCGGCCGTCATGATGGGCGAACGCCTTGGGCCCGCGGGACTTCTCGGCATCCTGATCATCTCGCTCGCGCTCGGTGTCCTCGCCTGGGACACCGCGAGAGGGCAGGGGATCACACGGGCCGCGATGGCATGGACGCTGGCGGCCGGCGTCGGCACCGCGGCCTACGTCATGTGCGATGCGCAGGGCGTGCGGCTCTCGGGGTCGCCCTGGGCCTATGGCTTCGTCGTATCGATCACCAACGCGGCGGCCATGGCATGGCGGCAGCGTCGCGGCGGGCCGCCCTGGGCGCAGGTGAGGGCACACTGGGCGATCGCCCTGCCGATCGCCGTCGCGGCCATGGGATCCTACCTGCTCATCCTCTGGGTCTGGAGCCATGCGCCCATCGCCCCGGCGGCGGCGCTCCGCGACACGAGCGCGATCTTCGCGGTGCTTATCGCCGTCTTCTGGCTCAGGGAACCCTTCACGCGCACGCGCATCGCGGCCGTCCTGCTGGCTGCGGTCGCCGTGCCCCTGCTGCGGTTCGGCTGATCAGGCCCTGACGTAAAGACGACTGAGAAGATCACCCAGGGTGGTCGCCTCGGATTCCGAAAGACGACTCCCGACGGCGGCGGCGATGGCGTCCGCATAGACGGGCCACATGCGGCGGCGGATCGCTCGGCCGGATTTGGTGATGGTCAGTCTTTGGCCGCGACCATCCTCTTCGCTTGCCGAGCGCGCAACGTAGCCCGCTGCTTCGAGGCGATCGATGAGGCGCGAGAGATTGTACTGGGCAAACAGCATCTCCTTCTGCAGCTCGAAGGGACGCAGGCCCGCCGGATCGGCCCTCTCCAGTTCGAGCAGGGCGTCATACCAGGCGAGGGGAGGCAGTCCGGCTTTCCTTAGGCGTGCCTCGACGGTCGACTGTGCGGCCCGATGGGCTCGTTCCAGGCGGGCCCAGGCACGGATGACGGCATCGGGCGGGGCGGGCGAACTCATGCGGACACTCTAACAATAAATGCATTTGCATCAAGTCCAGGCTCCATATAAATGCAAATGCATCAATATGGAGTCCAGGCATGCTGACGCTCGTTTCCTTCGACCTCTGTCCTTATGTGCAACGCGCGGCCATCGCGCTGGCCGAGAAGGGGATTCCCTTCGAGCGGCGTGATGTCGACCTTGCCGACAAGCCGGGGTGGTTCAAGGCGATCTCGCCGCTCGGCAAGGTGCCGCTTCTGCAAGTCGACGGTGAGGTACTCTTCGAAAGCGCCGTCATCGTCGAATATCTCGATGAGACTCGCGGCCCGAAGCTTCATCCCCAGGACGCCCTCGTGCGGGCAAGGCATCGCGCGTGGATGGAGTTCGGCTCGTCGATCCTGGCCGACATCTGGACCGTGGAAACGACGCCGGACCAGGCGACCTTCCAGGCCAAGGCCCGGATCTTGCGCGAGAAGTTCGTGCGCCTCGAAGGAGAACTCGGGGTGGGGCCGTGGTTCACGGGCGAGCGCTTCAGTTTGGTCGATGCGGTCTTCGCGCCGGCTTTCCGCTACTTCGACGTCTTCGACCGCTTCATCGATCTCGGCGTGTTCGAGGGCCTGCCGAAGGTGCAGACCTGGCGACAGGCGCTGGCGGCCCGGCCGTCGGTCCGAGACGCCGTTGCGGCCGATTACGAGGCCAGGCTGGAGGCCTTTCTGCGTCGCCAGCCGTCCTGGCTGGCCAGGCACCTGCACTGACCGGGTGACGGCGGGCGGGCTTGTGCGCGGGGGAGCCCGGTGACAGCATCGGTGAAGATCACAGCGTCCCCGTTGTCGGCCGAGGAGACTCCCATGGAAGTCGATGGTCTTGTCACGGCATTGGAGCGGATCGAACATGCCGCCCGGGATTTCATGCATCCGGCCCACAAGTCGGATGCGCCATCCGTACTGCTGGACGTGCTGGCGGAATGCGGGCGCGCCCTCGGGCATCCCTATGCCATCGATCCCGGCCTGGACGATGCGCGCAACGAGGCGTCGCGGCACTGCGCCGCCGTCCAGGAAAACCTGTCTGCCGTCATGGAGGAGATCCGCCAGCTCCATATGACGGTGAGCGGGTTGCTGCCGTCGCTGGTACGGATCGCCGATCGCGAGTGAGGCGATCGCGAGAGACATGAAAAAGCCGGGGACAAGCCCCGGCTTCGATCTCCGATCGCGGTCTTTCTCAGCCCTCGTCGAGGAAGCTGCGCAGCATGCGCGAGCGGCTCGGATGCTTCAGCTTGCGCAGGGCCTTGGCTTCGATCTGGCGGATACGCTCGCGGGTGACCGAGAACTGCTGGCCGACCTCCTCCAGTGTGTGGTCGGTGTTCATGCCGATGCCGAAGCGCATGCGCAGCACGCGCTCCTCGCGTGGCGTGAGCGTCGCCAGGACTCGCGTCGTGCTTTCGCGCAGGTTGCCCTGGATCGCCGCCTCGAGCGGGATGACGGCGTTCTTGTCCTCGATGAAGTCTCCGAGATGGCTGTCCTCCTCGTCGCCGATCGGCGTTTCGAGGGAGATCGGTTCCTTGGCGATCTTCAGGACCTTGCGCACCTTCTCGAGCGGCATGCCGAGCTTTTCGGCCAGCTCCTCGGGTTGCGGCTCGCGGCCGATCTCGTGCAGCATCTGGCGGCTGGTGCGGACCAGCTTGTTGATGGTCTCGATCATGTGCACGGGGATGCGGATGGTGCGCGCCTGGTCGGCGATCGACCGCGTGATGGCCTGGCGGATCCACCACGTGGCGTAGGTCGAGAACTTGTAGCCCCGGCGGTACTCGAACTTGTCGACCGCCTTCATCAGGCCGATGTTGCCTTCCTGGATGAGGTCGAGGAACTGCAGGCCGCGGTTCGTGTACTTCTTGGCGATCGAGATCACGAGGCGCAGGTTGGCCTCGATCATCTCCTTTTTCGCCCGCATCATCTCGCGCTCGCCGTCCTGGACGGTCTTGCACATGCGGCGGAACTCGAAGATCGGCGCGCCGCAGTGATCGGAGATGTCCTTGATCTCGGACCGGATCTTCTCGATCTCGGGCGCGCGCTTCTTGGCAAAATCCTTCCAGCCCCGGCCGGACAGCTTGCCGACCTTCTCGAGCCAGTTGGGATCGATCTCGTGCGTGAGATAATTTTCGAGGAAATCCTGCCGCGAGATGCGGAAGCTCTCGGCCGTGCGCAGCAGCTTGCCCTCAAGCATCATCAGCTTGCGGTTGAGGTCGTACAGCGACAGCTTGAGCTGCTCGATGCGGGCGGCGTTGATGTGCACCGTCCGCACCAGCTCGACGATCTTCTTGCGATGCTTCTCGTAGCTCTTCTCGAAGTCGGCGCTGGGCTTCTGGCCGCGCGCGAGCGTCGACAGGCGCCGGTTCTGCACCTTCGACATCTCGATATAGACTTTGTAGATCTTGGTGAGGGTGCGCAGTACCTCGGGCTTGAGCTTCTCCTCGAGCGCCGACAGGGAGAGGGCGTTCTCGTCATCCTCCTCGGCCCCTTCCGCTGCAGGCGCCTCGCCGCCTTCGCCGTTCACCGCCGGTGGCGCCGGACGCACCAGCTTCGGCATCATGGCCGGGCGCGGCATCGGGGGCGCGGCGGGAGCGGCCGCTGCCGCGTTCACGCCCTTGCCCTCGCCGGGGGCGCCGCCGCCCTGGGTTGCCTCGAGGTCGATCACGTCACGCAGCAGGATGCGGCCTTCGTTGATCGCGTCGCGCCAGTGTAGCAGCGCCGTGATCGTCATCGGGCTCTCGCAGATGCCGCCGATCATCTTGTCCTGGCCGGCCTCGATGCGCTTGGCGATCTCGATCTCGCCCTCGCGGCTCAGCAACTCGACGCTGCCCATCTCGCGCAGGTACATGCGGACGGGATCGTCGGTGCGCCCGAGCTCCTCATCCTCGCCCGTCGCCTCGGCGGCGACCACCGCCGTCTTGGCCGGTTCAGCCTGCGTCGCAGAGGCAGTGTCTTCCGGCTCCTCGGCCTCGACGACATTGACCCCGGCCTCGGACAGCATCGCCATCGTGTCCTCGATCTGCTCGGAGGACACTTCGTCGGGCGGCAGGGCGGCGTTCAGCTCGTCATAGGTGACGTAGCCCCGCTCCTTGCCCTTCTGGACGAGTTTCTTGAGTTCGGCGCCAAGGGAGTCGAGCAGAGGGGCATCGGGTCCCTCCTCGCGGGCGTCGGTGGCTTCGGGCTGCGCTACGGTCGCGGTTTTGGTCGCCATTTACTCAAATCCTTGGGTGCGACAAACGGAGAGAACGGCCAAAGGGCCGTTATTTGGCTGCAAGAAGGGGAGGCGGGAGGGCGGCCCCGCAAAAACTACCCTTCTACTATATGGGGCTTCAGTGCAAGCAGCGATAGGGGCAAGCCCCTGAATCTGCGCGGCCCCGTTATATGGCATTGGATTCGATGTTTTCGCGCCGCATGCGATCGAGGATGGCCTGGAGTCGCTGCAAATTCTCTTCGGACATGTCTTCCGCAAGGGCCTCCTCGGCCCGTTTCAGTTCCTCCGGGCCGCCCTGGAGGTGGCTGAGATGGCGCGCCGCGCGGCGCCACTGGCCGACCCAGCCGTCGGTATCGGCCGGATCGTCGCGGAAGGCCTCGCGGGCCTTGGCCTGGGCGGCGGCGGCCAGACGGCCGAGCCCGATCCGTTCGAGGTGCTGTGCGATCAGCTGCGCCTCGAGAGAGGGGTCGCCCGCCGCCTCGTCGGCAGCCGGGTCCACCCCTGAAGGGACCAGCGAAAGGGCATCCAGCAGCCCGCTGCGCAGCCGGGCGAGTTCGGGATGGCCGATCGGCAGGGACGCCAGGTCCTCCGCCAGGACGTGGAGCAGGGCGGGCCGCTCGATCAGGGCGCCCAGCAGGACCCGCTCCTGGCGGGAGCCATCGAGCCCCTCTCCGGCCCGGCGGGCTGCGGATCCTGCGGCAAAGGGCGCGGGCTCGGGATCGCCAGGACGACGAAACGGCTTGCGGCCGCCCCCGCCGGGCTGCCAGGCCGGCGCCTCCGGCCGGCGCATCCGGTTCAGCCGGTTGCGCATCTCCGTGCGGTAATACTCGCGGACCATGGGGTCGGCGATCTCGGCCACCCGCTGTTCGACGCTGCGCTGCAGGCTGGCCCGCCGTTCCGGCGTATCGGTCGATTTGCCCTCGATTTCCAGTTCCCAAACCACGTCGGACAGCGGCCGTGCGAGGTCGAGCACACGACGTACCGCCTCGGGCCCACGCGTCCGGACCAGGCTGTCGGGATCCTCGCCGGCCGGCAGGGTCAGGAACCGCAGGCTCTTGCCGGGGCGCAGCAGGGGCAGGGCCCGCTCGGCGGCACGGGAGGCGGCGCGACGGCCGGCATTGTCGCCGTCGAAACAGAGATAGGGTTCATCGGCCAGCTTCCAGAGCTCGGCCAGCTGGCCCTCGGTGAGGGCGGTTCCGAGCGGCGCCACGGCGCCCGTGAAGCCAGCACCATGCAGGGCGATTACGTCCATGTAGCCCTCGGCGACGATGACCGGCTGGTCCTTGGTCGCGGCCTGCCGTGCCCGGTCGAGGCAGTAGAGGTTTGCGCCCTTGTGGAAGAGCGGCGTCTCCGGCGAATTCAGGTACTTGGGCTCGCCAACACCCATGACCCGGCCGCCGAAGGCGATGGCCCGGCCGCGGCGGTCGTTGATGACGAACATCACGCGACCGCGGAAACGGTCATAGGGTTCGCGCCCGTCCTCGGGCTGGATGGCGAGCCCGGCCTCGACGATCTTCTCGATCGGTACGTTCTCGCGTTTGAGGGCGGCGATGACGCCGTCGCGCGAATCCGGGGCGAAGCCCAGGCGGAAGTCGTCGATCACGACGTCGGAAAGTCCACGCCCCCTCAGGTAGTCGAGTCCCTGGCGGCCCACGGGAAGGCGGAGCTGCTTCTGGAACCAGAGGGCGGCCAGCTCGACGACCTGTTGCAGCGTGGCCGCCCGGTCGGCGCGCTCGCGCTCCGCGGGAGTCGCGCGCGGCACCGGCAGGTTGACCTCACGGGCGAGCTTCTCGACCGATTCGGGGAAGGAAAGCCCCTCGGTCTTCATGACGAAGCCCACGGCGTCGCCGTGCTCGCCGCAGCCGAAGCAGTGGTAGAAGCCCTTCTTGTCGTTGACCGTGAAGGACGGCGACTTCTCGTTGTGGAAGGGGCACAGGCCAGCATACTCGGCGCCCGACCGGCGCTTCAGCGATACCTTCCGGCCGACAATGTCGGACAGGCTGAGGCGCGCGCGCAGTTCGTCGAGGAAGCCCGGAGGGAAGGCCATGCCTCAAATATGTAAGGTGCGCTCGACATAATATGTAGAGATATGTCGGGTGGACTGGACATTCTTCTCCACTGGCAGTGGATCAAGTTCCAGACCGCTCTCCAGGAGGCCCAAGGCGTCTCTGTGGAGCGCGCCAATCCAGTGGCGCCTCATGAGTTCTTGTCTTTTCTGCATCGTGCGGGCTCTCGCGCCTCAGAAGGCGCTGCCGCCCGTCGCCGCCGTTTTGGTGCGTCGGGCTAGCCGGCGAGAGCCTTTTTCACCGCGGCCGACGCCTTGGCGAAGTCCATCTGGCCGGCATACTTGGCCTTCAGGCCGGCCATGACGCCGCCCATGTCCTTGATCGAGGTGGCGCCGGCGGCGGCGATGGCCTCGCGCACGGCGGCCTCGACGGCGACCTCGTCCATCTGCTGCGGCAGGAAGCGCTCGATGACGGCGATCTCGGCCTTTTCCTTCTCCGCCAGGTCGGTGCGCCCGCCCTTTTCATAGAGCGCGATCGATTCATTCCGCTGCTTGATCATGCCTTGCATCATGGACAGGATCTTGTCGTCGGCCACGCCCTCGCGGCTGGCCTCGGTGCGGGCGGCGATGTCGACGTCCTTGAGCTTGGCCAGGATGAGCCGAATCGTGCCCAGCGCCGCCTGATCCTTGGCGCGCATGGCCTCTTTCATCGCTTCGGTCAGTTTCTCGCGCAGCATCGCTTGGGTCCCGTTGGTTCGCCGGAAGGCTAAGGGGCGGAAACTAATCGCCTCAGCCGCTGTTGGCAAAGCAAATAAGTTATTGAAATAGCTTAGAAATTGGCTGCCTTCGGTGCCTTGACCCTCTGCGGCAGCTTGGTTACAACCCGCCCGGCTTGCCGATCGCCTCGCCCATGCTGGGTCCGGGGCGAGGCCGCGCGAGCCGCACGAACGGGCAAAATCATCATGACTTCACCTAAGACCGCCGGCGCGAACGACGCCGCGCCGCGTTGGGCCACGGCCGCGCTGGTGCTGGCCGACGGCACGGTCTTCTGGGGCAAGGGAGTGGGCGCCGCCGGCCATGCCGTGGGCGAGGTCTGCTTCAACACCTCGATGACCGGGTACCAGGAGATCATCACCGATCCCTCCTATGCCGGCCAGATCATCACCTTCACCTTTCCGCATATCGGCAACGTCGGCACGAATCTCGAGGATATCGAGACGATCACGCCGGCCGCGCGTGGCGTCGTCCTGCGCGGCGACATCACCGAGCCCGCCAACTGGCGGTCGGTGAAGCCGCTCAACGACTGGCTGAGGAGCCACAATCTGCCGGGTATCTGCGACGTCGACACGCGCGCCATCACGCGCCGCATCCGCGACGGCGGCCCGCCCAACGGCGTGGTCGTGCATGCGCCGGACGGGAAGTTCGACATTCCGAAGATGCGCCAGATCGCCCTGGACTGGCCGGGTCTCGACGGCATGGACCTGGCCCTCGAGGTCACGACCAAGCAGACCTACGATTGGGACGAGACCAAGTGGGCGCTGGGCAAAGGCTACGGCAAGCTCATCAAGCCGAAGTATCACGTCGTCGCGGTCGACTACGGCGCCAAGCGCAACATCCTGCGCTGTCTCGCCAACACCGGCTGCAAGGTCACGGTGGTGCCGGCCACGGCCACGGCCGAGGACATCCTGCGTCACAAGCCCGACGGCGTCTTCCTGTCCAACGGCCCCGGCGATCCGGCAGCGACCGCGGTCTATGCCTCGCCCGCCATCCAGGCCGTGCTCGACAGGAAGGTGCCGCTGTTCGGCATCTGCCTCGGCCACCAGATCCTGGCGCTGACGCTCGGCGGCAAGACCCGCAAGATGGCGCGCGGCCATCGCGGCGCCAACCAGCCGGTCAAGGACCTGACGACCGGCAAGGTCGAGATCACGTCGCAGAACCACGGCTTCTGCGTCATCCCCGAATCGCTGCCCGAGAACACCGAGGTGACGCACGTCTCGCTGTTCGACGGCATCAATGAAGGCCTGCGCTGCACCGACAAGCCGGCCTTCTCGGTCCAGTATCACCCCGAAGCCTCGCCCGGCCCGACCGACAGCCACTATCTCTTCGACCGGTTCGTCGAGATGATCGACAAGAGCAAGGGCAAGTGACAGGTAATCATGCCCAAGCGCACTGACATCAAATCCATCCTCGTCATCGGCGCCGGCCCGATCGTCATCGGTCAGGCCTGCGAGTTCGACTATTCCGGCGTCCAGGCCTGCAAGGCGCTGAAGGACGAGGGCTATCGCGTCATTCTGATCAACTCCAACCCGGCCACGATCATGACCGATCCCGGCCTGGTCGACGCGACCTATGTCGAGCCGATCACGCCCGACTTCGTGGCGCGCATCATCGAGAAGGAAAAGCCCGACGCCATCCTGCCGACCATGGGCGGCCAGACGGCGCTCAACACGGCGATGGCACTGCATCGTGACGGGCGGCTCAAGACGTACGGCGTCGAGCTGATCGGCGCCAATGCCGAGGCCATCGACAAGGCCGAGGACCGGCTGCTGTTCCGCGACGCCATGACGAAGATCGGGCTCGAATGCCCCAAGAGCGAGGTCGTGCACAATCGCGAGGAGGCGACGACGGCGCTCGAGCGCGTCGGCCTGCCGGCAATCATCCGCCCGTCCTTCACCCTGGGCGGCACCGGCGGCGGCATCGCCTACAACCGCGACGAATATTTCGAGATCGTGGCCGGCGGCGTCGACGCCTCGCCGGTCGGCGAGGTGCTGGTCGAGGAATCCGTGCTCGGCTGGAAAGAGTACGAGATGGAGGTCGTGCGCGACCGCAACGACAACTGCATCATCATCTGCTCGATCGAGAACGTCGATCCGATGGGCGTGCATACCGGCGATTCGGTGACTGTCGCGCCGGCGCTGACGCTCACCGACAAGGAATACCAGATCATGCGCGATGCCTCGATCGCGTGCCTGCGCGAGATCGGCGTCGATACCGGCGGCTCGAACGTGCAGTTCGCCGTCGATCCGGCGACCGGCCGCATGGTCGTGATCGAGATGAATCCGCGCGTCTCGCGTTCCTCGGCGCTGGCGTCGAAGGCGACGGGCTTCCCGATCGCCAAGGTGGCGGCACGTCTGGCCGTGGGCTACACGCTCGATGAACTCCTGAACGACATCACCGGCGAGACGCCGGCCTCGTTCGAACCGACGATCGACTATGTCGTCACCAAGATGCCGCGCTTCGCCTTCGAGAAATTCCCTGGCGCCGAAGCCCTGCTCAACACGTCGATGAAGAGCGTCGGCGAAGCCATGTCCATCGGCCGGACGTTCCAGGAGTCGCTCCAGAAGGCGCTGCGTTCGATGGAGACGGGCCTCACCGGCCTGAACGAAGTCGAGATCAAGGGCGCGCCCGACAAGTCCGCCATCGCCGGCGCGCTGGCCCTGCCGACGCCTGACCGCATCCTGGTGATCGCCCAGGCCTTCCGCCACGGCCTCACCGTGGAGGAGATCGCCCGGGCGTCCAAGTACGAGCCGTGGTTCCTGCGCCAGATCGAGCAGCTCGTCGCCATCGAAGCGAGCGTCCGGAAGGAAGGCCTGCCCAAGGACGCCAAGGCGTTCTTCGACCTCAAGAAGAAGGGCTTCTCGGACGAGCGGCTGGGCGAACTCACGAAGCAGCCGGCGGCCAGCGTGGCGAAGAAGCGCCGCGCGCTCGGCGTCCGCCCGGTCTTCAAGCGCATCGACACCTGCGCCGCCGAGTTCGAATCGCGCACGCCCTACCTCTATTCCTGCTACGAGGGCGACGGCGTGCGGCCTGCCGAGTGCGAGTCGCAGCCGACCGACCGGCGCAAGGTCATCATCCTGGGCGGCGGTCCCAACCGCATCGGCCAGGGTATCGAGTTCGACTATTGCTGCGTCCACGCCGTCTACGCCCTGCGCGAGGCCGGCTACGAGACCATCATGGTCAACTGCAATCCCGAGACCGTGTCGACCGACTATGACACGGCTGACCGGCTCTACTTCGAGCCGCTGACCGCCGAGGACGTGATCGAGCTGGTCGAGGTCGAGCGCTCGAAAGGCGAGCTGCTGGGTCTCATCGTGCAGTTCGGCGGCCAGACGCCGCTCAAGCTCGCCAAGCCGCTCGAGGCCGCGGGAATCCCGATTTTGGGCACGTCGCCCGACGCCATCGACCTCGCCGAGGACCGCGAGCGCTTCCAGAAGCTGATCCAGGAGCTGAAGCTCCGCCAGCCCGACAACGGCACGGCGACGTCGCAGGAGAAGGCGATCGAGATCGCCGAGAGGATCGGCTATCCGGTGGTGATTCGCCCGTCCTACGTGCTGGGCGGTCGTGCCATGCAGATCGTCTACGATCGCGCGGCGATCGAGCGCTACATGCGCGACGCCGTGAAGGTCTCGGGTAGCAATCCCGTGCTGATCGATTCGTACCTGCGCGATGCCATCGAGGTCGACGTCGATGCCCTGGCCGACAAGGACCAGAACGTCTTCGTCGCCGGCATCATGGAGCACATCGAGGAGGCGGGAATCCATTCCGGCGATTCGGCCTGCTCGCTGCCGCCTTATTCCCTGTCGTCCAGGATCATGGCCGAGATCGCGCGGCAGACCGAGGCGATGGCCAAGGCGTTGCACGTCGTCGGCCTGATGAACGTGCAGTTCGCCGTGAAGGACGGCGACGTCTACGTGCTGGAGGTCAATCCGCGTGCCAGCCGTACCGTGCCGTTCGTCGCCAAGGCGACCGGCCAGCCGATCGCCAAGTTCGCGGCCCGCCTGATGGTCGGCGAGGCGCTGAAGTCGCTCGGCATCAAGAAGGCGAAGGGCAAGCACATCGCGGTCAAGGAGGCGGTGTTTCCCTTCGCGCGCTTCCCCGGCGTCGACATCATCCTGGGGCCCGAGATGCGCTCGACGGGCGAGGTCATGGGTCTCGACATGGACTTCGGCCGTGCGTTCGCAAAGTCGCAGCTCGGCGCCGGCAGCAAGGTGCCGGTCGAGGGCGTGGTGTTCGTCTCGGTCAAGGACCAGGACAAGCAGGCCATGGTGAAGCCGGTGAAGCGCCTGGTCGATCTGGGTTTCAAGGTGGTGGCGACCCGCGGCACGGCGGAATTCCTGCACAAGCACGGTATCGAGGCGCAGCAGGTCAACAAGGTGCTTCAGGGCCGGCCGCACATCGTCGACCTCATGAAGGACGGCAAGGTGCAGCTCGTCTTCAATACGGTCGACGGCGCGGGCGCCTTGACCGACAGCTTCACGCTCCGGCGCACCGCCCTGATGCACAAGATTGCCTACTATACGACGGTCGCCGGCGCCAAGGCGGCGGTCGAGGGCATTGCTGCGGTAAAGGAGGGCGCCCTCGACGTGGCGCCGCTGCAATCCTACTTCAAGACTGCCTTCTAGGCCCTTTCACCTCCGCTCCCGCCCGCAACGCGCCGGACTGCACTCCGTTTCCGGCTGCGTTGTTGGGCGTTGACGCCGTACGAGTGATCAAGGACGATTTGGAAATGGAACGTATTCCGATGACGGCCGAGGGGCTTCAGCGCCTCGAGGCGGAACTGAAAGTGCTGAAGAGCGTGGAGCGCCCGGCGATCATCAAGGCGATCGCGACGGCGCGCGAGCATGGCGATCTCTCGGAGAATGCCGAGTACACCTCCGCGCGCGAAAAGCAGAGCTTCATCGAGGGACGCATTGCCGAGCTCGAGGACATCATCTCGCGGACCGAGGTGATCGACTTCTCCAAGCTCACCGGCAAGGTCATCAAGTTCGGCGCCACCGTACGCCTGGCCGACGAGGACACCGACGAGAAGGTGAAGTACCAGATCGTCGGCCCCTATGAGGCGGACCTCGCCAAGGGCCGGATATCCATCACGTCGCCGATCGGCAGGGCCCTGATCGGCAAGACCGTCGGCGATACCGTCGAGGTCCAGACGCCTCGCGGCGGCAAGTCCTACGAAGTGGTGGGCGTACAGTTCAACTAGCCGCCATCATGGCGCGCGCCCGGCGAATGCCGGTCGACTTCATGATGGCGTACTGGATGCCGAACAGGCAGATCTTGCTGCCGATCGCCCAGACCGATTTCACGGCCGCCCAGCTCGTGACGTCGAGCGCCAGCGCGAGCACGATGTTGAGCACGGCCGAGAAGAACATCAGCCCGGCCCAGACATAGCCGAAGGTGATGGCGAGGTCGGGAACGGTCGCCTGCGCGATCGGCGGCAGGTACCGGGTCATCCAGCCGCGCTTCAGCATGACCATGCCGACGATGACGTAGATGACGCTGGGTTTCAGCATGATGAAGAGCGGGTCGTCGGTCACGAATGTGGCGGCGCCCGAGGTGAAGATGATGACGAGGCTGAGCCATTGCAGCGCCTCGACCGGCTGCCTGTGGACGAGCTGCCAGCCGATCTGGGCCATGCCCAGCGCCATGCCGAGCCCGACGGCGAGGAAGAGATTTCCGGTGAGGACGTAGATGGCGAGGAACAGCAGCGTCGATGCCAGATCGAGCAGCAGGATCTTGGACGCCTGGAGCAGATTCCGCATGGCTCGCGACCTTCGGTCTTTGTGACAACGTTGTGTATTTAACCACGCTATCAATACACAGCGTTCCCTGCAAGGGGCTCAGACGACGACTTTGATGTAAGTGTCCTTCATGACGATGAGGCCGCGGCGGAAGGTATAGAGGTCGCAGCCCAGCCATTCCTGGCGCTCGCCGCTCGCCAAGGTGGCGGTCCGGTGCCATTCGGTCACCGCCCGGTCGCCGCAGATGAACTCATTCGTGTGGGTCCACTTCACGTCGCCGGTGCTGGCGAACAGCGGCTCGAAGTAGCTGCGGATCGCCGCCTTGCCCTTGAAGCTCTGGCCCCAGTAGTCGGGCCCCTTGGCGTTGCGGAATTCACCGTCCTCAGCGAAGGAATCGACGATCCCGTCGACGTCGCGCCGGGCGAAGGCGTCGGCCACGCGGTGCAGGATCTCGAAGGTGACGTCGGTCACTCTACGCCTCCGTCGAAATGGGAACCCCGGGCACTTCCTTGGCGGTGCGGAACACCATCATGGATTTCACGTGGCTGACGTTGGGCGCCGAGGTGAGGCGGGTCGTGAGGAATTTCTGATAGTCGTCCCAAGTCTCTGCCACGATCTTGAGCAGGAAGTCGGCCTCGCCGGCCAGCATGTGGCACTCGCGGACTTCGTCCCACTTGGCGATCAGCTCCTCGAAGGACTTGAGGTCGGCTTCGGCCTGGCTGTTCAGCCCCACCAGGGCGAACACGGATACGCTGTAGCCCAGCGCTTCGGGGCTCAATTCCGCATGGTAGCCCTTGATGATGCCGGCCCGCTCGAGGGCGCGCACGCGGCGCAGGCAGGGCGGCGCCGATATCCCGGCCCGTTCGGCCAGTTCCACGTTCGTCATGCGTCCATTGGACTGCAGGTCGCTGAGAATTCGCCGGTCAATTCGATCGAGCTTGGCCCGAGCCATCCGTTTTCCTCCGTTGGCCGCGGTCTATGCCAGAACCGTGCCGGGCGCGCAATAAAGTTGCGAGAATTCGCCGGTTGGCTGTGAACAATTGCGTGTGAAATCGACATCTATCCGTGCAACTCCGGCGAGGTTTGCATATATGTCGAAGATATGCGGTTGGCGGGATGCGGAGCACACATGGCAGAAACTCATCGCAGCAAGGTAATGATCCTGGGGTCGGGACCAGCCGGCTACACGGCGGCGATCTATGCTGCCCGCGCCAGCCTGAACCCGATGCTCGTGCAGGGAATCCAGCCCGGCGGGCAGCTCACGATCACGACCGACGTGGAGAACTATCCGGGCTTCGCGGATGTGATCCAGGGCCCGTGGCTGATGGAGCAGATGCAGAAGCAGGCGGAGCATGTCGGCACGAAGCTGTTCTTCGACACGATCGTGGACGTCGACCTGACCAGGCGTCCGTTCGTCTGCCTGGGCGATTCAGGGGACCGGTATGAGGCCGATTCCCTCATCATCGCGACCGGCGCCACGGCGAAGTGGCTGGGCCTGCCCAGCGAGGAGACGTTCCGCGGCGGCGGCGTGTCGGCCTGTGCGACCTGCGACGGCTTCTTCTTCCGCAACAAGGAAGTGGTCGTGGTCGGCGGCGGCAACACGGCCGTCGAGGAGGCGCTCTACCTGACGCACCACGCCTCGAAGGTGACGTTGGTCCACCGCCGCGACAGTTTCCGCGCGGAGAAGATCCTCCAGGATCGCCTGTTCAAGAACCCGAAGGTGACGGTCGTCTGGGATCACGTCGTCGACGAGATTCTCGGCGAGAAGACGCCGGCGCCGATCGTCACCGGTGCGCGACTGCGCAACGTGAAGACGGGGGCCGTGCACGACGTCAAGACGGACGGCTTCTTCGTGGCGATCGGCCACTCGCCCAATACCGAGCTGTTCAAGGGCAAGCTCGAGATGGACGGCGAGGGCTATCTGATCACCCGGCCGGATTCGACCGGGACCAACATCGAGGGCGTCTACGCGGCCGGCGACGTGCAGGACAAGGTCTTTCGGCAGGCGGTGACGGCCGCGGGCACCGGCTGCATGGCCGCCCTCGAGGCCGAGCGGTGGCTGGCGGGACAGGACACGCGCCACGCCCAAGCCGCCGAATGAAGCAGCAGGCAGGGACAGGGAGGCAATGAAATGGACTGGGACAAGCTGCGGATTTTCCAGGCCGTGGCCGATGCCGGCAGCTTCACCCATGCGGGCGAATCGCTGAAGCTCAGCCAGTCGGCGATCTCGCGCCAGATCGGCGCGCTCGAGGAGCAGCTCGGCGTCATGCTGTTCCATCGCCATGCGCGCGGTCTCATCCTGACGGAGCAGGGCGAGCTGCTTTACCGCACGGCGCGCGACATGGCCGCCAAGGTCAACACCGCTGAGGCCCTGTTGCGCGCCAACCAGGACAAGCCCGCCGGGCGGCTCAAGATTCACGCCACGGTGGGCTTCGGTTCGACCTGGCTGACGACCCAGATGCACGAGTTCATCGCGCTCTATCCCGAGATCGACGTCAGCCTCGTGCTGTCCGACAACGAGCTCGACCTCGGCATGCGCGAGGCCGACGTGGCCATCCGCATGGTCATGCCGCGCCAGCCAGGACTCGTGCAGCGTCACCTGCTGACGGTCCGCAGCCACGTCTACGCCTCGCATGGCTACGTCCAGAAATACGGCAAGCCCACCACGATCGACGAACTCGACCAGCATCGGCTCATCATCTTCGGCGAGGATGCACGCGCGCCCGTCCAGGACGTGAACTGGCTGCTGCGCGAGGGCAATGCCGACCAGAATCCGCGGCTCGTGGTGCTCCGGGTCAACAACACCTACGGCATCTTCCGCGCCGTCGAGTCCGGTCTCGGCATTGCCTCGTTGCCCGACTATCTGGCGCGTGAATCGACCAAGCTCGAGATGCTGCTGCCGGATCTCAATGTCCGTACCACCGATGTGTATTTCACCTATCCTGAGGAACTGCGGCACTCGAAGCGCATCGCCGTGTTCCGTGATTTCTTGCTGCGGAAGGTGGCGGAGACACGTTTCTGATCCGTCAGACGTGCAGGATTGCATAGTTGGTGAAAGGCATGCGCATGCCGCATGCCAGTGTCCAAAACTTCACCACTGCCATTCCCGCTCATGAGGCATAGGTTAAATACAGGTCTTCGACACGAACGGTTTCGGCTGATCGCGTTCGAAACTCGGGATCCTCATGATCCCACGTCTCCCAGACGTGAAGCCTCCCTGTTTGACTCGCCGGGCCCTTGGGCCCGGCGTTTTTTTTGCGCCCTGCATGGAGCGATCCCCTCTTGCGGACGTGGGTCGATCTGCCGCTCAGTGGCTAGTGCAATGATTTAACCTATCGATTGATATGGAGTTGGCGATGCCCATATATAGTTGGAGAGTGTAGCCCCGAATGTTCTCTGAGATCAGACAAGGAATCCTCCCGCTCGCCCTGCGCAACATCAAGCGCCTGGGCGATCTGGAGCGTGCCGGTCTCCTGATCGAGTCGCTGGCCAAGCACTGGCGCGACAGCAAGCCCTTCGAACTCCTGATCATTGCTCCCAACCGCGACGCAGACCTGCTGCGGTCCAATCTGCCGCGTTTTCCGAACATCGAAGTGACCGTCCGCCGAGAGCGCGATTTCTTCCCGGCCTTCAGTTCCTTCTATTGGATGACCGGCTGGTACCGACAGCAGATCGTGAAGTTGCACGTGCCGGCGGTCCTGGGATTCGCGGGTTATTTCACGCTCGATTCCGACGTCTGCTGCGTTGGCGACTTCGATTCGCGGACCTTCGTGCAATATGACCGCGCTCTGTCCCGCTGGGAACCCAAGCAGCATCACGATTGGTGGCAGAGCGCGTCGGAGGTGATCGGCGTTCCCTACGATCCGAGGTCGCATGGCCTCTCGGTCACGCCGAACATCCTGCACGGCGACCTGGCCCGGATGACCCTCGACCAGCTGCGGGGGCCCCGCTTCAATGCGATGACCTCGCTGGTGCTCTGGAAGGCCCGCAAGCCGTTCCAGGTGCCGTGGACGGAATATTCCCTCTATACCAGCGCAGCGGAGATCAGCGGCACGCTCTTCGACTATCACGCCGAGTGGGACACCTGTTACACGTCCGATGTGCAGCTGTTCTCGGAACAATCCTGCGTCTGGGGCGCCGACGATTTCGAGCGCCTCGTCAGGCTGCCGAATGGCACCGATCCCGGCGGCAAGTTCATCATCGTGCAGAGCCACGCGCGCATCCCCCTCCAGCAGGTGCGCGACTACTGCCTGAGCTTCGTCGGCTAATCCGTCCCGTTGTGCTCGCCGATCTTCGGCGCCGTTTCCATTCCGCCGGCCCGCTGGCCATCGATGCTGAGCGGCAGGCCGTGAAACAGGGCGTTCGAGCCGGCGTAGGGCTGCATGAACATCGCCAGCGCCGCAACCTGCGCCAGCTCCATCACCTGGGGCACGGTGTTCAGCGGGCCATTGGGCACACCCAGCGCATCGAGCTTGGCCTGCCAATAGGCCCGGGGATGCTCCTTCATGATGTCGGCGATCATGCCCAGCAGCAGTTCGCGCCGCTCCGCGCGCTGGACGTTGGTCCGGAAGCGCTCCTCGTCGGGCCATTCGGGCTGGCCCAGCGCCTCGGCGAACTTGCGCCACAGCCGGTCGTTGCCCGGGCAGATCATCAGCGGCCCGTCGCTGCATTCGAACGCCTGGTACGGAGTCAGCGACGGATGGCCGGTGCCCTGGCGCGGCGGCATCTTGCCGGTCACCGACCAGCCGGCGACATGGTTCGATGCCCACATCAGCCCGCTCTCGAACAGCGAGGTGTTCACGAGGCTGCCTTCGCCGGTGGCGGTGCGCTTTGCCAGCGCCGCGAGCACGCCGATCGCCGTCCACATGCCGGTCGACAGGTCGATGATCGAGACGCCGATGCGGGCCTCGGGCCCCGTGGGGTCGCCGTTCAGCGAGATGAGGCCGGCGACGGCCTGGATGATCGGCTCGTAACCCGGCCGATCCTTCCACGGCCCGGCATGGCCGAAGGCGCCCAGGTCGGCATAGATCAGGCGCGGGAAGCGTTTGGTGAGCGTGGCGCCGTCGAAACCGAACTTCGCCGGCACGTCGGCACGCAGGTTGTGCACGAAGATGTCTGCCGTTCCGATGCGCTCGATCAGGGCCTCGCGCTGGGCCGGATCGGCGAGGTCGCAGGTGATCGATTTCTTGCCGCGGTTCAGTGCGATGAAGCCCGTCGCATCGCCCTCGACGAAGGGAGGGCCCCACTTGCGCGCATCGTCGCCCTCGGGCCGCTCGACCTTGATCACCTCGGCACCCAGGAAGGCCAGGATCTGGCCGCAATAGGGGCCGGCCAGGTTCTGGCCGAACTCGATGACCTTGATGCCTGAGAGGGGGCCGGGTGCGGCGTTCATCGAAGGTTGCTCCCCAGGATCTCGCGCGCGATCACCATGCGCTGCACCTCGCTGGGGCCTTCGCCGACGCGGCGGATGCGCATCTCGCGGTACCAGCGCTCCAGCGGCAGGTCCTTGGTCATGCCCATGCCGCCATGGATCTGCATTGCGCGGTCGACCACGCGGCCCCCACCCTCGGAGGCGGTCAGCTTGGCGATCGAGGCCTCGATCCTGAAGGGCAGGCCGCGGCGCGCCTTCTCGGCGGCTTCCAGGGTGAAATGCCTGGCGGTGCGGATGTCGATCTCATTGTCGACCAGCATCCATTGCACGGCCTGGCGATGTGACAGCTTCTCGCCAAAGGTCGTGCGCATCTTGGCCCATTCGATCGCCATCTCGTGCGCGGCGATGGCGACGCCGATGCAGCCCGCGGCATAGGGGATGCGCTGGCGGGTCAGCCGGTCGTTGGCGACCGCGAAGCCCTTGTTCACCTCGCCCAGCACCTGGTGATCGCTCACCCAGCAATCCTTGAACTCGAGCTCCGTCGCATAATGTGAGGAGCGCAAGGTGTGCACCACGCGGCGCACATGGAAGCCCGGCGTGTCGCTGTCGATGATGAAGCAGGTGATTCCGGCGCGGCCTTTCGACGAATCGGTGCGGGCAAAGACGATGCCGTACTGCGCGCGGTCGGCGTTGGAGATGAAGATCTTGGCGCCGTTCAATACCCAGCCATTGTCCTTGCGCTCGGCCCTGGTCTGGATGGCGCGCGCGGGATCGCTGCCGCCTGACGGTTCGGTCAGGCCGAAGAAGGCCTTCTTCTCGCCGCGCAGGGTCGGATAGAGATACCGCTCCTTCTGGTCGTCGTTGGCCTCGAAGATCTGCGCGAGGCCCGCGCCACCGAAGGTGCCGTAGCAGGGCACGTAGAGACCGGCGCGATGCTGCGCCATTTCGATGGCCAGCAGCACGCGCGTCACGATGTCGATGTCGGGACCGCCATACTCCTTGGGGATGTCGATGCCGAACAGGCCCATCGCCTTGGTCTTCTCGACCAGCCGCGCATGATCTGCGGGATCGAGTTCCGAGGCGTCGGGATCGAGCTTGGCTTCGAGCGGAATGATCTCCTCCCGCACGAACCGGCGGACCTGCTCGATCAGCATCTGCTGCTCTTCGGACGGTTCGAAATCCATTTTCTCTCTCCTCTTGTTCCTCTCCTCCGATAGGGGGAGAGGTCAGGTGAGGGGGTTACAGGTGGTGCATCGCCCCCTCACCCTGCCTCTCCCCCTAGCGGGGAGAGGAGGAAGAAAGGGTGATGCTTCAAGACGGACTCAACCGCCCCAGGGGCGGCGGGTTCTTAGCATTGTCGGGGGGCAGGGCACCGTGATCGGCCTTGTGCACCATCAAGAGCTCGAACCAGCGCGTGCGGTACTGCTGGTTCACTTCGACACGGAACTGGCAGCCGTCGCCGCGTTCCTTGTGCTCGCGCTGCAATTCGGAGCGCAGGCCGAACGGCGAGCGGGCGCCGGCCTGGCCGATGAACAGCACGGTGCCCTTGGCATCGGCCACCTGATAGACGCCGAGCTGGCCGGGCAGGCGCTGCGCGGTCTCCGCGGTCAGCTTCTGCCAGGGTTTGTCGAGGCGCAGCCGCAGGGACATGGTTACTTTCCCTGGAACTTCGCGGTGCGCTTTTCCAGTCGCGCCTTCATGCCTTCCTGCGCGTCCTGGCTCTTCATCGCGGCCTGGACGAGCGCGTCGACATCGTCGTGCTTGATGCCGTCGCGGAACTCGAGCTGCTTCACCGTCAGCGCCTTCATGGCCTTGAGCGACAGTGGCGCGTTGGCCGCCAGCCGTTCGACGACCTTCGAGGCCTCGGCCTCGAGCTGGTCGGCCGGCACGCAGCGGGCGATCAGGCCCAGCGCGTGCAGCTTGGTCGAGGGCAGGGGATCGCCCAGCAGCAGCATCTCGCGGGTCGTGACCGGCCCCAGCACTTCCATCAGCTTCTTGGCGAGGAACCAGTTGGGCGCCAGGCCCACCTGCGCAAGCGACATGCCGAAGCGCGCCTTCTGGCTCGCCACCACGAGATCGCAATGCAGCGCCAGCTCGTTGCCGCCCGCGATGGCGTCGCCATGGACGACCGCGACGACGGGCAGGGGACAGAGCTCGACCGCGCGCAGCATCACCTCGATGCCGCTGGCATTGCCGCCGCCGATCGTCTCGCGCCGCTCCGCCATGTCGAGGCCGGCGCAGAACACGTCGCCCTTGCCCCGGACGACGACGACGCGATCCTCTGGCGCGACGGGCGCCTGCAGTGCCTCGATCATCTCGCGCATCAGCTCGCTGTCGAGCGCGTTGCGCTTCTCCGGCCGGTTCATCCAGATGGTTTTGACCGGGCCGCTCTTCTCGATGATGACCTTGCTCATGGCGTCGCTCACTCCGGCTCGATGCCGGCGGCCTTGATCTCCTTGGTCCACCAGGCGGTTTCGCTCTTCACGTAGGCCGCGAACTCGTCGAGCGCGAGCGGGGCGATCTCCATGCGGCCCTGCGTCATCGCCTTGGCGGTGGCCGGATCCTTCAGCGCCTCGGCGATGGCGTCGGCGAGGACCTTCTGGACGTCCTTCGGCGTCGCGGCCGGCGCGAAGACGGCCAGCCAGTAGACCAGCGAATAGCCCGGCACCGTTTCGGCGATCACCGGCAGGTTGGGTGTGACGGTCGTGCGCTTGGGGCCGGTGGTCGCGAGCCCGCGCACGCGGCCGGCCTCGATCTGCGTCAGCGCCTGAGGCAGGTCGGGGAACATCACCTGGACCTGGCCCGAGGCCACGTCACCCAGTGCCTGCGGGCTCGCCTTGTAGGGCACCCGCTCCATCTTCACGCCGGCCAGCTGGTTGAACATCTCGCCCGAGAGGCGCTGCGAGGCGCTGGCCTCGGCATAGTTGAGCTTGCCGGGGTTCTTCTTGGCATATTCGACCAGCTCGGCCGTGGTCTTGATCGGCAGGTCGTTGTTCACGACCAGCGCGTTGACGCCCATCACGCAGCGCATGATCGGCGCGAAATCCTTGTCGATATCGTAGCTCAGCTTCTTGAACAGGGCGCCGTTGGCGGCGTTGGTCGTGTTGGTGCCCATCATCAGCGTGTAGCCGTCGGCCGGCGCCGTCGCGACGGCGGAGGCGCCGAGCTGACCGCTGGCGCCGGGCTTGTTC
The DNA here is from genome assembly GCF_004297265.1 of Reyranella sp. Lineage (GTDB taxonomy): Bacteria > Pseudomonadota > Alphaproteobacteria > Reyranellales > Reyranellaceae > Reyranella. The sequence goes on from NZ_SCUT01000041.1 coordinate 36,233, forward strand.
TCGATGACGATCGGCTGCTTCAGGATATCCTGCAGCTTGGCGCCGAGACCACGGGCCGTCAGGTCGGTGGCGCTGCCGGCCGCAAAGGGAACGACGAGCTTGATTGGCTTGTTGGGGTAGGCCTGGGCGAAGGCGGCCCTGGACAGCGAGCCCGCGGCCAGTGCGGCGGCGCCGGCCAGGGTCGTACGACGGTTGAGTTTCACGTTTCCTCCTGGGGCCTCGTCCGGCCGGGCTCCGTTTTAGCGGCCCGGCGCGGCGAGGCAAAGGAGGGCAGGCTACATGAACAGTTTTTCCGCCTTGCGGTCGGTGTAGAGCCCGGCCACGAACTCGGCATAGCCGTTGTAGAGCAGCGTCGGGATGCGCTGGTCGCTGCCCAGCGGCTTTTCCGTGGCCTGGCTCCAGCGCGGATGGGCGACCTCGGGGTTCACATTGGCCCAGAAGCCGTATTCGCTGGATTGCAGCCCTTCCCAGAACGTCTTGGGCTTCTTGTCGGTGAACTCGACGCTGACGATCGATTTCACGTTCTTGAAGCCGTACTTCCAGGGCGCCACGAGACGCAGCGGCGCGCCATTCTGCTTGGGCATCGGCTTGCCGTAGAGGCCGGTGGCGATGAAGGCGAGATCGTTCATCGCCTCGTCCATCGCCAACCCCTCAGTGTAGGGCCAGGGGTAGAGGAGGTCGCGCTGCTCGCGCATGACCGACGGCTTGGACAAGGTCTTCATCACGATGAACTTGGCGCTGCCCAGCGGCTTGCAGAGCTCGACCAGCGAGCGCACCGGAAAGCCGCTCCACGGCACGATCATCGACCAGGTCTCGACACAGCGATGGCGATAGACCCGCTCCTCGAGCTGCACCTTGGCCAGGAGGTCGTCGATGCCGATCTCGAACGGCTTCTCGACCATGCCGCCGACCTTGATGGTCCAGGGCCGAACCTCGAGCTTCTGGGCGTCGCGCCAGATGCTCTTGTCGGTGCCGAACTCGTAGAAGTTGTTGTAGGTCGTGGCCAGCTTCTCGGCGGTCATCGGCGTCGGCACGCCGTACCGGTCGTTGCGCCTGCCCGGATAGAGCCCGGCCGACGGATCGGCCGACTTGTCCTGTGCCATGAGCTGGGCCGGCAGGGCGATCGAGGCCGCGCCGAAGCCCATCGCGCGCACCATGGCGCGCCGGTTGAGGTAGTGGCTCTCCGGCGTCGTTTTCGACTCCGGAAGCTCCCAGCCTTTCGCGCGCTTGATCAGCATCGTTCCTCGCTCCTGTTTACGCCGTGCCTCTAGATGGGCCCGGCATCGGGCAGTCGCAAATCAACCCTGCTCACTGCCCCGTGACGCGGCTTTACGGCTGCGAATTGGTCACGTCGAGCAGGGTCGGCCACATGACGTCGCGCCAGGCGTTGTTGCCGACGGCGGTGAAGGTGATCTGGCCGTTCTGCACGAGGAAGAAGCGCGGCGTCTCGGCGCCCTGTTCGACACCGACCTGGCTCATCAGGAAGGCGTCGAGCACCCAGCGCAGGTCCGAGGGCCAGCTCGCAGGCTTCAACAGGAGCGCCGGCGTCTTCGGGAACACCACGCGATAGTCTACCTTCTGGAACACCGGGGCCTGCTTGAAGAGCGGCTCCCATTGCGTGCGCCAGACCTTGCAGGCCTCGGATGTCTCGTCGCCGGCGAAGATCAGGATGGGCTTGGTGCCCTTTGTCGCGCCTTGGGCGGCGGCGGTGCGCGCCAACACCGGCGCGGCGGCCAGCGACAGGCCGGCCGCGATCACACTACGTCTCTTCAACATCAAGTTGCGTCCCCCTCGTGACGAATCCCACGAGGGTACTATGGAGCAACCTGGCCCGGCCGGAAACTAGGCCTTGGTAGCCGTCACGTCTTGGATCATCGGCCACATCTTGTCCTTCCAGTCGCCGTTGCCGGTGACGGTGAGGACGATCCTGCCATCCTGGAAGAGGATGAAGCGCGGCGTGGCATTGGGGCGTTTCTGGCCTTCCTCGCTGAGCAGGAAAGCGGCACGGATGGGTCTCGCCGGCACGGGCCAGCTTCCTTCGACCATCACAAGGTCTGCATTGGCCGGATGGACGACCTGATAGTCCATCTTCTTGAAAGCGGCCGACTTGAGGAAATCAGGCTCTGACTGGGCACGCCAGATCTTGCAGCCGCCTCAAAGTTCGTGGCCGACGAACACCAGCGTCGGGCGCCCAGCCTGGGCATTCGCGACGCGGGCCAGTGACGATGCGGTGGCCATCGCCAGGCCGCCCACCATCACAGACCGTCTGTTGATCATGAACATCACTCCCGTGGAACCATTCCACGGGGCGAATATGAGAAGCGGGACCTCGGCCCGGAAGGTCCGTCGGCCCGATCTCACCGCCTTGTGACTAGGCGGCCTGACGTTTCTTCGTCTCCTCCACGATGCGCTCGGCCGTGCGGCCGGCCAGTTCCTGCAGGTGGTCGAACTCCACGCGGAAGGTGCCGATGCCCTGTGTGACGGACCGGATCTCCACGATCATGTCGGCGATCTCCGCCTCCGGCATCAGGGCCGAGACCTCGTCCCATCCCGGCCAGTCGGGCCGGGCATCGTAGCCGAGAAGCTGCCCACGTCGGCCCGAGATCAGCCGCTGCAGCCGCGGCGTCGATTCGGCAGGTCCTGTGACGGTGACGCGGAGAATGGGTTCGAGCAGGACCGGTCTGCACTTGGGCATGGCCTCGCTCATGGCGATGCGCGCGGCCATCTTGAACGACATCTCGGAACTGTCGACGGCATGGTATTGGCCGTCGAACAGCGTTGCTTCGAGATCGACCACGGGCTGTCCAAGCGGCCCTTCCTTCAGGTACTCGCGCAGACCTTCCTCGACGGCTGGAATGAAGTTGCGGGGCACCACGCCGCCCACGATCCGGTCGACGAAGCGGAAGCCCGACCCGCGGGGCAGCGGCTTGATCTCGACCTTGATGTCGGCGAACTGGCCGTGACCGCCGGTCTGACGCTTGTAACGTGCATGCTGCTGCATGCCGGCCTGGATGGTCTCGCGATACGCGACGCGCGGCGTCGTCGTCTCGACGGCGACGTTGTAGCGCCCGGCGAGCTTGTCGACGGCAACCTTCAGGTGCATCTCCCCCTGGCCCCTGAGAAGCAGCTCATGGGTCTCGCCGCGCTGCTCGAAGGAGAGCGACGGATCTTCCTCGACGATCTTCTGGAGGGCCCCCGAGAGCTTCACTTCATCGTTGCGGTTGCGGGCCGAGAGGGCCAGGCCGAACACGGGGGCGTCGGCCGCCGGGAAATCCGCCGAGGCGGCGATTCCCGCGGGACTGAGGATCTGGCCCGACGACAGCGCTTCGACCTTGGCCAGGGCCACGATCTCGCCAGCGCGCGCGCCGGCGATCTTGTCGACCCTCTGCCCGAACGGGCGCAGGATCGAGCCGATCCTCTGTCCGCCGACCGACTGTCCCTCGGCCATCGTCCCGGACCAGATGCGGCAGAGCGAAAGCTTTCCGGCGTGGCTCTGATGCAGGACCTTGAAACACTCGGCCGTCGGAGCGTCGTGCGAAGGCAAGGCGCGCCGCTGTGCGGTCTGCTCGACGAAGGGCGTATCGTGGCGCAGCGCCTTCAGGAGGCGCCGCACGCCGTTCTCGCGGTCGCCGGCGCCGAGCAGGACCGGCGAGATCTGGTCGGTGCAGAACTCGTCATGCAGGTCGCGGTAGATCAGCGACTTTTCCGGCGCGATATCCTCGATGAGCTGTTCCAGAAGCGCATCGTCGAACTCCGAGAGCGTCTCCAGCATGTCGCGCCGCGCCTCGGCCTCGCGTGGCAGCACCTCTGCGGGCATCTCGATCAGGTCGGAGGCGCCGCTGCTGCGGTAGCGATAGGCCCTTTCGCTCACGAGATCGACATAACCCACCGTCTCCTCGCTGCCGTCGGCGGCGGCGCGGCGGATCGGCACCTGCCGCAGCACCAGCCTGCGTCGCGACACCGACTGCAGCGCCGAAAGCAGGTCGCGCACGCGGACCTCGGCGGAATCGATCTTGTTGACGAAGATGACGTGCGGGATGTGCCGGTCCTCGATGAATTTCAGGAGCGGCGTGAGCGTCATCACGCGCTCGGGCGAGGGCTCGCAGACGAGGACGGCGGCATCGCACACCGCAAGGGCTGCGAAGGCGTCGTGCTGGAATTCGATCGAGCCCGGCACGTCGAGGAAGGTCCATTGGTCGCCGAGATAGTCGACCGAGGCGACGTTGATCTCGGTGCCCATGCCGCGCTTGCGCGCTTCGGCGGCGCCGTCGCCGATCGAGGTGCCTGCGCGCGTCGAGCCGCGACGGCCGATGGCGCCGGTCGCGTACAGGATGCTTTCGAGCAGGCTGGTCTTGCCCGACAGATACGGCCCGCACAGCGCGACGACGCGATGCGCGCCGCTGCCTGGTCTGCCGCCGGTGATCGTCTCCGTCCTGAATTCGGCCATGACAACGTCCTCCTTCTTCGCAGAAAGCGCAGAAGCTCCGGACGGACGTCGCAGAATAGACGTTACGCTTCCGAACGATCAGCCGGAGCGAAGCCCACTTGTCATGAAAAGCGTTTCATCCCCGCCTGGCTGAGTCAAACGCCGGGCGGGGATGAAATTAGGTCAGCAGTGCTTACGACAGCGCGGCGCAGGCGCGCTGGATTCGGCGGCCGGCTTCTTCGAGAAGCTCCGTCGCCGTGGCGTAGGAGATGCGGAAGGCCGGGCCCTGGCCGAACGCCGAGCCCTGAACCACCGAGAGGCCCTCGGCCTCGAGCAGGTAGTTCACGAAGTCGGTGTCGTCCTTGATGACCTTGCCGTCGGGCGTCTTCTTGCCGATGGTGCCGGCGCACGACGGATAGACGTAGAAGGCGCCCTCGGGACGCGGGCACTTCAGGCCCTTGGTCTGGTTCAGCATCGACACGATCAGGTCGCGGCGCTGCTTGAAGATCGCAACGTTCTTCGGGATGAAGTCGGTCGGACCGTTGAGCGCGGCCACGGCCGCGGCCTGACTGATCGAACTGGCGTTCGAGGTGCTCTGCGACTGCACGGTGATCATGGCGTTGATCAGTTCCTGCGGCCCGGCCGCGTAGCCGATGCGCCAGCCCGTCATGCTGTAGGCCTTCGATACGCCGTTCATGGTCAGCGTGCGGTCGTACAGTTTTGGCTCGACCTGGGCCGGCGTGAAGAACTCGAAGTCGTCGTAGACGAGCTTCTCGTACATGTCGTCGGTCAGGATGTACACGTGCGGATGCTTCAGCAGGACATCGCACAAGGCGCGGAGGTCGGCCTTCGAGTAGGCCGCACCCGTCGGATTGCTGGGCGAGTTCAGGATGATCCACTTGGTCTTCGGCGTGATGGCGCGGTCGAGATCCTCCGGCGTCAGCTTGAAGCCGTTCTCCTCCCGGCACTGCACGATGACGGGCGTGCCATCGCCGAACAGCACCATCTCAGGGTACGAGACCCAGTACGGCGCCGGCACGATCACCTCGTCGCCGGGATTCAGCGTCGCCAGCATGGCATTGAAGATGATCTGCTTGCCGCCCGAGGTGACCACGGTCTGCGACGGCTTGTAGTCGAGGCCATGGTCGCGCTTCATCTTGGCGACGATCGCCTGGCGCAGCGCCGGCGTGCCCGGCACCGCCGTGTACTTGGTATCGTTGTTGCGGATCGCCTGGATTGCCGCTTCCTTGATGTGGTCCGGTGTCGGCATATCGGGCTCGCCGGCGGCCAGGCCGATCACGTCTTTGCCCGCCGCTTTCATCTCGAGGAACTTGCCCTGCGCGGCATTGGTCGGAGACGGCTTGATGCGGCTGAGACGATCGGCGATGAAAGCCATGACGAATATGCCTCCTTCAGGCATTTTTATGAGCGGCGCGAAGCTAGTCGCGACGCCGGCTTTCCGCAAGGCGACGACCCGTATTTATCGTCGGGCGGGCCGTACCGTCGCTAGGGCAAGAGGGTAGTGAGGCCTGGATGAAGTTCCTGTTGGTTCCGCTGCGGTTCGTCATCTCCCCGGTCTTCATCGCGGCGGTCAACGTGATGATCCTGTTCCCGACAGTGCTGTCGATCATCGACATCGTGCGGAGCGTGAACCGGCATGCCGACACCCACGAGCCTGTCACGATAGCCTCCACGATCGCCCTGATCATGATCGGCTGGGGCGTGGCGCTGGAGGAGCGGGGGGTGATCCGCAAGCGGTTCGGCGTGTCCGGCGTGCCCGACGAGCAGCGGCAGGTGCATATCGACGAGATGTGCCATGAATACGGGGTAGCGCAGCTGGTCCTCGGCCTGTTCGCCGAAATCGCGGTCGCGATGATCAGCCTGCCGGACCGCATCGTGAACACGACCGGCTACGAGCACACGCTGCTGACCGTTTCAGTCGTCCTCATTGCCATTGGTGCGATCATTCAATCTCGGCACGTCTTCGTGCTGCTCGCCACGCTCTGGCGGCGCAGGACCGTCCGGGAAAACCCCACCTAGTCGATCAGCCGGACGGAACAGTCCACCGTCATCTTCGCATCGCCGAAGCCGACCCGGCGTCCGCTGACCGGCGCGGCATCGCGATAGTCGAGGCCCACCGCGACACGCAGACTGTCGCCGCGGGGGCTGATGCCGTTGGCGGGGTCGAAGCCCACCCATTCGAGCCCCGGTACCCAGGCTTCGGCCCAGGAATGGCTGGTCCGGCCGACATGCAGCTCGGGATCGTCGTTGCGGAGATAGCCGCTGACATAGCGGGCGGGCACGCCGAGGCGGCGGCAGCAGGCGATGAAGATGTGGGTCTCGTCCTGCGCCACGCCGGCGCCGCGCGTCAGCGCCTCGGCGGCCGTCGTGTCCACGGTCGAGACCCCGGTCTTGTAGGCCACGCGCGCCGAGATCCGCTCCATCAGCTCATGCAGGACGGTGACCCGCTGCGCGGGCTCCGCGGCGCGCTCGGCGAAGCCCTCGATCACCGGATCGAAGGTCGCATCGTGACGCGCAAGGCCCGAGTTGCGCAGCCAGAAGGGCGCCGGCAGGGTCGGCTCCTCGACATAGCGCAGCCACTGGTCGGTACCGCTGTATTCATAGATGCCCTGCACCACGATCTCGACGTTGTCGTGCTGTTGGGCGACCGAGAAGGTCGTCACCTGGTTGCCGTGCCCGTCCTTCCATTCCGACTTCTTGCCGGGCCCGTCGATGCGCCACGATACGATGCGCTGCGCCGCCGCGGGCTTGGGCGTGAGACGCACGTCGTGGATCGAATGTCCGGAAGGCTGGTCGAACTGGAAGCGCGTGGCGTGGTGGACGGAAAAGCGCATCATTCTGCTCAATCCAGGAGGAACTGTCGGCCGATTTCGTCCGACAGCGTGCCGATGTCGCCACGCAGACCGCCCAGGAATTTCGCCAGGCCGACGTCGAATATCCTGTCGATCCGCGCGTAGCGCAGCCGCGCGTGCAGCTCGCCGGCCAGCCGGTCCGCCTCGCCATGCGTGCCGTAAGTGTCAGCCAGCTCGCGCATGTTGAGGTCGACCATCCAGAGGCAGTGATGGACGGAACGCGGCACGTCGCGCCGCAGCATCATCAGCTCCGCCACCTTCATGGGATTGAGCGAGCTGCGGTAGATGCGCCGGTATGTCCGCACCGCGCCGATGCAGGCCAGCAGCTCGGACCAGGCGAAGTAGTCGAGCCCCTCGGCGCTGGGATTGCCGTCGGGCCGCAGCAGGTGGAACTTCACGTCGAGGATGCGGCCGGTATTGTCCGCGCGCTCGAGGAAGGCGCCGAGCTGCAGGAAGTTGTTGGCTTCGTCGCGCAGCAGGGTCACCTGCGCCGCCCCGAAGATCATCACCGCCTGCTTCTTCACCGACTCGATCAGCGCCCCGCGATCGAGTGTGGCGCGGTTGCCGCGCAGGCGGGCGCTGAGTTCGAGCCAGAGCGCGTTCAGGCTCTCCCAGACATCGACGGTGATGTTGTTGCGCTCCTCGCGGGCGTTGCGCCGCGCCGCACCGATCGAATTGACGATGGAGGAGGGGTTGTTCTCGTCGAGCACCAGGAAGTCGATCAGGCTGGCGAGACGATCGCCCTGGGCCTGGCTCTGGCGGAACTCGTCCTCCATGCCGAAGATCGCCGCGACGCCGGCGGCTTCCTCGCCGCGCGACTGCAGGGCCATGCGCTGGGTCGCCTCGATCAGCCGGGCCGTCGACTTGGCGCGCTGCAGGTAGCGGCCCATCCAGTAGAGATTCTTCGCGGTGCTGCTCAACATGGGAGGGGCCTATCTGCCATCCGCCTGGTCCGGTGCCAGCACCCAGGTGTCCTTGGTGCCGCCCCCCTGGCTCGAATTGACGACCAGCGAACCTTCCTTGAGGGCGACGCGCGTGAGGCCACCCGGCACGATGGTGATCTTCTTACCCGAGAGCACGAACGGACGCAGGTCGACGTGCCGCGGCGCCACGCCCTGGTTCACGAAGGTCGGGCAGGTCGACAAGGAGAGGGTCGGCTGGGCGATGTAGTTGTCCGGCCGCGCCTTCAGCAGCAACGCGAATTCCTCGATCTCGGCCTTGCTCGAGGTCGGGCCGACCAGCATGCCCTTGCCGCCCGATCCGTGCACTTCCTTCACCACGATCTCGGAGAGATGCTCGAGCACGTATTTGTAGTCGTCGGGTCGGTCGCAGCGCCAGGTCGGCACGTTCTGCAGGATCGGCTCCTCGCCGAGATAGAAGCGCACCATCTCCGGAACATAGGTGTAAGTCGACTTGTCGTCGGCCACGCCATTGCCCAGCGCGTTGACGATGTTCACGCGGCCGGCGCGCAGGGCGCCCAGCAGGCCCGCGACGCCGAGGAAGGAGTCGGGCCGCATTGCCAGCGGATCGAGGAAGGCGTCGTCGACCCTGCGGTAGATCACGTCGACCCTCTGCGGCCCGCGCGGCGTGCGCATGAAGACGCGGCTTTCGTCGACGAAGAGATCGGAACCCTTCACCAGCTCGATGCCCATCTCGTCGGCCAGGAAGGCGTGCTCGAAATAGGCGCTGTTGTAATGGCCGGGCGTCAACAGTACGACGTTGGGTTCGGCATCGTCGCTGAAGGACACGGAGCGCAGCGTGGCCAGCAGCTCTTCGGAATAGTCGGCCACGGGAAGCACGCTCATGGCCGCGAAAAGCTCCGGCGCCAGCCGCATCATGACTTCGCGGTTCTCGAGGACGTAGGACACGCCGGACGGCGTGCGCACATTGTCCTCGAGGACGTAGAAATCCTTCTCGCCGACACGGACGAGGTCGATGCCGGCGATGTGGGCGTGCACGCCACCGGGAAGTTGCAGTCCCTGCGCCATGGCAACGAATTCGCCATTCATCAGGATCTGCTCTTCGGGGATGATGCCGGCGCGGCAGATTTCGCGCTGGCTATAGGCGTCGCTCAAGAAGGCGTTGAGGGCGCGCACGCGCTGCGACAGGCCCTTGTGCAGGAACTGCCACTCGTCGAACGCGATGACACGCGGGATGATGTCGAAGGGGATCGTCGTCTCGGAACCTTCGGCCGCGCCGTAGGCGCCGAAGGTGATGCCGTGTCGACGGTAGAAAAGGTCGACTTCGGCACGAGTGGCCGCCACCCGTTCGGGCGAGGTCCGCGCCAGCCAGTCGGCGACACCTCGATAGGGCACCCGGATCGAACCGTCCGTGCCCGAGTTCATCTCATCGAATGCCTTGACCGCCATCCGGCATTTCACCCCCTGTCAAATAACCATATAAGCAATCGACGGGCCAACAAAGTGCCCGCGGTCATCGGGCGGAGGCGCGGCATGAAGCAGGTGCTGATCGATCGGTACGGGACCCCCTGGGACGTGGCGCGTTGCGCCGACGTACCCGACGTCGGCGAACCGGCAGCGGATGAGGTCGTGTTCGATGTGCTGGCCTTTCCGATCAATCCGGCGGACATGTGGTTCTGCAAGGGCAGCTACAGGCTGAAGCCGCCGCTACCCGCGACACCTGGCGCCGAATGCGTCGGTCGGGTCACCGCGGTCGGTTCGGCCGTGAAGCACGTGAAGGCGGGCGACCCGGTCATCAACCTGCAGCGCGAGAACTGGGCGCAGAAGCGGCGCGTGAAGGGCGACGACGCCATCCCGCTGCCGGCCGGCATCGACCTGCGCCAGGCCGCGATGGTGCGCATCAACCCGCCGACGGCGCGGCTCATGCTGTCGGACTTCGTCGATCTCGCGCCCGGCGAATGGGTCATCCAGAACGTCGCCAACTCGGCGGTCGGCCGGCTGCTGATCGTGCAGGCCCATCAGCGCGGCCTGCGCACGGCCAATGTCGTGCGCCGCGCCGAGCTTGCGGACGAACTGAAGGCGCTGGGCGCCGACGTCGTGCTGGTCGACGGCGACGATCTCGCCGACCGCGTCGCGGGCGCGACCGGCAAGGCCGCGATCCGGCTGGGGATCGAGGCGATCGGCGGCGCCGCGACCGGTCGCCTCGTCGAGTGCGTAGCGACCGAGGGCACCGTCGTGCACTATGGCTCGATGAGCGGCGAGGACCCCAAGGTGGGGCGCAGCAACTTCATTTACCGTGGCGTCAGACTAACCGGTTTCATGCTGGGGCGCGGCCTCGCCAGGCGCAATGCGGCGAAGATCCGTGAAATCTACGCGGAGCTGGCCGGACAGGTCATGGCGGGGACGCTGTACGCGCCGGTGGACACGGTCTATCCGATCGAGAAGATCAAGGACGCGCTGGCGCATGCCGACAAAGGCGGGCGCAACGGCAAGATCCTGGTGGCGCCCAACGGCGCGATTTGAACGAGGGAGTGGAAGAATGAGTTCCGACGTCGCGGCGATCGAGAAGGTGCTTCAGGTCTATTTCGACGGCCTGTACGAGGGCGACACGAAGAAGCTGGGCGAGGCTTTCCATCCGGCCTCGCACCTGTACAGTGCCAGCCCCGACGGCAAGGCCGCGGACATGCCGCGTGCCGACTGGTTCAATATGGTCGAGAGCCGCAAGTCGGCCAAGGACAGTGGCAGCGAGCGCCGCGACCGTATCGTTTCGATCGACTTTTCCGGCCCGGCGACGGCCTTCGCCAAGGTCGAGTGCCAGATCCCGCCGCGCTACTTCACCGACTATCTGACCCTTCTAAAAGTAGAAGGCCGCTGGCAGGTCATTGCCAAGGCCTTCCACACCGTCACCAGGTAGATGAATGAGCGGGGGCGCGAGGAGCCTAGCTCTTCGCGTCGGCCGCGACCTGGACCTTGATCATCTTGTCCGGCGGGGCGGAGACGGCGCCCGAACCCGGCGCGCCCTTCTTGATCTTGTCCACGAACTCCATGCCGGACGTGACCTTGCCCCAGACGGTGTACTGGCCGTCGAGGAAGTTCGAGTCCTTGAAGACGATGAAGAACTGGCTGCGGGCGCTGTTCGGGTCGTTGGTGCGGGCCATCGAGACCGCGCCGCGGCTGTGCGGCTCCTTCGAGAATTCGGCCTTGAGCGTCTCGCCCATGCCGCCCGTGCCGGTGCCCGTCGGGTCGCCGGTCTGGGCCATGAAGCCGTCGATCACGCGGTGGAACACCACGCCGTCATACTTGCCCTCGCGCGCCAGCTTCTTGATCTGAGCGACGTGCTTGGGGGCGAGGTCGGGGCGCATCTCGATGACGACGCGGCCGTCCTTCAGGTCGATGTAGAGGGTATTTTCCTTATCCATGGCGGAGGCTGCTCCTGCGAACATGAGAACGACGGCAAGGACGGGCGTCAGAATGGCGAGCCGCATGACGATTTCCTCAGGCGATTCCGCGGTCCTGCCGCGGCGGGCGGGACCTTATAGGCCGGTCCCCGAAAGACAAGCGGCAACTTCGGGGCGCTTCCGGAGCGGTATGCTGCACCTGCGTACAGTGTCGTCAGGGCGCGGCTGCGACTGGCCGCCACATACCGACGGAGGCCGAAAACCCGTTACCACCCACGGCTATATCTGGTACTAACCCGTTTGAAATGCGGGGGATTTTGCGGGTCGGAAAAGCCTGCCGGATCTGAACCGCCGAGGGGACGGATGCATGGTCGTTAAGCGTGGATTGGGCGTCGTTGGACTGTTGGCGGCAATGGCCGGATTCGGCCTGGCTGCGCCGGCCCAGGCGCAGAAGGTCATCGGTGTGCCGCACGATTGGCAGCTGAACTTCCCGCCGCCCTACACGCCGATCATGGAGCGGGTGGAATCGCTGCACGATCTGCTGCTGGTGATCATCACCCTCATCTGCGTCTTCGTGCTGCTGCTGCTGGTTTACGCGGTGTGGCGTTTCCATGCCGGTCGCAACCCGACCCCGACGACCGTGACGCACAACACGCTGCTCGAGATCGCCTGGACGATCATCCCGATCCTGATCCTGGTGGTGGTCGCCATCCCGTCCTTCCGCCTGCTCTATTACAGCGACAAGGCGACCGACGCGGCGTTGACGGTCAAGGTCACCGGCCATCAGTGGTACTGGTCGTACAATTATCCCGACCAGGGCGATTTCACGGTCGAGAGCCGCATGCTGAGCGAAGCCGACCGCGCCAAGACCAAGCCGCAGGTGCCGCGCCTGCTCGCCGTCGACGAGGAGATGGTGATCCCGGCCAACACCGTGGTGCGCATCATCGGCACGGCCGAGGGCGGCAGCATGCACGGCTGGACGGTCCCGGGCTTTGGCATCAAGAAGACGGTGATCCCCGGGCGCCTCAACGAGGGCTGGATCAGCGTCAAGGAAGAGGGCCTCTATTTCGGCCAGTGCTCGCAGATCTGCGGCCAGAACCACAGCTTCATGCCGATCGGTATCCGCGTGGTCTCGCGGGCCGACTTCGACAAATGGGTTGCGGACAAGAAGATGGCCGCCGGGCTCGCGCCCGCGACCGATGTCGCCTCCGCCGCCACTCCCGCCAACCGCTAAGCGCTTCTCCGCAGGAGATCAAGAATGGCCACCGCGCACGGCGCCGCCCACGACCACTCCGCCCACGGGCACGACGACCACCACACGCCGACCGGCATCAGGCGGTGGCTTTACAGCACGAACCATAAGGACATCGGCACGATGTACCTTATCTTCTCGATCATGGCGGCGCTGATCGGGGCGGCCTTCTCGGTCTACATGCGCCTCGAGCTGATGCAGCCGGGCGTCCAGTATTTCAACGGCGCCGACGGCACGCCCGACGGCCATTTCTGGAACACGATCGTGACGGCGCACGGCCTGATCATGGTGTTCTTCGTGGTCATGCCGGGCCTGATCGGCGGCTTCGGCAACTGGTTCGTGCCGCTGATGATCGGGGCGCCCGACATGGCGTTCCCGCGCATGAACAACATCAGCTTCTGGCTGCTGCCGCCGGCCTTTATCCTGCTCCTGATGTCCGCCTTGATCGGCGGCGGCGTGGGCACCGGCTGGACGATCTATCCGCCGCTCACGATCAACCAGGGCGCGGGCATGGATCTCGCGATCTTCTCGCTGCACATCGCGGGTGCATCCTCGATCCTGGGTGCGATCAACTTCATCACCACCATCCTGAACATGCGCGCGCCGGGCATGACGCTGCACCGCATGCCGCTTTTCGCCTGGTCGATCCTGGTCACGGCGTTCCTGCTGCTGCTGGCGCTGCCGGTCCTTGCCGGCGCCATCACGATGTTGCTGACCGATCGCAACTTCGGCACCTCGTTCTTCAAGGCCGAGGGCGGCGGCGATCCGACTCTGTTCCTGAATCTGTTCTGGTTCTTCGGTCATCCCGAAGTCTACATCATGATCCTGCCGGCCTTCGGCATCATCAGCCACATCATCTCGACCTTCGCGAAGAAGCCGATCTTCGGCTATCTCGGAATGGCCTATGCGATGGTGGCGATCGGCGTCGTCGGCTTCGTCGTGTGGGCGCACCACATGTACACGGTCGGCCTGG
>NZ_SCUT01000042.1 GCF_004297265.1 Reyranella sp.
CGTCGCGGGGCATCACGCACCTCCCCGCGTGCTGGCGTTATGTTGCGTAAAACTTGTCGATGGTCCGCAGGGCAGCGCCCAATCGCGGCTGCGCAACATAACTCTCGACGCAACATAATCGGTCCACTTGCCGGCAGCGCCCTTGCCATGGTCCGGGCCGCTCAAGCGCACGAACAGGCTGCGGCCCCGCGTGTTGGCGACATCGCCAACCAGCCAGTAGCGACCCTCGCGATGGCCGTTCGAAAGATAATGTCGGCACACCGCCTCGGCATTGCGTGCGAGGCGGCGGGCCAAGTCCGCAGCGCGCGATAGCATGACTGCCTCCTCACGCCGCTGCCCGACCGGCGATGCGCACGATCGGGTAGCGTTCCATCAGCCCGGCGAGGATCGAAGGGCCGGCAGGGCCGGTCGGCACGAACAGGCGGAGCTTCCAGGCGATGATCTCGGAGATCAGGCCCATCGCCTTCAGGCGATCGACCATGCCGTCGGTGAAGCCGAAGAGTTCCACCCGGAAAAGGCCCATCACCTTAGAGCGGCGCACGCTCAGTCCCTCCTGCAGCTCGAAGATGGTTCGACCGTCGAGCACGGCGGTCCAGGCATCCGCCGGCGCGAGGCTCACGCCATCGGCGCTGATGGCCTGCGCTACCCAGGCCGGCGACACCAGCCGGCCGATGACGCGCTCGCCGGCATCGGTCTGCAGGCGGTAGACCCGCATGGACTCGTCCGGCAGGCGCTTCCAGATCGGCAGCAGCAGGCCAGTGACGATATGGAGGTCGCTCTCTGTAAAAGGAGGTATCTCGGCGAGCTCCCGTGCCCAGGCTTGGGCAAACGCAGCTCGATCCGACCGTTGCCAGTGCGACTGCTCGAGGGCCGACACCGAAAGGGCTGTCCGCTCCATCGGACGCACGAGCCGGACGCGGCGTTCCACCTCGCCATCATCCAGCATGACGCTCGGCGCCGGGACCTGTATCGCCGCCCGGCCCGACTGCGCATTGACGAGCAGGAGCGCGCGAGGATCGCCGCCGCGGTCCAATGCCTCGGTCAGGGCGAGAGGCTGGTTGCGCTCCTGACGGCGGACCGTGAATACCTGCGTCTCGGCGCCGGTCGTCGGATGGACGTAGAGCGCCCGTCGGTCGGTCACGACCAGGCTCTCGGCCGTCAGCGTCTCGACGCCGACGTCGTAGGTGCCGGACACGCGCGCTCCCTCGATCTTCGCCCGTAGCAGATCCTCGAACACGCCGAACAGCGTGTTCTGAAGATCGATCGTCAGCGCCAGCAGCCGATTGAGGAACGTCGTGATCGGCGGCAGCTCCTCGCGCAGGCTGCCGTCCTGGTCGGTCAGGTGCAGGCCGGTCGCCGCCTGGAAGGCTTCCAGCGAGCACCCCTCGACCTTGCCGGCGAACAGCAACATGTAGAGCTGACGCAGCGCCGCCCGGCCGTAGGGCGATTCGAGATTATCGTCGGCGCGGAACAATCCCTGCCCACCGGTCTGGCGCTGGCCTTTGGTGATGGCGCCCAGGGTGTCCAGCCTCCGGGCGATGGTCGACAGGAACCGCTTCTCGGCCTTCACGTCGGTGGCGATCGGCCGGAACAAGGGCGGCTGAGCCTGGTTGGTGCGGTTGCTGCGCCCCAGGCCCTGGATGGCCGTGTCGGCTTTCCAGCCGGCCTCCAGCAGATAGTGCACACGCAGCCGCTGGTTCCGGGCGCCAAGGTCGGCATGATACGAACGGCCGGTGCCGCCGGCATCGCTGAACAGCAAGATGCTCTTGTCGTCATCCATGAAGGCTTGCGCTTCGGCGAGGTTGGCGGACCCTGGACGGTTCTCAACACAGAGCCGGTCGCCCTTGCGCACAATCCTCCGCGACCGGCCTGTCACCTCGGCGACCACGTCGGTACCAAAGCGCTGAACGATCTGGTCCAGCGCGCCCTGGACAGGCGCCAGCGACGCCAGCCGCTCGATCAGCCGGTCCCGGCGCTCGACGGCGTCGCGGCACTGCACAGGCTGGCCATCACGATAGACCGGCCTCGAGGAGAGATTGCCGTCCCCATCGGTGAACGGCTCGAACAGCTGGGTCGGGAAGCTGTGCGCCAGGTAATCGAGCACATACTCGCGCGGCGTGATGTCGACCTGCACGTCGCCCCATTCCTCGGTCGGGATGTCGGCCAGCCGACGTTCCATCAAGGCCTCGCCGGTGGAGACGATCTGGATGACGGCGGCATGACCGGCCTTAAGATCGCGCTCGATCGAGCGGATCAGGGTCGGCGTCTTCATTGAGGTGATCAGGTGCGAAAAGAAGCGCTGCTTGGCCGATTCGAAGGCCGAGCGGGCCGCCGACTTCGCCTGCGCATTGAGCGTGCCACGCTCGCCAGTGACGTTGGCGGCCTGAAGCGCGGCGTCGAGGTTGTTGTGGATGACCTGGAAGGCGCCGGCATAGGCGTCGTAGATGCGGATCTGCTCGGGCGACAGCGCATGCTCGACCAACTCGTACTCCACACCCTCGTAGGACAGGGATCGTGCCGCGTAGAGGCCGAGCGCCTTGAGGTCGCGAGCAAGCACTTCCATGGCCGCGACGCCGCCGGCCTCGATCGCCTGCACGAACTCGGCGCGCGTGGCGAACGGAAAGTCCTCGCCACCCCAAAGCCCTAGCCGCTGGGCATAGGCGAGGTTGTGCACGGTGGTGGCGCCCGTGGCGGAGACATAGATGACGCGGGCGTTGGGCAGCGCATGCTGGAGCCGCAGGCCGGCACGTCCCTGTTGCGACGGCGCCTGATCGCCGCGCTCACCCTTGCTGCCGGCGGCATTGGCCATGGCATGGCTCTCGTCGAACACGATCACTCCATCGAAGTCCGATCCCAGCCAATCGACGATCTGCTGGACCCGCGAAACCCTTTCCTCGCGCGCATCGGTCCGTAGCGTGGCGTAGGTGGTAAAAAGGATGCCCTGCTCCAGGCGGATGGGTGTGCCCTGGCGGAATCGCGCCAGCGGCGTGATCAGCAGGCGCTCCATGCCGAGCGCCGACCAGTCGCGCTGGGCGTCCTCGATCAGCTTATCGGACTTCGACACCCATACGGCGCGTCGGCGGCCTTGCATCCAGTTGTCCAGCAGGATGCCGGCGACCTGGCGGCCCTTGCCCGCACCGGTGCCGTCGCCCAGCATCCAGCCGCGCCGGAACCGGACAGCATTCTCGGCATCGTCGGGCGCGGCTGACACGACATCGGAGGTCTCGTTTACTACCCACGAGCCGGCAAGGTGGCCGCCGTGCGCTTCGCCGGCATAGATGACGCTCTCGAGCTGGGCATCGGACAGCAGCCCGTCGCCGACGACACTGGCCGGAAGGTGTGGTCGATAGGTGGGCTTGGGCGGCGCGACGGACGCCATGGCCGCCGACTGCACCAGCCGCGTCGGATGCGACTGCGCACCGGCAATCCGGATGGACTGCAAGTCGTATCCTTCGTACAGCGCCTCGGTGAGGCTGCCGCCCTCGGCGGGCTTCCAGTCGACGGCCTCGTAGGCGAGCTCAGTGCCCACTCGTTCAAGCGAATCGCCGGCAACGGCGCGTGGCTGCCGTGCAGGCCTCCGGTTCGACATGACCGTGACGGGAGGGACGGATGCAGGAAGCGCGGTGCCATGAACAGGCAAGCGCGGTGGAACATGCGACGTCACCCATTGGAGCAACGTCGCGGCGTCGGGCGCCATGCCGAGTAATGCCGGAAAAGATCTCGGATCATCGGCAGGTACGCGATCGATGACCGTCAGCCGAGTCTCGACCGTGGTGCCATGACGGGCATAAACGCGACCATCGACCGCTGCGCTGAACACGACACAGCCGCGTTCCTGGAGGCGGACGAAGGCCTCTCGCCACGATGGATGGTCCGGCGAGAAACTGGCCCCGGTGATCGCGACCAGGCGCCCGTCGTCGGCGAGGCGCGCAAGCGCCGACGAAACATGGCGCAGGGCGGCATCCGCGACCGTGCCGTCGACATGCGCCGCAGCCGAGAACGGCGGATTCATCAGCACGACGCTCGGGCGCACAGCACCGTCGAGATGGTCGTGGATGTGAGCCGCGTCGTAGCGTGTCGTTACGACAGCGGGGAATAGCCGTCCGAGCAAGGCCGCGCGCGTCGCCGCCAGCTCGTTCAGGGCCAGACTGCTGCCCGCGAGCTCGGCAAAGATGGCGAGCAGACCCGTCCCTGCCGAGGGCTCGAGCACGAGATCGGCCGGACTGATCGCAGCAGCGCTCGCGGCAACAAACCCGAGCGCGAGCGGCGTCGAGAATTGCTGCAGCGCCTGGCTCTCCTCGGATCGGCGGGTATGGGTGGGAAGGAGTGCCGCGATCCTGCCGAGCATGGAGAGCTCGGCAGCCGGCGTGCCAGCCCGTGCCCGGATGGCGGGACCGAACTTGCGCATGAACAGCACGGTCGCCGCTTCGCAGGCGTCATAGGCGGTCTTCCAGTCCCAGGCGCCGGCTGCATCGGAGCCGACGAAGGCGTGCTCCATGGCGTCACGCAGGACGATCGCATCGATGCGGGTGCCATGCTCGAGATGTGGGAGAAGAAGCTGCGCTGCCGCGGCAATGCCGGCGGACGGATCCGCAGCGGGGGCGCGCGAGCGTAGCGGCGCGGGTGCCGCGGCCGAGAGGGAGACATTCGACATGGAAGAGACCTCGGGAGAGCGGGAACGGTCCGAACCGGAAGGCGCTCTCTCTGGATCCCGCCGGCTCAAACCCGTCCCGGCCGTCCTCTCCCTCTCCCCTTGCGCATCGAACGTGCGGAATCTCTCAAAGGAAAAAGCCCGGCACGGCGGCCGGGCTTATCCAACGATGGGCGGCAAGAACGCAGGACGGCCGAGGCCACCCCGCGGCGTTCGCGCTACTCGGCAGCAATGGCAGTCGGCTCGACCTCGTCCGTCACAGCGTCCTGCCCTTCATCGTCGGCGAGGAAAGCGGGAAGCTCCTCGGCTGACTCGATGGGTGTGTCCGACATGTCCGCGCTGTCGACGAGCCGCAGCGGTTCGGGTAGCCAGCCGGTGCCGTCGAGCAGCCGCTCGGCCTCCTTCGCCATCTCCGCCTTCTTGAGGTGATCAATGAGCTGCGCTGCCTGGTCGCCCTTGGCTTCCCGCACCGCTTCGAGGATGCGGGGCTTGGTGACGCGGCCAAGGTAGTTGTCGACGGTGGGCCGCCAGCCGGCTTCGACCATGTCGAGGTGGACGGCGCGGGCGAGCCGGTCGGCCTGGGCGATGCGCTGCTGCACACCATGCGCCGAGACGCCCGGTCCGCCGTAGCGGTCGCCCTTCTCGTAGAGGGCGTTCACGCCGAACGACACGCAATGCGCCAGCAGCGCGGCGCGGCGGTTGTCGTCGAGCAAGGCGAGCCAGTTCCACAGCGCGCGGTCGTCCTTGGGCAGCTCGGCCTTCCAGGCTTCGTGCCGGTCGGCGACTGCCTTGGCCGAAGTGCTGTCCTTCAAATCGGCCGATTGGGCAGGGAAGAACACATGCCGCACCGAGGCCTCCAGGCACGCGCCGGGCGCGCTGTGCTGGAAGGTGTCGAGGCAGAGCTTGTGCAGCAGCGCCGTCAGGGCGACGTGGGGGCTGTTCGCCACTGCGTCCCGCAGCGCCAGGGTGCGATGAGCCGTCAGCTCGCCCACGAGCCGCTCCGGCAGCGGCTTGATCGCATCGTCGTCGCCATCGTCCTCCGGCTGTTCGCTTCCGATGGTGATGACGGCACGCTGGGCCGGAGCGGCAGGCGCCGTCTCGTCCGCCCCGCCGATCTCGCCTCCTGCCGGATCTTCGCTGCCCGCCGGCACCGGCTCGTCTTCCTGCCTGACATAGCCGCGATCGGCCGAAAGGCGTCCATCGACGTCGATGCTGACGAACACGCCGGCACGCGCGATCTCGGCCAGCTCGTAGCGGACCGGACGGCTGTCGAAGGCGGCAAGCGCTTCCTCGATCTCGCCCAGCCGCGCGTCGACTTGGTCCGGCAGCTCGTCGGCGCCTTCGTACTCGCTCTCGAGCTTGGCCTGCTCGGCAGTGAGGGCGTCGAACGTCGTTTGCTCGTCGAGCGTGAGCTCGATCTCCACGCCCTCAAGCCGCCGAAGATGCTGGGCATGGCCGTAGCGGAAGTCGACGGCCACCTCGATCCACTTCCAGCCTTCGGCGGTGATTTTCTCGGCCTCGGACGCCAGCTTCTCGGTGGCCAGGCGGTCGAGCAGGGCTACGTCCTGGAGCCAGCCGCCTCCATCCTCCTCGAACAGATCGCGCAGCACCATGCCGCCGGCTGCCTCATAAGCATCGAGTCCGACAAACCGCGCCCGGCGTTCCGACGCGCGCACGGCGCTCTCGGTGAGCTGGCGGCGGATCAGGTAGGGTTCCTTGTTGTAGGACTGCTGCAATGCCTCCCAGACCTGCTCCTGACGGACGTGATCCGTGCTGACGGTGAAGGCCATGAGCTGCTCCAGAGTCATGCCGTCCTCGGCATAGATCCCGAGCAGCTTCTCGGAGAC
>NZ_SCUT01000010.1 GCF_004297265.1 Reyranella sp.
GTTTGCCATCGCGCCACTGCTGCGCCATCCAGTCGGCCGTCACGCGCGTCGGCATGGGTTTCAACACCAGCACAAGCCGGCCGGTGCCGCGGCCCTCGCCATCAACGAGGCTCTCCTGAGTGCTGTCCAACTCGACCCGCTTCATGGCCTGCCGGATCGCTGCATCGGTAAGACTTGCCATCCTTCTCACCACCCTCACCAAACTGGGAGCGGCAACGAGGGTGCAGGGGTCGGCTACTGGGGGCGGTAGGCCCTCGCATCCCGCGAAAAACCGCTCCCATTTATGCCTCTAACCGACCCCAGTCGACAAGCGATAAGTTCCGTGTTTAAGCGGTTTCTAGCGTGATTGAGCGTGATCAGTCGGGTCGAGTAGGGTGGTTATGGACCAGGATCAACGCGGCGGCATTCAATGCCAGCGCGCGCTTCACCACCTCGCGGGGATAGACCGGCGTGTGGTCGATGGTGCCGCGCTGCTGGACCTCGTCGGCGATCAGCACGTTCTTTCGGTCGAGGAAGAGGATGCGGAACTGCTCAGTCTTCTCGTGTGCCAGGGCGGCGTGGCAATAGTCGATCAGTTGCTGCCAGTTGGTCAGCACCGGCATGTCCTTGACCTTGCGCTCGGCCAGCCGTCGCCCGACCTCGCGCATCGCCTTGAAGTGGACGAGCGTGCGCTGATCGATTTCGAACTCCCGCAACTGCGCCGGCTCGGCGGCGAACACGTCCCCGAGGGTGCCGAATCGTTCCAGGAGCGCCTTGGCCAGCGGTTTGGTGTCGATCCGCTCGATCGAATAGAAGAGCAGCAGCTCCAGCAGCTCGTAGTCGGCCAGCGGCTCGACACCGGCCTTCATCACACGCTCACGCACCCGGCCGCGATGGCCGTGATAGTGCGGCTTCGGGGGCGCCGCCTCGCCGCTGTTGTGGCCGGCCGGGGCCGCCGGCACTGCTTCGAGGGCTGCGGCTAGCCGGGTCGTCGGATCCTCGCCCGCGAAATCCCAGCACTGGTCGAGGCGGTTCCAGGAGCCGCCCGCCTCACGCAGCAGGATGCGGTGAGGGAGCGTGTTGCCGCTCACGCGCCACAAGCCGTCGGTGGATTGCAGGCGGAGACCCTGGGCCAACAGTGTCAGCAGCGCCGCGTCGTCGGGACCGGGGGCGGGAGGGGGCGCCTCGACGGGCTTGAGGTGAGGGCGACTCTTTGCCATGCCGCGCAACCTTGCCGGGTGAGCAAGGCAAAATCGCGGCGCTCGCCGACTTCCGTTGCGTTTGACGGCGCCAATCGTGGACCTGTCCGGTGCGGCTGCCTAGCTCGGAGCGCAGACCTCGCGGACACACGAGCGAAGCCAGCGGTGTGCGGGATCGGCGTCCATCCGCGGGTGCCACAACATGGAAACGGTGAATTCAGTGGTCGGCATGGGGAGTGAAAAGCTGGTCATCCCGTGGCGCAGATTGGCGGTGTGGCGCTCCGGCACGGTAGCTATCAAGTCGGTGTCGCGTGCCAGGGCGAGCGCCGCCGAGAAGTCGCTGACGATCGTGCGGACATGCCGCTTGAGGCCAGCAGGCAGGAAGGGCAGGTCGACGGCGCCGGTTTCCAGGCCGCTTCTCGATACCACGACATGAGGGCTTTTCCGATAGGCGGCGCGGCTCAGGCCGCCGGCGTCGAACGCATGACCCTTCCGCACGACACAGACCAACCGGTCTCTGAACAGCGCCTGGGCGCGCACCTCCGGCCCAAGGGCTTCCTCCACGACGCCGGTTTCCAGGTCGACCAGTCCCTCTCGCAAGGGAGTGCTGTCCTTGTTCGGCTTATGGATGAAGTTCAGTCGCACGCCAGGCGCCTCGATTTCCACCCGCGCCAGGAGACGAGCGCCGAAGTTTTCGATGAAGCCATCGCTCGTCCTGAGCGTGAAGGTTCGTTCGACTGCCGCCAGGTCGATCAGTTCGTCCGGGCGCAGCACGGACTCGACGTCCTCGACTAGGCGGCGGACCCGTTCCTGGAGCGCAATGGCTTTGGGCGTCGCCACCAACCCCCGGCCAGCTCGGACCAGAAGCGGATCGCCGGTGGCTTGCCGCAGGCGCGCCAGGGCTCGGCTGGTTGCCGACGGGCTGAGCCGTAGTCGTCTGGCGGCGCCCGCGACGCTCCCTTCGGACAGGAGGACGTTGAGTGCGACAAGAAGATTGAAATCCACGATCCGCATTTCCCGACCTGGACACGTTCGTAGATATATAGCGTCAAACGCAATGATTGTGTGCAAACCGTGCGCGTTCCGCCTCACCGGACACGCGCATACCCTGTGGTTAGCATCAACCACGGGAAACGGTCATGAGCGTCAATTCACGACAGGACTTCATCGAAGGCATGAGGGCCGCCTGGGGGCCGCTGACCAGTGAACTGGTGGCTGCGAGCCGCGCCCTGGCCCAGCGCTTGTTGCAGGCATCTCCTTCCGAGCCCTGGCTGGCGGAACTGCTCCGGGAGCGTCCGGCGAACCAGGAGCTTTACCGGGACCTCGACCATGGCTTCGTCCTGCTCGCCCACACCGAACACGCCGGTCTCTATCGGCCGCCGCACGATCACGGGCGCAGCTGGGTGATCTACGCCGTTCTGAGCGGGGAGATGGAAATGCGCACTTATGCCCGCGTGGATGATCCGGAGAGGGGCGTGCGGCTGGTTCTGCGCGACAGCACCATCGTTCGTGCCGGTCAAATCCAGGTCTATCTCCCGGGTGACATCCACGACACGCGTTGCCTGACGGACCAGGCCATGCAGTTCCGCTTCACCGAACGCGACCTGCGTGTCGAGGACCTCCAGGAGCATCGCCTGAGGCGTTACCAGCAACGGAACGGCGTATGGACGGTGGAAGCGAAATGATGGCTGTATCCGCGAGATCGTACTGTCGGCGCGGTGGCGGCGACCCAATGTTGTGCCACCGCAAGCCAGGGCGTGTGGGGAAGGGAAATCGCGGCGACTGAAGCTTGTGATACGATGCAGGCATGTCCAACCCAGCGTACCCGGCCAACATCTTCGCCGAGATCGACGCGGCCTCTGCCGCCTTCGCCGAACAGGAACGGATCCCGGGCGTGGCCCTGGGCATCGTGCAGGAGGGCCGCCTCGTCCATACGGTGACGACCGGTCTCGCTGACCGCGAGGGCGGCCGGCCTGTGGAGGCGGGCACCGCCTTCCGCATCGCCTCGATGACCAAGAACATGACGGCGCTGGCGATCCTGTCGCTGCGCGACCGGGGTTGGCTGCAGCTCGACGCGCCGCTGGCGCACTACGTGCCGCAGTTCGGGGCGGTGAAGCCCGCGACCCGTGACAGCGCACTGGTCACCGTGCGCCACTTGCTCACGCATACCGCGGGCTTCGTCACCGACGATCCGTGGGGTGACCGCGTACTCGGCATGTCGCCGGCCGAGCTCGACCGGGTGATCGCCACCGGCCATCTGTTCGCCCGCCCGCCAGGCCTCGCCTTCGAATACAGCAACCTGGGCTACGCGCTGCTGGGGCGCGTACTGACGAACGTGAGCGGCGAGCCCTACCAGGGCTATATGCGCCGCACCTTCCTGGAGCCGCTCGGCATGGCGCACACGACGTTCGATGCGCCGGCCGCCGCGGCGCGCGGCGGCTATGCCTGGGGCTACCGGCTGGACGTGGATCAGGACGGTGGGGAGACCTGGTCGCGCGAGCGCATCGAGCCGGACGGCGAGGTCGGCGCCATGGGCGGCCTCGCGACCACCGTGCTCGACTATGCAAGCTACGTGTCCTTCCTGCTGGGTGCCTGGCCGGCGCGCGACGAGCCGGAGTCCGGCCCGGTCCGCCGCTCGAGCGTGCGCGAGATGGTGCTCTGGCACGCCCCGCCCTTCGTGCCGGAGACGCCGCCCGGCGCCCGCTCGGGACAGCCCAGCGCCTATGGCTACGGCCTCACCCATTCGACCGACGCGCTGCTCGGCATGCGTGTCCATCACGCCGGCGGCCTGCCGGGCTATGGCTCGCACGTGCTGATGCTGCCGGAGCGCGGCTGGGGCGTCTTCGCCTTCGGCAATCGCACCTACGCCCCGATGTCACGCCTGACGCTCGACGTCGCGGAGAGGCTGCACGCCGCTTCGCCGCCGCTTCCCCTTGCGCCGCCGTCGCCGGCGCTCGCGCGGGCCGTCGATGCGATCGTCGTGGCCTATGCTTCCGGGCGCATCGAGGGTGGCGACCGGCCGTTCGCGGTGAACTTCCTGCTCGATGTGCCGGCAGCGCTGCGCGACGCCGAACTCGCATCGCTCAAGCGGCGGCTGGGGGAGGGGCGTCTCGAACGCATCGAGCCGATCCATGCGCTCGCCGGCCGTTTCGTGGTGGCGTGCGCCAAGGGCAGGCTGAACGGCACCGTTACCCTGTCGCCCGAGGCCGACTCAGGCATCCAGAAGCTGGTCCTGACGGCTGCGGAGGCCTGACGGAGTCGCGCGCTTGCCGCGCACCTCGGCCTCCTCGTACTCGGCCGCTGCGATGGCCCGGTCGAGCGCGGCCCGCAGGGCCTTGGCCGATTCGAGCGTGATCTCGACGCCGGCGCGGGCTCCGGCGTCGAGGTGCCTGTTGAAGAAGTCGAGAGTGATGACGTCGCCCAACGGCGCATGGCGGGCGTGGTCGTAGGCGACCACCGCCTGGGTCAGCGGGAACCATTCGTCGCCGCGCTTGGCCATGCCTTCGGCCTCGGTGATCTCGACGATCGAGGTGCACATGGACAGGCTCCTACTTCGCGAGATGGGTCTGGAAGAAGGCCCAGACCTTGCTCCAGCCGTCCATCGCCTGCTCCGGCCGGTAGAGCGGCCGATGCCAGTAGAAGAAGCCGTGGCCGGCGCCGTCGTAGCGATGGAATTCGTACGCCTTGCCGTGCTTCTTCAGCTCGGCCTCGTGCTGGTCCACCTGCTCCGGGCTGGGGGCACGGTCGTCGTTGCCGAAGAGGCCGAGCAGGGGGCAGGAGAGATCCTTCGTCATGTCGATCGGCGCGACCGGCGTCTTGGCGTTGAGCTCCTCCTTGCCCATCACCACGCGGCCGCCCCACAGCTCGACGCAGGCGTCGACGTCCTTCTTCTGGCAGGCATAGATGAAGGCGTGCCGGCCGCCCGAGCAGGATCCGAACAGGCCGACCTTGCCGTTATGCTCGGGCTGCGCGCGCATCCATTTCACCGCGGCCCCGGTGTCCCCTACCATCTGGGCGTCGGCGATGCCGCCATCGGCGCGCACCTTCGCGGCGACGTCGTCGGGATTGCCGTCGCTGCCGCCGCCCTCGCGTTCATAGAGGTTTGCGCAGATGGCGATATAGCCATGATGCGCGAAGCGCCGCGTCGTCTCGATATAGAGTTCGCTCCAGCCGGGCAGGTGATGGATCAGCACGACGCCGGGGAAGGGACCCTTGCCCTCCGGCTTCGCCACGTAGGCGGTGATCGGTGTGCCTTTGTCGCCCTCGAGGGTGACGTTGGAGCAGGTCATGCCACGGTAGAACGACATCGGCTTTCCTTCCCATCGGTGTTGCGTGCGGATGCCGATCTTGGCACGCGCCCAGCACGCCGCGCCAGGCTAGGGAAGCGGGGCGTCGCGTTAGGCCGTCGTTGCCTGCAGTGTCTTTGCCTCGAGGTCGTAAGGCGGCTTGGCGAGTTCCTTCGGTGACAGCGTGAAGAACTCGACACCCGTCTCGGTGATGCCGACCGAGTGCTCGAACTGGGCCGAGAGCTGCTTGTCGCGGGTCACCGCGGTCCAGCCGTCGCTCAGGACCTTCACCTGCCAGGTGCCGGCATTCACCATCGGCTCGACGGTGAAGAACATGCCGGGCTTCAGCACCGGGCCGGTGCCCTTTTTGCCGTAGTGCAGGATGTTCGGCGCATCGTGGAAGATGCGGCCGAGACCATGACCCGAGAAGTCGCGCACGACCGAGAAGCGCTGCGCCTCGACATAGGTCTGGATCGCATGGCCGATGTCGCCGACATGCCCGCCGGGCCTGGCCGCCGCGATGCCGCGCATCATCGCCTCGTAGGTGACATCGCACAGGCGCCGCGCCTTCACGCCGACATCGCCAGCGAAATACATGCGGCTGGTGTCGCCATACCAGCCGTCGAGGATGACGGTGACGTCGATGTTGACGATGTCGCCGTTCTGCAGCCGCTTCTCGCCCGGAATACCATGACACACGACATGGTTGATCGAGGTGCAGATCGATTTCGGGAAGCCGCGATAATTCAGTGGGGCCGGGATCGCCTTGTGATCCAGGATGAACTCGTGGCAGAGCCGGTCGAGCTCCTCCGTCGTGACGCCCGGTTGGACGTAGGGCGTGATGAAGTCGAGAGTCTCGGCCGCCAGCCGGCCGGCCCGGCGCATGCCGGTGAAGCCTTCGGGTCCGTGCAGCTTGATGGTGCGCTCGTCGCGGCGCCAATAGTCGGCGCTGTCGTCGACGATTTCGCGTGAATTGGTCATGGGTCCTATTTGGCATGCGATACCGGCGGTAACAAGGCCGGCACGACCGCTTGGCCGCGTGCTTTGCGTCCGCTACGGTCCTGAAACCAAACGATAATTACGCAGGCCTTGCATGTCAGACCCGGCAAAAATCGTCACCGCCTGCATCCTCGTGATCGGCAACGAGATCCTGAGTGGCCGCACCCGCGATTCCAACATCCAGTATCTCGCCACCGAACTCGGCAAGCTCGGCGTCCGGGTGATGGAAGCCCGTGTCATTCCCGACGTCGAGGCGACCGTCGTGGCGACGGTGAACGAGGTCCGCGCGAAGTTCGATTACGTGTTCACCACGGGCGGCATCGGCCCGACCCACGACGACATCACCGCGGACTGCATCGCCAAGGCATTCGGGGTTGGCATCTCCGAGCATCCGGAGGCCGTGGCCCGCATGACGAAGCACTATGGTGATCCGGCGCTGTTCACGCCGGCCCGCCGGCGCATGGCGCGGGTCCCGCATGGCGGCGTGCTGGTCGACAATCCGGTCTCGGTCGCGCCCGGCTTCCAGATGGAGAACGTCTTCACCTTCGCGGGCATTCCCAAGGTCGCCGAGGCGATGTTCCAGTCGATGAAGCACCGGCTGGTCGGCGGCACGCCGGTCCTCTCACGCACCGTGCGTACCAACCTGCCAGAAGGGATCATCGCCGAGCCGCTGGGCGCCCTGCAGAAGCGCTACGAGGATATCGACATCGGGTCCTACCCGGCTTTCCGCAACGGCAAGCCCAGCGTCTCGCTGGTCCTGCGCGGCACGGATGATGCAAGGCTCGTCCTGGCGGTGGCCGAGCTGATGGCCACCATCCGCGCCATGAACGGCGAGGCCGAGGAGTTCCTGACCTGACGCGCACTGCGCCGCCCCCTCACCCAACCTCTCCCCCTAGCGGGGGAGAGGAGCCTGAGTTTCATGTTCCTCTCCCCCATTCACATGGGGGAGAGGTTAGGTGAGGGGGATCGCCCGGCACGTCACCTCATGGTCCGTGCTGATCGCGCTCACCGTGCCGGTGACGGCATTGATGCTGTGGTTGCATGCGCCGGCCGCGCTGATGCTGGGACCGCTGCTCGCCGGTGTGGCCTTCGCCTCGTGGGGCGGCAAGGTGACCTATCCCGTCCCGGTCTTCGCGGTGGCGCAGGGCATCGTCGGCAGCATGATCGCCAGGATGGTGCCGCTCACGATCGTCGGCGACATCCTGGGGCACTGGGCGTTGTTCACCGTCGGCGTCGTCTCGGTCGTCGCCGTCAGCACGTGGGTCGGCTGGCAGATGACGCGCTGGCAGATGCTGCCCGGCACCACGGCGCTGTGGGGCGTGAGCCCGGGCGCCGCCTCGGTGATGACCTACATGGCCGAGGCCTACGGCGCCGACATGCGCATGGTGGCCTTCATGCAGTATCTGCGCGTCGTCATGGTGGCCGCTGTTGCGGCAGGGGTGGCGCGTTACTTCGGCGGTGCCTCGCAGCATGCGCCGGATGCGATCGTGTGGTTCCCAGAAGTCGCCTGGCTGCCGCTGTTCGAGACGCTGGCGCTGGCGGCGGTGGGCTCATGGCTGGCGCGACGGCTCAACATCCCGGCCGGCGCCTTCCTGGTGCCGCTGGTCGGCGGCATCGTGCTCACGCATATGGGCTGGCTGCGACTCGAACTGCCGACCTGGCTGCTCGCCGGCTGTTACGCGCTGGTCGGCTGGAACGTCGGCCTGCGCTTCACGCGCGCGTTGCTGGTTCACGTGCTGCGTCAGCTGCCCGGCATCCTGCTATGCATCTTCGTCATGCTGGCGATGTGCGGCGGCGTCGCAGCCTTCATGGTGTTCGCCGCCGGCATCGACCCGCTCACCGCCTATCTCGCGACCAGCCCCGGCGGTGCCGATTCAATCGCCATCATCGCGGCCTCGACCGACGTCGACGTGTCGTTCGTGATGGCCATGCAGACGGTTCGCCTGCTCGTCGTGCTGTTCGCGGCGCCTTACCTGACCAAGGTCATCGCCGACCGGATCGGCGACCTCGGAAAGGGCTGACGATCACGTATTCGCCGACCGGTGCACCGTCTTCGTGCGGGTCGCCAGCAGCCTGTCGATGCGGCGGCCATCCATGTCGAGAACCTCGAAGCGCCAGCCACCCACGACGACGGTGTCGCCCTCCTTGGGCAGGCGACGCATGGCGGCCAGCACCATGCCGGCGACGGTGTGGAAGTCGGCGGTGCGCTTGGCTGTGATGCCCAGCAGCTCACAGAGTTCGTCGGCCGGCATGCTGCCCGCGACCAGCCACGACCCGTCGTCGCGCTCCTTGGCCTCCGGTTCGGCCGGGCCTTCGTCGGTCTGGAAGGCGCCGACGATGGCTTCCAGGATGTCGGCCGTCGTGACGATGCCCAGCAGCTCGCCGTATTCGTCCTGCACCAGGACCATGTGGGCGGGTGAGTTCTTCCGCGTGTCGAGCATGTCGAACCCGTCCATCGTGTCGGGCACGACGGGCGCGGGCCTGACGAGGGCACGCGGATCGGCGGTGCCGTCGCGAATGAAGGCGTCCAGGAGGTCGTTCTTGCGGACGACGCCCGCGGCGTCATGATGGCACGTGCGGGCCGGTCGCCCAGCCGCATGACGGCGCTGATCATGCCGCGCTCGCGCGGTTCGATGGCGCCGGAGGATTCGCCCTCGGCGATCAGCGCCTTGATTTCTTCCGCCGTCACCGCGGAGTCACCGCTCTGCCGTCCGCCCAGCAGGCGGAGGATCGCCTTGCCCGACACGTCGAGCAGCCATACGAGCGGGGCGGAAATGCGCGCCAGCATCGCCATGCCGGGCGCCACCGTCGCCGCGACGGCCTCGGCGTTGCGCAGCGCGATCTGCTTCGGCACGAGTTCGCCAACGATCAGCGACAGATAGGTGATGAGGGCGACGACGCTGCCATAGGCCAGCGGTTCGGCGAAGCGCTGGGGCATCCCGGTGTCGGCCAGCACCGTCGTGAGACGCGCGCCCAGCGTCGCGCCGGAGAAGGCGCCGGCGAGGATGCCCACGAGGGTGATGCCGATCTGCACCGTCGAGAGGAAGCGGCCGGGATCCTCCGCCAGGCGCAGTGCCGCGGCGGCGCCGCGCGAGCCGCCCTCGGCCATGGCCTTCAGCCGGCTCCGGCGCGCCGAGACGACGGCCAGTTCGGACATTGCGAGGACACCATTGATGAGGATGAGGACGACCGCGATCAGCAGTTCGAATTAGACCATCGCTTCAGTCTATCTGCGATTCGGGTCCGGACGAAGGTGCGACAGGGCGCGGGTTTTGCAGGGGGACGTGCGGGAAATCGCCCCAAAACCCCTCAATTGAAATCGTGTACCTTCGTTCCATGACCGCTTTGCATGACATGACCGCCGGCGAGTTGCTCGCTGCCTACAAATCCAAGTCGCTGTCGCCCGTCGAGGCCACCGACGCCGTGATCGCCCGCATCGAGGCCTGGGAGCCGAAGCTGAAGGCGCTTTATGCGCCTGATTTCGAAGGCGCGCGCAAGGCCGCCAAGGCGTCCGAGGCGCGCTGGCAGAAGGGGGCGCCGCAGGGTGCGCTGGACGGCGTTCCCATCACCATCAAGGAGAACATTGCCACCAAGGGCGTTCCGGTGCCGCTCGGCACGGCGGCGACCGAGCTGGTGCCCGCCGCCGCCGACGCGCCCGCTGCGGCGCGCGTGCGCGAGGCGGGCGCGATCATCCTCGCCAAGACCACCATGCCAGACTACGGCATGCTCTCCTCGGGCCGCAGCTCCTTCCATCCGCTGACGCGCAACCCGTGGAACCTCGCCTGGAATCCCGGCGGCTCCAGCGCCGGCGCGGGGGCCAGTGCGGCGGCGGGCTATGGCCCGCTGCATCTCGGCACCGACATCGGCGGCTCGGTGCGCCTGCCGGCGAGCTGGAACGGCATCTTCACCCTGAAGCCCAGCCTCGGCCGCGTGCCGGTCGATCCGCCGTTCTTCGGCCGTGCCATCGGGCCGATGACGCGCGCCGTCGCGGACTCATGCCTGCTGATGGCCGAACTTTCCAAGCCCGACTGGCGCGACCACATGAACCTGCCGCCGGCCGACATCGACTGGAACGCCGGGCCGCTCGAACCGAAGGGCCTCAGGATCGGCCTGCACATGGACGCGGGCTGCGGCATGCCGGTCGAGCCGGAAACGAAGGCGGCGATCGAGGCGGCGGCGAAGCTGTTCGCGGCGGCCGGTGCGCATGTCGAGCCCGTCGCGCCGTTCATGACCCCCGCCATGCTCGACCTCCAGGATACCTTCTGGCGGGTGCGGAGCTGGGTCGATTTCTCGGCGCTGAGCCACGCACGCCAGGCGAAGGTGCTGCCCTTCATTGCCGACTGGTGCCGCGCCGGCGCCGATGTTTCGGGGCCCATGGTGATCCGTGGCGTGAACAACTACATGGCCATCCGCGCCGCCACCGTGAAGGCGACGCAGCCGTTCGACTACGTGCTATCGCCGACCTCGCCGGTGCCCACCTTCCCGGCCGAATGGGAGATGCCCTCCAACGACGTGAACCGGGCGATGGACCACATCGGCTTCACCATGCCCTACAACATGAGCGAACAGCCGGCCGCCTCGATCAACTGCGCCTACACGAAGGAAGGCAAACCGATCGGCCTCCAGATCTCGGGCCGCCGCTTCGACGATTCCGGCGTGTTGCGTATCTCTAAGTGGTTCGAGAGCGTGCGCGGCGCGCAGAAGAAGTGGCCGGAGCCGCCGACCCCTTAAGAAGTCCCGTCGTCCTGAGCGCAGCGCCCCCTCGGATGCCTCGGGGCAGGCTCCGTCGCGTAGTCGAAGGACCTCTCTTATGCGTCAACCTGTCGTTTACATCCTTGCAAGCGCGATGGGGCGGGCGCTCTACATTGGGGTCACGACAGACATGTCGCGACGCCTGGAGGAACATCGGCTTGGGCGTGTTGCTCACACGGCGAAGTACAGGATTGATCGCCTGATCTACCTCGAGCCTTTCGAGACGGCTCCCGACGCAATCGCCCGGGAGAAGCAGTTGAAAGGCTGGACCAGGGCGAAGAAGATCGCCCTGATCAATCGCTCGAATCCGGACTGGCGCGATCTCGCCGGCGAGATCGGCGGTTAAGAGAGGTCCTTCGACTTCGCGCCTTCGGCGCCGCGCTCAGGACGACGGGGATGTAGTTGAAGGCACGGCAAAAACCCCTCGGTATCCTGATGCTCGATACGCGGTTTCCGCGGATCGTGGGGGATGTCGGGAATGCGGCGTCGTACGACTTCCCGGTGATCTTCCGGAAGATGGAGGGCATAGGGTCGGCGGACGCGGTGGCGGCGCATCCCGATCGGGCGCGCGTGCTGGCGGCATTGAAGGCGAATGCCGAGGCGCTGGCGGCGGAAGGGGTTGTCGGGCTCGGCACGAGCTGCGGGTTCCTCGCGCTCTATCAGGACGATCTCGCCGCCGTGTCGCCGGTGCCGGTCGCGACGTCGGCGCTGTTGCACATCAAAGGGCTGAAGGACCGCAAGGCCGGCGTGATCACCGCCTCGGCCAAGAACCTGACGCCGGGGCATCTCGCGGCGGTCGGCGCGCCGGTCGATACGCCGGTGATCGGGCTGCCCGAGGGCAGTTCGTTTGCCGGCACCTTCCTGCGCAACGGGCTGACGCTCGATCGCGAGGCGGTCGAGCGCGAGGTCGTCGCCGCGGGACGCGATCTTCTGGAACGGTATCCGGATGTGGATACGGTGGTGCTCGAATGCACCAACCTGCCGCCCTACAAGCCGGCGCTGGAACAGGCGCTCGGCCTGCCGGTGCTGGACGTTCTCGATCTGCTGAAGGACTTCTACCGCGAGGTCAGCGCGCGGCGTTGACCATCATGTCCGGCAGGAAGCTCACCAGGCCCGGAAAGAAGTAGAGCAGCGCCAGGCACAGCACCATGGTGAGGAAGAACGGCAGCGAGACCTTGCCGATCCAGAAGATCGATTTTCCGGTCATGCCCTGCAGCACGAACAGGTTGAAGCCGACCGGCGGCGTGATCTGGGCCATCTCGACGACGATGGTGATGAAGATGCCGAACCAGATCTTGTCGATGCCGGCCTGTTCGATCATCGGCAGCACGATGGCGGCGGTCAGCACGATCATCGAGATGCCGTCGAGGAAGCAGCCGAGGATGATGTAGAGCACGGCCAGCACCAGGATCAGCATGCCGGGCGTCAGACCCATTGCGGCGATGGTCTCGGCGAGGTGGCGCGGCAGGCCGGTGAAGCCCATGGCCAGCTTGAGGAACGAGGCGCCCGCCAGGATCAGCAGGATCATCGAGGTCAGGCGCGTGGCGCCCATCACGCTGTCCCAGAAGTTCCGGAGCGTCAGGCGCCGCTGCCAGAAGGCGATGGCGAAGGAGCCGATCACGCCGAAAGCGGCCGATTCGGTCGCGGTGGCGACTCCCGAATAAATCGATCCCAGCACGAGCAGGATCAGCAGTACGACCGGGATCAGCGAGCTCGATTCGCGCAGCTTTTCCTTGAGCGGCATCGCCGGATCGGGCGGCGGGATCTTCGTCGGATTGAGCAGCGACCAGCCGGCGACATAGGCCATCATCAGGCCGGCCAGCAGGACGCCCGGGATGATGCCGGCCGCAAACAACTTGGCGATTGAGACTTCGGCCTGCACGCCATAGACGATCATGATCAGTGACGGCGGGATCAGCAGGCCGAGCGTGCCGGCGCCCGACAGGCTGCCGATGGCGATGGCGTCGGGATAGCCGCGGCGGCGCAGCTCGGGCACGGTCATCTTGCCGATCGTGGCGCAGGTCGCGGCCGAGGAGCCCGAGACGGCGGCGAAGATGGTGCAGCCGATGATGTTGGTGTGGACCAGCCGGCCGGGCAGGCGGCGCATCCAGGGCGCGAGGCCGCGGAACATCTCCTCCGATATGGCTGTGCGGAACAGCACCTCGCCCATCCAGATGAAGAGCGGCAGCGCCGTCAGCGTCCAGGACGACAGGTCGGAGAAAACGACGGTCGCCATCGCGTCGCCGGCGGGCTTGGCCGGCGCGAACATCCACATGACGGTGATCGACACGCCGATCATGCTCATGCCGATCCAGATGCCGGTACCGAACAGGAAGAAGAGGGCGCAGATCGCGAGCAGCGCGATCTGGGCGTCGATGCTGCCCATCAGCGCTCCAGGTGGGCGGCTTCCTCGCCCGAGGGTTCTTCCATGAGGGGGCCGCCCGTCGCGACCACGACGAGCTGTTCGACAACGGCGATGCACAGGACCACCGCACCGAGCGCCATGCCGACCTGCGGGATCCACAGCGGGATGACGATCAGCCCGGTCGAGACGTCGTTGATGTCGTAGGATTGCCAGCAGAGCTTGACCGAGAACCAGGCGAGATAGCCGGTCAGGAGGCTGCCGAGCACCAGGCACCAGATCTCGGCAAGGCGCCGCGGCATTCCCTGCAGGCGCTGCAGGAACAGCGTCACCCGGATGTGCTCACCGCGGCCGAAGGTCGAGGCGAGCGCCAGGAAGGCCGAGGCGAGCATGGCGTAACCCGCGAACTCGTCCGCCGAGCGCGCCACGTAGGTGATCGGGTTGGGCAGGCCGAAGGTCTGCTCGATCCACAGGCCGACGCCCGGGCCGACCGAGTAGAGGACGAAGACCAGGAGCAGCACCATGAAGATGCCGCCCAGGATCCCCGTCACCTCGTAGAGTGTCTTCAGCGCGGACCGCACGGGAGCGGACGGCCTAGTTCTTGTTGTAGGCGTCGACCACGGCCTTGCCATCGGCGCCGGCCTTCTCGAGCCACTCGGCCGTCAGCTTCTTGCCCAGCTCCTTGTATTCGGCGGCGAGCTTGGGCGAGGGCGGCTGTACCTTCATGCCGTTCTTGGCGAGAGTCTCGAGGAAGCCGGCGGAGAGTCGCTCGGCTTCGGCCCAGCCGGCGGCTTCGGCCTTGGCGGCCTCGGCCAGCACCACTTTCTTGGTCGCGTCGTCGAGCTTGTCGAACGCGGCCTTGTTCAACAGCACGGCATTCTTCGGCAGCCAGGCCTGGGTGTCGTAGAAGTGGGTGAGCTGCTCCCACACCTTGGAGTCGACGCCGGTGGCGCCCGAGGAAATGAACGAATCGACCTTGCCGGTGGCCAGTGCCTGGCTGAGTTCGGCGGCCTGGATGGTGATGGGCTGGGCGCCGGTCAGCTCGGCGATGCGCGAGGTGCCGCGATTGTAGGCGCGGAACTTCATGCCCTTCATGTCCGAGAGCTGGTTCACTTCCTTCTTGGCGTAGAGGCCCTGGGGCGGCCACGGCACGGCGAACAGGACCATCATGCCCTGGGCGGCGGCCTTCTTCTCCAGCACCGGCTTCTGCGCCGCCCACAGCTTCTTCGCTTCGGGGAACGAGCTCGCCAGGAAGGGCACGACGTCGACACCATAGACCGGGTCTTCATTCTCGAAGTTCGAGACCAGGATTTCGCCGATCGGGGCCTGGCCCGTCTGCACGGCACGCTTGATTTCGGGAGCCTTGAACAGCGAGGCGCCGGGATGAACGACGATTTCGAGCTTGCCGCCCGAGCTCGTCTTCACGGCGTCGGCGAACTTCTGGAGATTGACCGTGTGGTAGTTGGTGGCGGGGTAGGCGGCCGGCAGATCCCACTTGGTCTGGGCGAAAGCGGGCGTGGCAAGCAGGGTCGCGGCGGTGGCGAGTAGAAGTCTGCGCTTCATGGTGAAATCTCCCGAAAAGGTCCCCCGGCGCTGATCGTTACAACGGCCTCAACGGGGCAGCAAGCGGCGGTAGAGCGGCTGCAGCAGGGTGGGGATGATATAGATCGGGAACTGCACCGCGGCGATGAACAGGAAGATGTCGGGATCGGCCGTCGCCGGCAGGACCGCCATGAGCAGCGCATTGTGCCTCCCGCCCGAGCAGTAGCCGACCGTTAGCGCACTCCGGCGGTCGAGGAACGGCCAGGTTGCGACCGCCATCACCAGATTGCACAGGAGCATCCCTCCGAAGGAGCCGGCGACGAAGCCCGCGAGCTTCACAGGCTCGGTCAGCGCGCGGGCGACGACGCCATCCATCAGCGGGATGGCAAACACCATCAGCACGACCACCGAGATCCCATCGAGGGTCGGGCCGGCCGCGACGAGGCGAGGCCCCAGCCAGCGACGGATGACGAGCGCCCCGACCAGCGCGATGGCGACGATCATCGCCAGCCTCAGACTGAGGTCGAGCAGGCCGATCTTGAGATCGAAGCCCAGCAGCCACAGCGCCAGCGGCGGCAGCGTGAAGGGCACCAGGAAGTTGGTGAACAGCGAGAGCAGCAGGGCGAGCGAGGAATCGAGGCGCAGGAAGGTGGCCGTCGTCGCTGCCGAAATGATGCCGGGCGCCATGGCGCTGAGGCAGAGCGCGGTGACGAGGCTCGGCCACAGGCCCAGCCCCTGCCAGACCGGCCAGACGACGAGCGGCACCGCGACGAGGTTGAGCACCGCCAGCAGAAGTGCGGGGCCGGGCCGGCGCAGCAGTGCGGAGAGGCGGTCCCAGTCCATCCGCGCCAGGGCCAGCATCAGCAGGATCACGACCAGCGGCAGCAGCAGCGGCCGCGCCGCGGCGGCGAGGTCCTGGAACAGCAGGCCGAGCAAAAGCGAGAAGGGCAGGAAGGTGGTGGCGCGACCTCCCATGCGCTGCATGACCACGAGGAGCGGATTCATTGAAGCCAGCGTAGCACGTGCTAGCCTGCCGCCGATGAACACTCCGCGCGGCGTCTGGCTCGACGATCTCACCCGGCAGGAAGCCATTTCCCGGTTCGACGGCAATACCGTCGTCGTCATTCCGGTCGCGTCAGGCGGTCCGGACCTGCCTCACCTGCCGCTCAAGACGGCGACGGTGATCGCCCGTGCGCTCGGGCAGAAGCTGCTGGAGCGGCTGGCGATCGTCATGGCGGCTGTCGTGGATGCCGATTCCATCCGGCAGAGGAACATGCTGGGCCAAATCCTGGCGGCGCGCCTGGACGGGCTGCGGTCGCTTGGCGCGCGGCGCCTTGCGATTCTCGACGTGGGTCCTTCACACGACACACCGTTCGACATTGCAGGTGATGTGCTGTTTCTGCGCGCCTGCGATCGATCCGACCCAGACGAATACATCACCTCTTGCATGATGGCGCTGGACCCGCGGAGCGTTCGAATGTCGCTGTTGCCCGCCGGCTCGCGCAGCGACGCCTTCGGCGGCGAGCGCGGCATGTCGGGCGAGGTCGATGCCATCGCCGCGGCCCTCGTTTCGAGGTGGCCCAATCTCGGTTGACGGTACGATACCTTACGCTATAGCGCTTGCAGCCATGCCGCTGCACTGGACCGTCGACTCCAAGGAAAAGCTCGTGATCGCGACCGCCGAAGGCGCTGTCACCCGTGCGGAAATCGAGAAATACCTCACGATGATGAACGGCGCCGGCGCCTCGTCTTACCGCAAGCTGTTCGACTGCAGTCGCGGCGATACCGCGATGACCGCGGAGGACATGCTGGCAATCGGGGTCCAGATCCGCGCACGACATGCCAATGTCGGAACGCTGGGACCGCTCGCCATCGTCGTACCTCCAGCCAAGTCCGAACGGGTTTCGCGCGTGCTGGGGATCCTCGCCGCGGCCGACCGCCCCATGCGGATCTTTTCCGATGCAGAAACGGCGCGGCGCTGGATCGGGAGCTTGCCGAAGTAGGCGGCGCAGCGCGCCGTTATCGGCTATGGTTGCGGCTCAAGCGCAAGCAGGAGTTTTCATGAGGTTTTTCGGACTGTCGGCCTTTGCCGCCGTGTCGCTGATCGTCGCCACCGCCGGTGCACAGACGGCGATCCAGGCGGGCGAATGGGAGACGACGGAAAAGACCACGATGGAAGGCGTGCAGCCGATGCCGTCATCATCCAAGAAGATCTGCCTCGCGGCCGACGAGGCCCAGCTCGAGCGCCTGCTGTTCCCGACGCCGGACGAGATCAAGCAGCATGGTTGCAAGTATGAGCCGGGCGCGAAGAAGGCGGGCGTGCTCGCCGCCACCCTGACCTGCCCGCCGAACGACCAGACGCCGGGTGTGACCGCCAAGGCCGAGATCACCTACACACAGACCAGCTATCAGGGGATTGGACAACTCGAGGCGGCCGACAAATCCGGCACGACGGTCAAGGGCAAGAGCGAGCTGAGCGGCAAGCGCCTGGGCGATTGTCCGAAGTAGCGTGGTCGCCGTTCAGGCGCGGTCGCGGCCGAAGAGGCGCGTCAGCCGCAGTTCGAGGGTGCTGCGCACGAACGGTTTCATGATCAGTTCCGTGCCGGGTCCGAGCGGCGCCGCGTTGGGCTGGGCATAGCCAGTCATCAGCACGATGCGTACGCCGGGGCGCACCTGGCGCACGTAATCGGCTACCTGCCAGCCATCGGTACCGCCCGGCAGACCGATATCCGTCATGAGAAGGTCGACCGGATGACCCGCGTCGACGTGACTGCGCGCCGCCATGGCGTCGGCCGCCGTCGCGACGTCGAAGCCGAGCTGACGAAGTGATTCGGCGACGTGCTCGCGGACGCCCTGTTGGTCCTCGACGACCAGCGCATGACGGGCCTTACCGTCGAACTGACCCCCGTCTGGCACCGTGTCGCGGACGATGGCGGTGCCTTCGGGCAGGCGCGGGAAGGACAGGCGCACCGTCGTGCCCTTGCCTTCGGTCGAAACCAGGTCGAGCGATCCGTCCGACTGCGCCATGAAGCCCGCCACTTGGGCGAGGCCGAGACCGGTCCCCTCGCCATGACGCTTGGTCGTGAAGAACGGCTCCATGGCACGCCGCTGCGTCTCCTCCGACATGCCGATGCCGGTGTCGGATACGGTGAGGAGAACGCGATCGCCGCGCGAGAGGGTGCGGATGACCAGCTTGCCGCCGCCCGGCATGGCGTCGCGTGCATTCACCGCGAGGTTCAGCAGCGCATTCTCCAGCTGGTTGGAATCGATCGTGACCAGCGGCAGCTCCTCCTCGAGGTCGATCTCGAGTTCGATGCTCTCGCCGATCGTGCGGTGGAGCATGTCGATCAGGCCGCCGACCAGAACGTTCAGGCTGGCCGGCTTGGGATCGCTGGGCTGGCGGCGGGCGAAGGCCAGCAGGCGGTGCGTCAGTGCTGCGGCCTGGGTCGCCGCCTGCATCACCAGATCGGCGCGGCGATGCTGCGCCTTTTCGTCGGCCGGCAGGGCCTTCTTCAGAGCCTCGGTCGATCCCAGCACGACCGTCAGCATGTTGTTGAAGTCGTGGGCGATGCCGCCGGTGAGCTGGCCGATCGCCTCCATCTTCTGGACCTGCCGCAGGGCAGCCTCGGCCTGCTGGCGCTCCTCGATCTCGGCGCGCAGGCGGCGGTTGGCCTCGGTCAGCGCGCCGGTGCGCAGCGTGACCTCGCGCTCCAGCCAGGCATTGGTGCGCTCCATGGCGTCCTGCTGCGTCTTCTCGACCGTCAGATCGCGCAGCACTAGGATGAATCCCTGGGCCGGGCCGCCGCGCGCCCGCAGCGGCGCCATCACGCAACTCGCCCAGATCGGCCGTCCGTCCTTGCGCAGATGCCATCGGTTGGAAGTCACGGTCGCTTCCGTCGAAGCGCGCCTGCGCTCGGCGTGCGGCACGTCGCCGGCGACGTCCTCGGGCGTGTAGATGCAATCTGCCGACTGGCCCAGCACCTCCACCTCGGCCCAACCCAGTACGCGGTGGGCACCCTCGCTCCAGCTCTGGATGATGCCGTTCTGGTCGACCGTGACGATGGCGTGGTCGACCACGCTCTGCACGATCATGCGGTAGAGCTCGTTGCTCTGTTCCGCCGCCTGTTCGGCGCGCTTCAGGCGCAGCAGGGCACGGATGGTGGCAAGCAGTTCCGAAGGCTCGACCGGCTGGCTGAGATAGGCGTCGGCGCCGCTGTCCAGCCCGACCGCGCGGTCCTGGGGAGCTACGAAGGAGGCCGAGATCTGCAGGACAAGAAGGTGGATGTCCTGCTTCTTGATGAGGCGGCAGACCTCGAAGCCGTTGATGTCGGGCAGCTTGACGTCGAGCAGGACGAGGTCGGGCCGTTCGCGCCGCGCCACCTCCAGCGCCTCGATGCCGGTGCGCGCCTCGATGACCTCGTAGCCGCCCTGGCGCAGCAGCCGCGACTTGATGTATCGGCCGGACTCGTTGTCGTCGACGTTCAGGATCAGCGGCTTCAAGACGAACCGCCTTTCTTCATGGCCTGGACGACGTGGCCGGCGAGGATGGCGCGCGACAGGTTCGACTTCGAGAGGATACCCACGGCGCCGCGCAGCCGCTCGTGGTGCTCGGGTCCGAGCAGCGAGGAAGTGAGGATCAACACCGGAATGTGTGCGGTGGCCGGATCGCCCTTCAGGGAACGGAAGACCTCGAAGCCGGTGAGGCCGGGCAGATGGAGGTCGAGCAGGATGAAATCCGGCATCTCGACCTGCGCCAGCCGCAGGCCTTCGGTGCCGTCCGCCGCCTCGATCAGCGCCCACGGTCCCTCGCTGCGCAGCATGTGCGTGAGGACGTAGCGGGTGCTCTCCTCGTCGTCGACGATCAGCACCTTGCCCACACCCTCGGCCACCACGGCGCTCTCCAGCGACGTGCCGGGTAGCACGGCGGGGATGTCGAGCGTGAAGGTCGAACCCTGGCCGGCCTCGCTCTCGACCGTGATGACGCCACCCATGACACCGGCCAGTTTGCGCGAAAGCGGCAGGCCGAGGCCGGAGCCCTTGGTCCGGGTCTGAAGCGGGTTTCGGATCTGGACGAACTCGTCGAAGATCCGCTCGCGCTCGTCGTCGGGAATCCCGATGCCGCTGTCGCGCACCACGAACTCGACGCGGCCCGGCACAGGCGTGGCGACGGTGACACTCACTTCGCCGCGCTCGGTGTATTTGAGGGCGTTGGAGACGAGATTGCGCAGGATCTGCTGGAGCTTGCCCTCGTCGGTATAGAGAACGAGGCCGCCGGTGAGGTCGCGGAAGACCAGATCCACCTCCGTGCTGGTCTGCAAGGGCTTCATGATGCCGCGCAGGGCGGAGAGCAGCTCGGCCACCTCGACCTTGACCGGGTGCAGGTCGATACGGCCCGCTTCGACCTTGGCGAGGTCGAGCAGGTCGTTGACGAGGCGGGTCAGCGTGTCGGCCGACTGTCGGACATAGGAGAGTTGGCGCTGCTGCTCCTCGTTCAGTGGCCCGTCGGTCTGGTCCGCCAGCATGCGGGTCAGCGCCGTGATGGAGTTGAGCGGCGTGCGCAGTTCATGGCTGACGGCGGAAAGGAACTGGCTCTTGACCTCGCTGGCGCGCTTCAGCTCGTCGGCACGCTGCTCCAGTTCGGCATAGAGCGCCAGGACGCCGCGGTTCGTGCTGTCGAGCTCGGCGTTGAGTTCCGCGAGTTCCGCCCGCGCGGTCTCCAGATCGGCCATCGTCGTGAGCAGGTCGCGGTTCTGAGCCAGAACCTCCTCGACCAGAACCTCCGGGCCCGATCCTGCAAGATCTGCCGCCACCCGCCCGATCGACAGGCCGTCGGCGCCCGAGCCGCGCGGCAGGTACTTGCCGAAGCGCACCAGCGTGCCGCTCGTGCCGCTGTCGATCTCGAATTCGTCCATCAGGCGGCGCGTGCCGATCAGGCCGATGCCCATCCCGGTGGGCGAGACGTAGGTGCCACCCAGGATGCTCTCCAGCCCGGAAATTCCCGGCCCCTGGTCGCGGAAGGTCATGGTGAGTGACTGCGCCGGCGGCTCGCCCAGCAGGGAAAAGGACAGTCCGCCGCCGCCGCCGTAGCTCACGGTGTTGCGCGCCACCTCCGAGACGGCGGTGGCAATCGAGGTCTGCGACTGACGGTCGAATCCCACGAGCCGCGCGATCTGGCGGGCGCGCTGCCGGGCGCGCACGATATCCTGCTCGGTGTCGAGCCGCATGCTGTAGAGCGTGGCCTCGCTCACGGCGCCCGCCTCAGGACCAGTACGGTGGCGTCGTCTCGGCCGCGCGTGCCGTCCCGGTAGAGGACCGCCGCGATCAGGGCCGGGTGCCGCGCCGCCAGACCGGGATATCGGTCGAGCGACCAACTGGTCCCGATCCCGTCGGAATGCAGGATCACCACCAGTCCCTGACCGTCGCATGGATAGACGAACTCCCTGAGCTGCCCCGCGGTGTGGCCCGCGATTCCGTTCATGGAGACGAAACGGCGGACCTGGCCGCCCGCTGCGGCGAGACCGGCGATGTTTCCGAGGCCGCTGAAGGTGAGGGAGGACGCTACGAGATCGACGTTGGCGACGCCGATCGCGGCACCACGCGTTCCCCGCAGGCCGGCATGGATCCGCTGGACCGCCATGACGGGTGACGCGACCAGACCCTTTTGGAACAGCTCGCAGGCGGCGTTGGCCGCCTGCTGGGCCGCGACGCCATGTCCGAGCCCGTCGACGACGAGCAGGGAAACGACGCTTCCCGAGCGCACCACCGAAACTCCGTCGCCGCACACCAGTTCCTCGGGTTTCGGCACGGACACGGAGCCGACGACAGCGAGTTTCTCCACGGGCGCGCGCCGGCCCGGCCAGAGCCGGACATAGATCGCGGTGCCATGGCCCGGTTCCGGTCCGGTCTGGGAGTGGATGTCGAACTCATCCGCCTGCCGGCGGATCGCGCCCAGGCCGACGCCGGCGGAGCCGTAGGTCGAGACGCCGTCGCTCATGCTGTGCGCGATGTCCGCCATGCCGGGCCCGCGGTCGATCGAGATGAGTTCCAGCCCCTTGCGGTCCTCAGCGCTCACCTCGCGCAACAGCAGGTGGCCACCACCGCCATGCCGGGCCACGTTGGTGGCCATCTCCAGCGCGACGAGGGCGGCGCGGCCGATATCCTGCTCGCTGAAGCCGCAGGTTCGCGCCACGCTTTCCACTTCGCGGCGGGCGGCGTTGGCATGGCTCGCGTCGGGCACGGGCAGGAGGCGGTTCATCGCTTCCACCGGGCGATTGTGACCGTCGTGCCGGCACCGACCGTGCTCTGGATATCGAAGTCGTCGACCAGGCGGCGCGCGCCGCCCAGCCCATGGCCGAGCCCGTTGCCGGACGTGAAGCCGTCCGTCAGGGCCTGCTGGATGTCGGGGATGCCCGGGCCGCGATCGCGGAAAACGACGCGCACGCCCCGGCGCTCACCCAGGACGGTCTCGATATCGGCATGACCGCCCTTGCCGTAGTCGAGCGTGTTGCGCGCAAGCTCGCTCGCCGCTGTGATCAGTTTGGTCTGGTCGACCAGCGACAGGCCGATCTCTGTCGCGCGCGCACGGACCTTCTGGCGGACCCGCACGACGTCATCGCCCGAGGTGATCGGCAGGGTGTCAGTCGTCGTCTGCATCGTCCGCCGCCTGGCCCGCGGCCGACACGCCGCCGATGAGGGCAAGTCCACGCTCGGCATTGAGCGCAGTCTTAACCCCGGGCAGGCCGAGGCCGAGTTCGACCAGTGTGATCGCGACCTCGGGACGCATGCCGACGACCACCGTGTCGGCATCGAGAAGGCGGGAGACGTTGGCGATGTTGGCCAGCATGCGGCCAATGAAGCTGTCGACGATCTCGAGCGCCGAGATGTCGATCAGGACGCCGCGGGTGCGATGCTGGACGATCTTCTCGGTGAGATCGTCCTGGAGGCGCGTCGCCAGTTGGTCATGCATGTCGACCTGGATCGTCACGAGGAGCGCCGATCCGATTTTCAGGATGGGAATGCTGTCCATGACGCCGGCCTCAGCCGCGGGCCTCGGCCGGTGGCTCCTGTGGGGCAGAGGGCGATTGCAGCTTCATCTTGCTAACGACACGTCCCGTCCGCCTCAGCGCCAGCGCCAGCGCGTCGGCCAAGGTCGCCTTGGACACAACATTCAGTTCGACGCCTAGTTGCACGATGGTTTGCGCGATCTGCGGGCGAATGCCGCTGATGATGCAGTCCGCACCCATCAGCCGGGCGGCCGAGACCGTCTTCAGGAGATGCTGGGCGGTCAGCGTGTCGACCATGGGCACGCCGGTGATGTCGATGATGGCGATCTCCGCCTCGGTCTGGACGATGGTCTCCAGCAGATTCTGCATCACGACCTGGGTGCGGCCGCTGTCGAGGGTCCCGATGAGCGGCAGCGCGACGATGCCGTCCCAGAGCTTCACCACCGGTGTTGAGAGTTCCTCGATTTCCTTGCCCTGACGGGCGATCAGTTCCTCGCGGGTCTTCTGGTAGGTCTCGACGGTGAACAGGCCGAGCTGGTCGATCAGCTGCGTCACGTTCCAGAGCAGGTCGTAGGCGCCGTCGCCCTTCGCCGTCTTTCGCACCTGCACAAACACGGAACGCTTCAGGGAAAAGATGAAGGTGGCGGTTTCCGTCGGAGAGAAGCCCTGCAAGGCGCGGCTCCGGGAGAAGCTCTGCAATACCTCTCGCACGTCGATATACTCGGCCCCTCGCAGGTCCATGGCATTGCCTTGCGACACGGCCTTGCCGAGGGCGTGCAGGAAGGCCCGGCCCTGGCTCTCGGCTTCCTGCGGCGTCATTCGGGTATCCTTGAGATTCAGGGTCGAAACCCAATCGGCGAGAATCTCGGCTTCGCCGTCCGTAAAGAGGCGCGCCAACGCCTGATCGTAGCTGGTAACGGCCATTTTTCTCCCCCTCGGCTCACGGCTGCGCCTGGCAAAGAGGCGGTGGCCGCAAGGGCAAACGCAAAGCACGGGTTTCGGTTCCGGCCGCGCTGCATTAATCAGGAGAGAGGTAGACGTCTGTACGGTAGGGGACGGAGACCCTCAGC
Source organism: Reyranella sp. (assembly GCF_004297265.1). GTDB lineage: Bacteria > Pseudomonadota > Alphaproteobacteria > Reyranellales > Reyranellaceae > Reyranella. Next base: position 24,193 of record NZ_SCUT01000010.1, read on the forward strand.
CGGAGTGAGAATCCCGAAACGACGTCATGACCTGCTCGCCGAATCGCCGCATCGAGGCGAGGTTCTGGTCGTGGCTCATTGCGCCGAAGCCGGTCTGGCAGAGCAGGTGCCGGACCCCGACGTCGTGCAGCTCCGCCACCTGCTCGCGCACGCGCTTCGCGGATCCGTAGAGACAGCCGGTGCGCAACAGGAACGGAACCGCCTCGGAATCCGGCACCTTCGGATCGGTCCAGGCATTGAGCGTCGCGGGCTCGGGCGCAAAGTCGGCCGGATTGTGCGCCTCGCGCACATGCATCATATGCTCGCGCGTCTCGACCAGCAGCGCGGCCAGCGCATCCTCCGCCTCGGCGTCGGATTCTCCGACATAGACATTGCGCCACAGTGCGCTCTGGGTGAGCAGCCGTTCCTTGGTCGGCGCATCATGGCCGCCCTCGTCGATGCCGGCGGCGTAGGTTGCCCAGCGCTCTCTGATGCGCTCGACCGGCAAGCGGGCGGTCAGGATCGGCATGCCCAGCCTGCCGCATTCCCGGAACGAGCCGGGCGAGATCACGCTGCGCCACAGCGGCGGGCCAGGCTGCTGCACGGGTCTGGGCCGGATCGCCGGCACATGCAGCTTGTGGAAGCGGCCTTCGTAGTCGAGCGGCGATTCGGTCCAGGCACGCTGCAGGATGTCGACCGTCTCCTCCATGCGCTCGCGGCTGTCGGTGCTGCGCATTCCGTGGCCGACGAATTCGTATTCATTGTAGGCGGTGCCCTTGCCGATGCCGACATCGATGCGGCCCTTGCTGAGATTGTCGAGCAGGGCGAGCTGGACGGCGAGGCGAACCGGATGATGGAAGGGCGTCTGCACTACGGCGAAGCCCAGCCGCACCTTGCTGGTCTTCATCGCCAGCGCTGCTGCGAACATCAACGAGTCGCAGTAGACGCTCTCGCCGGTGAAATAATGCTCGGTCAGCCAGACGTCGGAAAAGCCCAGCCGTTCGGCCTCGCAGGCCTGGGCCACGATGTCGTCGATGCGGGCGGCGTCCTCGTCGGGCGAGGGCGACATTGCAAGGGTAAGCCATCCGAACTGCATTCTACTCTCCGCGTGGTGCCTGCAGTCCTATAGCATGCAGCGCTGTTTCCGCCCGTCTGGCTTCGTCCGGTCGAACGTACTAACAACTGCCGTCGTGGTTTCCGTGCTGAAGAACACTCTCTTGATCCTGATTTCCATCGTGCTTTGCACGGCGGCGGCCGAGGGAATGGTCCGTTGGCTGGACGCGCAGGAGCCGAGCGCCGCGTTGAGGTATCTCGACGGGCTTCCCCTGGCAGAGGGTGTGCAGCGCGCCTGGTTCGGCGAGAACCCGCCGCCGCTGCCGAATCGCCATGCCGTCTCGACCGAAGCCATCGAACTGGTGAGGCGGGTCGAAGCGAGCGGCGTGACAGAAGGCACGCGCCGGTCCGACATGTTCAAGGTGTGGAACAGCGCCTTCGTCGGCCCGGATCCCTGCGCGCATCCTTATCTCAAGGACGCGCCGGGCCAGATCTACGTCTACGATCCGCCCGACGGCAGTCCGTGGCCGCGCTTCCGCTTCCTGCCCGATACGACGACGCCGATCGGACTGGTGACCAACGCTTACGGGTTTCGCGGCGGTCCAGTGCCTCTCGCGCGCGAGCCGAAGACGATCCGCATTGCCTTCATCGGCGCGTCGACGACGGTGGCTTCGCACCACTTCCCCTATTCCTATCCCGAGCATGTCGGCTATTGGCTCAATCGGTGGGCCGCCGCGAAGAAGCTCGATCTTCGCTTCGAGGTCCTGAACGCGGGGCGCGAGAGCATCGGTTCGCCCGACATCGCGGCCATCATGAAGAACGAGGTGGCGCCGCTCGCGCCCGATCTCGTCGTCTACTACGAGGGCGCCAACCAGTTCTATCTGGAGCCGCTCGTGCCCCAGCTTCCTCCCCGTCCCGCCAGGTTACCGGTCGCGACGCCGCCGGCGCCCGGACTGTTCGAACGCATCCTCGAGGATCTGAGTTACAGCTCCGCGCTCGCCAAGAGACTGAAGAACCTGCTCGCCGAACACATGTCGTCCCGGGACTCCAAGCCGGCGCAGGGCGGCAGCGCACCGGGCGCCGATGGGCGCGAGTGGCCCAAGCCGGACTATACGCTGGTCTGGCCGAAGGACGTCGATGAGCAGGACCCCGATCTCGCGCGCAAGGACCTTCCGGTCACGCTGTCGGTCATCCTGGCCGATCTCGGTCGCATCGACGCAACGACGGAGGCGGTGGGCGGGGAACTGGCGCTGGCCTCATTCAAGTGGCTGGTCGAGGACGGGATGATGCTCGATCCCGTGCGCCATCGCTTCATCCTGGAGTATCTCAATTTCGGCTATGCCCCGTTCCGCTACCGGGACCTGGCGCGGCTGGCCCGGTTCCAGAACCGCGTGCTGGAGAAGTATGCGAAGGAACACCGGATCGACTTCCTCGACGTCGCCCGCCTGATGCCGTCCGATCCGGACCTCTTCATCGATGCGATCCACGGCACGACCGAAGGGGTGCGGCTTCGGGCCTGGATCATGCTGCAGCTCCTGGTGCCTGTGGTCGACCGGCATCTGGCCGACGGCACCTGGCCGAAGAAGAGCTTCCCGTCCGTGCCGCCGCCGGCGCCATACAAGCCGCGCGTGGTCACCTTCCGGTGCGAGCGCAAGGCCGGGTGATCCACCCCGGCAGGAAGGTTGCAGTCGCAGGGAGAAAATCCTAGGTTCTCTCGCCACTCGGGGGAGGGAAAATGAAACTGGGATTTCCGGCGATCATGCTGGTCGCCGTGATGTCTGCGGGCGCAGGCTCCGCAGCAGCGCAGCAGACCACGCATGGCTGTGCCTGCCTTCACAACCAGACGCAGGCGCAGATCAGCTATCGCTACAAGTGGGGCGAGGGCGAGTGGAAGACCATGCAACTCAAGCCCGGATACAACAACTGGATCTGCTGGCAGTACCAGAACGGGCAAAAGAGTTCGCCGAACCTGCTCTTCCAGCTCGACGTCGACATGTCCAAGGGCAGCGCCTGGACGACCTACACCATCGGGCGCGTGCAGACCGTGGGCGCGAGCTGTGACGCGGTGGGAGCGGGCGGCCACTACAACGTCAGCTACCGGCCCAACACCAACAACACGTTCATCCAGGTGACGAAGCGCAACTGAGTTCTGCGACGCGATGCGCTCGCGTTGACAGGCCGACACGACGCTCGCACGCTTCCGGCAAAACACCGGAGGAAACGAATGGCGCGCTACGATCGCGTGATCCGCGGCGGCATGATCGTCGACGGCAGCCGTCTGCCGCGCTTTCGCGGCGACATCGGCATCAAGGATGGGCGGATCGCCGAGATCGGCCAGATCTCGGCGAACGATGCCGACGAGGTTATCGACGCCGGCGGTTTGATCGTGGCGCCGGGTTTCGTCGACCTGCACACGCACTACGACGCCCAGCTCTTCTGGGATCCCTACTGCACGCTCTCCTCGTGGCACGGCATCACCTCGGTGGTGATCGGCAATTGCGGCTTCGGCTTCGCGCCGGTGAGGCCGGCCGAGCGCGAGCGCGCCATGATGTCGATGACGCGCGTCGAGGCGATCCCCATGGCCTCGATGCAGCAGGGCATGCCGTGGGACTGGGTGACGTTCCCCGAGTTTCTCGACAGCGTCGACGCCGCGCCCAAGGCGGTGAACGTCCTGCCCTATGTGCCGGTGTCGCCGCTGCTCATCTGGGTGATGGGCTTCGAGGCGGCCAAGGCCGGAAAGATGCCGACGCCGGAGCAGCATGCCGAAATGAAGCGACTGCTCGGCGAGGCGATGGATGCCGGCGCCTGCGGCTGGTCGGCGCAGCGCATGAAACCCACCGGACCGTCGGCGGTGCAGCGCGACTATGACGGCACACCGATGCCCACCGACGTCATGCACGACGAGACCTGCCGCGAGTTCGCGCGTGTGCTGGCCGAGCGCAACGAGGGCTTCATGCAGATGCTGCTGATCTCGGGCGACAATGCGGCCGACCGCGCCTTCTACGAGGAGCTGTCGACCTTGAGCGGCCGGCCCATGATCATGAACGTGATTCAGGCCTTCGATCACCGGCCGGAGATCCATCGCCGCGGACTGGCCTGGCTGAAGAGCTGCCGCGAGCGCGGCATCCGGGTCGTCGGGCAGGGGCTCACCACCGATGCCGGCTTCACCTTCACCTTCGAGGACTGGAATCTGTTCGACGATTCGCAGGACTGGTGCGATGCCACGACCGGCACGCGCGAGGAACGGCTGGCCAAGCTCGCCGATCCGGCGCGCCGCGCACGCTTGCGCGAGAACCTGCCGATCACCGCCACCGGTCCGCTGCCGCAGATCGCCATCGTCGGCCCCAAGCTCGAACGCAACAAGAAGTGGCTCGACCATACGCTGGCCCATGCCGGCGAGAAGATGGGCAAGCATCCGGTCGACGTCATGCTGGACATGGCGGTCGAGGAGAATCTGGAGACCGAGTTCTTTGCCGCGCCGCCCAACGGCAGCATCGAGTACCTCAAGGAGCTGGTCGACGATCCCTATATCCTCTTCGGGGTCTCCGACGGCGGCGCCCACACCAAGTTCCTCACGGCCGGCCGCTATCCGACCGAGACGATCTGCAAGGTGGTGCGCCAGCACGGCATGCTGAGCCTGGAGGACGTGCACTGGCGGCTGTCGGCCCTACCGGCCGAGGTCGCGGGCTTCCGCGGGCGCGGCATGCTGAAGAAAGGCGCTCCCGCCGACATCGTGGTCTACGACTACGATGGGCTGAAGGTCCTGCCCGACGAGATCGCGCACGACCTGCCGGGCGGCGAGTGGCGCCGCGTGCAGCGGGCCTCGGGCTACAAGTACATCCTGGTCAACGGCCAGGTGACGATGCGCGACGACCGCCCGACGAACACGCACTCCGGTCGGCTGCTGCGACACGGAGCCTGATGGCGGCCTGGTTGCGGCTAAACGCTGGACCTGGCGACTACCAGCTCACCCGGAGACCGCCATTGAGGGCGTGGTTCGAGATGCCGCTGCCCACCTCGCCGTCGTAACGGGCATAGAGGGAGACGCCCTGGGCGACGGCGGTGTTGGCGGCGAGGCTCAGCGTGGCAGTGTCGCGCTGCGGGGCGGCGCCGAACACGGTGAAGTTGGTGCCGGGCGCGCCGGCAAAGGCGGCCGTCACCGGCCGGGCCGTGTCGGCGTATTCGTGCGCCCAGCCCAGGCGCATCTGCACGGCGAGCTTCTCGCGGCCCTCCGCGCCGAAGGCGCCGGCGAACTCGGCGCCCAGCACGCTGCGGGCCGAGCCGGTGGTCTGCGCCGCCACGTTGAGGCTGAGCCCAGCGGCGCCGCTCTCGGTGAAACCGTTCTGGCTGTTCGTCATGCCCTGGAAGCGCGCGAAGGGCGTGATCGACAGGGCGGCCGGCTCGTAGATCCCAATGCGGTATCCGGCCTCGACCTGGCCCAGGAACTGGTTGGCCCCGGTGCGGCCCTGGGCGATGCGCGCCGCCAGGTTGGGCAGCACGATCTGGCGCGTCATCTGGTTGTCGTTGTAGCCGTAGCCCGCCAGACCATCCAGGTAGAAGGCGCCCTGGTTGAAGGAGGCGTAGAGGCTGGCCTGGTAGCTGTTGGTGGTGCCCTGGCCGCTGAAGCCGCTGGCCCACTGGTTGCCGCTGCTGAAGCCGACGCTGAAGCCGGCCAGGAAGCGAGGATCGAAGCGATAGTCGATGCCGGTGGCAAAGCCGCCGGCATTGTAGGTCAGCGTCGCGCTGTTGCCGTTGCCGGCAACGCTGCCGGTGCCACCCAGTGCGCTGCCCCAGAGGCTCCACGGGCCGGCCGCGCCGTCGCAGGCGTCGGCGAGGCTTGCCTCGCAGGCCTGTGCGAGGGCCGTGCGCTGGCCGGTGCCGAAGCCGCCGCGGGCGAGGCCCATCTGCTGGCCCAGCGCATTCATGAACAGCAGTCCACCGGCGAGGTTGGCGGTGCCGAATCCCGAGTAGTTCTGGCCGCTGATGGTGTTCATGGCCGCCTGGCCTTGTCCCGAGCTGTAAGTCGCCATGGTGCCGATGACGGTGGCGAGATCGCCGCTTGAACCCGCGACGCTCGCGTCGAGAGCGCGGCCCACGACGGCCTGGTTGGCGGTTGTGGCGCCGGCGCCGAAGCCGCCCGGCTTGACCGTGAGAAAGACGCTGTTGGCGTCGTAGGAGAGCGAGGTTTGCAGGAAGGGGAAGAGGCTGTTGGCACTGGCGAAGGTGCCGGTCACCCCGCCGGTGGCATTGAGGATGGTGTAGGTGGTGCTGGGCGCATAGACGCCGGATGCGCCGGCCAGGGTCACGGTGCCGCCGGCGATGGTAGCGGTTCCCGGCGCTCCGCCCACATTGACGCGATCGGCCTGGCCGGCGCCGCTGGTCTCGACCTGGAAGCTGCTGCCGGCGGCCTGGGTCAACGCGCCGACCACGTTCAGCGTGCCAATGGAGTTGCCCGGCGAGACGATGCCGTTGTTGGTCACGGTGCCGCTGATGGTGCCGTTGCCGCCGAGATTGCCGCCGGCGCCCACGGTGACGTCGCTGGTGATGCTGCCGTTAATGGCCAGGCGCCCGCCGGTGACGTTGGTCGGGCCGGTGTAGGTGTTGGCGCCGGCGAGCGACAACGCCCCCGGCCCCTGCATCGTGAGGCCGCCGGTGCCGGCGAGGATTCCTGCGAAGCTCGTGTTGCTCTGTCCGGCCACCGTGAGGATGCCGCTGCCCAGCTCGATTCTGCCGCCGAGGCCCGAGAGCGACCCGATCGCGAGGTTGTTGCCGTTGAGGTCGAGCGTGCCGCCGTTGACCGCGAGTGGACCGGTCGTGGGCAACGACGCGCCCGGCGCCAGCTGCAGCGTGCCGGCATTCACCATGGTGCCGCCGGCGTAGCTGCTGGCGCCCGACAGGGTGAGGATACCGCTTCCGTGCTTGGCGAGACCGCCCGCGCCGGTCACCGCGGTCCCGAGCGTCAGGTCGAAGCCGTTGGTGTCGAAGGCGCCGCCGCCCGCGCCGAGCGTGACCTGACGTGCCATCGTGAAGTTGGACAATGCCGCGAGCATGCCATTGTTCAGGGTGAGGCCGCCCGACATGTTACCGAGTGCCGCATCGGCATTGATCCTGAGGATCGCGCCGCCGGTGACGGCCGTGCCGCCGGTGTAGGTGTTCGCGCCCGTGAGCGTCAGCCGGCCGCCGGTGAGCGACAGGCTGCCGCCAGCGACATTATAGGAGCCGCCAGCATCGGCTATTGTGCCCGAGAAAGTACCATTGTCGGCATTGGTGACACTGAGGTTCTGGGCTCCCAGGTAAATTTTGCCGGAGCCGTCGAGGTTCCGGATGCTGACGGGGTTCCAGGCGCGCGAGATGTCGAATGTGCCGTCGTTCGTTACGCCGCTGGATGCGGCGATGCTGCCCGGCCCGGCGATGTTGAGCAGGCCGTTCAGGTCAATCTTCGTCCGGCCGGCATAGGTATTGGTGGCGCTCAGCTGGAGCTGGCCGCCGTCCTTGATGTGCACGCCGCCCGTGCCCGAGATCACGCCCGCGAGGCCGAGCGGCACGTTGTTGCCATCGACGATGAGCGGACCGCCGGTGGTCGAGAGGGGGACATCGGTGACGAAGAAGGGCGTGTACGCGATGGCATTGTTGCTGAGGTCGTACATCACCGAGTTCTGCAGGAAGAAGCCGATGCCGAGGATGTTGGAGTTCGAGCCTTCGAAGCTCCCATCATAGGTATTGGGGGTCGCCCCGTTGGTCATCACCGAGGTCGACGGCACGAGGCCGGTCACCGGCGTGTGGCTGTCGGTCCCGGTCGTCGCGGTCGCCGTCAGGGTGACACCGTCTATGACATTGCCCCCGGAGGATACGGCGCTGTTGTCTAGACTGTTCGACAGGGAATTGCTGGGCGTACCCGTGTCGAGAAGCGTACCCTTGGTCGAGCTCACCGCCGGCGTCGTTGTGCCGGGCGGAGCGAGCGAAATCGTGAACTTGGCGCCATATTGCAACGATGCATCGTTGCCGGACGCGGTGCCGATGGGAGCGTACGGATTGTTGAAGAAGCCGGCCGCAGGCATCGGAATGACGCCCGCCTGTCCGGACGTGCCGGGCGGGCCGATCGGCGCGAACTGGCCAAGCATCTGGGGTGTCAGGCCGACCGTGACGCAGGGGCTGCACGGGGTAACCGCCCTGGTCTGGCCGCCGACCGTGACGGTCTGTCCGTTCACCCTTTGAGGCGCGTTGACCGTAGAGGCGGGATTGCTCTGGCCGTTGGCCGCCACGACGTAGCCCTGGGTGATGTCACTCCCTGCCACCATGGTCTGGCCGAGGATGCCCCCCAGCGTGCCTTGGGTGAAGTTTCCGGCACCGAAAACGCCATAGAACGGGCCGAACAGTTCCCTGAAGGGCGGTGGTGCGTTCGGGTTGTTGAAATAGCTGGGAAACGAGAGCGTCTTGTCGCCGTAGTTCAACTGATAAAGCGCGTCCACCGCGTAGCCCGGGTCGGCGGTGAGAACCTGACTGGCGCCGGGGATCGTCAGCGACTGAATCTGTAGCCGGTTGCCGTAGATATTGCCGGTGCTGCAATCGACGCCGCCGCCGTAGCAGTAGAAGACGTTGTTGCCATTGGGATAAGGCGAAGTGGGGACGCTCGTCTGCCCGGCGAAGCCGCCCCAGGTATTGGGATTGAATGCCGCGGCGAACGGGGCCGATCCGGTGTCGAACATGTAGAGTTGCGGCGTGCCGCCGTTGATGCCGACGTTGATGGTCAGTCGATAATAGGCGTTGTCGACGGCCATAAGTCCCAACGGAATGGTGACAGGCGACGATGGCATTTGCGCCTGTGCGGGCTCGGTGACAGCGGCCAGCGCCGCTGCAGCCCACGCCATCCGAAATGTGTAACGAAGCATCGATCCCTCAAGTACGGCGTCGATGCTCCACAAGCCTCGACAACATCCCTTGAGAAAATTTGCAAACTTGAATTGGAAGTGCAACTGGATATGGATCGCGTCTATGGCGCGGGAGGCCTTCCGGGGTGAAGATCACTCGACGACCGTCGTCTCGAAGTCGGCCGGCATGGTGATCTCGATCAGTTCGAGATCATCGCTATGGTCGATCTCCTTGTGCTTCACGCCGGGCGGTTGATAGACGGTCGAGCCGGCAACCAGCTTGTGCTGGCCGTAGCCCTCGTACTCGAAGATCGCCCAGCCCTTCAGCACATAGACGAACTGGAATTCCAGCGCATGGCTGTGGCGCGGCGCGTCGGGATGCTGGCCGGGCACGGCGCGGATGACGTGCGCGCCGACCTTGCCGCCGGTCAGCTCCTTGAGACCCAGCGGCCGGTACTCGAAGAAGGGCCGCAGGCCGTCCTTCTGGAAGGAGTCGGGGCCGAGATGGTTGACGATGCCGGGGCCACCGGTCGCCGTCGCTTCCTTGAGCTTCTCTTCCTCGGCTTCGCCGGTCGTCGGAAAGAGATCGGGCATGCCATCCTCCATCTTGTGTTGGAGGCGAGCATGCCCTGTTAATCGCGTCCGGTCAGCAGCGCGTGACCTCGCGCATCTGCCAGCATTGCGCATCGCCTTCGATCGGGCGGCCCGAGTTGCAATAGTAGACGTCCTTGTCCTTCTGCAGCCAGAGGCCGTTCGGCACCGCCGCCTTGATCTCGTAACCGGCCCTGATCATGGTGATGGCCGATTGGCCCGGCATGGGCGTGTATTGCGTCAGGCACGACGGAGCCTGGCCCGGCGCCTGACCCGGCGCCTGGGCCTGCCCGGGAAGCTGGCCCCCGGTCTGGGCCGGACCCGGCTTCGGACCGGTCGACTGCTGCGAATAGGCAATGGTCCCGGCGGCAACGGACGCCACCACGGCAAGCGCAAGTGCGCCCGCGACGAACCTTTTCATGTCCAGCTCCTCGGTCATCCCCGACTCGAACCGACGGGTCCGGCATCCCCACACCGGCCCACCCACACAGCCGCGGAAGCTAGATATGTTGCAGTGGCGGCGCAACCTTGAAAAATTGCGACACGGTTACCGAGATCGTCAGGGTGCCGAGGATGGAGTGTCGGTTCATCCCGCGACCCGGGCAGACAGTTCGCGGCCTGCGGACTATCGTCGGGGAAGACCGGGGGAGGACGACCCTGCCGAAGATACTGTTCATCGATTCGACGCCCGACATCAACCGTGTGTGGAAGCAGGTCCACGGGCCGGCGGACATTCCGATCGACGTTGGAATGGGCCCCGTCTCCGGGGAGGAAGTGCCCGGCAGGGTCGCGGGCTATGACACGGTCATCAACGATGCGACCTATTTCAGCGAGCCGACGCTCAGGCTCTGCACCGGTCTGAAGCACATCGTCTTCCTCGGCACGGGGGCGGCGAGCTTCGTCGACCTCGCGGCGGCGGAACGGCTCGGCATCAAGGTTTCGACCATCGGCGGCTACGGCGACACCACGGTCGCCGAGCATGCGATGGGCCTGGTGTTCGCCGCAGCCCGCCACATCGCGACGATGCACGGCATCGTGCGCGGGGGCGGGTGGCGGCCGATGCAGGGCATGGAACTCAAGGGCAAGACGCTGGGCGTGGTGGGGCTGGGCGGCATCGGCCGGGAGATGGCGCGCATCGCGCAGGGCGTCGGGCTGAAAGTGATCTCCTACAACCGCTCGCCCGTTTCCGGCGGCGGCGTGCCCATGGTGACGATCGACGAGCTCCTGGCGCAGTCCGACATCGTGAGCCTGCACCTCGCGTTGAACGATGCCACGCGTAGCTTCCTCGACCGCGCGAAGCTGGAGAAGACCCGTCCGGGCGTCCTCATCGTCAATACCGCACGGGCGGGCATCGTCGACGAGCCGGCGCTGGTCGACCTGCTGCGTTCGGGTCGCATCGGTCACTACGCAACCGACGTCTTCGGCAAGGAGCCGACGCCTCCCGACGAACCGCTGCTCCGGCTCGACAATGTCACGCTCACGGCCCATGCCGGCTACAACACCCCCGAAGCCGCGATGACCATGTACCGCCGCGCCATCGATCTCGCGGCAAAGGGTCCCTGATCTCGCGTCCATCGTGCAGATCGCGATGGTGAGGTGTCGGGCGAGCGTCTTCCTTTGGTCATCCGGCCGCTGTAAGCTGCCTCGCTTTCCCGCTCCCGGAGGACCGGAAAGCACATGGCGCACATCAGACTGAATACCCATCCCAGCCAGGGCGGCCAGCCGGCCCCTCCGGTGGTCTGGGGCGCGCGAGATCCTGCGGTCCGCGGGCCGGTCGTTGGTACCGTCGGGCTCACCTCGCGCCGCAACGTCATCGGCGTCCATTCCGGCAGTTACGGCATCTATCGTGCGCTGGCCATCGCAGCTCAGGAGTTGAAGGCCGACCATCGGCCGGACCTCACCAATACCTCGCCGGCCGAGCGCATCGGGCCGTTCGAGAGCTGGTTCGATCCGAAGAAGATCGTGTCGCTCGACCCGTGGGGCCACCTGGTTTCGGAGGTCTTCGCCGACAAGTTGGCGGGGGGGTGGGACATCAGGCCGACCATCGCCATCACCAAGGCGCATGTGAACATGCCGGAGATCATGGAGGCCCTGGCGGCCGGCCGGCTGAAGCCCGACAACGACATCCTGAGCGGCACCGGTGACGTAAAGGTGACCAAGGCCGCGATCGAGCCGGTCTGGTGGCTGCCCGGCATCGCCGAGCGCTTCGGCGTCAAGGAGACGGACCTGCGCCGCACGCTCTTCGAGCAGACCGGGGGCATGTACACCGAGCTGGTGACGCGGCCCGACCTCGAACTGTTCCTGCCGCCGATCGGCGGCGCCACGATCTATTTCTTCGGCGACGTGTCGAAGCTCGGCAAGCCCGAGACGAGGATCGCCTGCCGTCTCCACGACGAATGTAATGGCTCCGACGTGTTCGGCTCCGACATCTGCACCTGCCGGCCCTATCTCGCCCACGGCATCGAGATCTGCATCGACATGGCGCAGCGTGGGGGTGTCGGCGTCGTCATCTACAATCGCAAGGAAGGCCGCGCCCTGGGTGAGGTGACCAAGTTCCTCGTCTACAACGCGCGCAAGCGCCAGCCCGGCGGCGATTCGGCGGCGCAATACTTCAACCGCACCGAATGCGTGGCCGGCGTGCAGGACATGCGGTTCCAGGAGCTGATGCCCGACATCTTCCATTGGCTGGGCATCAGCCGCATCGACCGCTTCGCCTCGATGAGCAACATGAAGTCCGACGCGCTGCGCGAGCAGGGCATCGACATCGTCGAGCAGGTGCCGATCCCTGAGCACCTGATCCCCGCCGATGCGCTGGTCGAGATGGATGCCAAGAAGGCGGCCGGCTATTTCAGCCCCACCAAGCCCGGTTCGAACGAACTGGCGCGGGCCAAGGGACGTGGCCTCGATGAGTGACTCATTCGATGAATGATTCTCTGGCCTACCTGCGCACGCCCGTCGCGATCCGCGAACGGGCGGCGAAGGTCCTCAAGTATGTCGAGGACGGCCAGTCGCAATGGTTCCAGCTCGATCCGAACGGGCTCGAGACGGCCGTGCAGGTGACGCTCGCCGTCGCCCGCGAGCGCTTTCCCGATCCGGCGACGATCCCGTTCCATTCGCGCTGGCGGCATTTCGAGTCGGGTGGCCGCGACCGCTGGAAAGCCCTGGCCGAGCGGCTGAAGGATCTGCCGCCCGAGGAGATCGCGCGGCGCCGCATGGACCTTGCGGTCGTGTCCGTCCTGCTCGATGCCGGCGCCGGCGCGGCCTGGAGCTATCGCGAGGCGGGCACCGGCGAAGCCTATGCGCGCTCCGAGGGGCTGGGCGTGGCCAGCCTGCACATGTTCGCCAACGGCGCCTTCAGCCGCGATGCCAAGGGCGATCCATTGCGGGTCGATGCCGAGCGCCTGGCGCAGCTCACGCCCATGGACATCGCCGTGGGCTTCCAGGTGAAGGCGCACAATCCGCTGCTGGGCCTCGAAGGCAGGGCCGAACTGCTGCGCAGGCTCGGCACTGTCGGACTGGAGCGGCCGGGCGCGCTGTTCGACATCGTGGCGACAAGTGCAAGGGACGGCGAGGTGAAGGCCGAAGCCATCCTGGCCGCCGTACTCGACAGGCTCTCGCCCATCTGGCCCTCGCCGCGCGGCGACGTGTGGGAGCATCCGGTGGTCGGGCTGGTCCCCTTCCACAAGCTTTCGCAATGGATGAGCTATTCGCTGGTCGAGCCGATCGAGGGCGCGGGACTCAAAGTCGTGGCGCTCGATGCGCTGACGGGTCTGCCGGAATATCGCAACGGCGGTCTGCTGGTCGATGCCGGCGCGCTCCAGCCCAGGCAGCGCGTGCTGCTGGAGAAGAGCTTCGCGCCGGGCGACGAGGCGATCGTGGAATGGCGCGCGCTCACCGTGGCGCTGCTCGACCGGATCGCGGAGCATGTCCGCCTGCACCTGGGGATGGACGCGGCGCGCCTGCCGCTGGTGAAGGTGCTGGAAGCCGGCACGTGGTTTGCGGGGCGCCGGCTGGCCGCGGAGCGCCGCCCGGGCGGCGGCCCACCCATCACCGTCGAAAGCGACGGCACGGTGTTCTAGAATTTTGGGGGAGAAGAAGACGATGTCATTGCCGCACTCGATCCATGTCGTGTCGCACCCGCTGGTGCAGCACAAGCTCACCAAGCTGCGCGACAAGGCGACGTCGAGCACGAATTTCCGCCGCCTGCTGCGCGAGATCGGGCTGCTGCTGGGCTACGACGCCACGCGCGACCTGCCGATGGTGCAGGCGCGCATCGAGACGCCGATCGAGGCGATGGACGCGCCGCTGCTCGACGGCAAGAAGCTGGTGGTGGTGCCGATCCTGCGTGCCGGGCTCGGGCTCGCCGAGGGTGTCATCGACCTCGTGCCGCTGGCGAGGGTCGGTCATGTCGGGCTCTATCGGGACCCGCGCACGCTGCAGGCGGTCGAATATTACCTGAAGATCCCGCAGGACATTTCCGACCGTGACGTGATCGTCTGCGACCCGATGCTGGCCACCGCCCATTCGGCCATCGCGGCGGTCGATCGGTTGAAGGAGTCGGGCGCCAAGCGCATCAAGTTCATCTGTGTGCTGGGCTCGGAGCAGGGGGCGCGGGCCTTCGCCGAGGTCCATCCCGACGTGCCGGTCTTCGCGGCAGCCATCGATGCAAAACTCAACGATCACGGGTATATTGTTCCCGGGCTCGGCGATGCGGGCGACCGTCTCTTCGGGACCAAATAACGATAACGGGAGAAACGCCAATGTCTCCGGACCTGAAGTACCTCCTCTTTTCCGTGATCCTGACGTTCGTACAGATGCTGGTGGCGGCCATGGGCGCCAACCAGGCAGTCGGCCTGCCGACGCTGGCGGGCAACCGCGAGGGCCTGCCCGAGATCAAGGGCTGGGCGGGACGCGCCAAGCGCGCCCATCTCAACATGATCGAGAACATGGTGCTGTTCGCGGCGCTGGTGCTGATCGCCGTCGCTGCCGGCAAGGCCAACGCCATGACAGCGATGGGCGCGGCGATCTTCTTCTGGGGCCGGGTCGCCTATGCCGTGATCTACGTCGCGGGCATCGCCTGGCTGCGCACGGCGGCCTGGTTCGTGTCGGTCATCGGCATGGTGCTCATCGCTCTCGAGCTGCTGAAGGCGATGTAACGAAGACTATCAATGGAGCGCGCCACTCCAGTGGCGCTCAAGCTTGTTCAGCAAGTCATGAGCGCCACTGGAGTGGCGCGCTCCATTGAGGCAGCTTTAGTTCTTCCCGTGGCCGTGCGGCATGGCACCCATGGCCTGCACGTCGAGCTGGACGTCGACGCTGCCGGCCTTCTCGAAGACCAGGGTCAGCGGCACCTTGGCGTCCTTGGCGAGCGGCGCCTTCAGCTCCATGAACATGATGTGATAGCTGCCGGGCTTCAGCATCACGGTGGCACCCGGGGGAATCTCGAGACCCTTAGAGAGTTCGCGCATCCGCATCACGTTGCCGTCCATCTGCATCTCGTGGATCTCGACCTTGTCCGAGGCATTGCTGCGCGCGGAGACCAGCCTGTCCGCGACGTTACCCTTGTTGGTGATCGTCATGAACCCGCCGCCGGTCCGCGCCGAGGGCGGGGTGGCGCGGGTCCAGGGTGTCGTGATCTCGATCGAACCGATCTTGTAGTCCTGGGCCATCGCCGGCAGCGCGAGGACGGATACGGCGGCGGCGAGGAAGAGGCGGCGGCGGGTCATGGAATAGTCTCCTGATGGATTGGGTGATGGGATTGGTTCAGCGCTTCTTCTGCGCCTCGAGCCAGGCGCGGACCTCTGCGAGATCGGCAACGCCGGTCAGCACGGTCTCCTTGCCGTCGCGGTCGATCAGCAGGGTGCGCGGCAGTTCGCCCGCCCAGGCGGGATCGATCTCGTAGCGCAGCCGCTCGTTGAAACGGTCGGTGAAGGCCCAGTTCTCGACCTGTCCGAGATCGGCGCGCGACAGCATGTCGGCGACACGCGCGGGATCCTGCGGCACGGGATCGGCGGCCACCATGACGAGTCGCATGTCGGGCCGCTCGGTGCGCAGCTTGCCCCATTCCGGCATCTCGACGAGGCAGGGCGCGCAGGTCAGGCCCCAGAAGTGGATGACGGTCGGCTGGCCGTCATGGGCGGCGCGCAGCTTGGACCAGCTGCCGCGGCCGAATGATTGCAGGTCGGCGGCCTGTGAAGCGGCCGAGGCGAGGCTCAGCATGAGGACGATGAGGAACGTGCGGATCATGGCTGGTCCTCGAGCGGGATCAGGCGGTAGCCGTCGGCCTTGGTGAGCCACGACAGATAGGCGCGGCCGGCGTTGGCTGCGAGCAGGGGGTGGTCGGAGGCGTCCACGGTATCGGCGACGGTGCGCGGATCGCTCCACGTCCGGCCGCTATCGTGGCTCACCTGCCAGCGCACCATCGACTTGGTGCCGTCGAACTCCTTCCACACGACGTGGAGGGCGGTGCCGTTGGCCAGCAGGTAGGGCCGGGCCGGCTGGCGCCTGGGTGTCGACAGCGCGCGCGGCGCGCCGAACGGCGTGTCGCCATTGTCGGCGCGGGCATAGAACAGGCCCTTGCGCGCCGAGCCGTCGGTGAACCAGGCGACATGATAGGAGCCGTCCGGCAGGATGGCGATGCTCGGCCCGTGATGCGGGCAGGCCTCGATCTTCCATTCGTCGGCGCTGACGCGGCGCACCGGGCCCGGAGTTTTCTCGTCCTTGAAGGTGACGACGGCATGGTCGCGGATCGAACCGGGGAAGATGTTGCGGAACACCACGGCGGGCTTGCCGGGGCCGGCGAAGGCGATGCCGAGGCGGCAGCACTCGCAAGTGTTGTCGAGCGCGATCGAGGTCGGGCCGAAGCCCGCCTCGCCGTCTTCCCAGGCATAGGCGAGCGCGGCGCCGGGATAGGGTTTTCCGGCGGCGCGCGCCTTGGCAACGTTGCGCTTGTCCAGCCAGGCCGCGAAGACGCGACCCGTCGAAGGATCGACGGCAGCGGTCTCGAAGCGCTGGCTGGTCTGGTCGGCCGTGATCGGCTGCGGCTTGCTGAAGCTCGCGCCGTTGTCGCGTGAGCGCGCGTAAAAGGCGCGACCGTTGAAGTTGCGATCCTGGAAGATCGCGAAGGTGACAACCAGCCCGCCTTTCGGATCGACGACGATACGCGCCCGTGCGTCGGGGCCCCAGTCGAGATTCATCGGCTCGGGCGTGACGGCAACCGGTTCCGAGAAGGTCTTGCCGAGATCGGTCGAGCGCACGACGACGATCTTGTCGGCCATGGCGCGAACGAGCCACAGCGTGCCGTCCGGCCCGAAGGCCGGTGTCGCGGTGAAGGCTTCCGGCCCGGCGGCGCCGGGTTTGCCGTGCTGGTGCTGATGCTGGGCGGCGGCGGAGGCGGCGACCAGCATCAGCATGGTCAGAGCGAGAAGAGCGCGCATCAGAATTTCACCCTCACGCCGGCGGTGGCAGTCAGCGGCATGCCGAGCTGCGGGATGGCGGACGTGCTGTAAGTGGAGCCCTCGAACGAGGTTCGCGTGTAGCCCTGCGCCAGGTACTGGACGTTCGTCAGGTTCTGGATACTGCCATAGATGTCGACGTCCTTCACGGGGGTCCAACGCAGGCCGAGGTCGATGAGGGTCGCGCCATCGTTCAGCTGCGTGTGATTCGTGTCGTTCCAGTATTGCGGGAAGGACTTCAGCGCGGCCGTCAGCACGAGGGTCTCGATCGGCCGCCATTCGACGCCGGCCGTGAACATGTAGGCCGGCACCTGCCCGAGCTGCACGCCGGTACGCACCAGCGTCGGATTCACCGAACTGGTGAGGTAGGCATTCGTACTGGTGAAGCCGCCGGTCAGCCTGAGCTGCTCGAACGGCTGCCAGGTCGCGATCAGCTCGATACCCTGGAAGGTGGCATTGCCCACGTTCTGGTACTGGCGGACCGTTGTGAAGTTGGCGCCGAGACCGGCCGCGCTGACATAGGGCGCGGCGCAGGCCGGGCTGGTGTTGCAGACCGTGATGTAGTCGATGAAGTTGTTCAGGTTGTTGTTGAAGTAGGTGCCCGACAGGGTGAAGCCCTTCCACTCGAAGTCGAAGCCCACCTCCTGGCCGAAATTGGTCATCGGCTGCAGGTTGGGATTGATCGTCGAGTAGCTCGTGCCGCTGGCGAACACCCGGTACATCTGGTTCATGCCGGGCGCCGAGAAGTTGCGATAGATCGCGGCGCGCAGGGTCAGTTCGTCGCTGGCATAGAACTTCATGCCGATGCGCGGGTCGAAGCTCGCCGCGCTGGCGTTCGGTACGACGTTCAGGCTGCTTGAGTTCGTCGTCAGCACACTGGCATTCATCGCCTGCCAGAAATCGCCGCGAACGCCCACCGTGATGTCGATCGGAATGCCGGTGAAGCGGTAGGTGCCCTGGCCGAAGATGCCCTGGAAGCGGTGCTCGCCGTTCACGATGAACGTCGTCGGATTGGCGGACACGTTGGCATAGAGGTTGTTGTAATCCGTCACCATCGTGCGGCGGGCGTCGACGCCAAACTTGACGTCGCGCAACGGGCCGAAGTTGGCCTCGTAGAAGACCGAGCCGCCAATGTCGGAATTGGGCGCGGCCTCGATCTGGCTGACATACTGGTTGGTGGCGTTGATGTTGTTCAGCCGGTAGGAGCCGCTCCCGACATTGATGGTGCCGAACGAGCCGCCGCTCGCCCAGCCGCTGAAGTTCAGCGACTGCTTCTCGTCGAACTTGTAACTGCCCCCGGCGAGCAGGCGGTAGGTCGACCAGTTATTGTGGGCGAAGGTCCAGACCAGCCCGTCCTCGAAGGTCTGGTTCCAGTACCCCTTGGCGAAGAGCTTGAGGTTCTCGCTGGGTGTCAGGAACACGCTTCCGGCGACGTTGTCGGCCTTGGACGCCGTCGCGACGAGGTTGGCGTTGCGGTACTGGGCGGGCGTCAGGTTGTAGCCCGAGCTCTGGGCATGGTTGTAACTCGCGCCGATCTTGACCTTGTCGTTCACGACGTAGCTTCCGGCCGCTTCCGCCGTGGAGCTGTTGTAGCTGCCGTAACTCGTATCGGCCGAGGCTGCTGTGCTCGTCGGCTCGCGCGTGATGATGTTGATCACGCCGCCCATCGCCATATTGCCCCACAGGCTGGTGGCGCCGCCGCCGCGGATGACCTCGATCCGCTCCACCGAGTTCTTGGGGATGGTGCTCCAGTTCATGGTCCGGAAGTAGGGATCGTTGACCGGTACGCCATCGACCATGATGAGCGTGTTGATGGTCGTGCTGGTGCCGAAGCCGCGGATGTTCACCGGCTGGGCGGTCGGATGGAGCTGGCCGGTCGGGATGTTGGGCAGCCAGACGCCGGGGATGCGGTTCACGATCTGGTCGACGCCGGTCTCGGGCGTGGCCTGGATCTGCTCGCGGGTCATCACGGTCGTGCTGACGTCGAGCTTCTGGAGGTCGGAGCCGCGACCCGCACTGACTGTGATGGGCGGCAGCGAAACAGGCTGCTGGCTTGCGGCGGGCGCCGGATCTCCGGCCGGCGGCGTATCCTGTGCGCGGGCAAGCAACGGAATCAGCCCGAGGGCAGCAAAGGCGGTGGCCGTGGCCACGCGAACGGACAACATGAAGATCTCCCCACGAATGACAAGCGAACGCGACGCACGGCGAGGCGCGTCGCGGGTTCAGGCGTCAGACGGGAGAGGGTGGACCGCGCGGTCGGTGGGGCCCGTCGCGGATGCCGACGGGGGCCAGCGCCTCGTCGTTCGCCGCAAAGACGATCGTCTCGGCAACAGGCTCGACGAGCAGGAAGGCGGTGGCGGATGGTTCGCTCAGGACCGGCGCATGCGCGAGGCCCATGCAGCATTCGTGGATCTTGCCCGCCGGCTGGCCGGGTGCCTGCGCGCCGTCTTCGCCGGCTGAGGGCAGGCAGAAGACGCCCCAGGTGCGTGCCGCGGCTTCGGGCCCGCCATCGCGCATCAGGACGGCGTGGGCCAGCGGCTGGAGGAAGTTGAGCGTGATCGCAAACAGCGCCACAGCGAAAGCCGCCGCGCGCCAGCCCCGGTCGGGTCGTTTGCGAATCATGACTGAATTACGCATGAAAGGAGGCGGGGTGGAAGGGGACAGCGTGTCGCTTTATGGTCCGGCGGCATCTTCTCGGGGGAGAAACCATATGGAACGTAATGGCATGCCGCGCGTCATCGCGGCATTCCTGGACAGCGGCATCGGCTGGTTCCTGGCCCGGCTGGTGTTGACCTTCGTCTTCTGGAGCGCGGGTCTGGCGCATCTGATCGGCTTCCAGCACAGCGTCGCCGAACTCAAGACGCTGGGCCTGGAGCCGGCCGGCTTCCTCAACGTCGTGCTGATCGCCACGCTTTTGATCGGCTCTCTGCTGATCCTGCTGGATCGATGGCTGTGGCTGGGCTGCGGTATCCTGAGCGGCTTTCTCGTGGTTGCCATCGTGCTCGCCCATCCCTTCTGGACGATGGAGGAACCCGCCCGGACGCCGCACTTTCGCGTCGCCATGGAGCATATCTCGCTGATTGGCGGCTTCATGGTCTGCGCCGTCGCGGGACGGCTGCGCGATTTGCGGCGGTAGCTAATCCAACAGTGCCGTCAGCCGCTTGTCCCGCGTCTTGCGCGCGAAAGTGTGCAGTAGCCACATCGCGCCGCTCTGGAAACCGTGCAGGGTGCGGCGCCCGTCGCGCAGTTCTTCGAGGAAGGCAGGAAAGGGCACTTCGTGCGTCACGATGACCTCGCCGTCATCGAGTCGGGGCTCGGAGACCTTGCGCGCATCCAGAGCCACGAAACAGTACACGCGGTTGTCGAGCCGCGGCGCATTGGCGAAGAAAGCCCCGAGAGGGTGCCATTCCTCGCTGGCGAAGCCGGTCTCTTCCAGCAGCTCGCGCTTGGCCTGTTCGACCGGCTCGCCCGGCCCGTCCTGGACGCCGCACGGCAGCTCGATCACGATCTCTTTCGCACCGTGCCGATACTCCTCGACCAGGACGATGTTGCCGTCGTGGGTGATCGCAAGGGCGGTGACCCAGTCGGGTTGCTCGATGACGTGGAAAGGCGTGAGCACGCGGCCGTTTGGCAGCTCGACCGTGTCGGAACGCAGCGCCAGCCAGCGGTCGCGGTAATTATACTTCGATGCGAGCACCTTCCAGGGCGCGACGGTCATGCGGTCATCCGCCATGTCAGACCGCCGTCCAGCCGCCGTCGACCACCAGCTCGGCGCCGGTGACGTAGGAGGATTCGTCCGACGCCAGGAACAGGATGGCATTGGCCACTTCGTCGACCTCTCCGGCGCGGCCGAGCGGTACGCCCTTCAGGGTCTTGGCGCGCTCCACCGGATCGGCGGTGCGGCCCGACGTGCGCATCGGCGGCATCAGCCCCGGATGCACCGAGTTCACGCGGATGCCTTCCCGGCCATGCTGCGCTGCAGCAGCCTTGGTCATCAGCCGAACGGCTCCCTTGGAAGCGTTATAGCCGACATGGATGTAGGACTGGCCGACGATGCCCGAGATCGACGACAGGTTGATCACCGAGCCCGGGCCGCCGGTCTTGCGGATGGCGGCGATGCCGTACTTCATGCCGAGGAAGACGCCGGTCGAGTTGATGTCCATCAACCTGTGCCACAGTGCCGTGTCGTAGAGATCCTCGGCCGCCGACCCCGAGATGCCGGCGTTGTTCACCAGCACGTTGAGACCGCCATGGGAGGCGACCGTCCCGTCGACGGCGGCCTGCCACTCCTCTTCCTTTGTGACGTCGAGATGCATATAGGTCGCCGTGCCGCCGGCCTTGCTGATCTCCGCGACGACCGCCTCGCCGTCCGTGTCGAGCACGTCCGCCACGATCACGGCCCTTGCACCCTCGCGGGCGAAAAGGCGCGCGGTGGCTGCACCCATACCGCTTGCCGCGCCGGTCACCAGCGCCACCTTGCCCTTCATCCTCATCGTGTGTCTCCTCAGGCGAGCTTGAGGCCGACGATGCCGGCCACGATGAGCGCGATCGAGACGATTCGGATCGTCGAGGCGGTATCGCCGAACGCGAGGATGCCCACCGTGAAGGCGCCCACGGCACCGATACCAGTCCAGATTGCGTAGGCAGTGCCCATCGGGATGGTGCGTTGTGCCCACATAAGCAGCGCCCCGCTCACGACGATGGCAACTGCGGCGAAGAGGAGCCATCCAGGCCGGATTCCCTCGTCCGTCCAGCCGAGCTTCAGCCCCACGGGCCAGCCGATTTCGCAAAGTCCCGCCAGGAAAAGAGATATCCAAGCCATCCAATGTCCCCCCCGGAGCAAGTGCTGTCGTTGACTGCAGCGTTACAGCCTGTAACGATTGAGGATTGCACGCATCTTGCAGCATAGCGAGGGCGGCACCGGGAAGGGCATCGATCTTGGGAGTATTGAAATGAACGAACGTGAACTGCGTGGCCTCATCGGCAAGGTGAAGGCCGGGAAGCTTTCGCGACGTGGTTTCGTGCAGGCGATGATGGCCGTGGGCATCGGCGCGCCGGCCGCGGGCCAGATCCTCATGCATTCCGGCGTGGCGATGGCGCAGAGCCCCTCGACCTACAAGCCGACCAAGCGGGGCGGCGGCGGCCCGCTGAAGCTGCTGTGGTGGCAGGGTCCGACGCTCCTTAACCCGCACTTCGCGGTCGGCACCAAGGACCAGGACGGTTCGCGCCTGTTCTACGAGCCGCTGGCGGCGTGGGATGGCGAGGGCAATCTGAAGCCCAAGCTGGCGGCCGAGATCCCGACCAAGGAGAATGGCGGGCTTTCCGCCGACGGCCTGTCGGTGACCTGGAAGCTGAAGCAGGGCGTCACCTGGCACGACGGCAAGCCCTTCACGGCCGACGACGTCGTGTTCAACTGGGAATATGCCAAGGATCCGGCGACGGCGGCCTACACGATCGCGTCCTACCAGGACGTGATGGTCGAAAAGGTCGACCAGTACACCGTCAAGGTGAAGTTCAAGAAGGCGACGCCGTTCTGGGCCGATGCCTTCGTCGGCACGCGCGGCATGCTGATCCCGAAGCACCTGTTCGCGGACTTCATCGGCGCCAAGTCGCGCGACGCCCCCACCAACCTGAAGCCGGTCGGCACCGGCCCCTACATGTTCAAGGATTTCAAGCCGGGCGATCTGGTCACGGGTGTCGCAAACCCGAACTACCACCAGGCCAACAAGCCCTATTTTGACTCGGTCGAAATGAAGGGCGGTGGCGATGCCGTCTCGGCGGCGCGCGCCGTGCTGCAGACCGGCGAGTTCGATTTCGCCTGGAACCTGCAGGTCGAGGACGAGATCCTCACGCGCCTGGAGAAGGGTGGCAAGGGCAAGGTCTCGGTCACGCCGGGCGGCAACATCGAGTTCCTGCTCATGAACACGACCGACCCGTGGACGGAAGTCGACGGCGAGCGGTCGAGCCTGAAGACCAAGCACCCGACGCTCAGCGATCCCGAAGTGCGCAAGGCGATTGCGCTCCTGGTCGACAACAAGTCGATCCAGGATCACATCTACGGCCGCACCGGTCCGGCGACCCGCAACTTCCTCTATGGTCCGCCGCGCTTCGATTCGAAGAACAATCCGATCGAGTTCAACGTCGACAAGGCCAACGACATCCTCGAGAAGGCCGGCTGGAAGAAGGGCGCCGACGGCATCCGCGCCAAGGACGGCAAGAAGCTGAAGTTCGTCTACCAGACCTCGATCAACCAGCCCCGCCAGAAGACGCAGGCGATCATCAAGCAGGCGGCCCAGAAGGCCGGTATCGACATCGAGCTGAAATCGGTGACGGCATCGGTCTTCTTCTCGTCCGACGTGGCCAATCCGGACACCTACACGAAGTTCTACACCGACCTCGAGATGTACACGACGACCATGGGCCAGCCCGACCCGGGCACGCACATGCTGCAGTTCGTCTCGACGGAGGCGGCCACCAAGGCCAACAAGTGGCAGGGCCGCAACATCACCCGCTGGCAGAGCCCCGAGGCCGACAAGCTCTACCGCGAGACCGAAGCGGAACTCGATCCCGTCAAACGGGCTGCGTTGTTCATCAAGTTGAACGACCTCGCCATCCAGAATCAGATCGTGATGGGCATCGTGCAGCGACCGACGGTCTCGGCGATGACGGCGAAGCTCAACGCCCAGATCAGCGGCTGGGACAATAACACCTCGGACCTCAGCGACTGGTTCAAGGACGCGTAAGTCCTAAGACGCCCTCCCCGCCATCCGCGGGGAGGGCTTTCCTTTTTGCAGGTCCATCGCGTGAGCAGGCAGTACGTAATCCGGAAGCTCCTGATCATGATCCCGAGTCTGCTCGGGATCAGCATCGTGCTCTTCGCCCTCCTGGCCCTCGCGCCGGGAGATCCGTTCGACGAATTGGCGACAAACCCGGCGGTTCCGCCCGAGGTGCGCGCCGCATTGCGCGCCAAGTTCGGTCTCGATGACCCGATCTGGATGCGTTACTGGCACTGGCTGATCGCCCTGCTGCAGGGCGACTGGGGATTCTCCTTCGTCAGCCGCATGGACGTGAGCACGCTGATCCTGCAGCGGCTGCCCGTGACCCTGGTCGTCATCGGCGCCTCGCAGATCCTGGCCATTGCGATCGCCATTCCGGTCGGCGTTCTGGCGGCGACCCGGCCCTATTCCCTGTTCGACCAGATCGCCAACACCTTCGCCTTCATCGGCTTCTCGCTGCCGACCTTCTTCACAGGCCTGGTGCTGATCCTGGTCTTCTCGATCCAGCTCGACTGGCTGCCCTTCGTCTACCGCGCCGACATCAGCGCGACCGGCTGGGAGTTCTACTGGGAGCACATCAAGCAGTCGATCATGCCGGTGACGGTGCTGGGGTTGTTCCAGGGGGCGGCGCTGGTGCGTTTCGTGCGATCCTCGGTGCTCGACGTCATCCGCCTCGATTACGTCACCACGGCGCGCTCCAAGGGCATCGGCGAGCGCAAGGTCATCACCCGGCACGTGGTGCGCACCGCGCTGATCCCGGTCGTGACCCTGGTCGCGCTGCAGATGCCCATCGTCTTCAGCGGTGCGGTCGTCACGGAGCAGATCTTCCGCGTCCCCGGCATCGGCTCGCTGCTGATCACCTCCATGCTCTCCAACGACACGCCCGTCGTCATGGGCGTCACCTTCGTCTCGGCCTGCCTGGTCGTCTTCTTCAACCTCATTGCAGACATCCTCTATGGCTGGCTCGACCCCCGCATCGCTTTCCGCTAGCGCTCCCGCCGCGGCGCCCGCCGCGCGCAAGGCGCAGCGCTTCTCGCCCTGGCACGAGGCCTGGCGCCGCTTCCGGCGGCACAAGATGGCCCTGTTCTCGGCCGTTGCGCTGTTCCTGATCGTGTTCGGCGTGCTGGCCGGCCCGTTCCTCTGGCCGGTGGCGATCAACGAGATCGACTTCGCGGCCAAGCTGCAGGGGCCGTCCTGGGCCCATCCGCTGGGCACCGACGATCTCGGCCAGGACCTGCTCGCGCGGCTGATCTACGGCGGCCGCATCTCGATCGCGGTGGGCGTCGCGGCCATGGTCGTCGCGATCTTCTTCGGCCTGCTGGTCGGCGCCATCGCCGGCATGTCGAGCGGCCGGGTCGATGCGGCGCTGATGTGGGTCACCGACCTCTTCCTGTCGCTGCCGCAGCTGCCGCTGCTGCTGCTGGTGATCTACCTGTTCCGCGAGCCGGTGAAGGGCGTGCTGGGCGTCGAGGGCGGTGCCTTCGTGCTGATCGTCGCCGTCATCGGCGGCACGCGCTGGATGTCGGCGGCACGCCTCGTGCGCGCGCAATTCCTTTCCTTGCGCGAGAAAGAATTCGTCGAGGCGGCGCGGGCGCTGGGCGCCTCGAAGTTGCGCCAGGTGGTCCAGCACATCCTGCCCAACGCGCTGGGGCCGGTGATCGTGGTCGCGACCATCGACATCGCCGCCGCCATCATCGCGGAATCGACCCTGTCGTTCCTCGGCCTCGGCTTCCCGTCCGACGTGCCGACCTGGGGCAGCGTGCTGCGCGACGCCAAGGACTATCTCGACATCGCGCCGCACTGGGCGCTGTTCCCCGGCTCACTGATCTTCATCACCGTGCTGGCGATCAATTTCATCGGCGACGGACTGCGCGACGCGCTCGATCCGCGGCGTGTTCTCTAGGGCGGGTGTAGCGTGGCCGAACCTCTGCTGGACATTCGCGGTCTCAAGACCTGGTTCAAGACCGACGACGGCATGGTGCGTGCCGTCGACGGCGTCGACCTGCACATCGACCGGGGCGAGACGCTGGGCGTGGTGGGCGAATCGGGCTGCGGCAAGACCGTCACCGCGCGCTCGGTGCTGAAGCTGATCGATATGCCGCCCGGCCGCTTCGAGGCCGGCCAGATCCTGTGGCAGGGAAGGGACCTGATTCCGCTTTCCATGGAGGAGATGGACAAGATCCGCGCCAAGGAGATCGCCATCATTTTCCAGGAGCCGATGACCTCGCTCAATCCGGTCTACACGGTGGGCGACCAGATCGCCGAGGTGATCGCGCTGCACCAGAAGCTGTCGCGCAAGCAGGCGATCGCCGGTGCTGCGGAGATGCTTCGGCTGGTCAATATTCCCAACCCGCAGCGCCGCGTGCATGACTATCCGCACCAGTTCTCGGGCGGCATGCGCCAGAGGGTCATGATCGCCATGGCGCTTTCCTGCCAACCCAAGCTGCTGATTGCCGACGAGCCGACCACCGCCCTCGACGTCACCATCCAGGCGCAGATCCTGGAACTGATGCAGGAGATGAAGGAGCGGTTCGGCATGGCCATCATGCTGATCACCCACGCGATGGGCGTCGTCGCCGAGACCTGCCAGAGGGTGACGGTGATGTATGCCGGCAACGTCGTCGAGGAGGCGTCGGTGGAGGCGCTGTTCGGCGATCCGCGACATCCCTACACGCAAGGGCTCATCCGCTCCATCCCGCGTGTCGATCGCTCGGCCGAGAAGAAGCAGCGACTGGAGGCCATCGCCGGCACCGTGCCGAACCTGCTCGAGCCGCCGCCGGGTTGCCGCTTCGCCGCACGCTGCAAGTTTGCCATGGATGTCTGCACCCAGGCCGTGCCGCCCCTCAAGGAAGTCGGGCCCGGCCATTACGTGAGGTGCGTGCTGTGAGCGCGCCGGTGAGTGCTCCGACCGCCGCTTCGGCCGCGGATACCGCCAAGCCGCTCCTGTCGGTGCGCGACCTGCGCAAGCATTTCGCGATTCGAGGCGGCATCCTCTCGCGCGTCGTCGACAAGGTGCACGCCGTCGACGGCGTCAGCTTCGACATCGAGGCCGGCGAGACCTTGGGTGTCGTGGGAGAATCGGGCTGCGGCAAGTCGACGACCGGCCGCTGCATCCTGCGCCTGATTGAGCCCAGCTCGGGCGAGGTCTGGTTCCAGGGCGCCGATGTCATGAAGATGAACCATGCTCAGCTGCAGGCGATGCGGCGCGACATGCAGATCATCTTCCAGGACCCGTACGCCTCGCTGAACCCGCGCCTCACGATCGGCGCCATCATCGGCGAGGCGCTGACCATCCATAAGCTGGTGAACTCGCGGCAGGCGCTGGAAGATCGCGTCGTGCAGCTCCTCGAGACGGTGGGACTGCGGCCCGACCACATGCGCCGCTTCCCGCACGAATTCTCGGGTGGCCAGCGTCAGCGCATCGGCATCGCCCGCGCGCTCGCAGTCGAACCCAAGCTGCTGATCTGCGACGAGCCGGTCTCGGCGCTCGACGTGTCGATCCAGGCGCAGGTCATCAACCTGCTGGAAGACCTGCAGGAGCAGTTCGGCCTCACCTACCTGTTCATCGCCCACGATCTCAGCGTGGTGGAGCACATCTCGACGCGCATCGCGGTGATGTATCTCGGCCGCGTCGTCGAGATTGCGCCGGCGGCGGAACTCTACGACAAGCCGATCCATCCCTATTCGGAAGCACTGCTCTCGGCCGTGCCGATCCCAGACCCGACGGTGAAGCGCAAGCGCATCATGCTGGAAGGCGACGTGCCCAACCCGATCCGCCCGCCGTCCGGCTGCCACTTCCACACCCGCTGCCCGATCGCGCGCCCCGACTGCAGCCAGCGCTCCCCGGTCCTCGAGGAGAAGCGCCCGGGTCATTGGGCGGCCTGTCACTACCGGGATTAGTGGCGCGGCATGAATGCCGATCGCTTTCGCTGCTCCTAGACCCTCCAGGGGACGACGGCTAGAAGTTTGGCCCCCAAACAGCCGAGGATCCCATGTCAGAGGACAGCAAGAAGGCGGCGAGTGCGATCCTCACTGAGAATGAGGAAGCGCTTTTCCAGATCATGAAGATCGTCATTGCGACCGTTGCGGCGGGCGACGCGGTGAAAGGAAAGCAGCTGGACGAACAACTCACCTATCTGAAGAACGCCTTCTACTCGAACGGGAAGAAGAAGGCGGCGATCATGGCGGAGTCGATCAGGATCGCGGCATTCGCATCAAGCCGCGATGCCGCCCGCTTGGCGAGCCTGCGGGGAAGCCCGAAGGGAACCGCTTAGTCTTCCCGTTTCCGCCGTTGACTGAGCTTTCGGCACCTATGGTGCCCCCGGCCGGACTCGAACCGGCACGATCCTTTCGGATCAAGCGATTTTAAGTCCTCCCGCCGTGGTGCCGGGAGAGGGGCTCGAACCCTCACGTTTCAAGGAAACCAGGGGTTTTAAGCCCCATGCGTCTACCAGTTCCGCCATCCCGGCTGTCACGGATGGCGCGATCTGTCACGCCATCTGTCACACGACAGGCACCCTAGCAGCGCCCGCGGACGAAGTCCCGTGGTGGGCAAAAGTACCACCATTGCTGCCGGGGTCACTGACCCATTCCACTTAGGAGACCCTATGGAGATCGTGAACGATCCTGTAGCGCGCCAGCTCGCCCTCGAAGGCGAGATGTTCCGCGCCAGCGCTGAGAAACTGCGCGCCGAGATCGCCAAGGCCAAGAGCCGTGGCGCCGAAGACGAGACCCCCTACTCGGCCCGCCTGATGGTGGGCAAGGTCGAGGCGGTCGCCAACGGCATCCGAGAGTTCATCGCGCCGTTCGAGGCTGGTCAGCCTGTCCGCAAGGCCATCGCCATCAAGTTCATCCGGCTGTTGGAGCCCGAGGTGGGCGCCGCGCTGGCCCTGAAAGGTATCCTGGCCGGCATCACCAAGCGCCGCACGTTCCAGCGCTGCGCCATCATCATCGGCCGCATGGTCGAGGACGAGCTGATGTGGCGGGCGTTCGAGGGCCAGAAACCCGAGGAGGCCAAGATCACCGAGCGCAAGCTGTCCTCCAGCGGCAGCTACAGGCACCGGAAGCGTGTGGCCGGTGTTATGGCCGGCAGGGCCGGTGTCGATCGCGTCGAGATGACCGAGACCGAGCGCCTCAACGTCGGCTCGAAGCTCTTGGAGATCGCCATAGAGACCACCGGCATCGTAGAGCTGCACAGTGTCGTCATGGGCTCCGCGAGCCTAGCCGATGCAAGCTCTACGGTCCCGCACTCATCGAGCCGGCGCACCTCCAGGGATCGCATGTATTACATCATGCCGAAGCCCGAGACCCTCGACTGGATCGAGCGGTTCACCGGCTGGTACGCCGCGGTGTCCCCCGAGTGGTGGCCCACGGTGATCCCGCCGAAGCCGTGGACTGGGCCTTCGAGCGGAGGCTACTACACGCGAATCCCGAGACCGATCACGCTCGTCAAGAACGCCCGCAAGGCTTACGTGACGGAGCTGGAGAACGTCGACATGCCGGACGTCTATACT
This sequence comes from Reyranella sp., assembly GCF_004297265.1. Taxonomy (GTDB): domain Bacteria; phylum Pseudomonadota; class Alphaproteobacteria; order Reyranellales; family Reyranellaceae; genus Reyranella. The sequence continues at coordinate 53,427 of NZ_SCUT01000010.1, forward strand.
GCGGTCAACGCGGTGCAGGAGACCGCCTACAAGGTCGACGAGTGGGTGCTCGACGTGATCGAGAAGGTGTGGGCGAACAACCTCCACATCGCCAAGGTCGTGAAGCGCGAGCCAGACGATCTCCCGCCCAAGCCGGCCGACATCGACACGAACGAGGAGGCTCGCAAGGAGTGGCGCAAGGCGGCGGCGATGGTCTACGCCGGCAACGTGAAGCTCCTGTCGAAGCGCGTCCAGCTCGACCAGGGCCTCAAGATGGCCCGCAGGTTCGCCTCCGAGCCAGCGATCTACTTTCCGCACCAGTACGACTTCCGCGGACGCCTCTACGCGATCCCGCTGCTCTCGTACCAGGGGCCGGACTGGATGAAGGGGCTCCTTCGGTTCGCCGAGGGCAAGCCGATCAACGACGTCGAGGCTGCTGGCTTCCTGATGATCCAAGGGGCGAACCTTTGGGGCGAGGACAAGGGCTCGCTCGACGACCGTATGGCCTGGGTTGAGGCTCACGAGGAGCAGATCAAGCGCGCCGGCACCGACCCGCTGGCGGACTACTGGTGGGCCGACGCGGACAAGCCGTGGCAGTTTCTTCAGTGGTGCCGGGAGTGGGCGCAGTTCATCGAGCATGGCTACGGCTTCGTGTCGTCGTTCATCTGCTCGGCTGACGGCACCTGCAACGGGCTACAGCACTTCTCTGCAATGCTGCGCGACGACGTAGGTGGCTGCGCGGTGAACCTGTGCCCCAGTGACAAGCCAAACGACATCTACGCCAAGGTCGCGGAGGTGGTGACAGCCAAATTGCGTCTAATTGCCTCCCGTTCGGGAGGGGTTACGAAGGACGTGCCTCCTCGGTCCGCGCAAGAGTGGGCGAAGGTCTGGCTGGAGTTCGGCGTCAACCGGAAGACGACCAAGCGCTCGGTCATGGTGCTACCCTACGGCGGCACGCAGTATTCGACCCGAGAGTTCATCGAAGATGCGATCCGCGATCGACTGGCTGATGGAGACCCAAATCCGTTCGCCTGCCGAGTGAAAGACGCCAACGGCGCCTGGAACGACAGCAACGGCATGTTCGCCGCGTCTCTCTTCCTGGCCCCGCTGGTGTGGGAAAGCATCGGTGAGGTCGTCATTGCGGCCCGTACGGCGATGGGCTGGCTGAAGAAGGCGGCGTCGCTGGTGGCCCAGGAGGGTCTCCCGGTGACGTGGCAGACGCCGGACGGCTTCCCTGTCCAGCAAGCCTACTACGACACCGCCCAGCGGCGCGTGAAGCTGGGGCTCGCCGGGACCGAAGTGAAGCTGATGATCCGCGAGGAGCTGCCGACGATCTCTAAGCGGCGGCAGGAACAGGGCGTGAGCCCGAACTTCGTACACTCGTGCGACGGCACGGCCCTGCGCCAGTACGTCGTCCTGGGGAAGGAGAACGGGATCAACTCGTTCGCGCTCGTCCATGACAGCTTCGGCTCCCTGGCGGCGGACTACAGCATGATGCAGGCGTGCCTGCGTGAGGCGTTCGTGGACCTCTACCAGAACCACGACGTCCTCGAAGACCTTCGCTCTAACATCGCTCCGATCCTGTCGGGCGAGCGTAAGGGTGAGCTGCCGGTGGTGCCCACCAAGGGCGCCCTGGACCTCGAAGCGGTGAAGAAGAGCGACTTCTTTTTCGCCTAATGCCTCCCCAAAGGGAGGAATTGCAGGTCAAAAGTACCACCATTGCGGCCCACAAGCCGAACAACGGAGACCAACATGCAAGTCATCAACCGAGAACTCGGCGCCGCGCCGGTCGAGAAGATCGTGCTGGAGCTGACCGGCCCCGAGTACGAGACCGTGCTGCGCTCTCTTCGCCGTATGCAGATCGGCGCGAACAGCTACCTCACGTTCACGGGCAACGACGCGAACATCACTCGTGCCCACAAGCGCCGCGCCGAGCACCTCCATCGTGAGCTGACGGGGCGCGCACGATGAACCTCGACAAGCTCAACAACGTCCCCCTGGCGGCGACGGCGCAGTCCACCTTCGCCGTCTTCGACACCCTTCAGCTCCCCTCGCACGACACCAACGAGCAGCGCCTCGCGGCCATCTTCTGTGCCGCGTTCCTGGCCGCTCGACGGTTCGGCGTGAACCCCAACAAGGGGTGGGAGCTGGCGAACAATCTCATTCACGGCGCGGACGGCAAACAGGTTCCTGAGTTTGCCGGCGCCGCCCGCTATCTGCGCGAGGAGTTCTGAGATGAAGGTCAAGAAGACCAAGGCTGGCAACTTCAAGCTCAAGGCCAGCGAGGACGAGGTCAAATACCTCATGCATCTGATCGGCCCGACGAACTACGAAGAGGACATCGAAGCCGGCGTACCGGAAGGCACCGGCTACGGCATCTACAGCCCCCTGCACGACGCGGTGAACGAGTGATGCAGACGAGAAACAACTTCGTCATTCGCGAAGTCGACAATGGCTGGGTCGTCGAGATCGGCGGCAGCCTGGAGCGGCTCACGTCGGGAGACGTGCGCGTCTACCAGAACTCCTCGGACATCGCCGAGCTTCTCGACATATACGCCGAGAAGTCGCACTCGCGGCGCGAGGCCGAAAGGCCGGTGTCCCTGTGACCCGCTACCAAGCCCGCCTCGTCCAGCGCTTCGAGCGCTACCTGCGCGAAGACGCGGCGCCCCCGGTCGACCTGACCGCGGCGCTGCTCAACGAGGGCCTCAGTCCGTTTGAGATCGAGGCCAATCTCGACACCAATCAACTCACAACGACGGAGGCCCTGTAGTGGCCGAGAAGAAGCCCAAGCCGCAGAAGTTTACGTCGGAGATCGGCACCGCGTTCCACCCCTACCTCGACAAGCCCGACACCAAGTTCAAGGACGAGGGCGAGTTCAAGGTCAACATGCGCTGGTCGGCCGAGGACGCCGCCAAGATCAAGGCCCAGGTCGACGAGAAGATGAAGGAGGCGCGCAAGCTCCCCGATCTGCTCGCGGCCAAGAAGAAGAACCCCAAGGCGGCGATCCCCGAGAACACTCCCTACAAGGAAGCGATCGACGACAACGGCGACGAGACCGGCGAGCTGGAGTTCAAGTTCGCGACCACGGCGAGCGGCAAGTCCAAGAAGGACGGCAAGCCCTGGAAGCGCACGATCAAGTTCTTCGACGCCAAGGGTCAGCCGATGAAGCCGATCTCTCTGTGGAGCGGCTCGCGTCTGCGCGTCTCGTACACGATCGGCACCTACTTCATCAACGCCAAGGTCGGCTACGGCGTGAAGCTCTACCTCGAAGCGGTCAAGGTCATCGAAGCTGTCCAGGGCAGCGGCGGCTCGGCCAAGGACTACGGCTTCGGCGAGGAAGAGGAGGGCTACACGAAGGACGACATGCAGTCCAACGACAGCGACGACGCTGGCGATGACAGCAGCGACAGCGAGGACAACGACGGCGATGACGCGACCGACTTCTAGGGGTCGGCGTCGTCCTAAGTCCAAGGCGGAAGTCGGGCGAGTGCTCGGCTTCCGTAGTGGACTGGAGGAGAGAGTGGCCGCGGAGCTGGAGACAGCTCTCGGCCATCCCGTCGACTACGAAACCACCACCATCACCTACGAGAAGCCGGCGAAGAAGAGCCGGTACACGCCGGACTTCCGGCTCCCGAACGGGATCATCGTCGAGACCAAGGGCCGCTTCGTGACCGCCGATAGGCAGAAGCACATCACCATCAAGGCCCAGCACCCCGACCTCGACATCCGCTTCGTCTTCTCCAACCCCAACGCACGCATCTCGAAGCGAAGCGCCACGACCTACGCCATGTGGTGCAAGAAGAACGGCTTCAAGTATGCCGAAGGCTCCGTCCCCGCGGAGTGGCTCAAATGACCCGTAACCGCGCGAGCACGCGCTACATCGTTATTCACTCCTCGGCGACCCCGCCGAACATGCCCGTCGATGCTGCCACGATTGATCGTTGGCACCGGGCGAGAGGCTGGCTGATGGTCGGCTACAACCGCGTGATCCGCCGTGATGGCGTGATCGAGCAGGGTAGGCCAGACGACGCAGTCGGCGCACATGCAGGACCGGACTACAACGCTGTCTCCGTTGCGGTCTGCATGGCTGGTGGGGTCGCCGAGGACGGCAAGACGCCGGAAGCAAACTTCACGCCCGAACAGTGGGCGTCGTTGGAGAAGCTCGTCCGCGAGTGGAAGGACCGATACCCCGAGGCGCAAGTCGTTGGGCATCGCGACATCAACTCGACGGAATGCCCGAGCTTCGCTGTCAAAGAGTGGGCCGCTTCTGTCGGCCTGTAACCCCAACACGGGAGACCAACAGTGGCCGACTATGTAAAGATCAAGATGCCGAAGTCCGTGGAAGAGGAGCCCAAGGAGTACGTCGACAAGAAGCGGGCGAAAGACGCGGCGAACGCACTATTCGGCGCCTTCGGTTGGGACCAGTCGCCGGAAGGTTCCCCCTTCTGGCTATCCGTCTACGAGCGCCTGATGCAGATGTCGAAGCGGGGCTACTGACATGACCCAGCGCGACCAGATCATCGAACACCTCAACAAGTACGGCTCGATCTCGCCGCTCGAAGCGAGGCACGTCTACGGCATCGAGCGCCTCGCGTCGCGGATCGACGAGCTGAAGAAGTCCGGCTTCCGGATCAGCACCACGCCCAAGAAGGACGCCAAGGGCAAACGCTACGCCGAGTATGCGTTCACCCCCGGCGCCGTCCAGGCGTCCCAGGCGTTCACGCTCTGACAACAGGAGAGACCATGCAAGAGATTACCGACAATCGAGACGGCATCGGCGGGACATTTCGCGTCGAGAAGGATGAAGACGGGGACCTTTCCGTCATCGCGAACGGTAAATTTGACGGGGAGCGGGCAAGTGTCTGGCTCAACCCGGCCGCCGCTCGCCAGCTCTACAACGCCATCGGCGCCGAGATGGGCTTCGACAAGCCGGCCAAGACCCGCACGGCCCCCAAGGGCGCCCAGGCGTACAAGGGCAACGGGAACCACAAGTGGGAAGAGGTGACGACCGACCCCAAGGGCGCCGGCTACACCTACCGCCTGCGCGTTCCGGGCGGCTGGCTGTACCGGACCGTCACGACTGTCCCCGGCTATCTCGGCGAGGAGCCGATCCCCGTGGCGCAGTCCACGGTGTTCGTCCCGGTCTCCGACGTGGTCGGCTACGCGGTCTAGCTGCGTCTCAATCGTTCCCCAACAGGGGCCGCTTCCATTCCGGAGGTGGCCCCCATTTTTTCTGGAGACCTAATGGCGGACAGCGAGAGCAGCGTCATTCGCACGGAGGGATGCCCGGTCTGCCCGTCCTCCGATGCCTTCAAGGTCTACGACGACGGGCACGGCCACTGTTTCTCGTGCGGACACCATGACCCCCGATACGCAGCTTCTACTCTGGCTGGCGCTGATGGCGCTGGCGTGGGCGTTCCTAAAGGGCGCCCCAAGCGATCTGGAATGATCGAGGGAAAGACCGCCGCGCTCCCGAAGCGCAACCTCACCGAGGAGACCGCGAAGAAGTGGCGGTACGAGGTGGGTAAGTTCAAAGGCAAGTCCGTCCAGATCGCCAACTACCTCGACGAAGCCGGCAAGGTGGCGGCGCAGAAGCTCCGCTTCGCCAACAAGGACTTCACCGTCGTCGGCAATCTCAAGGACGCCCTGCCTCTCTTCGGCCAACACCTCTGGCGCGACAAGGGTAGGATGGTCGTCGTGACCGAGGGCGAGATCGACGCGATGTCGGTGTCGCAGCTACAGGGCCACAAGTACCCTGTGGTGTCCCTGCCCAACGGCGCCCAGGGTGCCAAGAAGTCCGTCGCCAAGGCGCTCGACTGGCTCCTCGGCTTCGAGGTGGTCGTCTTCATGTTCGACATGGACGACCCCGGTAAGGAAGCAGCCAGCGAATGCGCTGCGTTGCTCCCCCCAGGTCGCGCCAAGATCGCCGCGCTGCCTCTCAAAGACGCCAACGACATGCTCAAGGCAGGCCGTGGCGCCGAGGTGATCGACGCGATATGGGGCGCCAAGGAGTACCGGCCGGACGGCGTGGTGTCCCTCAAGGACATCCGCGATCGCGTCCTGGCGGTGCCCGAGACTGGCCTGCCGTGGGTCTTCCCGACGCTCACCAAGCACACCTTCGGGCGACGCTACGGCGAGCTGTATTTCGTGGGTGCCGGCACAGGCGTTGGCAAGACGGACTTCCTGACCCAGCAGATCACCTTCGACGTGGTCGATCTGGGCCAGAAGGTAGGCGTGTTCTTCTTCGAGCAGCAGCCAGAGGAGACGGGCAAGCGCCTCGCCGGCAAGCTGACCGGCAAGCGCTTCCATATCCCCGATGGGACCTGGGAGCAGCCCGAGCTGATCGAGGCTCTCGACAAGCTCGACGCTCACGACGGGCTCCGCTTCTACGACCACTTCGGCGTGACCGAGTGGGACGTGGTGAAGGCGCGCATCCGCTACATGGCGCACGCCGAAGGTATCCGCATCTTCTACCTCGACCACCTCACGGCATTCGCGGCCGGCGCGGAGGACGAGCGCAAAGAGCTGGAGCGGATCATGGGCGAGCTGGGCGGGCTCGTGAAGGAGTTGAACATCATGATGACCGCGGTGTCGCACCTGTCGACGCCGGAAGGTAAGCCGCACGAAGAGGGCGGTCGCGTGATGATCCGGCACTTCAAGGGCTCTCGATCCATTGGCTACTGGTCGCACTTCATGTTCGGCCTGGAGCGCAACACGCAGAGCGACGATCCCGAGGAGCGCGGCACGACAACCTTCCGCATCCTTAAAGATCGCAACACCGGCAACGCCACTGGCGAGACCTTCGCCCTGGCCTACGACCGAGACACCGGCCGGCTCTTCGAGACCGACATGCCCGTCACTGACGGCGGCATGACGTCCGACGACAGCAAGCCAGACTTCTAGGAGACCATATGAACTACCTCAACATCGCGTTCGCGCTCCTGCTCCTCTCGTGGGGCGGATGGACAATCGGGATCACGGTGCTCAACGCCTATCGCAATCCTGGCCGCAATCGTCAGGTCCAGTTTTTCATGGGCGTGACCACCATCGCGCTCGCCTCTCTACTCCTGCGGTGATCCCATGATGCCAACACTAACGCGACGGTCCATCCGTCGTGGCGCCAACGCGCGCTTCCAGGGCGTCCCGACGTTCGCCGGGATGATGTCCTTCTTGACCGAGATGAAGATCGAGTTCGGCCTCTCCGGACGGCCGATGGGCTCTCGCGTGTTCGTCGGCCAGATGGGCAACGGCGAGTTCCTGTCGGCGACGTTCGCCCATCCGACCAAGAAGTCGAACAAGCGAGGGAGCCGAATGGCGACCCTGTCGTGGCGGAAGCCGAAGGTGCCGGTATGAGCGAGGCAGCAGGAGACGGTTACGTGAAGTGGCTTATGGCGCAGACGCCGCAGCTCAAGGCGCCGGCGCCTTATCTCGTCGTCGACAACACAGTCCACAAGCCCACGATCTACTTCGATCTCGACGGCGTGCTCGCGGACTTCGACAAGGCCGCCGAGCGCGTCCTGGGCACGAGCAACATCTACCGCTTCGAGTTCGTCCATGGGCAGGAAGAGTTCTGGCGGCTGCTCAATCGCTCGCGGGGCTTCTTCCGCGACATGGAGATGATGCCCGGTGCGGATCATCTCCTGCGAGCTGCGGACGGTTTCCCGACCGCGGTGCTGACGGCTCTGCCCAAGACCAATGGGGAGAGCGTGGCGGATCAGAAGCGGCGCTGGGTCGAGCAGCACCTGGGGCCGCACTACCACGTCATCACCTGCCTCACGCACGAGAAGCCCAACTACTGCAAGCCGGGCGACATCCTGATCGACGACCGGGCCGTCAACAAGCGGCGCTGGGAAGCGAAGGGCGGGAAGTTCGTGCTGCACGAGAACGTCGGCAACACGTTGGCTCAACTCGAAAGCCTGGGAGTGAAGGCATGACACCTTACGATTTGATGGCATGGACCTTGGCCGTGGGGCTCGTGATCGGCGTGTTCCTGGTCTTGGTCAACTTCTGCCTATCCCTTTGGTGGAGGCTGAAGCGAGGGTACTACCGGTGATCAAACTGATCGCTCTCTGCGGTGCCCCTGGCGCCGGCAAGACGGAGGTGCAGGCGTACCTCCAGAAGCACTACGGCGTGATCCCGGTCGACGACGGGCACCCCTTGCGGGACTTCGCCGTTCGCCACCTGGGCCTCACGCACTCCGACGTGTCGACGCAGGATGGCAAGGCGTCCCTGCGCGCCTTCCCTGGCGGACGGCATATGTTCGTCCGCGAGGCCCTGGGCGAGCTGGGCAACAGGATCGAGGAAGTCTTCGGCCCCGATGCGATCCCCGAGATGGCCTATAACTGGGTCATCCGGAATGCGAATAGAGGCTGGGCCTCGAACGAGTGCTACTGCTTCGGCTCCGTCCGCCGCCAGCAAGGCCGCTTCTACAAGTCCAAGGGCGCCGTCGTGGTCGAGATCAAACGCCCAGGCCACGAGCCGGTGAACGAGTTCGACCGCTACGACGCCTCGCTCGCCGACTTCACGATCAACAACGACAGCTCGATCGAAGCGCTCAACGCCCGTATCGAGTTCCACTTCGGACCGATGCTGCGCCAACACGCGCACTAATCGCTCCGCAACAGGAGACAATATGGATTACTGGGATCGCGCCCACACGGCGGACAGGATTGTTCGCTGGGTCGTGGGCCTCAGTATTATCGCCATGCTGATGGCGGCGCTAACGTCGTCCTCGTCACCAACTCCCGAGCAACGCGCCGCCGCCTCGACTGTCTATGTTGCCATCAACGACGAAGGCAGCCACGGCTCGGGCGTCGTCATTGCCCCTGGCGTCGTCCTCACGAACCACCACGTCGTCGAGAAGCTCGACAAGGTGTCCGTCGAGTTCCCCAACGGCGACAAGCGGGAGGCCAAGGTTGCCTGGAAGGGCGTCAACTCCTACGACCTCGCCGTCCTGTTGGTCGACACCAAGGACATCAAGCCGGCCGCTATCGACTGTGCGGTCTCCCCTGTCGGGCGGCAGGTGTACGCGCATGGTCATCCCATGAGCCTCCGCAGCATCACGACCTGGGGCAAGGTCGCCAGCGCGCCGATCTATGGCGACAAGGAGATCGCCGACGCGGTGGTCCTCGACCTCACGATCACCAGCGGCAACTCCGGTGGCGGTGTGTGGTCGGGCGGCAAGCTGGTGGGCATCTCAACCGCCGTATTGGCAAAGGGCAGCTTCTTTGGTCCGCCAGCACAGACCGGCCATTCAGTGATGATCCCTGGCTCGGCCATCTGCCGCGTGCTTGGGCGATCCTGACCACTCCTAGAGAGGGTAAATGCAGCTCGTATTCGACACAGAGAGCGACGGCTTCGTCGACGACCTCACGCGGCTCCATAGTCTCGTGATCCGTGACGCAGAGACCTCCGAGGTGGTCCTGTCCTGCACGGACGATAGTGCCGACTTCGCTCCCATTGAGGAGGGGCTGCGGTTGCTTGCGGACGCCGACGCGATCATCGGGCACAACATCGTGCTCCACGATCTTCCGGCGATCCGCAAGGTCTACCCTGGCTGGACTACCAGGGCGAAGGTGATCGACACCCTCGTACTCTCACGCATCGCATGGCCAAACGATCGGCTGCGCGATCGGGACTTCGCGCTCCAGAAGAAGGGCAAGCTGCCGGCACAGATGATCGGCCGACACGCGATCGAGGCGTGGGGCTATCGCGTCGGCGTACAGAAGACCGGCACGGACATCGCCGACTGGTCGCGATGGACGCCATACATGCACGAGCGTTGCGAGAGCGACTGCGCCGTGAACGTCAAGGTCTGGCACGACCTGCGGGAACAGAAGGTCCCCGAAGACGCCCTTCAGGTCGAGCAGCAGATGGCCGTGATCCTCGATCGCCAAGAGCGACGAGGCTTCCTGTTTGATCAGGAGGCGGGCCAAGAGCTGCATCGTGTCCTGATGCGGCGCCACGCCGAGCTGGAGGATCAGCTCCGCAATGCGTTCCCTCCCTGGGAGGTACGCACGCCATTCACGCCTAAGGCCAACAACAAGAAGCTCGGCTACGTGAAGGGCGTCCCGACTGAGAAGGTGAAGGTGGTGGTGTTCAACCCCGCCTCGCGCGACCACATCGCCGACCGTCTCATCAAGGTGCGCGGCTGGAAGCCGAAGGAGTTCACGCCGACTGGCAAGCCACAGGTCGACGAGAGCACCATCGGCATCCTCAACTACCCCGAGGCGAAACTGCTGACCGAGTACCTGTTGGTCGGCAAACGCCTCGGGCAGCTCATGGACGGCAAGGAGGCCCTGTTCAAACACATCGGGCCGGACGGGCGCATTCACGGGAGGGTCAATCCCAACGGGACCTTCACGTTCCGCATGTCGCACTCGAAGCCAAACATGTCTCAGGTGCCTTCGGTGAAGAAGCCCTACGGCAAGGAGTTCCGCGCGTTGCTCATGGCGGGCGCCGGGCTCGTGCTGGTGGGCGCCGACGCTGACGCCTTGGAGCTGCGCTGTCTCGCGCACTACATGGCGAAGTACGACGGCGGTGCGTACATCAAGACCGTCCTCGAAGGGAACAAAGAAAACGGGACGGACATGCACTCGGTCAACGCCCGAGCGCTGGGTCTCGATCCGGTCCGCAAGTACCCTATCGACGGCGCGATGATCTCAGGACGCGAGATCGCGAAGGTTTGGTTCTATGCCTTCATCTATGGGGCAGGGGACTGGAAGCTGGGCTTCATCCTCGGCATTCGCGGCAACGACGCCAAGATCAAGTCCGCGGGCAAGACGTCCCGCGCGAAGTTCCTCAAGGGTCTGCCGGCGCTCGGCAAGCTCGTCGAGGAGATCAAGAAGGCTTGGAAGAAGCGCGGCTACCTCCTGGCGATCGACGGGCGCAAGCTCTTCGTCCGCTCGGATCACGCCGCTCTGAATGCTGTCCTGCAATCCGCAGGCGGCATCGTCATGAAGCACGCCGCAGTCATCCTAGACGAACGGCTGATGGCCCAGGTTCCCGCCTGGACCATTGAGAGTGAGTTCGTGGGGAACTTCCACGACGAATGGCAGATCGAAACGAAGGAGACCTATGCCGAGATCATCGGAAAAGAAGCCCGTGCCTCAATCGCTGCCGCAGGGGAGAAGCTCCGGTTCCGATGCCCACTCGACGGAGCCTACAGTGTTGGAAGGACGTGGGCAGACACCCATTAAGAAACGCTTGAGCCGAGCCGACAAGATCGCCGCTATGTCGGGAATGGTAGTCGGAGGTGTTCGGCTCGGGGAAATACTGTCCGAAGACGAGATGGTGAAGTTGTGGGAGCAGAAGGCTAAAAATCGGCGAACGGCCGCCTGGAGAGCCAGACGGCCAGAACATCGGCAGAGGAAAAGAGAAGTTGAGATTGAGTGGCGGGTTAAGGCTCGGAAGCGAGACTTCGGGCAGCGCATCTATGTGGCGGTTAACCCGGTTTACGCCGGGTTCGTGAAGATTGGAAAAACGGTAGCTAATCCCAACTATAGGCTTTCCAGCTTTAACGTCGCCGATCCTCTGAAGCGTTTCTCTTATGCGATAGTTGTTGATGTGGAGGATGCGGGCGCCGCCGAAAGCCAAATCCACCAAACACTGAAAGAGTTTCGCGTCCGCGAGGACGGGGAGTGGTTCAAGGTTCCGGTCGACGTCGCCGTTCGTTTGGCCGAAAGCCTCCGCAAAAGGAGTAGTAACGAAAATGACGACGTTAATAGTTGACGCCGACAGCTTCGCCTATGCGGCGGCGGTGGCGGCCGAAACAACCGTCGAATGGGAGCCGGGGCAACTCTCCGTCTCCGCGGACGCCGACGAAGCGATCGCCGAAGTCTCGCGCAAGCTCCGCAACCTGAAGAAGGAGCTTGAGGCCGACAAGCTCGTGCTCGCGATCAGCGACGCTTCGGAGAACGGATGGCGCCGCAAGGTCTATCCGAAATACAAGGCGCACCGGAAGGAGCGCAAGCCGCTCGCCCTCCAGGCGGTGCGTGACTTCCTGTTGAGCAAGGGCGCCTACCTGCGCCCCACGCTCGAAGCCGACGACGTCTGCGGCATCCTGGCGACGAACAGCAAGATCGTGCCGGGGCCGAAGATCGTGGTCTCGATCGACAAAGACTTGAGGACGATACCTGGGAGGCACTTCAGTCCACTGAAGCGCGACGAGGGGATCGTCGTGGTGGACGCCCACGAGGCCAACTACTTCCACATGATGCAGACCCTCACGGGCGACGTGGTCGACGGCTATCCAGGCTGCCCGAACATCGGCCCGGTGAAGGCCAAGACGATCCTGGCCGAGACCGGGATCGACTTCGGTAAGTCCTACTGGGACGCCGTGGTCGAGACCTTCGAGAAGAAGGGCCTCACCGCCGACGATGCCCTAGTGCAGGCCCGCGTGGCTCGCATCCTTCGGGCCTCTGACTATGACTTCAAACAGAAGAAGGTAAGACTATGGACGCCACCACAATCATCCTGAGCATCGCTCTGGTCTGGCTACTATCCGCCTATGCGATGCTCTTCTGGGTCTCACATGAGAACTGGGTCGAGGACTACCACCTGATTGGCTCGCTGGTGCTAGGGCCGTTCAACTTCGCGCTCGTGGCCTACCTCATGGTGGTCCACCGCGTATGGCCCCGAGTGCGTCGCTTCTACCGCCGCGAGCGGGCCTCCATCGTCTCTAAGCTGGAGATCATCAAGTGGCCCCGGCTTGGCGGAAGGTAATCGCCGAGACCCTCGAAGACGCCTCCGAGCGTCTCGAAAACCGCTCCCGGTTCCTCCGCGGAGCCGGCCTCAAGGAAGAAGCCAACGAAGCGCATCTCTGCGCCGAAACCATCCGCGACATGATGAAGGAGACCGCATGAGCGACGTACTTCAGGGATTGATCAGGAAGGCCTCCGACGAAATTCGGGAAAAGATGTCGGCGATCCTGAAGGAGCAGTCAGAGCTTCAGAAGGCTTGCTCCCATCCGAACGTAACGAAGGACCACAAGTCCAACGCCGGAAACTACGACCCGTCCTCAGATGCCTACTGGACGGACTTTCGCTGCCCCGACTGTCACAAGTTCTGGACCGAAGAAGGAAGCCGTTGAATGAGCAATCCGAATATCATCTACCCGACAGCCTCCGACACCGTCTTCTTCGGCGACCCCAAGTTCGGCCCGTACCGCCACCAGCTCATGCGCGCCTACAAGATGGTCGCCGAGGGCAAGGGGCAGCAGCGCCACGGCGCCGGCCGCGCCTGGAACGACCAGCCGATCATCACGATCTCCCGCTCTGTCGGCGTGGGCTTCCCCCTGGGGCAGGCCCTCAAGAAGATCGAGGAGAGCACTCGCATGGAGGACACCGCCGCCGTCAATGAGCTGCTGGGCTCGATCGGCTATATCTGCGCCGCGGTGCAGGTGATCGAGGAGGGGCATCGCTGATGCTGAAGTTCCTCGACACCCTGGCCCATCGCCTGAAGCTCCTCCGGTACGGCGACGCCACGCTGGTCGAGGCCCTGGAGCGCACCAAGGGCGAGCTAGAGCATTCCCGCAAGATGCGGATCGTCCAGCAGGTGAAGCTCACCAGGGCGCAGGAGGGGCTCGGCAACATCTCTGCCCATGCCGACTACGCCTTGAAGAACGGCCAGCCGGAAGTGTTCCTGGCCGCTCTGCGCGACTACGCCGAGGAGGCGGTTTTCGACCCAAGCAAGCGGCGCTACGAGGACATGGACGGCGTAAGCGCCAAGGCCCGCTGGGGCTACGACTTCGCCGAGCCGCCCGGCTACCTGACGCCCCAGGCGCCCAAGCGCGTCACTTACTGACCACTACAGCCGGACAGGGTTAACCCCCTGATCCGGCTTTGTTTTTCCAAAAGTGCCACCTTTGCAGCTATTCCCTGTGTCCCCTATAGAGAGACCATCCTGTGAACTTGAGCGTCCGCAAGGCGCGCGTGGAACACACAGGAGCCGTGCAGGAGCTTTACGAGACCCTGTTCCCGGCTGACGGCCCGTTTAAAGCCTGGGCCACCCCCGACGTGATTTGGTTCGTCGCCCTCGACGACAAGAAGGTTGTCGGCTTCGCAGGCGTCCGGTTCATCCGGCGCAGCAAGACAGCAGAGCTTGTCATCTCAGGCGTCGCCACGACCCACCAGGGCCGCGGCATCCAGCGCCGGCTTATTTCCGCGCGTGAGAGAGCGGCTCGAAAGGTCGGAATGACCAGGGCCGTGAGCTACACCATTCCTCAGAACGCCCCTTCCGCGACCAACCTCGCGAAGCGTGGCTACTCGACCTACCGACCGAAGACCGCATGGTCCGGAAGACGCAGCGTCGTCTACTGGGAGAAGCGCCTATGAGCGCCCCCTACGAACCTGAGTTCGTCCTCCCTCGCACCGCCGACGAAGTCATCGAACTTCTCGAACGTGCCTTCCCCCTCCGAAACATCCCATCCGAAACGCCTTACCACGTCATGCAGCGTGAGTTCGGCCGACGCGATGTCATCGACTTCCTTCGCCGCCTCAAGGCGGACAGGGACGAGGACATCCTGAAAGGGTAATCCTCCAGTGTGCCTGTCCACACCCAGCGCGCCGCCTGTGATCCAGCAGTCGGCCCCGCTTCCTCCTCCCCCGCCGAACCAGACCCCGAAAGCCCCCGACATCGATCCGCAGGTGAAGAACCAGCGGGAGAACGCTTCAACGCAGCGCAAGGGCACCTCGATCTTCCGCAATGACCTGACGATCCCCACAGGCAGCGCGGCGGTTGGCAGCGGCGTCAATATCCCGAAGTAACGAATGAAGACGGCCGAGAACAGGTACACTGAGCTGGCCTCCATTCGCGAACCATTCCTCGTCCGAGCGAGGGCATCTGCCGAGCTTACCGTCCCGCATCTGATGCCCCCCGATGGGCACACAGGGAACGAACAGCTCGTCACGCCCTTCCAGTCGGTCGGCGCCCGTGGTGTGAACAATCTAGCCGTTCGCATCCTCCTGGCGCTGCTCCCCCCGAACAGCCCCTTCTTCAAGTACCAGCTCGACGACTTCGTGTTGTCCGAGCTGTCTGGAAGGGATGACGTAAGGGCCGAGTTCGAGGAAGCGCTGTCCTCCATGGAGCGCGCCATCCAGGGTGAAGTCGAAACGACTGCCATCCGCGTGCCGGCCTTCGAGATGATCAAGCAACTGCTCGTAGCGGGCAGCGTGCTCATTCACTTCCCGAAGTCTGGCGGTATGCGCGTCTTCCGCATGGACAGCTTCGTCGTGAAGCGTGACCCATTCGGTAATCCCCTAGAGATCATCGTCAAAGAGAGCGTGTCTCCTACCGTGCTTCCGGAAGACGTCCGGAGGATGGTCGAGGCCGTCGAGAAGAACGATGCAGCCACCGACGCCCAGCGCACGGTGGACATCTACACCTACATCCGCCGCCAGCCCGACAAATGGACTGTGTGGCAGGAGATCAAGGGTAAGCGCATCGGAAACTCCTTTGGCACCTATCCACTCGATCGTACCCCTTGGCTGCCTCTGCGCTTCACGCGCATTGACGGCGAGGACTACGGTCGCTCCTACGTCGAGCAGTACCTTGGTGATCTTCGCAGCCTCGAAGGGCTGACGCAGAGCATCGTCGAAGGGTCTGCCGCCGCCGCTAAAGTCCTGTTCCTGATTAAACCGAACAGCACCACGCGCGCTCGTACCTTGGCGCAAGCTCCCAACGGAGCCATTCGCGAAGGTAACGCGGACGACGTGAAGACGCTACAGATGGAGAAGTTCAACGACTTCCGTGTAGCGTTCGACACGATCTCGCGGATCGAGCAACGCCTGGAGTTCGCGTTCCTGCTCACCAGCGCCATCCAGCGCAGCGGTGAGCGTGTCACCGCCGAAGAGATACGGCGCGTCGCCAGCGACCTCGAAGTCGCCCTGGGCGGCGTCTATGCCCTTCTCTCGCAAGAGTTCCAGCTCCCGCTGGTCAGTCTCTTGTCGGCGCGTATGCAGGCCCAGCGGCGTCTGCCCAAACTCCCCAAAGACAAGATCAAGCCCACCATCGTTACAGGTCTGGAAGCACTGGGCCGCGGTAACGATAACGAACGCCTCGTCGGCTTCATGCAGGATATGGCCCCGTTCCAGAAGGAGCTGGCGCCGTACTTCAAGGTCCAGAACCTTGCCAAGCGTGTTGCCGCGTCGAGGCAGATCGACATCAAGGACTTGTTCAAGTCTGACGACGAAGTGAAGGCGGAACAGCAGCAGCAGATGATGCAGGCGATGGCCCAACAGGTCGCGCCCAACGTCGTGAACCAAGGGGGTGCCCTCCTGAAGGGCGCCCAAGAGCAACAGGCCGCGGCCCCCGAGGCGGCGCCTACACCTCCGCAATAGAGAGACCATGAGCAACCTCAAAGACAAGCTGGACAAGAAGCTGGAACAGAAGGCCGCCGAGATCGCCGAAGCCACCGCGAAGCCCGCGGTGAAGGAAAACGATCCGGAACTCGCCGCCGCCCTGGAGCGCGTCGAGAAGGGCGAGCTGTCCCGCGCCTACCGCACGCCGAACGGTGCCCTCGTCATCACGCACAAGAGCGACCCCGACAACTCGCCGGCCGCTCCCGAAGCCCCCACGGGCCGCTAAATGACGACCGAGGCACAGACCCCGGCAATTCCTGAGAGCGCACTCCCGCCCCAGAAGGGTGCGGAGTACGCCCAGGAGATGCTGAAGAAGGCCGAGGGCGCCGAGCGTCCCGCGGACCAGATCGTCACCGAAGAGCAGCCGAAGCTCCTGGCCGGCAAATACAAGACTGTCGAGGAGCTGGAGAAGGGCTACGCCGAGCTGATGAAACAGCGCGGCCAGCAGACGAACAACAAGCCCGCCGACGCGACGCCTACCGAGCAGAAGCCGGCGACCAAGACGCCAGAGCAGATTGCGGCGGATGAGGCGGCCAAGAAGGCTGCAGACGACGCCGAGGCCGCGCGCCTCGCTGCCCTCACGCCCGAGCAGCGCGCCGCCGAAGAGGCCGCCAAGAAGGCCACCCAGGCCGCGGGCCTGGACATGGACAAGCTCAACGCTGAGTTCGCCGCCAACGGCAAGATCGGCGAGGAGAGCTACACGGCCCTGGAGAAGGTCGGCATTCCCAAGAGTGTCGTCGACCAGTTCATTGCCGGCCAGCAGGCCGCGCAGAAGCTCGCCCGGCAGGAAGTCGTCGACACGATCGGCGGCGAAGAAGAGTTCGTGAAGATCGCCACCTGGGCCGCGGAGAACGTCCCGGCCGAGGAACTCGAAGCCTACAATAAGATCGCCAAGGGCTCAGACATCGGGGCCACCAAGGTCGCCCTTGCCGGCCTGAAGGCGAAGTATGAGGCGGCCAACGGCTCCGAGCCCAACCTGATCGGCGGCGACACCACGTCCCCGGCGATGGGCTACAAGAACGAAGCCGAGATGAAGGCCGACATGGCGAAGCCCGAGTACGCCAAAGACCCCGCGTTCCGCGCGAAGGTCATCGCGAAGCTCCGCGCCACCACCGCCTTCTAAGAGAAGATGCGGTCCCAAGCCACCGCACATGCTTGGGCGTTTCGAGTAAACGACAGCATACTCCCCGCAACGCCGACTGGCGGGTTATCAACGTCGGCCCCTATTCCTCTTCGCTCGCGATAGGCCGCAAGGCTATTCCATCCGAGCAAGGCCCCGAGGGTCGAGCTGACTGGTCTCCCAGCTCCCCTCGGAAGTCCCGCGCCTCTTTAGGCGGCGACTTCCACGTCCCTCCATCCCAACAGCGCAAGCCGGCCTATGCCTCCCCGAGGGGAGCACCGTAGGGCGACACCTTGGTCCGCCTAAGTGATCGAGCGGCGGGAGTGAACCAACTCCCCACAACTCAACACAGACCCATCCAATGACCGACGCAAATCCGTCGAGGCTTGGCCAGATCAACGCTGGCGGCGCCAACGACGCCCTCTTCATGAAGCTCTTCTCGGGCGAGGTGATGACCGCCTTCGAGCAGGGCACCGCCTTCATGGCGCATCACTTCGTCCGCTCGATCTCTGGCGGCAAGTCCTCGCAGTTCCCGATGCTGGGCCGTACCACGGCCGCCTACCATACGGTCGGCGCCGAGATGCTCGGCAACGTGATCGCGCATAACGAGCGCGTCATCACGGTCGACGACATGCTCGTGGCTCACACCTTCATCGCCGAGTGGGATGAGATGGTGAACCACTACGAGGTGCGCTCGCGCTACGCCACCGAGATCGGCCGCGCCCTCGCGCAGAAGTTCGACAAGACGATCGCGCAGACCGGCGTGCTCGCCGCGCGCGCCAGCTCCCCGATCACGGGCGAGAACGGCGGCTCGGTGCTCACCGACGCCAACTACGGCACCTCCGGTGCGGCCCTGGCCGCGGCGCTGTTCGATGCCCGCGTGATCTTCGACGAGAGCGATGTCACCGGCACCCCGAACCTCTTCGTTCGCCCCGCCCAGCACGCTCTGATGGCCGAGACGACCTCGATCCTGAACAAGGACTGGGGCGGCGCCGGCTCGTTCTCGCAGGGCACGGTCGGCCCGGTGAACGGGATCAACATCATCAAGACCAACAACCTCCCGAGCACCAACGTCAACTCTGGCCCCTCCAAGTACCAGGGTAACTTCTCGACCACGGTCGGCCTGTTCATGACGGACATGGCTGTCGGTACGGTCAAGCTGAAGGACGTCGCGATCGCTTCCGAGTGGCAGCTCTCGCGCCTCGGCTGGCTGACGGTCGGCCGTCTGGCGTTCGGCTCGGGCATCCTGCGCCCGATCTGCGCGATCGAGCTGAAGACCTCGTAACGACCCCCGGCCTAGAGCCGGCATCATGACCCTAGGGAGCTGTCTGCCACGCGCGGGCGGCTCCCTATTTTTTCGAGTTCTCCATGGCTGACCTCCCTTCGGTATCTACCAAGCTGGAAGCGATCAACACGATGCTGGGCGCCATTGGCTCCAGCCCCGTGCAGTCGCTCACCGTGTCTGTCGACGGCGACGTCACCACGGCCCTCACGATCCTCGACGAGACCCTTAAAGAGGTGCTGTCGCAGGGGTGGGACTTCAACACAGACACGCGCTATCCGATCGCCCGCACGATCGACAACGAATACCTAGTGCCGTCCAACGTGGCGGCGATCGACGTCTCCGACGAGCATCCCGAGGTTCGCGCTACGCAGCGCGCCGGGAAGATGTGGGACCAAGAGAACCACACCTTCACCTGGGATCGGGACCTCACCTTCAACATCACCTGGCTTTTCCCCTTCGACGAGCTGCCGCAGACCGCGAAGAACTACATCGCACTGAAGGCGGCCCGCAGGTTCCAAGGTCGCGCCCTCGGCTCCGACAATCTCGGCAAGTATGCCGAGAATGACGAGATGGAGGCTCGCACCATCTTCCTCGACGCTGAAGGCGTAGACGCACAACACAACATCCTGACCGGCAACTACGCGGTCTATCGAGTTCTCAACAGGCGGGTTTAATGGGCCTCGTATCAGGTTCGATCCCCAGCCTCGTCAACGGTGTCTCTCAGCAGCCTCCTTGGATGCGCCTCCCTTCCCAAGGTGAGGCCCAAGAGAACGCGCTGTCCTCCTTGGTCAACGGTGTCGACCGTAGGCCGCCGACCGAACACGTCGCGAGGATCAGCGCGACATCGTTCGGCGATGCTTTCCTTCACACCATCAACCGCGACGAAGATCGACGCTACTCTGTCGTCATCACCGATGGCGATCTTCGCGTCTTCGACCTAGCGACGGGCACAGAGAAGACGGTCAACTTCCCGAACGGGAAGGGCTACCTGACCGCCTCTACCCCCGAAACCTCCTTCGCCTGCTCTACCATCGCCGACTTCACGTTCGTCATGAACCGCGAGGTGGCGGTGGGCGAGGAGAATGCCGGCAACACCGTCGACAACTCCTTGTGGGTCTACGTCAAACAGGCGTTCTACAATTGCAGCTATGGCGTCTATGTCGACGGCGTTCTGCATGGCACGCACACCACGGCGGCTACCGGCAATCAGCCGCAGACGGATGTGATCGCGGGAGCGCTGGCGTCGGCCCTAACGAGCAGCCTCGGCGCCGGATGGACAATCACACACGCTCGCTCCGTAGTCCGGATCAAGAAGAACGACAACAGCGTCCACTCGATCGAGAGCTACGACAGCCAAGGCAATAACGCCTTGGTGTCCTTCGGCCGCTCGATCCAGAACTTCGTGGACCTCCCGCCGAACGCCTTCGGAAACACCATCGTCGAAGTGTCGGGCAACACCAGCAACGCCTTCGACAGCTACTGGGTCTCCTACAACTCCACCAAGCAGGCTTGGGAGGAGACGGTGAAGCCGGAAGACGAAGCGCGGCCTGATCCCGACACGATGCCGTGGAAGCTCACTCACGAGCTGGACGACACCTTCACCTTCGACAAGATCGACTGGGGGTGGCGCGTAGCCGGCGACGCCTCAAGCGCGCCTACGCCGTCCTTGGTCGGCCGCACGGTCAACGACATCTACATCCATCGCAACCGCCTGTTCATCCTGGCGGATCAGAATGCGATCGGCTCTCGCCCCGGTGGCGAGAACTTCTTCGAGCTGTATCCGGCCACCGCAACGACGAGCCTCGACAGCGACCCTATCGACGTCGGCCTGTCGTCCAAGTCGGACGCAGTCCCCATCGCGCGCTACGCGGTAGGCTTCGCTGACGACCTGATGATCTTTACCGCTCCTGGGCAGTTCCGCCTTGGGGGAGGGGACATCCTCACGGCATCGACGGTCAAGGCATCGGAGAGCGCGTCCTACACGACGATGCTCACGGCGCGGCCGGCGACCAACGGCAAGCTGATCCACTTCGCGATCGAGAAGGGCTCCGACAGCGGTATCCGAGAGGGCTTCGTGGACACCAACTCCGAAGTCTTCGAGGCGCCCGACATCACGGTTCACGTCCCGAGCTACATCCGCGGCAAGGTCCGCCAGCTCGTGTCGGCCATCAACTTCGACACGCTGTTCCTCCGAGCCGATGGCGCGTTGAACAAGGTGTGGGTCTACAAGTGGTTCATTGAGAACAACGAGAAGCTACAGTCCTCTTGGTCGACCTGGGTGTTCCCCGAGGACGACAAGGTGCTGTCGCTCTCCTACATCGACGGTAGCCTCTACCTGATGATCGAGAGGGCGACCGGAGTGTTCTTGGAGCGCCTTCGCCTGGACGTCTCCTATGCCGACCCAGGGCTGACCTTCTCGATCCGTCTGGATCGCAAGGCGTCAGTGCTGGGGACATACGACAGCGGCACCGGCTATACGACATGGACGCTACCTTACGACCTCACGGGCCTCACCCCGATCGGCGTATATGGCTCGGCGTTCTCCGGTAAGGCGGGCTTCCAGCTTCCAGCGTTGACCATAGTCGACGCGGCGGCCGGCACGGTGCGTCTGCCGGGCAACCTCACGGACGGCCAGTGTCACTTCGGCGTCCGCTACACCTACCGCTATCGCCCCTCGACGATCTACTTCCCTCTCTCCGCGGGTGACAAGCGATCCGTAATCACCGATGGGCGCTTGCAGCTTCGCCACCTGTTCATCAACTACTCGAACACCGGCTTCTTCCGCGTCGTGGTCAGCCAGATCGGAAGAGACCCTTTCACCTACACGTTCACTCCGAACGTCGTGGGCCAGACCTTCGTCGTAGGCACGCCTCAGTTCACCACAGGCGCCTTCCGCGTCCCCGTGCGCGCCGAGAACACTAAGGTCTCAATCGACATAACGAGCGACAGCCACTACCCATGCTCTATCCTGAGTTTCGACTGGGAGGGCGAGTTCACTCTGCGCTCCCGCCGAGTGTAGTCCTTCGCCCCGCAACTGTCGCCGACTGCGTCAGCCTCGCTCCGCGTCTTCGTAAAGAGGATGCGGAGGAGGCGTACGCGGCCACCGGCATTCCCGCTGAATACGCCCTCAAGCTCAGTCTTCGCCCGGAGACCTTCGTGGCAGACCTTGAGGGAAACCCCGAGATGATCTTCGGTTGCCGTGAGCGGCCTGGAGACCCCGCGGTCGGCGTGCCTTGGATGCTTGGCACCCCCGTTGTCGTGTCGCCCCCATGGCGGCGCACCTTCCTCCATGCCTCCCGCATCGCGGTCGAGGAGTGGCAGGCTCGGCATCCCATCCTTTCCAACTTCATCGACGCGCGCAACGCCAAGCACATCCGCTGGCTGCGCTGGCTCGACTTCCACTTCATCGCCCGCCATGACCGCCACGGTCCTCTTGGGCTCCCATTCCTTGAGTTCGTCAGGATCAACCCATGTGCGTAGAACCGACCACCGCGATGGCGGGCGCCTCGCTGGCGATCGGCACCGCCCAGGCTGTCTCCAAATACGCCGCAGGGCAGGAGGACGCAGCTTCGCAGCGCGCCTACCAAGCCCAGGCCAAATACAACGCCGAGGTGGCTCGTAACCAGACCTACGACCAGATCGGCATGAGGCAGCAGCAGGAGATCGACGCCGCCTCTCAGGCCCTCTTCGATAACTCCATCCGCGCCATCAAGGCTCGCGCTACGGCCGATGCCGGCGCTGCCGATGCCGGCGTGCAGGGCAATAGCGTCGAAAGCGTAGCCCGCAACGTCTACATGGAGCAGGGGCGCATCGACAGCGCTACCGAGCGCAACACCAAGATGTCTGTCCAGCAGCTCCAAGAGGAGAAGAAGCAGGCGGATGCACAATACCGCTCTCGCACCAATCTCCCCGAGGTTCGCGGCCCGTCCGCGCTTGGTCTCGGCCTGGAGATCGCTGGTGCGGGCCTCAGTGCCTATGACCTCTACGATCGCCCGAACCGCATCAATGGCGGGGGCGGGACAGGGAAGAAGAACTCCTAATGGCCCCGAAGGATCGCGTTAGGCCCGAGCCGCTCACCTACGAGCGGCAGGGCGATACCACTGTCCTGCGTCCGCAGGCCAACCCAGTAGACACCTTCGTCCGCCCCACCGAGCCGCTGAAGAGCAGCTTGATGGATGTCGCTCAGTCGCTCGCCCAGGTGCAGCCCAAGCTCGACC
Source organism: Reyranella sp. (assembly GCF_004297265.1). Classification (GTDB taxonomy): domain Bacteria; phylum Pseudomonadota; class Alphaproteobacteria; order Reyranellales; family Reyranellaceae; genus Reyranella. The sequence continues at coordinate 76,386 of NZ_SCUT01000010.1, forward strand.
GCTTTGTGTCCGAGAAGGCGCACCAGCAGGCAATCGCGGATGCGCGAGACGCCGAGGCGAAGGCGATGGTCGCCACCTCGAAGTCCTGGGACGAAGCCATCAAGAACGGTGAGGCGCCGGCTGGTGCCTCCCCGCTGTACCGGCGCGTGTTCGAGGAAACCCAGGGTAAGGTCCATGGGCTCAACACCGCCCAGGCCCAGCTCTGGCAGGAGTGGGTCTCACCGGAAAACACCATCAGGACCACCCAAGACCCAGAGGTGATCGGGAAGTGGTTCGCAGATCGCCGGAAGAAGTTCTTCGACGGCAAGAGCAACGACTGGATCAACGGCTTCTCGCCTGCGTTCGCGCAAGTCCAGCAGCAGCTCACGCAGAAGATCATCGGCGACAACGTCAAGTATATCGAGCAGGCGAACCACGACGCCCTCGGCCAGCTCTTCATGGAGCGCATCATGGCCGGCGCCGCGTCGGGGCAGACGCCCTCGCAGATCGCGGCCCAGCTCGCCGACGACGCCTTGCCCCAGCGCTTCGCTGGAATGCAGGGCAAGGAGATCAACACGATCGCCGCCAAGGCCATCATCTCCGTCGCGCAGAAGACCGGCCGTACCGATCTCCTACAGATCGGCTACTCCGATCGCCCAGACCTCAAGAACCCAGGCGGCACCATCAAGGGCGTCTTCACGATCCCTGAGTTCTCCATGCAGGCCGACGCGGCGCAGACTGCGATCCTGTCCAAGGCCAACGCCGCGGAGACGCGCGCCCAGCTCGCCGAGGCCCGCGCTGAGAAGCGTATGGGCAAGGACATGATGGTGGAGCTGGTCGAGAAGAAATCGGCCGATCCCAACTGGGAGCCGGACGTCGAGTGGAAGAAGCGCGCCGCAAGGGCGGGCCTCTCGCCGACAGTCCTGCGCGCGCAGCTTGACGCCTCTGTGCGTCCGCCTAAGAGCTACGACCCAGTCACGTTCAACACCATGGCGTTGCAGTACGTCGATCTCGTGAGAAGCGGAAAGGACGCCACCTCGGCTATCGAGGCGATGGCCCCGCATCTCTCGGCCCCACAGCTTCTCCAGATGCACAAGGAGAACGATAAGGGTGCAGACAGCATCTTCCGCAGCCGTGTCTACACTGTCGAGCACGACGGCCTCAAAGGTATGGTCGACAAGCTGACGAAGTCCCTGGACGGTCCCGCGGCCAACAACCGCGTCACCGCCGCACTAGGCGATCTCGTGCAGTTCACCCTGGACGAGCAGCGCAAGATGTCCGCAGGCGGACCGATCGACCTTCGCAAGCTGGAGGATGCGGTCCGTGCCAAGGGGCAGGAGCTGCGCGATCGCCTGATACAGGAGAACGAAGGCGCGTTCACAGACCCCAACGCTCCGCAGGGCAGCAAGCCCGGCGCGAAGGGCAGCAAGCCCGGCCAACAGGCCCAGGGGCAGCCTTCCAATCCCAACACTGTCGCCAACGCGATCCCCGCGGATCGTATTGTCGACGCCAGTCCGCAGGCGCAGGGCTACCAGTTCCCGCCAGCGACTACGACTACGAGTGCAGGTATGCAGATCATCGCGACGTGGCAGCCGCCTCCTGGCGCCACCATCGACATCCGCGAGATCAATCTGCTCCGCATGAACCCCATGGCGCTCAACGCCGAGGGCGTGCCTCTGTGGAAGAGGTTCGACGAGACCTACGGTGTCGGCGCCAGCCGATACTTCGCCACCAACAGTCAACGCGAGATCACCGTGTTCCTCGATCGTCAGCGCGCCTCCCGCGCTCAGTCGGTCAAGGATGCTCAGGATCGCGTTCGCAACTCCAACGCTCCTACAACGGTCCCCTAAATGAGCGATCTTCTCAAAGAGTTCGGCGCTGCCACGTCCAGCGACGGCGCCTCAAGCGCACAGACGGCGGCGCCGGACAGCGGCGAGAAGTCCCTCCTGGGGCGCGTAGCCTCCGACATCGGCACCGGCATCACTGAGCTGGTGCCGGCTGTCGGCTCTGGCATCGTGCGCGGCGTCAATGAGATGTCTCAGGCCGCCTTCGAGGCGGGCCAGTGGCTCAACAAGAACGTCGCGGACCTCGGCACCGTCGAGATCGGCCGCGGTGGTCTGAAGTGGCGCTCTGGCTACGCCGAGACCAACGACCTACAGGTCCCCGAGAGCGTCCAGCCCCCGAGGCCCACGACAGTCACGGGCAGCATCGGCGAGGGCGTCTCTCAGTTCCTCACCGGCTACGTGCTGGGCGGCAAGCTGCTGAAGGGTGCCGGCATGACTGCCGCGCGCTTCGCTCCTGCCGCCGCCACGTCCGCCGTAGTGGACGCAGCCGCCACCACGGGCGGCAAGCTCGCATACGCGGGCGCACGCTCCATGTTCTCAGGCGCTACGGCTTTCGACCCCTCCGAAGAGCGCCTCTCCAACTTCATCAACGAGGACACTCCGCTCGGCAATGCGCTGACGGAGTACCTCGCCACCTCGCCCGACGACAGTCGCGCCGAGGGCCGCTTCAAGAACGCCCTGGAGAACGTCATCCTCGACGTCCCGCTCGAAGCCTTCTTCTATGCCGTGAAGGGCATTAAGGCGAAGCGGGCAGGGGACACCAAGGCCGCCGAGGTTCTCGCCGAACAGGTCGAGAAGGAACTCAACAAGGCCACCACGTCGACCGAAGCGGTCCCTCGCGAAGGCGCGGACGTTCCCGAGATCAACTTCGGCAAATCCCCTCGTGGCCCCCGCAAGGCCACCTCAGTCTACGAGCCGGCCCCCGAGCGTCCCACCGCGGACGGTAAGAGCTACGAACCGTACAAGCCCCCGTTCGACTGGGGAGAGAAGCAGGCCGACGCTCTTCTGGAGCGCTACGGGAAGATCGCAGACGATCCCCAGGCGCTAGACGCTGAAGCCAAGCGCCGGCTGTTCACGAACATGCGCTACGTCGCTGACGAGAACGACGCCAAGGCGCTCTTCAACGAGTTCGGCAAGATCGCCTACCAGTCCTTCGTGAAGTCGAGGGGCGACAAGATCACACACGCCGACGTCCTCAACTGGGCCGGCAAGCAGGCCGACGAGCTGGCCGACGTCACCGGAACCGACGTGCGCGAGCTGGTGCTGCGGATGAACGCCGACAAGGCGGACATCGACGGTCTCGCCCAGCGTCTCGCCGGCTACCGTGCGGCCACCTCGGTCTACTCTCGCCGCGCCACAGACCTCGCCAACGCCTTCAAGCGTGGCGACCTGTCAGAGTTCGGCGGCGACATGAATGCCTGGAAGTCGGAGTTCCTTCGCACCACGCAGACCCTCTTTGCGATCGCGCCGCAGACCGAAGGCATCAAGTCTGGTCTCGGCCGAAACCTGGCCCTCCTACAGGCCAACATCGGACCGGACGGCAAGCCCACGGGCAAGCTGGCTGGAATGTCCGACGAGGCCGCCAAGGCGTCGCGCGCCGCATCCCCCAAGGCCCAGGTCGAGGGTAAGGCCCCAGATGTCGGCCCCGTTGGGCAGGCGGAAGTGGCTGGCGCGTCTGCCGGCGATGACGCCGCGATCCAACGCCTTGTCGAGAAGCTCGCTCGCACGGACAACCCCAAGGCAGCCAAGAAGGTCGTCGAGGACGCCTTCGGCGCTGGGGCCATGGACGTGAACAACGAGCTATGGATCAACGCGCTCCTGTCCGGCCCTAAGACGCACATCGTCAACATGATGACGTCGACCCTGAAGTCGGCCCTCGTCATGCCTGGAGAGCAGATGCTTGCCGGCATCATCTCGCGCGACATGGACTTGTTCATGATGGGAGCGGATCAATACGCCGGCTTCTTCCACGCGATGAAGGACAGTATGAGGATGGCGCGCAAGGCGCTGGCTCAGGGCGATCCGGTACTCGACGTGTCCTCTCAGGGTTACGGCGGTGCCGGCCATGGGGGCTCTGGCGTAATCAACGCAGGCACCTTCGGCCTCAACACCGAGACCCCGCTGGGCGCACTGGTGTCTGGCTTCGGCCAGCTCGTGCGTATGCCCAGCCGCCTTCTGACCTCTGAGGACGAACTCCTCAAGCAACTCAACTACCGCGCCCGCCTGTACGCCATGGGCGTGCGGGAGGCCCGCGAGATGCGCCGTGCCCACAAGGCTACGGACGCGGAACTCAGCAAGTTCATCTCCGAGTATGTAGAGCGCGGCTTCGACGAAAACGGTGCAGCCGTGAATGCCGAGGCGCTTGCCTGGGCTAGAGATGCCACGTTCACCAATGACCTGTCGGTCCAGACCTGGGGTGGCGGGAAGTCGATCGGCGAGAGCTTGAACGCCTTCGCCGCGAGCCATCCAGGCTTCCGCATGGTCATGCCGTTTATCCGCGTCCCGACCAACATCATGCGCGACGTGTGGGACCACACTCCGGGCATGAACCTCCTGAGGCGCCAGTACCGCGCCGAGCTGGAGGCGGGAGGCGAGCGTGCGGCTCTGGCTAAGGCCAAGATGCTCACGGGCTCTGGGATCATGACGACCGCGGTGATGATGGCCGCCAATGGCGACATCGTCGGCGGACTCGCGAGTGACCCTGCGGTTCGCAAGGCCCAGCAGGAAGCCGGCGTGGTTCCTTTCTCCATCCGCGTGCGGCAGGAGGATGGGAGCTACCGCTACTACAGCTACGAGCGCTTCGACCCCTACGCGACCTTCTTCTCCACCGTCGCCACGTTCGCGGACATCGCGGGCCACATTGACGACTGGAAGATGGAAGACCTCGCGTCGTCCATGGTCACGGCCCTCGCCAAGAACATCGAAAGCAAGACCTACCTCCAGGGCATCACAGAAATCCTTGGGGCCATCTCCGATCCCGACAGCAAGGCCGAGGCGTTCCTCAAGAAGCGCGCGGCGTCCTACGTCCCGTCGATCACCAACGCCTTCCGCGGTGCCGACTATCTCTCCGATCCTCACACGATCGCGCAGGCGATGCAGGCCCGCACTGCCGGCTACGGCAACGGCGTCGATCCCCGCTACAACCTCATTGGTGAGCGCGTGGCAACCCCGAAGGGCTACGGCCCCGACTGGCTGTCACCGATCACTGTGGGTCAGCAGGACGATCCGGTACTTATGGAGCTGGCAAGGCTGGTCGACAAACACAAGGGCGGCCTCGGCTATCCGTCGAAGACGCGCTCCGGTGGCCTCGATCTAGACCTCACGCAGTTCGCGATCGGAGATCAGAGCGCCTACGGTCGGATGCAAGAGCTGGCCGGTGAGGTGAAGGTGAGCGGCAAGACGCTCCGCTCGCGTCTCGACGAGATGTTCTCCAGCGATCGCTACAAGAACAAGCTGACCGATGGTGAGCCCGGTATCCCTGGCTCACGCCTCACACACGTCCAGGCGACCATCGAAGCCTACAGGCAGGCAGCTCTCGCGCAGCTCTCGAAGGAGAGCCCAGAGTTCGGCCAAGCCTATCGCGACGCGCAGATCAAGCGCGTGCAGATGCAGCGCTTCGGGCCGCAACAGTAACAGGTGAGGGGCCTTAGTGCCCCTCCCTCCACCTTCCAATTCCAAGGCCGATCAATGGCAAACTCCTATGTCCGGTATCAGGGCAATGGGACGCAGGAGAACTTTAGCCTGTCGTTCCCGTACCTCGATCGGGCACACATCTTCGTTAAGGTCGACGACGAAACCGTCACCTTCGCCTGGGTGAACGCGACCACGATCGCCATCTCCCCAGCGCCCGCGAACGGGACAGTAGTCGAGCTGCGGCGCATCACGCCCTCCACTGAGCCAAACGTCGACTTCCAAGACGGCGCTATCGTCACTGAAGAGCAGCTCGACCAGAACGCTCTCCAGTCTCTCTACGTGGCTGGCGAGGGGCAGGACAATACCGCAGATGCTCTCTCTGTGGTCAGCGACGACACCTTCGACGCCGAGGATCGCCGCATCAAGAATGTCGCCGACCCTGTCGCTCTTCAGGATGCAGCCACCAAGGCATATGTCGACAGCGCTACTGGCGAGTTGGCTGCGGAGCGGGCCGAAGAGGCCCTCGCAGACCTACAGGCGCGCTATCTCGGCCCGCTGGCCTCCGATCCGGCCTCCGGTGTTGAAGGGCAGACCTACTTCAACACCACCAGCAACATCATGCGCGTGCGCTCCGATGGCGCCTGGGTGAACTCTGTCGTCTCCACCGCGAACTTCTACACGAAGACCGAGGTGGACGCTGCGATCGCCGCGGCGGACGGGATCACGCAGTCTGAGGGCGATGCTCGATACGGACAGCTCGGCGACGACAACGCATGGACTGGCACGAACAACTTCTACGGAGACACCACAGTCCCCACGAAGAGCGCCGGGGACAACTCCTTCGCCGCGGCCAGTACCCAGTACGTCGACCGCATGTGGACGACTGGCGACATCAAGCTCACATGGAAGACCACGGCCGACGCCGGCTGGATCATGCACACCGATGGCTCAATCGGCAGTGCGACCAGCGGCGCCACATACGCCAACGCGAATGCACAGGCCCTCTTCCTGCTGATCTGGGCGAACTTCGCCAACTCCGAAGCTGCCGTTAATGGCGGGCGTGGGGCGAGCGCCGCGGCAGACTGGGCAGCCAACAAGCGCATCTCGCTGCCCAAGGCGCTGGGTCGCGCGATCGGCGTTGCCGGTGCCGGCTCTGGTCTCACTTCCCGCACGCTCGGTACAACGGCTGGTGCGGAGACTGTGGCCGCCGAGATGCCTGCCCACACCCACAGTCAGAAGCGCATCGTCACCACCGTCGAAGTCAGCGAGACCATTGGTGGCACCTTTCTAGTCCCACTGTCGAGCGGCTTCGATAACGGCGGTGTTACCGGCAGCGCGTCAAGCGGCGACGGGACGATGTCCGTCGTGCAGCCGACCTCCTTCTGGAACGTGATGATTAAGCTGTAATGGACACCTCAGAACGCATCCTGCTCGCGTTGGGCGACATCCGCGAAGACGTTGGCGCTATGGGCGCCGACATACGTTCCGTGGATAAGCGCCTCGACGCGCTGGAGCAGGTTCTCAAGGATCACGTCGCGGAGGGCAAAGCCATCTCCAAGCGTGTCTCCTCCCTGGAACACTCCCGCACTCGAATGACAGCGATCGCCGGCCTCGTGTCGGCGGCGGTGTCCGGCCTCGCGGCCATCGGGACTGCGACACTGAAAGGATACCCATGGGCGCACTAACTCTTCTGCTGCCCGTCCTATCATCCATCCTCGATCGCTTCCTTCCCGACCCGCAGGCGAAAGCCAAGGCGCTCTCCGACTTCATGGAGGCCGCGCAGAAGGCCGACGCGAACCAGCTCGAAGTGAACAAGGCCGAAGCCCAGACGGGCTCGCTGTTCATCGCCGGCTGGCGCCCGTTCATCGGCTGGGTAGGCGGCGTCGCGCTGGCGTGGCACTTCGTCATCAAGAACGTGCTGCTGGCCTTCGCCGGCTACCTCGACGAGAAACTCGTCACCGCGATCCTCAACATGCCGAACCTCGACCAGAACCTCTGGGAGCTGATTACGGCGATGTTGGGCATCGGCGCCATGCGCTCGATCGAGAAGATCAAGGGCGCGACGAAGTGAGCGACGACGTCTTTCAGCAGCTCCACGAGGAGCTGACGAAGCAACTGCTGGAGCGAGTTAAGAACGGTACGGCCACCGCCGCCGATCTCAACGTCGCCCGGCAGTGGCTCAACGATAACAAGGTCGCTGCCGACCCGCGACGCAACGCCGGGCTCAAGAAGCTCGACGAGACGATCGCTGATCTCCCATTCGACGCCGATGGCGTCCCCACATCCAAGGCCCACTAATGCGTTACCTTCAGGCCAGCGGGATTTCCGTATCCAAGGGGTACGAGAAGATCACCGGCCTTTCTGCCGCCAAACCTCTAACCGTCCCGTCCGGCGCGCGCGCTGCGCTCGTTGTGCCCGAAGGCGGAGCAGTTCGCTTCCGAGACGATGGAACAGACCCCGACGCCTCGACCGGCTTCCCGATCGCTGAAGATCAGCCGTTCGAGTTTTCCGGCAACCTGCGCTCCGTCAAGCTGATCCAGAAGTCCAGCACGGTGACGCTGCACGTCTACTACTACGTCTAGGTGTCACTATGCCCCGCGTACTTCCCACGCCTCCGTTCTCTGCGGCGGCTTTTCAGCGTGTCTATGGTGCACAGCCGCAGTTGGTCAGCGCCTCTCCGACCCGCTACGACTTCATCACCGGCTTCCTACCAACCGGAGTTAGCCTATCCCGCGCATCGACAGCATGGCGCAACAGTAGCTCCGGTATCATCGTACCCGAGACGACTGACGTAGCGCGCTTCCAGTTCGACCCGGTGGCGCTGACGCCGCGAGGGCTGTTGGTCGAGGCCGGCCGCACGGAACTCTATACCAAGAATACCGACTTCTCGTCTGGGTGGGGGCTGGTCGGTTGTACCATCAACCCCAACGCGGTGACTGGACCGGACGGGACAGCGTCCGCCGATGAAGTGATCGAAGGCACCACGACCCAGCAATCCCTGGGGCAGCTTGCGATCAACTTCACGTCTGGCGTGACCTACATCCACCGCATCTACGCGAAAGCGAAGACGCGCAACTGGATCGCGGTCTATTGGGACCCAAATCGCTTTGGCGGAACCGGCTTCAACTATTTCGATGTCGCCAACGGCGTCGTCGGGACGGCCAGCGCCGGCATGACTACGCTAATTCGTCCCGCCGCAAACGGCTTCTACGAGTGCATCGTTATCGGCACCTGCACTTCCACAGGTGCCGGCAACAGGAGCTTCTGGCTCGCCAACGCTGACGGCGGGCGCGTCTACACGGGCGACGGCACTTCCAGCCTGTATATCTGGGGCGCGTCTCTGCAAGTCGGGGCCGATGTGACGCAGCACATCGCCACGGACGCCGTAACGGTTGCTACAGCCGCCGACACGGCCTTGATCACCAACGTCGCCTCCCTGACGGACCAGTGCTGGGTCGTCAAGGCTCGCACGCCTACCAAGCTGCCGACCGGACAGGCCAACACCGTTTTCCAGATGGACGACGGAGGCAACGCCAACCGCCGCATGATCTACTACCTCAATGGCCGGCTGTACGTTGTTTCCACGATCGGGGGCGTCGCGCAAGCTACCCTCGACATGGGGTTGGTTGCGAACGGCACCGACTTCTCCATCGCCGCCCGTTTTGCCGACGCCAATTTCGCGGCGTCTCTCAATGGTGGGACGCTCGTCACAGAGACCACGGCTGGGCGCCTCAACACGCTCGGTATGACCACCGCGAGAATAGGCGCCGCCGCGGGCGGCGGCTTCGCGTGGAACTCCACCATCCGATACATCGAGACCCGGCGCACGGCGAGCGATGCAGAGCTGCCGCTCCTGGCGGCTTAAAGAAAGGAACAGACCTATGGCTTGGTCCGAGCCAATCTACACCTGTCATCCCGACGAGGCGACGGCGCGCGCTGCCGCATCGGCCCTGGGGGTGGAGTTCCTCGACAACGGAAGCATCCCCACTGGAAACCAGCGGTACGCCCTGTGCGCGCCGCTGGTGTGGTCGGAAGAGGCCCCAGCGCCCGAAGAGGGCTTCTGGTCGATGCTCCGCATCAATCTCGAATGGGAAGGCGCCGTCGCGATCATGGCAGCGATCGAGGCGTCAGGAGCCAAGCGCAACTTGGCAAACCCTCCCGTTATCTGGGCGTAGCCCACAACCCACACTGTAAGTATTCATGCCCACCTCCCGCTTCCTTCGCTCGCCCGTGCGTACTCGCACGATCTCGGGCACGACCTCTGCTGGCGGCACGACCGACACCGTGGTCTCCATCATGCCGGACAACTCGATCCGCTTCACCGATCGCAACGGCAACACCCAGGTCATCCAGGGCTTGCCGCCCAACTACACGACCGCCTTCCAGAACCGGCTTCAGCCGTCGACCACGGCGTTCCGTGGCGACGCCGCGAATGCGCTCTTCGCACTCGTGGATGCACTGATCGCCCGCACGTAACCCCAGGACAACGACATGAAGCTCCTTCCCGCCATCGCCGGCCGCGCGTACTTCACGCCCGGCTCCTACACCACGCTCCTCGCCGCGGCCGACAAGATTTACGCGGTCCCCTTCGTCGCCGGTAAGGGCGGCATCACGCCCGATCGTATCGGCGTCAACGTGACGACCCAGGGCGCTGGCGCCAACTGCGACGTCCGCTTCGGCATCTACGCGGATCGCAATGGCCGACCCGGCACGCTGATCGGCGACTTCGGGGCCAAGACGGGCCTGACCTCGACCGGCGAGCACAAGGTCGACATCATCGGCGCGCTGCGTCCGTTCCTGTGGCCCGGTCAGCTCTACTGGCTCGCGGCCAACTTCGATGGTGCCGCCTCGACGCAGCCGACCGTCGCCGCCCTGGCGACCTCAGTGGTCCCGCAGGAGATCGCGGCGTACCTGGGCGTGGCCGACCTCGCGTCGCTCCCCAGCTCGGCCGCGACCGCTGGCGTCGGCCTGCGCGCGGACCTGACCTACAACATCTCCAACGCCCTTCCGGACGGTGGGGACCTGACGTGGGCGGTCCAGCTCAACACCGCGGTCGCCCTGGTCGGCCTCCGAGCCGCCTAAACTCCGCTCCATGGAATTTCTCCTGGGAGGCCCATAAAGCCTCCCAGGACGATTTCAGGGGCTCCCGGCTACCACCATGGCCGGGACCTCCTCAAATCGCTTCCTATCCCCGTTTCCGCCCCAGCGCGAGGCCCTCCCGTTCGGTCGGGGCGCCTGTCAGCGAGCCCCGCCCTCACGGGAGCGTCTACTGTTGCGGGGAAGTCACACATAAGAGGACCAATGAGCGCCGACATCGACCCGCGCTTGAAATACTTCCCCAACTTCCTATTCCTCGCATGGCGCCACCTGGGCCTCGGAGAGCCCGATGCGGTCCAGCTCGACATCGCCAAGTACCTCTCAGAGGACGGCGACCGCAAGGGCGTCATGGCGTTCCGCGGCGTCGGCAAGAGCTGGCTGACCGGCACCCTGGTCGACCACGACCTGTATCTGGATCACAACGCCCGAGAGCTGGTCGCATCCGCCTCGGCCCAGCGCGCCAAGAAGTTCACCCAGTTCACGCGCCGGCTGATCGAGGAGTGGCCGCTCATCCAGCACCTGCGCCCGAAGTTCGGCCAGCGCGACAGCGCCACTGAAGGCTTCGACATCGGCCCCGCGCCGATCCATCAGGCGCCCTCGTGTTCCGCCTTCGGCATCACCTCCCAGCTCACCGGGGCGCGCGCGACGCGCATCGTGGGCGACGACATCGAAATCCCGAAGAACTCCGACACCGTCGCCAAGCGCGAGATACTCGCCGAGGCGGTCAAGGAGTTCGACAGCGTTCTCTCTCCTGGCGGCAAGATCACCTACCTCGGCACGCCGCAGACCGAGGAGAGCATCTACACCAAGATACTCGTGCCCCGCGGCTTCAAGTTCCGCATCTGGCCTGCGCGAGTGCCCTCGCTGAAGCAGGCCGACAAGTACGGCGACATGCTCGCGCCGATGATCCGCAAGATGGTCGACGACAAGGTGCCCCCTGGGACGCCTGTAGTGCCCTCAAGGTTCACCGATGTCGACCTGACGAAGCGCGAGCTGGCGATCGGCCGCTCGACCTTCATGCTCCAGTTCATGCTCGACACGAGCCTGAGCGACGCGGAGAAGTACCCGCTGCGCTGTAGGGACCTGGGCGTGTTCTCCTGCACGGGGCCTATGGGGCCTGTGAAGCTCTCCTGGGCGTCCTCGCAGGACACCATCGTCTCCGACCTCCCAGTCCTGGGCTTCTCTGGCGATCGCTGGCATAGCCCGATCTTCGTGTCCCGAGACTTCGCCGATTGGCAGGGCTCCGTCATGACGATCGACCCAAGCGGTCGGGGCAAGGACGAGCTGGCCTATGCGATCGTGAAGATGCTCAACGGCAACCTGTTCCTGTCCGATGCGAAGGGCCTGACCGGAGGCTACGTGAAGGAGAACCTCGAAGCGCTCGCCTATGCGGCCAAGCGTCATGGCGTGAAGCACATCCGGATCGAGAGCAACTTCGGCGACGGCATGTTCACCGCACTCTTCCAGCCGATCCTCACGCGCATCTATCCGTGCACGGTCGAGGAAGTGAGGCACAACGTCCAGAAGGAGCGGAGGATCATCGACACCCTGGAGCCCGTGATGAACCAGCACAGGCTCTTCGTCGACCCTGAAGTGATCGTAACGGACCACAAGAACTACAACGACCACCCCGAGGAGACTGCCTCCCAGTATTCGCTCTTCTACCAGCTCACGCACATCACGAAGGACAAGGGCTCGTTGCACCATGACGACCGCCTGGACGCCCTGGCGATGGCTGTAGCGTACTGGGTGGAGGTGATGGGCAAGGACGACCACAATGCGATGGTCCGTCACAAGCAGGAGAGGTTCGACAAGGAGCTGGAGAGCTACTACGAGCAGCTCAAGCTGCCTGGGGCTCTGCACGGCACCACGGATACCTGGGTGAGACGTAGGTAGTCTGCAAGAGATCGAAGGAGTGACTGAAGAGTTACTCCTTCCTACTCCTTACATAGACACCTCAGTAGGACACCTACAGAGACACTATAGATACTCTATAGAGTATACGTAGAAACCAATCTCGACTTTTCAAGAGGGTCTCCCCTACAGGGGTGGTCGATCAGGGCAGAGCCCCCAAATGTCCTGGTCAGAAATGCAAAGTGGTTAGCGCCCATACCGCCAAGGCGCGTCCCCCCGTCCCCCTATCGCGCGCGCGGGCGCCCGGAACTACTACGCGCGGGCGCGTGCTATGTGCCAGTGGCGTGGCGTTGTGGATGCCAGTGTCACACCATTGCGTCACGCAAGGCGCAACGATGCAGCCCGGCAAGCATCCGCAACGGATATGGCATCCGATGGTGTGACAGGTGACAGGCTCGACACTGGCCGCAGGCACGGCGAGGGGCTGGCCGCAAGGGCTGCGACATAGGGTGCGACCGCCTGCCGCAGGCATCATCAAAATGTTCAACGCTTTCAAGCTATTATCTGTTCTTTCGGTGCGCCCAAGATGCCCCAAAATCGCAAAGGGAGACATTGCGGGATTGCAAAGTCTCCGAAAGAGGAGCAGATAGGGGGCGACGGACAAAACGTCTCCGGAAAACACCGCAGAGCGTCGATAGCAAGGCGCAGGATTAGCGGGAGGGCTTGCCGGGGTAAGGGGCTTAGTGCCTGCCGTCGATACCGAAACCCGGCCTCCAAGCGCGAGATACCGGATAGGCAATGCGAGGGCTGGCACCATTGAGTGCTGGAAGCGTGCATAGCAGCCCGAAGAGGTAGCGCGAGGGGAATGGGGGACGGTCGCCACTGGCGAACCTTGGATGTCGATAGAGACACACAAGGGGGACCAAGGCGACCGGCCATAACCAAGCGTCTCCGCAGCGGGAGGCGCTTCGCTATGGTAACGAAGGGAGACAAGGCAATGACGACGACACGCTATTTCGATGCCCGGCAACTGTTCAACTGTATGCCGAACTACACGGCCCCGGATTGGTCGCAGTATTCCGCGCTAGAGATCGGCGCCGCATTCGACAATCAAGGCAACACAATCGGCGGCCAGCCTTTCGACGCGGTAGGCGTGTTCTATTCGATCTATGGTCGCCGCTGGGATGGCGAGGCCGAAGTAATCACAGACATTCTTGTCGATGGCGATGCACTCGCCATAGCCGGACGCCTATCGCGCCTCTCGGGCCTTCAAGTGTCCCTGTATCGGCCATGAGCCTTTACATGGAAGCGACCCTAATCGCAGTCATCGCCGCGCCTTTCGCGGCTCTTCTCGCAGCACTGGCATATGACCGTGTCGCAGCATGGTGGAACGGGAGGAACGAGCAATGAAGGACAAGCAAACATTCGCAGAGGCCGGATACCGCTACGTCCGGTATGACAAAGAGACCGGCTTGCATATCCTCGAAGACACGGAAGCTCGCAAGCTAGAGCTTTTCCGCGCCACGGTCTCACCTCATAGCGGCTGGGGACTGTATAGCCGGGCGCGGCGCCGCTACTTCGAGTTTATCCGGTCCAAAGACTAGACCGCTGGGGCTTCGGCCCCGGCACACCTAAGCGTCTCCTACACGGGAGGCGCTTTGTTGTGTCAATGATCACGCAACGGGAGACATCATCATGAGCAAGCCAGTCTTTGAACATCGCCACTACAAGCGCCTCGCGGCCATCATCGCGGACATGCGCTATCTGCCAATCGGGCAGGACATGCAAGCCAAGGTCGCGGAGGCGTTCGCGGATGGCCTGAAGGGGACCAATCCGAACTACAGCCGCGAGCGGTTCATCGCCGCAGCAATGGGCCAGCCCTCCAACGGTCGCGACAAGGTGCGCTGATGCGATACCGGATCACCATGCGCGCCACTAGCGACGGCCGCTCAACATTCGCCACCGTCGACATGATGTCCGGCCAGTGCTGGCACTCAGTCGGCACGACCAAAACCTACCACACGGCAAGTCGCAACTATCGCGCCCTGTCGCACGCTCAAGCGATCATTCGTCGGCACCATAGGGATCATGGGTGCCCTGCGATCACTGAAGCAACAGAGGTGATCTAGCGTGCCCCGATGCCTCCTAAACGGGAGGAACGTCGAAACAGTCGGCCTTGCGTCGACTGTCTGCAGCACATGGCCCCGCTGCACTGAAGAGACAGGCCAATCAACGGGAACACTAGGAGACTTTCAAATGATGCACCTTGACGCCATCGTGAAGCGCAACCGTCGCCCGGAACGCCAGCCCTCCGAGACGGAAACGCGCGCGTTCAAAGACGCGCATGCAATCCGCCGCACCGAGCGTTATTTCGAGATGGTCGGCCCGCTGACCGGCCGCACTCCCTACGTTCGGGAGGTGTGAGTTATGCACTCCCACATCGTCACGGTCTATGACCGCTCGCGGCACGATCCCAAGGCGCGCGTGCTCCGCAATTTCGAGCTTGTCGGCCAGTCCGCAGGATGCGCTTGGCGTGCCGCTGCGGAGGCGGCGAGCACCATGCCCGAGGCGCGCGACTACTACGTGAGCAAGGGGTAAACCATGGACCACGATCAATTCATGGACGCTCTTAGGGAGATGTTCGAGTATGACGCCGAAGAGCGTCGCGGCATGGAAGTCGCCGACGTGTCCACCACGTACAAGCATGGCGAGCTTCGCGTTATGCTTGTCGATGGGACCACGTTCTCTGTCGTCGTGACGGAGGTGTGACCATGGACCGGCAACGTCTACTCGACATCGCCGCCGAAGCGATCCGCACGGACCTGCTAGAGCCCCAGGGGCTCAATGCGCCCTATCTCCCGATTGACGATGGGCAGGGCGAGTTCCCTATGGAAATCGGCCTCGCCGTGGGCGTCACTCGATACACGGGCGCATATGGTCAGCCTACTTCCATCGGCATATCGGACCATCCGATGCATCAACGCCCGCTGGACGTGGTGGCTACACTGGCGCACGAAATGCTGCACTCCGCCCTCCCGTGGGAAGTGGACCACGGGCCGGTCTTTGAACAGCACGCAAACGCCATGGGCCTCATCGGTCCCCCTACGTCAACCGTGCCCGGTCCTCAGTTCATCGACTGGTTCAACCGCAGGATCAAGCCGGCACTGGCTTGACCTAACCGCTCCTCAATAGAAGGACCTTCCCGATAGCAGGGGCATCGCAAGGTGCCCCTGTCTTCGTGAGTGCCCTTCGCACTCTCGCGGCCCTGTCTACAGCCGCGCAAGCGTACCCAACGGAGACAATCGAATGCAGACCTATCCGCACATTGACAACCTCCTCGCGCGAGCGTCCGCCGACATCGCGCGCTCCCTCTGTTCGTGGGATGAGGTGCCGCTGGCCGAAGAGCCCGACACGCTCGAAGCCGCCACGGCCTACTTCAATCGCACGGGTCACGTCGCCGTGACGCGCCTTGCGGACTTCGTGTCCGGCCGGCTGCGTCTTTGGGGCGAGCCGCTGCCTTGGCAGGCGTTCTTTGTGTGGCACGACTGGTGCCACATCAACGTCCCTAACGGCACCTTCGATCCCCAGGGCGAACGCATCGTCCATGCGGCCCAGGTCCAGCAACTTGCCGACTGGGCGAACAAGCAAGCCGTGCCCGTCACGCGCTACCAGTTCGCCCGTATGGAGGCCGTCATGGCCGCGCACAACATCGCGCGCCTCGAACACTGGCGCGTCCATGGCGAGCCGCCGCGTGATCTGCGGGCCTTCGCCTATGGCTACCTCGCGGCCCGCGATCTGGCAGAGGAGCGCGCCTAATGGACAACGACGATCTTCCGAGCGACGAGGCGTTCATTGCGGCCGCTAGAGCCCAGTACGCCAGCGACGACATCGAAATCGACGCAGAGCCACAGCTTTCCCACGCCGAAGAGGGCGTGTGGGTGCAAGCGTGGGTGTGGGTCTCTAACGAGGAGGCGCGGGCATGAGCAAGGTCTACTCTGTCGACATCAAGGTGTACGCGACTGCGTACATCAAGGCCGAGAGCGCCGAGGAGGCCCTTAGCATCGCTAGGGGCCTCAAGGACGGCACCTTGGCGGCCGATAAGGCAGCTTATTGGAGCGACGTCGAAATCAGCGACCGCCAACTCGACGATCCCGACTTGCCCGACGTGTCCCTGTCGCCCGCCATGTCCATCCATGGTCCCGACGATGACGCTGTCGCCTATTCGGACGAAGACGACGACGAGGTCGAAGCATGAACATCCAAGCCAAGATCGTCATTGGCTCTTCGTCGCTCTACTTCGCCGACAAGAGCTTCGATGCGGTTCGGGACCACCTCTTCGCCGACACGCTCGGCGATGCTTCGTGGATGGTGTGGGCTCTACTCGCCGGCATCATCGCGCTGATCTTGGGTGGCGGCTATGTCGCTGCCCACTGGTGCTGGTCGTGGCTGAGTTATCACATCGACCGCGCCTGCGAAATCAACGGCAACAAGAGGAGCTAACCATGGGTATCGTCCCTGTGTTTCGCCGTGGCGAAGTCGTCACGGACGCCAATGGCGTTCAATGCGTCGTCCAGGCTCAGGTTCACGACAAGGTGTGGACCTACTGCCGACCCGAAGCGCTCGACGCTTCGTCCCTTCGCGGAACCGATGCCGGGATGCGCGAGCAGTTCCCGCGAGAGGCAAGGGTGAGGGGGCTCTAATGCGCGGAGCAACTGAAGAGGCAGAGGCTCTGAACACAGTTATGCGGGCCATCGAAACATTCGTGCCCGATCCTGACTTTGCCATCCGCAAGCCGAGTGCGCTGATCTACGAAGAGGTGGTTCGCTATGGCGAGGTCATCCGCCGCGGTGAGCGCCTCCTCGCCGACGTGCGGGAGAACGGCACATGATCCTCACAACCGACACCGAGCTTCACGCTCTCACCGAGGCGATGCACGCCAAGCGCCGCAAGGGGACGACCACACAGGCCGTCCCGGTCGAGGCCCTTGAGCACATCGTCAAGGATCACCACACACTACTGCAAGCCTTACGGGATCGCCGGCTACTCGCGATCACCTTGGGCGAGGATCAGGAGAGCCTAGCGTAGGCTCTCAGCATACCGCCTGCACGCGCGAGCGTTGCCGTCGACATCCCATCCCGTGATGACGTCGGCCTTCGCAAAGACGCGCAAGGTGCAGTCGGCCTGCCCAGCGGGGCCTATCGTGTACGACGCACCGACAACCGGAGCGCTGCCGATGGCCCCGCTGGTGTACGTGGGAGTGATCCCCATCGCCTCGTATGAGGTGGACCAGATGTAGGAAGTCTCGCCCATGTTCGGGCGCTGATCCTGCGGTCGCCCCAGCTTGGCGACTGCGGCATCGATCGGCTTCCCTACCAAACCGTTCATGCCCCTCTCTATGTCGGGAAGGGGCGAGCACGCTAGGCATAGGAGGGTCAGCGCTGAAACAGAAGATAACATCATCCGCATTGTAAACTCCGTGGTTGCATATAACGTAATCATTACGTGATAACCGGACAATGGTCCGGAATTTATTCCGAGGGCTGGGGAGCACTTGGAGTGAATGGGTAGCGTAGAGTAGTTGTGCTAGGCGTATTTCTAGCTGTGAGCGGTAAACGGATTGACGTCCGGCTCGTCCGGATGTAAATCCGAGGAAGGGAACGAACGGGGAACATCCAGAGCGGTGGACCTCGATCAGAGCAGCACCGTCTAGGGGAACCAAGACATGACCACGATTGCTTCTGGAGAAATTGGTGGCTTTGAGTACCATCTCATGAGAGAAGGCTCCCGTAAGGGAAAGCCTTTCTTAGAGTACAAGCTGGAGAACGGAAGCCTCTGGCTCTGGATATTGGATTTCGAGCTTATCGTCAGCCGACGACGCTAGGCTCGCGCCCTCACCTGTCGGCGACAGCCCAATTCGATGAAGGAGACCAAAATGGCCCTAGAGCTTAACGATGACGACAAGGTGTCTTTGGACGGCCTGATCCGCACTGTGATGACGGTGCGGGAGACTGATCCGGAGATGCCAGCGCAGACGCTTTACGCTCTGCTCGAAATCGTCAAGAACCCTGGCATCACCATGATCGAGCTGCAGAACAAGCTCAACATGTCGAGCGCTGGGACCTCTAGAGTGGTCTCCCGTCTCTCGCAGATCGAGAAGCCCAACGTGCCTGGGCTCGACTTCGTACTGCGAAGCGAGAACCTCATGGACCGGCGAAACAAGATCGTCCAGCCGACCCCGAAGGGTCTCGCCTTCGTTCGCAAGCTGCTCCGTAAGTTATAGGAGATCACATGACCGTCAGACCGAGGGGCGACGGCTTCCAGGCGGACTTCACCCACAAGGGCGTCCGCTATCGTGCCCAGTTCCCTACTCAACAGGAGGCGTTGACGTGGGAGGCAGATACCAACGCGGCGCTTATCGCCGGACGGCCACTACCGAAGGCTCCGACCGGGGCTAACGCCAACGCGACGCTCACGCTGGGCGAGCTGGCGAAGAAGACCATCGCGAAATACTGGGTCGGCACCAAGAACGAGCTGGGGGCCACGCGAAACCTTATGGCCTTCGTTGACTTCGTGGGGGCCAACACGCCGGCCGCCGCTGCCGCCAAGACATCGGTGGTCGACGATTTCGTCACCGAGCTTCAGAAGAAGGGCGACGCGGGGGGCACGATCAACCGCAAGCTCGCTGCCGTGTCCAAGATGTTCGGCTATGGCGAGCGGATCGAGGCAATCCCCAAGCGCCCGATTATCGAGCGCCAGCGTGAGGGCGAGGCCAGAGAGCGCTACCTGCGCGAGCCCGAGGCGGACGCCATCATAAAGACGTTCCGCCACTGGGCGAAGGAGGAGGAGGCCATCGTGACCGAGTTCCTACTCGACACAGGGGCTCGCCACGGTGAGGCAGCCACGGTGCGCGTCATGGACGTCATGTCGGGCGACCGTAAGCGGCCCCAGGCGATTGACCGTGTCACCTTGGGCGCCACTGGCTCCAAGAACGGCGAGTGGCGCGTCGTGCCATTGACCAAGCGGCTGCGGGAGCATCTACCGGCGCTCATGCTCGGCAAGGCGCCCCATGACCTTCTCTTCAGCGTCAACCGCTGGACCTACGCCGACCTGTTCCGCAAGGTCGTCGACCACCTGGGCCTGGGCGATGACGTCGTGGTCCACACCCTGCGCCACACCTGCGCGAGCTGGCTGGTGCAGCGTGGGGTCGATCTTCGGCGAGTGCAGATTTGGATGGGTCACAAGTCGATCCAGACGACGCTGCGCTACGCCAAGCTGGCGCCAACGAGCCTATTTGAGGCCGTGTCGGTGCTGGATCAGCAGAGCACGAATGACAACGTGAAGGAGGCAGCGTGAACCTATTGGAGCAGACGAAAGCAAGGCATAAGCGGCAAGGTATCTGGCTTTGCCGCTCGTGCGGAGAGAGCGTTGCTGGTGCGACGCACGTAGTCCGCACCACCGAGAGGGATAGCCGGCTGCTACATGAAACCTGCTACCTGCGAGAGCGACGAGAAGCCGGCGATCTGGCCGCCTTCTGTGATTAACCAAACCCCCGCAATCCCGCGGGGGTTTTTCTTTGGGGACCACATGGAGACCATTCTACCCAACGGCATCGTCGTGGAGCGTGCGGTGTTCGACAACGTCATCACGATCTGCCTCTCACCGCAGCCCAGTCCCGACGCGGTCAAGCACATGACCCGCAAGGAGGCCCTGGCGCTCGCTGCGGCCCTGATCGACCACGTAGGAGAAACCGTATGACACCAATCGTTTTGATCCTGAGCCTGTTCACCTGGGACGGAGGATCGTCGATCCGCACCGTCGAGGGCTTCACCAGCATGGAGGCGTGCCAGACCGCCGCCGAGGGCTGGGTGAAGAGTATGCGGGCCACCCTCCCGGCCCACCTCCGCAACCCTGCGTCCGCAACCTGCGCCATCCGATAGGAGCACACATGACCAAACCTCTGATCCGATACAACGACCGAGACGTCTTCATCATGGCCCTCACGCTCTACGGCGAGGCCCGAGGGCTCGACCTCGAAGGCCAGACCAAGGTCGCCTGGGTGATCCGCAATCGCGCCGAGCGCCGCGCTTTCGTGGGCTCCTCGTGGCTGGGCACCGAGGGGGCGGTTGCGAAGGTGTGCCTGATGCCCTGGCAGTTCTCGTGCTGGAACGACGGCGACCCTAATAGCGGCCGACTGCACACTTGGCTGGACGAGTTCGACAGGCGCGGCGGTGCCAACATGGAAATACTGCCGTTCATCAACCTCGCTACGTCGGTTCTCGAAGGGCTCGTCGAGGACATCACCAACGGCGCCGACCACTATCACACGGTCCGCGCGCCGAGCTGGGCTCAGTCCTGGCCGCCGACCTGGGCCAAGGCTTACGGCGTCGTCGCCTGCGATACGATCGTGGACGGCGATGGCGAAACGATCGCAGACCCAAGAGGCCACGTCTTCTACTCTAGTCTGGTGAAGCCTGGGGAGAAGTCTGCCTCGATCCCTTCGTAACAGGAGACGTTTCATGGAGCATATTTTGATCTTGGGCATGGTGATCGGCTCGGCGCACCCCTACGGGGCCACCAGTCAGGCCGTTCTGTTCCCCACCTACGACGCCTGCGAGAAAGCTCGCGTGAAGGCGGAAGAGACCTTCAGCACCGGAGGCATCTTCAGCTACTTCAAGAAGGCCCAGGGCGTCTGCGTGCCCCGCCACGCTCTTCCTGGGAGGCCGGCATGATGACCTCCCAGGAGATCAAGGAGATCGTCTCCTCGATCACCTACAAGCCCGACTGGGCCATCAAGGTAGGCAAGGACGGCGATCGACTGTTCCTCCAGGCAACCGTGGCCGGCGAGGACAGCGTCACCGCCTGCCCGACCGTCTGGAAGACCGGCAAGCGCTACCTGTCGCTCCACATGAGCCGGCAGGAGGTGGTGGGCGCCGTCTTCGGGCTCATCAAGGACGCCGAGGAGCACGAGATGCGCGAGTGGTTCCGCTACCGCGGCGCATCGATCTTCAACCCGCACCTCGATCCCGACGTCCTGGCCGAGGTGGCGCGAAAGAAGGCGTCGTTCGTCTTCAGGGAGAACGCGATGAGCATGGAGGAAGCTGCATGAGGGCGACGGCCCGGTGCGGGTGCCATGGGGTTTGGTACAGGCCGGAAGACCCCGGCCCGGCTCAGGCCCCCTGCGGCGTACGCTACTACACCGAAGATCAGGCGAGGGACGCCGTGACCGTCACCGGCCCTCCCGTCACAAAATCCCTTCGGTACAGAAGCGATCCCCGACGTGGCTCCGAAGCAACGAACAAAGGCAATATTTGCTGATGTTTCGGGGCCTCTCCCTATCCGAAGGGATCGGTGGGAGGATTTTAAGTCGCTGGCGTCTACCAATTCCGCCACGGGGGCCCCGCGCGGGCGACCATAGTCAGGGGCGATTCCCCTGTCATCCCACGAGGCGCCTCATTCACCTCTCCCCCGATAGGGGGAGAGGATGGGTGAGGGGGTGACGCACCGCCTGTAAACCCCTCACCTAGCCTCTCCCCCTAGCGGGGGAGAGGAACTCACTCCACCGCGAAGCGGGCGGGCGAGAGCGACTCCTCGGTGACGCCGAGGTCGGCAACCTCGGCTGGGAGGGGCTTGCCGAGTGCCAGCGCGGCGGCGAGCTGGCCGGCGGCGTAGCCGGTCTGGATGCCGTAGCCGCCCTGGCCCGCCAGCCAGAAGAAGCCCTCGATCTTGGGGTCGTAGCCCGCGACCAGGTTCTTGTCGTGCACGAAGGAGCGCAGGCCGGCCCACTTGTTCTTGATGCGGCGGATCTGCAGCGTGCTCGCCGTCTCGATGCGGTCGACGGCGGTGGCGACGTCGATCTCCTCGGGCTGGGCGTCGCAGGGCGGCGAGGGGGTCTCGTCGGCGAGCGAGCCCAGGAACTGCCCGACTTCGGGCTTGAAGTAGAAGCTCTCGTCGAAGTCGATCAGCATCGGTAGGGGGCCGAGGTCGAGCCCCTGCGGTGCGTCGAAGGTGAAGGCGGTGCGCCGCTTCGGCACCAGCCCGATCGGCACGCAGCCGGCGAGGCCGCCCAGCACGTCGGCCCAGGCGCCGGCGGCATCGATGATGTTGGCCGCGCGCACGGTTTCGCCGTCGCGCAGGGTCACGTTCCACAGCCCGTCGAGGCGGGCGAGTCCCAGGACTTCGGCATTGAGGCGCAGCACCGCGCCCGCGGCGCGCGCGCCCTTCAGGAAGCCGCCATGGATCGAGGCCACGTCCATGTCGTCGGCCTCGGGCTCGAACACGGCACCGCCGCCGGCGGTCTCGGGCTTGAGGATCGGCAGGCGGCGCAGCACCTCGGCCGGTTCCAGCCAGCGCACCGAGGGTACGAGGCGTGCATAATCTGCCGCAGCGGCCTTCACGGCGGCTTCCTGTCCGGCATGGCCGGCGATCAGCGCGCCGCGTGGCGTCAGCAGAGGGTGAGCGGAGAATCCCGCCGGCGGATTGCGGTAGAAGCGGCCCGAGGCCACCGTGATCGCGCGAATCTGCGCGCTGCCATAGGTCTCCGAGTGCAGCGCGGCGGAGCGGCCGGTCGTGTGATAGGCGGGCACGGTCTCGCGCTCGAGGATGATCACCTTCGCATGGGGTGCGAGATGATAGGCGACGGAGACGCCGGCAATGCCGGCGCCGACAATGGCGAAATCGAAATCCTGCATGGGCGGCACATTGCAAGGTCGATGCCACGCCTGCAATAGTCTGCGCGCGAGGAAACGAGACCCATGAACATCGCCCACCTGCTGCTGGGCTCCGCGCAGGAGTTCCGCGACCTTCCCGCGCTGGCGCGCGGGGCGTCGCCGCATCTCACCTATCGCGAGCTGTGGCGGAAGGTCTCGGTCATGAGCACGCACTTCGCCGCCCGGTTCGGGCTCGCGCGCGGCGACCGCGTGGCCTTCGCCATGGCCAACTGCGTCGAATCGATCGAGGTCATGTACGCGATCTGGCATGCGGGCCTCTGTGCCGTGCCGATGAACGCCAAGCTGCATGCCAGGGAGTTCGCGTTCATTTTGCAGAACTCCGGCGCGAAGCTCTGTTTCGTCACACCCGATCTCGCCGGCACGATCGCCGAGGCCGCACGGGAGGCGCCGGCGCTGAAGGAGATCGTCGACGTCACGACGCGCTCCTACACGTTCATGGCGGTGGGCGATCCGAGTCCGATCGCCGACGCCGAGCCCACCGACCCGGCCTGGCTGTTCTACACGTCCGGCACCACCGGCCGTCCGAAGGGCGCGACGCTGACGCACCGCAATCTTCTGGCGATGACGCTCAACTACTATGCCGACGTCGACCGCCCGCCGCCGGGCGGCTCGATCGTGCATGCCGCGCCCATCAGCCACGGTTCGGGCCTGTGGAATTTCCCGATGCTGGCGCGCGGCTCGGTGCAGGTCTTCCCGGAGAGCGGCAAGTACGAGGTGCCTGAGACGGTCGAGCTGATGAACCGCTGGCCCGAATGCTCGGTCTTCCTCGCGCCCACCATGGTGAAACGGCTGATCGAGCATGGCAGCGTGTCTGACCTGAAGCCCGATGCGTTGCGGCTCATCACCTATGGCGGCGCACCGATGTACGTATCGGACCTCAAGCGCGCGCTCGACGTGCTGGGCAACAAGCTGGCCCAGCTCTACGGCCAGGGCGAGAGCCCGATGACCATCACCCATCTCAGCCGGGAGTATCATTGGGACCGCAGCCATCCGCGCTGGGAGCAGCGCCTAGCCTCGGCGGGACGCGCCGATACCTGCATGGAGGTGAGGGTGGTCGACGAGGCGGGGCGCCCGCTGCCCGTCGGTGAGGTCGGCGAGATTATCTGCAAGGGCGATCCCGTCATGGCGGGCTACTGGAACGATCCGGAGGCCACGGCGCGCTCGCTGCGCGACGGCTGGCTGTGGACCGGCGATGTCGGCGCCTTCGACGAGGAGGGGCTGCTCACGCTCAAGGACCGCTCCAAGGACATGATCATCTCGGGCGGCTCCAACATCTACCCGCGCGAGATCGAGGACGTGCTGAACCTCCATGCCGGCGTCGCCGAATGCTCGGTGGTCGGCCGCCCGCATCCCGAATGGGGCGAGGAGGTCGTGGCCTTCGTCGTGGCGCGCGCCGGCCAGACCCTCTCGCCCGCGGAGCTCGACCAGCTCTGCCTCGACAACATCGCCCGCTTCAAGCGCCCCAAGGACTACAAGTTCATCGAGGCACTGCCGAAGAACAACTACGGCAAGATCCTGAAGACGGAGCTCAGAAAACTCTTCTAGCGCATTCCCTCATCCTGAGGAGCATCGCGCAGCGATGCGTCTCGAAGGATGGGCAACAGGCATAGTACTCGATCCCACCCTTCGAGACGCACGTCTTCGGCGTGCTCCTCAGGGTGAGGTGAGTGTAGAGTTGAGGACAAACCAAGGAGAACAATCACATGGGCAGTCTGATCGACTTCAAGCGTCCGGACGGATCGACCTGCAAGGGCTATCTGGCCGAAGCGGGGAAGGGCAAGCCGGGGATCGTCGTGATCCAGGAATGGTGGGGCCTCAACGACCAGATCTGCGGCGTCGCCGACCGCTTTGCACGGAACGGCTACAACGCGCTGGCGCCCGATCTCTACAAGGGTCGCGTGACGCAGAAGCCGGACGAGGCCAACCACATGATGAGCGGCCTCGACTTCGTCGGCGCCTCCGATCAGGACATCGCCGGCGCGGTGAAGCATCTCTTAGGGATGGGCGGCAAGGTCGGCGTGATGGGCTTCTGCATGGGCGGCGCGCTCACCATCGCGGCCTGCGCCCGCGTGGGCGGCATCTCCTGCGGCGTGCCGTTCTATGGCATCCCGCCGGGCCAGCTCGCCGACCCGGCGAAGATCACGGTGCCGCTGCAGGGCCACTTCGCCAACAAGGACGACTGGTGCACGCCGGCCGCCGTCGACGCGCTCGAGAAGACGATGAAGGGCGCCGGCCAGTCGCCGGAGATCTTCCGCTACGACGCCGCGCATGCCTTCTCCAACGAACGCAGCGAGGCCTATGACGTGAAGTCGGCCAACGCGGCGTGGGAGAGGATGCTCGAATTCCTGAAGAAGCACCTCTGATTACTCCCGTCGTCCTGAGCGGAGCGAAGCGTAGTCGAAGGACCTCTTTTCCCTTCGAGACGTCGTGCGCCGGAAAAGAGGTCCTTCGACTGCGCCGCCCTGCGGGCGGCTTCGCTCAGGACGACGGCGTTTTTCAATGACGATCCGCCCGGCCTTCGGCCTCGCGATCGTCGGGCTGGGCGCGTCGCTCGCCCCGCTCGACATCGCCGTCAACGTGGCGCTGCCGGCGATCACAGCCCACTTCAAGGTCGCCCTGGGCGACGTGCAGTGGCTCGTGATCTGCTACGTGCTGGTCTACGGCTCGCTGATGCTGGTCTGCGGCAAGCTCGGAGACCTGTTCGGGCATCGGCTCGTCTTCCGCATCGGCCTCGCGATCTCGGCCTTGGGTTGCGCGGCCTGCGCGGCGGCACCGGACTGGCCGCTGTTCCTGTGGGCGCGCGGCGCACAGGGGATCGGCACGGCGCTGGCCCTGTCCTGCACGCCGGCGCTGGCCACCTCGCTGTTTCCCGAGAGCGACCGCACCAAGGCACTGGCGGGCTTCGCCAGTTCGATGGCCATCGCCGCCGCGGTCGGCCCGTTCCTCGGCGGCGTGCTGGTCGAACTCTGGGGCTGGCCGGCCGTCTACTGGGTGCGGGTGCCGCTCGCGCTCGTGACGCTCGCTCTGTCGGGCCTTCTGCCCTCTCCGAAGCCCGATTCGCGGCCCTTCGATGCCGTTGGGGCGGTGCTGCTGGCGGCCTGCATGAGCACGCTGCTCCTGTCGCTCACCTTCGCGCAACGCAAGGAGATCCCCGGCCCATGGGCGCTGGCGATGGCGATCGTCGCGCTGGTCCTGATCGTGGCCTATGTCCGCCGCGCCAACCGGGTGCCCGAGCCGATCATCCGGCCGTCGCTCTTCGCCGATCCGCGCTTCACGATTCCCAACGTGCTGAATGTGCTGGCCAACCTCGCGGGCTTCGCCATCCTGCTGCTGACGCCCTATTACCTCGTGAACGTGCTGAAGTTGACGCCGCTGGGCGTCGGCATCGTGCTGGCGATGGCCTATGGCGGCAGCCTGACCGGCGCGCCGCTCTCGGCCTTCCTCGTGAGCCGCATCGGCCAGCGGCCGACCGTCTTTGCAGGCGTCGCCTGCGTCGGCCTCGGCCTGCTGCCCCTGGGCTTCACCGGGATCGATACGCCCGTTCTCGTCGTCGCGGCGCTGCTGGTGCTGGAAGGGATGGGGCAGGGCCTGCTGACGGTGGCCTACACCGACATCGTGACGGCGACCCTGCCGGCGCGCGACCGTGGCGTCGCAGGCAGCCTGTCGCTGCTCACGCGCACGATCGGCATCGTTGCCGGCGCGTCGGTCCTGACGGCGCTGCAGGCCCATGGCGCGCAGGGCTTCATGAACATGGCCGGCTTCCTCGCCGGCTACCGCTTCGCCTTCGTGGCGGCCGGCGGCGGGTTGCTGGCGGTGCTGCTGCTGTCGCTCCTCTGGCCGGGCATCTGGTCGGCCAATCCTCGTGCCCGGCGCAGATCGTGACGGGGTGAAGCTTCCGTCGTCAGGGCAGCTTGATGTCGCCTTTCTTGATGATCGCGCCGAACATCGCGCTCTCGGTGCCGATCTGTTTCCTGAAATCCGACGGGTTGAGATAGGTCACGCGCATGCCGCCATTGTGGACCTTGGCCATGATGTCGGGCGCGCGCAGGGCTTCGGCAATTGCCTGGTCGAGCCGCGCGATCGCCTCGGGCGATGTGCCGGCGGGGGCGAGGATGCCGAACCAGGAATCGCCGCCCTCCTTGCCGTAGCCGCTTTCCCGCAGGGTCGGGACGTCCGGGAAATCCGGGTGGCGCACCTCCGCCAGCATTGCCAGCGCCCGCAGCTTGCCCGCCTTGATGTGCGGCAGGGTGGTCTGGTCGAACTGCGCCTGGATCTCGCCGGCCAGCAGCGCATTGGTCGCGGGGGCGCTGCCGCGATAGGGCACGTGCGTCATCCGGATGCCGGCTTCGAGGCAGAGCATCTCGCCGAAAAGGTGCGTGATCGTGGCGAGACCGGCCGACCCGTAGTTCAGCTTGCCCGGATTGGCCTTCGCATAGGCCACGAACTCCGCGACCGTGTTGGCCGGCACCGACGGATGGACGGCGAAGGCGCCCCACGAGGTCGACATGCGTGACACCGGGATGATGTCGCGATCAGGGTCGAACGGGATCGGCTGCAGGTGACGTGTGATGCAGACCATCGCCGTCGTCGTGGTGAGGAAGGTGTGATGGTCGACCGGCTGGTTCTTCACGAACTCCGCACCGATCATGCCCGAGGCGCCGGCCTTGTTGTCGAACAGCACGCCCTGGCCCAGGAGTTGGGCAGCGCGCTCCATGACGATGCGGCTGGAAACGTCCGACGGCCCGCCGGGCGGATAGGGGATGACGAGACGAAGCGGCTTGGCCGGCCAGGAAGCCTGCGCGATCGCGGGAGATGCGAGCGCGGTTGCAACGGCCGAGGCGGTGAACGCACGACGACGCATGGACGCTCCTCCAGTTCATTCTTGTTTGAAGGCAGCCTCCCACGCAGGCGCCGGTTCCGCCAGTCCCGCTCCTTTGGCTTCGTGTTAGGTTTGGCCCATGAAGCGGTTTGGCGATCCCAGGGTGGCGGCGGCCTTCAAGACCTATGCGCCCGACGTGCGCGACCGGTTGCTGGCGCTGCGCGAGACCATCTTCGATGTGGCGGCCGCGACCGACGGCGTCGGCGTGCTGACAGAGACACTGAAATGGGGTCAGCCCAGCTATCTCACCGAAGAGACCGGCAGCGGCACCACCGTGCGCATCGACCGGCTGAAGGGCGATAGCGGCGGCTACGCGATTTACTTCCACTGCCAGAGCGGGCTGGTCGGCCAGTTCCGCGACCTCTATCCCGAGACCTTCAGCTACGAGGGCGAGCGCGCCATCCTGTTCCAACCCAAGACGCGCGTTCCGGCCAGAGAACTGCGCCATTGCATTGCGCTGGCCCTGACCCATCATTTGCGGAAGAAGAAAAGGAAGTAACGCACGGGAGAGAAGCGTCATGTCGGGCAAATTGACGGACAGGGTGGCGATCGTCGTCGGGGCAGGCTCGAGCGGACCGGGTTGGGGCAATGGCAAGTGCACGGCGATCACCTTCGCGCGCGAGGGCGCCAGGGTGTTCTGCGTCGACGTGAAACGTGCCGCCGCCGAGGAGACGGTGGGGCTGATCGAGAAGGAGGTCGGTCCGGGCTTTGCGGTCGCCCACGAGGCCAATGCTTCGAGCAACGCCGACGTGAAGGCCATGGTCGATGCCTGCATGGCGAAGTGGGGCCGGGTCGACATCCTCGACAACAATGTCGGCATCGGCTCGCAGGGCGGGCCGGTCGAGCTCAGCGAGGACGAGTGGCATCGCGTGTTCGACGTCAACGTGAAGAGCTTCTTCCTCACCGCCAAGCACGTGCTGCCGATCATGGAGCAGCAGGGCAAGGGCGCGATCGTGAACGTGAGCTCGATCGCTTCGATCCGCAGCCCCAAGGGGATTTCCTACCTTGCCTACAATGCCAGCAAGGGCGCTGTGAACTCGCTCACCATGGCGATTGCGTCGCAATATGCGGAGAAGGGCATCCGCTGCAACGCGATCCTGCCCGGCCTGATGCACACGCCGATGATCGACTTCCTGGCCGAGCAGTACGCCCGGAACGAGAAGGACCATAACCAGGCCTACGAGAAGATGATCGCCATCCGCGACCACGCCTCGCCGACCGGCAAGATGGGCACGGGCTGGGATACCGCCAACGCGGCGCTGTTCCTGGCGTCGGACCAGTCGGCCTATGTGAATGGCCACCTGCTGGTGGTCGACGGCGGCATCACGATACGGGCCTAGAGCGTCGGGATTTCGAGGAATCGGGGCGCACAGGCGAAATAACGCAATAAACGAAATAATCGAAACGAAATTTTGGATTCTCGGCTGGGTGGTACCAGGCTACCGCGAAAATCGGCGGCGGGACGTCCTGAATTGCCTTGGGCGAGCGCGTGATCAGCGGCGCGCGCGTCTCAGGATCGTCCGGAAGACGATGGGTCCGGTGATGATGATCAGGAACAGCCGGAACAGATGGTGGGTCGCCACCATCGCGATCTCGACGCCCAGCGCCAGGCCGATCAGGCTCATTTCGGCGAAGCCGCCGGGGGCGTAGCTCAGCACCGTGGCGTCGAGGTTGAGGCCGGTCAGGGCGTGGGTGATCTCGGCGAACCCCACGGCGCAGGCGATGAGGATGAAGGCGGCGCCGACCGAGGCCGCCATCTCCTTGTGCAGCCTGTCGAAGTTGGCGCCGACGAAGCGGCAGCCGATGCCGGTGCCGACCACGACCTGGGCGGCCGCGACCAGAAATCCGGGTGGCTGGGAGTTTGTGAGGCCGCCGAGATGGGCGATGGCGCTCACGATCATCGGCCCCATCATGAAGCTGGCGGGCAGGCGCAGCAGGCGGCCAGCGACCGCGCCGATCACGCCGCAGGCGACGAGGACCGCATAGTCCTTCCAGTCATTGCCGGTCGCTCCGTGGACCATGGTGAGCACGCTGGTCTGCGCGCCGTTCACCAGCCGGTACCAGACCGGGATGGTGAGCACGACCGTCAGGATGCGCAGCGCATGCGCGAGCGCGATCGAGCGCTCCTCGCCGCCCATCGCGCCGCCCATGATGGTCATGTCGTTCAGGCCGCCCGGCATGGCGGCGAAGTAGCAGGTGACCTTGTCCCAGTCGGTGACGCGGCGCAGCCAGGCATAGCAGAGGGTGGCGCCGGTCATGGTCATGCCGGTGAGGATGCACAGGCTCACCGCCCATTCGCCCAGCCGTTGCAACAGTTCGGGGGTGAAGCCCGAGCCCAGCAGGACGCCGAGGATGATGATCATGCCCTGCCGCAGCTGCACCCGCATGCCGACCCGCAACCCGAGGAACGCGGCGACGGTGGAGAAGACGCAGGCGCCCAGCATCCACGCGAGCGGCATGCGCAGCCAGTCGAAGACGAAGCCGCCCGCCGTGCCGATGGCGAGCGCCAGCGCGAGAGGCTGCCAGCCCTCGTGGCCGATGATCCTCTTCTTCTCGGGCTTGAAGGGAATATCCTTGGCGCTCAAGGAGCGAACTGCTCCTTGAGGATGCGCTCCTCGAGATCGTGCTCGGGGTCGAACAGCAGGGTAAGCTTCGTGTCGCTGGCCTCGGTGACCTCGACATGGGCGACGTTGGCGATCTCCACCGAGTCCGCCGCCGCCGCGACGGGACGCTTCTTCGGGTCGAGGATCGTGAACTCGACCTTGGAGGTGCGCGAGAGCAGCGCCCCGCGCCAGCGCCGGGGCCGGAAGGCGTTGATCGGCGTCAGCGCCAGCAGGCCGGCGCCCAGCGGCAGGATCGGACCGTGGGCCGAGAGATTGTAGGCGGTGGAGCCGGCGGGCGTCGCCACCAGGACGCCGTCGCAATGCAGCTCCGGCAGCCGCTTTTGGCCGTCGACCGCGACTTCGATGCGCGCCGTCTGACGGCTCGAGCGCAGCAGCGACACCTCGTTGATGGCGAGGACTTCGGAGACCTTGCCGCGCGTATTGGTGGCCAGCATGCGCAGCGGAGTCAGCGTCACCTGGCGGGCCTTCTTGAGCCGCTTCAACAGGTTGGTTTCCCTGTATGTGTTGAGCAGGAAGCCGACCGTGCCGAGGTTCATGCCGTAGATCGGCTTGAGCCGCCGCATGTTGCGATGGAGCGTCTGCAGCATCAGCCCGTCGCCGCCCAGCGCGACGATGATGTCGGCCTCGGCGGAGGTCGACGCGCCATAGATTTCTTCGAGGCGGGCCTTGGCCTTGCGGGCCGCGGGCGTGCTGGCACAAACGAAGGCGAGGCGGGGAGCGGGCGGGGACTGGACGGCCATACGGGATACAGCAATGCCTCGGGTGCAGGAATCGTACTATAGCCGCCCGCCGTGCCGGTGCGATAAAATCCCGGCCATAAAGAAACCGCGAGGAGGAACGCGATGGAACTGGTCCCGCTGGCCGATGGCTTCGGCGTCGAGGTGAAGGGCGTCTCGCTGCTCGATGTCGCGACGGACGCCCAGGCCTACAAGGAAGTTCGCGCCGCCTTCGAAACGTATTCACTCCTAGTGTTCCGCGACCAGCAGATCGCCGACGACATCCAGGTCGCCTATAGCCGCGCCTTCGGGCCGCTGGAGCTCACCAAGGTCGCGTCGCTCGGCGCCAACAGCTTCTACTCGCGCCTGACCAATGTGGGCGAGAAGGGCGAGATCGTGCCGCCCGACCACCGCCAGGTGCTGGTCGCCAAGGCCAACGCGCTGTGGCACACGGATTCATCCTTCAAGAAGACGCCGGCGCTCGCCTCGGTGCTGACGGCGCGCGTACTGCCGGACGCCGGCGGCGAGACCGAATACACCTCGACGCGGCTCGCCTGGGAACGGCTGCCGGCCGACCTGCAGGAGAAGCTGAAGACGGCCGTGGCGACCCACTCCTATGCCAACAGCCGCGACCAGATCCATCCCGACCTCGCCAATGCCGAGGAGCGCAAGGCGCTGCCGCCGGTGCGCTGGCGGCTGAACTGGCGGAACCCGGTCAACGACCGCCGCGCTCTCTATGTCGCCAGCCACGCCTATGCGATCGACGGCATGGACGATCGCGACGCGCGCCAGCTTCTCGCGCAGCTCCTCGACGAGGCGACGCGACCGGAATTCGTCTACAGCCACAAATGGCGCCAGGGCGACGCGGTGATGTGGGACAACCGCGCCATGCTCCACCGCGGCCGCCCGTGGGACTACACGCGCGAACGCTCGATGGTGCGCACGACGATCTCGGCAACGGAAGCCGACGGGCTCAGCGAAGTGACGCCGCCAGTCGTTCACTAGGGCAGGGAAGGGGATTGGCGGCCCGGCCCGAGGGGCGCGCCGCCAAGTTCCAGACGCCGCCTACTCGGCGGCGGCGAGGCGCTGCTGGTTCTGCTGGGCCGCCACCTTGGCGCGGGCGAGGTCCTCGCCGCGCCGCTTGTTGACGGCCGCACCGCCGCCCGCCGTGTCAGCGAACAGCGACAGCTTGTCCATGTCGTCGTCCATCACCGGCTGCAGCGCGAGGTCGGTGTATTCCAGCCGCTTCGGGTCGTTCCTGACCATCCGGCCGATGCGGCGGCCCTCCAGGGTGAGACGCACGTAGATCTTCAGCTTGTGCCAGAAGTTCTTCGCCACCTTGTAGTGGAACACGCCGATCGGCTCGATCGGCAGGCCATGGCGCCGGTCGAGGCGGTACTTCATACGCACCGCGCCGCCTTCCAGCGGATGCACGCCCTCGGCCTCGAACATGATCTTGAACATGGTCATGAAGTGCGCGGGCTCGGCCGGGTCGCGGCCGGGGATCGCTCCGTGGCGCCGCGCCACCGTCTCGATATGCTCGGGCGTGTAGTACGACTTCCAGGCCTCGCGATAGACCTGCTCGAATTCCGCGTCGCTCATCTTCGGGTGATGCACGCAGCGATGATGGACGTCGTACTTGTTGAGGTCGGGGTCCATCCAGACGCCCTGCTTCCACAGGGTCTGGTGATCCTCGGAGCCGGGCAGCGGCGTCAGCATGAACAGCTCGAGGATGTCGAGCGGCAGCTCCTTCTTGATGATCTCCATGTCGCGCAGGATCGATTCGCGCGTGTCGCCCGGGAAGCCCAGGATGTAGCCGGCCCAGGTCGAGGCGCCGCTGGTGTGCCACGCCTGCAGCATCTTGCGGTACTCGGTGATCTTGTTCTGGCGCTTCTTGGCGGCCAGCAGATTGTCCGGGTTGACGTTCTCGAGGCCGATGAAGACGCGATAGACGCCGGCCCAGCGCGCCTTGGCGATGAAGTTTGGGATGCGATGGCACTGGGTGTCGACCTGGATGATCAGGGACAGCTGGATGCCCTCGTTCTCCTTCAGCTCGATGAGCCGGTCGAAGAAGCTTTCCCAGTGCTTGTTGCGGGCCATGTTGTCATCGGTGATGAAGAACCCGGTGATGCCCTGCTTGTAGTTCTCGCGGATGATCGCTTCGAGATCGTCGGCGGTACGGAAACGGCTCTTGCGGCCCTGCACATTGATGATGGTGCAGAACGAGCACTGGAACGGGCAGCCGCGGCCAAGATCGAAGCTCGACATGCCGCCTTCGTTGCGCGACAGCGCTGACGGCGGCAGGCTCGGGGTCGGTGCGCCCTCGAGGCCCGGCAGGTCGTCCATGTAGTTGTAGAGCGGCTTCATGGTGCCGTTCATGGCGTCGCGCAGCACGATGTCGAAGCGGCCTTCCTCGGCTTCGCCGGCGAACATGGAGACGCCCATGTCCATGGCTTCCTGGATCTCCGGCGGGATCACCGGCAGCATCGACAGGCAGCCCGACACATGGAAGCCGCCGATCGCCACCGGGAAGCGGCCCTTCAGGAACTTGCGGGCGAGGTCGACGGCGTGGGGGAACTGGTTGGTCTGGACGCCCACGAGGCAGATCAGCCCCTTGCCGCCGCTGCGCTCGATCTGGGCCATCAGCCGTTCGGGTCTGACCCGCGTGTTGGTCTCGTCGATCGGGTGGATGACGATTTCCACGTCCGGCCCGAGCACCTCCCGCGCGCGGCAATCCTCGCCGAGCCCGTACAGCGCGGCCAGGGTGTTCGAGGGAATGTGCGACCGAAGCCAAGTGATCGGATAGCCATCGTCATCGTAGTGAGTAGGCTTGATCAGAATGAGATGAAATTTCGTACGCTTCACGGCACCGCCCATTGCGGACTTCTCCAAGACATAACCCGCACGCGGTTCCAGCCCTATACCGCTTGACGGCATCCATTGTCACAATGCTCTGAGCCGGTCCCCAACGCAACCGGGAGCGACGCAAATTCACAGGTCGAATGCGCAATAGAACCACCAGAATTAGGGTTTTATAGGGCCAAGCCCAGCCATTAGTGCGGATGCGCCATTCCGAGGGGATTATTGCAGTCCGTGGCGTGAAAGCGCAGGTTCGATTCGACCCTGAAGCGCTCGATGAAAGGCGCAGGGGGAGGGAACGAACAAGAATTGAGTCTCATCGAGCGTGCGCCCGCCCTGGCGCCTTTCCGGATTCGGAGCTTCCGCTTCCAGTGGCCGGCCGACCTCCTCGCCTCCTGGGCGTTCGAGATGGAAGGGGTCATCCTCGGCTGGTTCGTGCTGGTCTCGACCGGTTCGGTTTTGGCGCTGGCGGTGTTCGGCTCGCTGCAGTTCCTTGGCACGCTGATCTCGCCGCTGTTCGGCATGGCGGGCGACCGGATCGGCAACCGTAACGTCCTTCTTCTCATGCGGACGGCTTACCTCCTCCTGGCAGCCTGCCTGACGGTCCTGTTCCTGACCGGCCTCGCAGCACCGGTACCGGTGTTCGTCCTGGCCACGATCATGGGGCTGGTGCGCCCCTCGGACATCACGCTGCGCAACCTGCTGGTCGGCGAGACCATGCCGGCCGACTACCTGATGCGTGCCATGGGCGTGTCGCGGACGACCGCCGATTCCGCCCGCATCGTCGGCGCGCTGTCGGGGGCGACCCTGGTCGCGGTGCTTGGCTCGGGACTGGCCTATGTGGTGGTCTGTGGCGTCTATGCCACCTGCTTGGCGCTGACGCTGGGCGTCGGCATCCGTCGCCTGCGCATTCTGGGCGAAACCGAGGCCAGGCCGACCGCGCTCGGTGCTCTGCGGCAGGGCTTCGTCTATGTCTGGTCGACGCCGGTCGTACGCGCGGTGATGCTGCTGGCCTTCCTCGTGAACTTCGCGGCCTATCCGCTGACCGGCTCGCTGCTCGCCTATGTGGCCAAGGATGTGTACGGCATGGAGCAGACCGGACTGGGCTGGCTCATCGCCTGCTTCGCCGGCGGCGCGCTCGCGGGCTCGATTCTGGTGTCGATGTACGGCGCCCATATCCGGCCGGCGCGCACCATGATCGTCTGCACGCTCCTCTGGCTGTCCTGCAACCTCGTCTTCTCCTGGCTCACGACGCCGCTTCTGGGCGAGATCGTCCTGTTCGTCGCGGGCTTCTTCCAGAGCTTCTGCATGATCCCGATGTCGGTGATCCTGCTCCGCGTCACCAATCCCGCGTTGCGGGGCTGCGTCATGGGGGTGCGCATGCTCGCGGTGTACGGCATGCCGCTCGGGCTGCTGATGTCGGGGCCGCTGGTCGAATGGACCGGCTTCACGGTGACGGGCTCTGTCTACAGCCTGCTGGGCATCGCCTTTACGCTGGTGATCGCCGTGTGGTGGCGCGCCGACCTGTGGAGCCGCGCGGCGCCGGTGAATGTGAGGTAGCCGCAACCTGCCGGCGGGCGTTGCGTTCCAGCGGGAATGCATCATCGCCTCGCCACGACCGTCGCTCTGGCGATGACCGTTCTTTTTGCCGCGTGCACCGGGGCCAGTGCCCAGTCCTCCGACGAGGGGAAGCCCGCGCCGCGGCCCTCGGCCACCGAGGACGAGCAACGCAGCATCTACACCTTCCAGGTGGAGAACGACGTGTTCAACCGGTTCGGTCGGTCGGACCGGGACTATACCAGCGGCGTCCGGATCGGATGGCTGTCGCCGGCCATAACGGAGATGCCCCATGGCATCGTCGCGATGACCACCATTCCGACGTTCCTGGGCGAGCCTGCAGCCGATTCGGTGATCCGTCGCATCGCCATCTCCGCCGGCCAGAACATCTATACACCCGAGGACACCTACGTTTCATATCCGATCTACGACGACCGGCCGTATGCTGCCTGGCTCTATGCGAGCTTTGCGCTGCAGTACACGTACAAGCGCCACGATCCCAGGACCGGCATCGACGAGCCGATGCGCCTCGACACGCTGCAGCTCGATCTCGGCGTGATCGGTCCGGCCGCGGGCGGCGAATTCGTGCAGAACAACTTCCATAACCTGATCGGTGTGTCGCCTGCCTACGGTTGGGGCAACCAGCTCCACAACGAACCGACGGTCGGCCTCACCTTCGAGCGGCGCTGGCGCACCGGTCGCGCCGTGCTGATCGACAATCCAAAGCTCGAGGTGGATTTCATCCCGCGCGCAGCAGTCGCCATCGGAAACGTCGCGACCTACGGCAGCGTGGGCGGCACGGCCCGCATCGGCAAGAACCTGCGGGACGATTTCGGGCCCACGCGCGCCCGGCCGGCCTTGCCTGGATCGGACGCCTTCATCGGCGACGGCAGCTTCGGCTGGTACCTGTTCGCGGGCTTCGACGGGCAGGCGGTGGCTCGCAACATATTCCTGGACGGCAACACCGACGGCTTCAGCCAGCGCGTTTCGCACCGGCCCTTCGTCGGCGAGGTGCAGGCGGGACTGGCCGTGCTTTGGCGCGGCATGAGGCTCTCCTACACGCAGGTCCTACGCACACCGGAATTCTTCGAGCGGGACCGCGTCACCCAGTTCGGTTCGATCAACCTGACCTTCCGATACTGAAACCCTCGCGGCCAAATAAAAGGGGCGCCCGAAGGCGCCCCCTTTGTCTGCGGCATGGGCCGGTTAAATGCGTCCCATCAACAGCAGGATGATGACGATGATGAGCACCAGTCCGATACCGCCGCTCGGGTAGTAT
Organism: Reyranella sp.; assembly: GCF_004297265.1. Lineage (GTDB taxonomy): Bacteria > Pseudomonadota > Alphaproteobacteria > Reyranellales > Reyranellaceae > Reyranella. Next base: position 113,434 of record NZ_SCUT01000010.1, read on the forward strand.
CCCCAGCCGCTGCTGTGCGGCCAGGTCGGCAACGCCCCGATCAGGATGAGGATCAGGACGATCAGAAGAATGGTGCCCAGCATCTGTTGCTCTCCTTAGCCTAGGTTTTTCTCGGCAAACGACCAGTTCGCGAGCTTGTCGAGCCAGGCCTGGATGTGATCCGGCCGGCGGTTCTGGAAGTCGAGGTAGTAGGCGTGCTCCCACACGTCGGCGACGAGGAGCGGGGTACCGCCGTGGGCGATCGGGGTGTCGGCATTGGCGGTCGTCTCGATCTTGAGCTTGCCGTCGGCGCCCTTGACGAGCCAGGCCCAGCCGCTGCCGAACTGGCCGACGGCCGCCGCCTTGAAGGCCGCCTTGAAGGCATCGAGACCGCCGAAGCTGTCGTCGAGCGCGCTCTTGATCTTGCCGGTCGGCTCGCCGCCCTTGGGTGCCATGCTGTTCCAGTAGAAGGTATGGTTCCAGATCTGGCCGGCGTTGTTGAAGATCGCCTTGCCCTTCTCGTCCTTCGCCGACTTCTTGATGATGTCCTCGAGCGACAGGCCTTCGTACGCCGTGCCGGGGACGAGCTCGTTCAGCTTGTCGACGTAGGCCTTGTGATGCTTGCCGTAGTGGAAGGAAATGGTGTTGGCCGAAACGACCGGCGCGAGCGCGTCATCGGCATAGGGCAGTTTCGGAAGGGTGAAATTCGACATAACGCGAGTCCTCAAGCTGGCTGGCCCGGATCGACCCGGGCGGGCGGCGTCCGACATGAACGCACCTCACCTTATGACGTTGCGCGTTGCGATGGTGCTACGTTTTTTCCTGTAAAATCCTAAAGCCCCGATTCGCCGTGTGGGATCGGATTCGGCAAGTGGTTCTCACTTGCCGGGCCCAGAAAGCGCTTCGCGCGATTTTTTCAGCGAACGTTTCTCAGTCGCTCACTCTGTGGTTGCGTGCCCCGGATCGGTGAGTATTTGTGAGAACTGACTCATTCAAAGAGGAGGTTCGCCATGAAGGGCAACCCGCAGATCATCGCCGAACTCAACAAGCTCCTGAAGAACGAGCTGACGGCGATCAACCAGTATTTCCTCCACGCCCGCATGATGAAGCACTGGGGCTTCGATCGTCTCGGCAAGAAGATCTACGAGGAGTCGATCGGCGAGATGAAGCACGCCGACAAGCTCATCGAGCGCATCCTCATGCTCGACGGCCTGCCGAACTTGCAGGACCTGGGCCGGCTCGCGATCGGCGAGAACGTGCCGGAGGCGCTCGACGCCGACCTCAAGCTCGAGACCGCCGCGCGCACCGCGCTGGTCGAGGCGGTGACGGCCTGCGAGGCGGCGAAGGACTATGTCAGCCGCGAGATCGCCGTCGACATCCTCGAGGACGCCGAGGAACACATCGACTTCCTCGAGACGGAGATCGGCCTGATCGAGAAGGTGGGCGTGCAGAACTACCTGCAGAGCCAGATCGGCGAAGGGAAGGGCCCGAGCTGAAGGCTCGGGGGACCGGATCAGTCGGCAGCGAGAAGCGTCGGCTGGACCGAGCGCTCATGGGCGATCGCGTGGGCAATGCGATCGCGCATGTCGCAGGCACAGGTGCCGCACTGGGGGCTCTTGCCGCAGGCCCGGAAAACGTCGGCCGGACGCCGGGCGCCTGCCCGGACGGCGGCATCGACTTCACGCTCGCGAATGGCCTTGCAGATGCAGATATACATGCCTTGACGGCCGTTTCTTCCCGCTGTTGCGACTTACTCGCAGACGCAGGATAGGGGCAGGACCCCGCGTGGGTCAAGTCCTCGACGCCCTTCGCCGGACGGAACCTACTGCGGCGCCACCATGAACGGTCCGATGGCCGTGATGGCGCATTCGGAGCCGCCGGCATCGCGGCAGGCCTGCAGCGCCGTCGAGGTAGCGTCCTGCTCGCTCGACCGCTTGGTGGCGATGCCGACACGGCCGTTGGCGGCCAGCGCGACGGCGCGCCAACCATCGGCAATCAGGTACTGGTCCAGCGCCCTGGTCTGGGCGTTATCCAAGCCGCTCATATCCTGGGGGGTGAAGATGTCGGTGACGCGCATCGTCTGCGGCGTGCGTACCAGGACCTCGTTGTTGACCGCGTAGACGACGCAGGGCCGGCCCGTCAGGTGGCCGCAGATCTGCAGGTTGCGGCGGATCGCGTCGGCGTCGTTCTCGCTCGGCGTCCACCAGTCGAACCGATTGTGCCCCAGCACCAGGGCGCGGCTGTGCCTGTTGGTGAGGTAATGGGTGGTCAACCGCTCGCGGGCGGCCGGATTGAGCAGCGGCGCCGTCGCGGGATCCAGGGTGATCGGCGGCGACGGCTTCGTCGCGGGCACATAGGGCGGCGGCGGCATGGGCGGCGACCGGAACGACCAGACCACGTCGTTCTCGACGGCGTAGAGTGAGCATCGGTCGTAGGTCCGCACGATCGGCACGTCTCTCTCGACCTTCCTGTTGCAGTCTTCCAGGGCGACTCGGCGCGCGGTCGCCTCGTCGACCCGGTCGGTCGCCATCGCGAAGATGCCGCGTACGTTCAGCGCGAAGGCCTTGGCGCCGGGGGCATCGGCATAGTTCTGCAGGGCACGCCAGTGGAAGTCGGGAACGAAAGGAACGTCCCCGGCCGCAAAGCGACGAAGCGCGGAGGAGGATGGTACGGCAGCCGGGAGGGCCGCCGGCGCCGGAGACGTGTCCGGCGTCGTCGCGCGGGGCGTTGCCTGCGTGGCGACGGTCTCCGGTACGGGCGGGGTCGCAACCGGCAGGGCAGAAGTGGGTTCGGCAGTCTGCAGGGACGGCGGTGCCGAGGGATGGCGCAGATAGAAGGTCCCGGCGAGCGCACCCAGGACCAGGATCGCCACGACCCCGCCAACCAGGAGCAGGCGGGTACGCGGCATCGATCGCGCCACGGCCTGCGCAGGATGGGCGGCGGTGCCCGGCCGCTGGCCGTCGACCGTCAGGCGATAGGCATGGATGGGACGGGGGATGTTCTTGACGTGCTGCTCGCCGATATCCTCGGCGCCCAGCATCAACTTGCCGAGGATCTGGTCGTAGACGGACGAGGAGATGCAGATGCCGCCGGGCGCGGAGATCGACTCCAAGCGTACCGCCACGTTCACGGCGTCGCCCATCAGATCGTCGCCGCTCTCCACGACATCGCCCAGGTTGACGCCGATCCTCAGGACGAGCTGGCCGTCGGCCAGCGCGCCGGCGTTGGCCGAGCGCATGGCCTCCTGGATCTCGAGGGCGGCGCGGACGGCTTCGACCGGGCTCGCGAATTCCGCCAGCAGCCCGTCGCCGGTCATCTTGAAGACGCGTCCGCGATGCTGGCGCACGAGCGTGCCGGCCGAATCGAGGCGGGTGGCCAGCAGGGCCAGGGCATGTTCCTCATCGCGCGCCGACATGGCGCTGAATGCCACCACGTCGAGCGCGAGGATCGTGGTGAGCCGTCGGACGAGATTCGGATCGGTCATTGCGCGTTCGTTCCGGAGGGCAAGGTACCATAGCACGCGGCGGAGGACATGCTTGCGTGATTGCCCATGCTCTGCGAAGACCAAAATATGCAATCTGCAGAGCCCCGCTACTGGGAAGACTACGAAGTCGGCAGGAAGTACCCTCTCGGCTCGACCAGCTTCACGGCCGAGGAAATCGTCGAGTTTGCCGAGAAGTTCGATCCGCAGAGCTTTCATGTCGATGCCGAAGCCGCCAAATCCTCTCTTTTCGGGGGGCTTTGTGCGTCGGGTTGGCACGTCGCCGCCAAGCTGATGCGACTCTTCGTCGACAACTACGTCGACAAGCGCACGGCGCTGGGCTCTCCCGGCATCGATGAACTGCGCTGGCTGAAGCCCGTGCGTCCTGGCGATACGCTCACCGCCTGGGTCGAGTGCGCGGACAAGGTTCCATCCAAAAGCCGCCCGACCCTGGGTGTCATCCATGAGCACTGGACGGCGGTCAATCAGAACGGCGAACTGGTCATGACCTCCAGGGGGGTCAACATGGTGCGCAGGAGGCCGGTATGAAGCGTGCGGTGAAGGGGCTCGACCATGTGGTGGTCATGGTCGACGGCATCGACGCGGCCGAGGCGGCCTACAGGAAACTCGGCTTCCAGGTCCAGCCGCGCGGCTTTCACAAGAAGCTCGGCACGGCCAATCACCTGATGATCTTCGACACCGACTATTTCGAGATCCTGGGCATCGTCGAGGATACCGAAATCAATGCCGAGCGGCGCGAGTGGCTGAAGGGCGGTGGCGGGCTCGCCAACGTGGCGCTGGCGACCGACGGTGCCGACGTGGCCTTCGAGGCCTTCAAGGCGGCCGGTCTCAATCCCGATGCCCCGCTTTTCTTCGACCGCGCGGTCGAAGTGGCGGGAAAGACGGAACTCGCCAAGTTCCGCACGGTGCGCATCCCGAAGGACAACATGCCGGTCGTCGGCTTCTTCGTCTGCGAGCACCAGACGCCGGAATTCGTCTACCGGCCTGAATGGGCCGCCCATCCCAACGGCGCGCGCGGCATCCTGGGTGTCACGGTGATCGCCGAGCAGCCGGCCAAGTGGATCCCCGAGCTCGAAAAGTATTTCGGGGCGGGTTCCGTCAAGCGCGAGGGCGAGGGGCTGGTGGTCGATACAGGAACGCAGCCGATCCGCTACATGACGCCCAAGGACTATGCCGTGCGCTATCCCGGCATCACGCCGGTGCGGTCGGGCGACCATCCTGCGCTGCTTACCATCCGCGTCGAGAACCTCGCGGCCTGCGAGATTCTCCTGAAGAAGAACGGCGTCAAATTCACGAAGCCCGACTCCGGCCGCCTGGTGGTGCCGCCGTCGGAGGCCGCGCATCTCACCCTGGAATTCTCGGAGCTCTAGTCTTCATGGCGTTCGATCTCGCCGACCGCGGCATCTACGGCTTCTCGACCACCGAAAACCTGCGCTTCGCCGACGTCGACGCCAACGGGCACATCAACAACGGCGCTTTCCTCGAGCTGCTCGAGAATGTGCGCGTCTGCTATCTGCGTGGCATCGTGCGGACGGGTCTGCCGCGTTTCCGGCTGGTCATCGGCCGCATCGAGGCCGACTTCAAGCGCCAGATGTTCTATCCCGGGACCGCCGTCGCCTGTGCCCGCCTGATCGAGGCGCATGACCGCAAGTGCGTGATCGGCCAGGGCCTGTTCGACGGCGAGGGCAACTGCACGGCCGTGCAGAAGGTGATCATGGTGTCGCTGAACGAGGAGACGCACCGCGCCACGCCCTTCGATCCGGCGGTGCGCGCCATGCTCGACCGTCTCGCAGCCTCCAGGGACGGGCTCGATCCATGACCGCTTCGATACCGGAAGGCTTCCGTAAGCTCGACGTCACCGACGACTTCGTCGGGTTGGTGGGACCGCTCTGGTTCAAGGCGGAAGGGGATGGTCTCAGGATCGGCCTGCCACTGGAGAAGCGGCACGGCAATCCGATGGGCTGGGCCCATGGCGGGCTGCTGGTCACGGTCGCCGACATGGTGATGGGCGTTGGTTCGGGTTTCTCGACCGGCATGTTCTGGCCGCATCCCACGATCTCGCTAACCAGCGAGTTCGTGCGCGGCGCCAGACTGGGACAGTGGCTCGAAGGCAAGGCGCGCATCGCCCGCCGTACCCTCAACTTCTGCTTCGCAAGCTGCGATCTCGTGTGCGGGGGCGAGATCGTGCTGGTGGCGTCGGGCGTTTTCAAGGTGCCCGATCCGGAGAAGATCCCCGAAACGGCGCGTGCCGCGGCGCTGTCGCCGCCGTGGAAGGCCTGAGCCTCCTGTCATCCCGAGCGAAGCGAAGGATCTCACGTCCGCCAGGGAGTACTTCGGTCGTTCCGTCAGGTCCTTCGCTTCGCCAAGGGCGACATTATTTCTTCAGCTTCTTCCGCCGGTAGATCCGGTAGCGGTCGAAATCCATCAGGTGTTCGTAGTTCTCGAAGGCGTCGGCGAACACCCGGTTCTGCAGGAAGTATTCGAGATAGTCGAACTCCTTGCCCTGGCAGCGCGGCACGCCGGCGATCCGGTCGACGATCAGCAGGTCGGGATGCTCGCGGGCGAAGTCCTCGCTCACCGTATCGAACACGAACTTCTCGGAGTCGCCCATCGTGTCGGGCGGATTGTAGAGGGCAGGGAAGTCGTCGCAGGTCGCGTAGACGCCCTGCAGCACCCACATCGTCAGGAACCGCGTCGTCATGCGGCCGCCGATATAATTGATCATCGGCCAGAACGGGTAGATGCCCGGTGACAGGACGAGGATTGTCCGGTGCGGCGCGTTCTGCTCGATGATGTGCTGCAGCCGGCCACCGATGGATGCCTCGAACTGGCGCTGCTTGTAGAAGGGTGGCGTGTAGAGAGCGGCCTGGAAGTAGAGCAGCACCATGAAGGTGGCGCAGATCACCGCCACCGGCAGGCGGTGGGCGCTGCGGCTGATCGGCAGGTAGCGGTCGACGGTCTGCGAGACGGTGAGCGCCGCGAGCAGGATCGCGGCCGAAAGCGCCGGCAGCACGTGATAGGGCCAGCCCTTGGCCTGGCCGATGGCCGAGAGGGCGGCGCCCACGCCGAACACCACGAGGACGCGTGCGGCGATGGTCTTGGTGAAGACGATGGCCAGCAGGCCGAAGATCGCCAGCGCCAGCAGGGTGGGGCCGAGAACGTTGCTGGTCAGCACCTCGCGCCAGCCCGAATCGCCGATCGGCGCATAGGCCTCGACCGCCAGCGGCAGCACGAAATGGCCGAACTCGGGGAACACCAGGTACATCAGAGCGAGGTGCGCCACCGCGAGCAGGCCGATCGCCCAGGGGATGGGATCTGTGAAGGTCGGGCGCACGCCGCGCCGGACCAGCAGGTAGAGTTCGACCGCGGCCGGGATGGCGAGATAGTGCGGCTTCATGGCCAGCGCCACACCGGCCACGAGGCCCACCATGACAGAGGCGAAGCGCGACGGGTTCACGCCCTCGGCGCGCGCCATCGAGGCGACCAGGTAGGGCGCGCAGGCCACGAACATGATGTGTTCGCGCTGGCCGAAATGCTCGTTGGGCAGCACCGTGAACAGGAACAGCAGCACCGGCGGCAGCAGCGCCTCGGTGAGCGCGTGATCGGCCGAGGGCACGAGATGGATCAGCCGCCGGCAGGCCCAGAACGAGGCAAAGATGCCTGCCACGACCCAGGTCGTGAACCAGAATGCCACTGTTCCAGGCAGCAGCTTTGCCGTCAGCACGGGCAGTCCGTGCACGATGAAGGTAAGCGGCAGGTTCTCGTCGAGCACCTCGACATAGAGCTTCTCGCCGCCGATCCAGCGCGTCGACACGTCGAGGATGGCGGCGACATCGTGGTTGATAGGTGGAAAGAAGTATCCGGCGAGCCAGAGGATCGGCAGCGCGAACAGCGGGACCAGCAGGAGCTGCTCGACACGCGGCGGGATCGTCGGAGGTTTGGTCTGAACGGTTGGCAAGGCGGGGCGAAGATATCATAAGCGGACGGGAAGAGGAGACTTCCCGGGAGAGAGGCCGCTTCGTGGAACGGGCCGAATACGAGCTTATGCATGCGGTCGAAGATCGCATGTGGTGGTATCGCGGCCTGCGGAGGCTGGTGACAGACCAGCTTGCCCGGGCGCTGTCGCGGTCCAGGGCCGGCGGCCCGGTCCTCGATGCTGGATGCGGCACTGGCGGCATGCTGCGCGTGTTGGGCCCGGACGTCGCCGGCCGGCCGACCATCGGCCTTGAATACGATCCCGTAGCCGCCGGCATGGCGAAATCGAAGGCCGGGCGGCCCGTCCTGTCGGGCTCGGTCAATGAAATGCCGCTCGGAGACGGAACCTTGGGCGGCTATGTCTCGCTGGATGTCCTGTGTCACGCCAATGTGGAACCCGCGCGCGCCCTGAAAGAGGCGCATCGTTGCCTCGGGCCAGGCGCGATCGCGGTCTTCAATCTACCGGCCTATTCCTGGATGCTGTCGGCGCACGACAGGCGCGTCCACAATGCCCGCCGCTTCACCCGCGGCGAGGCGCGCGCCCTGATCGCCGCACCGGGCTTCCGTATCCTCCGGGCGAGCTATTGGAACACGCTCCTCTTTCCCCTGATGCTCCTCCACCGGCTGGTCGAGCGCGACGACGCGGAGAGCGATGTGCGCGACTATCCGCGCTGGCTCGACACCATCTTCTCCACTGCGCTCGCCATCGAGCGCGCCGCCATCGGCGCCGGGCTCAGCCTGCCGTTCGGCGGTTCCCTCATGATCGTGGCGGTGCGTGATGCTTGAGACTTTGGGTAATGCGCCGGCTCTTTCGATCGTCGTGCCGGTTTACAACGGTGCGGCGACGGTCGGCGAACTGGTGAAGGCGCTCCGCGCGCTGGAGATCGAGGGCGGGCTGGAGATCGTCCTGGTGGTCGACGGCAGTCCCGACAATAGCCTCGATGTCTGCAAGCAGCTCGCGGCCGAACCCGGGGCGCCGGTGACGGTGCTGAGCCTCAGCCGCAATTTCGGCGAGCACAACGCGGTCATGGCGGGCTTCGCGCGGGCGCGCGGCGCATACACGATCACCATGGACGACGACCTGCAAAACCCGCCCGAGGAAGTCCGTCGCCTGTTCGAGCATGCGCGCGACGGCAACTATGATGCAGTCTACACCTACTACGAAGAGAAGAAGCACGCCGCCTGGCGCAATCTCGGCAGCCGCTTCACCAACTGGTGCGCCGACAAGCTGATCGACAAGCCGCCCGGCCTCTACCTCTCGAGCTTCCGCTGCGTTTCGAGCTTCCTGCGCCAGCGGGTGGTGTCGAGTTACGAGGGGCCGGCGCCCTATGTCGACGGCCTGATCTTCCAGATCACCCAGAACGTGAGCCGCCTGCAGGTCAATCACCTGCCGCGCGCGGAAGGGCGCTCGAACTACACGCTGCGCCGCCTGCTGCGCCTGTGGCTGGCGATGTTCCTGAATTTCTCGGTCATGCCGCTCCGTATTGCGACGATCCTCGGCCTCGTGTTCGGCGCGCTGGGTGCCCTCGCTGCCGGCATTACGATCGTCGAGGCGATCGTCTCCGACAAGCCGCCGCAGGGCTGGGCCTCGCTGATGGTCGCGGTGCTGGTGCTGGCGGGAGTGCAGCTGCTCGTGATCGGCATGATCGGAGAGTATCTCGGCAGCATGTTCCTGGCCGTGAACCGCAAGCCGCAATACCTCGTGCGGGAAGTGTTCCGCCGCGGTCCTGGAGACGGGGGGCTCGACATCGAGCGGCCGAAGGTCGATACGCGGGCGGCCGGCCAGCCGCATCGCGAGCCGTCGCACGAGCAGGACCGCAGGGAGAGCTGAAGGATGACGATCTACTACGTGGCGCTGGGGATCGGGATACTGACCGGCATCGGCGGCCAGATGCTGCTCAAGGCGGGTGCCGATGCGCCGGACTTCGTAAGCCAGCTCTTCCGCCCCTCCACCATCATGGGGCTGGCGCTCTACGGGTCCGCCGCGTTCCTTTACATCGTCGCGCTGCGCAAAATTCCGGTTTCTGTCGCCTTTCCCAGCGTGTCGCTCTCCTATGCGATCGTTGCAGTGCTCGGGCACTTCCTTTTCGGCGAGGCCTTCGGCATCAAGCAGATCGGCGGCATCGCGCTGATCGTGGGCGGCGTCGTTCTCATCAACCAGACCTGAGAGGGACGTCCCCGTGAACTACGAGCAGATCAAATACGAGACCAGGGAAGGGATCCTCACCATCACCCTGAACCGCCCCGACAAGCTCAATGCCTTCACCGGCAAGATGCTGTCGGAACTGCTCGACGCGATGGACCGCGCCGACCGCGACGACGATGTGCGAGCGGTCGTATTCACCGGCGCGGGCCGCGGCTTCTGTGCAGGAGCCGACCTGTCGGGCGGCGCCAATACCTTCAATGCCGAGAATCGCGGGCCGGTCGATCCCGGCCTCGACGGTCATCGCGATGGTGGCGGTCTGTTCACCCTGCGTCTCTACGAATCGCTGAAGCCCACCATTGCCGCCTGCAACGGCCCGGCGGTCGGCGTTGGCATCACCATGCAGCTCGCCATGGACATCCGCCTCGCGTCCGAGGCGGCGCGCTACGGTTTCGTCTTCACCCGCCGCGCCATCGTGATGGAGGCCTGCTCAAGCTGGTTCCTGCCGCGCCTCGTCGGGCCGCAGCAGGCGCTGGAATGGGTGATGACCGGCCGCGTCTTTTCGGCCGAGGAGGCGCTGAACGGCCGTCTCGTGCGCTCGATCCACAAGGCCGACGATCTCCTGCCGGCCGCCTATGCGCTGGCCCGCGAGATCGCCGACAACACCGCGCCGGTCTCGGTCGCGCTGAACCGGCAGATGATCTGGAAGATGCTGGGCGCGGATCATCCGATGGAAGCGCACAAGGTCGATTCCAAGGGCATCTACTCGCGCGGCAAGTCTGAAGACGTAAAGGAAGGCGTGACCGCCTTCCTCGAGAAGCGCCCGGCCCGCTTCCCCATGAAGGTGAGCGACGGTATGCCGTCCTACTTCCCGTGGTGGCAGGAGCGTAAGTTCAAGTAGGCGGGAGCCTCCCGTGGACGAGCGGCTCGAGCGCAACAAGCGGACGGTCAGGGAATTTTATGACCTGATGTTCAATCAGTGTCGTCCGCGCGAGGCGGTCGAGCGCTATGTCGGTGCCGACTACATCCAGCACAATCCCGGGGTCGCGAGCGGCAAGCAGGGCTTCATCGCCTATTTCGAGGAAGCCGCTCGTGAATACCCCGGCAAGCGCGTCGAATTCAGGCGGGTAATTGCCGAAGGCAATCTCGTCGTTCTGCACTGCCGTCAGGACTGGCCCGGCGATCACGTCTGGGCAGGCATCGACATCTTCCGCCTGGATGACGAGGGCAAGATCGTCGAGCATTGGGACGTGTTGCAGATCGTGCCGGAAAAGGCCGCGAATCCGAACGGGATGTTTTGACGTTCGCTCCGGATCGGTTGCCGCAACGGTTGGCTTGCGGCAAGCTGCCGGAAAACAAACCTGTCGCGGAGGAAATGATGACCAAGCTGCAGATGCGGCGCCGGACCTTGCTGGCGGCCGCCCCGATCGTACTGGCGGCGCCCCATGTCGCGCGGGCCCAGACCAAGCCCGAGAAGAGCAAGGTCATCCTGGCTGTCGGCGGCAAGTCCGCCCTCTATTACCTTTCGCTGACCATCGCTGAGCGCAAGGGCTTCTTCAAGGAAGCCGGCCTCGACGTCGAGATCAACGACTTCCAGGGCGGCGCCAAGTCGCTGCAGGCCCTGATGGGCGGCAGTGCCGACGTGGTCGCCGGCGCCTACGAGCACACGATCCGCATGCAGCAGCGTGGCCAGCCCATCGTCGGCTTCGCCTTGATTGGCCGCGGCATGCAGCTTGCGATCGGTCTGCGCACGGATGTCGCCGCCAAGGTCAAGGGACCGGCCGACATCAAGGGCATGAAGTTCGGCGTCACGGCGCCCGGCTCCCAGACGCACATGCTGGTCAACAACTGGGCCGCCAAGGGTGGGCTGAAGCCGACGGATATCGTGGCAATCGGCGTCGGCGCCGGCGCATCCGTGGTCGCGGCCATCGAGAAGGGCGAGGTCGATGGCGTGTCCCAGGCGGATCCCGCGCTGACGATCCTGCAGGAGAAGGGCGCGATCAAGATCATGGTCGATACCCGCACGATGAAGGGGAACCAGGAACTGTTCGGCGGCTCGATGCCGGCGGCCTGCCTCTATGCCCAGCCCGATCTTCTCAAGAAGACGCCGGGAACGGCGCAGGCTCTTGCGAGCGGCATCGTGCGGGCGGATCAGTGGCTGCAGACGGCCAGCCCGGCCGACGTGGCGGCAACCGTGCCGGAAGCCTTCCTGCTGGGCGACCGCGCGATCTACGAGAAGGCCTTCGCCAACGTGCGCGACACCATCTCGCCGGACGGCGTCATGCCTTCGGACGGCCCGGCCAACTGCCTCAAGTTCCTGGCCGAGGGTGACCCCAAGATCGAGCCGGCCAAGATCAAGCTCGCCGACACCTGGACCAACGAGTTCGCCCAGCGGGCCGGCAAGCGCAGCTAACCGGCGTGAATACCAATGGTGTGCCGGCGCTGCGGCTGGCAAACGTCACTTGTCGCTTCGCGGACCGTGACGGAAGGGGCGAGGGCTATACGGCCGTTGCCGACACGACGCTGACGATCGAAGCGGGGGAGTTCGTCTCCGTCGTCGGTCCGACCGGCTGCGGCAAGTCGACCCTGCTGAACGTTGCGGCCGGGCTGCTCGATCCCTCGGCTGGGTCGGTAGAGGTTTTCGGCCAGCGCCTCCACGCGGCGGACGGCGTGAACCGCCGCGCGGGCTATATGTTCCAGGCCGACGCGCTGATGCCTTGGCGGACCGGGTTCGACAATGTCGTGGCGGGTCTCGAGTTCCGCGGTATGTCGCGCAGCGAGGCGAGGGTGCAGGGCGAGGAGTGGTTGCGCCGGGTCGGTCTTGCGGGCTTCGGCGACCGTTATCCGCACCAGATGTCGGGCGGCATGCGCAAGCGACTGGCCCTGGCCCAGACCCTGATCCTGAGCCCCGACATCCTGCTCATGGACGAGCCTTTCTCCGCGCTCGACGTCCAGACCCGCCAGCTCATGGAGAACGAGCTGCTCGACCTCTGGGCGCAGGACCGCAAGTCGGTGCTGTTCATCACGCATGACCTCGAGGAGGCGATCGCGTTGTCCGATCGCGTGGTCGTGCTCTCGGCCGGCCCGGCGACACGGCCAATCGGCGACTTCAAGGTGGATCTGCCGCGTCCACGCGACGTGCAGGAGATCCGCATGACGCCGGCGTTCCTCGCGCTCCATCGCGAGATCTGGGGCGCCATGAAGGAGGAGGTCCTGAAGGCCTATCAACGCCAGAAGGTGGGCTGAGATGCAGCTGCGCGCCCTGCAACTGCTCGTGCTCGCGGTCCTGATCACCATCTGGTACGCGATGACGGCACCCGGCCTGATCCCGCCCTTCTATTTCGAGCAGGACAACCGTGCCGCCTTCTTCTTCGGCGAGCCACAGAAGGTTTTCGGTGTCGTCGTCGACTGGTTCGCGACGGGCGAGATTTTCCCCCATCTCGGCGTCACGCTGCTGGAGACGGCGCTGGGCTTCTTCATTGGTGCATCCTTCGGGCTCGGTGTCGGCCTGTGGTTGGCGCTGTCTCCCACCGCGTCGGCGATTATGGATCCCTATATCAAGGGCTTTAATTCGATGCCGAGGGTCGTGCTGGCGCCGATCTTCGCCGTGTGGTTCGGGCTCGGGATCTGGTCGAAGGTGGCGCTGGGGGTTACGCTCGTCTTCTTCGTGGTGTTCTTCAACGTCTACCAGGGCGTGCGCGAGGTCAGCCCCAACCTGATCGCCAACGCGCGCATGCTGGGCGCCTCGCAGCGGCAGCTCCTGCGGTCGATCTACCTGCCGAGCGCGATGAGCTGGGTGTTCGCCAGCCTGCACAACGCGGTGGGCCTCGCCTTCGTCGGCGCCGTGGTGGGCGAGTATCTCGGCTCGTCGATGGGCGTGGGCTACCTGATCCTCCAGGCCGAAGGCACGTTCGACATCAACACCGTGTTCGCCGGCATTCTTGTCCTGACCGCCTTCGCCCTTGTGCTTGACGGCCTGGTCGGCACCGTCGAGCGGCGTCTCATGACCTGGCAGCCGAAGGCCGGCCAGACGGAGAAGGTTTAGCCCTAGTTCCCTGTGAATCGCGCGGCGCGCTTCTCGAGGTAGTGGGCGACGCCTTCCTTGAAGTCGGCGGTCTGAAAGGACAGTTCCATCTCGTGGTTGGCCTGGACAGTGGCCTCGGCCAGGGTCTGGAACTGGGCTTCCCAGAGCTGGCGCTTCATCACTGCGACCGACCGCGGCGAGACCGTGTTGGCCAACAGGGTGGCATAGGCGCGGGCCTCGGCGAGCAGCCTGTCGTCGGGGATGACCCGGTTCACGAGCCCCATCGCCAGCGCCTCGGGCGCCCTGAACTTGCGGGCCGAGCAGAGCAGGTCGAGCGCCGTCGGCAGGCCGACCAGCCGCGGCAGCAGCCAGCTGATCCCATGCTCGGCGATCAGGCCGCGCTGAGCGAAGGCGGTGGTGAAGACCGCCGATTCGCCCGCGAACCGCAGGTCCGCATAGAGCGGGATCACCATGCCGAGGCCGGCCGCCGGGCCGTTGATCGCCGCGATGATGAACTTCGGGATCGCCGGGAAATAGGAATAGTTCATCTTGAATTCGGGCAGGGTGCTGCCGCCCGGCACACCCGCCTGAGCCTTGGTCGAGCGGTCGGCTGAAGCCCCCGAGCCGATCGCCTGCAGGCCGCCCATGTCGGCGCCGGCGCAGAAGCCACGGCCCGCGCCGGTCAGGATGATGGCCCGCACGTCGGGGTCGGCGCCCGCCTTGTGCATGGCGTCCTTGAGGTCGAGGTGCATCTGCCGCGTCCAGGCATTGAGCTTCTCCGGACGGTTGAGCGTGATGGTGCAGATGCGGTCCGCGACGTCATAGAGGACGGTCTCGTACGCCATGTGGGGGTCTCCTCCTGTGCATTCTTGTGAGTGGCATGATGGGCAAAACCTCGCGACGATACAAACTTGGGGAGCAGCACAGAGGCGGTCGTCGGCCAGCATTTGTGTTGTCAATTGCATTAAAAGTGCAATAATGGAGCTGAGGCAAGATGGCAAAGCGTGAGTTCGCCCATCCGAACGAGATGCACAAATACGTGGGCCAGGAGATTGGCGTGAGTGACTGGGTCGAGGTCACCCAGGAAAGGATCAACCTCTTCGCCGATGCGACAGGCGATCATCAGTGGATCCATGTCGATGTCGAACGGGCGAAGAAGGACATGCCGGGCGGCAAGACGATCGCCCACGGCTTCCTGACCCTGTCGCTGATCCCGATGCTCAGCCATCAGATTTCTCACATCAACAACGTGCGCAACGGCATCAACTACGGCTGCAACAAGGTCCGCTTCACCAGCCCGGTCCCGGCGGGATCGAAGGTACGGGCGCGCGCCAAATTGATCGCGGCCGATCCGATGGACAAGGGCGGTGTCCGCCTGACCAACCAGGTCACCATCGAGATCGAGGGACAGGAGCGTCCGGCCTGTGTGGCCGAGACCATGTCCATCGTCTACGGCACCTGAGGGCGCGCGGTTGCTGACGCGCGAGGACCTCTCGTCGGAGCGGATCGACCAGATCGTCGCCGACGCTCGTGCCGCCGGTTACGACTTCTTCCTGTCGTCGCCGGAGCGCGAGGCCAGCCTCAACGAGGCGCTGCTCGACCGCCCGCCGGGCGAGGAGACCTGGATCTTCGCCTACGGCTCGCTGATGTGGAACCCGGCGCTCGAGTATGCCGAGGTCCAGCCTTGCCGGGTGGAGGGATGGCGCCGTTCCTTCTGCTTCTGGACGCCGATGGGCCGGGGCACGCCCGAACTTCCCGGCTTGATGCTGGCACTGGCCGACGGCGGACAGTGCGAGGGCATCGCCTATCGCCTGTCGCCCGAGCTGGTGCGGCAGGAACTGGGCCTGCTGTGGAACCGCGAGATGCTGGCGGGCCTCTACAAGCCGCGCTGGGTGCCGACCAAGCTGCGCGACGGGCGCACCGTCAGCGCCGTAACCTTCGTCGTCGAGACCGGGCATTGCCAGTATTGCGGCGACCTGCCGATCGAGCGCGCCGCCTACCACATCGCCTTCGCCGAGGGCCGCCGCGGTGCCTGCCGCGAGTACCTTCTGAACACGGCCGCGCATGCGCGATCGCTGGGCATCAACGACCCCTATCTCGAGGAGCTGGTTGCCCGTGTCGTCCGCTTGCGTGAGGACCAGGTGCCGGCCACCGTCGTGGCCTGAACGGGCCACGCACTCGCCTTACGGAAGCTGTCGTAGCGTCGATGGTGCGAGGCCGCAGGGCCTGTGACATAGTCGCGGCGTGTCCGCCCTTGTTGCTCGCTGGCTCGCGCTGCCGCCGAATTTGCGCGGCATCCTCTGGGTCGCATTCTCGGGCGTACTGTTTGCGCTGCTCAACGTCTTCACGCTGATTCCCGCGCAGCATCTCAATCCCTATGTGATGGCCTTCCTGCGCTATTTCTTCGGCGCGCTGTTTCTCGTGCCGCTGGTGATGCGGCTTGGCCTCTACCGGTCGCTGCACACCAGGCGGCTGCCCCTGCACATCTCGCGCGGCGCCATCCATACGATGGGCATGATGCTGTGGTTCGTGGCGCTGCCGCTCACCACCCTGGCCGAGATCACGGCGCTGGGCTTCACAGGGCCGATCTTCGTCACGATCGGCGCCGCGCTGTTCCTCTCGGAGAAGGTGCGGCTGCGGCGCTGGATCGCCGTCATAGTGGGCTTCATCGGCGCCATGATCATCATCCGGCCGGGCTTCGGGGACATCCATATCGGCGTCATCTGTATCCTGATCTCGACGCCGATCTTCTCGGCCTCGAACCTGATCTCCAAGGCGCTGGCCCGAACCGATTCCGCCACCACCATCGTGATCTGGCAGAATATCGTGATCGTGGCCTGTGCCCTGCCGTTCGCACTGTGGTTCTGGCAGATGCCGCAATGGGGAGACGTCGTCTGGTTCCTGCTGGCCGGCGCCGCCGGTACCCTCGGCCATATCTGCCAGCAGCGGGGTTACCAGCTCGCTGACATCACGCTGCTGCAGCCGATCGGCTTCCTGTCGCTGATCTGGAACACGATGCTGGGTTATTTCCTGTTCTTCCAGAAGCCCGACGTCTGGACCTTCGTCGGCGCGGCGGTGATCTTCGCCAGCGCCCTCTACATCTCCCACCGCGAGGCGGTGCGGCGGGCGCAGATCATGACGGCCAATGCGAAGGGCAACCCGGAGGCTTGAGCTCAGCCGCCGGTCACGCTCATGTGGCGGGGGACGGCGGGGCCGCTGTGGCGGCGATCGATGATGAAGTCGTGGCCCTTGGGCTTGCGCGCGATCGCCTCGGTGATGGCGCGGTCCAGCACCTCGTCGCTCTCCGACGCCCGCAGCGGCGCGCGCAGGTCGGCGGCATCCTCCTGACCCAGGCACATGTAGAGCGTGCCGGTGCAGGTGAGGCGCACGCGATTGCAGCTTTCGCAGAAATTGTGGGTGAGCGGCGTGATGAAGCCCAGCCGTCCGCCGGTCTCTTCGACCTTGAAGTAGCGGGCGGGTCCACCGGTGCGGTAGTCGGTCTCCGTCAGCGTGAAGTGCCGGGCAATCTCGGTGCGTGCCAGTGACAGCGGCAGATACTGGTCGAGCCGCGCGGCGTCGCCGATCTCGCCCATCGGCATGACCTCGATCAGGACCAGGTCCATGCCGCGGCCGTGACACCAGCGGATCATCTCCTCGAATTCGCCGTCGTTGACGCCGCGCAACGCCACGGCGTTGATCTTGATCGCGAGCCCGGCGCGCTGGGCGGCGTCGAGGCCGCGCATCACCTGGTCGAGGTCGCCCCAACGCGTCAGCTGGCGGAACTTGTCCGAATCCAGCGTGTCCATCGACACGTTCACCCGGCGCACGCCGATATCCGCCAGTTCCTGCGCATACTTGGCAAGCTGGCTGCCATTGGTCGTGAGGGTGAGCTCTTCGAGAGCGCCGCTTTCGAGATGTTTCCCGAGCCCGCGGAACAGTGACATCACGTTCTTGCGCACCAGCGGCTCGCCGCCGGTCAGTCGAAGTTTCCGGACGCCGCGGCGGATGAACGCCGTGCATAGTCGCTCCAGTTCCTCGAGTGACAGCACCTCCGCCTTGGGCAGGAAGGTCATGTCCTCGGCCATGCAGTAGACGCAGCGGAAATCGCAGCGATCCGTCACGGAGACGCGGAGGTAGGAGATGTGGCGGCCGAACGGGTCGATCATGGCTCTTCGGTTAAGGTGACGCCCGGATAATGGGCATGCGACATACCCCCTGCAAGGGGCGATTCCGGCTCCGATTTCGTCAGCAGCCGCAGGAGATTGTCGACCGCGTCGGCCTCGGCCGCGGGCTTGTCGATCCGGATGCGGTTGATGCGCGGGAAGCGCATGGCCACGCCCGATTTGTGGCGGGTCGAGCGGGCGATGCCGTCGAAGGCGATCTCCAGCACCAGTTTTTGCTCGACCTCGCGGACCGGGCCGTAGCGGTTGATCGTGTGATCGCGCACCCATTTGTCGAG
Organism: Reyranella sp.; assembly: GCF_004297265.1. Lineage (GTDB taxonomy): Bacteria > Pseudomonadota > Alphaproteobacteria > Reyranellales > Reyranellaceae > Reyranella. The sequence continues at coordinate 131,516 of NZ_SCUT01000010.1, forward strand.
CCAGCGCAGTTCCTCGTCGGTGAAGCCAAAATAGGCCTTGCCGACGGGCGCCAGCTCCCGCCCACCTGCCGAACCGTCACGCCAGCAGCCGAAGGTGAAATCCGAGTAGAAGGAGCTGCGCTTGCCATGGCCGCGCTGGGCATACATCAGCACGCAGTCCGCGAGCATGGGGTCGCGCTTCCACTTGAACCAGGGGCCCTTGGGCCGGCCCGAGAGATAGGCGCTGTCGCCGCGCTTCAGCATCAACCCCTCGATGCCGTCGGCGCGCATCTCCTCCCGCTTGGCGGCAAGCTCCGCCCAGTCGGCGAAGGTCACCAGCGGCGACAGATCGAAGCGCGGACGCTCCTTCAGCGCCATCCAGGCTTCGAGCCGGGCGCGGCGTTCGTCGAAGGAAAGGCCACGCAGATCCTGTCCCTCCAGCCACAGCACGTCGTAGAGCCGGATATGCGCGGGATGCTCTTTCAGCATCTTCGGCGTTACCGTCTTGCGGTTCAGCCGCTGCTGCAGGTCGTTGAACGGCGCCACCGCCGTCTCGCGGCGCACCAGCAGCTCGCCGTCGAACACGCCTTCGAAGTCGATGGCTTCGATGATGTCGGGGAAGGCGCCCGAGACATCCTCGCCGGCGCGGCTGTAGAGCCGCTTCAGTCCGCCGGATGCGGCGACCTGCACGCGAATGCCGTCCCACTTCCATTCCGCCCGGAAATGCGCGGGATCGAGCGCGTCTAGCTCGCTGCGGTCGATGGGATTGGCCAGCATCGCGGGCAGGAAGGCCGCACCCGCATTGCTGCTGGGCCGAGGCGCCCCGTGCAGCAGCCAGTCGAACAGCGGCCGATAGGGCGCTTCCAGCCCGTGCCAGACCTCCTCGACCGCATCGACCGGTTGGTTGCCGATGTTTGCGACCGCCTGCTTGGCCAGCCGCGCCGAGACGCCGACCCGGAGCGCGCCGGTCAGGAGTTTCAACAGAGCCCACCGGCCGGTCGAATCGAGGGCGTCGAGCCAGCGCTTCAGGATCGCCGGCGTCTGGGTGCGTGTCGCGCGCTGCAAGGTCTCGACGACTTCGGCGAGGGTCGGCGGCGGCCCGGCGGCGGGATCGGTCTCCCAGATCAGCGCCAGTGTCTCGGCGAGGTCACCGACATAGTCGTAGGAGAGGGCGAACAGCTCCTCGCCGATCTTCTCCTGGCCGAAGCCACGCAGCAGCGCGGGCTTGGCCGAGGGAAAGTCGAGCCCGCCGGTCAGCGCCGCCAGCGCCCAGCCCCGGTCGGGATCGGGCGCCTCTCGCAGGTAGGTCTCGATCAGCCGCAGCTTGGCGTTTCGCGCCGGCTGGAAGGAGAGGGAGTCGAGAAGGCGGGCGAAGGCCTGCACGGATCAAGAATCCTCTTCCTCGCGGCCAGCGAGGTGCAACGCTTCGGCGTCGATGCCGAGCCCGCGCGCATAGTGCACCAGCGCCTCCTCGCGGCCATGCGTCACCCATACTTTGGGCGCGCCGACGTCCTTCAGGGTCTGCGCGAGTTCGGGCCAGTCGGCATGGTCGGAAATCACCAGCGGCAGTTCGGCACCGCGCTGCCGCGCGCGCGCACGTACATTCATCCAGCCCGAGCAAACCGCGGCGATCGGATCGGCGAAGCGCCGCGACCAGCGGTCGGCGATGGCCGAGGGCGGGCAGAGCACGATGGCCCCCTTGAAGGTCTCCAGGATCGCCTCGGAGACCGGCGCCACGTCGCCGAGATCGACGCCATGCTCCTGGTAGAGCTTGCACAGGGACATCAGGCCGCCATGCAGCCAGATGCGCTTATCGTAGCCGGCTTCGCGCAACAGGCGGATGACCCGCTGGCACTTGCCGAGCGCGTAGACGCCCACCAGATGAGTGCGCTCGGGAAAGGTCGCGACGGAGCGCAGCAGCTTGCCGATCTCGCCGGCGTCGGAGGGATGATGGAAGACCGGCAGCGCGAAGGTCGCCTCGGTGATGAACACGTCGCACGGTACGGGCTCGAACGGCGGGCAGGTCGGGTCGGGCCGGCGCTTGTAGTCGCCCGACACGACGATGCGCTGGCCCCTGTATGCCAGCACTGCCTGCGCCGAGCCGAGAATGTGACCGGCTGGCGCGAAGCCGACCTCGACCTCGCCGATGCGCACGCTCTCGCCGTATTTCAGCGCCTGCTGGTCGGTGTCGGGCATGTCCTGGAAACGCGTCCGCATGATCGCGAGCGTCTCCGGCGTGGCCAGCGCCCTGCGGTGGCCCGGCCGCGCATGATCGCCATGCCCATGCGTGATCACCGCGCGCGGCACCGCGAAGGCCGGATCGACATAGAAGTCACCGGGCTCGCAATAGAGGCCGCGCGGCGTCGGATAGAGCCACTTACGGGGATTTAGGGTCTCGGTTGCCATGAGCCTTGCTGCATCCTACCCAACAGATATGGGGATTCCCGACCTGTTTGCACGCTGGTTCGAGAGTCGCGGCTGGGCGCCGCGGCCGCATCAGCTCGCGCTTGTCGAACTGGCGCGACAGGGCAAGAGCGCGCTGCTGATCGCGCCGACAGGCGGCGGCAAGACGCTGGCGGGCTTCCTTCCGTCACTGATCGAACTCACGGAAAGGCGGCAGGCCGGGGAGGACCTAGCCTACAAGAAAGGGCAAGGGGAGCTGCACACGCTCTACATCTCGCCGCTGAAGGCGCTGGCCACCGACATCCGTCGCAACCTCGAACAGCCGCTGGCCGAGATGCGGCTGCCGGTGCGGGCGGAGAGCCGGACCGGCGACACGCCGCAGAGTCGCCGCCTGCGTCAGCGCGAGCGGCCACCCGACCTGCTGATGACGACGCCGGAATCGCTGGCGCTGCTGCTCTCCTATCTCGATGCGGCGAAGTTCTTCGCCAGCCTCAAATGCGTGATCATCGACGAGCTGCACGCTTTCGCGACCAGCAAGCGCGGCCATCACCTGGCGCTCTGCCTGTCGCGGCTGGCGACCTTGGCGCCGCAGGCGCGCTTCGTCGGCCTTTCGGCCACCGTTGCCGATCCGCCAGCGCTCGCCGGGTTCCTCAATCTGCGCGACGATCCGCTCGAGATCGTGATGGGCGAGCCCGGCGCGCCGCCGGTCGTGTCGATCATCGACGCGCACGAGCGGCTGCCGTGGGGCGGGCACATGGGGCGCCATGCGGTGCCGGAGATCTACAACATCATCCGCCAGCACAGGACGTCGATCATCTTCGTGAACACGCGCGCCCAGGCGGAGTTGGCCTTCGATGCGTTGTGGCGCATCAACGACGACAATCTGTCGATCGGCCTGCATCACGGGTCGCTGGCCGTCGAGCAGCGCCGCAAGGTCGAGGCGGCGATGGCCGCGGGCAAGCTGCGCGCGGTGGTGGCGACCTCGTCGCTCGACCTCGGCATCGACTGGGGCGACGTCGACCTCGTCATCCAGATGGGCGCGCCCAAGGGCGTCAGCCGCCTGATGCAGCGCATCGGCCGCGCCAACCATCGGCTCGACGAGCCCAGCCGCGCCATGATCGCGCCGGCCAATCGTTTCGAGGTGCTGGAATCGCTGGCGGCGCTGGAGGCCGTCGAGGCGCGCGAGCTGGACGGCGATCCGCCACGGCCGCCCTGTCTCGACGTGCTGGCGCAGCACATCGTGGGTTCCGCCTGCGCCCAGCCGATCGACCGTGAGGCCTTTTTCGCCGAGGTGCGCCGGGCGCAGCCCTATCGCGACCTGCCACGCAAGGATTTCGACGACACGTTCGACTTCGTTGCGACCGGTGGCTATGCGCTTGCAGCCTACGATCGCTGGCACCGGCTGAAGCAACTGCCCGACGGGCGGTGGATGCTGGCCTCGCCGATGGTGGCCAAGCAGTTCCGCATGAATGTCGGCACCATTGTCGAGCTGCCCCTGATGAAGGTGCGGCTGCGGCGCGGGCCCGTGCTGGGCGAGGTCGAGGAGGGCTTCGTGCAGGGGCTGGTGCCGGGCGACACGTTCGTGTTCGCGGGGCGCCTGCTGCGCTTCGAGGGCGTCAAGGAACTGGCGGCGATCTGTTCGCCGGCCACCGGTGGCGATCCCAAGGTGCCGGCCTATGGTGGCGGGAGGCTGCCGCTCTCGACCTTCCTCGCCAACCGGGTGCGCGGCATCCTGCAGGATCCGCTGAAGCATCCCAAGCTGCCGGCCGAGGTGCAGGAGTGGCTGCGCATCCAGGTTTTCCGCTCGATGCTGCCGCCGGCCGACAAATTGCTCGTCGAGGGTTTCCCGCGCGGCGGCAAGCAGTTCCTGGTCGCCTATTGCTTCGAAGGCCGCAACGCGCACCAGACGCTGGGCATGCTGCTGACGCGCCGCATGGAGCGCATGGGCCTGCGGCCACTGGGCTTCGTCGCCACCGACTATGTGCTGGGCCTCTGGGGCTTGCGGCCGGCCTCGCCGAAGCAGCTCGAGGAATTGTTCGACGAGGACATGCTGGGCGACGATCTCGAGACGTGGATGGACGAATCGAGCATGCTGCGGCGCTCGTTCCGCAACGTCGCGGTGATCGCCGGGCTGATCGAGCGGCGCTTTCCCGGCGAGGAGAAGTCGCGCCGCCAGGTCACGTTCAGCTCGGACCTGATCTACGACACGCTGCGCCAGCACGAGCCCAACCACATCCTGTTGCGCGCCACGCGCCAGGATGCGGCCTGGCAGCTTGCGGACCTCAAGCGGCTGGGCGACCTGCTGAAGCGCGCCAAGGGCCGCATCGTCTATCGCCGGCTCGACCGTATCTCGCCGCTGGCTGTGCCGGTGCTGCTCGAGATCGGCAAGGAACGCGTGCTCGACGGCACCGCCGAGGACGAGCTTCTGGACATCGCTGCGCAGGAACTGATCGACGAGGCGACGCGGCTCTGAAGAGCGGCGTCAGTGGAAGTCCCGGCTCTGGATGCGGATTTTGGGCCGGTCGAGGACGATGCGGTTTCGGTCGTACTTCGGCTGGCTGGCCGGCTTTTCGGGAACATGCCGGCTCGAACGATGGCGCGTGGCGTTGGCTTCCGCGACCTTCACCCGGCGATCGCCGGGATCGCTGCGGACCTCGTCGCCGCGACCGTTTGTCAGATGGAACAAGTCGAGTTCGGAGATCGAATCGAGCTCGGCCGACAGGTCCCACACTTCCTCGGCGACCAGATGGATCACCTTGTAGTCATCCTCGCCCTGGCACTGGATGCGACCGCGCACGCCCATCAGGCGCGCGCCCATGACGATGCGACGATGAGCGTCGAACACCTTGGGCCAGACCACGAGATTGGCGATGCCGAATTCATCTTCAAGGGTGACGAATACCACGCCCGAAGCCGTGCCGGGTCGCTGGCGGACCAGGACGAGACCCGCCAAGGTCATGAACTGGCCATTCCTCGACGTCTTGAGCGCTTCGCTGCTGGATATGCCGCGTTGCGCGAAAGTTGCCCGCAGCAGCTCCATCGGGTGGGACCGCAACGACATCGAGAAGCTGCCGTAATCGTCCACCACCTGTTCGCCGAGCGTCAGGGCGGGAAGGGTGACGGCAGGTTCCTGGTCGCACACCCCCTGCCGCATGTCGAGCAACGGCAATTGCCCGTCGGAGAAGCCGCGCACGGCCCACAAAACGTCGCGGCGCGTGAGGCCGAGGGACGCGAAGGCATCGGCGCGAGCCAACGCTACAATCTGCCGTTTGGTAAGGCCGCTGCGCCGCCATAGGTCCGCAGCATCTCGATAAGACGCAGTGCCACGGCGCACGACCATCCGCTCCGCTGCTTCCTTGGAAAGACCCGTCACCTGTCGCAGGCCAAGGCGTAGGGCGCAGCGGTTGTTCCGTCCCGGCTCCAAGGTGCAATCCCAGTCGCTGGCGTTGATGTCGGGCGGACGCACTTCGACGCCGTGCTCCTTCGCGTCGCGCACGAGCTGGGCCGGTGCGTAGAAGCCCATCGGCTGGGAGTTGAGCAGGGCCGCAGCGAAGACCTCGGGGTAATGATGCTTCATATACGACGAGGCATAGACCAGGATCGCGAAGCTCGCGGCATGGCTTTCGGGGAAGCCGTACTCGCCGAATCCCTCGATCTGCTTGAAGCAGCGTTCGGCGAATTCCTCCTCATAGCCGTTCTTCTTCATACCCTCGATGAAAGGCGTCTTGAACTTGTAGATGGTGCCGTTGTGGCGGAACGTCGCCATGGCGCGCCGCAGTTCGTCTGCCTTCGCGGGGGTGAAACCCGCCCCGTCGATGGCGATCTGCATCGCCTGCTCCTGGAACAGGGGGACACCCAGCGTACGTTCGAGGACTTTCTTAAGCTTCGGCCCGGGATAGGCGACGGCGTCGGGATTGGCGCGGTTCTTCAGATAAGGATGGACCATGCCGCCCTGGATGGGGCCGGGGCGCACGATCGCCACCTCGACGACGAGATCGTAATATTTCCTGGGCTTCAACCGCGGCAGCATCGACATTTGCGCCCGGCTCTCGACCTGGAACACACCCACCGAGTCCGCACGGCACAGCATCTCGTAAACATTCTCGTCGGTTGGCCGCATGTCGAGCGACAGCTTCTCTCCGAAATGCTTCTCGACGAGGGCGAAGCCCTTGCGCAACGCGGTCAGCATGCCGAGCGCCAGCACGTCGACCTTGTAGATATCCAGTACGTCGAGGTCGTCCTTGTCCCACTCGACGACGGTGCGGTCCTTCATCGCCGCGTTCTGGATCGGCACCAGTTCGTCGAGCCGGTCTTGGGTGAGAACGAAGCCTCCGACATGCTGCGAGAGGTGACGGGGAAACCCGCACAAGGCTGACGACAGTTCGAGCGCCAGCATGATGCGCGGGTCCATCGGGTCGAGGCCTGCTTCCCGCACATGGTCGACCTTCACGCCGCTCGACCCCATGCCCCACACCGTGTCGGCCATCACGCCCACCGTGTCGGGCGAGAGGCCCAGGACCTTGCCGACCTCGCGGATGGCGCTGCGACTCCGGAAGGAGATCACCGTGGCGGCCAGGGCGGCCTTCGAACGATGCTTCTCCTCGTAGATCCACTGAATGATCTCCTCGCGACGTTCGTGCTCGAAGTCGACGTCGATGTCGGGCGGCTCATCGCGGGAATTGGAGAGAAAACGCTCGAACAGGACGTCGGTCTCTGCAGGATTTACCGACGTGATGCCGAGGCAATAGCAAACGGCGGAATTGGCGGCAGAGCCGCGCCCCTGGCAAAGAATGCCACGCCTGCGGGCCTCCATCACGATCTCGTGCACCGTCAGGAAGTAGGGCGCGATCTTCTTGAGATCGATGAGCGCGAATTCCTTCTGGATCGTGCTTGTCACCTCCTCAGGAACGCCGCCCGGATAGCGCCAGTGCGCCCCCTCCCAAGTGAGGCGCGTGAGCTTGTCCATGGGAGTCTCGCCGCCCTCGTAGAGGACCGGGTACTGGTAGGTGAGCTGCCGGAGCGAGAAGCTGCAGCGCTTCACGATCTCCTGGGTATGCGCGATGGCGTGCGGATGGCGGCGGAACAGACGCCCCATCTCTGCGGGCTCCTTGAGGTGGCGTTCGGCGCTGGCGAAGCGGCGGAAGCCCAGCTCCTCGACGGTGCAGCCGAGGCGAATGGCCGTCACCACATCCTGCAGGGCCCGCCGCTCGGGGACGTGATAGTGCACGTCGTTGGTGGCGACGAACTTCACCCCCATCCCGGTGGCGAGGTCGTCGAGCTGGGCCAGGCGCCGCGCATCGTCGCCTCGGAACAGCATGGTGCCGGCGAGATAGCAGCGGTCGCCGAACAACCCGGCCAGGGCGCGCAGCCGGTCGCGGAAGGCCGGATCCTCGGGCTTGCGGGGCGGTAGCACGATCGCCAGCAGGCCTTCGGCATGTTCCGCGAGATCGTCGAAGCCGATGTCGCACTGGCCCTTCCCGGTGCGCCGGTTTCCCAGGGTCAGCAGGCGGGAGAGACGCTTGTAGGCGTCGAGGTCGGTCGGATAGGCGAGCAGCGAATAGCCGTCGCGTGTTTCGAGGCGGCTGCCGACCAGCAGCTTGATCCTGTCGCACTTGGGGTCCTTGGGCCTCTCACCGCGCGAGGCAGCGAAGGCGCGCACGACGCCGGCCAGCGTGTTGCGGTCGGTGATGCCGATGGCGGTATGGCCGAGTTCGATCGCGCGTTCGACCAGTTCCTGCGGGTGCGAGCCGCCGCGCAGGAAGCTGTAATTGGTCGTGACCTGGAGCTCGGCGTAGTCCATGGCGTCAGGGATCGACGAGTTCGTCCGCCCGGGCGAGCGGCACGCCGCGCACCGGGATGCCTTCGCTTCGCAAGGCATGGAGGAAATCCTCGTCGGCGCTGACCAGCGGCGCCTGGGCAGCCTCGGCGCAGGCGGCATAGAAGCACTCGTGCACCGGCCGGCTGCACTGGAGCGCGATGGCAAGCGCGCGGTTGCGCAGCTGCGGCGATTCGACGAAGGCCGAGACGAAAGATGGCAGCGCGATGTTGCGGACGATGGGCTCGGCCTGCTCGACCGTGATCTCGCCGCGCGTCGCCTTCTGCCAGGCCAGTTCGGCGACGCCCGCGATCAGGATGTCGGGGGCGATCACCTCGTGGCGGTTCGCCAGCAGCGAGCGAGCCTGCGGCCGCAGCGGCTCCTCGACGAACCACTTTATGGCGACGCCGGGATCGACGACGACGATCACTTGCCATCTCCCATCTGGGCGACGGTCATCCGTGGTGTCATGGCGGCGATGCGGTCGGCCTCTTCCAGCGGATCGAGCACCAGCGGCTGGCCCGACGCGTAGGTCAGCAGGTCGCGCAGGTCGGCTTCGAGCGAGCGGCCCTTGGCGCGCGCATGGATCTTCAGCCGTTCGATGATCGCGACATCGAGACCGCGGATGGTGAGCGTGGTGCCCCGTTTGGCCGTTGCTGTGACTGTCTCCATTTCCCTCTCCCCTCAGGCGCAGAATCCGTGGAGGAACCAGCGGGCGGTCGGCTGACCGTTGGCGGCGAGCTGGTAAGGCCCGTCGCGGAACAGCCAGAAGCGGCCACCATCGTCGTCCTCGACGCGGTAGTAATCGCGGACCGGCGGCAGGATGCCGGCCGGCGGATGAGTGCCGTCGGACCGGGGCCGCCACCATTCGTTGGCGATCCGCTCCGGCCCGTCGGCGCGCACGATGCGATGGGCATGCCGCCGCCAGCGGAAGACCGAGGGCGGATCGTCGGGCACGAAGGCGGTGACCTCGACAGGTTCGGGCCGCTGCAGCAGACGCGTCGGCCGCGCCCCCTTGAGATCGGCGGCACGACGCCAGGCGCCCGTCGCGGCAGGCTTCGACGAAACGGGCGCGGCGATCTGCACGCGCTCCGGCAGGTGGCTGTCGCGTGTCAGAAGCCGCACGACATTTCCCGCGCCCAGCCGCAGCGCCAGCCGGTCGGCGAGATCAATCGTGCCGTCCACGCCCGAGGCGATGCCGGGCGACTCCTGGTCGGGCAGCGCATCCTGCGTGCCGCTCCACGCCTCGACCTCGGGCGCCGACAGGATCATCAGCTCGACGCCGAACCCCGGATCGAGCTCGTCCAGTCTTTCCTCGAACAGCTTCATGAGCTTCGGGTTGTCGCGGTTGGGCCGGCTGGTGCCGATCGAGGTGCGGTCGACCGACCCGTCGACGCGATAGAGCGCGATCTCGAGCCGGCGCGCGCCGACACCGGCCTGCTCGAACTGGTGACAGAGGGCGGCCAGCAGACGGCTGGTCGCGGCGGCAATGTCCTCGGCCCGGCCGATCGGCTCGGCGAAGGCGAGACGCGTGCGGAAAGCGGGTGGGATGCGGCGCGGCTCGATCGGCTCGGCGAGCGCACCCAGCGCCTGGTCGAGACGATTGAGCGGCAGCTCGCCGAAGCGGCGGACGAGTGGTGCCCGCGGCATGGGATAGAGATCGCCGATGCGGCGCAGGCCGAGCTTCAGGAAGGTTTCCATGGTCGGAGGATCGAGACGCAACCCTTCGACCGGCAACGACGCGAGCGCATCGCGCTGGCCGCGTGCGGGACAGTGGAGATCGGCCTGGCGTTCGGCGAAGCGCGCCAGAGCCCAGGCAGCGCCTGCCGTGTCGGCCATGGCGGCGCGGCAGGAAAGGTCACGGCGGGCCAGGCGCATGACGAGATCGGCCAGCAATGCGCGCTCGCCGCTCTCGCCCTCGCCGAAGAGATGCGTGCAGCCCGTTACGTCGAGCAGCAGGCCGGCATCGCCGCCGAATCCGCCGGCGCTGCACGCTGTCTCGATATCCTCGGCCAGGGCGCCGCCCAGCGGGTCGATGGCCACCCAGGGCGTGTAGCGATCGCACCACCCCGCGATCGTCTCGATCAGGCGGCAGTCGGCCTGCGGTTCCCCCGCCTCGGTGACGAGGTCGGGCAGCAGGGCACGCGCATCGGCCAGCCGCATGCGCGGACGCAGGCCGGCAGCCCGGGCATGCGGATTGATGGCGGCGAGGCGTGGGCAGCCGTCATGCCAGGCGACGGCGGCGGCGGCCCTATCCGACCAGTCTTTCCTGGAAGCGCGCGCTAGGCGATCCGTGGAGAGCTTGGGGAACCACAGCGAGACAATGCGTTTCATCGTTCCACTCCAGGAGCCAGGACGGTGTTTCGGCGGCGGACGGCGTGCCGAAGCGGTTGCGCCGCAATTCGAGGCGCCAGCGCGCGGCGCCGACATCGGTGAGGCCCGGCATCGAGGCCGATGCGGCGGAGGCGACCCGCCACCGCGTCGCGCATACGCTTTGCGGCGGCGCGGGCTGCGCGCGCAGCAGCAGGGCGGGCACGCCGTTCTTTTCGGCGGCGAGCGACAGGCGGCGACCGGCCGTGGGATCGGCGGCCCGCGTCTCGCCCAGTACGGCGGCAATGCCGGGACAGCGCAGCCCTTCCTCCATGGCCCAGAAGAGATCCTCGTCGCGCTGCGCCGTGACCATCAGCAGGCGCGCCGGATCGAACCAGGCCGACAGCGCGGGCGCATAGGGGGCGGCATCGAAGCGGCCGGTGGGACGGCGGCACCACAGGATCGTACCGGGGCCGAAGCGCCCGAGGAGATGGGCGGTGAAGCCGAGAGCGGCGCCATCATGAGGGGCCACGCGACCGGAAGGACCAGGCCCGGCCTCGATCTCGTGCAGGGCGCCCGTCAGCAGCCCGCCTTCGGGCAACAGGACATCGATGGCCGGAATCCCAACGGGAACCGCCGCCGCTTTACCGCTTCTCTGGATACTGTTCGCCCTCTCCAGGCGCCTTACTTTTTCCCGCAGGGCTGCGGGGACCAAAGCCGCCAGGTCATTGGCAGCCCTTGGATCAGGGGAAGCAAAAGCACTCGGGGAAATGACAGGCATCGTCCCCCTCGTTGGTCTGGTGGATAGGCTGTGGGTTAAAAGTTCTTGTTTTGTTCTAGTTGCTTCACAATCGTGAGTCAACGGTCCCAGGACTGGCATATCGAGTGCATCCGGGAAAAGCTGCCGTCCTCCCGCAGCGTGGCAAGTTCATCTGGCTGGGGAAGTACAGAGAACGCACGGATGTCAGGTCAGGGCGCACCGTTGAACACCCCTCGCGATGAGCGCAAACGGAGGCGTCGCCTGCGACGACGGATGCTCGCCGCCGAAAACTCGCTGGGTCTGCTTGAATGGCGGGAACTGTCCTCCATCCTTCATGAGCCCCGGGGGCAGAGGCCTGAACCGCCGATGGAGGAGCCATCGAAATCCGGGAAATGGCTCATCGGTGGACCGATCTACTTTCACAAGCGGCGCGCGATCCTCTCGCCGGCCGTCGAAACCATTCCCATGACCGCCGAGCCCATCTCGTCGGCTTTCGTATCCGGCCATCGCCATCCGACACTGCCGCCCGCCACCCACTACGCCGGTGCGGTGTATCGCGACGACCGCAGGATCGTGTCCGAATTCCTTGAGTACGACTCGCTGACCGGACATCGCGTGCCAAGACGCACCAATCCCCCCGTGATCGAGGAGGCCCGCGTCAGGCAAGCCCCCCGGCTTGACGGGACATGCATATACATGGGGCCTCTCTCCGATCATTTCGGGCACTTCCTTTTGGAGTCCATGCAGCGTGCCTGGTATCTGACGGAGGCCGACCCTTCAGCCCTTCTGCTGTTTCACCGCAGAAGCGAACAGGCCAACCTGCCCCCCTTCGCCCGCATCATCCTTGCAGCCCTCGATGTCGACGTTGCGCGAATCAGGATCACCATGAACGACGTGCTAGTCTCGAGACTCGTCCTTCCGGCGTCGCAGTTCTGGCAGGGGATCAAGGCATCGCCCGGAATGGGCATTGCCTTCGACCATGTCAGGGAGAGGATACTGAAGCGTCGGGCGGGCAGGCCGCCGACACCGGCCAAGGTCTATTTCAGCCGGAAGAGCCTCTCGCCGGAGAGGATGTCCGGCAGATCACGCGCCGTGATCTCGAATGAAGAAGAGGCGGAGGCCCTGTTCCGCAAGCGTGGCTACGAGATCCTGCAACCCGAGACCCTGCCGTTCGAGGAGCAGGTCGCCCTCGTTGCAAACGCGACCCATGTCGCAGGCACTTCCGGTTCGGCCTTGCACCTGATGCTGTTCAACGACAATCCGCGGACCCGGCTCATCGAGTTGCGGACGAAGCCGGCCGTCAATCAGCTCCTGATCAGTGCCATCCGTCCGAGTGCCGCTTTCCACATATGGAGTTTGGCAAAAGACAGTTCACGCGAGACGGCCATCCTCGACATGGAAGTCGTCGACCAGGCCGTGAGACAAATCGATTGAGATGATCGTTCCCCTCGCTGATATTGACGATGGCCGACGGCGGGATCGGTGGTGCGCGTCTCATGGAGGTCCCATGACTCTTCGATTGTCCCTTGCCGCCCTGTGCGCCACCGCCTTCGCCCTGCTGGCAGGACCGGCGCTGGCCCGCTGTTCCAAGAACCTGGTCGAGCTCGGTCCCACCCTGCAGGGCCGCGGCACACAGATGGCCTCGCTCGACGGGGCGCAGATGGCGGCGGACACGGCGAGCCGCGCCATCATCACCTTCCTCGGCCATGCCAGCTTCGAGATCGACACGCCTCAGGGCGTGCGCGCCATCACCGACTACAACGGGCTGAACGGCTTCGGCCGCAAGCCCGACATCGTGACGATGAACAACGCGCACTCCACGCACTACACCGACACGCCCGAAGAGGGGATCACCTACGTGCTGCGCGGCTGGCCGAGCGAGGCCGGACAGACCGAGGCGCGCCACGACGTCTCGCTCAAGGACCTCAAGGTGACGAACCTGCCGACCAATGCGCGCGACTGGGGCGGGGGCTCCGCGCGCATCAACGGCAACTCGATTTTCACCTTCACCATCGGCGATCTCTGCATCGCCCATCTCGGGCATCTGCATCACCGGTTGACCAAGGACCATCTCGACGAGCTCGGCCGCATCGACGTGCTGATGGTCCCGATCGATGGCGCCTACACGGTCGGCCTGCCGGTGATGGTCGAGGTCATCCGCCAGGTGCAGCCGCGCATCGTGCTGCCGATGCACTATTGGGGACGCGGCCAGGTCGCGCGCTTCGAGGAGCTGATGGCCGACCAGGACGCCGTTTTCATCTGGCCCGACCGCCGCACCATCGAGGTCGCGCACGACACGCTGCCCGAGAAGCTCACCGTCTACGTCGTCGGCGGAAATGGCGGCGACTGACGTGAAGCGCTAGGCGCCGCGGCCCTTCTCGAAGCCGGTGAGGAACTGCACCAGGTTGCGGCCGAGATCGTCGCCGAGATAGCCGCCTTCCTGGACCAGCACCGTCGGCAGGCCCAGGCGTGCGATCTTCTCGGCCATGGCATGGAAGCCCGCGCCGGTGACCTTGAGGCCCTGCAGCGGATCGCTTTCGCTGGCGTCTAGGCCCAGTGCCACGACCAGCGCCGTCGACTGGAATTCGCGGATGCGCGCGAGCGCCCTGTCGCCGGCCTCGAGCCACGGCACGTCGGGCGAGCCCAGCGGCAGCGGCAGGTTGAGGTTGAATCCCTGGCCCGTGCCGGCGCCGTGCTCGTGCGCATGGCCCCAGAAGAAGGGATAGTAATAGTCGGGATCGGCGTGGATCGAGACGGTGAGCACATCGTCGCGCTCGTAGAAGATGCCCTGCGTGCCGTTGCCGTGATGCACGTCGACGTCGAGGATCGCCACGCGTTCGTGCTTGCCGCGCAGTCTCTGCGCGGCCACAGCGGTGTTGTTCAGGAAGCAGAAGCCGCCCGCCATGTCGGCATAGGCGTGATGACCGGGCGGCCGGCAGAGCGCGTAGGCGTGGCTCTCGCCCGCCAGCACCATGTCGGCCACGGTCGCGGCGACTTCGGTGGCGGCGAGGGCTGCCTCCCAGGTGTGCGGGCCGATCGGGCAGGCCAGGTCGACCTGGTGCCAGCCGGCCCGGCCGGCCAGCGCCTTCGGGTAGGAGGCATGGGCGCGCGCCGGATGGACGTTGGGCACGACCTCGGCGCTGGAGCCCGGCAGCTTCGCCCATTCGCGCGCGGCGATCTGCAGGAAGTCGATGTATTCCGGCGTGTGCACCGTGGCGGCCGGCGCCGGACCGTACGACCGCGGTGGCAGGATCGTATGGCCGGAGGCCTTGGCGGCGGCCAGAAGGCGCGTGGCGCGCTCCGGCTGCTCGGCGCTGCGCTGCTTTGTGCCGCGCACCACGAAGTTCTGCGGATCGTGCTGGGCGTGCTTTTCGGAATAGACGATCTTCACGGGAGGACCTCAGGTCGTCGCGATGGCCTTCGCCGACTTCAGCGCGGCGATCTCGTCATCGCTATAGCCCACCTCGCGCATGATCTCGACCGTGTGCTCCCCGATGCCGGGCGACTTCTGCCGCGTCTCGACGGGGGCGGCGGAAAGCTTGATCGGGTTGGCGGCCGACTTCACGGGGCCGATGCCGGGATAGTCGATCTCCAGCACGCTGCCGCGCGCCCTGGCGTGGTCGCTCGCCATCACGTCGCTCACCTTGTAGGCGGCGGAGCAGGGCATGCCGGCGGGAATGAGCTTGTCCAGAAGCTCGTCGGCGGTGTGCTCCATGAAATAGGCCTCGATCATCGGCTCGAGGATACCGCGATGGGCGACTCGGCCGGCGTTGGTCTTGAAGCGCTCGTCGTCCAGCCAGTCCTTCCTGCCCAAGGCGGTGCAGAGCAGACGCCAGAAGGCGTCGTTGGTGCCGGCTACGAACACCGGCTGGGTTTTGGTCGGGAAGACGCGCAGCGGACAGAGGATCGTGTTCGAGGTGCCCATGCGCTCCGGGTTCTCGCCGGTGAGCCCATGGTTGGTGATCCAGTGGCTCATCAGGTGCATGCCGACGTCGAACAGCGACAGGTCGAGCCGCTGGCCCTTGCCGGTCTTGATCCGGTGCAGCAGCGCGAAGGCGATGCCGCCGGCACAGGCGAGACCGGTCGAGTAGTCGATCGGGGCGGTGCCGACGCGGCACATCTCGCCCTGGTAGGGGCCGGTCGCATCCATCAGGCCGATCTCGGCCTGGATGCAGGGATCGTAGCCGGCACGCGGCGAGTAGGGGCCGGTCTGGCCATAGCCGGAGATCGAGGCATAGATCGTCTGCGGATTGACCTTCGACACGACGTCCCAGCCGAAGCCCAATTTGTCGATCACGCCCGGCGTGAAAGCCTCCATGAACACGTCGGCCTTCTTCACGAGGCGCATCAGAACGTCCTTCCCGCCCTCGCTGCGCAGGTCGATCGCCAGGCCGCGCTTGTTGCGGTTCATCGACGGCACCCAGGCACCGCCGAAATGCGGCCGGAAATGCTCGCCATTGAGCGGCTCGACCTTGATCACGTTGGCGCCCATGTCGCCCAGGATCTGGCCGGCGGTCGGGCCGGCGATGACCTGCGTCAGGTCGAGAACGAGCGTATCGGACAGCGGAAGCATGCGGTTACACATCCAATGTTGTGAGGTCCGAGCAATAGCGGTGTGCGGCCGATCCTGCCAGCACTGGCCTAGGCGCCCAGCAGGCGTCTGGCCAGCAGGGCACGCATATCGCGCCGACCGTCCGCGATGAGGAATACAACGACCTCTCGCTCATAGACGCGATAGACGATGCGGTAGGGCTTGAAATGGATTTCTCGGAAGCTGCGGTTGCCCAGGGTCAGAAGCTCCCGCGGATACTGTCCGCGGTCCGGCAAGCTGGCCAGCGACGCGAGTGCTTCCTCTATTCGATTGGCGACGTGCTCGGCTTTTTCCGGCAAGTCGTGGAGCGCGATGTAGCGGGCAATGTCGTCGAGATCGAGAAGGGCCTGCTCGGTCAGTATCACCGTATAGCGCTTCATTCCCCCGCTCTTGTCCGCTTGATCCGGTCGCGGAACCGTCGCATCGCCTTCGCGGCGGGAACAGTCTTGCCTTCTCTGACCTGCTGCTCGCCCAGCGCCAGGATCTTGAGGAGCGCAAGTGTCTCCTGCGTCTCCTCGTAACTGGCGATGTCCTGAATGACAGCGGTCGCTTCGCCGTTCTGTGTGATGATCATCGGCTCGCCGCTTTCGGCGAGGCCGCGCACGACCTCGGCCGCGTTCGCCTTGAGGTAGCTGATGGGCTTGATCCGGGTGGAGTATTTCATGGTAGGGTCCTCCTGACCTTGGACTGAATTTAGTCCGTTAACGGCTTGCTGACAACGGAGTCACCATGACCACCGCCGACCGCCCAAATCTCAGTGTCGATCCTGATCGCCTGTGGTCGAGCCTGATGGAGCTGGGCCAGATTGGCGGGACGGAGAAGGGCGGCGTGTGCCGCATCGCGCTGACCGATCTCGACCGCCAGGGGCGCGACCTGTTCGTGCGCTGGGCCAGGGAGGCGGGCTGCACGATCAAGGTCGACCAGCTGGGCAACGTCTTTGCCCGTCGCGAGGGCCGTGATCCGGCCAGGCCGCCCGTCATGACCGGTAGTCATCTCGACACGCAGCCGACCGGCGGGAAGTTCGACGGCGCCTATGGCGTGATGGCGGGGCTCGAAGTGCTGCGCGTGCTGCACGATTCCAACTATGTCACCGAGGCGCCGATCGAGGTCGCGGTCTGGACCAACGAAGAGGGCTGTCGCTTTGCACCTGCCATGGTCGCCTCGGGCGTGTTCGGCGGCGCCTTTACTCTGGAGCATGCGCTGTCGATCAAGGATCGCGACGGCGTCACCTTCGGCGAGGCGCTGAAGCAGATCGGTTATGACGGCAAGGAGCCGGTCGGCGGCCGGCCGATCGGCGCCTTCTTCGAGGCGCATATCGAGCAGGGGCCGATCCTGGAGCGCGAAAAGAAGACGATCGGCGTCGTCACCGGCGCCCAGGGGCAGCGCTGGTACGAGATCAGCTGGACGGGCATGGAAAGCCACGCCGGAACGACGCCCATGGAGGGCCGCCGCGATGCGCTGGTCGGCGCGGCCGAGTTGATTGTCGCTGCCCGCACCATCGGCAACCGGCCGAATGGCCGGTCGACCATCGGCGTCATCGAGAGCCACCCGCAGGCGCGCAACACCATCCCCGGCCGCGTCTTCATGACGGTCGACTTTCGTCATCCCGACGATGGCGAGCTGACCAGGATGGACGCCGAGATGCGCGCCGCCGCGGCGGACATCGCGAAGCGCCATCGTCTCGAGGTGAAGATCGAGCAGATCTGGTACTTCCCGCCGTCGCCCTTCGCCAAGGAACTGGTCGATGCGGTGCGCCGCGGCGCCGAGCAGGCGGGCTATCCGCACATGGACATCGTGAGCGGGGCCGGCCACGACGCCTGCTATGTCAGCCGCGTCGCCCCGACGGCGATGGTCTTCGTGCCCTGCAAGGACGGTGTCAGCCACAACGAGATCGAGGATGCGAGCAAGAGCGACGTCGGCGCCGGCGCGCAGATCCTGCTGCAGGCGATGGTCGAACGGGCGAATGCGTAATCCGACGCACGGCGAGCAACCGACCTCTCTTGTCATCCCGAGCGCAGCGAGGGACCTTTCGCAATACCGAGTAAAGGTCCCTCGCCTGTGGCTCGGGATGACAATGGTTTCGAAATCGACAGGCGTGCGCCCTTGAAATCGGCTGGACTCGTCTCCGTCGCGACCGCCGCTCTGGTTGCGACCATCGCCGGTGCGGGCGGGGCGCTGCCGGTGGTGCTGGCGGCGACGCAGGGCGTCGGCGCCACGCCCGAGCAGGCAAGTTCGTGGGTTTCGGCCCTCGGCATCGCCACGGCGGTCAGCGCGCTGATCCTGAGTGTGCGCTACCGCATGCCGATCATCGCCGCCTGGTCGACGCCCGGAGCCGCGCTCCTCGCCTCGACCTCGGGCGTGCCGAGCTTTGCCGCAGCGGTCGGCGCCTTCGTGCTGGCGGCTCTCCTGATCCTGCTCACGGCGGCGGTGCGGCCGCTCGGGCGGTTGATCGAGAGGATTCCGGCCAGCATTGCGGCGGCCATGCTGGCGGGCGTCCTGCTGCGTCTGGTCATGGCCATGTTCGAGCACGTGCCGACGGCGCCCGTGCTGGTCCTGCCGTTGCTCCTGCTGTTCCTGGTGTCGCGCGCCTTCCTGCCGACGCTCGCCTCGCTGGTCGTCCTGGTCGCGGGTGCGCTGCTCGCCTGGTCGATGGGGATGGTGAAACCGCTGCCGCCGCTCGGCTTCTCGACCGTGGTGTTGACGATGCCGGCGTGGGATGTCGCCACAGTCGTGGGGCTCGGCGTGCCGCTCTACCTCGTGACCATGGCATCGCAGAACCTGCCCGGCTTTGCCGTGTTGCGCGCCTCGGGCTACCAGCCGCCGGTCCAACCCATCCTCGCGGTCACGGGCGTCGCGTCGCTCGTCAGCGCGTTCCTGGGCGCCCACACATCGAACCTCGCGGCGATCTCGGCCGCGATCTGCACCGGCCCGGACGCGCATCCAGATCCGGCGAAGCGCTGGATGACGGGCCCGTTCTACGCCCTGTTCTGGGGCCTGATCGCGCTGTTCGGCGCGTCGGTGGTGGGGCTGTTCATGGCGCTGCCGCCGGCGCTGCTTGCGACGGTCGCGGGCACGGCATTGCTGGGATCGACCGCGGGCGCGCTGGGATCGGCCCTCTCGGGCGATCAGGACCGGCTTGCGGCAGCGGGGACGCTGGCCGTCACCGTCTCCGGTATCGGCCTGCTCGGCATCGGCTCGGCTTTTTGGGGCCTTGTCATCGGCCTCCTCATCCTGGCGATCGACCGTCTCACGAAGCGCTAGGGAAGCGCGCGGCGTAGCCCTCGAGCGGCAGGTCGAGGGCGCGGCAGAGGAAGCTGATCGTGTGGTAGTAGCCCGCGAGCGCGATCACTTCGAGGATTTGCGCCTCGTCGAAATGCGCGGCGAGTTCAGTCCACGTCTCGTCGCCGATGGTGTGACGGTCGACCAGATCGTCGACGGCGGCCAGCAACGCCTGTTCATCGTCCGACCAGCAGGGTGCATCGGCCGGGCCGTGGATCGTCGCGGCGATCCTCTCGGCATCGAAGCCGACCTTCTCGGCGAAAAAGGCGATATGAACGCCCCATTCATATTCGGCCCCGAGTCGCGCCGTCGTGCGGTCGATCACGACCTCGCGCTGCCGCAGCGACAGCGTGCCTTTGTCGAGCAGGCCGCCGGCAAACATCTTCCCGAAGACGCGCGGGTTGCGCGCCATCGTCCGGAACAGGACCAGCGGCGCAACGCCTGGAGGCATGGTGCGCGCAAGAGCAGCCGCGATCTCGGTCGGATAAGGCTCTTCGGCGGGAGCGATGCGGGGCATGGCGGGTCTCCGGTGTCTTTGCTACATATTCCGTAGCAATGAGCGATGCGGTTTGCTACAGAAAATGTAGTAACGGAGTGTAATAGATGGTGAAGAGGGTGCGCGGCTCGACGACCGGCCGCCCGATCATGGCGCTGCTCGACCTGCTGGGGCGGCGCTGGACCCTGCGCATCGTCTGGGAGCTACGCGAGGAACCCAGGCGCTTCCGCGAGCTGCAGGATCTGATCGGCGCCAGCCCGACCATCGTGAACACGCGGCTGGCAGAGCTGCGCGAGGCAAAGCTGGTCGAGCTGGACGAGGCGACGGGCTATCGGCTCACGGCGCTCGGCAACGAGCTGCTGCGGCTGTTCCTGCCACTGCATGTCTGGTCTGAGAAATGGGCGAAGGCGACAGCTTAGCCGCCGCCCGCCTCATTTCAAAAACGGATTGTCGCTGCCGCGGCCCTTGCGTCGGGGCGGGAAGGTCTCGGCGAGATAGTCGAGGATCTCCGTCCGCTCCTCGGCCTTGATCGGCGGCATGCGATGCTTTTCCAGCATTAGGTCGATGGTCGAATCCCAGAGGTCGCGCGTCAGACCCTGGGCCTTGATCAGCGCCACGCCATGGCAGGCCGTGCACGTGTAGAACGTGAGCTCGCGGTTCTTGCCCTCGGGCAGGTCCTCGACCGTGTCGTTGTGCGGCGGCGGCTTGCCCTTGTCGGGATCGGCGACGGCCGGTGCCGCCGCGACCTTCGGTGCCGGCGGCACGTGGACATACTGATCCCTGCGCAGCGCGCCGGCGCGATCGAAGGCGAGCAGCAGGAACGTCGCCGTCAGGCCGATGACGGCGGCGTGGATCACGTTGAGGCGGGTCAAGATTCGACGAGCACCCGGATGCGGTTGATCGGATTGGCGCCGTATCCCTGCGGGTTCCAGTTGGCGGCCTGGAAGGGCTGGGTCACGCCCTTGCTGTCGGTCGCCTTGGCCCACACTTCGTAGTAGCCCGCGGTCGGCAGTTCGATCGAGGCGCTGAAGTTCTGCCACGCATACTTGTTGGCCGGCGCGTCGACCTTGGCGGGCTTCCAGGTCACGCCATAGTCGGTCGAGATGTCGACGGTCTTGATGTCGAAGTCGCCGGCCCAGGCATGGCCGCGCAGGTCGAGTTTGCGCGACGTGAGCTTCGAGCCGTCGGCCGGGAAGGTGATGATCGAGCGCACGGGCATCGATTCCAGGATCGCCATGTCCTTTTCGTTGCCCTTGCTGCCCGGCACGATCGGCGTTTTCGGCACTCGGTAGGAGAAGCCGCCCATGCCGGGGCCGTCGTGCTCCTTGTCGCGGATCCAGATGCGGTTCAGCCACTTGGTCGACGCGGAAGCGGGCCAGCCGGGGATCACGAGGCGGACCGGTGCGCCGTGGATCAGCGGCAGGTCCTGGCCGTTCAGCTTGAAGGCGATCAGCGAGTGTTCCTCCATCGCCTTGGCGATCGGCACACCGCGCGAAATGGAGGGCTTGTTGGTTTCGCCGGCCAGGGTCGGATCGGCACCATAGGCGCCGGTATAGATGGCGGAGGACTTGAGCCCGGCGGCCTTCAGCACGTCGGCCAGGCGCACGCCGGTCCACATCGGGCAACCCGCGCCGCCGTTGGTCCACTGGTTGCCGCGCGCCTCGGGCGTGAAGAAGGACCGGCCATTGCCACCGCATTCCAGCATGAGCTGGTAGGTGACAGCGGGGAACCTGGTCATCAGGTCGCCGACGCTGATTTCCATCGGCGTGTTGACCTCGCCGTCGATCTTGACCTTCCAAGCCTTGGGATCGCCCGTAATGTCGGGCACCTGCCCGTTGTTGCGGATGAACAGCTTGTTGGTCGGCGTGACGTTGTCGTCGAGCAGCTCGGCCTGCGTCTCGGCCACGAGCGGTCTGTCACCCAGGACCGCGAGCTTGGCCTTTCCGTCCATTTCGAGCAGCTTCGGGCCCTTGGCGGCCGCCGGCGCGCTCTGCGCGTGAGCCGCACCTACCGGCGGCAGGGAAGCACCCAAAGACGCACCGACAGTGGCCATTCCGACCCCCTTCAGCACATTACGACGCGACGGCTTGGACGTTCCGGAACGAAGCATTTTTTCCTCCCTGAGGTAGGATTCTTAGCTCAAACTTTCCGGCGCGTCAGCCAGCCGGACAGGATCAATGCACAGGCCGCGACCGTGACGACGATGGTCGCGAGCACGTTGATCTGCGGGTCGACGCCCAGCCGGACGCTGGAATAGACGCGCATCGGCAGGGTCTGCGACTGCGCCCCGGCGACGAACTGAGTCAGGATCAGATCATCCAACGATAATGTGAAGGCGAGCAGCCAGCCCGAGCCGACGGCTGGCGCGATCAGCGGCAGGGTGACGGTGCGGAACGTCACCCAAGGGGTGGCGCCGAGGTCCATCGCCGCCTCCTCCAGCGCGCGGTCGAAGTCGGTGAGGCGGGCCTGTACGACGATGGCCACGAAGGCGATCGAAAAGGTCGTGTGGGCGACGACGATGGTGAGGAAGCCGCGGTCCGGGCCGCCGAACAGTCTTTCGGAGCCGACGAACAGCAGCAGCATCGAGATGCCCATGACGACTTCCGGCATGACCATGGGGGCCACCACGAGGCTGCCGAACAGCGTGCGTCCGGGGAAGCGAGGTGCGCGCGCCAGCGCATAGCCGGCCGCGAGGCCAAGCAGCGCCGCGCCGGTCGCGCTCACCAGCGCGATGCGCAGCGACAGCCAGGCGGCCTCCAGCATCGCCTCGTTGGCGAACAGGGCGTGCCACCATTTCAGGGAGAAGCCCGACCAGACGGTGACGAGGCGCGATTCGTTGAACGAATAGATGATCACCAGCGCGATCGGCAGGTAGAGGAAGGCATAGCCGAAAGCCAGCACGCCGAAAGCGAGGCGGGCGCGGCCGGTCATGTGCCCAGCCTCATGTGCGCTTCTCCAGGCTGCGCGCCTGGTTGCGCTGGAAGATCGCGATCGGGCCGACCAGCAGCACCAGCAGACAGACCGCGACCGCGGAGGCGAGCGGCCAGTCGCCGTTGGTGAAGAACTCGTCCCACAGGACCTTGCCGATCATCAGCGTCTCGGTGCCGCCCAGCAGGTCGGGGATCACGAACTCGCCGACCGCCGGGATGAACACCAGCAGGCAACCCGCGACGATGCCGGGCAGCGACAAGGGCAGCGTGACGGTGAAGAAGGCGGCCAGCGGCTTCGCACCGAGATCGGCCGCCGCTTCGAGCAGGCTGTCGTCCAGCTTCTCGAGGGTGGCATAGAGCGGCAGGACCATGAAGGGCAGGTAGGCGTAGACGATGCCGAGATGTACCGCCCACTCGGTGCCGAGGATCGTGCCGGGATTGGACACGAGGCCGCTCCAGCGCAGGAACTGGTCGATCAGGCCGTTGTCGGCCAGCAGGCCCATCCAGGCGTAGATGCGGATCAGGAACGAGGTCCAGAAGGGCAGCACGACCAGCATCAGCAGCAACGGGCGCCGGTTGGGCGCGGTGCGCGCGATGGCATAGGCCATGGGATAGCCCAGCAGCAGCGCCACCAGGGTCGAGGTCGCGGCGATCCTGAGTGAGGAGAGCCAGGCCGCCAGATAGAGGCCGTCGGAGAAGAGGAGCGCGAAGCTCTTAATGCTCAGTCCCAGCTCGACCGGCGGCACCGAATCGGGCGCATAGGTTCCCAGCGAGATGGCCAGCACCAGCAGGCAGGGGAGCAGGAAGAAGATCCCGAGCCACAGGAACGGCAGGCCGATGACGAACCGCACCGTCTAGAGTCCTTCCATTTTTACATTGACCCACTTACCTCATCCTGAGGAGCGTCGTGAAGCGGCGCGTCTCGAAGGATGGGCAACAGGCAAGGTGCGCGTTCCCACCCTTCGAGACGCATCGCTGCGCGATGCTCCTCAGGGTGAGGTCGGTGTTGGAATGCTCGGTTCAATTCAATCTCGCCCATGAACGCTCTAGGCCTCCAGCCTCTGGCCGGATTCGTCCGCCCAGCCCAGCCAGACCGGCTGTCCTCGTGCGAAAGCGGCGCCGGCGCTGCGGCTGGTGTTGGTCGTCGACACGGTCATCGTGCCGTGGGCGTCGGTCTCGACATGATAGAGCGAGCGGTCGCCCTCGTAGGCGACGTCGACGATCCGACCGGCGATGGTCCTGGGCAGGCCGGGCCGTTCGGCAGAGAGCGCGATCTTCTCGGGTCGCAGCGCCATCCAGCCGCCGCCGTCGCGGGCGATGATGTTGGCGATGCCGATGAAGTCGGCCACAAAGCGCGAGACCGGATGCTCGTAGACCTCGTGCGGCGTGCCGATTTGGGCGATTCGGCCCGCGTTCATCACGGCGAGTCGCGTCGCCATCGACATGGCCTCCTCCTGGTCGTGCGTCACCATGACGAAGGTGAGGCCGAGCTGCTCCTGCAGGCGCACCATCTCGAAACGCGTGCCCTCGCGCAGCTTGCGGTCGAGGGCGGCCAATGGCTCGTCGAGCAACAGGAGCTTCGGCCGTTTCACCAGCGCGCGTGCCAACGCCACCCGTTGGCGCTGGCCGCCGGAGAGCTGCGACGGCTTGCGTTTGGCATGGTCCTGCAGGTGCACGAGCGTCAGGATCTCGGCGACCCGCTCGGCGATCTCGGCCGCCTTCACCCCATCGCGGCGCAGCCCGTAGCCCACATTGGCCGCCACATCCATGTGCGGGAAGAGGGCGTAGGACTGGAACATCATGTTCACCGGCCGCCGGTAGGGCGGCACGTCGGTCATGTCCTGTCCGTCGATGAACAGCCGGCCCTCGTCGGGTGTCTCGAACCCCGCCAACATGCGCAGCAGGGTGGTCTTGCCACAGCCCGAGCCGCCCAGCAGCGCGAACAGCTCGCCGCGGGCGATCTCGAGATCGACACGATCGACGGCGACGATCGGTCCGAAGCGTCGGGTCAGTCCCTCGATGCGGACGATTGGCCCTGAATTCAATTCAACGGCCCGTCTTCACCGAGGTCCACAGTCGCGTGCGCTCGCGCACCTGTTCGGCAGTGCCGGCGGTGATGGTGTAGAACTTCGCGCGCACGTCGGCCGGCGGATAGATCAGCGGATTCTCGGAGATGTCCTTGGGCAGCAGCGCGAAGGCGGCCTTGTTGCCGTTGGCGTAGCCGGTGAGTTCGCTCGACGCGGCGGCGACCTTGGCTTCCAGCATGAAGTCGAGGAAGCGGTAGGCATTGGCCTGGTTGGGCGCGTCCTTCGGGATCGCCACGACGTCGATCCAGAGCAGCGACCCCTCCTTCGGGATCGCGTATTCGATGTCGACCTTGCTGGCGGCCTTGGCGCCGCGGTCGCGCGCCTGGAAGATGTCGCCGGAAAAGCCAAAGGCCAGGCAGATGTTCCCACCGGCCAGCGCGTTGATGTATTCGGAAGAATGGAACTTGCGGATGTAGGGCCGCACCGCCTTCACCACGTCGGCGGCCCTGGCGAGATCCTCCGGCCTCTTCGAGTCCGGATCGAGGCCGAGATACTTGAGCGCGGCCGGCAGCACGTCGGTGGCGCTGTCGAGCAGCATGACGCCGCAATCCTGGAACTTCGAGACGACCGCCGGATCGAAGATCATGCGCAGCGAATCGACCGGCGCATCAGGCAGGCGCTTCCTGATCTCGGCGACGTTGTAGCCGATGCCTGTCGTGCCCCACATCCACGGCACGCCATGGGCGTTGTTCGGATCGTACTTGGCCAGCGCCGTCATGATCTCGGGATCGAGATTTTTCCAGTTCTTCAGCTTCGCCTTGTCGAGAGGCAGGAAGATGTTGGCCTGGAGTTGCCGCACGAAGAAGGGCGAGGCCGTCGGAACGACGATGTCGTAGCCCGACTTGCCGGTGCGCAGCTTGGCGTCGAGGATTTCGTTGCTGTCGTAGGTCGTGTAGTTGACCTTGATGCCGGTATCCCTGGCGAAGTCCTTGAGCTGGTCCTCGGCGATGTAGTCCGACCAGTTGTAGACGTTGACCGATCCCTGCGCGGCGACGGGCGCGACAGCGGCGAGAAAGAGCAACGAGGCAACGGCAAACAGACGCATCGGCAACTCCACTGGATCAGACGCCAAGATACCTGTGCTGAAGTTCCTTGTCCTCGGCCAGGGCCTGGGACGAGCCGGCCCAGACGACGCGGCCTTTCTCGACGATGTGGTGGCGGTCGGCCAGCGGGATGAGGGCCGACACGTTCTTGTCGATGACCAGGATCGCCTGGCCCTCGGTCTTCAGCCGGCCGAGGCAGGACCAGATTTCCTGACGGATCAGCGGCGCCAGCCCCTCGGTCGCCTCGTCGAGGATCAGAAGCTTGGGGTTGGTCATCAGGGCGCGTCCGATCGCCAGCATCTGCTGCTCGCCGCCGGAAAGCTGGTTGCCCATGTTGCGCTGGCGCTCGGCCAGCCGCGGAAAGAACTCGAAGACCCGCGCGGTGGTCCACGGGCTCGGCCGCGCGGTGCGGTTGGCGCTGGCGGCCAGAAGGTTCTCGCGCACCGAGAGGTTGGGAAAGATCTGGCGCCCCTCCGGCACCAGCCCGAGTCCGAGCCGGGCGATGCGGAAGGCGGGCATTCCATCGACCCTGGCGCCCTCGAACTCGACCGTGCCGCGGCGCGCCGGCATCAGGCCCATGATCGTGTGCACGGTCGTGGTCTTGCCCATGCCATTGCGGCCCATCAGGGTCACGACCTGGCCGGCCTCGATGGCGAGTTCCATGCCGAACAGCGCCTGGCTGGGACCGTAGAAGGCGTCGAGGTCGCGGACCTTCAGCATCAGGCCATCTCCTCGCCGAGATAGGCTTGGCGCACGTCCGGGTTCGCCCGGATCTGGTCGGGCGTGCCGCTGGCGATGGCACGGCCATAGACCAGCACGGTGATGCGGTCGGCGAGCTGGAACACGGCATCCATGTCGTGCTCGATCAGCAGCATAGCGTGCTTCTGCTTCAGCGCCCGCAGGAAGCCGATCAGCCGCTGACTCTCCTCGACGCCCATGCCGGCCATCGGCTCGTCGAGCAGCAGCAGGCGCGGATCGCCGGCCAGCGCCATGGCGATCTCGAGCTGGCGCTGCTCGCCGTGGCTCAGAGACGAGGCCAGGGTGCCGGCGCGCTCGCCGAGACCGACTTCCTCGAGCAGGCGGCGGGCGGGGCCGCGCAGGCCCTCGTCGCGGCGCGCATCGGCCAGGAAGCGGAAGGAGTGGCCGGCATGGCCCTGCACGGCCAGCGCCACGTTCTCCAGCGCCGTGAACTCGCGCAGCACCGAGGTGATCTGGAAGGAGCGGCCGAGCCCCAGCCGCACCCGCGCATGGGTCGGAAGGCGGGTCACGTCGCGGCCGGCGAAGTGGATGGCGCCGGAATCGGGGGCGACCACGCCGGTGAGCTGGTGGACCAGGGTGGTCTTGCCGGCGCCGTTCGGGCCGATCAGCGCGTGGATCTCGCCCGGCCGGACGTCGATCGAGACGTTGTCGGTCGCCAGCAGGCCGCCGTAGCGCTTCACCAGCCCCTCGGTGCGGAGCAGTGGCTCAGTCATGACGCCGCCCCAAAAGCGAGTCGATGCCGCCGCGCGCATAGAGCGCGATCAGCACCAGCAGCGGGCCGAACACGATCATCCAGTATTCGCCCCAGCCCTTGTGGGCGAGGTTGAGGATGGGTGGCAGCGCCTCCTCCAGCACGAAGAAGGCGATGGTGCCGTAGAGCGGCCCGCACAGGGTGCCCATGCCGCCCAGCACGACGATGACGATCAGGTCGCCCGACTTCATCCACGACATCATGGCGGGCGAGATGTAGGCGCCTTCGTTGGCGAGCAGGACGCCCGACAGCCCACCCAGAGCGCCGGCGATGGTGAAGGCCGCCAGCCGGTAGCGGAACACCGGGAAGCCGAGCGCCGTCATGCGCAGCTCGTTGGATTTGGCGCCGCGGATCACCAGGCCGAAGCGGGAATTGGCGTAGCGGCCGCAGAACCACAGGCTGGCGCAGAGCAGCGCGAGGCACAGCCAGTAGAAGCTCGCCTTGTCGCGCAGGTCGATCAGGCCGGGGAAGCGGCTGCGGCTGATGTTGAGCCCGTCGTCGCCGCCATAGGCTTCGAGGCCGCTGCCCACATAGTAGACGAGCTGCGCGAAGGCGAGCGTGATCATGATGAAGTAGAGGCCGCGCGTCCTGAGCGACAGCGCGCCGATCACCGCGGCCCAGGCGGTGGCCGCGAGCACGGCGACCGGCCACTGGATCCAGCCGCTGGAGATGCCTTCCGCCGACAGGATGCCGACCGCGTAACCGCCGATCCCGAAAAACATCGCGTGGCCGAAGCTCACCAGCCCGCCATAGCCCAGGATCATGTTGAGGCTGACCGCCGCGATCGACCAGATGACGATGCGCGTGCCGATCGACAGGAGATAGCGCTGGTCGAAGGCCTGGGTGAGCAGCGGCAGGGCCGCCAGCACCAGCAGGATCAGCGCCGTCGCGATCCCGCGCGGTGTAAGGAGCGAGGAGACGAGGTCTCTCATCGGAGCGCGCCACTCCAGTGGCGCTCATGAAAAGATGCGCCACTGGAGTGGCGCGCTCCAGGGAGGCGTGGGTGCGAAGCGATCATGTGCGCTGGCCGAACAGGCCGGTCGGCCGCCACACCAATACGGCGGCCATCAGCACGTAGACGAGGACCTGAGAGATGGCGGGCGCGGCGCTCGAGGCGGCGCTGGAGCTCATGAAGGTCTTGAGGATGTCGGGCAGGAAGGCGCGGCCGACGATGTCGATCTGGCCCACCACCATGGCGGCGATGAAGGCGCCCTTGATCGAGCCGATGCCGCCGATGACGATGATCACCAGGGCGAGGATCAGGATGTCGTCGCCCATGCCGATCCGCACCGTGGCGATGGGGGCGGCCATCAGGCCGGCGAGGCCCGCGAACACCGCGCCCAGGCCGAAGACCAGGCTGAACAGCAGCTCGATGTTGACCCCCAGCGCGCCGATCATGCGCCGGTTGGAGGCGCCGGCGCGGATCAGCATGCCGAGCCGCGTGCGCGCCACCAGCCAGGCCAGCAGGATCGCCACGACGGCGCCGACGACGATGATGGCGAAGCGGTAGGCCGGGTAGGGCACGCCCGGCAGGATCTCGACGGTGCGGTTCAGGAATCCGGGGATGGCAATGCTCTTGCCGGCGGGGCCCCAGAGCGCGCGCACCAGCTCGTTGAAGAACAGGATCAGGCCGAAGGTCGCCAGCACCTGGGTGAGATGGTCGCGCGTGTAGAGCCGTCTAATCACCGCGATCTCGACGGCGACGCCCAGCAGGAAAGTCGCGGCCAGCGCCAGTAGCGTGCCCAGCACGAAGGAGTCCGTAACGCCGATCAGGGTCCAGGCGATGTAGGCGCCCATCATGTAGAGCGAGCCGTGCGCCAGGTTGACCAGGTCCATGATGCCGAGCGTCAGGGTCAGGCCGGCGGCGAGCAGGAACATCAGCAAGCCGAGCTGCACGCCGTTCAGCACCTGGAGCAGCAGGTATTCCATCCGGTCCTCAAACAAAACGGGAGCGCGTCGCCGCGCTCCCGTCGATTGCTTCGACGAAGATCCTCACTTCATCGGGCACTTTGCAGCGAAGGGATCGACCGCGTCCTTCACGGCGGTGGCGATGGTCTTCACCGTCATCATGCCCTGCGGATCCTTGACCGTTTCCTGGATGTAGAAGTTCTCGATCGGGAAGTTGTTGTTGCCGAACTTGAAGTCGCCCCGGACGGACTTGAAGTTGGCCTTCTTCATTTCGGCGCGGACCTTGTCCTTGTTGGACAGATCGCCCTTCAGCGCCTCGGCGGCCGAGGCCATCAGCATGATCGCGTCGTAGCTTTGCGCGCCGTAGTAGGACGGATAAACGCCGTGCTTCTTCTTGAAGTCCTCGACGTACTTCTTGTTGGCCTCGTTCGGCAGGTCGTTGACCCATTCCTGGGCGCCCAGGGTGCCCAGCGCGAGGTCGCCCTGCTGCGGCAGGGTGATCGCATCGATCGAGAACACCTGGTAGAGCGGCACCGTCTTGTTGAGGCCCGACTGCGCCCACTGCTTCACGAACTGAACTCCGTGCGCGCCGGGATAGAAGATGAAGATGCCGTCCGGCTTGGCGGCGGCGATCTTGGTCATCTCGGCCGAGAAGTCGAGCTGGTCCGGCCACTTGGTGAAGTCCTCGCTGACGATCTTGCCCTTGTAGGTGCGCTTCACGCCCGCGAGCATGTCCTTGCCGGCGGCGTAGTTGGGGCCGACCAGGTAGAGGCTCTTCACGCCCTTGGTGTTGAGATACTCGCCCATCGCCATCGGCGTCTGGTCGTTCTGCCAGGAGGTCGAGAAGAAGTTCTTGTTGCAGAGCTCGCCCGCGATCTGCGACGGGCCGGCATTGGCCGAGACCAGGATCGTGTCGCCCTCGTCGACCACGGTCTTGTAGGAGGCCAGCAGCACGTTCGACCAGATGTAGCCGCCGATGAAGTTCACCTTGTCCTGCTGGACGAGCTTCTCGGAGCGCGCCTTGCCGACGTCCGGCTTGAACTGGTCATCCTCATAGATGATCTCGAAGGGCTTGCCGCCCATCTTGCCGCCGAGATGTTCCTTGGCCAGTTCGACCGAGCGGCGCATGTCCTCGCCGATCGCGGCCTGCGGGCCGGAGAAAGTGCTGACGAAACCGATCTTGACCGGGCTCTGCGCCATCGCTGGCAGGCCGAACGCCATCGCCGCCGCAATTGTTGCGCTCCCAAACAATTTGTTCTTCATGAGCCGTCGCTCCCTGTTTTCCCTTTGCGCCATAAAAGCGGAAAATGCAGGGCCCAACAATCGCTTAATGGACGGTCGCGGTGGTTCTGAGCGCGGCGAGCGGCAGGGCCGAGGCGGCGGCGACGTCGGCTGGGGCGCCGTCGAGGATCGCCCAGGCGAAGCCATCGCCGGCGGCCGCGCGGCAGCTCGCGCTCGCCACGATCGTTACTTCGCCCTCGCGCGGGGCGCGACGCCCGAACTGCTCAAGGCGGGAGGCGACGTTCACCGCCTCGCCGATGGCGGTGTAATCGACCCGGCCCGCGAAGCCGATGTTGCCGACCAGCACCGTGCCGGTGTGCAGGCCGATGCGCATGCGGCAGGCATGCAGGCCGCGCGCCCGGCGCTCGATGTTGAAGGTCTCGACCTCCTTCGCGACCGCCAGTGCACCCTGGCAGGCGATGCGGGCATGGTCGGGAACGGTGTCGGGCGCCCCCCAGAAGGCCATCAGCCCATCGCCGATATACTTGTCGATCGTGCCGCCGCTCGACTCGATGGCCGGGCCGATGCGCGACAGGAGTTCGTTCAGATAGGCCGCCGTCTCGGCGGCCGGCCGATCGCGCGAATAGGCGGTGTAGCCCTCGAGGTCACTGAACAGGATGGTGACGGCGCGGTCCTCGTTCACCGGCAGGCTGCCCTGCTGCGCGGTCAGGCGCGCGACCAGGGCACGGGGCAGGTAGGTCGCCGACAGTTTGAGGCCGCGAGCCATGCGTTCGAAGGCGTGGTTGGCGCGGCTGATCTCGCGGACCCGGCTGCGGGGCAGGGCGGGCACGTTCTCGAGGTCCAGGCGTTCGACGGCACCCGCCGCTCCGGCCAGCGCCAGGATGGGCTCCGCCAGCCGCCGGCCGAGATAAATGGCGGCGATCCCGGTGAGGACCATCAGCACGCCGCCCGCGATCAGGATGCCGCGCACGATCCAGCGCGCCCACGCCGATTCGCGGCCGGCCTCGTGATAGCCCACGATCAGCTCGGCCGGCGCATAGGCCTCGACGTTTCGCCGGATCCAGGCGAAGGAACGCTCTCCGACCCAGTTCCAATGGCCTTCGATCCGGGCATCGGTGCGGTCCCACGACAGCGGATTGGGATCGGGCGCCCAGACCGCGGCGAGCACCGGATCGCCGACTTCGTCCAGGGTAACCAGGCGCGTCTGGGCACGGGCCTCGCCGTTCAGCGTCTTCGCGAGCTTGGGATGCGCCAGTACCTGATCGCGGCCGGCCAGGATGAACGGGGTACGCTCGCCCGTGAGCTCGATCTCCTTCAGGAAGCGCGACAGGTCGGTCGTGCCGATCGCCGCGCCGATGACGCCGCGGAACTCGCCGCGCACGCGCATCGGCACGATGATCGGCAGGATCGGCTCGCCCACGACGAAGGACCAGACGGGTTCGCCCCAGCCGGGCCCGTCCATGGTGCGCGCCCGCGCCAGCAGCGCGTCGGCGTCGCGGATATTGTGGCGCTGCTCCGGCCGCATGGTCCGGTCGGCGCGAACGAAGCGCGTTGGTTCGCCCTCGGTCGGCAACACGACGAAGCCCACGGTCTGTGGCACGGCCGCCAGCGTTCCCAGCGCGAAGATGCGCCACTGCTCGCGGTCGTCGAAATCGATCTCGCCGCGCGCGATGGCCTCGCTGAGATAGGTGAGCTGGCTCTGGACCGGACGCAGATGCGCTTCGAGCCGCCGCTCGATCAGGTCGATCGTCAGTTCGGCGCGCTGCAGCGAGGAGGCGTCGAGATTGCTCTGTGCGGCCAGCCAGGCGACGCCGATCACCGGGACGATGGAGACGAAGACCAGGCCGACCATCAGCGCCGGTAACAGCCGCGCGATCGGCCAGCCGTGTGTCTCGGATTTCTTCGCGAGGACCATGCAGGCCTCATGCTTCCACGAAGCGGGGACGAAAAAGTGGCGCGACCGGCGCTCGGCCTACACGATTGCTTGATTTCCCATCCAGCAGGTGCGGCTTTCGGGGACACGATCCAGCATCAGTGGCGCGAAACCCCGCTTGGTCCAGAAGCCCATCGCGCCGGTGTTCATGCGATTGACGCCGATATGAAACGACCGGGCGCCTCTTGTCCGGGCGGCAGCGAGCCACGTTCCGAGAAGCAACGATCCCAGGCCGCGACGCTGCAGACGGGGCAGCAAGTTCATGTGCAGGTGTGCTGGGTAGCGTGTCACGATCTCGGCAGGCGTTGCGGTGGGGTGGTGGATCATCGAGGCGCGACGCTGGTCGGCGGTCTGCTCTCCAGGAGAGACGCCGATCGGATCGGCGTATTGCCGGCGCAGCGACGGCCACCAGTCGCGATCCAGGCGCTCTTCCCACGCCGCAGTGTCGACGACGCCCGCGACGAAACCCGCAACACCGTCGCGATCCTGCGCGACGAAGCAGAGGGCTGGTTCGAGCAACGCGTAGGGCGCGATGTAGATATGCCCCATGATCTTCGGATCGCGATAGAGGTGCGAGGCATCGCCACCGGCATGGCCCGTGGCGAGCGAAATCGCATAGCAGGCGTCGAGGTCGCCTTCCCTGAATGGCCGGATTTGCGGAGGGCTGTTCACCGAAGTGGCGCTAAACGGGGCATCTGGTTAGCCCCGCAGCTTGAAGCGCTGGATCTTGCCGGTCGCGGTCTTGGGCAGCTCCGGCACATACTCGACCCAGCGCGGATACTTGTAAGGCGCGAGCGTCTTCTTGCAGTGGGCCATCAGCGCGTCGGTCAATGCGGCGCCGGCATCGCCCGGCTGCTTCAGGACGACGATCGCCTTGGGCTTGATCAGTGCCTGCTCGTCGGCCTGGCCGATCACGGCGGCTTCGAGGATCGCGGGGTGCCCCACCAGGCAGTTCTCGATCTCGACCGGCGAGCACCAGATGCCGCCGACCTTGAGCATGTCGTCGCTGCGGCCTTCGTAGATGAAATAGCCGTCTGCATCCTCGCGGTAGGTGTCGCCGGTGTTGAGCCAGCCGTTCACCATCGTCTCGGCGGTCTTGTCGGGTTTGTTCCAATAGTACTTCGCCGCCGATTCCGCCTTGATCCACAGGCGACCGCTTTCGCCCCTGGGGACGGGATCTCCGTTCTCGTCGAGGATGCGCACCTCGTAGCCCGGCACCGGCTTGCCGCTGGTGCCCGGCCGGAAATCGTCGAGCCGGTTGCCGATGAAGATGTGCAGCGCCTCGGTCGAGCCGATGCCGTCCAGGATGACCGTCCCGGTCTGCTCCCTCCAGCGGCGGAACATGTCGCCGGGCAGGGCCTCGCCCGCCGAGACGCAGGCGCGCAGACTGGAGAGGTCGCGCCTGCTCGTTTCGAGCGCGGCGAGCTGGGCGGCATAGAGCGTCGGCACACCGTAGTAGATCGTCGGCTTGAAGGTCTCGATGTTGGAGAAGGTCGTCTCCGGCGTCGGGCGACGATCGTCGAGGACGGCCGTGCCGCCGACCCACAGGGGGAAGGTCATGCCGTTGCCGAGGCCATAGGCAAAGAAGAGCTTGGCGGCGGAGTAGCAGATGTCCTGCTCTGTGACGCCGAGCACACGCACACCATAAAGCTCGCTGGTCACCACCATGTCGCGCTGGGCGTGGACGGCGCCCTTGGGCCGGCCGGTCGAGCCGGACGAATAGAGCCAGAAGCAATCGTCTTCGGGGGCGGCGAGTCGGGCCTCGAGCACGGGCGACGCCTTCGCCACTTCGGGGAGGAAGGCGTCCACCGTCATCGACTTCGGCGCCTTGGTCCCGAGCTGTTTCAGTGCCGGCGCGATTTCCCCCGTGAACTCGGAGGAATAGACGACGAGCCCACAGTCCGAGTCTTCGATCATGTAGGCATAGTCGGGAGCGCGCAGCAGCGTGTTGGGAGGCACCGGCACGATGCCTGCCTTGATGGCTCCCCAGAAGAGATAGAAGAAGGCCGGACAGTCCTTCACCACCATCAACAGGCGGTCGCCCGGCTTCAGCCCGAGCGCGAGCAGCGTATTGCCCGTCTGGTTCACGCGCTCGGCAAGCTCCGCATAGGTCACCGTCTCCTCGCGAGTCAGGATCGCCGCCTTGGCTCGCCGGCCCTCGGCCAGGTGACGGTCGATGAAGGGCACGGCGGCATTGAAGCGCGCCGGCAGTTGGACGGCATGCGTGGACGAGAAGGAAATGCCTGAGGGAAGCGCCATGTCGGGACCCGGAAAGGATTCTTGAACTCCTTGGATACTGACCAGCCAGCCGACTCGCAACGCCTGCAACCCGTCCAGCGTTGTCGGGCCGCAAAACCATCACGGATCCCCCATGAAACAAGGCCTCGTTTTTGCTCTGGCTTCCTCGATGCTGTTGGCCGCCGTCGCCGTGGCCCATGTCGTCGCCCCGCTGCCGGAGGGAGCGGCATTCCGATCCTCCGCCAAGGCCGCGACCGCTTCGGACGTTTCGGCGTCGAAGCCGATTCTCGATACGACGGCTTCCAGGCCCCGCGTGGAGGTCCGCCAGGCCCCGGTTCCCTTGCAGATGCGGGAAAGGCCGCCGGTCGCTCTGCCTCCGGCCGTCGAATCCGCTTCCGTTGCAACCCCGGCGGTTGCAACGGCGGCCGACGTGGAAGGCGGGACCTTCGCCAAGAGCGCCATCGAGGCGGACGGTTACAAGTCGGTGAAGAACATCGTCGCCGGGCCAGACGGAACCTGGCGGGCGCGCGCGCTGAGGGGCAAGACCGAAGTGGTCCTGACCGTCGATAAGGATGGACGTGTTTCGGCCGATTGATTTTTGCCCGCAACCCCTCGCAACCCTACGTGTGCCGGTGCGTTGTTGGGTTGCAGCCTTCGACGGCTCGCTGTAGCCGTCCCTCTCCCCCGAGGGGTTGCGGGAGCCCGTCCTGACCACCTCAGGACGGGCTTTCCTTTTGCCGTTTCCGCCCTCCAATGCAGAGCCAGTCCGGGCAAAGCAAAGCCCGCCCAGGATGCCGGGCGGGCCGTTCCTGTATCGGAGGCGGTCCTAGAATCGCAGGATCACGCCCCGGTCGGTGGGCACGGACAGGCCGTCACCGGCTTTGGGCAGCGGCTGCACGGGCAGCGCCGTGACGCTGATGGCGCCCGCGGGAGCTCCCTGGCGGACCAGCTCCTGTTTCAGGGCATTTGCGTAATCGGCACGCCCTTCGATGCGGACGGGCGACTGTCTGGCGGCGTCGGCGGCGGCCCGGACGGTCTGCATCGCCGACTCCGGCACACGGTTGCCGTTGCTTCCCATGAACACCAGGTGATCAGACCCGACCATGGGCGAGGCGCTCGGGGCCGAGGCAAGGTTCTGACCCATCGCCGACAGCGGCATCAGGGCGAGACTGCCAATGACCAAAGCTGTGCTGACCTTCTGCATGATAAGGGCTCCTTCTCTTTGCACCTGATCAACGCAAAAACCGCGGTGGAAGTTTCCTGAAAAAAAAGCGCAACCGGGGGGCGATGACCGCGTTTGGTCCAATCGGGTCTCGTCATTTGTCGCTGCTTTGCTCTGGTGTCCGCATTATGCTGAAACAATATCAGTGCAAGAAGGACAACGGAGGTCGGTCATGTCGGAGGAACGGAAGAGGGTGCTGCAGCGCTTCAAGGAGCGGCTTGCCCACCTCGAATCGGGAGCGATTGCCGGTCCGGCGCACTGGCATCTATTCCATCTGCACAATGCACTGAATGCGCTTCCCGAGGATCATTCGGTCGCCGACCTTCATCTCGACGAGTTCGATCGGGCTGACCTCGCGAAGGAGTTTCCCGAAATGGAGGCCGACAAGCCTCCGACCGCTGCCGAGATCCGCACGCGCTTCGACATGCTGGCCGGCGGGCTGCTCTAACGACCCCAGCGTCAGACCTGCTTGCCCATTCCCGCGTCGCGCCATTCGCGACGCCTGCGTTCGATCTCGGTCTCGTTGGGCCGATGGGCCGGCCCGTCAAACGTCGTCCAGCCATCCGCTCGCCAAGCCGCGGCGCGCTCTACCGGGTCGACAGGCCGGTGAATCGACATGAGCCCCTCGATGCGGCCGACCTGATCGTCGGGGACGCGCACCGCGACGAGCGTGGCGCCGCGACGGACCGCTTCCAAATGGATGGCGGCGTGCTCCTCGTCGACGCCGGCGTCGATCAGCGCCCCCATGAGACCTCCCGTGGCAAGACCCGCGGCGGCGCCGACGGCGGTGGCCGCCAACCACCCTGCGGCGACGACTGGACCGAGACCGGGGATCGCCAGCAGTCCAAGGCCGGCCAGCAGGCCGGCGCCGCCGCCAACGACGCCGCCTATGCCGGAGCCTGCGGCAGTTTCCGATATCACCTGGGTCTCGTCATCCCCGGCACTGACATGCTTGTTGGCGATCAGGCTCACATCTGAAGAGGGTATGCCGGCCTTCTCGATGGCAATCACGGCGGCGCGCGCCTGGGCGTAGTTGTCATAGAACCGGTTCACCGTTTTCATCGCCCACTCCTTCTTCGGATCTGCCGGTACAACAGGTCGAGGGGCATAGAGTTGCCTCGCAGGGCAGTACCGGAGCAATCGCTCCTCGCTCATATGCGCAGATAGTGATCTCGCTGCTGTCGAGATCGTCTAGCTTGGGCACGTGAAACGAGTTCGCTTCGATTAAACAGGACGTGAATCCAGCCGGGACGCGCAATCTTTTCCAATTCCGTTCGGTTTCTGACACAGTGGAATTGAGGAGCGGTCCCGAGTCATGCGTATCTTCAAGCTTGCAGTGGTGCTCGCGGGCCTGATGCTCGGACCGTCGGCCGGGGCCCGGGATTTCACGTCGTCGGACATCCTTCCCGCCGGTTATCCCACCGTTCGCGCCGTGGCCTACATGGCCGACCTGATGCGCGAACGCAGTAGCGGCCGCCTGAACCTGTCGGATCTCGGCGCCGACGACCCGCGGACCGAGAGCTACACGCTGGGTCAGCTCCGCAACGGCACGCTCGACATGGCGCGGGTCAACGTCGCTGCGTTGAACAGCGCGGCACCAGCCACCCTCGTGCTCACGCTGCCCTACCTTTTCCGTTCGACGGCACATGAGCAGCGGGTGCTCGATGGGCCGCTCGGCGAGGAGATCCTGGCCTCGCTGGAGCGTGCCGGTTTCATTGGCCTCTGCTTCTACGATCTCGGTCCGAGATCGATCTATGGAATCAGGCCGATGCGTACGCCGACCGATCTGCGCGGGCTGAAGTATCGCGTCCAGCAATCCTCCAACTGGGCACCCATGGTGCGGGCGCTGGGCGCGCAGCCGGTGGTGATGCCGTTGTTCCGGGGCCAGGCCTCGATGCGTGCGGGAGTCGTCGACGTGGGCGACGGCAACTGGTCAACCTTCGTCGCCTCCCAGCATCATCTGGCGGCGACGGCCTTCAGCCTGACCCAGCATGTCCGGTCGCCCGGCGTGCTGCTCTTTTCCCGGCAAGTCTGGGAGACGCTGTCATCCGGCGACAAGGCGATCATCCGGGCCGCCGCCCGCGATTCCGTCGCCTATCATCGACGCCTGTGGGACGACCATGAGGCGGCGGCCCGGCGAACGGCCGAGGCGGCGGGCATCCAGGTCATCAGCGACGTCGACCATGCGGCCTTCGCCTCGGTCCTGATGCCTTTGCACGACACAGTCGTCTCCGACGCGCGATTGAGGTCGATGATCGAGCGCATCAAGGCAGACAAGGGGCCGTAGCCGTCGAGACGCGCTACTTGAGCGCGTTCCTGAGCGGTTCGTTGGAGAGCTGCATCAGGCCGCCGAACGGCAGACCCAGTTCCAGGATCAGGTAGAAGGCCGCGGATGCGGACAGGATGCAGAGCGCCATCACGACGAACAATGTCGGGTTGGGGGGCGACGTCATGCTGAAGATGCCGAAGATGAACATCAGCCAGAGGATCAGTACGACGAGGAACGTATTCGAGATCGAATCCGTCGGCTGTGCGAAGAGTGCGAGCTGCGTCTGGGCAAGGTCGGAGCTGACCTGGATGGCGCGTGCCTGGAGCGCTCGTTGCTTCGAGTTGGCCGGCTGCAGGTCCTGCAGCATGAACAGAACTTCCTCTTCCGGCGTTTTCGCTTCGTCGGACCCGGTGCCGCGATTGGCGGCCTCCTCGCGCCAGATGGAATCGATCATTGGCTGAATCTCGGCGCGCAGAGCCGTCCTTATCGGCTGAGCCTCCGGCCCGTAATGTTTCAGCACCCGGTCGAGTTCGCTGATGTCGGCCGTCAGGCGGCTCACCAGGCCGCTGGTGCGCTCGAAGGACGTGCGGGTCGAGGCGAAGAGCAGCGCCAGCACCAGGGCCGACATGGTGGCGACCAGCGCGATCGAGAGTTTGATCACGTCCTTGGAATCGCCGCTCACATGATGCTCGGGCAGGCGGCTCCGCAGCAAGGCGCCGGCGATTGCACTGGCTATGATGCAGACAAAGGCGACGGCGGCAAACTGGATCGGGCTCAAGACGGGACCTCAGGTCGTTCTGGATGTCAGGCTGCCCAACCTGCCCCACGCCCGCGTGTGCATGCAATGCCAAGCATTTTCGGACCAGCGCCCCTGGAGCCGCAGGATTCCCACGTCACCATGTCATCCTGAATCCACCGTTGAGCATGTGGTTGGTAGTGCCGCTGCCCGTTTCGCCATCGTAGCGGAGATAGAGTGACGTGCCAGGGGCGACGACGGTGTTGGCGGCGAGGCTGAAGGCGGCGCTGTCGCGCTGCGGGGCGGCGCCGAATACGGTGAAGTTTGCACCCGGCGCGCCGGCAAAGCTTGCCGTCACCGGCCGCGTCGTATCGGCGTATTCGTGCGCCCAGCCCAAGCGAAGCTGTAGCGCCAGCTTCTCGCGGCCCTCGAGGCCGAAGGCGCCGGCGAACTCGGCGCCGAGCACGCTGCGCGCCGACCCTGTGGTCTGTGGCGCAACGTTGAGGCTGAGTGACCCCGCGCCGTTTTCGGTGAAGCCGGACTGGCTGTTGGTCGTTCCCTGGAAGCGGGCAAAGGGTGTGACCGAAACCGCGGTAGGCTCGTGGATCCCGATGCGATAGCCCGCTTCGATCTGCCCCAGGAACTGGTTGGCCCCGGTGCGGCCCTGTGCGAGTCGCGCCGACAGATTGGGCAGCACGATCTGGCGCGTCATCTGGTTATCGCTGTAGCCATAGCCCGCAAGGCCATCGAGATAGAAGGCGCCCTGGGTGAAGGAGGCGTAGAGACTGGCTTGGAAGCTGTTGGTCGTGCCCTGGCCGCTGAAGCCGCTGGCCCACTGGTTGCCGCTGACATAGCCGAGGGCGACCCCGGCCAGGAAACGCGGATCGAAGCGATAGTCGGCGCCGGCAGCGAAGCCGCCTGCGTTGTAAGTCAGGGTGCCGGCATTGGCATTGCCGGCAACACTGCCGGTGCCGCCCAGCGCGCTGCCCCACAGGCTCCACGGGGTGGCGGTGTCGCCATCACAGGCCTCCGAGGGAGCCACGTCACAGGCCTGGGCGACGGCCACGCGGGTGCCGCTCCCGACGCCGCCGCGGGCGAGGCTCATCTGCTGGCCCATCATGTTCATGAACAGCAGCGCGTTGCCCAGATTGGCGGTGCCGAAGCCGGAATAGTTCTGGCCGCTGAGGGCATCGAGGGCGGCCTGGCCCTGGCCCTGGGTGTAGGTGGCCAGGGTGCCGATGACGGTGGCGAAGTCGCCGTTCGATCCGGCGACGCTCCGGTCGAGGACGCGGCCGACGGAAGACTGGTTGGGCGTGGCGCCGCCGACACCGAAGCCGCCGGGCTTGAGGGTGAGATAGACGTTGTTGGCGTCGTACGCGAGCGAGGGCTGGAGGAAGGGATAGAGGCTGCTGGCGCCGGCATAGGTACCGGTGACGCCGCCGGTGGCATTGACGATGGTGTAGGTGGTGCTGGGGGCATACACGCCCGAGGCCGCGGTCACGATCACGTTCCCGCCGGCGATGATCGCGGTGCCGGGGGCCCCGGTAACGTTGACGCGGTCGGCCTGACCGGCGGCATTGGTCTCGACCTCGTAGCTGCTGCCGGCGGCCTGGGTGTAGGCGCCGTTCACGGTCAGCGTGCCGATCGAATTGCCGGGCGCGACGATGCCGTTGTTGGTGACGGTCCCGAAGATGGTGCCGCTGCCACCGAGATTACCGGCGGCGCCCACGGTGACATTGCTGGTGATGCTGCCGTTGACGGCGAGGCGGCCGCCTGTGATGGAAGTGGGGCCGGCGTAGGTGTTGGCGCCGGTGAGGGAAAGCATGCCCGGCCCCTGCAGGGTGAGGCCGCCGGTTCCGGTGAGGATACCGGCGAAGGTGTTGCTGCCCTGCTCGGCCACCGTCAGCGTGCCGGCGCCCAGCGCGATCGTGCCGCCGAGACCGGAGAGGGATCCGATGGTCGCGTTGTTGCCGTTGAAGTCGAGGGTTCCGCCATTGACCATGAGCGGGCCGGTGGTGGGCAGCGAGGCACCCGGCGCCAGCTGCAGGATGCCCTGATTCAGGACGGTGCCGCCGGTGTAGCTGTTGGCGCCCGACAGGGTCAGCATGCCGAGGCCGTTCTTGGTCAACCCGCCCGGACCAGCCACCGCCGTGCCGAGCACGAGGTTGAAGCCGTTGGTGTCGAAGGCGCCGCCGCCCGGACCGAGTGTGACCTGACGAGCCATCGTGAAGTCGGACAATGCCGCCAGCATGCCGTAGTTCAGTGTGAGACCGCCTGACGTGTTACCGAGTGCCGCATCGGCATTGATCCCGAGGGTCGCTCCGCCCTTGACCGTCGTGCCGCCGGTGTACGTGTTCACGCCCGTGAGAATGAGGAGGCCGCCCGTCAGCGCAACGCTGCCGCCGGTGCCAGCCCATGCTCCGCCGTCGGCGATGATGCCGCCAAAGCTGCCGCCATTGGTGATAGTGAGGTTCTGCCCGCCCAGGTTCACCTGCCCCGAGCCGGTGAGATTCTGGATGGCGACCGGATTCCAGGCGCGCGAGATGTCCAGCAGGCCGTCGTTCACCACGCCACTGGATGCGGCGATGCTGCCCGGTCCGGAAATGAGGAGCTGGGCCCCGCTGTCGAGTTTGGTCAGGCCGGAATAGGTGTTGGTGGCGCTGAGTTGCACCGCGCCGCCGTCGTGGATGGTGACGCCGCCCGGTCCGGAGATGACGCCCGCCAGGCCCAGCGGCAGGTTGCTGCCGTCGACGACCAGTGGTCCATCGGCGGTGGTCATGAGGTTGGCCGGGGTGACGTAGAACAGCGTGTAGCCGATCGCCTGGCCCGTCAGGTCGAACATCACCGAGTTCTGCATGAAGAACGGTATGCCCAGAGTGTTCGACGATCCCGATCGTATCTCTACCGAATAGGTGTCGCCGCTCGTCGACGAACCCGCGAGAGTGGATATGCTCGTCGGGATTCCAGGGATCGTTCCTCCCGACGGCGAGGCCCCGGAAATCGAAAGGGTGCTCCCCGTGTTCGTGTCACCACTGCCCATCTCTGTGGCCAGCACATAGAGGGATGTGCCGGTATCGAGCAGGGTAGGGGCGGTGTTGGAGACCGATGAACCGCCCGAAGTGCCGGGAGGCAGGGTGGTCGTGAAGTTCGAGCCGGACTCCCGCGACCCGTTGTTTCCGGTGCCGCCGCCGTAGGGGTTGGGAAAACTTGTGCCCGTTTGCGCCCATGGCACGACTCCCACCTGACCCGTTGACGAGACCGGGGCGAACTGGCCGATCAACTCGGGGGTAAGTCCGACCGTCACGCAGGCGATGCAGGGACTCACCTGTCGCGATTGACCGCCGATGGTCACGACCTGGGTACCGCCCGGTGAATTGGTGATCCTGTGCGGCGTACCGTCGGGGTCGTAGCTCGCCGGATTGGGCTGGCCGTTCGCCGACACGACGTAGCCCTGATGCTGCACGCCGGGGAGGATGGTCTGGCCGAGTACACCGCCCACGAGCGCCGAGGTGTTCGTCAGGTCGGTGAAGTTGCCGGCACCGAAGATGCCATAGAAGGTCTTGTACAGGGGCGGTTTATCGTGCGTCTGGAAATACTCCGGGAAAGTGTTCTCCACGCGGGTGCCGTTTTCATTCGTCTCGTTGTAGACGGCGTTGACCTGATAACCCGGATTGGCGGAGAGGGTGGCCGCCGGCGGGCTGCCTGCCGTGGCCCCGGGCGCGTAAAAATTCAGGACCGGCACCTGAACCAGATTGCCCGTGTAGCAAGGTGGCGAACCATAGCAATAATGGACGCCCGACCCATTGGGCACGGTCGCCGCCGGGACGGTCTGGCCGAAGCCCTGCCAGGTGGCTGGGTTCCACGCGGCATTGAAGACGGCCGACCCCGTGTCGAACAGGTAAGGCTGAGGCGTGCCGCCGTTGATGCCGATAGTGATGCCGAGGCTCCAGCCATTCACCTTGTAATATTCGATGGGAATCGTAACGGATTGGGCATGAGCCTGTGTGACCGACAGAAGAATCAACACAAGATTTGCTGCCGCGACCAGCGCGGCGCACGCAGTCCGATATACGCGTCGAAACATGGATTCCCCAAGTACGCCGCTCGCAGATTCCCCAGTTTCCGGCGAGCTTGGGATCACTTTGCAAGTATCGAAATTGCCGTGCAACTGAATATCACCAGCAGCTGGCGACTAACCGGTGCGCACGGCTGCGCGCCGGAACAAGCCACGGCACAGACTCGGCCCGACCGCGCCGTGGTAGCCTCGGTGAGGAAACACCGAGGCCTAGGGGCGAGATCAACTATTCTGCGACAATTGAAGACGGAAGCTACCGGGGCGGAACGGGCGGCATCGTCCTAGTTGAAGCGGACGTACTCGAAGTCGGCCGGCTGGTTGTTGATGCCGCGGGCCGGCGGGGCGATCCAGTGGGCGAACTTGCCGGGCTGGGTGACCGCGGCGCCCATCAGCGAGGTGACGTAGGCGCGGTCCTCGTCGGTCGGCAGCCACTTGTCCTTGTGGGCATTCCATTCGGCCTCCGAGAGAACCTTGCCTTCGGGCGACACACGAAGACCCGCGAAGGC
Source organism: Reyranella sp. (assembly GCF_004297265.1). Classification (GTDB taxonomy): domain Bacteria; phylum Pseudomonadota; class Alphaproteobacteria; order Reyranellales; family Reyranellaceae; genus Reyranella. The sequence continues at coordinate 174,848 of NZ_SCUT01000010.1, forward strand.
GCCGATCTGCCGGTCGAAGGCGCGGTGGGGCAAAGTCATCTCGAACGGGATGCCGGCGCGCTCGATTGTCTTGTTCCAGCGCAGCACGCCCTTTGCGCAGTCGTCGATGTAGTCCTGGCGCAGCCGCTCGTTCAGCGCCTGCAGGGCCGGCACCGCCTTCTTCACGATGCGGCCGTCCTCGACTGAGTCGATCTCATAGGTCGCGTTGGTGAGCAGGTGGTCGTCGTCGATACGGGTTTCGAGGAAACGGCCCTTCACACCTTGTGTGTAGTAGTTGGCGGCATTGGTCGAGGCTTCCTGGCCGAACAGGTCGAGCGACACAGAGAAGTGGAAGTTGAGGTACTTCTGGATGGTCGGGAGGTCGATGCCGCCCAGGCCGCGCACGTCGTCCGTCTTGTGTTCCTTCATCAATTCGCAAGTGCGCTGGAGGATACGGCCGACGCCGGTCTCGCCCACGAACATGTGGTGGGCCTCCTCGGTCAGCATGAAGCGGCAGGAGCGGGCCAGCGGATCGAAGCCCGATTCGGCCAGCGACGCGAGTTGGTACTTGCCGTCGCGGTCGGTGAAGTAGGTGAACATGAAGAAGGAGAGCCAGTCCGGCGTCGCCTCGTTGAAGGCGCCGAGGATGCGCGGCTTGTCGGGATCGCCTGAATGCCGCTCCAGCATGGCTTCCGCCTCCTCGCGACCGTCGCGGCCGAAATAGGCATGCAGAAGATAGACCATCGCCCATAGATGCCGGCCTTCCTCGACGTTGATCTGGAACAGGTTGCGCAGATCGTAGAGCGACGGTGCGGTCTTGCCGAGCAGGCGCTGCTGTTCGACCGAAGCGGGCTCGGTATCGCCCTGGGTCACGATCAGGCGGCGGAGCGTCGAACGCAGCTCGCCGGGCACGTCCTGCCAGGCCGGCTTGCCCTTGTTGTCGCCGAAGGCGATCTCACGATTGGGATCGCGGTCGGCCAGGAAGATGCCCCAGCGGTATTCCGGCATCTTCACGTAGCCGAAATTGGCCCATCCGTTGGCGTCAGTGGAGACGGCGGTGCGCAGGTACACGTCGAAGGCCGAGGTGCCGTCGGGCCCCATGTCCTTCCACCAGTCGAGGAAGCGCGGCTGCCAGTTCTCGAGCGCGCGCTGGAGGCGACGGTCCGATGAGAGATCGACGTTGTTGGGAATGAGCTGGCTGTAGTCGATGGCCATGATTGACTCCTTCTCGTCCTGCTTGCCGGAGATCACCTCACCCTGAGGAGGCGCGCAGCGCCGTCTCGAAGGGTGGGCACGAGCACCTTGTCTGTTGCCCATCCTTCGAGACGCGCTTCAGTGAAGCGCTCCTCAGGATGAGGTTGGGGGTGTTTCATCGCTTTAAGCCCGCTTGCGGTCGTACTTACTCTGCTTGCCGGTGCCGTAGAGTTTCAGCGCGCCTTCTGGGCCGGTCGCGTTGGGCCGCTGGAATATCCAGTTCTGCCAGGCCGAGAGCCGCGCGAAGATCTTGGTCTCCATCGTCTCGGGACCTGGGAAGCGCAGGTTCGCCTCCATGCCGATCAGCCCGTCGGGCGAGAAGCCGGCGCGTTCCTCGATGGCGAGGCGCACCTCGCCTTCCCAGTCGATGTCGTCGGGCGCGAAGGTGACGAGGCCGGCTTCTTCGGCGGCGGTGGCATCCAGCGCCTCGCCGATCTCGCCCTTGAGTTCGTCGACCTGCGACGGGTCGTGCAGGAAGCGTGTTGCGAGGCGAGTCAGCCCGTTGCCCATCGGGTAGGGGCCGAAGTTCATGTCGGTGAGCCGGATCGTCGCCGCCGGCAGGTTCGAGCCCTCGAACACGCCGTCCAGCATGTAGGAGCGGTCGGCGGCCAGCGCGACCTCGAGCAGGGTGCCGGTGAAGCAGGAGCCGGGCTCGATCAGCGCGATCAGGCTGCGCGAGCTCAAGTCGAGCCGCTTCAGGGTGCGCTTCCAGTAGAGCACGATCTCTCGCACCAGCCAGTCGTCGGCCTTCGCGGCCAGCACCGCGTCATAGGCTTCGACGAGGGCCGCATCGCCCTGGCTGGTGAGCACCCAGGTGCCGATCTCGGTCTCATTGAGCCGCAGATGCATCATCGCATCGTCGAACTCGCGGGCGAGCGCCAGCGGCCAGAAGGCGGCGCCTTCGGCATGCACGGAAGCCGGTGGCGCGGAGGAGGGGCCGTTGAGCCGGAATTTTGCCGAGCGTCCTTCGCGGTCGATCTCGACGGTGAGATGGCTGTACCGAATCGTGTCGCCGTCGATCTGCCGTTCCACCGTCGGCAGCGCAATGCCCTTGGCGTCCTTCGGACGAGAAGACTTCGCGGCGACCTCCTCGGCAATCTTCTGCGTCTGCTCGGCGAGCTTCGAGGGCGGGATGAGCTGATCGACGAGGCGCCAGTCGCGGGCGCGCTTGCCCCGCATCCCCTCGGCGGTGGTGCAGAAGAAGTCGGCATGGTCGCGCCGCACCATGCGCTTGTCGACGAGACGGGTGAGCCCGCCGGTACCCGGCAGCACCGCCAGCAGCGGCAGTTCGGGCAGTGACACCGCGCTCGATCCGTCGTCGGCCAGCAGGATCTGTTCGCAGGCCAGCGCCAGCTCGTAGCCGCCACCGGCGGCAATGCCGTTGATCGAGCAGATGTAGGTCTGGCCGGACTGCGTGCTGGCGTCCTCGATGGCGAGGCGCGTCTCGTTGGTGAACTTGCAGAAGTTCACCTTGTGATCGTGCGTCGAGAGGCCGAGCATGTTGATGTTGGCGCCGGAGCAGAAGATGCGGTCGCGCTGCGAGCGGATGACCACGGCGCCCACCTCGGGGTGCTCGAAGCGCAGCCGCTGCACGGCATCGGCCAGTTCGATGTCGACGCCGAGATCGTAGGAATTGAGCTTGAGCTTGTAGCCAGGCTTCAGGCCACCCTCCTCGTTCACGTCCATCGTGAGGTAGGCGACGCCGTTCTCGAACGAGAGTTTCCAGTGCTTGTAACGGCTGGGATCGGTGCGGAAGTCGATGGGCGCGGCGGCGGAATCCATTGGCTTTCCCTATTTCTGTATTTCGGTACTGAATTACCTATTTACTTTCCGCGCCGCAAGGTCATTCTAATCCCCAGACATGATCGCCATCCGACCCGCGCAAGCCTCTGATCTGGCAGCGATTTCCGCGCTGGACGCACGGCTGACAGGATCGGACAAACCCGAATACTGGCGCGAGATGCTGGCGCCGGAACGGCATTTCCTGGTCGCGGAGACGGGGAAGGGCGCGCTGGCCGGCTTCATTGCCGGCGAGGTCCGGGCTTGGGAATTCGGCCAGCCCGCCGCCGGCTGGGTCTTCGCGATCCAGGTCGATCCGAAGACGCGGCTCAAGGGCGTGGGCAGCGCCTTGTTCCAAGCGCTGGCCGTGCGCTTCAGAGAACGGGGAGTGACGCGCGTGCGAACGCTGGTCGATCGCAAGGACCATCTGATCCTTTCCTTCTTCCGCGCCCAGGGCATGGTCGCCGGCCCCTCGCTGCAACTCGACAGGGAATTGCCGTGAAGTTGCAGACGGCCACCCGGCTTGGTCTCTATGCGGTCCTCGAACTGGCGCGTGATCCCGCCCGCACACTCTCGGCCGCCGAACTCGGCGAACGCTTCGGTGTCTCACCTCATTCGCTGGCCAAGGTCCTGGGAACGCTCTCGGCCGCCGGCCTCGTGCAGGGCGGCCGTGGAGCGGCGGGAGGCTATCGGTTCATCGGCAACAGGCGCCGCATCACGCTCATGGATATCGTCGCCCTGTTCGAACCCGCGCCGGGCAAGCGCGCCAAGGAGGCGGGCGAGGACACGGAGATCGGCGCCGCTTTGCAACGGGTGCTGACCGAGATCGACGAAATCGCCGAGGCCACGTTGCGTTCAGTCAGCCTGGAGACGATGCTCAAGAATCCGATGTGAAGACCGTGCATGCTTGTCCGTCTGCTGTGTCTCGCCACCCTGCTGCTTCCTTGCCCTGCGTTGGCGCAGGCGGTGGGTGAGGCGCCGAAGGCCTGCGTGCCGAAGGGTGCGCTCAATCCCACGTATGAAAGCGAAAGCCAAAAGATCGAATGGCCACAGGAGGCGCCGCGCCTGCGGGTGGACGTGCCCAATGTCTCGCGGCAGGGCGACCGGCTGCGGCTGGCGATCGACGGCGGCACGGCGGTCGAGCTGCAGGATTGTCCGTACGGTGACGCCGGCTACCAGTATCTCTACGAGCGCCATGACGATCCCGGCCGCTTCTATGTCGTGCGCACACCGGGGCTCGACGATTTCGCCTGGACGCTGGTGATGAGGCGCACGGGCCGGTTGTTCACGGTCCACGGTGCGCCGGTCTGGGCGTCGGACAAGACGCGGTTCCTGACGGTCGCCTGCTCTCTCCAGCCGGCGCGCGGCACACTGTCGATCTTCACGCCATCGGGCGACGGCCTCGCGACCGAGGCAGAATTCGAGCTTCCCTGCGCGACCGAGAGCTGCTCGGCGCGCTGGGATTTCCAGTCCTGGATTTCGATCGCCTGCACGCCGCGCGACGATCCTGCGAGGAAGGGCAAGGAGTTCGTCTTGATGCGCGGTAATGCCGGCAAGTGGAACCGGTTCGGGCGGTAGTCATTGGAGCGCGCCACTCCAGTGGCGCTCATGTCTTGCTCATTGACGAATCTTGAGCGCCACTGGAGTGGCGCGCTCCATTGATCAGACCTTGTCCCACCCCTCCCGCGTCTGCGGCAGCTTCTTCTTCAGCAGCGCACCCGCCACCACGTTGCGCAGGACCTCGGCCGTGCCGCCGCCGATGGTGAACATGCGGACGTCGCGGGCCATGCGTTCGAGCGGCAGTTCGCGGCTGTAGCCGCGGGCGCCGAAGAACTGCAGGGCGTCGTTCACGATCTGGATGGCGCTCTCCGAGGTGAAGACCTTGGCTTGCGCGGCCATCAGCATGTCGGGGAAGCCGCCTTCGCCCGAGCGCGCGGCATTGTAGACCAAGGCACGCGCGGCCGAGAGCTTGATCGACATGTCCGCGAGCTTCCATTGCAGGCCCTGGAACTCGTTGATCGGCCGCCCGAACTGGTGGCGCTTCTCCGACCAGTCGAGCGCGAGCTGATAGGCGCCGTCGGCGATTCCCAGCGCCACGGTGGCGGCGCCGACCCGCTGGCTGTTGTAGGCGGTCATCAAGTCGGCGAAGCCCTTCTTCAGGCCGCGAGGCGGGATCACCAGTGCTGATGGCGGCACGTCCATGTCCTCGAGGTCGATCACCGCCTCGGGGATGCCGCGCAGACCCATGGTCGGCTCGCGCTTGGTGATCTTGAGGCCCTTTGTCTCGTCGCGGATGGCGAGGAAGCCGCCGATCCCCTCGAACGCGCCCTTCTCGTCGTAGACCTTGGCGAAGATCAGGTGCAGGCGGGAGACGCCGCCGCCGGTGATCCAGTGCTTGCGGCCGTTCAGGACGTAGCGGTTGCCCTTCTTGTCGGCGCGCGTGGTCATGCCGTTGGCATCGGAGCCGGCGTCGGGCTCGGTGATGCAGATGGCGGGCTTGTCGCCGGCCAGCACCATGTCGGCCGCCGTCTTCTTCTGCTCTTCCGAGCCGTAGGCCATGACGGCACTGATCGCGCCCATGTTGGTCTCGACGGCGATGCGGCCGGTGACGGCACAAGCCGAGGACAGCGCCTCGATGGCGAGCACGGCGTCGAGCCAGCCCTTGCCCTGGCCACCATACTGCTTCGGGATCGTCATGCCGATGAGTCCGGCGTCCTTCAGCAGCTCGACATTGTCCCAGGGATACTGCTCGGTGCGGTCGACCTCGGCGGCCCGGCGGGTGACGGGTCCTGCTGCCAGTTCGCGGGCGCGGGCCTGCAGCTCGAGCTGATCCGGTGACAGGGCGGACGGATTCATGGACGGCGGACCTCAGACAGTATCGATGGTGAAGATGGCGATCGACCCGCTTCGGCCGCGGACGGCCGTGCTGCCGAGCGGCTTGAACACGAATTCCGTGCCGCAGCCGGCGCAGGTCGTCTCCGAAACGAGAATGCTCGTGCCATGATCCTTGTTCAACTTTTCCAGCCGCGCGGCGAGGTTCACCGTGTCGCCTAGCAATGTGAAGCTCAGTCGCTGGCCGGCGCCGACCGATCCACCGATGACAGCTCCGGTGCTGATCCCGATCCGGGTGACGAAGGGGACCCTGGCTTCGCCGAAGCTGCGGCCTGCAACGGCGCGCTGGATGTCGACGGCGGCATGGATCGCGGCCGAAGCGTGATCCGGACAGGCGAGCGGCATGTTGAAGGAGGCGAAGAGACCGTCGCCGATGAAGGTGTGCACGACGCCGCCGTGGGCACGGATAGGCCCAAGGACGGTCTCGAGGTATTCGTTCAGCGCCCCGAAAAGCTGATCCGGCGGCAGTTTCTCGGCGATGGTCGTGAAGCCCGATACGTCGGTGAACAGGATCGTCGCCTCGCGCGTCTCGCCGGCCAGCACCCCGTTGCCGCCGCGCTGCAGGATGGTCGAGGCCACGCTCTCGTCGACGTACCGGCCGAAGGTCTCGCGGATCTGCTCACGCTCGCGCAGCCCCTCGACCATGGTGTTGAACTGGCTGGTCAACTCGCCGACCTCGTCGTTCGAGGTCACGGGAATCCTTACCGACATATCGCCGCCAGCGACGGTCGACATGGCACGGGACAGGATACGTATGGGACGCAGTAGGGATCGCCATATGAAGTAGACCGAGACGACAACGCCCATCAGCGCGATGGCGACGTCGGTGGCGATCTCGAACTGCAACTTCATGCCGTCATAGCTGAGGAGGTCGACGACGACGGCCGTCATGGGCGCGAGCGAGATGACGAGCAGGGCGATGCCGAGCTTGAGGCGGTAGCGCCCGAAGAACAGCGACAGGTTCCGGCCGGTACGCTCGAAGATGAATCCGCAGAGATGGCCGAGATAGTCGCTTATGACGAAGTAGATGTAGGTAAAGTAGAAGAGCGGCAGCACGACCAGGAGCGCCGCGGTATCGGCCAGCGTCTGCGTGGGTAGGGTTTCGAAGGTGGCATCCGGCCAGAAGTATGGCGCTGACACCCGAAAACTCACCATCATCAGGGCGAGCACCGCCACACGCGAGGCCGTCAGGAGCGGGAGCTGCGTGATCCGGCGCTCCACATCCTCGAACGAGCGCCGTCCTCCCAGATACTCTTCGATGGGCCGGAAAAGGCGCCAACAGACCGGGGCGTTGACGCCCAGCAGCAGGAACAACCCGACGGCGACCGACCGTGGCGCATAGGCCCAGGCATCCGCGAAAGCGACGAAAATGCCGGTGAAGGCGACATCGACTCCGGCCGCCGACACGGCTCGCAGCAGATAGCGCCGCCGCAGGCCGCCGATCTCCGCCGCCGTGGCGACGGGCTTTGCCTCATCTGCCGCCGTCACAGGGGCTGTCCCACGTGATAGATGACCACGCCGTCGTGATGACCGCGAACGTCGGTCGTACCCAGCCGTTCGCAGAAGGTCTCGGCACCCGCCGCCACCACGGTGCTCTCGGTGGCCAGGATGCGTGTGCCGAACTTCTTGTTGAGCTGCTCGAGTCGCGCGGCGACGTTCACGGCGTCGCCCAGCAGCGTGTAACTGAGGCGATTGTCGGTGCCGATGGTGACGCCGATGACCGGGCCGGTGTTGAGGCCGATGCGTGTCGGGAGTGTGAAACCGCGGGCGAATCGGGCGGTGGCGAGCGCCTTCTGGATGTCGATCGCCGCCGCGATGGCGGCCCTGGCGTGATTCTCCAGCAGACGTGGCAAGCCGAAGCTCACGAAGAGCCCGTCGCCGATGAAACTGTTCACGATGCCGCCGTGGCGCTGAATGACCGGGACGACGGTATGTAGATAGGCGTTCAGGAGGGCCGCGACCTCGGCCGGTGTCGTGCTCTCGGACAGGCCCGTGAAGCCTTCGATGTCCGTGAACATCAGGGTCGCTTCGGCCGTGGTGTCGATGCTGCGGCCGGTGTTGCCGCGGTTGGACAGGATCGAGTCGGCGACCGTCTCGCTCACATACTTGCCGAACGTGTCGCGCAGATACGCCTTCTCGGCGAGGCCCTCGACCATCTGGTTGAAGCGGCTGGCGGCATGGCCGAGTTCGTCGTCCGAGGTGACGGGAAGGCGGACGGTATAGTCATTGTCGGCGACCCGGCGCAGGCCGCCGTCCAGTCGCGTGATCGGCCGGGTCAGCGCATTCGATATCCAGTAGTACATGAACGCCGTGCCGATCGCCGAGGTCGTGATGTCGGACGAGGCTTCGCGGACCAGACGCTCGCCGCTGTAGCTCAGCATGTCGGCGGCGATCAGGACCATGGTCGCGAAGGACACGAAGAGAAGGGCGAGAGCCACCTTGCTCCGGAACCGGCCGCCGAACGTTCCGATGTTCACGCCTTTCGTGCGGAAGAGTTCCTGACACAGATGATCGAGGTACGCCGCGACGACGAAGAAGGTGAGGACGACGTTGAAGCCCGTCCCGACCGTCAGGTTGGCGACGACGTCAGGCCAGGCGACCTGCTGCAGCGTGGCCCCGAAGGTGATCTCGAGGCGATGCGACAGCAGGCGAAGCGCCACCATCGGCGCATACATCATCCCGACGACTGTCGCGGAATGGCGCGGCAGGCGCGCCAGCGAAAGCTCGATATCGCCGAAGGCTGCGCGTCCCACGATGAAATGCCGGATCGGCCGGACGAGGAGCCAGGCGCCGAAGCCGACGCCGCCGGCGAGGAACAGGGTCGTGATCGCCAGCGACGGGAGTACGACTTCGGGGGCGCTGTTGAGCGCCGCATAGACCAGCACCGAGACCGCGTCGATCAGGAACGGCACCGACATCGCAAGGTAATAGCGATACACGAGTCGGGCGGGCGACTGATGCGACGCCGCGTCGGTGGGTGCGCTCATCCGCCGGATATAATGCGGATCGGGACGGAGCGGAATGCCCCGCCCGCCGCTTCAGGCCAGGCTAGGCCGTCAGTTCGCGTGCCGTGATCCGGTACTTGAACTTGTCCGGGTCGAGCGAATCCAGAAAGCCGGAGCGATTCTCGGCCTGGGGATACATCAGGAAGGCGATCGGCTCCTCCCTGGAGCCCGGCAGCTTCACATCGTGCGCGACGTTGTAGGCGAGCCAGTTGCCCTCCCAGGAACCGAACAGGGCGCGGCGGGCCGCTACGACCTTGGGATCGGTCATCGCGAGGTTGGCCGGCGGCTCTTCCAGCACGACCTTGCGCACGTCGGCCGGATCGACCGGCGTCCAGCCCGAACCGGCGAGCCAGACCTCGGCGCGGCAGTGCTGTGCCTTGGACACGACCTCCGAACCGGCGCCCAGCGCCTTGAAGCCGAACTCGGACGGCATCACGCGAATACCGTAGACGTCGCGTGCGGGCAGCCCGACCGAGCGGGCAAGGCCGACATACAGCGCGTTCAGGTCAGCGCACTTGCCGTTCAGGTTGCCGGTCCGGATCATCGTGGTGATGTCGCCGACGCCGCAACCCAGCGTCCTGGGATTGCGGAAGGTGTTCTCGACGACCCAGTCGTAGATCGCGCGGGCCTTGGCCAGGTCGCCCTGCTTGCCGCGCACGATCCCGTCGGCGGTTTCCTTTACGATTCCGTCGATCGGCAGGAAGGTGGTCGGCATCAGGTTCAGCTTGCGCTCGGCGTCGCCGAGCGGCTGGGCATTGCCCTGACCGGGCGCGACCGAGCGGTTCTGCGCCTGGACCTGAGCGACGACCTCGATCACCGGCGCCTGCTGATCGGCCGCCCATTCGACCCGGAGCATCTCCGCGCCGTACTTCGGATCGCGGACGCGTTCGGCGACGCGCGCGTTGCCGGTCCAGGTGACGCCCCCGGGACGCTGCCAGTCGGGGGCCTCGAAGGTCGGCAGCGGGATCCAGGCCTTCGTGGCGCCCGCCGTCGGCTCGACCCGCGTCGTCAGCACGTGGGTGCGCCAGCCTTTCGGCACGGGCGCGTATGTGGTGGCCTGTGCAGAGGCGAGGCGCGGCGCGAGACCGATTGCGCCGGCGGCGAGGCCGGCCTTGAGCATGTCACGACGGTTCACTTGGTGTTTCTCCCCATGGGCAAGGTCTGCCGGGGAGGGCGGTCGCCCCGTCGTCGGGAGGAGCCGGCGCCATCCCGGACCGATCCGCGTCGCACGCGACAGCGTCAGTACCGGAAGCGGCGAGAATTGCAGCCGGCCGAGGCTTGCGTCAATGCCTCAGGAACCGGGACAGGCCGGCCGGCGCGGTCTCCGACCCTGCGACCCGGCCGCATCGTGAGGCAGCATAAGCGAAACAAACAAAATAAACGAAACGAACGAAAGGAAAAACCTCTTTTCCCTTCCCCAGACGGCGATTCGGGGGCGTCGCAGCCCCTGGAACCGGGAGTCAAGTGGCTCTAGAGCCCCAGATAGGCCTGGCGGACGCGGTCATTGGTCAGCAGGTCGGCGCCCCGGCCCTCCAGCTCGATGCGGCCGTTCTCCAGCACGTAGCCGCGATCTGCGATGCGCAGAGACGCCATCACGTTCTGTTCGACCAGGAGGATGGTGAGGCCCTCCTCGTTCAGTCGGCGCACGATGCGGAACACTTCCTGCACGATGGTGGGGGCCAGTCCGAGCGAGGGTTCGTCGAACATGATGAGCCGGGGCTGGCCCATCAGGCAGCGGCCGATCGCCACCATCTGCTGCTCGCCGCCCGAGAGCGTACCGGCAGCCTGGCGCCGCCGCTCGGCGAGACGCGGGAACATCGCGAAGACCCGCTCCAGGGTCTGCTTCTCCAGCGCCCGGGCGCGCTTGGGCGTCGCACCCATCTCGAGGTTTTCCAGCACCGAGAGATTGGGGAAGACCTGCCGGCCTTCGGCGACATGCCCGACGCCCGCCTCGCAGACGCGATAGGAAGGCCAGCCGGTGATGTCGCTGCCGTCGAAGCGGACATGGCCGCGCGCCGGCTTCTCGATCCCGTGGATCGAGCGGATCAGCGAGCTCTTGCCCGCCCCGTTGGCGCCGACGATGGCCACGATCTCGCCCTGGGCGATTTCGAGCGACACGCCGGCCAGCGCCTGGGCGTCGCCATAGAAGAGCTCGAGATTCTCGACCTTCAGAAGGGCCGCGCTCATGCGGGCTCCGCCTCGCCTAGATAGACGTCGAGCACGGCCTGGTGGCGGGCGATTTCGGCCGGGGTGCCTTCGGCGATCTTCTCGCCGTAGCTGACCACGACGATGTTGGAGGCCAGCGCCATGACGGCCCGCATCACATGCTCGATCAGCAGGATGGTAAGGCCGGTCCGCCTGTTCAGCTCCTGCAGGAACGTCACCATGACGTCGATCTCGGTGGGCCGCAGCCCCGCCATCACCTCGTCCAGCAGCAGCAGCTTCGGTTCGGTGGCGAGCGCGCGCGCGACCTCGAGGCGCTTGCGATCGGGCAGGGTGAGGCTCTCGGCCGCCTGGTGCCGGCGATCGTGCAGGCCGAGCTGCATCAGTATGTCGGCGGCATAGGCGCGGGCGTCGGGAAGGGTTGGCCGGCGGTGCAGGGCACCGACCGTGACGTTCTCCAGCACGCTCAGCCCCTTGAACGGCTTCACGATCTGGAAGGTGCGGCCGACGCCCGCGTCGCAGACGAGGTCGGGCCGCAGGCCGGAGATCTGCCGCCCGTCGAGGCGCACGCTGCCGGAGTCGGGCCTGTAGACGCCCGCAATCATGTTGAAGATCGTGGTCTTGCCCGCGCCGTTGGGCCCGATCAGGGCGTTGATGGCGCCGCCGGGCACTTCGAACGAGACGGCGTGCACCGCACGGAGGCCGCGGAAGCTCTTGGCGATCCCGTCGAGTTCGAGCCGCGCGCCGCTCATCGCCGCTTCTCCCCGAAGCCGAAGCGCTCGGCGATCCACGGCCAGACGCCGGCCGGGCGGTACATCACGATCACCAGCAGGGCGAGGCCGTAGAAGATCTGCTTCAGGCCGGAGATGTGGAAGACCTCGCTCAGGTCGGTAAAGATCTCGCCGAGGCCGGTCAGGACCACCGCGCCGACGATGGGTCCGAACAGCGTGCCCAGCCCGCCGATGATCGGGGCCAGCGTGAACTCGATGGAGCGGCCCATGGCGAAGGCCGTCTCCGGGAAGAGGTTGTTGTAGTAGAAGGCGTTCCAGACGCCGGCCAGCGCCGTCAGCGCCGCCGAGATCACGATCGCAATCATCTTGCAGCGCAGGACCGGGACGCCCACCGCCTGGGCCGCTTCCGGGTCTTCGCGGATGGCGAGCCAGTAGCGGCCGAGCCGGCTTTCGAGGAGGAGGCGGCAGAGGATGAAGGTGCCGGCCGCCAGCGCCAGGATCACGTAATAGAAGAGCAGCGGCCCGCCGCGAAGGTTCAGGATGTCGGAGGCGGCGTCGACCTTTAGGAAGAGGCCGCCCGACCCGCCGGCCCAGCCCCAATGATCGAAGGCAATGCGCGTGAACTCGCTGAAGGCGATGGTGAGCAGGGCGAAATAGACGCCGGCCAGCGAGAAGCGGAAGCCGAGATAGCCGACGATCGATCCCGCGGCGACGGCCGCCGCGACCGCGACGAAGACGCCGGCCCATGGGCCGATGCCGTAGTGGAAGAAGAGACCGGCGGCGATGTAGCCGCCCACACCGGCATAGAGCGCGTGGCCGAGCGAGAGCTGGCCGGCGAAGCCCATCATGATGTTCCATGCCTGGCCGACGAAGGCGAAGTAGAGGACCAGGATCAGGACGGAGAGGCCGTATTTGCCAAGCAGCGCCGGTGCCACGAGCAGGAGCACGAGAAGCGCGCCCAGGCACCACAGAGAGCGGGCCGGCACGCCCCCGGTCAGTCGTGCGAGAAGGTTCATGGGCCGCTCTTGCCGAACAGCCCCTGCGGCCGCAGCAGCAGCACCAGGATCAGGATTCCAAAGCTCACCATGCTCTTCAGTGACGGCTGCAGCAGGAGGCCCGCCACCGCCTCGCTGACGCCGATCAGCAGGCCGCCGGCCAGCGCGCCCGTCATGCTGCCGAGGCCGCCCACGATCACGATGACGAAGGCGAGCAGCGTGTACTCGGCAGCGAGGAACGGCGTCACCGGAATGATCGTGATCATCAGCGCGCCGGCGGCGCCGACGCAGGCCGCACCCACGCCGAAGGTGAAGGCGTAGAGCCGGCGGACGTCGAGGCCGACGACCAGGGCGCCCAGATTGTTGTCGGCGGCGGCGCGGATCGACTTGCCGGTGCGGGTCCGGGTGAAGAAGAGCCACAGCAGGCCCGCGATTACCACCGCGGTGAGGGCGGCATGGACGCGGACCGCATCGAAGACGAACGGGCCGAGTTCGTAGGAGTCGAACTGGGAGTCCATCTGCACGCCGCGCGCGTCGGGACCGGCGATGACCAGCGAGACGTTGACCAGGAGGATGGCGATGGCCAGCAGCAGCAGGAACTGCTGGTGCTCGGGCCGGCCGATGAAGGGCGAGATCACCGCGCGCTGAAGCACGTAGCCCGCGCCGAAGAAGATCACGGCGATCAGCGGCAGGCTCAGCATCGGCGAGACCTGCAGGTATTCGAAGCCCATCCAGGCGAGATACATGCCGACGACCATCATCTCGCCATGCGCGAAGTTGACCACGCGCATCACGCCGAAGATCACCGACAGGCCGAGCGCCATCAGCCCGTAGACCATGCCAGTCAACAGGCCCTTGGTGATCGCCTGGGCGAGCGAAAGGAGGAAGTCGGCTGTCAACGCGCTAGTCGGCCATCAGGTGCGGCGCTTGTCGTTCCACGGCGGCATCGGGAAGACCAGAGGCGCGGCGGCCGATTCGAGCGGCAGCACGACCGTGGGCTTGCGCTTGAGGTTCTCGACCGCGGTGGCCTTGATGTTGACGTTCTGGCCCTTGGAGTCGAACTGGATCGGGCCGCCCACCATGACGTGCTGGTCGATCTTGATCTTGCGCAGCGCGTCCATGAGGTCGCCGGGCTTGGTCGACTTGGCGGCGAGCCAGGCTTGGGCCGCGATCAGGATGCCCTCGAAGGTGAAGCCGCCGTTGAGGTCGAGCTGGTCGTTCGGGAACTTTGCGGCATGCCGCTTCTCAAGTGACTGCGTCATCGCCGACTTCGGATCGAGCCAGGGCACGTTCGAGATCATGTACTCGCCGTACTTGCCCATCGTCTTGAGGAAGTCCTGCTCGTAGAGGCCGGGGGCGCCCGGGTTCAGGACGCCCATCGGCTCCCAACGCTGCTTCACCATCTCCTGCACCAGGAGCTTGGCGTCGTTCAGGCGGCTGACGGGCAGCAGCAGCTCGGCCTTGGTGGCCTTCGCCTTGGCGACCTCGACCGAGAGATCCTTGGCGGCGACGTCGTAGCTGATCGTGTCGACCAGCTCGTAGGGCATGTCGAGCTTGGGGAAGAGCGCCTTGATGCCATTGATCATCGAGGTGCCGAACGTGTCGTTCACGCTCATCAGCACGGCGGTCTTGGGCGTCTTGCCCGAGACCTTGAAGATCTCCTTGTGCAGCGACAGCGCACCGGTGATGAGCATCGGTGCGGTCGGGAAGTTGCGCACCACGAACTTGTAGCCCTGCTCCGTGATCTGCGGCGCCGCCGCGATGTTCACGACCAGCGGCACGCCGCGCTGCTCGCAGACCTGGGCGATGGCAATGGTCTGGCCTGAATCGAAGGCGCCGACCAGGATATGACAGCCGGCGTCGATCGCTTTCTCGGCCTGGGTGCGGGCGACGTCCGGCTTGGTCTCGGTGTCGTAGTTCACGATGTCGAGCTTCACCGGCAACTTCATGTCGGCAAACACGTCGTTGGCCACGTCGGCGCCGCGGCGGCAGGCCTGGCCGATCTGGGCCTGCAGGCCCGAAGTCGGGAGCAGGAGGCCGACCTTGAGGTTGGCGGGAGCGCCTTGCGCAAAGGCCTGGCGCAGCGGCAGCGGGGCGCCGAGAAGGGTGGCTCCGGCGAGGGCAGTCTGTCCCAGGCGGCGACGGGTGAAGGTGTTGCGGCCGGTCATTGCGGCTCCTCCCAATGGATTTTGCTGGGCCGGACTATAGAGACGGTCCTTGGGGCATGCTAGGTCGGCCGGCATGATCCATCTGCTTGCCGACCTAAACCGCGCGGACCCTGCGGACTTCTGCGCCGCGGTCGGCGATACGTTCGAACTGGCACCCTGGGTCGCGGAGGCGGCCGCCGCCAGGCGGCCCTTCGCGACGGTTGCCGCACTGCACGAAGCAATGATGGGCGCGGTGCGCGCCGCACCGCGCGAACGGCAGCTCGACTTCCTGCGCGGCCATCCCGATCTGGCCGGCAAGGCCGCCCGCGCCGGCGACCTGACCGAGGACTCGCGGCACGAGCAGGCGAGCGTCGGTCTCGACACGCTCTCCGAGGAGGAGTTCGCGCGCTTCCATCGCCTGAACGATGCCTACCAGGAGAAGTTCGGCTTTCCCTTCATCGTCTGCGTGCGCCGCCACACGCGCGATTCGATCCTGAACCAGTTCGAGCGTCGGTTGCAGCATGACGCCGCCACCGAGTTCGCCGCCGCGTTGCAGGAGATCTTCTTCATCACGCGCCTGCGCATGGCCGCCAAGGTGGCGGGCGAGGGGCCGCTCAAGGTGAACGGCCGGCTGAGCACCCATGTGCTCGACACCCATGCCGGCCGTCCGGCAATCGGTGTCGCCATCGAGCTCTACGAATTCGCCGGCGACCGCGCCCATCGCATCGCGACCTCGGTGACGAACGCCGACGGCCGTACCGATGCACCGCTGATCGGCGGCCGGCCCCTGCCGATCGGCCGCTACGAGCTGCGTTTCGCGGTGGGTGACCATTTCCGCAGCAGGGGCATCGAGCAGGGCGACCCGCCTTTTCTCGACATCGTGCCTTTACGCTTTTCCATTGCCGAGCCGGAGGGGCATTATCACGTCCCGCTGCTCTGCACGCCGTGGAGCTATTCGACGTATCGCGGAAGTTAGAGACAACGGAGGAGAACCAATGACGAGCTACAGCGACGTATCCCTGATGATCGACGGCGCCTGGACCAAGGGCGCCAACGGCCGGACGATCCCGGTCATCAATCCGGCGACGGAAGAAGTGATCGGCCAGGTGGCCCATGCCGAGAAGGCCGATCTCGACCGCGCGCTCGAGGCCGCCGAGAAGGGCTTCCAGCAGTGGCGAAAGGTCTCGCCATTCGATCGCTACAAGATCATGCGCAAGGCCGCCGAGCTGATGCGCCAGCGCGCCGACGAGATCGCGACCATCATGACGATGGAGCAGGGCAAGCCGGTGATCGAGGCCAAGGGCGAGACCCTGCTCGCCGGCGACATCATCGACTGGATGGCCGAGGAAGGCCGCCGCACCTATGGCCGCATCGTCCCGGCGCGCTTCGAGAATGTGTTCCAGCTCGTGACCAAGGAGCCGGTCGGCCCGGTCGCCGCCTTCACCCCATGGAACTTCCCGATCAACCAGGTGGTGCGCAAGGCTTCGGCGGCGCTCGCCACGGGCTGCTCGATCATCATCAAGGGACCGGAAGACACGCCCGGCTCCTGCGCCCAGCTCATCAAGGCCTTCGTCGATGCCGGCGTGCCGGCGGGCGTGATCCAGCTCGTCTATGGCGTGCCGTCGGAGATCAGCGAGTATCTGATCCCGCATCCGATCATCAAGAAGGTGACGTTCACCGGCTCGACCCCGGTCGGCAAGCAGCTCGCTGCCCTGGCCGGCGCGCATATGAAGCGTGTCACGATGGAACTGGGCGGCCATTCGCCGGCCATCGTGTTCGAGGATGCCGACGTCGACCAGGCGGTGAACATCCTGGGCGCCAACAAGTTCCGCAACGCCGGACAGGTCTGCGTCGCACCGACCCGCTTCCTGGTACACGAGAAGGTCTATCCGGAGTTCGTCGAGAAGTTCACCGCCTACGCCAGGAACCTCAAGGTCGGCAACGGCCTCGACAAGGACACGCGCATGGGCCCGCTCGTCGCCGAGCGCCGCCTGCACGCGATCGACGGCTTCGTGAGCGATGCCATCGGCAAGGGGGCCAAGGTCCAGACCGGAGGCCAGCGCAAGGGCAACAAGGGCTACTTCTACGAACCGACCGTCCTCACCGACGTGCCGCTCGACGCCCGCATCATGAACGAGGAGCCTTTCGGTCCGCTGGCCCCGATCTCGTCGTTCAAGGATTTCGACGGCGTGATGAAGGAGGCCAACCGCCTGCCGTGGGGCCTCGCAGCCTACGCGTACACCACGAACAGCAAGACCATGACCAAGGTCGGCGCCGCCTTCGAGAGCGGCATGGTGTCGATCAACCACCATGGCCTCGCGCTGCCGGAAGTGCCGTTCGGCGGCATGAAGGACTCGGGCTACGGGTCGGAGGGCGGTATCGAGGCGCTCGAGGCCTATCTCAACACCAAGTTCATCAGCCAGCTCGGCATGTAATCCATCGCAGGCTGCAAGAACCGGGCCCTCCTCCGTTCCGTCGGAGGAGGGCTTTTTCTTTGCGAAACCTGTCGCCCTTCGGAACGGAGGGCAAACACACGCTCGCCTTTTGGCCGCGCCGACTTATACGGGTCCCGTTTCGATCGAGGAGCGTATGCATGAAGCGTAGAGATGTTCTGGCCGCTCTCGGCGGCCTTCCGGTTGCCGCCGCGCTGGGTTCCGGTGCGCGGGCGCAGGAAGCCTATCCGTCGCGGTTGGTGAAGATCCTGGTGCCGTTCGGCCCGGGCGGATCCACCGACATCATCTCGCGCCTGATCGGCAAGCAGCTCGAGACCGTGACGGGCAAGCCGTTCGTCATCGAAAACAAGCCCGGTGCCACCGGCATGATCGGCACGACGCAGGTCAAGAATGCGCCGGCCGACGGCTACACGATCCTGCTGGGCTCGACCAGCACGCTGGCTGCCAACTACAGCCTCTACAAGACGATGACCTACGAGCCGTCCGATTTCACGACGGTCGCCGTGAACGGCACGATCGGCAACTTCATGCTGGTGAAGCAGGACGCGCCGTACAAGACGGTGAAGGAGTTCGTCGAGTACGCCAAGAAGCAGCCGAAGCCGCTCTTCTCGGGTTACGGCAACGCCTCCTCGCGGGTGCCCGCCGCGCTCTTCGAGGTCACGACCGGCGTGAAGTTCGAAGAAGTGGCGTATCGCGACGCCGTCGCCTCGATCCAGGACCTCAACGCCGGCCGTGTCGACTGCGTGTTCCCCGACCAGGTGGTGGGCGAAAGCTATGTCCGCTCCGGCTATGTCCGTGCGCTGGCCGTAACCTCGAAGGAGCGGTCGGCGCTCTTCCCGGACATCCCGGCCGTCGCCGAGACCTATCCGGAGTATGTGATCATTTCCTATTCGTGCTTCTCGGTGCGCCGGGAGACCCCCGACGACATCAAGAAAAAACTGAACCGCCTGATCATGGACGCGATCTATGAGCCGGCGGTGCTGGAGAGGGTGAAGCAGCTCGGCTTCCTGCCGCCGCCGAAGGACTGGACGATCGAGCAGTGCGACGCCTTTGTGGCCAAGGAGCGCGAGGATTGGACCAAGTACATCAAGCTCGCGAAGATCGAGGCGCAATAGCGTGCGGTATTGCGCCGCCGCGGCTGGCGGCTAAGCTCCCGCCTGAATGAGTGGGATTGCACGGCGGACCCTGCTGGGGGGATTGATGGCGACCAGTGCCGGGGCGGCGGCCCCGGCGCGCGCCAGCGACTGGCCGACGCACACCGTCTCCTGGATCGTCCCGTTCCCGGCCGGCGGCGGTTCCGACATGTTTGCCCGGCCGGTGGCGGCGCGGGTGGCCGAGGCGATCGGCGAATCGGTGGTGATCGACAATCGCAGCGGCGCCGGCGGCACGGTCGGCACTGCCGTTGCCGCCCGGGCCGCGCCGGACGGCTACACGATGCTGGTGGGCGACACCGGCCTCGTCTACGCGCCGACCATCTATCCACGCGCCGGCTTCGACTTCCTGCGCGACTTCGCGCCGATCGCCGCCTTCGGCCGCGTGCCCTATGCGCTGGTGATCAATCCGGCAAAGATCGACGTCGCGAACCTCGAAGCCTTCATCGAGATGGCGAGGAAGGCGCCGGGCCGCATCGACATCGGTTCGGCGGGCCTCGGGACCGTGACGCATCTCGCCATCGGCCTCTTCGAAGGACGTGCCGGGATTAAGCTCACCCATGTTCCCTATCGGGGCGGCGCACCGATGCTGCAGGACCTGCTGGCCGGACAGATCGGCGCCGCCTTCGTGCTAGTGACGGCTGTGGCGGGCTATGTCCGATCGGGCAAGCTGAAGGCGCTGGCCGTGATCAACCGGCGCCGGGACGTGCTGCTGCCCGACGTGCCGACGGCGCACGAGGCAGGGCTGCCCGACTTCCGCATGACCACGTGGTTTGGCCTGTTCGCGCCGGTCCGCACACCCGACGCCGTGCTCGACCGCACGCACGCCGCCGTGCAGCGGGCGCTGGGTTCGGATGGGGTGAAGCGGCTGTGGGCCGAGCACGGGGCGAAGGTCGAGCTCGAAAGCCGGGCCGACTTCGCCGACTTCATAGGCCGCGAAGTCGAGCGGTGGAGCCGCATCGCCAAGGCCGCCAACGTCCAGATGGAGTGAACCGATGACGGTCTCGCGGTCTCTTTCTCGCCGGGCCGCGATGGGTGGCCTGCTGGCCGTCAGTGCCATCGTCCCCGCGCAAGCGCAGCAGTGGCGTCCGCCGCGGGCGATGAACTGGATCGTGCCGTTCCCGCCCGGCGGCTCGAACGATACCTTTGCGCGTCCCGTTGCGGCCCATGTCAGCAGGAGCCTGGGCCAGCCCGTGGTCGTGGAGAATCGCAGCGGCGCCGGCGGTACCCTGGGCGGCATGGTCGTGGCGCGCGCGCGTCCCGATGGCTGCACCCTGCTGGTCGCCAACAGCGCGCAATCCTTCGCGACCGTCGTCTACGCGGACTCGGGCTTCGACCTGCTGCGCGACTTCGCGCCCGCCAGCAATATCGCCAGGGTGCCGGTGGGTCTGGTGGTCAATCCGGCCAAGCTCGACGTCAGAGATCTCGCGGGCTTCCTTGCCGCGGCCCGCAAGGTGCCGGACACGATCAACATTGGCTCCTCGGGCCTCGGCACCATGCCGCATCTCGCCATCGAGCTGCTGCAGCGGCGCACCGGCATCAGACTGATGCATGTGCCCTATCGCGGCGGCGGCCCGGCTCTGCAGGACCTGCTGGCCGGCCAGCTCGACGCCACGTTCCAGCCGCTCAGCACCGTGGCTTCCTATGTCCAGTCCGGAAAATTGCGCGCACTCGCCGTCGCGACGACGAAGCGCGAGAGCGTGCTGCCCGACGTTCCGACTTTCGCCGAGGCCGGCGTGAAGGATTTCGAGGTCAGCACCTGGTATGGCCTGTTCGCGCCGAAGGCGACGCAAGCTGCCGCGCTCGATGCCCTGCACGCCGCCGTCCAGGCGGCACTGGCCGAGCCCGACATCAAGCGCATCTGGCAGGAGCAGGGCGCCCGCATCGACCTCGAAAGCCGCCAGGCCTTCGGCGACTTCGTAAAGGCCGAGGTCGAGCGATGGAGCGCCATCGCCCGAACCACCGGCCTCCCGATGGAGTAGGCGTCAGGTCTGCCCGCCGCCGTTCACCTGGATCATCTGGCAGTTCACGTAGGCGCCGCCGTCGGATACCAGCAGGCCGAGCACCGAGCCGATCTCGGCGGGCGTGCCCATGCGGCCAAGCGGGACCTTGGCCATCGTTTCGAGGCGATGGTGGTTCGACTCGTCATCCTCCTCGACATCGGCCGAGATCGGGCCGGGCGAGATGGCGTTCACCGTGATGCCCTTGGGACCGAACTCCTTGCCCAAGGCCTTGGTGAGGCCCCAGACGCCATGCTTGGCGACCGAGACCGGCGCGCGCCCGGCGTAGCCGTGCATCGCGTTCATGCCGGTGAAGTTGACGATGCGGCCCCAGCCTTTCTTCACCATACCCGGCAGGCAGGCCTGCGACAGCCACACGGCGGCGTCGAGATCGACCGAGATGACGCGCCGCCAGTCGGCCTCGCTCATCTCGAGAAAGGGCTTGGCCGGCCGCAGCGCCGCATTGTTCACCAGCACGTCGACCGAGCCGAACCTGGCGATCGCCTCCTGCGCCATGCGACGGCATTCTTCGGGGCTGCCGACATCGGCCATGACGACCAGCGTCTCGACGCCGAGGGCCGCGGCTTCCTTCGCCACCGACTCGCAGGCCTTGCGGTCGGAGGAGCCGTTGATCACGACGTCGTAGCCCATCCGGGCGAGCTCCAGCACACAGGCCCGGCCGATGTTGCGGCCTGCGCCGGTCACCAAAGCTGTTCTCCGCGTCGTGGCCATCTTCTATATCTCCCGCTTCATATGTTGAGAGGGCGTGACGTGGAGCTGAAGACAATTTTGCTCGGACAGCGCCCGGCGCGAGTCTGGACCGGCGGCACCGGCGAGGCAATCGTGCTGCTGCATGGAGGCTGGGCGGGGGCGGAAGCCTACTGGTCGACCGTGACCGACGATCTCGAACGCACGCATCTCGTCGTTGCGCCCGAGCTGCCGCCGATCCACTCGGCGGAGGGCTTGCCGAGCATCGGCGCCTATGCCCAGTGGCTCGCTGAGCTGCTGACGGCACTCGGCATTGAACGCGCGACCTTCGTCGGCAACTCCCTGGGCGCGACCGTCGCCTGGCGCTTCGCCGGCCAGTATCCCGAGCGCTCCACGGGCCTCGTGCTGGTCAATGGCTACCAACCGGCAGTCTATTCGAAGATGCTGCGCTGGCTCGCCGGCAGGACACCGATCCGCGCGCTTGCGCGCGGCAACCTGCAGCGCCTGCATTTCGGCCCCGAGGTCCTGCCGCTCGCCTTCCACGACCGTTCGAAGGTGCCAGCGGAGATCGCCCGGACGCTCGACAATTTCACCGCCGCCGATGCTGACCGCGTGCTCGACCTCCTTTTATCAGGCGAGGAAGCTGCACCACCCCCCAAAGGCTCGGTCCTGCTGATCTTCGGCGAAGCCGACCGCTCACCGGTCCTCGACAAGAACGGTGCTCGCAAGATGCGGCTGTCCCTGGAACAGTCGAAACTTGTGACGATTCCAGAAGCGGGCCACCTGCCGCAAATCGAGCGCCCGTCCGAATTCCTCCGAGTACTGCGCGGATTCCTGGAACGGTAGAAGCAATGGAGCGCGCCACTCAGTGGCGCTCATGCTCATCGACGAGAAAAGCGCAACTGGAGTTGCGCGCTCCGTTGACAGATCTCGTGCTAGACCGCGCCGCCAGCCTTGAGATCAGCGATGACTTTCGCGTCGTAACCCAGACCGGCCAGAACCTCGTCCGTATGCTGGCCGAGGTCTGGCGTCGGGTTGAGCGCCTTGGGCTGCGGGTAGTCGGAGAGGTTGATCGGCTGGCCGACCACCTTGATCTCGCCGAGCGCGGGATGATTGACCGGGCGGGCGATGCCGAGGTGCTGGACCTGCGGTTCGGCGAAGGTCTTGTCGATCGTGTTGATCGGGCCGCAGGGGACGCCCGCCTTGTTCAGCGAGTCGATCCAGTGGGCGCTGGTGTTGGTCCTGGTGACCTCGGCCAGGCGCTCGTTCAGCGCCTTGCGGTTCTGCGAGCGCAGCGCCGGGGTGGCGTGCTCGGGATGGTCGATCAGCGCCTGGGCACCCAGCGCCAGCGCCGCGCGCTTCCACATCTTGTCGCCGGCTGCGGCGATGTTGATGTAGCCGTCGCTGGTCGGGAAGACGCCGGTCGGGATGCTGGTCGGATGGTCGTTGCCGGCCTGCTTCGGCACCTCGCCCTTCATCAGCCAGCGCGAGGCCTGGAAGTCGAGCATGAAGATCTGCGCCTCGATCAGCGAGGTGTGGACCCACTGGCCCTTGCCGGTACGCTCGCGGGTGTAGAGCGCCAGCATGATCGCCTGCGCAAGCAGGAGGCCCGACGTAAGGTCGGCGATGGGAATGCCGACCCGCATCGGGCCGCGGCCGGGCTCGCCGGTGATCGACATGAGGCCGCCCATGCCTTGGGCGATCTGGTCGACGCCGGGGCGCGCGGCATCAGGGCCGCTCTGGCCGAATCCCGCGATCGAACCGTAGATGATGCGCGGGTTGATCTTCGCCACCGTGTCGTAGTCGACCTTGAGGCGGTGCTTCACGTCGGAACGGTAGTTCTCGACGATGATGTCGGCCTTTTCCGCGAGCTTCATGAAGATCGCGTGGCCCACGGGGCTCTTGAGGTTGAGCGTCATCGACCTCTTGTTGCGGTGCAGGTTCTGGAAGTCGAAGCCGTGGCGCGCGCCGCCCATCGAATCGTTGCTCTTGCCGCCCTCGGAGGGCGGCGGCGGCGGTTCGATCTTGATGACATGTGCGCCCCAGTCGGCGAGCTGGCGCACGGCGGTCGGGCCGGCGCGATGCGCCGTGAGGTCGAGGACGGTGAGATGCGAAAGGGGCAGGGCGGTCATCGGCGTTTCCTCGTGTTCGTTAGCGGCCCTTGAAGACCGGCTTGCGCTTTTCCATGAAGGCGCGGCGGCCCTCCTTGAAGTCCTCGCTGTCGAAACAGGCCTCGGCCATCCTGTCGAGCTTCGCGTGGTCCTGCTTCGATTCTGGCTTGGCGATCTCGCGCGCCGCAGCCTTCGCGAGCGCGATCGTGAGCGGCGCGTTCTGCGCAATGGCGCCGGTGATGCCGTCGACCATGGCGTCCAGTTCGGCATCGGCGGCGACGCCGTGCACCAGGCCCATGTCGTAGGCTTCCTTGGAGGAGTACTGCTTGGCGGTGAAGAGGAATTCCATGGCGCGCGGCAGCCCGACGATGCGCGAGAAGCGCTCGATGCGCAGGAAGCCGTAGCCGAGGCCGAGCTTGGCGGCCGGCACGCCGAAGCGCGCGCCCTCGTTGCAGTAGCGCAGGTCGCAGCAGGCCGCGAGGTTCATGCCGCCGCCGATGCAATAGCCGGTGATCTTGGCGATGGTCGGCTTGGGAAAGTCGTAGAGCGCCTCGTAGCCTTCCTTGGAAATGGCGTCGTAGCGCACCTGGGCTTCGGCATTGGCGCGTTCGCTTTCGAACTTCGAGATGTCGGCGCCGGACACGAAGGCCTTGCCGCCGCTGCCGCTGACCACGAGGCAGCGGATCTCCGGGTCCTGGGCGAAGTCCTTCAGGATGCTGACGAAGCCGTCCCACATGTCGAGCGAGACCGCATTGAGCTTCGCCGGGTTGTTGAAGACGACGTGACCGACGGCGCCCTCTCGGCGGCCGATGATTTTCTGTTCCTGCATACCGGGAATCCTTCCAATGAGGCGGCGAATATAGCCTGTGCCCGCCGATTTGAATAAGGTGAGAAGCAACAGGGAGGAACCGTGGCCTCAGTAGAACTGAAGGGCCTTTCCAAGCACTACGGCGCTGCCGTCGCTGTCGACGACGTGTCTCTGCGCGTGGAGCATGGCCAGCTCGTCTGCCTGCTGGGCCCGTCCGGGTGCGGAAAGACCACGACCCTGCGGTTGATCGCCGGGTTCATCGAGCCTTCGGCAGGCGAAATCGAGGTGGGCGGCAAGGTCCTGTCCTCGCCTTCGCGCACGGTGCCGCCCGAAGGCCGCAAGATGTCGATGATCTTCCAGAGCTACGCGCTCTGGCCGCACATGACCGTGGCCGAGAACGTCGCGTACGGGCTCAAGATCCGGAAGCTCGACCGCGCCACGATCGATTCGAAGCTCAAAGCCATCCTTTCGACAGCGCGCCTCGAGGCGCTGGCCGAGCGCTATCCCGGCGAGTTGTCGGGCGGCCAGCAGCAGAGGGTGTCGCTGGCGCGCGCGCTGGTGGTGGAGCCCGAGACCCTGCTGCTCGACGAGCCGCTGTCCAACCTCGACGCCAACCTGCGCGAGGAGATGCGCTTCGAGATCCGCCGGCTGCACGATCAGTATCGCTACACGACAGTCTACGTGACCCACGACCAGGCCGAGGCCATGACCACGGCTGACCTGATCGCCGTCATGAACAAGGGCAAGGTGGAGCAGCTCGGGCCGCCGGAAGAGATCTACGCACGCCCGCGCTCGGAATTCGTGGCCCGCTTCATCGGCGGCTCTAACGTGCTCGCAGCAAAGGCAATCGACGACAGCCGTATCTCCGTGGCCGGCAGTGTCCTGCGCACGATCGGGCGTCCACTGGTCGCCAATCGCCCGGTCGCCGTCTCGGTGCGCCAGCACGAGATCGCCATCGCCCTCGAATCGCCGCCATCGGGGATGGAGAATCATCTGCACGGCACAGTGACGCGGCAGGTCTTCCTGGGCTCGACACGCGACTACACGGTCATGCTGGACGACGCGACCGAGCTGCGCGTGACGGCGCCGCCGGGGCAGAACATCGCAGCCGGCCAATCGGTCTGGCTGCACCTGCCGGCGGAACAATGCCGGGCTTTGGCGGAGGAGTGACCATGACGAGGAAGCTGACGCGACGCCGTGTGCTTGCCGCTTCGGCGGCGATGGCCGCCGGTTCGTTCATCACGCCGGTGCGTGCGGCACCGCCGGAGCCGACCAGGATCACGCCGACGCTGATCGAGGCCGCCAAGAAGGAAGGCAAGTTCTCCTGGTACACGTCGGTCGACCTGGCACTGGCCGAGAAGGTCGCCAAGGCGTTCGAGGCGAAGTATCCGGGCATCACCATGAAGGTCGAGCGCTCTGGCGCGGAGCGTAACTTCCAGCGCATCGGCCAGGAGTTCCAGAACAAGATCTACAACTGTGACGTGGTGAACAGCTCCGATGCCGCGCACCTCATCGTGTGGAAGCGTGCCAGGATGCTGGCGCCGTTCGTGCCGGAGGAGGTGGCGCAGTATTTCCCCGCGGCGCACAAGGACCCCGATGGCATGTTCGCCTCGTGGCGCATTACGCTCTGCCCGATCGCCTACAATACGAAGCTGGTTAAGGCTGAGGACGCGCCCAAGTCCTACGCTGATCTGCTCGATCCCAGGTGGATGGGCAAGATCGTCAAGGCGCACCCCGGCTACAGCGGCACCATCATGACGGCGACGCAGCAGCTCAGCCGCGACCTGGGCTGGCCGTGGTTCGAGAAGCTGGCGAAGCAGAAGGTCATGCAGGTCCAGTCGGCGACCGAGCCGCCCAAGAAGCTGGCGCAGGGCGAGCGCGCGGTGATGGCGGACGGCGGCGAATATGTCGTCGAGGAACTGAAGTCGCGCGGCGAGCCGGTCGAGATCGTCTACGCGAGCGAAGGCACGCCGCTGATCACCGGGCCCTCCGCTGTGATGGCCAATGCGCCCAATCCCAACGCCGCGCGCCTGTTCCAGGCCTGGTCGATGACCCGCGAGGCGCAGCAGCTCAACATCGACGTCGGCGCCCTACGCTCGGCGCATCCGCAGGCGGTCGATCGCGCTGACATGAAGAAGTTCGCGGACATCAAGACGCTGAAGGAAGAGGCGAACGTCGTTGCCGATCAGGCCGACGCGATCAAGGCCCAGTACGTCAAATACTTCAAGGTGTAGCCCATGCGCCGTCGTCAATTCGTTGCCGCCGCCGCGGCGTCCACCGTCCTCGCGCCGCTCGGCGCACGGGTCCTGTCCGCCGCCCCGCCGGCGACCGCCATCACGACCGAGCTCGTGGAGGCGGCCAAGAAGGAAGGCAAGGTCACCTACTACACGGCGATGGATCTCTCCGTCGCCGAGCCGATGGCGAGGGCTTTCGAGGCGAAGTATCCCGGCATCAAGGTCGCCGTCGAGCGGACGGGCGCCGAGCGGCTGTTCAACCGCATCGGCCAGGAGGTCGGCAGCAACATCCGCCGGGTCGACGTCGTCAACAGCTCCGACGCCGCACACTTCATCGTCTGGAAGCGGCAGGGCTGGCTGGAACCGTTCCTGACGCCCGACATGGCCGAGAACCTGCCGGCGAACCAGCGCGATGCCGACGGCGCCTTCGTCAACCAGCGCACGCATCTGTCGGCCATCGCCTACAACACGAAGCTGGTGAAGCCCGAGGACGCACCCAAGGGCTTCGTCGACCTGCTCGACCCGAAATACTCGGGCAAGCTGGTGAAGGGGCATCCGGGCTATTCCGGCACGATCATGACGGCGACCCAGCAGCTCGCGAAAGCGCTGGGCTGGGAGTATTTCGAGAAGCTCTCGAAGCAGAAGGTGCTGCAGGTCCAATCCGCGACAGAGCCGCCCAAGCGCATCGAGGCGGGCGAGCGCGCCATCGCCGTCGACGGCAGCGACTACCTCTTCTGGATGGCCAAGGAGCGTGGCTCGCCGATCGAGGTCGTGCATGCGGTCGAGGGTACGCCGCAGATCTCCAATCCCATGGCGATCTTCAAGGCCTCACCCAACCCCAATGCCGCGCGGCTTCTCGTCGGCTGGATCATGTCGCCCGAGGGACAGGAATTCATCGTCAAGGTGAGCGGCCAGTATCCTGCGAACAAGCTGGTCAAGGCCAAGGTCGGACGGCCGGCGCTGGCGTCGATCAAGACGCTGCCCGAGGACCCGGCCGAGGTCGAGAAGCAGGCGGACGAGATCAAGTCGCGCTACCAGCGCTACTTCAAGGTATGACGCGCAGCTTCGATCTCTCGCGGCCCGTTCTCGCCGCTGTAACCGCCCTTCTGGCGGTGATGATCGTGCTGCCGGTCGGCTGGCTGCTGGTGGTGAGCCTGACCGGCAAGGACGGCGGCATCACGCTCGCCAACTTCGGGGCGCTGTTCACCGACCCCACCTTCGTCGATCCGCTGATCACGACCTTGATCATCGCCTGCTCGGTGAGCGCGATCTGCTGCCTTGTCGCCGCACCTCTTGGCTGGCTGGTGGCGCGCACCGATATGCCGCTCGCCCGCACGATCCGCACGTTGGTCATGGCCTCGCTGGTGACGCCGCCGTTCGTCGGCGCCATCGCCTGGGAGATGCTGGCGGCGCCCAATTCGGGCCTGCTGAACCAGCTCTGGCGGATCATGACCGGCATGCCGTCCGACGAGGCGCTGTTCGACATCTACAGCCTCGGCGGCCTGATCTTCGTCATCTCCTGCTACACGTTTCCCTACGTCTTCATCCTCGTCGCGAACGCGCTCGACCGCATGCCGGGCGAACTGGAAGACGCCTCGTCCATGCTGGGCGCCAAGACCTGGCAGACCGCGCGGCTGATCACCGTGCCGCTTGCGCTGCCGGTGCTGCTGGCGGGGGCGCTGGTCGCCTTCCTGCAGGCGCTGAACCTGTTCGGCTCGCCCGCCATCCTGGCCATTCCTGCCGGCTTCCACACGCTCACCACGCGCATCTGGAGCCTGTTCCAGTTCCCGCCCAAGCCCGAGCTGGCGGCGGCGGCCTCGGTACCGCTGCTGGTGCTGACGGTGCTGCTCTTGCGCGCCCAGGCGATGGCGCTGGGACGGCGCGGCTATGCGGTGCTGGGTGGCAAGTACGGCGCACCGCGTCCCATCCGGCTGGGCTGGCTGCGCGGGCCGGCCGTCGCGCTGGCGCTATTCGTCCTCGCCATGCCGCTGTTCCTGCCTTACGCGGCGCTGTTCAACTCCGCCTTCTCGAGGGTCGCCTCGCGCATCGTCGGACCGGAGACGATCACGCTGCACAATGTGAAGTTCACCTTCCTAGAGCTCAGCTCGACGATGCCGGCGCTGAAGAATACCTTCCTGCTGGCCATCGCCTCGGCGACCTTGGGCGCGTTGCTGGCGCTGCTGATCGCCTACATCGTGGCCCGCAAGGCCGTGCGCGGCTACCGCGTGCTGGGCTTCCTCGCCACCGCGCCGCTTGCCATCCCGGGTATCGTGCTGGGTGTCGGGCTGTTCCTTGCCTATACGCGCCCGCCGCTGGCGCTCTACGGCACGTTGTGGATCCTGCTGATCGCCTTCGTCACGATCGAGCTGCCGGCCGCTTACCAGCAGCTGGGCTCGGCTTTCCATGCCGTGCATCCCGAGCTGGAGGAGGCGGGGCGCATGCTGGGAGCCACCCGTCTCAGGACCCTGGCCGATATCACCGCGCCGCTGCTGCGCTCCGCCGTGATCGCCACATGGTGCTTCATCTTCGTCGCCACCATCCGCGAACTCTCCGCGGCCGTGATCCTGTTCACGTCGGAGACGAAGGTGCTTTCGGTGCTGATCTTCGACCTGAAGGAAAGCGGCGACGTCGGCGCCATCGCGGTGCTCAGCCTCACCATGGTCGCGATCACCACGGTCGTGATAGCCGCGGCCAATCGGCTGCATGGACGGCCGCAGATACGGCCGGCCTGATCGCGGGTTGCCAAGCCGGCGACGAGAGGGCGCAATCGGCCGCGACGGCGCAGTTGGGCCAGCGCCGTGGAGCCGTGCGTCACCTCCAGCCAGGAAGGAAATCCCACGAATGTTCTTTGTGCGCTATTTCCTGATCGCTCTTCTTGTCGGAATGCTGGCGTTGGATATGTCGACGGCTTCCGCTCAGCAAATGGTCAGCGTGGCGCGCGAGGAGGTCAACGTGCGCTCTGGTCCGGGCACCAACTATTCGGCGGAGTGGGTGCTGGGCAGGGGCTTTCCCCTGAAAGTCGTCGGACGACGTGGCGACTGGCTGCAGGTCCGGGATTTCGAGAACGACAAGGGATGGATTCTTCGGCAGCTGACCGGCAGTACGCCCTATCACATCGTGAAGGTGAAAATTGCGAACGTGCGCAGCCAGCCGAGCACGAGCAGCCGGATCGTCGGCAAGGTCTCCTACGGCGACCCGGTGAAGACGCTCGAGCACAAGAGTGGCTGGGTCAAGGTTCAGCGCGACGGAGGGCTGCGAGGCTGGATCTCGCGGAAACTGCTCTGGGGCTGGTAGGTCCGGCCTTCCGATTCTCAGTCCAGAATCGCGACATCGTCGACCGTGACCGGCTTGGCGAGCAGGCCTAGCGCATCGAGCGTGCTGATCGTCGCTTCCCAGCCGGCGCGGGTCTGCTGGCCGGTGGGCGGGCCCGAGAGCTGCTGGGAGACGGTCGCCATGCTGCGATCGACGTAACGCGGCGCCAGCCGCGGGAAGAGGCGGGAGAAATGAGACGCGGCGTCGGCCGGCCGCTCCCGCACCATGTTATAGCCTTCCTGTACGGCCTCCTGGACATTCTTCGCGATCTCGCGCCTGACCGGATCGGCCCAGGCGTCGTCGTTGACGATCAGGTTGAGGCTGTAGGCCTTCACGCCGAAGTCGCTCAGGCGGATCATGGTGATGCGGCGTCCCTCGGCGATCAGCTCGGCCGGTGCCATCTCGTCGTAGTCTATCAGGGCATCGACCTTCTTCTCGATCAGGTCGTAGGCATTCCAGCTGACCGTCGTTTCCTTGATCTTGCTGCGGTCGAGCCTGTTGGCGGCAATCAGGGCGCGGAATTCCTCGTTGGTGATGCTGCCCGGCACGAGTCCCAATGTCTTGCCGTAGAGATCGCGCGGATGGGCGATGCGATCCTCGCCGCGGGTATAGATCACGGTCGGCGTCTTGGCATAATAGACGGCGAGGCTCTTAATCGACTGTCCCCTGGAGCGACCGATGGCCGTGGCGATGCCGCTCGACGAGCCGATCCAGTATGGCTTGCCCACCCCGATCATCTCCGCTGACGAGATCGCCCCCTGGGTCTCCGAGAAGGTGACCTCGAGGCCGCGGCGCTCGAAGGCGCCCATCTCGCGGGCGAGGTAGAAGCCGGCAAATGTCGGCAGCGCCTTCCAGTCGAGCAGGATATCGACCTTCTGGGGAGCGTCGGGGGCAGGCTGCGCGATTGCCGACACCGGACACAGCGCGGTAAGGGCGGCAGCGAGTATCAAGCGGCGGGAAGCGATCATGAAGGTTCCTGAATCAGCCTGCGTCCGGAGAGTAGGGGCGGACCATGTCATAAACACGTCCGGATAAGGGAGCGATTTTCGCTCTAGTGCGTTTCCCGCCGGTGGACTGCCTCACTCCGTCCGGCCGTGTCCGCCGGCTTCTCACCGAGACCGTCGTAGGGTTCATCGACGACGATGCCTTGAGCCGCGGCGCGTCCATCGCCTATTTCACGTTGTTCTCGCTGGCGCCGGTGTTGCTGCTCGTCATCGCCGTGGCGGGCCTCGTATTCGGCCAGGATGCTGCGCGAGGTGCAATCGTCGACCAACTGAGCGGTCTGATGGGCCGCGAGACGGCGGAGGCGACCCAGGCCATGATTCGCAGCGCCGGCGACCGCATGTCGGGTTTCCTGGCAACCGTCATCGGCGTCGCCGCCGTCATTCTCGCCGCCAGCGGTGTTTTCGGCGAGGTGCAGTCGACCCTGAACGCGATCTGGAAGTCGAAATCGCGGCGCTCGACCATGTCGCGCCTGCTGCGCGCACGTCTCGCCAGCTTCGGGCTGGTGATTGCGCTGGGCTTCGTGCTGATGGTCTCGCTCGCGCTCAGTGCGGCGCTGACGGCGCTGGGAAGATTCCTGCGCTACAGCTTCCCGGTCGCCGAGTTCGCGGTGCAGGTGACCGATTTCGTGATCTCGGTCGCCCTGATCTCCGGCATGTTCGCGATCATGTACAAGGTGCTGCCGGACACGCCAATCCGCTGGCGCGACGTGGCGGTCGGTGCGCTGATGGCCACCGGGCTTTTCGAAGGCGGCAAGTTCCTGATCGCGCTTTATATCGGCCAGACCGATGTGGCCTCGAGTTTCGGTGCGGCCGGTGCGCTGATCGTGCTCCTACTCTGGATCTTCTATTCGACCCTGATCTTTCTGCTGGGCGCTGAATTCACCCGGGCATGGACCCATGTCTACGGTTCGCGTTGTAACGGTCCCGCCCGCGCGTCACGCGCAGTGCCGCTACAGGTCGACTAGTTCGGGCACGCTCGCCTCGGGTGCTCCCCGGGAGCCCTAGCTGGTGATGGCGAAGGCGACCAGCAGGGCGAGTGTCCCGCCGAGGCCCAGCAGAAGACCCAACACCGGGATATGGCCGAGAAAGGCCATCGCCAGGCACGCCAGGACGAGCACGATATGGAGAACGGCAAACAGGACCAGCTTGCTGAAGCTGTGAAAGGTCTCCTGATGCTCCTGCAGTTCCTGAAGGGGAATATCCGGCGAATTGACTGTTGGGACCATGGCGAACCTGTATGTGGCTTGGCCTCGCATGCCCAACGTCGGCGCCGATCTGTCGTTGCTTGCGGGGCAGCACACTTGAAGCCATATCTTTGGCCCATGAAATCGCTCCTGCCTGCCCTGCTTGTCCTCCTCGTCGCGGCCCTGGCGACACCCGCGACGGCGCAATCCTACGAAGACCAGATGCGACAGGCGGCGAGCGCTTACGAGCGAAAGGACATGGCGACCGCCGTGCGCATCTGGAAAGTGTGGGCCGCCAAGGGCGAGGCCGAGGCGCAGACGTTGCTCGGCGCCATGTACTGGAGTGGCGACGGCGTGCCCCGCAACCTGAACGAAGCGGCAAGACTATATCTTGCCGCTGCCAAGCAAGGCTACGCGCGTGCGCAGAACAACATCGGCTTCATGCTGGGCTTCGGCGAGGGCGTCCCGCCGCGCGACGACATCGAAGCCTACAAGTGGATCAAGCTCGCCATCGACGGATATACGGCCAAGAATCAGGACCGGCTCGACCAGGCCCGAAAGGACCTGGCGACCCTGTCTGCCCGCATGAACCCTGCGCAAATCGCCGAGGCCGAAAGGCGTGTTCGGGCATGGAAACCCGTGCCGAAGGTGCGGTAAGATCAAAAACCACGCGGCGGTCACGAGCGATGCCCCGGCGTCGGCCCTATAAGAAGGACTGAATGAACCGACCCTCGGTCGCCGCGGCTTTTGCCGCCTCACTGCTTGTCGGCGGGATGTCCCAGGGCATCGCGCGCGACCTGCCGTGGGTCGAACAGGCGCATACGACGAATCGCGGTCGCATGGCCGAGCTTCGGGTGCTGGGGGCGGAATTGGCGCCCCTCTACGATCAGCCCTCGGCCGTGGCCGGTCTTCGCGACCACCTCCATTTCATGGAACTGGCGTCGGTGGATGGACTCCTCGAGCGGAGCGTGGCCATCGAGGTCACACCTCCCCAGCCGCTCATAGCGATCGCCGAGAACGCTCCGCCGCCGATTGCGAGCGGGCCGGTCCCCGAATCCGTGATGGCTGATGGCCGCATTGTCGCGGACAGGATTTTGGGCGACGGCCTGGATGACGAGCGGCAGCAGGCCTACCTCCCGTTCGAGCGCCGGCTGGGCGTCTCCGGGGTCATCTCCGGTGGCTCCTTCGAAGCCTCGGCTGTGGCAGCGGGCGTTCCGGCGCCGGCCCTGCTTGAAGCCATGCAGGCGATGGCCCTGTCGGTCGATCTCAAGAAGGAGATGCGGGACGGCGACAGGTTCTACGTCCGCTACGAGCAGACGTTCACCCAGGCGGGCGCGCCGCTCGATGTCGGCCGCGTGCTCTGGATGGAACTGCGCACGCCCAGGGGGGTGATGGCCATCCATCGGTTCCGCACGCGCGATAACAGTGAGCGCTTCTGGATGGCGAGCGGGCAGGCCGCGATGCCGCCGTCGTTCAGACTGCCGCTCGATACCGTCTCGATCTCTTCGGGCTTCGGCCTGCGGGCCGATCCGTTCGACCAGCCACCGCCACCCTACGGCGGCAAGCCGCAAGGGGCCGGCGGTCCGCAGCGTCCGCCGGGCCTCCCGCCTGGCCTGCCGACAGGAGGCGCCACCGACATGCCGCGCGCAGGCATCGGTGCGGGTTTTGCCGCGTCGCCGGGCGCTTCCGCCTACGGCAGCTCGTCCTATGGCGGTTTCCGGGCGCCACCGGCCTATGCACTGTCGGCCCGGCCCTCGTCGCGGTCACTGTTCATGCATGAAGGCGTCGACCTGGTGGCGCCGGCCGGCACGCCGGTCGTTGCGGCAGCCGATGGCCTCGTCGTCGGGGCGGCGCCGAACGGCCGTTACGGCAACTGGATCCGCATCGAGCATGGCGGCAAGCTGGCGTCGGTCTACGGACATCTTTCCGCCTTCGCGACCGGCCTGCAGCCCGGCAAGATCGTCTCGCGCGGCGACGTGATCGGTTATGTCGGCAGCACCGGCCGCTCGACCGGCGCGCATCTTCATTTCGAGCTTCAGGTCGACGGCAAGCCCGTCAACCCGATCACCCATCCCGAACTGAAGCGCGCCCAGTTGCGTGGTCCCGATTTCGAACGTTTCCGCAAGCAGGTGGCGGCAAGCCTCGCCGAACGCGAACTCGAAGCCAGACCGGCCGCCGTTTCAGTCGGCGACTGATCCACCGGTCGCCTCACGGGCCTTGATCGCGAAGGCCTCCTCCGGCGACAGGACCAGCCGGTGCCGGCCGACGAACGCGAACCACGCGATTCCCAGCGCGAACCATGCACCGACGCCGATCACGCCGGACACGAATACCGGATCGAGCAGCTGGTAGACCAGCGTGACGGTGGCGATGATGATGGTGATCACGGCGCCCGCCACGCCCATGGGCGAGCGATAGGGACGGGCGAGGCCCGGCAGCCGCATGCGCAGCACGAGAAAGCTCACGGCCTGCAGGAGATAGGAGAGCATGGCACCTGCCACCGCCATGTTGAGCAGCATGCCCTGGATCGCAGCGGCGCCCCGCTCGGCGCCCATGCCGAACCACAGCGTGAACATGATGGCGAGGGCCACGGCCGAGCCGGCCAGCAGTGCGACATGGGGCGTCTTGTGGCGCGGATGGGTGATCGACAGGAAGCGCGGGAAATAGCCGGCACGTGACAGGGAATAGATCTGCCGGCCCTTGGCGAAGAGGATGGTATGAAAGCTGGCGACCAGGCCGATGCAGGCGACCAGCGCCAGCACCTTCGCCAATCCGCCGCCAAACGTGGCGCGGAAACCGTCGAGCAGCGGCTCGCCGGACCCCGCAAGCTGGAAACTGCCAGGGGCCACTGACGGGTTGAGCCAGACGGTGAGACCAGCCGAGACGAGAAGTGTCAGTAACCCGGCCACGATCCCGCGCGGAATGTCGCGCGACGGCTCCATCGATTCCTCGGCCGCGAGCGGTAGCTGCTCGATGGCGAGGAACAGCCAGACGGCGAAGGGAAGCGCCGCCAGCGCGCCGTGCAGCCCGAACGGCAGCAGCGGGCCGCCACCTTGCGCCAGCTCGACCGGCTTGCCGTCGGCTCCGGCGCCAATGTTGAGCGCGTATCGGCCGAACTCCGCGACCGGGAGCGCCGAGCCCCAGAACACCGCAAGGCATGCCAGCGAGGCCAGCGTAACGATGACGGTGACCTTGAAGGAAAGCTCGACGCCGCGGACGTTCAGCGCCACGAACACCGCGTAGCCGGCCACCCAGTAGGCCGGCAGCCAGGCGGGAGGTGTCTCAAACACTCCGGCGAGATAGGTCGCCAGGAAGGACACGATGACGGCCGGCGTCAGCACGTATTCGACGTTCTCGCAGAGGCCGGTGACGAAGCCGCCCCACGGCCCCATCGAGGCGCGTGCGAAGGAGTAGGCCCCGCCCGTGTGGGGAAGAGCGGCGGCCATTTCGGCGATGCAGAAGACCAGCCCGAAATACATGACGGCGATGATGCAGGCGGCCAACGCATAGCCGCCCCATCCGCCGGCCAGGAGACCGAGGTTCCAGCCCGAGTAATGGCCCGAGATGACAGCGCCGACGCCGAGGGCCCACAACGAGAAGACCCCGGCGTAACGCCGTAGACCGCGGCGGGCGAAGTAGTCTTCTGTAACAGTCTGGTAAGGGGGCAGCGGTAGGCTCATTGCACTTATGTTACCGGTGCAGGCCGGTTCTGGACGAGGTGAAAGAGTTGAGTGCCGTCGAAACCGCGCTGCTTGTCCTGGGCGTGATCCTGATCAGCACCGCCGCCGGCGTCCTTCTCCGCCGCAGGCTACCCGAGAAGCACCTGAGCGGCGACTCGAAGGACGTCATCAAGCTGGCGACGGCCCTGGTCGCCACCATGGCGGCACTGGTGACGGCGCTTCTCTTCGCCTCGACCCGGGCCTCCTACGAGGCCACTCACAGCCAGGTCGGCCAGCTCACGGCCAATGTCATCGAGCTCGACCGTCTGCTCAAGGACTACGGTGCCGAAGGCGTGGCGCTGCGGCAAGCCCTGCGCCAGGACGTTGCCGCGATCGTGAATACGATCTGGCGCGATGACGATGCCGTTGCCCTGACGCCGGCACAGGCTTCGGCATCGGAAGCCCAGGTCATCACCAGGCTGCGCCTGCTTGCGCCGCACGATCCGGTTCAGACCTCGCTGCAGGCGCGGGCATCGGTGGTGAGCAATTCCCTGGCCCAGATCCAGCTCACACTCTACGCTCACCCGTCCGACTCGCTGGCCAAGCCGTTCATCACCGTGCTGGTCCTGTGGCTCTGCTTCATTTTCGGCAGCTTCGCCATGTCGGCGGATGCCAATGGCACGATGTTGAGCGTCCTGTTCTTCTGTGCCCTCTCCGCGGCCAGCGCGATCTATCTCATCCTCGAACTGGGCCAGCCGTTCGACGGGCTGATGCAGGTGCCGAGCGATCCGCTGCGGCATGCGCTGGCGCCGCTGTAGCGGCTCGGGAGGTGACGGGACGGGCTACCAGGTCATGCGGAATCCGGCGGTGAGGGCGTGGTTGGAATCCTGGCTGGAGATGTCGCCCTCGTAGCGGAAGTAGACGGAGGTGGCGTCGGCGATGACGGTGTTGGCGGAGAGGCCCAGCACGACGCTGTCGCGCTGGGGCGCGGCGCCATAGGTGGTGAAGGGCAGGGCCGGTGCGCCGACAAAGGAAGCGGTGACGGGCCGGCCGGTGTCGGCATATTCGTGGCCCCAGCCCAGCTTGAACTGCATTGCCAGCTTCTCGCGCCAGCCGAGGTCCATCGCGCCGCCGAGCTGGGCACCCAGCACGCTGCGCAGCGAGTTGGTGGTTTGCGAGGCGACCGACAGGTCGAGCGAGCCCGCACCGGATTCGGTGAAGGCGTTCTGCGTGGCCGTTGCCGCCTGCAGGCGCGCGAAGGGGGTGACGTAGGCTTCCGCGAGGCCGCCGATCTCGAAGCGGTAGCCGGTCTCGATCTGGCCGAAGAACAGGTTGGCGCCGGTGCGGCCGTTGGCGGTGCGCGACAGGCCGGGGAGGGTGATCTGGCGCGTCATGCGGTTGTCGGAATAGGCATAGGCCGCCAGCCCGTCGACATAGACGGCGTCCCTGGCATAGCTGGCGTAGAGGCCGGCCTGGAACGTGTCCGAGGTGCCGACGCCGGAGAAGCCGCCGACCCACTGGCTGCCACTGGTGAAGCCGGCGGTGACACCGACCAGCAGGTCTGGCGTCAGGCGCCGGTCGATGCCGGCCGCGAAGCCGCCGAGATTGTAGGTGAGCGTGCCGGCATTGGCCGTCCCGCCGACGACACCGAAGCCGCCCAGCGCTCCGCCCCAGGCGCCCCAGCGGCCGGGCTCGGTCGTGTCGCAGGCGACATCGCAGGCCTCGGCCAGGGCGACGCGCTTGCCGCCGCCCGAGGTGCCGCCGACCGTGTTGGCGAAGTTGGTCATGAATATCTGGGTGGTCGCGATGCCGACCGAGGAGAAGGCCGAATAGTTCTGGCCGCTGATCGTGTTCATGGCCGCGACGCCCTGCTGGGTGTTGAATGCCGAAAAGCCACTGAGCACGGTCGCGAAATCGCCGGTGGCGCCGAGCGCGGCAACGTCGAGCACCGATCCGACGGCAGCTTGGTTCGGTGTCAGGGCCTGGCGGGCAAAGCCACCGACCTGCAGGGTGAGATAGGCGTTGTTGGCGTCGTAGCTGAGGCTCGGCAGGACGAACGGCAGGTTGCCGGCGAGCGACGTGACCGACGAGAACCTGCCGGTGACGCCGCCGCTGGCGCTCATGATGGTGGACGTCGAGCGGACCGCGCCCGGCGGCAGCGGCATGGAGCCATCCGGCAGCCAGAAAGCGCCACTGAGGCCGGAAATGACGGCGGTGCCGGTCGCATTGATGAGGTCGGATTGGCCTTGCGCATTGGTCTCGACGACGTAGGAGCTGCCGGCAGCCTGGGTGTAGCTGCCGACGACGTTCAGCGTGCCGATCGAGTTGCCGGGGGAAACGGTCCCGCTGTTGACGACGTTGCCAGCGATCGCGCCGATGCCGGACATCGTCCCCGAGTTGGTCACGTCGCCGACGATCGTGCCGTTGTTCACCATGGTGCCGGTGTTGTTGAGGCCGCTCAGGAAGGCGCCGCTGTTGAGGAAGAGCCCCTGGTTGAGAAGTGGCCCGGTCCCGGGCTCTGCAATGTAGGTGCCGGCATTGGCCAGGATGGCATTTGCGGCGACAGAGTAGCCGCCCGTCGTGCTAAACACGGCGCCCGACTGGATGCCGAGGCTGCCGACCATCGTGCCGGTGAGATTCAGGATACCGCCGTTCACGAAGGTGCCGCCGGTGTAGGTGCTGGCACCGGCGAGGGTTTGCGTGCCGCCCGCGATGGTCAGGCTGCCGCCTGCAAGCGGGTAGGCGCCGCCGTCGCTCAGATTGCCCGAGTAGGTGCCGTTGGCATTGGCGATCGTCAGGGCATTGCCGCCGAGACTCACGAGGCCGGTGGCGGCGCCCGTCAGGGACGAGATGGTGACAGGTGCCCAGGCGCGGGAGATGTCGAACACGCCGTCATTGGTTACGCCGCTCGAGAGCGCGATGCTGCCCGGGCCCGCGACGTTGAGCCTTCCGCCGTCGGCGATGTTCGTCACGCCGGTATAGGTGTTGGTCGCACTGACCTGGATCGCTGCACCGGCACCGACATTTACTCCCCCGAGACCCGAGATGACTCCCGCCAGTCCCAATTGCAAATTGGACGACGTGACGCTCAGCGGGCCGAGGGCCGTCGTCGCGAGCGGCGCATCGGTGACGAAGAACGGCGTGTAGCCAATCGCCCGGTTCGAGAGATCGAACAACACCGAGTTCTGCATGAAAAAAGGCAGGCCGAGGATGCTCGTGTTCTCCGAGTTGAAATTCCCGACGTGATAGGTGCCGTAGTATGGGTTCAGATTCGCCGATGTCGTTGTCAGACCGGGAATGGCGGTGCCGTCCGGATTCACGCCCGTCATGGTTATGTATGTTGCCGTCGTGCCGGCCGCACTCAGGCTCGAGGCCAGGCCGAAGCTCGGCGTGCCGGTGTCCAGCAAGGCGCCCGTCGTCACGGTGAGGGGCGCCCCGCCGCCGTTCGGCGTCAGGGCAACGGTGAAGTTCACGCCATATTCGCGAGTGGCATTGTTGCCCGGCGAGGCGCCGTAGGGGTTGGGAAAGGGGTCGGCGGTTTGCGTCCATCTGACCAAGCCGGGAACGTCGGGTCTCCGGCTTGGCAAGCCGACCGTGGCGAACTGGCCGATCACCTCGGGAGTAAGGCCCACGGTCACGCACGGATTGCACGCCGTGACCGCCACGTTCGAATTGCCGCCGATCGAAACCAGCGCGTTGCCGGAGGGAGGATTCGAAATCCCGCCTGCAGTCGCCTGATTGGCCTGGCCGTTGGCCGCGACCATGTAGCCTTGAGCCATATGGCTGTTGGCAACCTGGATTTGCCCGAGCGGGCTGCCGACCGTGACGGGAGGCGTACTCTGGCCGGTGGGGCATGTCGCTGGGATCGCGATGGCGGTAGAGCAGCCGACTTGGGGCGACGTAAAGGCACCGGCACCGAATATTCCGTAGAACAGAAGCGAATCCGGCGGCGTCGGATTGGGAGTACCGGGGCAGGCGAAACCGCCGCTGCAGAAGTAATCCGGATAGATCAGCGGCGAAGGCTGGCTGAAGGCATTGTCGGAAGACACCGCGGTAATGTGGAAGCCACCGGACGGAGGCGCATTGAATGTCGTCGTTCCCCCGGTCGGATCCTGGAAGCTGAGCGACGGAACCTGGACGATGTTCCCAATGAAGCCACGGCAGGCGCCGGGCGTGTCGCCGTAACAGAACTGGACATTGTTGCCATTGGCGATCGTGGAGGCGGGAACGGTCGTCGTCGACCCGCCACCAAAACCGTTCCAGGTCGTCGGGTTGTAGGCAGCGTTGAAGCCGGGAGAACCGGTGTCGAACAGGTAGGATTGCAGCGGTCCGCCGTTGATGCCGACGCTGATGGCAAGTCGGTACTGATCGCCTCCTACGCCGACATACGACAGCGGGATGTTCGTCGATGACGTCGGCATGTATTGGCCCAGTGCGGCGCCATTCGCCCACAGAGCCAGAGCGAGGCCGATCAGGCCGCGATGGATGATGTTTAGAATCAGCTTCTGCCTCCCCGATGCGCAAAGGCTACGGGCAGAACACGAGATGCGACAAGAAGGTTACTCACCAAAATGGGTCAGCGCGTCGCTCACGGCTCAATTCTCGCCCAAGGTTGGTAGGATGTTGAACGGAGACCAGCCTGAAGATCGAGGGAGTCCAGCAATGATCCGGTCCAGCCGCGCGATGGATCTCGCGGCGCATCCCGAGGTTTATACGATCGGCCGGATATCGACCGAGTTCTTCCTGCGGGGCTTCGAGGTGATCGGCCGGGCGCACGATGACGTCCTGGGCGGCATGATCATCATGACGATGCTGGGCGACGCGCTCGTCGACCCGAGAGACGACAAGCCGATAGGAATTCGCGAGCTGGCCCGCCGGCTGGACACACCGTTTGAGACCGTACGTCGGCAGGTTCACAAGCTTGTTCTGAGGGGCGCCTGCCATCTGGAGGTTGGCGGAGCATGCCTCGCCTCCGCGACGTTGAGGAGCCAGCGTACGAACGCGATGCTGCGAAAGATCTATCTCGAAGCCGTACGCATGCTTGACGGGCTCAGGCGGATCAAGATCGGGCACTTCAGACCGCCCAGATCCTTCGATGCGCCGCGCACCCTCAACAAGGAGCAGGTCGTCGTTGTCGTCGCTTCGATCCGAGTGCTGCTTGCCGCGTTGAAGGTCTTGCGCGATTTTTTCGGCGGCGACCTCATGACGGGATTGGTGTTCACCGCGATCCGCGCCGCCAACGTCAAGCACATCACGAACACTGCGCCCGGCGCCAACCGGGACATACTGCCCGACTCGGATCGGCGGCCGGTCAGCATGATGGCGATTTCGAACTCGATGATGCTCCCTTACGAGACGGTCCGGCGGCACACCGCGCAGTTGATGAAGCAGGGCAAATGCGTACGAGTGAGCCGCAGTGGCCTGGTCGTTCCGGCCGCCGCTTTCCGCAAGATGACTCTGGAAGCCGGTACGGTCGTTCAGCTGGTACTTGATTTCATGGACGAGCTGCGAGCGGCGGGGATCAAGGTTTGACGGGACTCCCGATTGGCGAAGCAGGCCTCGGGACCGCGCGTCAGTCCCAGGCGGCGTCGACGATCTGTCCGGCCTCGGAGAGGACGAGCGTGAGGCGGTTGGGCTCGTATTCGTAGCTCGGGATGCCGTCGGCCGGGCGGATGATGCGCAGCGGATAG